>NZ_JAFMPY010000003.1 GCF_017353515.1 Jiella sonneratiae
GGGCGGGCGCCCCGGCGGGGGGCCGCGGGGCGGCCGGGCCCCCGGCCCCCCCCCCCCCCCCCCCCCCCCGCGTCGTTGGAGGGCTGGGCGTCGGAGTGCGGCCGGCTCTCGGGTGACAGGTAGCTGCGAGCCCCCCTCTGTCCTGCCGGACATCTCCCCCGCAAGGGGGGAGATCGATCCCGCCCCCGCGTCTCGGCCAACTATCAAAGCGGATAGTTTGCACGAACGGACGAAAAGAGGCTGCGAACGCAAAAGCTGCTGATCTCCCCCCTTGTGGGGGAGATGGGCGGCAGCCCAGAGGGGGGCGCTGCGCCGGCAGGTGAAGACCGATCGAGCGAGCATGTTCCCGCTCACCCCTTGGTCACGTCCTTGAGCATCAGCAGAAACGACGGCTCGAGCTCGAAGCCCTGGACCGTCGCCGTCGTGACGGCGTTCTGCTTCCAGTTGGCGACGAAGGCCCAGGGCGCGTCGTCATGGACGATCTTCTGGACCTTTTCATAGAGCGCGCCGCGCTCTTTCTGGTCCGTCGTCTTGCGGGCCTCGTCGAGCAGCTTGTCGACCTCCGGATTGGCATAGTAGCCGGAGTTGAAGCCGCCCTCGTCGGGCATCGCGTCTGAGCGGAGCGCGAGGAAGGGCAGGGTGTCGGGATCGTTGGTCATCCAGGCCATCTCCGCCATGTCCGCCTTGCCTTTCAGGCCCGGATTGACGTTGGCGAGATAGGTGTTCCACTCGTAGGTCTGGATGTTGACCTGAAGGCCGACCTTCTTGAGATCCGCCTGGATCGCGGTGGCCATGGCGACCGGATCGAGCATGCCCGAGCCGCCCTCCGGCACGTAGAAGGTCAGTGTCTTGCCCTCGGCGCCGGCCTGGCGGATCAGCTCCTTGGCCTTTTCCGGATCGTGAGGGTAGGGCGCGACCGAGCCGTCGTTCGCCCATTCGAAGGCGCCGGGGATCGGCCCGGCGGCGATCGTCGCCGTGCCCTGCAGGACGTTCTCGGTGATCGCCTTCTTGTCGATGGCGTAGTTCACCGCCTGGCGCACCCGCTTGTCCGAGAACGGGCCCTCCTTGGTGTTGAGGATCAGGAACCAGAGATGCGGTCCGGCCTCCTCGTAGACCGTGTAGTTCGCATCGCTCCGGAACTGCGAGAGACTGTCCGGCGGCACTTCGACCATCAGGTCGATGCCGCCCGACAGCATCTCGGCGACACGGGTGTTGGCGTCGGCGATCGGCCGGAAGACGACCGCTTCGAGCTGCGGCGGGCCGTCCCAGTAATCCTCGTTGCGCGAGACCACGACCTTGGCGTTCGGGTCCCAGCCCTCGAACTTGAAGGCGCCGGTGCCGACCGGATGGCGGCCGAAATCCTTGCCGTATTTCTTCACGGCCTCGGGCGAGACGATCAGCCCGGTCGGATAGGCGAGGTTCGAGAGGAACGGCGCGAAAGGTTCCTTCAGCTGGAAGACGACGGTGTGCGCGTCCTTGGCGGTGACGCTGTCGACCTGCGAGAAGAAGAAGGCGAGGGGGAAGGGGCCGGTATCGTGGAACGGATGGTCGTCCTTCAGCATGCGGTCGAAGGTGAACTTCACCGCCTCGGCGTCGAAGGGCGTGCCGTCGTGGAACGTGACGTCGTCGCGCAGGTGGAAGGTGTAGGTCTTGCCGTCCTCGGAAATGTCCCAGCTCTTGGCCAGCGCCGGCTCGACCTCCAGCGTCCCCTTCTTGAAGCGCACCAGCCCGTCATAGAGGTTGACGAGGATGCGGAAGTCGTTGGTCGCGGTGACGGCCTGCGGATCGAGGGACTTCGGCTCGGCGATTTGCCCGACGATCAGGACGTTCGGCGGCGTCTGGGCTGCGGCCGGCCCGGCCATCGCCAGAGCGAGGATCGCAAACGCGGCGGCCAAGAGGTTTCGCATCGAGGGCTCCTTTCCGTGGCGGTGTCTTCGACACTTAGGCGATGCTCGCCGATGGCAAGGAAAGGTCGCGATTCCGCGCCGCGGACGGCCGGGGCCTCGACACGAAAGAGGCCGCCCGGCGGGGGCGGCCTCGCAATGTTCGGGCGGCAGCGCCGGCCGATCGGCTCAGCCCATCTTCTCCAGCTCGTCGATGAAGCCGGAGATCATGCCGAGCCCCTTCGACCAGAAGGCCGGATCGGAGGCGTCGAGGCCGAAGGGTGCCAGCAGCTCCGAATGGTGCTTGGTGCCGCCGGCCTTCAGCATGGCGAAATACTTCTCCTGAAATCCGGCCTCCGAATTGCGGTAGACCGCATAGAGCGAGTTCACCAGGCAGTCGCCAAAGGCATAGGCGTAGACGTAGAACGGCGTGTGGATGAAGTGCGGCACGTAGGTCCAGTAGGTCTCGTAGCCGTCGCCGAGCCGGATCGCCGGGCCGAGGCTCTTGCCCTGCACCTCCAGCCAGATCTCGCCGATCCGCTCCGAGGTCAGTTCGCCCTGGCGTCGCTCGGTGTGGAGCTTGCGCTCGAACTGGTAGAAGGCGATCTGCCGGACCACCGTGTTGATCATGTCCTCGACCTTCGAGGCGAGCAGCGTCTTCCTCTCGGCGTCGGTCTTCGCCTGGTCGAGCAGCGACCGGAAGGTCAGCATCTCGCCGAAGACCGAGGCGGTCTCGGCGAGCGTCAGCGGCGTCGGCGCCATCAGCGCCCCCTGCCGGCCGGCCAGCACCTGATGCACGCCGTGGCCGAGTTCGTGGGCGAGCGTCATCACGTCGCGCGGCTTGCCCATGTAGTTGAGGAGGACATAGGGGTGGACGCTCGGCACCGTCGGATGGGCGAAGGCGCCGGGCGCCTTGCCGGGCCGGATCGCCGCGTCGATCCATGAATTGTCGAAGAAGCGCTCGGCGATCGACGCCATTTCCGGCGAGAAGCCCGAATAGGCCGAAAGCACCGTCGAGCGGGCCTCGCCCCACGGGATGTCGCGGCGCCTGGCGTCGGGCAGCGGGGCGTTGCGGTCCCAGTATTCGAGCTGGTCGACGCCGAGCCATTTCGCCTTCATCGCGTAATAGCGATGGGAGATGCGGGGATAGGCCTCGTCGACGGCGGCGGTCAGGGCGTCGACGACGTCGCGCTCGACCCGGTTGGCGAGGTGGCGCGAATCGGCGACGTCGGCAAAGCCGCGCCAGCGGTCGGAGATCTCCTTGTCCTTGGCCAGCGTGTTGGTGATGAGGGTGAAGACCCTGAGATTTTGGGAAAACACGTTGGCGAGGGCGTTCGCCGCCTTGCGCCGCTTCTCGGGCTCGGGATCCTGCAGCATGTTGAGCGCGGCTTCGATCGCCATGTCCTCGCCGTCGACGGTGAAGCGCAGCGACGTCAGCGTCTCGTCGAACAGCCGGTTCCAGGATCCCGCGCCGGTCACCGCCTTGTCGTGGAACAGCTCTTCCACGCGGTCTTCCAGCTGGTAGGGCTTGTCCTTCCTGAGATCGACGATCCACGGCCGGTAGTGGCCGAGCGCCGGATCGCGGTCCATCGCCGCATCGAGGACGGCGTCGTCGATGCGGTTGAGCTCCAGCGCGAAGAACAGGAGCTTCGAGGCGATGTCGGTGACGTTCGACTGGGTGTCGCCGTAGAACTTCGCCCGCGCCGGATCCGAGGTGTCGCCGGAATAGACGAGGCCGGCAAAGGAGATGATCCGGCCGAGCAGTTCCTCGAGGCCCTCGTAGGCGCGGATGGCTTCGACGAGGTTGCCGTCCTCTGCTGCCGCCGCCTCGGCGAGCCGGCCGCGCCAGCGCTCCTGGAAGGCCGCCGCCGCCTGCCGCGCGCGGTCCATGTCCGCGGCGAGCTCCGGGCTCGTCATCGCGGGATAGAGATCGGCGAGATTCCACTCGGGAAGGTCGCCCGCCGTCGTCGCAGCCGCCTCGGCCGCGGAACGGGCGGCAATGATCGTCGCAATCGTTCTCAAGAGCTTCTTTCCATTCTGTCTCGACGCCGTCCGGAGGCAATAGCCCTCCGGCTCGCCCCGGCCAAGCCCGAAGGCGCGGCCAATCTCCCGACGATATCGTGACGCCCGCCACTTGCGTCAAATTCGACTGAAATTACAGAGAATTAATTGTCCGTTTCCGTTCAGTCGGATTTTAGGCGCCCGTGCCAAAGTGGGTCATTCTCGCACCAAGACGAGACCGGAGGCGTCAATGACCGACATCGTCCTCATCGTCGACGACGATCCCATCCAGCGTCGGCTGCTCGACGCGCATGTCGCCCGCATGGGGCTGCAGCCGCTGCATTGCGACGGCGGCCGCGCGGCGCTCGACGCCCTCGGCGGTCGCAATGCCGGCCAGATCGCCGCAGTGGTGCTCGATCTGCTGATGCCGGACAAGAGCGGCATGGAGGTGATGGCGGAAATGCGCCGCAACCGCCTCGACGTGCCGATCGTCGTGCAGACCGCCAAGGGCTCGATCGACACGGTGGTCGAGGCGATGCGCGCCGGGGCCTTCGATTTCGTGGTCAAGCCGGTGTCGCCGGAGCGGCTGCGCGAGACGCTCGCCAACGCCGTGCGCATGCATGCCGCGGCGCGGCCGAAGCGCGGCGACACGACGCTCGCGCCCGGCGAGGCCTCGCCGGTGATGCGGCCGGTCCTCGCGATGGCGGCAAAGGCGGCGCGATCCAGCATCCCCATCCTGATCAGCGGCGAGACCGGCGTCGGCAAGGAGTGGCTGGCCCGCGCCATCCGGGCTGCCGGCGAACGCGCGTCGAAGCCGTTCGTCGCGGTCAATTGCGGCGCCCTGCCGGCCGATCTCGTCGAGAGCATCCTGTTCGGCCATGCGCGGGGTGCCTTCACCGACGCCACCGACGAGCACCGCGGCAAGTTCGCCGAGGCGGACGGCGGCACGCTGTTCCTCGACGAGGTCGGCGAACTCGCCCCGGCGGCGCAGGTGAAGCTCCTGCGCGTCCTGCAGGAGGGCGAGATCGATCCCGTCGGCTCGAAGGCGCCGCTTCGCGTCGACGTCCGGGTGATTTCGGCGACCAATCGCAGCCTCGCCGAGGCCGTCGCCGCCGGCCGCTTTCGCGAGGACCTCTATTATCGCCTCAACGCCGTCGAGATCACCATGCCGCCGCTGCGCGAAAGGCGGCCCGAGATCCGCGGCCTCGTCGAAGGCTTCCTCGAGCGGCTCGTCGGCGTCGAGCGGCGATCCCCGGCAAACGGCATCGACGAGGCGGCGCTGCGGCTGCTCGAAGCCTACGACTGGCCCGGCAACATCCGCCAGCTCGAAAACACGCTGCATCGGGCCGTCGTGCTGTCGGACGACGAGACGCTCGGCGTCGAGGATTTCCGCCAGATTACGGCCCTGATGGACGCGGCGGCCGTCGGCGGCACGCGTGTCGCCGCGGCAGAGCCGCGGCAGACGGTGGGCCTGGCGGACGACCGGCGCGGAGAGCTAAGCGCCGATTTGCCGGGCCCGAACCGCGCGGGCGTCGAGGCGCCGGTCCGGCGCGACCGGCCCTTCGTCCCGGAGTTCCCGCTGCGTGACGGCGAGGGACAGGTCCGCCGCATCGTCGACGTCGAGGCGGACCTCATCCGGATGGCGCTCGCGCAATATGACGGGCGGATGAGCGAGATCGCCCGCCGCCTCGGCATCGGCCGGTCGACCCTCTACCGGAAGATGCGCGAATACAACATCGCCGAGCGCCGCTGACGGCATTTGTCCGCAGGGCGGCGGAGTTTTGCCGGGCGTCCGGCGCCTTGCCGCCGCGCACCGCGCGGGTGTAGGGGCTGGCCGGCGGGGGGACGGCTTGAAGCCGGGCCTTCCGGCTCGCTGCCTTCAGCCGTGGGTTTCGACGAAGAAGGAAAGGCTGAAAGCAAGATGCATCCGAAGATCGCCGTGATCGGCTGCGGCCAGTGGGGACAGAACCACGTCAGGACGCTCGCCGAAATCGGAGCGCTCACGGCCGTTGCCGATCGCAATCTCGACCGCGCCGAACGCTTCGCCGAGCGGCACGGCGTGCCCGCCATGGAGCCGGACGAGGCGATCGCTTCCAGCGACATCGACGCCGTCGTGCTGGCGCTGCCGGCGAGCGTCCACGGTCCGGTGGCGCGGGCCGCCTTCGCCGCCGGCAAGGACGTCCTGATCGAAAAGCCGATCGCCCTCGACGTCGCCGACGCCGAGCTGACGGCGGCAGTCGCCGAAAAGGCCGACCGCCTCCTGATGGTCGGTCACGTGCTGCGCTTCCATCCGGTCTTCCAGAAGCTCTGCGCCGTTGTGGCGGAGGGGCGGATCGGCACCGTCCGGCACATCGTCGCCAACCGCATGGGGCTCGGCCGCTTCCTCGGCATGGACGTCGTCTGGGACCTCGCGCCGCACGACCTGTCGCTGATCCTGAAGCTCGCGAATTCGATGCCGCTCGCCGTCCGGGCTATGCGCCGCACCGTCCTGTCGGACGCGACGGACGTGGCGGACGTCGTGCTGGAATTTGCCGGCGGGCTGAAGGCGGAGGTTCACGTCTCGCGTATCTCGCCCTATCGCGACCGGCGCTTTTCGGTGGTCGGCACCAAGGGGATGATCGTCTTCGACGACCTCGCGCCCGAGGGCGAGAAGCTGGCGCTCTACGGCCATCAGGTCTGGCGCGACGGCGAGGTGTTCGCCTTCGAGAACGCGCCGGTGACGCATCTGCCTGTCTCGCCCGGCCTGCCGCTCGACCGCGAGCTCCGCCATTTCATCGACTGCATCGTGCATCGCCGCCAGCCGGAAACGGGAGCGGCGGAGGCCGTCGAGACCGTCCGCATCCTCAACGAGGCGTCGCCGCTGGGCTAGGCCGGCGGGATTTTCGCGGTCTTCCGTTCGGGTCCGGTCATTGGGCGGCCATCCGAGACCGAGCGGCGTGTTCCACCCCCCTCTGTCCTGCCGGACATCTCCCCCGCAAGGGGGGAGATCGGCAGCGTCGGCGCGTTCACCTCTTTGTGGAAGGCCGACACCTCAATCTGGAAGACCGACACCTCTTTCTGGAAGGCCGATGCAAGGCTCGTCCGCCGCAGGGTGGGCGCTGACCTCTGCGCGGGATCGATCTCCCCCCTTGCGGGGGAGATGTCCGGCAGGACAGAGGGGGGTACAAAAGCGCCGGCGCATTTGTGGTAATGAACGATCAGCCCGGTCGACAGGCGGGGCAGCGTTCGACCCGGCCGATGACGAGGCTCCCAACCCTCTAAACGCTCGCCGCGACGCCCTCCCGGGCGGCGAGGCGGCCGGCCGAAAGACCTTCGACAATGACCCCGCCGCCGAGAACTTCGGCGCCGGCCTCGACGCCGTCGTAGAAGACGCAGGCCTGGCCGGGGGCGATCCCGTCTTCCCCGAGAACCAGTTCGACCTCGACCGAGCCGCCCTCCGCTGCGAGGATGCGCGCCGGAGCGGGCGGGCGGGTCGAGCGGACCTTGACGAACACCTCACCGCCGGCGGCGGCGTGCGCCGCCACGCTTCGCGCGCCGAGCCAGTTGAGGTCCCGTAGCCGGATCCGCCGCGTCGCGAGCGCCTCGCGCGGGCCGACCGTCACCGTGGCGGTGGCCGCGTCGAGCGCCACCACGTAGAGCGGATCGCCCGCGGCGATACCGAGGCCGCGGCGCTGGCCGATGGTGAAGTGGACGATGCCGGCATGCCGGCCGAGGCGGCGGCCGTCGACATGGACGATCTCCCCCGGTTCCCCGGCCTCGGGCCGCAGCTTGCGGATGACGTCGAAATAGCGGCCCTTCGAGACGAAACAGATGTCCTGGCTGTCGGGCTTGTCGGCGACGGCGAGGCCGAAGCGCGCGGCGATCGCGCGCGTTTCGTCCTTGGTCATGGTGCCGAGCGGAAAGCGCAGGAAGTCGAGCTGCGCCTGCGTCGTCCCGTAGAGAAAGTAGCTCTGGTCGCGGTCGAGATCCTTCGGGCGGAACATCGCGCGGTGGCCGTCCCGCTGCCGCGACTCGACGTAGTGGCCTGTGGCCAGCGCGTCGGCGCCGAGATCCGCAGCGGTCTCGAGGAGGTCGCGGAACTTGACGGTCTGGTTGCAGGCGACGCAGGGAATCGGCGTTTCGCCGGCGATGTAGCTCGCCGCGAAGGGATCGATGACCGCCTTTCGGAAGCGCTCCTCGTAGTCGAGGACGTAGTGGTCGATGCCGAGAGCCTCGGCCACCCGCCGCGCGTCGTGGATGTCCTGCCCGGCGCAGCAGGCGCCGGCGCGGCGCGGGCCGGCGCCGCCGTCGTAGAGCTGCAGCGTGATGCCGACGACGTCGTAGCCGGCTTCGGCGAGAAGCGCGGCGGTCACCGAGGAATCGACGCCGCCGGACATGGCGACGACGACGCGCGTCTCGGACGGCGGCTTGGCGATGTCGAGGCTGTTGAGTGTCATGATGCTGCTGACTTGGCGGCGGTCGGTTCGCTCGGCAGGCCGCGCTGGCGGACGTTGGCGAGCATGATGGTGCGAGCACGAGGCTGCGCAGCCATATCGCGATTGCGCCCGGCCTTTCAACGGTCGGCCATGGCGCAAAGCTGCCCGGAGCGGTCAACTTTTTTCGAAGCGCCTGCCTGCCGAAGCGGGTTCGCCAAGAGTTTTCAGCAACTTCTTATCGAAAGCTTACGCCGGGCTTGACTCTTTCTTTAGAAGCAAACGCTACGGTCGTCACGATTGGGTCTTTGGGTAGTGTGTCGAGAGTGCAATGACCGATCAGGTTAGACCACGTGTCAAATATGTCATCGGGCCAGATGGTAGCCCGCTGACCCTGGCGGACCTGCCGCCAACCAACACCAGGCGATGGGTGATCCGTCGCAAGGCGGAAGTCGTCGCTGCGGTCCGGGGAGGGCTGCTCAGCCTCGACGAGGCCTGTTCGCGCTATACGCTCACCGTCGAGGAGTTTCTTTCCTGGCAGATGTCGATCGATCAGCACGGCCTTGCCGGCCTTCGCACGACGCAGCTCCAGGAATACCGCCGCAAGGTCGATCTTCACTGACCTCGGCGCGGCGCCGCCGCCATCCCCCGGGCCCAATTCCTGGCGCGGGTCTGAAGACATGATGCGAAGCCCGACGCTTCGCGGCAGGGGCCGTTTCGCAACGGCGTCCGCCGGCGCGGCCGGTAGACACCGTACGTTCCCGGCGAAGCCGCGTCAGCTGCCGCTCAGGCGCAGAACCGCTCGGCCCGACCGTCGCGGCGATGCCCCGGACGCGCCGTCGCCAGCACCCGCCCGACATGCCGGCGAATCTCGGCGATGCTGAACGGCTTTTCGATGACGCCGAGAATGATCGCCGCGAGATCTTCCGCCGCTTCCTTCTGCTCGGCATAGCCGGTCATCAGCTGGATCGGCAGGCCCGGCCAGCGCGCGGCGGCGGCATGGGCGAGTTCGATGCCGGTCATCGCCGGCATGCGGATATCGGACAGAACGAGATCGAAGGCGCCGTCGTGCTCGACCAGCACTTCGAGCGCGATCTCGCCGTCCTCGACGGCGATCACCTCGTGCCCTTCGAGACGAAGTGCGCGTTCGACCAGAAGGCGCACACCGTGGTCGTCTTCGGCGATGAGCAGTTTTGCCACCTCGGACTCCCTCATCCACGATGACTGATTTGATATGACACGATGACCGAGCGAGCTTGCGCCGAGCTTGCGCCCGGCCGCAATTGACGGCGCGGGGCGTCCCGCTCGCCGGGCGAGGCTGGTTTCCGGCAGATGTGCATCGCGCCCGGCCTCAACCCTCGCCGACGACGTGGCCGATGAACGGCAGCTCGCGGAAGGCGTGGCCGACATCCATGCCGTATCCGACGACGAAGTGGTCGGGACAGTCGAAGCCGACGAAATCCGCCTCGATGTCCGCCTGGCGATGGCCGCGCTTTTCGAGCAGCACCGCGAGCCCGACGCTGGTCGCGCCCCGCGACAGGAGGAGTTTGCGGGCAAAGGCGAGGGTGCGGCCGGACTCCAGGATGTCGTCGACGAGGAGGACCGGCCGTCCGGCGACGTCCGCATCGATGTCGCGCAGGATCTTCACCTCTCCGCCGACCGTCCCCGCGCCGTAGCTCGACAGCGAGATGAACTCGACCTGAGGCGCGACGCCGGCGTGGTGCATGGCACGGATGAGGTCCGCGGCGAAGACGAAGGCGCCCTTCAGCACCGACACGACGACGAGATCGTCGCCCGCCCCCGCGGCGATCTCGCGTGCCAGACGGTCGACCTCGGCGGCGATCGTCTCGGCGCTGTAGAGGACGTCGATCGTCCGTCCGCGAATGCTGATCACCGGCGGCCTTCGGGCGCTGCGTCGACGAATCCCACTCTCACCTCTCCTGTCGAATCCTCCGCCAGGGCGACCATCGAGACGAACTCGATCGACTGGCCGGCGGATAGCCGTGCGACACTGGTCTGAAGCGTGCGCGAGCGCAAGCCCGTGTCGCGATCGGCGAAGTCGATCTTCAGGGGCGGAACGGCGGCGTCGCCGCGGGAGGGATTGGTGATCCGACCTTCGACGGTCAGGACGCGGCCCGCGCCGTGATCGGCGACCCGGGCGCTGACGGTCGAAAGCTCTACCGGATAGCCGCCGGCATTCGTCGCGGTGGCGGCGATCGGAGCCTCGGGGAAGGAGACGAGGAAGACCGGAAGAAGCAGGGCGCCGAAGGCGAAAGCGCAGACGAAGAGGCCGATGCGCCCGGGCATGCGCCGCTTCGCGGGGCCGGCCCCGAGGGCGACGGGCGATGCGGGAAGAAGGCGTTCCGACGAAAATTCCACCGCCTCGGCATCGCGGACGTCGGGGCTGGCCGGAGCGGCCTGGTCGGTGACGCTCTTGCGATCGGATGCGTCCCCGCCGGCCCGCCGCCCGAAGGCCGACGGCTCCCTGGCGTCGCCGAAAGGCGCCTCGGTCCGCCGCCGGGCGGTAACCTTCGCAGCGCCGTCGATGGTGCGTGCGGCGGGGCTCGAGCGCTGCGAGGCAGCGTGAAATTCGGTCTGAGAATGACGGCTTTCGACGTGCTCGCGCATGGGCACCCCCGCTGGCTGTTCAGCCGACCGTAAGTTTTTATGGTTAACGAGTGGTGAAGCGGCGGGGCGCGGCGGGTGCTCCGGCGCGAACGTCAAATGGCCACTTTGCTGCCGTCTCACCGCCGAAGCTTCGAATCGACAGAAGGGAAGAGGCTCCGTCTTGATCCGTTTCGAGAACGTCGGCCTGCGCTACGACATGGGCCCCGAAGTGCTGCGCGATCTCACCTTCGAGATACGCCGCCAGTCGTTCCAATTCCTCACCGGGCCGTCGGGTGCCGGCAAGACCAGCCTCCTGCGCATGCTGTTCCTGGCGCTGCGGCCGACCCGCGGCCTGATCACGGTGCTCGGCCGCGACGTCGCAACCCTGTCGCGCAAGGACCTGCCGTCGATCAGGCGGAGGATCGGCGTCGTCTTCCAGGACTTTCGCCTGCTCGACCACATGACCACCTACGAGAACGTCGCGCTGCCGCTTCGGGTGCGCGGCCGGCAGGAGCATGAGTACCGCCAGGACGTCGTCGACCTGATCAAGTGGGTCGGGCTCGGCGAGCGGCTCGACGCGCTGCCGATCGTCCTGTCCGGCGGCGAGAAGCAGCGCGCGGCCATTGCCCGGGCGCTCATCGACCAGCCGGACATCCTGCTCGCCGACGAGCCGACCGGCAACGTCGACGCGCCGCTGGCGCGGCGTCTCCTGCGCCTCTTTCTCGAACTCAACCGATCCGGCACCGCGGTCGTCATCGCCACCCACGATCTCGGCCTGATGGAACAGGTCGACGCGCGGCGGCTGGTGCTGGCGGACGGACGACTGGAAATCTATGACTGACACCGCAGCGCCAAGCACCGCCGGTCCCTCCCGGACGCAGCGCCTCGTCGCCACGCTGAGGGGTAGGGGCCAGACGCCGATCGTCCCCGCCGGCAACGTCGCCGGCCGGGCCCTGACGACGGTGATCGCCATCATGACCTTTCTCGCGGCGCTGACCGTCGGCGCCGTCAGCCTCGTCACCGACACCGCCGGCCGCTGGCAGAACGACATCTCCAACGAGATCACGGTGCAGGTGAAGCCGGCGGACGGGCTGGACATGGCCCAGGCGCTGGAGACGGTGCGCCAGATCGCGCTGCAGACGCCGGGGGTCAAAGGCGCGACGGTCCTCGACGAGGCGGCGACGGGCCGGCTGCTGGAGCCGTGGCTGGGGGAGGGCGTCGACCTTCAGGAACTGCCGGTGCCGCGGCTGGTGGTCGTCTCCATCGACACCGGGGATCCGCCGAATTTCGAGTTCATGCGGCAGGAACTCCAGGAGGCCGTGCCGCAGGCCGATCTCGACGATCACCGCGCCTGGGTGTCGCGGCTCGTCACCATGGCGCGGACCGTCGTCTTCGTCGGGGTCTTCGTGCTTGCCCTCGTCATCGTCGCGACGACGCTGACGGTGGTGTTCGCCACACGCGGCGCGATGTCGGGGAACCGCCACATCGTCGAGGTGCTGCATTTCGTAGGTGCGCGATCGAGCTTCATCGCGCGGGAGTTCGAACGGCATTTCCTCCGGCTCGGCCTGATCGGGGCGGCGGCCGGCGGCGCCGTCGCCATCGTCGTCTTTGTCGTTCTGGGCCACCTCACCGAGGCCAATCGCCAGACGCCGGAGGCCGATCAGATCAGCGCCCTGTTCGGCTCCTTCACCATCGGCTGGACCGGCTATGTCGGTGTCCTGCTGCTCGTTGCAACCGTGGCGGCCCTGACGGCGTTGACCTCGCGGCTGACGGTCACCCGCCATCTTGCGGAGATCGACATGATTTCGCCGGTCGAAAATTAGGGATTGGTTCACGCCATTGGCGGAGTCTAGTCTGATCAGATGCCGGGCCCGGCCGGCAGACCGGCCGCGCCGGCGCAGGTGACGGCCGGATCGGAAACGGACGGATGGCGTTTACGGGTGGGGCCGCTCGGTCCAGTCGGTCGCCGGACGAAGGGTCGGTCGCAGGGTCTTTCCCTGAGCGCGGCCGACACGGAGATGCAATGACGATTGCCGCCGAGCCAATTTTCCGGTCTTCCCCGCGCCTTGCCGCCGGGACGGGAAAGCTCGGGCGTCGGCCACGGCTGCGCAAGCGCCTCGCCGCGACTCTCGCCTTCGCCGGTATCGCCGGCTATCTGCTCGGCGGTTTCTGGCGCTTCACCGAGGAGGTCGACCGGCTGTCGACGCCGGTGGCGAGCGCCGACGCCGACGCCATCGTTGTTTTGACCGGCGGCGCCATGCGGATCGACTACGGGCTCGATCTCCTGCGCAGCGGCAAGGGCCGGCGGCTCCTGATCAGCGGCGTCCATCCGGGCACCAGCGTCGCCACGCTGGCGCGGCTCACCAACACCGACAAGCGCCTCTTCGACTGCTGCGTCGACATCGACTATCTCGCCGCCGACACCATCGGCAACGCCGAGATTGCCGGCCGCTGGGCGGAAAAGCGCGGCTATCGCGACCTGATCCTCGTCACCAGCGACTATCACATGCCGCGTTCGCTGCTGGAATTCGACCGCGTCTCCAGCATCCGGTCGGTGACGCCGGTCGCGGTGCGGCGCGACGACCTGTGGAGCGGCGAGCGGCTGTTGACCGGGTCGGGCCTGCGGCTGCTCCTCACCGAATACGGCAAATACGTCGCCACCCGCATCCGCGGCGGGCTCGGCATGGCGCCGCAGGAAAACGAGGACGACGCCTCGCACATGGCGAGCCTGGACTGACGCTGCGGATGCCGCGTGTCCCGCGGCCCGGCGGAGCCCCAGGGCGCCGCTTCCCGCCTTGGCCCGAGCGGCGATCGGTCCTATGAACGCCGCGTGGCGCTCCCCTTGGGTGCGCAGGCTGCTAGTGGTCCGCTTCCGACATTTGGTACCGTCCCGTGGAGACCGCGCAGCAAATGTCGGAATCGAAAGACCACTAGCCAAGATGATGATCCTGGTGGATTTTTCGAATTTGACATTTGATACGACGCCGCACCCGATCGGGACACAAATGTCAAATTCAATCCACTAGCTCCGGACCTCTCATGACGCTTCTGCGTTCGATCGCCTTCAACATCCTGTTCTACGGCAACCTGACGCTCCGGCTGCTGTTCTGGGCGCCGATCTTCTTCTTCGTGCGCGAGGAGCGGGGCTGGTGGATCGTGCGCAACTGGGCGCGGTCGAGCCTGTGGCTGCTCGAACACGTCGCCGGAACGAGCTCCGAGCTTTCTGGCCTCGAACGCCTGCCGGCGGGCAGCGCCATCGTCGCGTCGAAGCACCAGTCGGTGTGGGAGATCCTGTCGCTTTTGACGGTGGTCGAGCGGCCGACCTTCATCCTGAAGAAGGAGCTCCTGTCGATCCCGATCTTCGGCGCCTTCGCCCGGCACATGAAGATGATTCCGGTCGACCGGGCGAAGCGCGGCGGCGCCATTCCGGCGATGATGGAGGCGGCCCGGGAGGCGATCGCCGCCGGACGGCGGATCATCATCTTTCCGGAGGGAACGCGCACCCGTCCCGGCGCCGAGGTGGAATACCGCCAGGGCGTCTACCGGCTCTACGAGGCGCTCGGCCTGCCGGTGGTTCCGGTCGCGCTGAATTCCGGGCTGTTCTGGCCGCGCAACGGCTTCGTCAAGCGTCCCGGCACGATCCGCGCCGATTTCCTCGAGCCGATCGGTCCCGGCCTCGAGCGCACCCGCTTCCTGACGACGCTGCGGACGGCGATCGAGACGCGCTCGCGCGAGCTGTGCGGGGAGGCCGGCCCGACGCAGCAGGCCGGCGCCGCCGCAGATGTCCCAAAGCCCGCCCACGCGGACCCTCGATTCGAACCGGGCGAACCGGTCGAACCGCCCGAACCGGGAAAGCCGGAGCGCGGCGCTCAGAGCCGCAGCACCACCTCCTGAAGCCAGCGGTCCCGCAGGCCCATCGCCGCGATGTGCTCGTAGGCGCTCCGCACATAGTCGACGTTCGGCCCCGACTGGCCGTGGCTTCGCGCCACGATCGCCGCGGCGCTCGCCGCGTCGATCTTGCCGGCATACTGGGCGTGGCCGCGGTCGACGACGTAGGAGACGGCGGCGATCCGGCGGCCGTCCGTGGTCCGCACGGGCAGCAGCGCCTCGCGGTAGACGTTGGTGACGAGCTCGCGGGCCCTCAGATAGGCCAGCGTCTCCTCGCGCCTGGCGCCCTCGACGCGGAACGCCATGCCGACGCAGGAGCCGCCGCGATCCAGGCCGAAGACCAGACCCGGCCGCTCCGGCGTGCCGCGATGGACGTGCGAATGGACGCAGAGCGAGCGATGATAGCCCGCAACTCTTGCTTTTGCGCGTTCCACATAGTCAAAGCCGGGACGCCAGATCAGCGAACCATACCCGAAGACCCAGAAATCTTGCATTGGTTTCAAATCGCCCCGACGATCCGTGTCCGGCAGAATCGGCTCCGTGTAAAAGGATAACGGGATGGCCTCGTCAAGCGACAGTCCCTCCAGAGCGCGCCGCGGCCTCATCGGCGTTGCCGTCGTCGCGGTGCTCTTGGCTGCCGGCCTCTCGGGCGCCTGGTTCTATCTCGCCGGCCGGCTCGACGGCGAACTGACTAGAGCGATCGAGCAGGCGCGGGCGCGCGGAACCACGGTCGAATGCCCCGACCGGGAGGTCTTCGGTTTCCCGTTCAGGATCGGATTTCGCTGCGACAGCCTCTCGGTGGTCGAGACGCGTCACCGCCAGATCAAGGCCTCGGCCGGGGCGATCCGCACGGCCGCCCAGATCTACCGGCCGAACCGCATCGTCGGGGAACTCGACGGACCGCTGCGGCTCAGCGGCGCCGACCTTCCGCCGCTCGACTTCCGCTGGTCGCTGGCACAGGCCTCGGCGACGTTCTGGACCGCCGGGCTCGACCATTTCTCGATCGTGACCGACGATCCGAAAGTCGCTCTCGCCGCCGCGGGGGGCGACGGCCAGCCGGTGATGGACGCCGGCCACACCGAGGTCCATGCCCGCCGCCGCGACGGCAATCTCGACGTCTTCACGCTGATGAAGGGCGGCCGGCTGGTCTTCTCCGGGGCGCCCGACCTGCCGGCGCTCGACGCCAGCACCGACCTGACGATCGACGGGGCGGCCGACTGGCTCTCCGGCGCCGCGACGGGGCTGACCGGGCGCGAGCTCTTCGCCGGCCGCCACGTCTCGCTCCGCTCGCTGCTTCTCGAGATGGACACCGCCAATGCCGAACTCAGCGGCGACTTCTCCTTCGACGAAGAAGGCCGCGTTTCGGGCAAGTTCGAACTCGCGATCGCCGAGCCGAAGCGGATCGCCGACTTCGTCACGGTGGTCCTTCCGAAGCTGCGCGACGTCGCCGCCGCCATCGCCTCGGCGCTGCCGATGGCGGGACGCCGCTCGGACGGGCGGACGGTCATCGAACTGCGGGCCAAGAACGGCATTCTCGCCGCCGGCATCTTTCCGATCGGCAAGCTGCCGTCGCTGGAGTGACGCCGGAGCATTCTTCGTGAAGCGACAGCCGGGGAAGGCGGGCGGGCCCTCCGGCGAGAGCATCGGGCCGAGGCTTTCGCGCGAGCCCTCCTGCCGAACGCCCTGCGCTACATGCAAAAGCCGGGGCGGACCCCGGCTCTTCAGCACTTTCGACCGGCGGTTCAAGGCGCGTCAGGCACTGACCGGCACCAGCGCCTCGTTGGCGGCGGCCGCCTTGTCGCGGACCGCCTTCTGCACCTTCTCGAAGGCCCGGACCTCGATCTGCCGGACCCGCTCGCGCGAGATGTCGAACTCGCCGGACAGCGCCTCGAGGGTCAGCGGCTCCTCCGCCAGCCGGCGCGCCTCGAAGATCCGGCGCTCCCGGTCGTTGAGGACGCCCATCGCCGAGCGCAGCATGCCCCGCCGCTGGTCGTACTCGTCCTGGCGCACGAGCACGTCCTCCTGGGAGTCCGCATCGTCGACGAGCCAGTCCTGCCACTCGCCCGATTCGCCCTCGGTCGCGCGGATCGGGGCGTTCAGCGAGGTGTCGCCGGAAAGCCGCCGGTTCATCGACACCACCTCGTCCTCGGAGACGCCGAGCGTGGTGGCGATCTGCGACACCTGGTCGGGCTTGAGGTCGCCCTCGTCGAGCGCCTGGATGCGGCTCTTCATCTTGCGCAGGTTGAAGAACAGCCGCTTCTGATTCGCGGTGGTCCCCATCTTCACGAGGCTCCAGGACCGCAGGATGTATTCCTGGATCGAGGCCTTGATCCACCACATCGCATAGGTGGCGAGACGGAAGCCCCGCTCCGGGTCGAAGCGCTTGACCGCCTGCATCAGGCCGACATTGCCTTCCGAGATGACTTCGCCGATCGGCAAGCCGTAGCCCCGGTAACCCATTGCGATCTTGGCCACGAGTCTTAGGTGGCTGGTGACGAGCTTGTGCGCCGCCTGCCGGTCGTCGTGCTCGGCATAGCGCTTGGCAAGCATGTATTCTTCCTGCGGTTCCAGCATCGGAAACCGCCGGATCTCTTCCAGATAGCGGGTCAGACCGCCGTCTCCGGACGAGATCGTCGGAAGATTCATCTGGGCCATGTTGCGCCCTCCATTCTCTCCATTTCGGCCGCTTCGGCTGTGAAGCCGGCCGGCATCGGGATCGCTTGCGCCGATCCGTCAACGCCCGAGACGCCATATGGTGACGATCGGCGACGATTACATCATTCCCGTGGCGCAGATGAGCCGGCATCGGCCCGCATGGCTCGCCCGGCGCCCCGCGCTGCCGGTGGCGTGCATCCCCGCGCTTTCAGAACAATGCGTTGTCCGCGATGCCGCCGGAACCGGGATGATCTCAGCCGGCGGTCACGTTTTCGGGAAGGTCGATCGCCAGGGCCGCGGCGAGAGCCGTCATGTCGGGCGGGAGCGCCGAGCGGAAATTCAGCGCGCGGTCGTCATCCGGATGCCGGAAGCCGAGTTCGGCGGCGTGCAGCGCCTGCCGGGAAAACGCCTCGACCACCGCCCGCGGCGCCGGCTCGAGCTTCGCGGCCTTCGTCCTCACGCCCGCCCCGTAGAGCGGATCGCCGACCAGCGGGTGGCCGAGATGCGCCATGTGGACGCGGATCTGGTGCGTCCGGCCGGTCTCCAGCCGGCAGGAGACGAGGGCGGCCTCGGCCGCCGCCGTGCCGCAGGCGAGCGTGCGGTAATGGGTGACGGCGTGGCGCGCGTCGCTGCGCCCCTCAGGCACCACCGCGCGCTTGATGCGGTTCGCCGTCGACCGGCCGAGCGCGGCATCGACGATGCCCGACAAAGGCCGGGGCTCGCCCCACACGACCGCGAGATAGCCGCGCGACAGCCGGCCGTCCCGGCCGTGTTCGGCAAACTGTCCGGAAAGCGAGCGATGCGCCGCCTCGGTCTTGGCGACGACCAGCAGCCCGCTGGTGTCCTTGTCGATGCGGTGGACGATGCCGGGCCGGCGGACCCCGCCGATGCCGGTGAGGCTCGGGCCGCAATGGGCGACGAGGGCGTTGACGAGAGTGCCGTCGGGGTTGCCGGCACCCGGATGGACGACGAGACCGGCCGGCTTGTCGACGACGATGAGCGCTGAGTCCTCGTAGACGATGGAAAGCGGGATCGCCTCCGGTCGGGGCAGCGGATCCTCCGGCGCGGGGAGAACGATCTCGACGCCGTCGCCCTCCGCGAGCTTCTGCTTGGCGCCGCTCGCCGGGCGGCCGCCGACCCGCGCATGGCCCGCCTCGACCAGCGACTTCACGCGGCTGCGGGAGATCTCGCCCCCCAAAGCTTCGGCGAGGAAGACGTCGAGGCGCGTGCCCGCCGCGGCGGTTTCGACGGTGAAGCGTCTTGTCTCCATGGTTTCATGCCCTGTAGGAGCAGCCCGACGATCCGGGGCGGCGGGACCGGCCTGCCGCTCTCAATCATCCGGTGCGAAGGAAGACATCATGGGCCAAATCAGCCACGAGGCGGCCGACGAGGACAAGCCGCTCGATCCGGCCGCCGAGCGCCTGAGGCGCAAGATGGTGCGGCTGCTCGCCGTCTCGATCGGCATCATGCTCGTCGGCGTTATGGCGGTGCTCGGCGTCGTTGTCTACAAGGCGGTGCCGAAGTCCGGCGGCCTCGGCGCCACGGCCTCGAGCATCGAACTGCCGGCCGACGAGGAGATCGTCGAGACGGCGCTCGACGGCGACCGGGCGATGATCCGCACCCGGGCCGGCGGCATCGACCGGCTCTATGTCGTCTCGCTGTCCGACGGCCGGATCCTCAAGCGCCTCGACGTAACCCGCGGCGAGGCGACGCGCGTCGGCCTGCGCAAGGCGGCGCTGCCCTGACCTCCAATCCGGCCGCAAATCCGGGCGATCGCCCCGAGCCGGCGAGCGGGGCAATCGCTTGAAGACCAGGAGCCGTCGGCGACGCTTCGATCTCCCCCCTTGCGGGGGAGAAGGGTGGCAACCCAGAGGGGGGTGCAGCGCCGTCAGTCGAAGGTTTTCTTGACCATACCCCCCTCTGCCTTCCGGCATCTCCCCCGCAAGGGGGGAGATCGGGCCAATCGCCTCGCCTAGCCACAGTTCAATCGATCGTCGCGACTGGCTGAGAAAGCACTTGCGTTCGCGGCACGAAGCCTCTAATCAGCTCCCCACAGGCGCCGGCTACCGGCGTCGAGCGCCCATCGTCTAGCGGTCAGGACGGCGCCCTCTCACGGCGCAAACAGGGGTTCGATTCCCCTTGGGCGTACCACTTTTCCTCATTTGATCATCGTCGACTTCAACCGCCTGAGCGCAGGCTGGTTACGGCCGTCTTCCGCGCCGCGGAATTCGTCCCTCCGGCCGCCCGCAGGCTCGAAGCCACGGCAGGGGATTTCCCTCCGACGGACGAGCGTTGCCGGCTGGTCCGCCACGCCGCGTCAGATCGCCGCTTCGATCAGGAACGGGCCCTTGCGGGCGTTCGCGGCGCGCAGCAGATCCGCCAGCGCTTCGCCGGTCTCCGCCCGGGCCGCCTCGACGCCGTGGCCCCCGGCGAGCGCCACCCAGTCGAGCGGCGGATCGTCGAAACGCAGCATCCGGCGGGCGTTCTCGCCATATTGCAGGATGCCGACGTTGCGCATCTCGTGTTCGAGGATGGCGTAGCGGCGGTTGGAGAGAATCACCGTCGTCACGTCGAGGCGTTCGCGCGCCTGCGTCCACAGTGCCTGGATCGTATACATGGCGCTGCCGTCCGCCTGCAGGCAGACGACGCGGCGGCCGGGGCAGGCGACGGCGGCGCCGGTTCCGAGCGGCAGGCCGATCCCGATCGAACCGCCGGTGATCTGCAGATAGTCGTGGCGTGCCCCGCCGTAGCTCGTCTCGAAGAAGGTGGCGCCGGCGCTGATCGATTCGTCGCAGACGATCGCTTCCTCGGGCAGCAGCGCGGCGACGATGGCGCAGGTCGACTGCGCGGTCAGCGGACCCTTCGGCAGGTCGTCCGGCCGAAATCCCGGGGCAGGGGCGGGGCCGGGGGCAGTGGCGGTCCTCGGCCGGTGTTCCGCGCCGACCCCCTCGGCGAGAAGCGCGAGCGCCTCTGCGAGGTCCTCGTCGGGCTCGACCAGCCGGTAGAGGCTCGCCGCGGGGTCCTGAAGCTCGCTCGGCTTGCCCGGATAGGCGAAGAAGCCGACCGGCGGGCGCGCATCGATCAAGACGACGCGTTTGGCGCCGGCGAGGTGGCGGACGGCGTCGTCGACGCCGTAGGGAAGCTTGCCGATGGCGATCCTGCCTGTGCCGCGCTCGATTCGTGCGTTGAAGGTCTCCGCGACGAACTCGGCCCCTGTCCTTTCCGCAATGGCCGCGACGAGGGGAAGGACGTCCGCGCGCAGCGCCCGGCCGCCGACGAGAAAGACGGTCCGCCCGCCGGTCGCGACGGCGCGCGCGATCGCCCGGATCTTCGCCGCGTCGACGGCCTTCGGCGCATCGCGCGCGAGGGGGACGATCGGGACCGGCGCGGCGGCGTTCCAGGCGGCGTCGCCCGGAAGCACGAGCGTCGCGACGCCCGGCGTCGAGACGGCGGCCCGCCACGCCGCAGCCGCCAGCGGGCCGACCTCGTCCGGCCGGGTCGCCCGTCCGAGCCAGTTCGACATCGGCCGCGCCAGGCCGTCGATGTCGCTGGCGAGCGGCGCCTCGTGTCTCAGATGATGGGTGGCGTGGTCGCCGACGACGTTGATCAGCGGCGTGCGCGCCCGCTTGGCGTTGTGGAGATTGGCAAGACCGTTCGCGAGGCCCGGCCCGAGATGCAGGAGGGTCGCCGCCGGCTTTTCCGCCATGCGGGCGTAGCCGTCCGCCGCGCCGGTGACGACGCCCTCGAACAGTCCGAGGACGCAGCGCATCTCCGGCCGCCGGTCGAGCGCTCCGACGAAATGCATCTCCGAGGTGCCCGGATTGGCGAAGCAGGTGTCGACGCCCTGGGCGATCAGCGTGTCGCAGAGCCGTTCGGCGCCGTTCGTCTTGCGTTCAGCACTCATCGCAGCCCTTTCGCATGTGACGTGGTGTTCGCTCGGTCCCATCGGGCATCGCGTCGGAACTCACGCCGCGGCCGGGCGTCCGGCTTTCCGGCGCCGTCCGCGGGGCGTCGCGCCGTCCCGCATCGACCCGTTTGCGCAAAGGCCGGTCGTCCCGGCCTTTGCGCGCTTGGAAATCTCGGGCGTCGGAGAGGCCGGGCAAGCCTCGGATCGGCAGGCTGAAGGCCGGAGCATGTCCGATGCCGCACGACTGCGACCCTGGCGTTTCCGCCGCCCCGGTCTTCGGGTCAGGCCGCGGCGTGATGCACCCGGCGCTGGATCATCGGCGAGCCGGCGAGGCCGTGCAGCGTCTTGGCGCCGGCGAGCACCGCCAGATCGGCCAGCGGCTCGATGACCACCACCAGCATGTAGGCGCCGCCGAAGGCAAGCACGTTGGCGACGTTCGCCGCCCCGAAGCCCTGGCCGTAGAACGCCCAGAACGCCACCCAGGCGACGATGCCGCCCTGATAGGCGGTGGAGAGCGTCAGCGCCTGGCGGTAGCTGAGGTCGACATAGGCGGTCCGGGGCGCAATCAGGCGCTCGGCAAGCGCCGAGAGCGCGAACAGCGGGACGATCAGCGTCGTGACGTTCATGCCGTATTGCGGCAGGTCGAAGGGCGCGAAGAACAGCCCCTGGAGGAGAAGCCCGACGACGAGGCCGATCCCCGCGGCCCCCGCGCCGAACAGCAGGAGGAGCGTCGAGCCGAGGATCAGATGCACCTCGGAGACGCCGGCCGGATAATGCGGCAGGATCTGAAAGAACGAGAAGACGAGGGCGGTGGTCGCCACCGACCGCATGGCCAGCGCCGCGGCGCCGCCGTCGGTGCGGATGGTCGAGAGCGCCATCTTGCCGACGAGGCCGAGGGATGCGACGCCCGTCGCATAGCTGAGGACGATCTTGGCGCCGTCGACGACGCCTGGTTCGATATGCATGGGATGTTTCTCCTTTCGCACCCACCGTGCGAGGATCGTTTCGGGTTGCGCCTTCGGGCGCGGACGTCGATGGCAGGTCTCCTGGCTCGCGGGTCGTCGCCTTGCCCACCTTCCCGGCCGTTCCGGCCAGTGGCATTCAGGGCTGGGCTCGCCGCTCACAGTTGCGGGGGCAGCCACGGTCTCGGTCCCTGATGGGTACGCCTCACCGTGTTCCCTTTTCATCCGCGTCGCTCTCGCTTGGCGGAACCATCGCCCCAATGGCTACGCAACGGTCGCGGGCTTGGCAAGGGCGAAGGCCGCGGCCGCCGTGTCCCGGCGCGGCGGCGTCGCTTGAATTCCAAGGTCTGCCGCGCTCAGATGCACGGATAGGGACCGACGCGGTTTCGGGCGGCCTATGCGGCCGGGATCCGACGAAAAAAAGCGCGGCGCGGGGAAACGACGGAGGAGCGACGCCATGGATTTCTCGCCGACCGAGGAGCAGCAGCAGATCTTCGCCATGGCGCGGGATTTCGCCGCCGAGAAGATGGCGCCCTTCGCCGCGCGCTGGGAGGCGGAGAAGCGCCTGCCGCGAAACGTGCTCGAGGAACTCGCCGCCCTCGGCATGGCGGCGATCTACGTCCGCGACGATTTCGGCTCGGGTCTTTCGCGGCTCGACGCGGTCCTGATCTTCGAGGCGCTGTCCTACGGCGATCCGTCGGTCTCGGCGTTTCTCTCGATCCACAACATGGTCGCCTGGATGGTCGACGGATTCGGCAGCGAGGAACAGCGCCGGACCTTCCTGCCCAAACTCGTCTCGATGCAGGCGGTCGGCAGCTACTGCCTGACCGAGCCCGGGTCGGGCTCGGATGCCGCGGCACTGCGCACCAGCGCGCGGCGCGACGGGGACGGCTGGGTCCTCGACGGCACCAAGAGCTTCATTTCCGGCGCCGGCTTCTCGGACCTTTATCTCGTCATGGCGCGCAGCGGCGAGGCGGGGCCGAAGGGCATTTCCGCCTTCCTGGTCGAGAAGGGCACGCCGGGCCTTTCCTTCGGCGCCGAGGAGCGGAAGATGGGCTGGATCGCCCAGCCGACCGCCGAGGTCCGGTTCGAGGCCTGCCGCCTACCCGCCGGAAACCTCCTCGGCGAGGAGGGCAGGGGCTTTTCCTACGCCATGAAGGGTCTCGACGGCGGCCGGCTCAACATCGCCGCCTGCGCGCTCGGCGCCGCCCAGGCGGCGCTCGACAGGACGCTTTCCTACATGCGCGAGCGCCAAGCCTTCGGGCGGACGCTGACGGAATTCCAGGCGCTGCAGTTCCGGCTCGCCGACATGGAGACCGAGCTCTCGGCGGCGCGGATCTTCCTGCGCGAGGCGGCCTGGAAGCTCGACCGCAAGGCTCCGGACGCGACCAAGGCCTGCGCCATGGCGAAGCGCTTCGTCACCGATGCGAGCTTCGAGGTGGCGAACATGGCGCTGCAGCTGCACGGCGGCTACGGCTATCTCGCCGACTACGGGATCGAGAAGATCGTCCGCGATCTGCGGGTCCACCAGATTCTCGAAGGCAGCAACGAGATCATGCGCCTGATCGTCGCGAGGGCGATGCTGGCCGGCGACTGAGGGCGGCCAGTCTGCCGCCGCGCACCTTGCCGCTGGCTGGATGCGGCCGGCCAGCCGCGGCCGTGGGAAGGAAATTCCTCCGAAAAAACTCGTCCGGTGTGAAATCTGCAATAGTTTTGCCACAAGCTGGCGTAATTCGTATTGCTCAGCGACGCGGGCGGACTCGAGGGGAACGAGGCCGCGCGTGTCAGCCGGGGTTGGGGGTCGTTCGACTTGAAAAGCCGTCACTGGATTGTTCCGTCGCTTGCAGCCGTCCTCGGGGGGATTGGCTACGGCGTCGCACAGAACATGCCGTCTGACGACGCCGGGGTTGCCGCTCCGGCCATCGCGCAGGCCGCCGACGGCGACGGTTCGGCGGCTGTTGCCGCGGACAAGGTCTCGCTCGGATACCGGCGCAAGGGCGACGAGGATTTCGCCGAGGTCAACGTCTCGACCGTCGAGCCCTTCGCCGGGGCCGTCGATCATCGTCTTGCCGAAAGCGTCGCGGCGAGCCGGATTCCGCAGGCAGCCCTGTCCCCCGACCGGATGGCGGGCGCGGCCGGCAACGGCGCCTCCGCATTCCTGAGGAAGGTCGCCGCGGCGGGCGACGCCGCGGCGCGGGTCGCTGCCGGCGGAAGTGCGGCACCCGCCTTCGAGGCGACGCCTCTGTCCAGCCGGCTCTCCGGCGCCGGCGAGCAGGCCTGGCAGTCGCGCTACTTCGCCGACAATCCGCTGGTCGGCGGCATCTATCAGGGCGACGGCAACCGGTCCGACGCGTCGGCGCTTCTCGGCGCCGCGAAGGCCGCCCGCTACGTCCTCCTTGGCGAGACCCACGACAATCCCGATCATCACCGCCTGCAGAACGACATCGTCGCGGATCTCGCCGCCCAGTCGGCCGACATGTCGCTGGTCTTCGAGATGATCCCGATGCGGCTCGGCAGCGCCGTCTCGGCCTTCGGCTCGTCTGAGGCGGGGTCGATCGACCTCGATTCGCTCGCGGACCGGCTCGAATGGACGGCGCGTGGCTGGCCCGACTTTTCAGGCTATCGTCCGCTCTTCGAGACCGCCAAACGCCAGGGCCTGTCGGTCGCGGCGGGGGATCTCGACCGTGACGTCGTCAGTTCGATCGCCGCGAACGGCGTCGACAACCTGCCGGCCGAAGAGCGCGCCCGGCTTTCGCTGGATGCTCCCGCCGACCCCGCTTTGCGCGCCGAGCTCGAGGACGAGGTGCGCAGCGCCCATTGCGGCCTGATGCCGGTGGCCGCCATCGCGCCGATGGCCGTTGCCCAGCGCGCCCGTGACGGGGCGCTCGCCGCCGCGATGGTCGACGCCGCGAAGACCCGCGACAAGGCGGTGCTGATCGCCGGTGCCGGTCATGTCCGCGCCGACCGTGGCGTGCCCTCGATCCTGAAGAAGAAGGATCCGGCAGCCGACGCCCTGTCGGTGCGGATGCTCGAGGTCGCGGGCGAGGACGGCGATCCCGCCGATTACGGCCTCAGCGCCGAGGCGCCGGCCCCTTACGACTTTACGATCTTCACCCCCCGCGCCGACGTCGACGATCCGTGCCAGTCGCTGCGCCGGCGCATGGAGGAAAAGGCCGGCGAGTGAGGCGAGGGCCGGGGCTGGGCGGGCTCAGAACCCGTAGAACGTCCGGATCGCCTGCCAGCCCTCCTCCGCCGTTTCCGCGAAGGTGATCAGGTCGAGGTCGCCCGGTGCGATCGTGCCTTCCTCCGCCAGGACCTCGAAGTTCAACACCCGCCGCCAGAACCCTTCTCCGAACAGCACGACCGGGATCTTCTGCATCCGCCTCGTCTGGATGAGGGCCAGCGCCTCGAACAGTTCGTCCATCGTGCCGAAGCCGCCGGGAAAGATCGCCATCGCCTTCGCCCTGACGAGGAAATGCATCTTGCGGATGGCGAAGTAGTGGAAGTTGAAGCAGAGTTCGGGCGTCGCGAACCGGTTCGGCTCCTGTTCGTGAGGCACCGTGATATTGAGTGCGATCGACGGGGCGCCGACGTCCGCGGCGCCGCGATTGCCGGCTTCCATGACGCCCGGACCGCCGCCGGTGACGATGACGAACTCCTTGCCCCCGTGGCTGTCTGCCGAATGCTGCGAGGCGAGCCGGGCGAAGCGCCGCGCCTCTTCGTAGAATTTCGAATTGGCCTCGAGATTCTTCTTCTGGGTCTCGTTGCGGGCCGCCCAGGCGGCGACGCCGGGCGGCGGGATCCGCGCGCCGCCGAACAGCACCACCGTCGACAGGATGCCGGCGTCGAGGAAGGCGAGTTCCGGCTTCATCAGTTCGAGCTGCAGCCGCACTCCGCGGGTCTCCTCCCGCGTCAGGAAGTCGGGATCGTCGAAGGCGAGGCGATAGGTCGGCGACCGGGTCTGCGGCGTGCCGCCGGATTTCCTCGCGGCTTCCTGCCGGTCGCTGCGCGAACTCGGAAACGGGTCCCAGCCGTCGCGGTTGCGCGGTGTGTCGTCTGACATGCTCGGGCCTTGCATCTGTGGCTTCGATTGACCTTCCGAAAGCTGGGAACTAGGGTCCGCCGCGATTTGCACAGGGTGCCCTTTCCGGCGCCGCTCATCACCGAACATGGAGCCATGCCGATGACCGCGCCCGACCGCGCCGCCCTCGAAGCCACGATCGAACGCGCCTTCGACGAGCGCGACGCGGTCTCCCCCGCGACGACCGGCGCGGTGCGCGAGGCGGTGGACGCGGCGCTCGACCTGCTCGACCGCGGCGAGGCCCGCGTCGCGACGCGGGGGGCGGACGGCTCCTGGACCGTGCATCAGTGGCTGAAGAAGGCCGTGCTCCTCTCCTTCCGGCTCAACGACATGGCGGTGATCGAGGGCGGGCCGGGCGGCGCGACCTGGTGGGACAAGGTGCCGTCGAAGTTCGAGGGCTGGGGCGAGAACCGGTTCCGCGAGGCGGGGCTGAGGGCGGTGCCGAACGCCGTCGTCCGCCGCTCGGCGCATGTCGGCCGCGGCGTCGTGCTGATGCCCTCCTTCGTCAATCTCGGCGCCTATGTCGACGAAGGCACGATGGTCGATACCTGGGCGACGGTCGGTTCCTGCGCCCAGATCGGCAAAAACGTGCATCTGTCCGGCGGCGTCGGCATCGGCGGCGTTCTCGAACCGATGCAGGCCGGGCCGACGATCATCGAGGACAACTGCTTCATCGGCGCGCGCTCGGAGGTGGTCGAGGGCTGCATCGTGCGCGAGGGCTCGGTGCTCGGCATGGGCGTCTTCATCGGCAAGTCGACGAAGATCGTCGACCGGGCGACCGGCGAGATCTCCTATGGCGAGGTGCCGCCCTATTCGGTGGTCGTCGCCGGGGCGCTGCCCGGCAAGCCGATGGGCAACGGCGAGCCGGGGCCGAGCCTCTACTGCGCTGTCATCGTCAAGCGTGTCGACGAGCGGACGCGGTCGAAGACCTCGATCAACGAGCTGCTGAGGAGCTGAGGGCAGCGCGTCCCGACGCGCGTCCGAAACCGTGAGAGCGCGATTGCCCCGGGCCTGAACTCATCCTGGGCCGAGCTTTCGGGTGAGTGCCAACCACGCTGCAGATCGCCGGAACGCAGCGCCCGCCATATCGGGAAGGTCCGGCGGGAGAGCGACGATCCGATGCAGCACGATCTCACCGTTCGGCCGATCGAGGCGGGCGACGAAAGCGAGTGGCGCCGGCTCTGGACGGCCTATCTGGCATTCTACGACAGCGTCGCGAGCGAGGACGTCTATCGATCGAGCTTTGCCCGGCTGATCGATCCTGGCGAACGCGACTGCCACGGCCTGCTCGCGGTCGTGGGCGGCCGGCCCGCCGGCCTCGTCCACTACCTCTACCATCGCCACATGTGGAAGCTGGAAGACGTCTGCTATCTGCAGGACCTCTATGCCGACCCCGAACTTCGCGGCAAGGGCGTCGGCCGTGCGCTGATCGAGGCCGTCTATGCCGCGGCGGACGCGAACGGAACGCCGACCGTCTATTGGATGACGCAGGAGTTCAATCACCCGGCGCGACGGCTCTACGACCGCATCGGCACCAAGACGCCCTTCATCAAGTACAACCGCTTCTGAGCGGAGCGTCGGCCCGGGCGAGTCCGGTCGTCGTCGTCACGACCCGCAACGCGCACGAGGAAACGACCGCCATGCCATCGATGTTCGCCATGCCGCTTGCCGCGGCCGGCCTGCTCGGCCTGTTCCAGACGGTTCCCGCGCTGCCCGAAGGCCATGCCGGCCTCTGCCGCACCGAGACTGCGAAGCGCGTCGAATACATCGTCTGCGACGTGCCGCTCGATCGCTACCTGGTTTCGCTTCGGGCGCTCGATGCGGACGGCAGGCCCTACGAAACCTTCGAGGCGGTCAAGGCTTCGATGCCCGATCGAGAGGTCGCGCTGATCATGAATGCCGGCATGTATCACGAGGACCGCCGGCCGGTCGGGCTCGCGGTCCAGGACGGCAGGGAACGCCACGCCGCCGTGCTCGGCACCGGCTCCGGCAACTATTCGCTGCGCCCGAACGGCGTCTTCTTCGTCGAGGACGGCCGCGCCCGGGTGATGGAATCGTCGCGCTACCTTGAGACCCGCCACCGGCCTGAACTCGCGACCCAGTCCGGCCCGATGCTCGTCGTCGACGGCAGGCTGCATCCGCGCTTCATCGAAGGGTCGGACAGTCTGAACGTCCGAAACGGCGTCTGCGCCCGCGAGGACGGCCGGGTCGTCAGCCTCGTCCTCTCGCGCACGCCGGTGAACTTCTGGGACTTCGGCGGCTTCTTCAAGGATCGGCTCGGCTGCCGGAACGCGCTGTTCTTCGACGGCACGATCTCCAGCCTCTACTACCCGGCCGGCGGCATCGACTATCGCCGCGACCGGCTGGGCCCGATGCTCGTCGTCACGCCGCGATGAGCGGCTGAGCGCCGAAAGACGAGCGGAAGTGTGCGGGAAGCTCCCGGCCCTCAGTCGGCGAGCGAGGGCCGGAGCGTCGGCACCGCCGCGTCGCCGTCGCCGAAGCGGGCGGCGAGGTTTTCGTCCCGCTCGCGCGTCCCGTCGGCCGGCGCTTCGGCGGGGGTGGGCACCTTTTTGGCGCCAGCGGCGACGCGGCCGCCCCGGGTGGACGCGACGTCCGGGCGATCATGCTCGACAGTCACCTTGATCGAGCGCGGCACCGCCTCGACCGGAGCCGACCGCTCCGCATCCGTCACCGTCGTCGCGGCCGCTGGCCCGCCTGCGGCGGGGGCGAAGGCGGTGGCCTGGACGAGGCTCGCCGCGGCGCCGCCGCGGCGCTCCGCTTGCTGCCGGCTTGCCGCCCGGCCGGCCGAGGCCACCGTCGCCGCGTCTTCGGCGGCCGGCGCACGCTCGGCGATTCGCGTCGTCTCGATCCGTGCCGGGACGGCCTCGCCCGGTCCACGCCGGGCGACGTCGAGTTCGGCCATGTGGGCCTTGACCTTGGAGCAGTAGCTGCGGGCGGCGGCGGTCATGCGGGTGGTGCGGTGGCCGCCCTTGTATTTCATCGCCGTGCCGCAGACGTCGTGGCCGCTCTGCTCCCAGGCGCCCTTCAGATATTTCATGCCGTAGGTGAGATTGGTGTCGGCGTCGAGGAGGTCGCTGGCAGAGCCCGAAAAGCCGAGGCTGCGGGCGGTCGCCGGCTTGATCTGCGACAGGCCGTAGACGCCGGCGCCGCGGGCGCGGGGATTGTAGCGGCTCTCGACCCTGACGACCGCGAAGGCAAGGGCCGGGGGAATGCCGTTCTCCTTGGCATGCTGGACGATCATCCTGTCGATCGCCGCGCTGCCGGAGATCGTGCCCGTCTCGGCCGATTTGCGCGCCTCGCGCGCCGCGATCACCCGGTCGGCCTTTTTGACACCGCCGGACTTGGCGTCGGTCTCCTGCGTCGCCGCCACCTGCCGGGCGTCGTCGTCGCCCGCGGCATCGTCCTCCTTGCCGGCGAAGGCGACGCCGAGCGGCGAGCCGCCCGGGCCGTCGGCGATGCATCCGGAGACGGCGAGAAGGGCCGCGAGCGCCATCGTGGATGCCGCAAGACGCGGCAGTGAAAGATCGATCGACCGATCCGTCCGGTGAAGCAGCACGTGAGCCCCCGCTCGAAATGTTCCCGCCTGCCGACTTCCGGGCCGATCGCGGCGCAATCGTGGCGAAGAGGTGGCGGCAGCCGTCAAACCTTAACGGATCGTCACCGAGACGGCGTCGCTGTGGCGGCGCGGCATCAACTCGGCTATTCCCGGACGATGATGAAATCACCCATCCCTGACGCCGGGCCTGCCGCTTTCGCGGAAGAGATCGACCCGACCGACCCCGTCGCCGTCCTCGCCGGGCTGATCCGCTGCCCGTCGGTGACGCCTGAGGAGGGGGGCGCGCTCGCCTTGCTCGAGAGGCTGCTCGGGAGCGAAGGCTTCACGGTGGCGCGGCCGGTCTTCACCGAGCCGGGGACGCCGCCGGTGGAGAACCTCTTCGCGGCGATCGGCGTCGCCGGACCGCATCTCGTCTTCGCCGGCCATACCGACGTCGTGCCGCCGGGCGATCCGGCGGAATGGCGCCACGACCCCTTCGGCGCGGTCGTCGAGGACGGGGAGATGATCGGCCGCGGCGCGGTCGACATGAAGGGCGGCATCGCCGCCTTCGTGGCCGCCTTCGCGCGCTATCGCCGCCGGCATGGCCTGCCGCCGGGAAGGCTGTCCTTCCTCGTCACCGGCGACGAGGAGGGGCCCGGCATCAACGGCACGGCGAAGCTGCTCGACTGGGCGAAGGCGAAGGGAGAGCGCTTCACCGCCTGCCTCGTCGGCGAGCCGACCAACCCCGAGGCGCTCGGCGAGATGATCAAGATCGGCCGCCGCGGCTCGCTGTCCTGCGAGGTGCGGGTGATCGGCCGGCAGGGTCACGCGGCCTATCCGCATCTGGCCGACAATCCGGTGGCAAGCGCCGTCCAGATCGCCGACGCGCTCCTCGCCGAACCGCTCGACGGCGGGACGGAGGCCTTCCAGCCGTCCAATCTCGAGATCACCGCGATCGAGACGGGCAATCCTTCCGTCAACGTCATCGCGTCGCGCTGCTCGATCTTCTTCAACGTCCGCTTCAACGACCGATGGTCGGTCCCGACGCTGAAGGCCGAACTCGAGGGACGAATCGCCCGCGGCGCCGCCGCAGAGCGGCTGCGGAAAGGAAGGTCGGCCGCCGGCTACGAACTTTTCTGGCGCGAGCCGCCGTCGGAGGCCTTCCTGACCGAATCGGGCGGCTTGACCGAGGCGCTGGTCGCGGCTGTCGTCGCTGTGACCGGCCGCCGGCCGGAACTTTCCACCTCGGGCGGCACCTCGGATGCACGCTTCATCAAGGATCATTGTCCGGTGGTGGAATTCGGGCTTGTCGGGAAGACCATGCATATGTCCAATGAGCGGGTCGCCTTGTCCGATCTCCGGGGACTGACGGATGTCTATGAAGCCCTCATTTCCCGCTGGTTCGCCGCCAACGCCTGATTTCGTGCCGAATTTTTCGGAAATCGTCCGGTATTTCTCCGGCGCATTCCTGCTGATGGCCGGCAAGCCCGAGGGTCTGCGCCGGCTCGACCTGTCGGCCGACGGCTTCTGGCAGTCCTTCGCGTCGGTGATCGTCGCCATGCCGCCGCTCGCTCTGTCCTGGCTCGCCTACGAGCTCAGCGGCGGCCATGCGCCGACGGGCGAGAGGAGCGGCGTCGTGATCTACGGCGCCCATGCCTTCGCGGACATCCTTGCCTGGCTGCTGCCGGTCTTCATTTTGATGATCGTTGCCCGGCGCATCGGCTATTCGAAGAAGATCGTGCCGCTGGTGGTCGCCTTTAACTGGGGCGGCGCGCTGCTTTCCTGGGCAGTGGTGCCGTACTGGGTGGTGATCATCCTGTTCGGCCCGAACGAGGCGACCGCGCTTCTCGGCCTGCTGGTCACCATCGCGACGGTGACCCTCACCGTGCGGCTGCTCTATTTCGCCCTCGGCCGCGACTTTCCGGCCGCCGTCGCCATCACCGTCATGATGGTCGTCGCCTATCTCATGAGCTACGGCGCGGTGATGGACGTCACCGGCGTGCCGCTGGTGTAAGACACGCCGGGCCGGAGCGTCGACGCTCCGGCCCGGCAGGATCGCGCCCTCGTCAGCCGCCGATCAGGTCGAGTTCCGCCACCGTCTCCGCCGGCAGTTCGATCTCGGCCGCGGCGAGGTTTTCGCGAAGATGCGCGAGGGAACACGTCCCCGGGATCAGAAGGACGTTGTCCGAGCGCCGGAGCAGCCAGGCGAGCGCCACCTGCATCTCCGTATGGCCGAGCCCCGTCGCCACCCTGGACAGCGTTTCCGACTGCAGCGGCGAGAAGCCGCCGAGCGGAAAGAACGGCACATAGGCGATGCCGTCCCGCGCCAGCGCATCGACCAGCCCGTCGTCGTTTCGGTGGGCGAGGTTGTACTGATTCTGCACGCAGACGATTTCGGCGATCCGCCGGCCCTCGGCGACCTGCGCCGGGGTGACGTTGGAAAGGCCGATGTGCCTGACGAGGCCCTGGCGCTGCAGGTCCGCGAGCGCGGTCATCGGTGCCTCGATCGAGCCCTCGGCCGGGCCGTGGACATCGAACATGATCCGCAGATTGACGACATCCATCGCGTCGAGGCCGAGGTTTCTCAGATTGTCCTCGACCGCGCTCCTCAGATCGGCCGGCTTGTCGGCAAGGTTCCAGGAGCCGTCCGGGCCGCGCCGGGCGCCGATCTTGGTGACGATGGTGAGATCCTCCGGATAGGGGAAAAGCGCTTTGCGGATGATCTCGTTGGTGACGTGCGGGCCGTAGAAGTCGCTGGTGTCGATGTGGTCGACGCCGGCTTTAACCGCGGCGCGGAGCACCGCGACCGCCCCGGGGCGGTCCCTGGGCGGGCCGAAGACGCCGGGGCCGGCGAGCTGCATCGCCCCGTAGCCCATGCGTTTCACGGGTCTGTCGCCGAGTCTGAAGGTTCCGGCTTTCGAAAGGTCGGTCATGGTCGAACTCCTCTTTTGTCCGGTTTCCTAGCTAGGCCCTTCCGCTGTGTGCGATAAGCGAGGATGATCCGCACGGGTCGTGCGGAAGGGCGAACGATGACCGATCTGGCCGATCTTCAGGAATTCCTCGCGGTGGTGCGTGCCGGCGGCTTTCGCGATGCGGCGCGCGCTACCGGCAAGAGCGCCTCCGGCCTGTCGGAAGCAGTTCGCCGGCTGGAGGCTCGGCTCGACGTCAGGCTGCTCAACCGGACCACCCGCAGCGTCGCGCCGACAGAGGCGGGGCGGCGGCTGATGGAGCGGCTCGGTCCGGCGCTCCTGGAGGTCGAGGCGGCACTCGACGTCGTCAACCGGTTCCGCGACCGGCCGGCCGGGACGCTGAAGCTCAACGTGCCCGTCGCCGTGGCGCGGCTCGTCCTGCCGAAGATCGTGCCGGGTTTCCTCGCCGCCTTTCCCGACATCCGGCTCGAGGTGATCTGCGAGGACAGCTTCGTCGACGTCCTGGCGGAGGGATGCGACGCCGGCATCCGCTACGACGAGCGGCTGGAGCAGGACATGGTCGCCGTGCCGATCGGCCCGCGCATGCAGAAAATGGCGGTGGCGGCCGCGCCGGCCTATCTCGACCGCGTCGGGCGGCCGGAACATCCGCGCGATCTCCTCGCCCATCGATGCATTCTCGGCCGGTTCCGCGGCGGCGCGCTGACAACGCCCTGGGAGTTCGAAAGGGCCGGCGAGACGGTCAAGGTCGAGGTCTCGGGACCGCTGATCGCCTCGACGGGCGGCGGCATCGATCTTGCCGTCGACGCCGCGGTCGAAGGCGCGGGCGTTATCGGGCTGTTCGAGGAGTGGCTCCGCCCGCCGCTCGATGACGGCCGGCTCGAACCGGTGCTCGAAGACTGGTGGCAGAGCTTTTCCGGGCCGTTTCTCTACTATCCGGGCCGAAAGCACCTGCCGGCGCCGCTCCGGGCATTCGTGGATTTTGCGAGGGGGATGCGGTGGTGAGCGCCACGTCTCCGGCTCGGGATGGTGGTCGCCATGCGTCGCGGTCGTGATTCAGGGCAACATCCCGTCGAGCTCAGCGCGATCCTGATTCTCGATGGTCGTGGATCTTGATCGGCGCATCGTGTTATCTCTAGCTGCAATCTTTCAAGACTCAACGCAGGTCGGAATCAATCTTTCCTGGAGGGTGTGCGACATGTCAGACGACGATACGAGTCGACCTGGCGTCGCTCGGGCACCTCCTGCCGCGACGGTCCGTTCCTCCATGTTCGGCGCTCCCTCGCTGCCTCCCGGCCATTCCCTTCTGTCACTTGACATCGGAGGGATGCGGATCAACCTCATCGTCGAGCCCGTCGACAAACCCATGCTGAGGCAGCGGTTGAGAGAACTCGCGCGGCGAGAAAAGCGACGAGCGAACAGCGCTGGAAATGCAGCACAGACCGCTCAGCAGGTGGGAATTGGAATCGGTGGAGCACTTGCAGCCGGCGGAGGGGTGGCGATGGCGACCGTCGCCTCACCGTTCGTTCTGGGTGCGGCCGTGGTGACAGCGACGGGGGCCGGCATACTCATGCTGGGCCTCGGAATATCCCACTGGATGAATGCCAAGAAGTTTGCGCACGAAGAAAAGGTCGACCGGTACCAGGATGCCGTAGAGGAGTTGCAATGAATGCTTTTTCCGCCACTTCCATCGCACTTCCAGTCCTTGGTGTGACCATCGGGCTGTTCGCGCTGATCGTGCTCGTGCTCTTGGCGAGAAAGGTGAGTCGAGACTCCGACGAGAGCGTCTGGGAGGAACAGAACCTCTTCCGCGATCTCTTCGAAAGCCAGAAAGGCTCGCGTGAGCCGTCAAGCTGACAAGATCGCCGAAGCCGGTCAGCGTTGCTTTCCATACGGGCGACGAAGAGAAGCCGGCATCACCGCAGCCGGAAGGATTGACCTTTCGCCTGCATATTGCCCGAGTCTCCGGTCTGCTCTCGATCAACCCGGCGGCCTTTATCATGCTTCATACGCCGGCAGCGTCCGCTTCGGCGCGTTGCCGTATTCGATCTTCGTCAGATAAAGCCCGTCCGGCGGCGCAACCGGGCCGCAGCGCGTGCGGTCCCTGGCATCGAGGGCCGCGACGACGTCCGCCGTCGTCCAGCGGTGTTCGCCGACGAGCTTCAGCGTGCCGGCGAAGGAGCGGATCTGGTTGTGCAGGAAGGACTGGGCCATGGCGGTGATGTGCACCTCGTCGCCGGGGCCCTTCGTCACCGAGAGTTCCTCCAGCGTGCGGATCGGGTTCTTCGCCTGGCAGTGGGTGGAGCGGAAGGTGTTGAAGTCGTGGGTGCCGACGAGTGCCTGGGCGGCCTCGTGCATGGCGGCGACGTCGAGCGTCTTCCAGACCCACCAGACCTTGCCGCGATCGACGGCGGGGGGCGCCCGGCGATTGAAGATCCGGTAGAGATACCAGCGCTTTCGCGCCGAGAACCTGGCGTCGAAATCGGCCCCGACGCGCTCCGCTGCAACGACCGAGACGAGCTCGTCGCGGATATGGGCGTTGAGCGCGTCGCGCACCGTGTCTTCCGGCCAGTCGCGCGCGAGGTCGACATGCGCCACCTGGCCGGTGGCGTGGACGCCGGCGTCGGTGCGGCCGGCGCCGAACAGCGTCACTGTCTCTTTCGTGAAGCCGCGGATGCCGGTCTCGATCACCTCCTGGACGGAAAGCCCGTTGTCCTGCCGCTGCCAGCCGCAATAGGGCCGGCCGTCATATTCGATGGTGAGCTTGTAGCGGGGCATCGGCAGGCCTTGCGGAAGGTCGGGGCACGGGCGCAGTCACGACGATCGCCATCGACGGCGCCCGAAGCGCGGGTCTCGCCGACTGGCATCTGCCGCCGGCCCGCGCGCCGGCGTTCCATACGTTCTCCGGCGGTCGTTCTCTCGTGGTCCGATTCCGACATTTGGTAGCGTCCTGTGGAGACCGCGCAGCAAATGTCGGAATCGAAAGACCACGAGCCATCATTATGATCCTACTGGATTTTTCGAATTTGACATTCGATACGTCGCCTCACCCGATCGGGACTCAAATGTCAAATTCAATCCATTAGCCCCCGTCCGACCAGCGGGTGCGGTAGAGGTCGAGCCGCCGGTCGCGGAAGTTGCGGACCGAGCCCTCGTAGCGCGCCCAGGAGAGGGTCGAGAGGTTGAGATCGGCGACGGCGACCATCTCGACGTTCTCCGAGGCCTCGGCGGCGATGCCGTCCCGGGCGAAGGGGAAGTCGCAAGGGGTGAAGATCCCGGACTGTGCGTATTCGATGTCGAGATTGTCGACATTGGCGAGATTGCCGGTCATGCCGCTGGTCACGACGTAGCACTGGTTCTCGATCGCCCGCGCCTGGCAGCAGTAGCGCACCCGGAGATAGCCGTGGCGGGTGTCGGTGTTGAACGGCACGAACAGGATGCGCGCCCCCTGGTCGCAGAGCCGGCGGGCGATCTCCGGAAATTCCGAATCGTAGCAGATCATGATGCCGACCGGGCCGCAGTCCGTCTCCACGACGTCGATCGGATCGCCGCCCTGGATGTGCCAGTAGGTCCGCTCGTTCGGCGTCGGATGGATCTTTTCGCGCGCATGCACCGATCCGTCGCGCAGGAACGCGTAGCCGACGTTCTGGATCTCGCCGTCCTCGGTCTTCGTCGCGTGGCTGCCGCCGATGATGTTGATGTTGCGCCGGATCGCCATTTCCGTCAGCCGCTCGGTGAATTCCGGCGTGTGCTCGGTGAGCCGCCGGATCGCCGCCTCCGGCTTCAGCTCCTCGGCCTCGCAGGAGAGGAGCATCAGGGTGAAGAGCTCGGGAAACACCACGAAGTCGGCTTCGTATTCCGCCGCGACCTCGATGAAATATTCGACCGCGTCGTAGAATTCCTGCGGCGCGGCGATCTTGCGCGCCTTCATCTGCACTGTGACGATGCGCACCACGTCCGGGTTGGACCGGTTGACCGGCTGGCGCGCCTGTTCCGGATCGTAATAGGGGTTGCGCCAGACCATCAGCACGCCGTGGCCGCCGGATGCGACGTCCTGGGGATAGTAGTTCTTCAGGAGGAACTGCGGCTCGAAGCCGGAACGCAGGTGGAAGGTCGCGACGGGGTCGGTCAGCTCGTTCTTGCGAACCGCCTCGATATAGTCTTCGGGCGAGGCGTATTTGCGGGCATTGCGCCGGTAACCGGGCAGGCGGCCGCCGAAGGCGATGCCCTTCAGGTCCATGTCGGTGCACAGGCGCCGCCGCGCGTCGTAGAGCCGCTTGCCGATCCTGAGGCGGCGGCGGTCCGGATCGACGCAGACCTCGATGCCGTAGAGCCAGTCGCCTTTGCGGTCGTGCATCGCGGCATAGCCGCCGCCGGTGACCTCGGCCCAGGAATGCTGCTTCATCACCTTCGCTTCGGGCAGCACCATCGTCGCGGCGTAGCCGACGATCTCGTCCTCGTAGACCACGACGAACTGGCCTTCGGGAAAGGCCGAGAGCTGGCCCATGACCATGCCGCGCGTATAGGGGGCCTCGTCCTTGAACACCTTGGCGGAGAGGGCGATGATGGCGGCGACGTCCTTGGTCGTCGCGGTGCGGACTTCGATCTTCGGGGTCGAGCGCTTCTCGGCCATGGGCGGGCGAATTCCTTCGAGGCGGTGTTGCGGATGACGGGTGCGGCCGCTGGCGGCCGAATGCCCGAGATAGGCCGGAAATCGAGCCCCACAAGCAAGATGCCGGTTGAAGGGCAAGGCCGCGGCGCGATTCCGCTCCGTCGTCTGCCGGTTCCCGGGGCCGCGACGGCGGTGCGCCCCGCCGTCAAACGGCGGTCAGTCCGCCGTCGATGGGGTGCACGGCGCCGTTGACGTAGCCGGAATCGTCCGAGGCGAGGAAGGCGACGACCCCGGCGACCTCCTCGACCAGACCGTAGCGCCGCGCCGGGATGCCGCGGGCGCGCCGGGCCTCCTCCGAGCCGATGCTGGCGTCGAGCCCGCCCATCATCCGGCTGCGGATCGGGCCGGGATTGATGCAGTTGACCCGCACGCCGTGGGGCGCCGCCTCGCTCGCCGCCACCCGCGTCAGGCCGACGACCGCATGCTTGCTGGCATTGTAGCCCCACATGCCGGGCCAGCCGGTGAGGCCGGATGCGCTGGAGGAGTTGACGATCGAGCCGAAGCCCTGGCTCTGCATCACCGGCAGGACGTGCTTCAGCCCGAGAAACACCCCTTCGACATTCACCGCCATCACCGCCCGGAACGCCTCGAGCGGATAGTCGGCCACCGGCGCGACGGGGCCGGCGACGCCGGCATTGTTGAAGAAGACGTCGATCCGTCCGGCGACGGCGAGCGCCCGTCCGACGTAGGCGCGGACGGAGGCCTCGTGCGTCACGTCGGCCTCGACCGAAACGAGATCCTCGCCGACCGCGGCCTTAAGGCCGGAAAAGTCGGCACCCGGCCGATCGACGGCGACGATCCGCGCGCCGCGCCGTGCCATCAGCGCGGCGCTCGCCGTGCCGATCTCGCCGGCGGCCCCGGTGATCAGCACGATCTTGCCTTCGAGAGGCCGCCCGTTTGCCATTTCCTGCGCCCTTTCAGCGGATATTCCGCGGCGACTGCATGTCCCACGCGGCCGCTCCGACGTGTCGCTTACGCTTCCGCGTCGCTGTCCCGGCCGTCGCCGCCCGGCGCGAAATCTGGCGAAATTTCGGCAAAGCTGCGGCTTCGGGGTTGATCGACGAGGCAGTGGGCCATCTACTGGCCACACTGGCGATCGTCGGCCCGCTGCGTTAGGCCGTGCCCTTTGCGCCGCGCGGGCGCATCTTCATTGCAACATTGACGAGGTCTCGATGTCCACACAACAGACCACCGAGATACCCGAAGTGTCGGTGACCGACTACGAGGTCGGCCAGGACAACATCCAGCGGTTCGGGCTCGACATCCACAACCCCGTGTTCCCGATCTCGGCGAGCGTGATCATCGCCTTCGTCGCCTTCACGCTGCTCTTTCCCACCGTGGCCGACGACTTCTTCGGCTGGCTGCGCCCGGCGATCACCTCGACCTTCGACTGGCTGTTCCTCCTCGCGGGCGACGTCTTCGTGCTCTTCTGCGTCGCCGTGGTGGCTTCGCCGCTCGGCAAGGTCAAGCTCGGCGGCAACGACGCGCAGCCGGAATTCGGCTATTTCGGCTGGTTCGCCATGCTGTTTGCCGCCGGCATGGGCATCGGCCTGATGTTCTACGGCGTGTCGGAGCCGGTGACGCATTTCTCCTCGTCGATGGCCGGCGGTGCCGACGCGCCGCTGATGGGCGCGGCCGGAGACACCGAGGCGGCGCGCCGGCTCGGCATGGCGGCGACGATCTATCACTGGGCGCTGCATCCCTGGGCGATCTACGCCGTCGTCGCCCTGGCGCTCGCCTTCTTCAGCTACAATTGGGGCCTGCCGCTGACCATGCGGTCGGTGTTCTATCCGCTGCTCGGCGACCGGGCCTGGGGCTGGCCCGGCCACATCGTCGACATCCTCGCCGTCTTCGCGACGCTGTTCGGCCTCGCCACCTCGCTCGGCTTCGGGGCGGAACAGGCGACCAGCGGCCTGAACTACCTGTTCGGCGTGCCGGACGGGATCGTCAGCAACATCGTCCTCATCTGCCTCATCACCGCCGTCGCCCTGACCTCGGTCGTGGCGGGCCTCGATGCCGGCGTGCGGCGCCTGTCCGAGATCAACATGGTGCTGGCGCTCTTGCTGCTCCTCTTCGTGTTCTTCGTCGGCCCGACTTCGGAGTTGCTGCAGGGATTCGTTGGCAATACCGTGGCTTACGCTAAGGAGTTCATCCCTCTCTCGAACCCGTTCGGGCGGGCGGACGACGGCTATCGCACCGGCTGGACGACCTTCTACTGGGCCTGGTGGATGAGCTGGTCGCCCTTCGTCGGCATGTTCATCGCCCGGGTCTCGCGGGGGCGCACGGTGCGCGAGTTCATCACCTGCGTGCTGATCATCCCGAGCGTCGTCTCGATCATCTGGATGACGGTCTTCGGCGGCACGGCGCTCACCGAGACGATCGGCGGGTTCTCCGGCATCGTCGACGCCTCGCTCGAGACCAAGCTGTTCGTCATGCTGGACCAGCTGCCGCTGCAGACGATTACCTCCTTCATCGGCATCGTGCTGGTGATCGTCTTCTTCGTCACCTCGTCCGATTCCGGCTCGCTGGTGATCGATACCATCACCGCCGGCGGCAAGATCGACGCGCCGGTGCCGCAGCGGGTGTTCTGGGCGACCTTCGAGGGTCTCGTGGCGATCACGCTGCTTCTCGGCGGCGGCCTTGCGGCCCTCCAGGCGGCGGCCGTCGCGACGGGCTTCCCCTTCGCGATCCTGTTGCTCTTCCTGTGCTGGTCGACCTGGAAGGGGCTGGCCGACGAAAGGAAGCAGCCCTTCCTCGAAAAGATGAAGGCGAAGGGCTACAAGGTCTGAGGGTGCCCCGACGCCGCTCTTTCTCCCGCCTTGCGACCGGCGTTCCGCGCCGGCCGCAAGGCGCCTTCATTCGACGACTTCCGGAATTTTGAGCGCATGTTCAACGTCTTCATCGTCGCGCTCGGCGGCGGCATCGGCGCGGCGCTGCGGCATCTCGCGGGCCTCGCGGCGATCCGTCTGCTCGGGCCCGGCTTTCCCTACGCGACGATGTTCGTGAACGTCGTCGGCTCCTTCGTCATGGGCGCCTTCATCGAGCTCCTGGCGCGCCGCCTCGGGGCATCCGCCGAACTCAGGCTGTTCTTCGCGACCGGCGTCCTCGGCGGCTTCACCACCTTCTCCTCCTTCTCGCTCGACACGGCACTGCTCTACGAGCGCGGCGATCTCCTGCTGGCGGCGGTCTACGTGCTCGGCTCGGTGGTGCTCGGCCTGGCCGCGCTCTTTGCCGGGCTTGCGCTGGTCCGCGCGTTCGGCTGAGACGCCGTCGCCGCCCGGTGACGGTCTGTCGGCCGCTCCCGACCCTTGCCTGACCGGAACACCGGCGGGTATGCCGTCCGCGCAAGTTTGCCTCGGGCCGCCGAGCGACCCCAGGGCGGAGGGAGATCCCGCAATCATGACCCGCAAAACGAAGAAGCTCCTGCGCCGCGTGGCGATCGCGGTGCCGCTCGCGCTGCTGTGCCTCTGGCTGATCCCGATCGTCGCCATCGTCTGGATCGTCTGCGGCCTGATCGACGTCGGCCGCAACAAGGCGAAGACGCAGTTGATGTACAGCCGCTACTTCATGGGGAACGGCATCCCGACCTGGCTGCTCTCGCCCTTCAATCTGCTGATCGATCTTCTCAGCTATCGCAATCCCGGCGTCTGGCGGATCGAGGACTTCCCGCCGGAATGGCGCGGCGAGATCGAGACCGTGCTCGACACCTTCCGGGCGCGCAAGAGCGAGATCATCGCCGACATCGATTCGCAGTTCGCCGAAGGGCGGCGCGGCATGTATGTCTACCAGTGGTACGGCAAGCGCTTCGTCGACAATGTGCCCGAGTTCAACCGCGACTTCAGATATGTGCGGACCATCGCGGTCTCGGTGTTCTCGGGCAAGGAATCGACCACCTGGCACTACGGGCCGCTGCGGCTGACCCTCCGGGTGCTGCTCAATCTCGCGCCGGCCGACAGCGACCGCGTGTTCATCGAATGCGACGGCATAAAGCATCTCTGGCGCGACGATCCGCTCTACATCTTCGACGACACGCTGTTCCACCAGTCGGTCAACGAGGTGGACGCCAGACGCTACAACGTCTTCATGGACGTCATCCGGCCGAGCCCGGTGCCCGGCCTTCTCTCGGCGCTGCTCGTCGGCGTGTCGGCCGTGGCCGACCGGCTGAAGGCGATGTTCTACAGGAACTGGAAGATGATCGACCGGCGCGGCGGCGCGGAGAGGCCCGCCGCCTGAGTCGGCCAGGCGGCCGGGTCGGTCCCCCTATCGAGGCTGGAGCAGCACGATCATGCGCATCCTTCTGACCGGTTCTTCCGGCTGGCTCGGACGATACCTCGCGCCGGCGCTGAAGGCGCGGGGCGACACCGTCACCGGGCTCGACGTCGCGCCCGGCGGCCATACCGACGTCGTCGGCAGCGTTGCGGACCGGGCCTTGGTCGAGGAGGTGTTTCTTGAACACGGCATCGAAGCGGTGATTCACGGCGGCGCGCTGCACAAGCCGGACGTCGCGCGCTATCCCAAGCAGGCCTTCGTCGACGTCAACGTCACCGGGACGCTCAACCTTCTCGAAGCCGCCGCGGCGGCGGGCCACGATCGCTTCGTCTTCACTTCCACGACCTCGCTGATGATCTCGCAGGCGATCCGCGACGAGGCGGGCGATGCCGCCGTCTGGCTGGACGAGACGGCGGGGCCGCTCGCGCCGCGCAACGTCTACGGCGTGACGAAGCTCGCGGCGGAGGGGCTGTGCCGCCTCTTTGCGAGCGAGCATCGGCTCGGCATCGTCGTCCTGCGGACCGCACGGTTCTTTCCCGAGGAGGACGACACGCTCGACCATCTTTCCGGCGAGAACCTCAAGGCAAACGAGTTCCTGAACCGCCGGCTGACCGTCGAGGACGCCGCCGCGGCGCATATCGCAGCGCTCGACCGGGCGCCGGAACTCGGCTTCGAGACCTTCGTCGTCGCGGCGCCGACGCCGTTTCAGCGCAACGAGGCGGGGGAGTTGAAGTGCGGCGCCGCCGCGGTGATTGCCCGGCACTTCCCGCAGGCGGCGCAACTCTACGCGGCCCGGGGATGGCAACTGCCGGGCTCGATCGGCCGGGTCTACGACGCGAGCCGCATGGAGCGCGTCCTCGGCTTTCGCTGCCGCACGGATTTCGCGGCGATCCTGAAGGCGCTGGAGGAGGGCGGTCCGCTGCCCTTCCAGCACGATCCCGCCTATGTCTCGCCGAAAGAGGTCTGAGGGCCGGTCGGCGTGAGACGCGGGTCTGGGGCGGCTTGGCGGCTTGGCGTTCGTCGCGTCACAGCGCTCGATCAGGTTCGACGGGCGAGGCAGTTCGCCTGATCCCCCCGGCAAGCGGAGATCGACGCGTCACCGACGGCCCCGGACTGTCGTGCGCTGCGTCGCCGCCCTCCTGTCCGCATTGCCCTACCGCACGGCATTCTTTAGGAGACGGGAAACGCGCCCGGCCAGTATCCGGCATGTGGCCGCGACCGAACGAGAGGCAGGACCATTGGCTGGCGTCGAGCAGCGACGGGTGGACGAGGACGAGGCCGGGCTCAGGCTCGACCGCTGGTTCAAGCTGCATTATCCCGGCCTCGGCTTCGGCCAGTTGCAGAAGCTCCTGCGCTCGGGCCAGATCCGCGTCGACGGCGGCCGTGCCAAGTCGGACACCCGCATCGAGCCCGGCCAGATGGTCCGGGTGCCGCCGCTCGCCACCGATGCCAAGCTCGACGCCCGGCCGCTGACCGCCAACACCATGCGCCACAGCCAGGACGGCGACGTTCTGGCGAAGATGCTGATCTACGAGGACGACAAGGTCCTCGTGTTCAACAAGCCGGCGGGCCTTGCCGTGCAGGGCGGCTCGGGCGTCACGCGGCATGTCGACGGGATGCTGGAGGCCTGGCGCAACAGGAAGGGCGAGAAGCCGCGGCTCGTCCACCGCATCGACCGCGACACCTCGGGCATCCTCCTCGTCGCGCGCACGCGCGGCGCCGCTACGCATCTCACCAAGGCGTTCCGCGAGCGCGACACGCAGAAGCACTACTGGGCGATCGTCAAAGGCGTGCCGGCACGGCGCGAGGGGCGCATCTCGACCTTCCTGAAGAAGGAGCAGACGCCGGACGGCGACCGCATGCGCGTCGCCCGGCACGGCGACGAGGGCGCCGATCACGCGCTGTCGCACTACCGGGTGATCGACCAGGTGGCGCAGAATTTCGCCTGGCTCGAGATGCAGCCCCACACCGGCCGCACCCACCAGCTGCGCGTCCACGCCGCCGAGATCGGCCATCCGATCCTCGGCGATCCGAAATATTTCGAGCACGACACCAACTGGGAGTTTCCCGGCGGCGTCCAGAAGCGGCTTCACCTCCATGCCCGGCGCATCGTCATTCCGCATCCGGACAAGGGCATGATCGACCAGATCGCCCCGCTTCCCGAACACATGGTCCAGACCTTCAACCTCTTCGGCTTCGACGAAGCCGCCCTCGGCGACTGAGACAGTGGCGATGAAGGCGGTACTTTTCGACTGCGACGGCACGATCGCCGATTCGGCCGGCCTGATCGTCGCGATCATGGACCGGGCGTTCCGCCGGTTCGACCTCGATCCGCCGCCGCCCGAGGCGACGCGGGCGATCATCGGCCTGTCGCTCGAAAAGGCCGTGCATGCGCTGCGGCCTTCGCTCGACGAGCGGGTCGTCGTCGACCTCGCCGAGGGCTACCGGATCGAATACCGCGCCGAGCGCGCGCGCCCGGACTTTTCGGAACGGCTGTTTCCGGGCATGGCCGAGCTGGTGCGGGCTCTGGCGGCGAGGGACGAGGTCTTCGTCGGCATGGTCACCGGCAAGTCGCGCCGCGGCGTCGCGGCGCTGACGGCGCATCACGGCCTGAGCGACTGTTTCCACGCCGTCCGCACGGCGGACGATTGTCCGTCGAAGCCGCATCCGGCGATGGTGCTCGAATGCTGCGCGGAGTTCGGCATCGCGCCGGAAGCCGCGGTGGTGGTCGGCGACACCACCTTCGACATGGAGATGGCGCGGGCGGCGGGCTCGCGGGCGGTCGGCGTCGCCTGGGGGAGCCATTCGCCGGAACTGATGCGCCGGGCAGGCGCCCATGAGATCGTCGCCGAAACCCATGCACTCGGGGCCGCGCTCGAGCGGTTTCTCGCCGACTGACCCGGCGGGCTGCCACGTCGACCTTAAGTCTTGCGCTTGCGGCGGGCGGCGGACCTCCCATCTCCGGATTTTCGCGAAAGGGTGAAAGCTTCATGTCCGACAACCCGCTGCTTGCCCGGCCGGAACTCCCGAAGCGGTTCTACAAGGAGGTGACGCTCGCCGAGACGCCCGCGGGGTTTGCCGTCGAACTCGACGGCCGGCCGGTGCGGACGCCGGCGCGCCATCCGCTCGCGGTTCGCCAAGCCCATGTCGCCGAGGCGCTTGTGGAGGAATGGGCGGCCCAGGGCGACCGCATCGATCCGGCGACGATGCCGCTGACACGGCTCGTCAACACGACGATCGACGGCATCCTCGCCGATCCGGAGCCAGTGAGGGACGACATCGCCCGCTTCGCCGAGACCGACCTCCTGTTCTACCGCGCCGGAGAGCCGGATCGTCTGGTGACGCGGCAGCGCGAGCGCTGGGACCCGCTGCTGGATTGGGCGGAAGGCCGGTTCGGCGCGCGTTTCGTGCTTGCCCAGGGGGTCATGCACGTCGCCCAGCCCGAAGCGTCGCTGCAGGCGATCCGCGACCATCTCGCACGGATTCGGGACGGCTATGCCGTGGCCGCGCTGCATCAGGTCACGACCCTGACAGGCTCGGCGCTGATCGCGCTGGCGGTCGCCGACGGCCGGCTCGACGTCGAGGAAGCCTGGGCGCTCGCCCATCTCGACGAGGACTGGAACGTCGAGCAATGGGGACGCGACGCGGAGGCGGAACAGCGGCGCGCGTTGCGCTTTCGGGAAATGGCGGCCGCGGCGCTGCTCCTGCGGCGCTGACCGCGGAGAAGCGATCGGCGTGGCCGGCGCGATTGGCTCAGGCGGCCGAGACCGCCAGCTCCCGGGTGCTCGTGCGCACGCAGGCGCGGCCCGACTGCTTGGCCGCATAGAGCGCTGCGTCGGCCGCGGCGAGAAGGTCGTCGGGACTGGCCGGCCGGTTCTCCGGGTCGAACGCCGCGGCGCCGATGCTCATGGTCAGACGGCCGCGCGGGCCGAGCCCCGGATTGGGGATCCTGGCATGCGCGACGGCCCGCGCGATGCGCTTGGCCACGGCGACGGCGCCGGGAAGATCCGTCCGCGGCAGGATGACGGCGAATTCCTCGCCGCCGTAGCGCGCACAGACGTCGCATTCGCGGCGTGTCTCGGCGCTGATCAGCTCCGCGATCCGCTTCAGGCACTGGTCGCCGGCGACGTGGCCGAGCGTGTCGTTGTAGACCTTGAAGTGATCGATATCGATCATCAGGAGGGCAAGCGGGCGGGCGGTGCCGGTGGCGATCTGCCACTCGCCCTGCAGATATTCGTCGAACAGCCGCCGGTTCGGAATGCCGGTGAGGGAATCCTGCCGCACCAGGACTTCGAGCTTGTCCTGCGCTTCCTTCTGGACGGTGATGTCGCGCAGCGTCTCGACGACGGCGATGAGTTCGCCGGCTTCGTCGTGGATCGGCCCGGCGTCGATGGCGAGGTAGCGCAGGCCGCCGACGATCGGCAGGTGGCACCAGTTTTCGGCGGAGAGAATGCCCCGGTCGGGCTCGGACGAGCAGTCGACCGTATAGAGCGAGGCGATGTCGGCGGCGGCGTGGGCGATCACCAGGTCGGCGAGGCAGGGACGCTCTTCGGTGTAGAAGCCCGTCCAGTGGCGGCGGGTGCCTATGACGTCCTCGGCGCGGATGCCGGTGAGCCTTTCGCACGCCTTGTTCCAGATGATCACATGACCGGTCTTGTCGAGGACGAAGGTCGGCACGACCAGGTGCTGCATCAGGCGCACCGCAAAGTCGCTCTGGTTCTTCCTTGCCTTCATGCGGAACGCCTCCCAAGGGTCCCGATCAGGAAAGCATACGTTCGATAAGATTTATTTAATCCGCCAAGAAGCGGACTGATTCTTCTAACAACAAAGAAATTCCCACCAAAGTTGCTATATCATATGCCGGCGAACCATTCGTAACCTCGGTCTTCCCAATATCCGCCGTTGCCGTCGCCATAGGCGGCGAGGTCGTCGGTGAGCGTCAGCGAGCGGATGTATTTGGCCATTTTGTAGCCCAGCTGGCGCTCGACCCGGACCCTGAGCGGGGCGCCGTTCGAGACCGGCAGAGGCGCGCCGTTGAGGCCGTAGGCTAGGATCGTCTGGGGATGTCGGGCGTCGTGGAGGTCGATCGATTCGTAGTATTTGATCGGTCCCGTAAAGCCATTCTCCATCGTGTCGAAGCATTCGAACACGACGAAGCGGGCGGACGTCTTCGGCCGGACCTGGTCGATGAGGCCGGCGAGCGGCACGCCGGTCCACTTGGCGATGCAACTCCAGCCCTCGACGCAGTCGTGCCGGGTGATCTGGGTGCGCGCGGGCATGGCGCGCAATTCGTCGAGCGACACCTCGAGCGGCGCATCGACCAGACCGCCGATCTTCAGGCGATAGGACGCGAAGTTTTCCCCGGCCATCTGCCGGTAGTCGCCGTCGCGCGGGTCGGTCGAGCCGTTCGGCCGCTGCGGCTGGCGGATCTCGCTCTCGGAATATTCGCGGGCGAGATCGTCGCTGCCGAGCAGCATGCGCTGGACGCGATAGGTCAGCGAGTTCGCCGTTTCGAGGACGCCGCGGACCGAGGAATCGCGGTTGCCGAGCGGGTCGAAGCAGCCCGAGAGGGTGCCGGCCGAGGCGAGGGTGGCGCCGGTCAGGAAGCGGCGGCGGGACAGGGCAAGGCGGGTCACGGGCGATGCTCCGGGTCGGTGCGGTACCAGCCGGTGATCATCGACCGCAGCTCGTTGAGCGGGCCGGCGAGGACGACCATCAGAACGTGGACGATGAAGAACAGGACGAGGGCGAACATCACGAGGAAGTGGATCGTGCGGGCGGTCTGCCGGCCGCCGAAGAGGTCGAGCAGGAACGGCAGCTTGGCGACGGCGCCGGGCGACATGGTGAGCCCGGTCAGGACGATCAGCGGCATGGCGACGAAGAGCACGCCCGCATAGGAAAGCTTCTGCAGGACGTTGTAGCGGCCGTCATGGGCAAAGCGCAGCCGCAGGTGGTCCGCGACGTCGCGCGGCAGATGCCTGACGTCCCGGCCGGTCGGGAGGAGTTCGCGCAGGTGGCCGTTGGCAAGGCTTGCCGCCAGCCACGCGAGGAGCGTCGCGACGAGCACCCAGGCGAAGAAGAAGTGCACCACCCGGCCGGTCGCGAGATCGCGATAGCCGGGAATGGTCAGCCAGCCCGGGAAACTCTTGTTGGCGAAGCGGTCGCCCTCAGCGACCCGGCCGAGCCAGCCGGTCGTGTCGTAGCTCGTCCCGAACAGCGTCGTCACCCCCTGCACCTCGCCGCCGACCTTGCGGGCGCCGATGGACAGGACGGCATTGTCGAAGCCGAAGCCGGACTGCTGGCCGATGTAGAGATCGGGCCGCGCCATGAAGATCTGCAGGCCCGAGAGCAGCATGAAGAACAGCGTCACCGCCCAGAGCCAGTGGGTGATCCGCGTCGCCAGCCTCTGGCGGTAGACGAGCCTGCCGCGCTCGCGTGGCGCCTCGTTGGTCGCGGTCTCGACTTCGCTGGCCGTCGTCATCCCAAGTCCTCCGTTGGATCGTCTTCGTTCGACGCGCGTCTGCGCCGAACCGTCCGCTCCGACTGTGCCGTATTCGCCGGGGCGGGCGGCGCGGTTTCAGGCCCTCTCCCGATCGTGATGGGAGGTCAGCGCGCGCTCCGGGTCAGGACCCGGTCGAGGGCCTGCAGGAAGCGGGAGCGGTCGGCGGCCGTGAACGCGGCGTTGAAGCCGCGCGATTCGCCGGTCTCGCGCAGATGCGCGTTGAACGCCCGCATCGAGAGCGCGGCGCCGATGCTCTCGCCGTCGAATTCGCGGCCCGTCGGGCCGAGCGCCATGGCGCCTTTTTCGAGCGCCCGCGAGGCCAGCGGGATGTCGGCGGTGATCACCACGTCGCCGGCCGCGCAACGCTCGACGATCCAGTCGTCCGCGACGTCCGGCCCGTCGGGCACGACGACCACCCGGGCCTCCGGATAGCGGGACGGCCGGATGCCGCCGTTCGAGACGAGGATCACTGCGGCGCTCCGGCGGCCGGCGACTTCGATCGCCTCGTCCTTCACCGGGCAGGCGTCGGCATCCACGTAGAGTGTGACCATCAGCTTCGTTCCGTATCCTTCGCGACGCGGCGTTCCGGCCCCAACGACGGGCGACGTCGGGCTCCGGCAGGGGCACGGCCGGTCCGCCTCCCGGCGCGAGGCGACGGACGGACGGGCATGCCGGCCTTGCCGAGCGCCGATATCGGACGATACTGGACGAGAAACCAGCGGGACGAAAGCCGATGACGAAGAGCCTCCACGTCGAGATCACCGGCCGGGTCCAGGGGGTCGGCTACCGCGCATGGACCGAGGAGGAGGCGCGGCGGCTCGGCCTGTCGGGCTGGGTGCGCAACTGCCGCTCCGGCGCGGTGGAGGCGGTGTTCACCGGCGACGACGCGGCGGTCGACGCGATGCTCGAGGCGGCCGCAAAGGGGCCGCCCTGCAGCAGCGTCAAGGACGTCGTGGTGGTCGGCGAAGTCGAGGCATACGAAGGCGACTTCGAGGTGTGGCCGACGGAATGAGCTAGGGTCACCAGCGATCGGAGCGATGGCGTTCACGACTGCGAGCGACGTAAAACAGGGCGAGGGTCACGGCGATCGCGAGGAGAGGGAAAAGCATCTTCCCGTAGTCGATGGCCAACGCCAGCGACCCGCCGTGAACGGCCGGGTGGTTCAGCATGTCGTCGAAAACCCCGGAGCCTGGAAGCAGAAGCGGGAGGCCGATCGACACGACGGCAACGATGTTCGTGATGGTCTTCGTCGAAGAGCGATCGGACATCGTTCATCCCTCCTTGTCTGCACCGTCGGCCAGAGGCGCTTTGCCGAGCGTCGACAGGATACCCGTCGTGCCGAGCCCGGTTACGATGGCTTGCCGGACCGTCTGCGGATCAGTCAGAAGATAAACCACCAGTCCGCCAAGCGCACACGAGAACAGAATATCGAGAACGAGCACGAGTGGACGGCGGGCATCGATATTGATGGCCTTGAAAACGGAGAACGGTTCCCGCCCTTTGTTTCGATCGAGCACGAACAGCATCACGGCGCCCAACAAGACGTAGCTGTACATATGTGCGAGCACGAGCTTGAGCAAATGTTCGGCCACGACTTCCTCCGAGCACGCCGCAGCCACCCTCTTAGCCGAGGGTTGTGCTTTCAGCAAATTCCCGTGTTTCCCCGAACACCGCCTCGAAGTTCTTCCTCAAGAGGCCGTCAACCTCGGGCAGCGAGACGAGGATGCCGAGATCTCCGAGGCTGGTCACGCCATGGCCGCGGATGCCGCAGGGCACGATGCCGGAAAAATGCGACAGGTCGGGATCGACGTTGAGCGATATGCCGTGGAATGTCACCCAGCGCCGCACCCTGATGCCGATCGCCGCGATCTTGTCCTCGGCGACCGATCCGTCCGGCGCCGCCGGCCGCTCCGGGCGCCGCACCCACACCCCCACCCGGTCCTCGCGCCGTTCGCCGGTCACCTGGAAATCGGCGAGGGTGGCGATGATCCAGGCTTCCAGCGCCGCGACGAAGGCCCTGACGTCCTGGCGGCGCCGCCTGAGGTCGAGCATCACATAGGCGACCCGCTGGCCGGGGCCGTGATAGGTGTACTGGCCGCCGCGCCCCGCCGCAAAGACCGGAAACCGGCTGTCGAGAAGATCGTCCGCCTTCGCGCCGGTGCCGGCCGTATAGAGCGGCGGGTGCTCGAGACAGAGAACGGCTTCCGGCGCGCTGCCGTCGGCAATCGCCGCCGCACGTGCTTCCATCGCGGCAAGCGCGGTTTCGTAGTCCGTCAGCCCGTCGAGGGTCAGCCATTCGACCGGCGGGCTGCCGGGGGTTGCGAGAAAGCGCGTCGTCGCGGCATCGAGCCGCGGGGAGGGGGCGATCGGACTGTCCATCCCCGCGATATAGCGACCGCGGGCGCCGAGCGGAACGGGCATGCCTGCGGCGGCAACGGGTTCGGCGTTCAGGGGGCCGGAGGACGGACGGCGTCACGTCGCCGCGTTCCGGCGACGGTGCGGCGCCGCCTTCTTGCGGCCGCCGGCCGGTCAGCTTCGCGCAAGTCGGTTGGTCCATTAACGTCGTCTTAACGGATCGCCGCTAATTTGAGCGGCATAGGGGACACCGAAAAAGCCACGGTGTCGCGAGACGTGATCGATTTTTGGTCACGATCATGCGATAGGCCAGCTTGCGGTGTGGGGATGACCGAACCTCGCAAGAGGAGCGGGGGACTGCTGGAAGGGTGCGGCTATCGGGGGATCGCCGCGCCCTTCTTCTTTTTCGGCCTCAGTTTTCCGTCCGCGACAGGATGGCGGCGCGCAGGCGCTCGGCCTTTTCGACAAAGAAGTCCGACCGCGCCTCGCGGTAGACGCCGAGAGCGTCGGCGACGGCTTCGAGCGCCGCGTCGAGATGATCGCGGTCGCCGGTCTTGTCGAATGTCACCAGGTACGCGATCGCCATGTTTTCCCGTGTCTGCGCACAGAGAAACGGCACGCGCTCGCGGGTCCGTTCTTCGAGGGCGGCGCGATAGGCGGCGACGGCCTCTTCCAGGCGCAAGGTGCCGGTCTCGCGCGCGCCGAGGGTTTGCAGGGCGGCGCCGAGATTGTTCTGAGTGGCGGCCCAGTCGAGAGGGACGCGGTCGCGGGTGTATTCTTCGAGGGCGGCGCGATAGGCGACAACGGCCTCTTCCAGGCGCCCCGTGCCGGTCTCGCGTTCGCCGAGGGCTTGAAGGGCGTTGCCGAGATTGTTCTGTGTCATAGCCCAGTCGAGGGGGACGCGCTCGCGGGTTCGCTCTTCGAGGGCGGCGTGATAGGCGGTGACGGCCTCTTCCAGGCGCCCGGTGCCGGTCTCGCGCTGGCCGAGGGCCTTAAGGGCGATGCCGAGATTGTTCTGTGTCATGGCCCAGCCGAGGGGCACGCGCTCGCGGGTTCGTTCTTCGAGAGCGGCGCGATAGGCGGCGACGGCCTCCTCCAGGCGCGCGGTGCCGGTCTCGCGTTCGCCGAGGGCGCGAAGGGCGTTGCCGAGGTTGTTCTGTGTCACGGCCCAGTCGAGGGGGACGCGCTCGCGGGTCCGTTCTTCGAGGGCGGCGCGATAGGCGACGACGGCCTCTTCCAGCCGCGCGGTGCCGGTCTCGCGCTCGCCGAGGGTTTGCAGGGCGGTGCCGAGATTGTTGTGCGTCGCGGCCCAGTCGAGCGGGGCACGCTCGCGGGTGTATTCTTCGAGGGCGGCGCGATAGGCGGCGACGGCCTCCTCCAGGCGCCGGGTGCCGGTCTCGCGCTGGCCGAGCTCTTGAAGCGAAATCGCAAAATCGTTCAGCACCGCGCCACGCTGATCCGGGTTCACGGCGCGGGCGAGAGCGATACGGGCAAGCTCGATCGACACCTCCAAGTCGAGGTTGAGGCCCTGATCGCGGCCCCGCACGTACCACTCGTCCTGAAGTCGTCGCAGTGCCTCGAAACGATTGGGCTCATTGGTTTCGAGGTCGAGAATTTCGGCGAACCGCTGCGCCACCGACCGGGCATCGCGTCGCAGCATGTCGGACCGGACGCCGGCTCGAAGAATGCGGATGCCGCGTGCCGAGGCTTCCTGGCGACGCTCTTCCTCCGCCGCTTGCCAGTCGGCAAAGGCACGATCGGCTTCGGACGAGGCCTCGTCATATCGGCCCTCGGCGGACAGGGCCGCCATGCGCCGCAGCACCTCGTCGACGAATGCACCGGTGTTGCTGCCGCGGGCGGCATCCTCCTGCACCTCGATGGCAATCGCGACGGCGCGTTCGAGTTCCCGAAGCGCCCGGTCGCCGTCGGTGACGTCCGCCGCAATCCGCCGGGCGAGTTCGACGATCGTCGCCTCCGGGATGCCGGCCTTTGCTGCGGCCTCCGTCTCCGCTCTCGGAAGAAGCTTCAGGATTTCCTCAGCCAGCTTCTGCGGCAGAGCGTCGAGACGGTCGTGAAGCCCTGCGACATCGGCCTGGATCGCTTTCTGCCCCGATCCCAGCTTCTTGAGATCGCTCAGCACCTCCCGCTGGAACCACGGCATCACGACGTTCTCGAAATCCGCCTTGCCGTCGAGTTCGCCGATCGCGGCGAGGAGGAGCCCTACGAGGGCGCGGCGGTTCACGCCGTGTTGCGGATCGGCGCTTTCGGCAAAGTCGCCGGGCTGCAGCCGGGCCGCCTCCGTAACGACCAGCCGGGCGAGCTTCATCGAGTCCCGCCCGGTGCGGATCACCAGTTCGGGCGAAGGGCTGAGTTTTGGCAAAACGGCGGCAAGGGCGGCTTCCATCGGTGCGACGGCATCCGGGGAGATGTCGCCGGTCCTCGCCCAGGCATCGAAGTTTTGAACCAGCGCCCGTTCGAGACGGACCATCGTCGGATGCGGCTCGGGCCTTGCGCCGGCGGCCCGCAGCTTCGAGACGACGATGGGTATCGCCAGGGCCGTCGCCCCGAGGCCGAGGAGACCCGTCCCGACGCCGAGGCTGGTCGCCGTCGCGACGCCGAACAGCGCCGTGCAGAAGGTGGACATCTTCTCGCAGACTTCGCTTCGCATCGGATCTCCCCGGTCCCGCGCCCGCTGATTGTGGCCGACGGCGACCGCTTCCGCAACGACATGCAGGCTTCGCCCTTGCGCCGCGCTCGCAACCGCCTGTCACCCTCCTGCAACGCCCGGTCCGAATGACGCCGCCGATGTCGCTTTTCACCCTCTGTGTGAATTGCGCTCATTCGACACCTCCGGCATGTCCTTGCCCAGCATGTCCGACGGGGCGCGCCCATCGGCGACGCTCCGGGCCAATCAGAACGAGGCATGCAGAACGGCTGGAGTATCAGTTCATGGCTTTGCGCTTCGCCTCGGTGGTCGTCGCCGCGCTCTTTGCTTCGACCGCCCTGGCGGGCGCGGCCGATGTCGTCGGTCCCTATGATCCGGCGCCGGCCGCTCCGCAGCCTGCCAGCTTCGACTACGGCGACGACGACCTCGTCTTCGAACTCGGGATCAAGGGCGTCGTCGAGCCGGAATTCCTCGGCTCGAACGACTACCGCGTGGTGCCGGGCGCGATCTTCTCGGTCGAATATCTCAACCTGCCGGGCATCGGCTCCTTCGGCGGCCCGGACGGCCTCGGCCTGTCGATCGGCCCGTCCTTCAACTATGTCGGCGCCCGCAAGTCCTCCGACCATCCCGAGCTGAGCGGCCTCGACGACGTCGACGCCACCTACGAGGCCGGCATCAAGGTCTCCTACGAGTGGCAATATGCCGAGGTCTACGGCGAGGCCCGCTATGCCTTCGGCGGCGCCGAGGGCTTCGTCGGCAATGCCGGGGCGAATCTCATCGCCCGGCCGACCGACACCGTCACCCTGAAGCTCGGGCCGACGGTGAGCTTCGCCTCGAAGGGCTACATGGACGACTACTTCTCCGTCTCGGCCGCGGAAGAGATCGCCAGCGGCGGCAAGTTCCAGGCCTACGACGCCGGCGGCGGCTTCCGCACGGTCGGCGTCGCGGCCTCGGCGCGCTACGAGTTCAGCCCCGACTGGTTCCTCAACGCCGACGCCTCGTGGGACCGGCTGGTCGGCGACGCGGCCGACTCGCCGATCGTCAAGGCCGGCGACAAGGACCAGTATTCCTTCACCCTCGGCGTCTCGAAGCGCTTCTCCCTCGATCTTTTCTGATCCTTCGTTTCCGTCCGGTTTCAGGCTGCGGGCATCGCCGGTCGGCGAGCGGCCGCCCCGTCTTTGCCGAAAGCTTCATGCGTGAAGTGAACGGCGGAGCTTCTGGCGCGTTGTCGGTCCGACTTCCCTGAAACGAAGGAGGGCTCCGCAATGCCCGTCATCGAGACCAAGGACGGCGTCGAGATCTTCGCCAAGGACTGGGGCGAGGGGCGGCCCTTCGTCCTCGTCCATGGCTGGCCGCTCAATGCCGACATGTGGGACCATGTGGCGAACGAACTCGTCGAGCACGGCTTCCGCGTCGTCGCCTACGATCGCCGCGGCTTCGGCCGGTCCGGCCAGCCGGGCGCCGGCTACGACTACGACACGCTGTCGGACGATCTTGCCGCCGTGATCGACGGGCTCGGCCTCTCCGACGTGACGCTGGTCGGCTTTTCCATGGGCGGCGGCGAGGTCGCCCGCTACATGTCCCGCCATGGCGGCAGGCAGGTGACCCACGCGGCGCTGGTCTCGGCCGTCACGCCCTATCTCCTCAAGGACGACAGCAATCCCGACGGCGTTCCGCCCGCGACCTTCGACGGCTTCGTCGACGAATTGAAGAAGGACCGGCCGGGCTTCCTCGAAACCTTCGGCAAGCAGTTCTACGGCGTCGGCATGCTCGACTGGTCGGTCTCCTCGGCCTATCTCGAATGGACCAAGCAGATGGCCCTGCAGGCTTCGCTGCGGGCCACCATCAAATGTGTCGACGCCTTCGGTCGTACGGACTTCAGGGCCGACATGGGGTCGTTCGAGGTTCCGACGCTCGTCGTCCACGGGACCTCGGATTCGACGGTGCCCTTCGACATTTCGGGCAAGCGGGCGGCGGGTATGATCCGCAGCTCCGAGCTCGTCGCCTATGACGGCGCGCCGCACGGCTTGCACTACACCGAGCAGGACCGGCTGGTGCGCGACCTCGTCGATTTCGCCAGGTGACGCCGGCAGGTGCGGCTCTCAGATGAGCGAGCGACCGGGCCCGCGAGACCCGGCCGTTTCGCCTGCCTCAGGGCACGATCGAATCGACAACCCCGCCGTCGACGCGCAGCGCGCCGCCGCTCGTCGCCGAGGCCTCCTTCGAGCAGGCATAGACGATCATGTTCGCCACCTCCTCGACGGTGGCCGGCCGGCCGAGCACCGAGCTCGGGCGTTCGGACTTCACGAACATCTCGCCGGCCTCCTCGATCGAGACGCCCTTCTCCTCGGCCATGTCCTTCAGCATCTCCCTGACCCCCTCCGACATCGTCGGGCCGGGCAGGACGGAGTTGACGGTGACGCCGGTGCCGGCCGCGAGCTTGGCGAGGCCGCGCGAAAGCGACAGGAGAGCGGTCTTGGTGAAGCCGTAATGGATCATGTCGGCGGGAATGTTCAGAGCCGATTCCGACGAGATGAACACCACGCGGCCCCAGCCCCGCTTCATCATTTCCGGCAGATAGGCCCGCGACAGCCTGACGCCCGACATGACGTTCAGCTGGAAGAAGCGCTCCCAAGTGGCGTCGTCGATTTCGAAAAACGGCTTCGGCCCGAAGATGCCGACATTGTTGACGAGGATGTCGGTCTCGGGGAGCGCCCGCAGCAGCGTGTCGCAGCCGTCGGCTGCGGAAAGGTCCGCGGCGATCCCGGAAACGTCGGAGCGCGGCGCCGCGTCGAGGACGGCGCGGATCGCGGCTTCCACCCGTTCGGCGTCGCGGCCGTTGACGACGACGCGGGCTCCGGCCCGGGCGAGGCCCTTGGCGGAGGCGAGACCGATGCCGCCGCTGGATCCGGTGACGAGGGCGGTCTTGTCGGAAAGGTCGATCTGCATCGTTGGACGTCTCGCTCGTTCGGTTGCGCAATGCTCTGGAGCGCCACTTAGGAGCATCGCTCGCAGGTGAAGGGCCGGGCCGGCACGACGGTCCGTTCGCAGCCGCTTTCCGGCCGGCCGCATTGCTTAAAGCCCCGTTAAATCGCCGCAATTACGATGGACAAGCGACCCTGCCGATTCCGGCGGGCCGAGGCATTCGCCATGGCCTCGGGACCCGTGGGGACGGGTGCCCGGATGCGGTCAGACGCGTGGTTACTGGAAGAAGGGTCGATCGGGCTGCCGCGGAACGCCGCCGCCCGTGATCGGCCGCGGCGATGGGGAAGACGGAAGGGGGATCGGGCGTGCCGAAGGCGCGCCGTCGCGTCGCCCTCGAGGTGGATGAGAGGCTGCGTATGGCGGCACGGCGCGAGCGGATCGAACCGAGCTTCGATCGTGACGAGGGGACGGGTGAGGACGGGCTGACGATCAGCCCGGACGATCGCGCCGTCCCGACGGCGGCGAACGATCGCAAGCGCAAGCCCGCGGCAAAATCCGCGCCGGCCCGGACGAAAGCCGGCGGCGGCGGAAGCGGCGGCCGGGCGGGATCGCGCCGCGGCGGCTCGGGCGGCGACGGCGGCGGACCCCGCAAGCGGCGCCGGCGGAGCTTTTTCGGCCATCTGTTCCGCCTCGGCCTTGCCGGTGCGCTGTGGGGCGGCCTCGCGGTCGCCGCCGTCATCGGCTACTTCGCCGTCAAGCTGCCGCAGGAGGCCTGGGAGATCCCGGCCCGTCCGCCCAACGTCAAGATCGTCTCGGTCGACGGCGACCTTCTCGCCAATCGCGGCCTGACCGGCGGCAAGGCGGTCTCGCTCGACGAGATGAGCCCCTACATTCCCGAAGCGGTCGTCGCCATCGAGGACCGGCGCTTCTACGACCACTGGGGCGTCGATCCGATCGGCATCGTCCGGGCGTTCATGACCAACTGGGAGGCCGGCAGCACCGTGCAGGGCGGCTCGACGCTGACCCAGCAGCTCGCCAAGAACATCTTTCTCGATCCCGAACAGACCATCCAGCGCAAGATCCAGGAAGCGATCCTCGCCGTCTGGCTGGAGCACAAGTTCACCAAGGATCAGATCCTCGACATGTATCTCAACCGGGTCTATTTCGGCTCGGGCGCGACGGGCGTCGAGGCGGCGGCGCGCCGCTACTTCAACAAGTCGGCAAGCGACGTCACCCTGTCCGAGGCCGCGACCCTCGCAGGCCTCCTCAAGGCGCCGTCGCGGCTCTCTCCCGCCCGCGATCCGGAGGCCGCCAAGGAGCGCGCCGAGGTGGTGCTCGCGGCGATGCGCGACGAGGGCAAGATCACCCGGCAGGAATATGCCGACGCGGTCGCCCAGAAGCCGGTCAAGGCCAAGAGCTACTGGGACGGCGCCCAGCAATACGCCGCCGACATCGTGATGCGCGACATCAAGGACCTGATCGGCGAGGTCAAGCAGGACGTGATCGTCGAGACCACCATCGAGATGCCGCTGGAAAATGCCGCCGAAAAGGCCATCCGGCAGACCGTCGACGGATCCAAGCAGAACGTTTCCCAGGGCGCGCTGGTCTCCCTCGACGGCACCGGGGCGATCCGGGCGCTGGTCGGCGGCCGCGACTATGCCGAGAGCCAGTTCAACCGCGCCGTCGACGCCAAGCGCCAGCCCGGCTCGACCTTCAAGCCATTCGTCTACGAGACCGCCCTCGAACACGGCTGGCGGCCGGAGAGCATCATCGTCGACGGGCCGGTCCAGATCGGCAACTGGCGGCCGTCGAACTACGAGAATACCTATCGCGGCCCGGTGATGGTCGCCGATGCCCTGCGCTTCTCGCTGAACACCGTCGCCGCCAAGCTGATCGACAATGTCGGCACCAAGGCGGTGATCGACACCGCCCACCGGCTCGGCATCAAGTCCGACATCGTCGACAATCCGTCGATCGCGCTCGGAACGTCCGAGGTCTCGCTGCTCGAACTGACCAGCGCCTTCGCGCCCTTCGCCAATGGCGGCTACGAGGCGTCGCCGCATCTCGTCAATAAGATCACCACCGAGGACGGCAAGGTGCTCTGGGAGCGGGGGGCCGAGGTGCCGCCGAAAGTGCTCTCCGAAGACATGATGGCGATGATGAACGCCATGCTGCGGCGGGTGGTGAGTTCCGGCACCGGCCGCAAGGCCGCTCTCGACGGCTTCGACGCCGCCGGTAAGACCGGCACGACCCAGGACTTCAAGGACGCCTGGTTCGTCGGCTACACGGCGGAACTCGTCACCGGCGTCTGGCTCGGCAACGACAACGGCGCCAAGATGAAGCGCGTCACCGGCGGTTCGCTGCCGGCCGAGGCCTGGCACCAGTACATGTCGGTAGCGCTCGAGGGCACGCCGAACGTGCCGCTGCCGGGGGACTACAAGATCGGTGAGCCGCAGGCGCCGCTCGTCGCCGATGGCAACGGCGAGGAATATTACGACACCGAACTGCCCCGTGAAGACGGCGTCCCGCAGGACGGGCAGGGCCGGGCCGACGGGCGGCAGAGGATGATCTACGACGGGGCGCCGCCTGCCGGCGTCGTCGTCGAGGAACGGGTCTCGCCGCGGCGCCGCGAGGACGACCGCAGCCTGTTCCGCAAGATCTTCGGAGGATAGGGCGCCTCACGCGGCCCCTGGCCGGCGGCAGCGCCGCTGCTTCCGCGCGGTCGGCGGGGCGGGTGGTGCGGGAAGGATGAGCAAGGCGGCGCGTTCCGGAAAGAGCGCGCCGCCTTGCTCATTTCGTCGCCTGACGGTCGCGGCTCAGACGACGCCGAGGAGCGACAGGACGACGACGACGACGACCACGAGGCCGACGAGATAGATGATGCTGTTCATGGGTCTTCTCCCTCGGGCAGGTTCGGGCAGGCATACGGCGTGGCCTTGACCGGCCCGCACCCTCGCCTAGCGCACGGGGCGGGCCTTCGGTTCCCTCGGTCTCCCCGATTTTCGGCCGGACCGCGCACCGCCGGGCGTCGCGGCGCTCCGCCGCCGGCCTGCTCACGAAAGCGTCAAGGCGCGCCTTGCGTCGGTTTGGAGCCGTTCATATATAGCCGCCATCACCGTCCGGGCGGGAAGCACTGCTTTCGGATCCGGCACGTCCTTTGCAATTTCGAAGACGCCACGTGGGGGTCGCCCAGCGGGAATGCCTCGACGAGGGTCCCGGGCGGCTCGCTGTAACAAGGAGAGAAATGAACATGGCGAAGGTTATCGGTATCGACCTCGGCACGACCAATTCCTGCGTCGCCGTCATGGACGGCAAGAACGCCAAGGTCATCGAGAATTCCGAGGGCGCGCGCACGACGCCGTCGATGGTGGCGTTCAACGACGACGGCGAGCGTCTGGTCGGCCAGCCGGCGAAGCGCCAGGCGGTCACCAACCCGACCAACACCCTCTTCGCGGTCAAGCGCCTGATCGGCCGCCGCTACGATGATCCGACCGTGGCCAAGGACAAGGGCCTCGTGCCCTACGACATCGTCAAGGCCGACAACGGCGACGCCTGGGTCAAGGCCGGCAGCGACAAGTATTCCCCCTCGCAGATCTCCGCCATGGTCCTTCAGAAGATGAAGGAGACCGCCGAGGCCTATCTCGGCGAGAAGGTCGACAAGGCCGTCATCACCGTTCCCGCCTATTTCAACGACGCCCAGCGCCAGGCCACCAAGGACGCCGGCAAGATCGCCGGCCTCGAGGTGCTGCGCATCATCAACGAGCCCACCGCCGCGGCGCTCGCCTACGGCCTCGAGAAGAACGACGGCAAGACCATCGCGGTCTACGACCTCGGCGGCGGCACCTTCGACGTGTCGGTGCTGGAGATCGGCGACGGCGTCTTCGAGGTGAAGTCGACGAACGGCGACACCTTCCTCGGCGGCGAGGACTTCGACATGCGGCTCGTCGACTATCTGGCGACCGAGTTCAAGAAGGATCAGGGCATCGACCTGAAGAACGACAAGCTCGCGCTTCAGCGCCTCAAGGAGGCGGCCGAGAAGGCCAAGATCGAACTGTCCTCCGCGGCCCAGACCGAGATCAACCTGCCCTTCATCACCGCCGACCAGACCGGGCCGAAGCATCTGAACATCAAGCTGACGCGCTCGAAGTTCGAGGCGTTGGTCGATGACCTGGTGCAGCGCACGGTCGAGCCGATGAAGGCGGCGCTGAAGGATGCCGGCCTGTCGCAGTCGGACATCGACGAGGTGGTGCTCGTCGGCGGCATGACCCGCATGCCGAAGATCCAGGAGACGGTGAAGAACTTCTTCGGCAAGGAGCCGCACAAGGGCGTCAATCCGGACGAGGTCGTGGCCATGGGCGCGGCGATCCAGGCCGGCGTGCTGCAGGGCGACGTCAAGGACGTGCTCTTGCTCGACGTCACGCCGCTGTCGCTCGGCATCGAGACGCTGGGCGGCGTGTTCACCCGGCTGATCGACCGCAACACCACGATCCCGACCAAGAAGAGCCAGGTCTTCTCGACCGCCGAGGACAACCAGAACGCCGTGACCATCCAGGTCTATCAGGGCGAGCGCGAGATGGCGGCCGACAACAAGCTGCTCGGCCGGTTCAACCTCGAGGGCATTCCGCCGGCACCGCGCGGCGTGCCGCAGATCGAGGTGACCTTCGACATCGACGCCAACGGCATCGTCAACGTCTCGGCCAAGGACAAGGGCACCAACAAGGAGCAGCGGATCACCATCCAGGCTTCGGGCGGCCTGTCGGATGCCGACATCGAGAAGATGGTCAAGGACGCCGAGGCGAATGCCGAGACCGACAAGAAGCGCCGAGCGGCCGTCGAGGCACGGAACCAGGCGGAGAGCCTCGTCCATTCGGCCGAGAAGTCGCTGGCCGACTATGGCGACAAGGTCTCCGAGGCCGACCGCGGCGCCATCCGTTCGGCGATCGACGATCTGAAGGCCGAGCTCGAGAAGGACGACGCCGAGGCCGACGCGATCAAGGCGAAGAGCGACACGCTCGCCCAGGCCTCGATGAAGCTCGGCCAGGCGATGTACGAGGCGGCCCAGGCGAGCGAGGGCGAGGACGGCGACGAAGCCGCGGCCGGCAGCTCGGGTGCGGGCAAGGACGACGTCGTCGATGCCGACTACGAGGAAGTCGACGACGAGCAGCGCAAGAAGTCGGCCTGACCTCTCTCCGGCCACCGGCCGGCAGCCTGAGAAGACGAAAGCCCCGGTGCGACGAGCACCGGGGCTTTTTTTGCGTCGGGAGTCTGGTTGGGCATGCGCAGCGGTCGGCGGTCGGCGGTCGGCGGTCGGCAGTCGGTGGTTGGTGGTCGGCGTTCGGCGGTGGGTGGTTGCTGGTTGGTGTGGGCCGCCATTGCTGGCGACGTCACGACCGCTTGGGAGCCTCTTGCGGAGCGTCGGCCGCCTGCTCGTTCCCATGGCGCTGCGTGTGGCTGCACGCGCGAGCCGGTTTTGGGTGGCAATCGCTGAATTTGGCGGGAGGCGAGGCGAACCGCTGGCGACGGGCAATGCCGGGTATGCCATCGCAACGACGCGGGGCGTATATCTGCGCTCAGCGGAGTTCCCTGACCTCTGAACGCGAGGCCGAGATGCAGGGCAAGGGGGCGCCGCATGGAGGGGAACTGCCGGTGCTCGGCACGTCCTTCGCCGGAAGGCCGACTCCCATGTGCTGCGGGCGTCAGCTGACCTGTGTCTCCATGCCGGACAAAGGGAAATTTGGTAGCGGAGGAGGGACTTGAACCCCCGACACGCGGATTATGATTCCGCTGCTCTAACCAACTGAGCTACTCCGCCGCCGCGCCGCGCAGCATCGGGCGACGCGGCGATATACGAAGCCGGCGCCGCGCCTGTCAATGGCCTTCGCGTCGTCTGACGGGCAATCGCTCGGAGCGTTTTCGATGGCACGCGCCACTCTTCGAGCGACTGCCATGAGCTCGTCCCGGAGCGATCGCCTTTAAGAGCACGTCCGGAAAGTCACTCGGGTCGGCTTGGCGGCGCTTTTCGCCCCTCGCGTCGTTGCCGATCCTCGCCGATTCCGCCGGCATCGACTGCGTTCGGCGCCTGGCGAGACGACGAAAATCTCGCCCCAATCCTCAACCGGGGACTTCCCGGACGGGCTGTAAGTGGCGGCGGCGCTCGGCGGTCACGCCCTCGGACGGGACGAGATGGCCGGAGCGTCGCCCCGGCTCTTCTGCGTCACAGCCGTCGCCGCGCGGCACGGGAATCACCGGGTCTCACAGTGGAGCCTTTCGGCCCGCCGCCGGGTGGCGAAGCACTCACCCGACGCGGAGCATGCGGGTCTGCTCCCGCTGCCCCTGCGGCCACACGACCCGGCAGCGCAGCGGGCCGGCCCCGCCGATTTAACCGACGTCCGATTGAAGGGGCAGGATCATGCCGATTGAACTGATCGCCGGTTAAACGTTCAAATGCGCTTGAAGGGAGGTGGGGCTCCAATATACTTGCTTCCCAACGAAAGACCTGGAACCTCTCCATCGCGGGTCAAGGGAGCGACAATGGCGGCGAGATCGAGAAAGTCGGGGGCCGGTGCGCCCTCCACCGAAAAGGGCGGGACGGCCAAGGCGGGTTCGGCCCACGAGATCGTCAAGACGCTCGAACATTTCGACGCCCCGGCGCCGGCGAAGTTCTCCCGCGACGAGGACGTCCGCGCCTATCGCGACATGCTGCTCATTCGCCGCTTCGAGGAAAAGGCCGGTCAGCTCTACGGCATGGGCTTCATCGGCGGCTTCTGCCACCTCTATATCGGCCAGGAGGCCGTCGTCGTCGGTATGCAGATGGCGATGAAGGAGGGCGACGAGGTCGTCACCGGCTATCGCGACCACGGCCACATGCTGGCCACCGGCATGGAGGCGCGCGGCGTGATGGCCGAGCTCACCGGCCGGCGCTCGGGCTATTCCAAGGGCAAGGGCGGCTCGATGCACATGTTCTCCAAGGAGAAGAAGTTCTTCGGCGGGCACGGCATCGTCGGCGCCCAGGTGCCGATCGGCACCGGGCTCGCCTTCTCCAACAAGTACAACGGCACCGACGCCATCGCGATCACCTATTTCGGCGACGGCGCGGCCAATCAGGGGCAGGTCTACGAGAGCTTCAACATGGCCTCGCTGTGGAAGCTGCCCGTCGTCTACGTCATCGAGAACAACCGCTACGCCATGGGCACCTCGGTGAGCCGCGCCTCGGCCGAGACCAACTTCTCCCACCGCGGCGTCTCGTTCAAGATTCCCGGCTTCCAGGTCGACGGCATGGACGTCAGGGCGGTGAAGGCGGCGGGCGATCTCGCGGCCGAGCACTGCCGGTCCGGCGACGGCCCGATCATTCTCGAAATGATGACCTATCGCTATCGCGGCCACTCGATGTCCGACCCGGCGAAATACCGGACCCGCGACGAGGTGCAGAAGATGCGCTCGGAATCCGATCCGATCGAGCAGGTGAAGAAGCGCCTCGTCTCCGACCACGGCATGTCCGAGGACGACGTCAAGGCCGTCGACAAGGAGGTGCGCGACGTCGTTGCCGACGCCGCCGACTTCGCCCAGAACGACCCCGAGCCGGACGTGTCGGAACTGTGGACCGACATCTATGCCGAGGCGGTGCCGCAGGCCGCGGAGTAGCCGGCGGGCCGCGGGCGGTCGATAAAGCGTTCCGGCGCCGGGTCTGCCGGCGTCCGGTGTCGGCGCGAATGACCGCGCCGCGTGTCTGAAGTCTCAACGGGCCGGCTGCGGGACACGGCGATGCCGCCCGCCGAAGAGCCCCGAAAACAGGCCTGACCTTCAGGAGGAAACACCTTCATGCCGACCGAAATCCTGATGCCGGCGCTGTCCCCGACCATGGAGGAGGGGACGCTCGCCAAGTGGGTGAAGCAGGTCGGCGACAGCGTCGCGGCCGGTGACGTGATCGCCGAGATCGAGACCGACAAGGCCACCATGGAGGTGGAGGCCGTCGACGAGGGGACGCTCGGCAAGATTTTGGTCGACGAGGGCTCCGAGGGCGTCAAGGTCAACACGCCGATCGCGCTGCTCCTTGCCGAGGGCGAGGACGAGAGCGCGCTGGAGAGCGGCGCCGGCGGCGCGTCGCGCGGTGCCACGGCCTCGGCCGCCGAGGACACCTCGGCGACCCGCGAGAGCGACGAGAAGCAGTCGGCGAAGGCGAGCGAGCCCGCCGGCGGCAACGCCGTCGAGGACATGTCGGCCCGCCGCGTTCCCGCCGAAGGCAAGACCCATCCGGATCCGGACGATGCCGAGGGCGCGCTGGCGCAGGAGATCCCCGAGGGCACCGAGATGGTGTCCGTGACGGTACGCGAGGCGCTGCGCGACGCCATGGCCGAGGAGATGCGCCGCGACGAGATGGTCTTCGTCATGGGCGAGGAGGTCGCCGAGTACCAGGGCGCCTACAAGATCACGCAAGGTCTGCTCGACGAGTTCGGCGCGCGGCGCGTCGTCGACACGCCGATCACCGAGCACGGCTTCGCCGGCCTCGGCGTCGGCGCCGCCTTCGGCGGGCTGAAGCCGATCGTCGAGTTCATGACCTTCAACTTCGCCATGCAGGCGATCGACCAGATCATCAATTCGGCGGCGAAGACCCTCTATATGGCGGGCGGCCAGATGGGCTGCCCGATCGTCTTCCGCGGGCCGAACGGGGCCGCCGCCCGCGTCGCCGCCCAGCACAGCCAGGATTATGCCGCGTGGTACAGCCACGTGCCGGGGCTGAAGGTGGTGCAGCCCTTCACCGCGGCCGACGCCAAGGGCCTGCTCAAGTCGGCGATCCGCGATCCCAACCCGGTGATCTTCCTCGAAAACGAGATCCTCTACGGCCACTCCTTCGAGATCCCCAAGCTCGACGACTGGACCGTGCCGATCGGCAAGGCGCGCATCCACCGCAAGGGCACCGACGTCACCATCGTCTCCTTCGGCATCGGCATGACCTATGCGGTCAAGGCCGCCGAGGAACTCGCCAAGGAAGGCATCGAGGCCGAGGTGATCGACCTTCGCACCATCCGCCCGATGGACCTCGACACCGTCATCCGCTCGGTGAAGAAGACCAACCGCTGCGTCACCGTCGAGGAGGGCTTCCCGCAGAGCTCCGTCGGCGCCCACATCGCCTCGGAGATCATGGTCCGCGCCTTCGACCATCTCGACGCCCCGGTCCTCAAGGTCGCCGGCAAGGACGTGCCGATGCCCTATGCCGCCAATCTCGAGAAGCTGGCACTGCCCTCGGTCAAGGAAGTGATCGACGCGGTGAAGGCCGTGACCTACCGGGACTGAACGAGGGGGAGGGTTCACCCGCGATGACGCTTCGGGCCGCGGCAGAGCAGAGCCTCGAGGGGACGCTGATCCTGACGAAGGACGTGCGTCGGCCCCGCGAGCACGTCTGGCGCTGCCTGACCGATCCGTCCTGCTTCAGGATCTGGTGGCGCGACAACCTTGAATTCGAGGCGAAGCCCGGCGGCCGCTTCACCGAGCCCTGGACGGACCCCTCGGGGCGCGCGCGCCGGACCCGGGCCGAGGTGACGGCGTTTCATCCGCCGGAAGGGCTGGTCATGGTGTGGGCCGACGAGGACTGGGAGTTCGACACCGTCGTCTCCGTGACCCTCGCGCCCATCGCGGGCGGGACCCGGTTCACTATCGAGCATCAGGGCTGGGAGCAGGCGGCGGAGCCCGACCGGGCGACCTATCTTCTCGATCACCAGGGCGGGTGGGAGCGTCATCTCGACAATCTCGCCGCCTTCGCCGAGGATCTGGTCCATGACGAGGGAGAGACGCCTGTATCGACCGGAAACGGCCGGCATTGAGGGAAGGAGCCGCGATGTCCACCGCCGAAGCGTTCTCCGACACTCGCCATCGGCCCGCGACCTATGCCGACCTCGAGGCGGTCGACCCGCTCCTCGCGGCCGAGATCATCGACGGCGAACTGGTCACCCATCCGCGGCCTGCGCCGAAGCATGCTGCGGCGTCATCGGCTCTCGGCACTGAGCTGGGCGACGCATTCCAGCGCGGGCGTTCCGGCCCGGGCGGCTGGGTCTTTCTCGGCGAGCCGGAATTGCATTTCGAAGACGACGTTGTGGTCCCAGACATTGCGGCTTGGCGGCGGGAGCGTCTGCCGTCGTTCAACAAGGCCTTTATCGAAACTGCGCCCGACTGGGTCTGCGAAGTCCTTTCGCCCTCGACCGAGCGCCACGACAGGGGCGCCAAGCGCCGCATCTATGCCGAGGCCGGCGTGACCCACATGTGGATTCTCGACCCGCGTGCCGAGCTTCTCGAAACCTTCGCTCTCGCCGACGGCCGGTGGGTCGTCGGCCCGACTTTCGACAACCACGTCGAAGTCAAAGCCGCGCCCTTCGACGCCATCTCATTCCCTCTGACCATTCTCTGGCCGCTCAATCCAGCCGCCTCCAACCCAGACGACACTCAAAACGCGCAGTAAGATGCCTTCGGAGACGCCCAGATGCCGATCAACGTGACCATGCCCGCTCTGTCTCCGACGATGGAGGAGGGCAATCTCGCCAAGTGGCTGATCAAGGAAGGCGACACCGTCTCCGCCGGCGACATCATCGCCGAGATCGAGACCGACAAGGCGACGATGGAGGTCGAGGCGGTCGACGAGGGCACGCTGGCGAAGATCGTCGTTCCGGCCGGCACCGAGGGCGTCAAGGTCAACGAGGTGATCGCCGTCCTCGCGGCCGAGGGCGAGGACGTTTCCGAGGCGGCGAGCGGCGGTGGCGGCAAGGCCTCCGGCGGCGACGGCAAAGGCGGCGCGATGACGCCGGATCCGAAGGCCGATGCCGCGACGACGGGATCGAAGGAAGCGGCGAAGACGCCGGAAATGCGCGGCGACAGTCGCGCCACGGGGGGCGCGGCGGCAAACGGCGCGAACGGCGCCGCGAAGGAAGGCGCAGCACCGAGCGACGGCAAGGGCGGGCGCGTCTTCGCCTCGCCGCTTGCCCGGCGTCTCGCCAAGGAAGCCGGCATCGATCTTGCCGCGATCGCCGGTTCCGGCCCGCACGGCCGGGTCGTCAAGGCCGACGTCGAGACGGCAAAGAAGGACGGCGGCGCCGGGAAGCCGGCCGAAAAGCCCGCCGAGAAGGCGCCTCAGGCCGCCCCCGCCGGCGGTGCCGCGGCGGCGCCCGTCGCCAAGGGCGCCAGCGACGAGCAGATCCTCAAGCTGTTTGCCGAGGGCTCCTACGAGAAGATCCCGCATGACGGCATGCGCAAGACCATCGCCAAGCGGCTGGTCGAGGCGAAGCAGACCGTCCCGCATTTCTACCTGACCCTCGACTGCGAGATCGACGCGCTGCTCGCCCTGCGCAAGCAGCTCAACGACGCCGCCCCGGTGACCAAGACGGACGGCGGCGACCGGCCGGCCTACAAGCTGTCGGTCAACGACATGATCATCAAGGCCCATGCGCTGGCGCTGAAGGCCGTGCCGATGGCCAACGCCTCCTGGACCGAAGGCGCGATGCTCGTCCACAAGCATGCCGACGTCGGCGTCGCCGTCTCGATCGAGGGCGGGCTGATCACGCCGATCATCCGCCGCGCCGAGGAAAAGACGCTGTCGGCGATCTCCAACGAGATGAAGGACCTCGCCAAGCGGGCGCGCTCGCGCAAGCTGAAGCCCGAGGAGTATCAGGGCGGCACGTCCGCGGTCTCCAATCTCGGCATGTTCGGCATCAAGGACTTTTCCGCCGTCATCAACCCGCCGCATGCGACGATCCTCGCCGTCGGCGCCGGGGAGCAGCGGGCGGTGGTGAAGGGCGGCGCCGTCACCGTCGCGACGGTGATGACCGCGACGCTCTCCACCGACCACCGGGCGGTCGACGGTGCGCTCGGCGCCGAGCTGCTCTCGGCCTTCAAGCAGCTGATCGAAAATCCGATGTCGATGCTGGTCTGAGGGCGCCTCGATGAAGACCGTCCTCGCCTATGGCGACTCGCTCACATGGGGCTACAATCCCGAGACCGGCCTCCGGCACGAATTCTTCGACCGCTGGCCGAACGTCGTCGCCAAGAAGCTCGGGCACGACGTCCGGGTGATCTCCGAGGCGCTCAACGGCCGCACGACCGTCTTCGACGACGAGATGGTGTTCGCAGACCGCAACGGCGCGCGCATCCTGCCGACGGTGCTCGCCAGCCACCAGCCGCTCGACCTCGTCGTCATCATGCTCGGCACCAACGACCTGAAGCGCCACACCGGCGGCGGGCGCGTGTTCGAAAGCCGGCAGGGCCTCGAACGTCTGGTCGAGATCGTCCAGACCTTTCCCTATCAGCGCGGCTACCAGCCGCCGAAGCTGTTGCTCGTCGCCCCGCCGATGTTCTGCGAGACGATGGAGCCGGATTTCGCTCTGCTCTTCGGCCATGCGGTGGAGGAGAGCCAGCATTTCCGCTCGGCGGTCACCAAGGTCGCCGAGGAATACAAATGTGCGATGTTCGACGCCTCCGAGGTCTGTGAGACGACGCCGCTCGACGGCGTCCACCTGACGGCGGAACACACGCGGGCGCTCGGCGAGGCGCTGGTCGAGCCGATCCGCAGCCTTCTGGCCGCCGAAGCCTGACGATGCCGCCGCTGCCTCTGTGCCGCGCACACGGATCGTTTGAGGCGCGGGCGGCGCGCCGCCCATCACTCATCTTCGACAAAAAGCAACCAGACGATCGCGTCCGAGGAGACGACCCATGGCCGACACCTACGACATCCTGATCATCGGCGGCGGGCCGGGCGGCTATGTCGCCGCGATCAGAGCCGCCCAGCTCGGCTTCAAGACCGCCGTCGTCGAGCGCGAGCATCTCGGCGGCATCTGCCTCAACTGGGGCTGCATCCCGACCAAGGCGCTGCTCCGCTCGGCGGAGATCTTCCACTATGCCGAGAACGCCAAGAATTACGGGCTGAAGATCGCCAAGCCCGAGGTCGACACCGAGGCCGTGGTCAAGCGCTCGCGCCAGGTCTCGGCGCAGCTCAACGGCGGCGTCGGCTATCTGATGAAGAAGAACAAGATCGACGTCATCTGGGGCGAGGCGAAGATCTCCAAAGCCGGCAAGGGCGGCCCGGTCGAGGTCACCGTCGGCAAGCCGACCAAGCCCGCCGTCGAGCCGCAGAATCCGGTGCCCAAGGGCACGCTCGGCGAGGGGACCTACAAGGCGAAGAATGTCATCGTCGCCACCGGAGCAAGGCCGCGGGTGCTGCCGGGGATCGAGCCCGACGGCGACCGCATCTGGACCTATTTCGAGGCGATGAAGCCGAAGGCCATTCCGAAGAGCCTGATCGTCATGGGCTCCGGCGCGATCGGCATCGAATTCGCCTCCTTCTACAAGACGATGGGCGCTAACGTCACGGTCGTCGAGCTCCTGCCGCAGATCATGCCGGTGGAGGACGCCGAGATCGCCAAGGTCGCCCGCAAGCAATTCGAGAAGCAGGGGCTGAAGATCCTCACCGACGCCAAGGTGGCGAAGGTCGAGAAGGGCGGCGACGGCGTTTCCGTCACCGTGGAATTGAAGGGCGGCAAGTCCGAGACGCTGAAGGCCGAGCGGCTGATCTCGGCGGTCGGCGTCCAGGGCAACATCGAGGGCCTCGGCCTCGAAGCGATCGGCGTTCAGACCGAGCGCGGCTGCATCAAGATCGACGGCTTCGGCAAGACCAATGTCGAGGGCATCTACGCCATCGGCGACGTCGCCGGACCGCCGATGCTCGCCCACAAGGCCGAGCACGAGGGCACGATCTGCGTCGAGAAGATCAAGGGGATGGACGTCCATCCGATGAAGAAGACCGAGATTCCCGGCTGCACCTACTGCCAGCCGCAGGTCGCCTCGGTCGGCCTCACCGAAGCCAAGGCCAAGGAGGCGGGCTACGAGGTCAAGGTCGGCCGCTTCACCTTCAACGGCAACGGCAAGGCGATCGCCCTCGGCGAGCCGGAGGGCCTGGTCAAGACGGTGTTCGACGCCAAGACCGGCCAGCTTCTCGGCGCCCACATGGTCGGCGCCGAAGTGACCGAGCTGATCCAGGGCTTCGTCATCGCCATGGGGCTCGAGACCACCGAGGAAGAGCTGATCCACACCTGCTTCCCGCATCCGACCCTGTCGGAAATGATGCACGAGAGCGTCATGGATGCCTTCGGCCGGGTGATCCACCTCTGAAGCGGCGGACGGACGTTTCCGCCCCGGCGACGGCTGGGTCCCTTGGGGCAGGTCGGTGCCGGAATCCGGCGTTCGGCGGGCCGAATCCCTTCAAAGGCCTCTTGTTCGCCGTGGCGCGGCGCTAACTACTGTTGCAGCCAACCAATCAACGGTCCGCAGGAGTTTTCGAAATGGGTTTCCTCGCAGCAATCATCGTCGGCGGCATCGCCGGCTGGCTCGCCGAACAGGTGATGAAGAGCGACATGGGCTTCATCATGAACATCATTCTCGGGGTGGTCGGCGCCCTGGTCCTCAGCTTCGTCCTTTCCCTGTTCAACATCGGCGTGCCGGCCGGGGCGGAATTCTCCTGGGCCTATCTGATCACCGGCTTCGTCGGCGCCTGCCTGCTGATCTTCATCTTCCGCGCCATCCGACGCTGACGCGCGGCCGCGCGATCCCTGCATGACGGTCAAGGCCGTCATGCACCTGCCGTCGCAGGGGCCCCGGAAGATTGCATCGCGAAAACCGCCGGCTTAAGTAGGCGTCATGGTCACGATCCTCGACAACCGTTCCGCCGAAGGGCAAAAGCCGCGGCTTCGCCATCCCGAAAAGGCGCATCGGCCGGACGCTGCGGCGAGCCCGCCGAAGCCGGACTGGATCCGGGTGAAGGCGCCGGTCTCAAAGGGCTATTTCGAAACCCGCGAGATCGCCCGGGAAAACAAGCTCGTCACGGTCTGCGAGGAAGCCGGTTGCCCCAATATCGGCGGTTGCTGGGAAAAGAAGCACGCCACCTTCATGATCATGGGCGGGGTCTGCACCAGGGCCTGCTCGTTCTGCAACGTCGCCACCGGCATGCCGCATGCCCTCGACGAGAACGAGCCCGAAAGCGTCGGCCGAGCCGTCGCCAAGATGGGTCTCAACCATGTCGTCATCACCTCGGTCGACCGTGACGACCTTGCCGACGGCGGCGCCGAGCACTTCGTGCGGACGATCCGCGCCATCCGCGCCGCGGCCCCCGGGACGACGGTCGAGATCCTCACCCCCGACTTTTTGAGGAAGCCCGGCGCTCTCGAGAGGGTGGTCGAGGCGAAGCCCGACGTCTTCAACCACAATCTCGAGACCGTCCCGTCGAAATACCTGACCGTGCGCCCGGGCGCGCGCTACTTTCATTCGATCCGCCTGCTGCAGCGGGTGAAGGAGCTCGATCCGACGATCTTCACCAAGTCCGGAATCATGGTCGGGCTCGGCGAGGAGCGCAACGAGGTGCTGCAGCTGATGGACGACCTCAGGACCGCCGATGTCGACTTCCTCACCGTCGGCCAGTATCTGCAGCCGACGAAGAAGCACCACCCCGTCATCCGCTACGTGACGCCGGACGAGTTCCGCTCGCTGCAGAGCGTGGCGCTGACCAAGGGGTTCCTCGTCGTCTCGGCGAGCCCGCTGACCCGATCCTCGCACCATGCGGGCGAAGATTTCGAGCGCCTGAAGGCCGCGCGCCTCGCCCGCCGGGCGGCCGCCTGATCTCATGCCGAAATTTCAGACGACCCGCCACGTCAAGCACAGCGCCGACGAAATGTTCGCGCTCGTCGCCGACGTCGAGAAATATCCCGAGTTCCTGCCCCTCTGCCAGGCGCTGACGATCCGCTCGGAGCGCGAGAAGGAGGGCAAGCGCCTGCTCGTCGCCGACATGACGGTGGCCTACAAGATGGTGCGCGAGACCTTCACCTCGCAGGTGCTGCTGAAGCCCGAGGAGCGGCGCATCGAGGTTTCCTACGTCAACGGGCCGTTCAAGTTCCTCGACAATCGCTGGGAGTTCGAGCCGACCGGCGACGACACCTGCGACGTCAAGTTCTTCATCGAATACGAGTTCAAGAGCCGGACCCTCGGCATGCTGATGGGCTCGATGTTCGACTACGCCTTCCGGCGTTTCGCCGCGGCCTTCGAGGAACGGGCCGACAAGATCTACCGCTGAGCTGAGCCGGACGGTCGCTGCCGGGATCAGCCGGAGGCAGCCGTTTCGGCCGCGGCCGGTGCGCCCGGGCCGGTCCGCCCCCGCCCGAGCTTTTCGCGCGGCAGGTGGCAGCGGATCGCATGGCCTTCCGCGTCGGGCGCGAAGCCGGGCTCCTCGGTCTCGCAGATCTTGGCGAACTTGCGCGGGCAGCGGGTGTTGAAGACGCAGCCGGTCGGCGGGTTGACCGGGCTCGGGATCTGCCCTTCCAGCTTGATGCGCGTGCCGCGCTCGCCCGTCACCGTCGGCGCCGCCGAGAGCAGCGCCTCCGTATAGGGATGGTGCGGCCCCTGCAGCACGCTGCGCGCCGGGCCGATCTCCATCAGGCGCCCGAGATACATCACCGCAATCCTGTCCGAGAGATGCCTCACGACGCCGAGATCGTGGGAGATCAGGATGTAGCTGACCTGGCGCTCGGCCTGCAGCTCGGTCAACAGGTTCAGGATCGCCGACTGCACCGAGACGTCGAGTGCCGAGGTGGGCTCGTCGCAGACGATGACGCGCGGATCGGCGGCGAAGGCCCTTGCGACGGCGACGCGCTGCTTCATGCCGCCGGAAAGCTGGCGCGGCTTTGCCGGAAGCTGGCGCGGCGTCAGCCGCACCGCCTCGAGCAGCCGCTTCACCCGGCCGTCGCGCTCCGCCCCGCCGACGCCGGCGAGACGCTCCACCGCCCGGCCGATCAGATGCTTGACCGTGTGGGCGCGGTTGAGCGCCGAATCCGGGTTCTGGAACACGATCTGCACCGACTTCACCGCCTCGCGCGGGCGCGCATGGACGCTCGGCGCGATCGCCGTGCCGTCGAGGCTGATGCGGCCGCCCGCGTCGTGTTCGGCCAGCCCGAGGACGAGATTGGCGAGGGTCGACTTGCCGGAACCCGATTCGCCGACGAGACCCAGCGTCTCGCCCGGCGCGAGCGAGAGGGAAACGTCGCGCAGCGCCTGGACCCGGCGATCGCCGGGAAGCTTGTAGGTCTTGGAGAGATGTTCGAGCTTCAGGACCGGCTCGACGTTCGGGCCGCGCTCCGGCGAGTTGACCTGAGGCGGCTCGCTCATCCGCGGCAGGTCGTCGACGCGGTCGTGGAAGTGGCAGCGGCTGCCGCGGCCGCTTCCGATGGCGTAGAGCGGCGGCTCTTCCGCCCGGCAGCGTTCCTCGGCGAGGCCGCAGCGCGGCGCGAAGACGCAGCCTCTGGTGATCGAGCCGGGCGGGGGCGGGAAGCCCGGGATGTTGTCGAGCGCCGGCCCGCCCTTGAAGCCGGCCCGCGGCAGGCAGCGCAGGAGGCCCGCGGTGTAGGGGTGGCGCGGATCGGCGAACAGCGCGCGGGCCGGTCCCTCCTCGACGAGGCGGCCGGCATAGAGCACGCCGACGCGGCTGCAGAGCGAGGCGACGGCGGCGAGATTGTGGCTGATGAACAGGATCGCGGCGCCGAATTCCTGGCGCAGCGTGTCGACGAGATCGAGCACTTCCGCCTCGATCGTCGCGTCGAGCCCGGTCGTCGGCTCGTCGAGGATCAGCAGCGCCGGGTCCTTGGCGAGGGCCATGGCGATGACGACGCGCTGCTGCATGCCGCCGGAGAGCTGGTGCGGAAAGCTCGCCATCACCCGGGCGGGATCGGAGATGCGCACGCGGCCGAGCATCTCCTCGCCGCGCCGGTAGCGCTCCTTGCCGGCGGCACCGAGGATCTCGAAAACTTCCGCCATCTGCCGGCCGACGGTGAGCGAGGGGTTCAGCGCCTTGCCGGGATCCTGGAAGACCATCGCGACGTCCCTGGCGCGCATCTGCCGCAGCGCCGCCGATCCGAGCGTCGCGACGTCCTTGCCGGCGACGCGGGCGTGGCCCCCGGAAATCCGGCCGTTGGCCGGCAGGACCCGCTGCAGCGCCAGCGCGACGGTCGACTTGCCCGAGCCGGATTCGCCGACGAGACCGTAGGCCTCGCCGCGCCGGATCGTCAGGGTGACGTTCGACAGCACCGGCAGGTCGCGGCCGCGGACGTGATAGGCGACGCTCAGATCGTCGAGTTCGAGGGCGGGGGAGGCGGTGTCTGTCCTGGTCATTCGGCAAGCGCCCGCTGCAGGCCTTCGGCGACGAGGTTCACCCCGACGACGAGCGAGGCGGTGGCGACCGTCGCCGGCACCACCGTCCACCAGAAACCACCGACGAGGACGCCGTAGTTCTCGGCGATCGCGAGGCCCCAGTCCGGCGAGGGCGGCTGCACGCCGAAGCCGAGGAAGGAGAGCGAGGCGATGGTGAAGATCGCATAGCCGAGGCGGACCGTCGCCTCGACGATGATCGGCGGCCAGATGTTCGGCAGGATCTCGACGAACATCACGTGGAGGGCGCCTTCGCCGCGCACCGCTGCGGCGGGGACGTAGTCGAGATGGCGCTCGGAGAGCACCGCGGCGCGCACCGTGCGCGCCACGAGCGGGGTGAAGACGAGGCCGACGACGATGATGACGGTCGGCGTCGCCGGACCGAGCGCGACGAGCACCATCAGCGCAACGATGATCAGCGGCAGCGAGAGCAGCACCTCGATCAGCCGGCCGATGATCGCGTCGACCCAGCCGCCGAAATAGCCCATGACGAGGCCGACCGCCGTGCCGAGAGCGGTGCCGAGCAGCGTCGCGAGCGGCGCGATGGTCAGGATGTCGCGGGCGCCGACGAGGACGCGGGAGAACACGTCGCGGCCGATCTGGTCGGTGCCGAACCAGTGCTCGGCCGACGGCGGGGCGAGGGTGTTGAGGAGATCGTCGGCAAGCGGATCGTAGGGCACGAAGGCCGGCGCAAAGGCGGCGCAGAACGCCCAGAACAGCACGATCCCGGCGCCGATCAGGAAGGCGGGGCTGCGCAGAAGGATACCGAGCGTCGAGCGCTCGGCCCGGATGGCGGGGCCGGCCGGCGCCGCTTCGCCCTCAGGTGTCTCGATGCCCTCGGCGGTCGCGCTCATCCGCCCATCTCCGCCCGCAGCCGGGGATTGAGCATCACGGTGATGCAGTCGGCGATCAGCGTCGCGACGATGAAGAAGGCGCCGATCGTCAGGATGCCGGCCTGCAGCATGGCGAAATCCTTTGCCTTGGCCGCGGAAAGGACGAGATTGCCGATGCCCTGGTAGCGGAACAGCGTCTCGACCACGACGAGGCCGCCGAGCGCATAGCCGGTCTGGGCGGCAATCACGGTGATCGTCGGGACGAGGGCGTTGCGCAGCACGTGGCGGGTCATCACGGTGCGCCACGGCAGGCCCTTCAGGACGGCGGTCCGCGTGTAGTCGGAGGCCAGCGCCTCGGCCGTGCCCGCCCGCGCCATCCGCGCGATGTAGCCGAACAGGACGATGACCAGCGGCAGCGCCGGCAGGATGAGATACTGAAGCTGGGTCAGCGGCCCGGCGCCCTCCGGCCAGGTCGCCGAGAGCGGCAGCCAGCGCAGGATCACCGCGAAGACCAAAATCAGCGCAATGGCCGAGACGAATTCCGGAATGACCGTGAGCGACAGGCTCGCCACCGAGATGATGCGGTCGAGCGGCCGGCCGGCATTCAGCGCCGCGATCACCCCCGCGCCGACGCCGAGCGGGACGACGATGAGGAAGATGACGCCGACGAGCTTCAGCGACTTCACCAGCGCGTCGCCGACGAAGGGGGCGACCGGGGCGCGATAGGCGTATGACTGGCCCATGTCGCCCTTCAGCATGTCGCCGACCCAGGAGACGTAGACCTCGACCGGCGGCCTGTCGGCGCCGAGCTCCTTGTTGAGCGCGGCCACCGCCCGCTGGTCGGCGAGGGGGCCGAGGATCGCCCGGCCCGGATCGCCCGGCAGTACCTGCGCACCGAGAAACACCACGACGCTGACGAGCCACAGCGTGAGCAGGCTCAGCCCGAGCCTGCGCAGGAGGAAGCGGCCGAACGCCGGGCCCACGGAAATCAGCCCACGGTCGCCTTCTGGAGGAACAGCTGGCCCATGGCTGTCGGCTGCATGTTCTTCACCTTGGGCGAGGCCGCGGTGAGATAGTCGTAGAAATAGGGGTAGATGATCGGCGTCTCCTCGAGCAGCAGCCGCTGGATCTTGCCGGCGATCTCCTGCTGCGCCTTCAGTTCGATGGCGGCGACGTAGTCCGTCACGAGCTTGTCGTAGTCGGAATTTTGGAAATTCGCCGCGTTCCAGGTGCCGTCGCTCTTCAGCGGCGCCGTCAGGAAGACGTTGGGAATGCCGCGATGGCCGTAGTCGGTCATGCCGAATTCCGAATCCAGCCAGTCCGACTTGCCGGGGACGGCGCTGCCGTAATAGGCGCCGGAATCTTCGATCTTCAGCGTGACGTTGATGCCGATCTCGGCGGCGGCGTTCTTGATCAGGCTCGCCAGCGCCGGCAGTTCTTGGATCTGCATCGTCGTGAAGGTCACGTCGAAGCCCGTGGTGCCGGCATCGGCCATCAGCTGCTTGGCCTTGTCGATGTCCTTGGCGCGCTGTTCGACGGTCTTGTCGGTGGAGGGGAAGATCGGCGCGAAGGGCGAATCGTTGCCGAGCTCCGCCATGCCGCGGAACAGGCCCTGGATCAGCCGCGGCCGGTCGAGCGTCAGGGCCATGGCCTGGCGCACCCGCTTGTCCTTGAAGGGGCCGGACTGGCACTTCATGTGGATTTCGCGGTGGGCGTTCGACGGCAGGCGGATGATCTCGACCGCGGGGTTGTTGAACAGGCTCTGCGAGCCCTGGACGGTGACCTGCTGGATCACGTCCACCTGGCCGCCGAGCAGCGCCAGCACCTGCGGCTGCTGGTCGTTGTAGAAGCTGAGCTCGACCCGGTCGAGCAGCGGCGCGCCGTCCCAGTAGTTGGGATTCTTGACGAAGCTCGCCCCGACCTTCGGCGTGTACTTGTCGAGCTTGAACGGTCCGGTGCCGACCATGTGCATCTCGAAGTCGCCGGAATAGTCGGCCGGCAGGATGATGGCGTTGTAGTTGTCCGAGGAGAGGTAATAGGGGAAATTGCCGTTCGGCGCGTCGAGATGGAACTCGACCGTCAGGTCGTCGACCTTCTTGGCGCCGTCCTTGGACAGGACGCCCTTGAAGGCGGACAGGGCGTTCGAGCCGTTGGCCGGATCGGCAAGGCGGTTGATCGAGGCGACGACGTCGTCGGCCGTCATCGTCTTGCCGTCGTGGAACTTGACGTTCTCGCGCAGCTTGAAGGTCCAGACGGTGCCGTCGTCGTTCGGCGTCCACTCCGTGGCGAGCATCGGCTTCAGCACGAGGTCCGGCCCGTCGAGGACCAGGAAGTCGCCGACCTGCTGCAGGACGAGAAGGCCGTACTGGTCCGACACGGTGACCGGGTCGATCTTGCCGGAGGGCGCGATGAGCGCGATGCGCATGGTCCCGCCCGGCTGGCCGCCTTCGGCGCGGGCCTCGCCGATCGGCTCGAAGCCGACGGTCTTCATCGCCGCCGCCATCACCGCCATCGACAGGCCGACGCGGCTGCCGTGGCGAAGGAAGGCGCGGCGGTCGAGCCGCCCGGCAAGAAGCTCGTCGATGACCTCGTTCTGCATGGCCGGGCGGCCGAGCCTCAGAGCGGCGAGATTGCTGATGGCGCGAAACATGGCGTCGACCCCTTCGGTGTTGACGGTCCTCAAACCTGACACGAGCCGAACTCAAGCAAGTTTTGAGGCAAAGGGAAAGGCCTCGCGTCGGTCATTCGATGGCCGGCCAAAGGCTGCACGCGGCTCGGGGACACGGTCGGGACTGGCCGATGGGCGGCGATTTCGGCGGCGCGGCACGGCAAGACGGCGGGCTGCCGATCGTCGGCTGGCGCGGCAGGGATCGATCAGTCGTCCAAACGAAAAACACTCCCGGCACCGTCGGGTGCGGGAGTGTTTTTCAGTGGTTGCGGGGAGAGGATTTGAACCTCTGACCTTCAGGTTATGAGCCTGACGAGCTACCGGGCTGCTCCACCCCGCGTCGGCAACGGCGCGCTCGGCGCCGTCGGTGGCAGCTATGTATGCGACGGCCGGATGAATGAAAAGGGGGTATTCGCTATCGCCGCCGGTTTTTTCGCGGCGGGTGTGAATTCCGGCGAAAACGCGTGAAAAAAGCCGCCTAAACGGTTGGGCGGCTTCGCAAATGATCCAAGCGGGGCGGTGTTTCGGCCGCGGCTTCGCGCGGCCTGACCGGCCGACGCCCCGGCCTGACCCGGCTTTGCAGCGAGTCACCCGGGCGACTCGCGTCGGGCGACGTCGACCGGTGCCGTGCCGCGAAAGCCGCATCGCGGGCCGTCGCAGCCTCGGAACGCTGGTCGGCGAGGAATTCGCAGCGAACCAGCGCCCGGCCGGCGGCGGGCCGGACGTGTCCCGGCTCAGTCCTCGGCGGCTTCCGCCGATTCGCCGGCGATCGCATCGGCCCGGTCGATCGCCTCGACGATCAGCTGCCGCGCCATGGTGCTGCCGCCCCAGTCGCCGATCTTCACCCACTTGCCGGGCTCGAGATCCTTGTAGTGCTCGAAGAAGTGCTCGATCTGCTTCAGCGTGATCTCGGGCAGGTCGGTCGGCTCGTAGACCTTGGCGTAGCGCTGGGTGAGGTCGGGCGAGGGCACGGCGATGATCTTCTCGTCCTTGCCCTTGTTGTCCTCCATGACGAGGACGCCGATCGGCCGGCAGTTGATGACGCAGCCGGGAAACAGCGGACGGGTGTTGCAGATCAGGACGTCGATGGGATCGCCGTCGTCGGAAAGGGTGTGCGGGACGAAGCCGTAGTTCCCCGGATAGGTCATCGGCGTGTAGAGGAACCGGTCGACGACGAGGCAGCCGGCGTCCTTGTCCATCTCGTACTTGATCGGATGGCCGCCGACGGGAACCTCGATGATGACGTTGACGTCCTCGGGGGGATTGATGCCGCGCTTGATCGCGTCGATGCGCATGTCGGATGATCTCCTGTGGTCCGATCCCGGCCGCCGGCGACGTCCCGGCACGAAGCTCCGGCTCGCCGGAGCTGTCCGAGCGTGCGCCCGCCGGCCGCTCGCCGGCTGGATTAGCGGCTTGCACGGCCGGTTGCAACGCTCGCGCCCGGGCTGCTGCCGCCTGTCGCCGCTCCCGCGAGGCCCGGACGGGGCACGGCATTCGCCCCCGGGCCGCGACCTCAGAGCCGATGCCCGGTCTTCTGGTCGAAACGATGCAGGTTCGCCGTGTCGGCGGCGGCGACGAGACGGGTGCCCGGCTCGACATGGCTGTATCCCGGCACCCGGACGGCCACCTCCGGCCCGCCCTCCGGCAGCGTCCCGTAGATGAAGCTCTCGGCGCCGACCACCTCGACGCCCGACACCGTGAGGTCGAAGACCATGTCCTGTGGCTGCGGCGCGCCGTCCTCGACGAGGCGCATGTGTTCCGGCCGGATGCCGAGCGTCTCGCCGGCACCCGCCGCCGAGGCCGCGCCGGCGGGCAGGGTCAGCCCGGCGAGGCCGCCGGCGCCGAGCGGCAGGAGGTTCATCGCCGGCGAGCCGATGAAGGTGGCGACGAAGAGGCTCGCCGGCCGTTCATAGACCTCCATCGGCGAACCCGCCTGCTCGATCCTGCCGCCGTTGAGGACGACGAGCTTGTCGGCGAGGGTCATCGCCTCGAGCTGGTCGTGGGTCACGTAGAGGCTCGTCGTCTTCAGCCGCCGCTGCAGGCGGCGGATCTCGGCCCGCATCTGGACGCGCAGCTTGGCGTCGAGGTTGGAGAGCGGCTCGTCGAACAGGAAGGCGGCGGGTTCGCGCACCAGCGCCCGGCCCATCGCGACCCGCTGGCGCTGGCCGCCGGAGAGCTGGCCGGGGCGGCGGTCGAGAAGCGCCGCGATCTCCAGCATCTTCGCGGCCTCGTCGACCCGCCGGGCAATCTCGTCCGCGGCCATCTTGCGGTTGCGCAGCCCGTATTCGAGGTTCCGGCGCACGCTCATATGCGGATAGAGCGCATAGTTCTGGAACACCATGGCGATGTCGCGCTCGGCCGGCTCCAGCGCGTTGACCACCCGCTCGCCGATCGCAACCGTGCCGGAGGTGATCGATTCGAGCCCGGCGACCATGCGCAGCAGGGTGGACTTGCCGCAGCCGGAGGGGCCGACGAGCACGACGAAGGCGCCGTCCTCGATCGACAGGGAGACGCCCTTCACCGCCTCGACATTGCCCGGATAGACCTTGCGGACCTCGTTCAGTTCGATCTTCGCCACGTCACTTTTCCGATTCGACCAGGCCGCGCACGAACCAGCGCTGCATCAGGACGACGACCAGAACCGGCGGCAGGATCGCCAGGATCGCCGTCACCATCACCATGTGCCAGGGCGTGTCGGCATCGGCGAAGGAGACCATCTTCCTGAGGGCGATGACGATGGTGTTCATCTGGTTGTCGTTGGTGACCAGGAGCGGCCACAGATACTGCGTCCATCCGTAGATGAAGAGGATGACGAACAGCGCGGCGATGTTCGTCCTGGAAAGCGGGATGAGGATGTCGCGCAGGAAGCGCAGCGGCCCGGCGCCGTCGATGCGGGCGGCTTCCACGAGTTCCGAGGGGATCGTCATGAAGAACTGCCGGAACAACAGCGTCGCCGTCGCCGAGGCGATCAGCGGCAGGATCAGCCCGGCATAGGTGTCGATCAGCCCGAGATCGACCATCACCTTGTAGGTCGGGAGGATGCGGACCTCGACCGGCAGCATCAGCGTGACGAAGATCAGCCAGAAGAACGCCATGCGCAGCGGGAAGCGGAAGAACACGATCGCGAAGGCCGAGAGGATCGAGATGAAGATCTTGCCGAGCGCGATGCCGAGGGCCATCACCAGGGTGTTGAACAGGAGCGTCAGGACGTCGACGCCGCCGATCCGGCCGATGCCGCCGAAGATCGCCTCGCCGTAATTGGCCGCGAATTCGCCGCCGGGCGTCAGCGGCAGCGGCGGGCGCAGGATCGTGGTGAGCGACTGGGTCGAGGCGATGAAGGTGTAGTAGATCGGGAAGGCGACGACGAAGACGCCGAGGACGAGGACGAGGTGCGCGACGGGGCGGCCGATGCCGCGGCGTTCGATCATCGGACGTTTCCCTCAGCCATAATGCACGCGGCGTTCGACGTAGCGGAACTGCACCGCGGTGAGGGCGATGACGATCGCCATCAGGATCACCGACTGGGCGGCCGAGCCGCCGAGGTCGAGATTGACGAAGCCGTCGTTGTAGACCTTGTAGACCAGCGTCTGCGTCGCCTGGGCCGGCCCGCCGCCGGTGACGGCGTCGATGATGCCGAAGGTGTCGAAGAAGGCGTAGACGGTGTTGACGACGAGCAGGAAGAAGGTCGTCGGCGCGATCAGCGGGAAGACGATCGTCCAGAAGCGCTTGGTCGAGGACGCGCCGTCGATCGCCGCCGCCTCGATCAGCGAGCGCGGGATCGACTGCAGCGCCGCGACGAAGAACAAAAAATTGTAGCTGATCTGCTTCCAGGCGGCCGCGACGACGACCAGCACCATCGCCTGGTCGCCGTCGAGCAGCGGGTTCCAGCGGTAGCCGGCGTCGCGCAGGAGATAGGCGAAGGTGCCCATCGCCGGATTGAACATAAACAGCCACAGCAGACCGGCGACGGCCGGCGCGACGGCATAGGGCCAGATCAGCAGCGTGCGGTAGAAGGCCTTGCCGCGCACGACCTTCTCGGCGGCCGTCGCCAGGAAGAGGGCGAGGGCGAGAGCGAGGACGGCGGTCGAGACGGAAAACACCACCGTGACCCGCACCGAGTGCAGATAGTCCGGATCCCCGAGCACGGCGGCGAAGTTGGCGAGGCCGACGAACTTGCTCTTCAGGCCGAACGGGTCCTCCTTCAGCGTCGACTGGTACAACGCCTGGCTGGCGGGCCAGTAGAAGAAGACGAGGGTGATCGCCACCTGCGGCGCGAGCAGCAGGTAGGGCAGGAACCTGTTGGGAAAGACGGCTTTCGGCACGGGTGGCCTTGCGACTTGGAAAGCGGCCGCCGGGTGGGGCAAAAGGCGCGCGGTCGGGGCTGGCAGGATCGGCGGCGCGGCGCTTGGGGCGCCGCACCGCCGGTTTCACGCCTTGCGGCGGGTCACTGGGCCTCGGCGATCGCCGCGTTGCCGAGCTTGACGATGTTGTCCATCGTCGTCTGGGCATCCTGCTTGCCGGCGAGCAGCGCTTCGAACTGCTCGTTCTCGATGTCGCGGATCTGCGGCAGGTTGGGAAGGCGGACGCCCTTGGAGTTCCCGGTCGGCTCCTTGCCCATCATCTGGGTGATCGGCGTCTCGCGCCCCGGGTTCTTCTCGTAGAAGCCGGACTTCTTGGTCTGCTCGTAGGCCGCCGTCGTCACCGGCAGATAGCCCGACTTCTCGTGCAGGCGCTGCTGGACGTCGGTCTGCGACAGGAATTTGAAGAACGCGCCGATGCCCTTGTACTCCTCGTCGGACTTGCCGCCGAAGACCCAGAGGCTGGCGCCGCCGGGGATGGTGTTCTGCGGCGCGCTCTTGGCGTTCTCGTCGTAGGGCAGCTGGCCGATGCCGTAGTTGATGCCCGACTTGACGACGTCGCCGAGGCCGCCGGAGGATTCCGTCAGCATGGCGCATTCGCCGGAGAGGAAGAGCTGCTTGGCCTCGGAGGTGCGGCCGCCGTAGCGGAAGACGCCTTCCTTGGCGAGGTCGGCGAGCGCCTTGAAGTGCTCGACGTAGATCGGCTCGTTCAGCTCGAGCTTCACGTCGGTGCCGGCGAGGCCGTTTTCTTCGGTGCCGTAGGGGACGTCGTTCCAGGCCGCGAAATTCTCGAGATGGATCCAGGTCAGCCAGGTCGAGGTGTAGCCGCAGTCGGACGCGCCGGACTTCTTGATCTTGCGGGCGGTCTCGAACACCTCCTGCCAGGTCTTCGGCGGATTGTCGACGTCGAGGCCGGCCTTCTTGAAAATGTCCTTGTTGTAGTAGAGGATCGGCGACGAAGAGTTGTACGGGAAGGACAGCATGGTGCCGTCCGGCTTGGAATAATAGGCGACGATGCCGGGGAGGTACTTCGACTTGTCGAATTTCTCACCCGCCGCCTCGAGCACTTCGGCGACCGGCTTCACCGCGCCCTCGGCGCCCATCATGACGCCGGTGCCGACGTCGAAGACCTGGATGATCGCCGGGGTCTGCTTGGCGCGGAAGGCGGCGATGCCGGCATTCAGCGTCTCGGGATAGGTGCCCTTGAACACCGGGACAACCTTGTAGTCCTTCTGGCTGTCGTTGAATTCCTTGGCGAGGGTATCGACCACCTCGTTGTTGGCGCCGGTCATGGCGTGCCACCACTGCAGCTCCGTCTGGGCGAAGGCGGGCAGGGCGGTGGTCGCGGCGAGAACGCCGGACAGAATCAGGCTGCGGATCGACATGGGGTTTCCTCTGATGCGATTGCGGTGGTCCGCTTATTGGATAGCCTGTGCAACAGTTTGATGACGCAGCCGCCGCAAGGCGGCGGGGCGGTCGCCAGGCCAACATGACGTTTCTATGACACGCGGGCCATGTCCGCAACGTCCCGGCTGCAGGCGGCGGCGTCCACCAGCGCGCGGCCGGATCGCCGGGCACGGTTCCGATATGCCCGCGCCGCCGCACCGCCGGCGACCCGCGGCACGGCAGGTCCTGGCCGGCCCGAGTCCGCCCGCCTGGCGGGGTGGCGGGAGTGCCGGGCTAAAATCGATCCTGAATTGCAAAAAGCCCGACCGCGACGTCGGCGAAAAGCCTCAGCATTTGCATTGGGATGGCCGATCGGAATAAGCCTCCCATATGGCCTCGACACCGGTACCGTCACAGGAACGTCAAGCGCATGCGATCGCCGTCGTCATCACAGCGCCGCTGGCTGCGGCGAAAGCCGCGATGCCTGTGTGCCCGGCCGGTTACCCGCAGCGGCGGTCCGCCATCGACGACGGTACCGCCCCGACGTTTTGAACCTTGAGATCGCAAGAACCGCGAAGGCAGGCGACAGGGCCGGTCCTTCGCGGAAAAACCGTTTGAATGATGAACGCAGGCAACCAGAACGACAGACCCGACATGCCGGCCGTGGACCGCGAGGCGATGCGGCCGCTCGACTTCTCCCGCGTGTTCGACCTCGTCGCGACGCCGCACATGATCCTCGATCGCGACCTGTGCTTCGTCGCCGTCAATCGCGCCTACGAGCGGGTGCTGATGCGACGGCGCGAGGATCTCCTCGGCAAAAACCTCTTCGAGATGTTTCCCGAGAGCCGGGAGCCGGAAGAGCGTCTGCGCGCCTCCCTCATGACCGCTTTCGAAACCGGCGAGGCGGACACCATCGCGCTGATCCCCTACGAGATCGATCTGCCGGCCGAGCGCGGCGGCGGGCGCGAGACGCGCTACTGGAGCGCCACGCACACGCCGATCCTCGACGACGAGGGGCGGGCGATCTTCGTGATCCAGAACACCAACGACGTGACGCCCATCGCACGGATGGAAGCGGTCGAGCGGTCCTCGGCCCAGTCCGGCACCGCCGAGCTCGCGCTGTTCAGAAACGCCGAGGTGGTGGAGGCGGCCTATCAGCAGACGCTCGCCGAAAACGAGGAATTCCACCGGCTGTTCAGTCAGGCCCCGGGGATGATCGCGGTCTTCGAGGGCAAGGATCTCCTCGCGACATTCGTCAGCGACAGTTTCGCGCGCTTCGTCGGCCAGCGGCCGATCGTCGCCAGGCCGCTGCTCGAAGCGCTCCCGGAACTTGCCGGACAGGACTTCACGGCGATGCTGGGCGAGGCGATCGGCGAGGCACGGGCCGTGACGCGCGAGGGCCTGAAGATCAGCCTGCGCACCGCCTCGGACGACGTCGACGGTGCGAGATACGTCGACTGCTTCTGCAATCCCGTCCGCGACGCGCAAGGCAGCGTCTACGGCGTCTTCGTCCAGGGTGTCGACCGCACGGAAGCGACGCGCGCCGCCCATCATCAGCGCACGCTGCTGGACGAGTTGAACCACCGCGTGAAGAACACCCTCGCCACCATCCAGTCGATGGCGCGGCAGAGTTTCCGCGATCCCGGCGACATGGAGACGGCCCGCTACGCCTTCGAGGCGCGGATCATGGCGCTGAGCCGGGTCCACAACATCCTCGCCGAGCGGCGGTGGGAGGCTGTGCCGCTGACCGAGCTGTTCTGCGGCAGGGCCCAGTCGGTGGCTTGCGACCGGATCGTGCGCCGCGGCGAAGAGGTGCTGCTCTCGCCGAAGTCGGGAGTGGCGCTCGCGATCGTCATCCACGAACTGTTCGCCAACGCCCGCCAGCATGGCGCGCTCCGCGACGACGAGGGCCGTGTCGAGATCGACTGGCGGCGCGACGAGCGGGCGACGGACAGGCTCTTCCTGACCTGGCGGGAGATCCTGCCGCCCCGCGAGGCGGCGGCGCTGCGGCCGGGCGTCGGAATCCGCATCATGCGCAGCATCGCGGAAGGTGAACTCGGCGGCAGCCTCGCTCTTGATGTCGGCGATACCGGTCTCATTTGTCGCCTGGAGGTCGGCCTGCCAGAGGTCGCGGGCTTTGTTCTGTGAGGGGGCTGGCATGGGGGAAGCGATAGCTGGTCTGCGCGTTTTGGTCGTGGAGGACGAGAGTCTCGTCGCGCTGCAACTCGAGGACATGCTGCTCGAGCTCGGATGCAGCGTCGTCGGACCGGCGATGCGGCTGCGCGCCGCCGAGGAACTCCTGAATTCGGCCGTCGACATCGACTGCGCCGTCCTCGACGTGAATGTCTGCGGCGAAATGGTCTATCCGATCGCCGAGCGGCTGACCGGCATGGGCATTCCCTTCATCTTCGCCACCGGATACGGCCGCGACGGCGTCGACAAGCGGTGGACCGAGGTTCCGATCCTGCAGAAGCCCTACACGTCGGAGGACATCGGCCAGTCGCTGGCCCTCTGCCTGTCCTGAAGCGGCCCCGCCGCTCCGGGGGCCGATTTCGGGGCGCCTGGAAACGCTCGCGGCATCTGCCGGAGAGCGCCCGGTGGCCTCGGGCGGCGGGCGCTTCCTGGCGCATGCCGTGGCCGGTCACTTGCCGGCTGCGGGCATCCATGCCGGCTTGGCGACGTCGGTAGCGGCGAATTGCGGCAGTTTCTAAGACAACTCTTCCATGTTCTTGACGTCGCTGGTAAAAAGCATGTCGTGTGTCACCAGGGTCGGCGGCACCACGACGTTGTGGTCGGGATCCTCGCCGGCGAGAAGCATGGCGAGCGCCCGCACGGGGACCGCGCCGACCAGCTGCGGATCGGTGGCGGCCGTCGCGACCCAGGTGCTCGGATCCTCGCGCGTCAGTTCGATGGCAGCGGTGAAGACGTTGGCGCTGCAGGTCCGGATGTCGAACGAAAGGCCGCAACGAAACGGCATGGGCAAGGCCGGCGAGGCAGGCGGGGCGGAGCCGGCGGAACTCTCCCACAAGCTTGCGCCCATACGCCATGCGGCCGCCCGGCTGGCTTCTTCCCCCGCCGCTTCGCGATCCGCCGCCCGGGCGGCGCAGTCCGCCGGAGGGACGGCTTCGGGCTTCCGTACCGGCGGGTCTCCCCACCCGGCGACGCTGCCGTGCGTGTGAAACGGAAGCTAGACGGCGAGATACTGCATGCGCATGTCCTTGTTCTCGATGATCTCCTTGGCTGAGCCGTCGAAGACCACCTCGCCCATGTCGAGGATGATGGCGCGATCGGCGAGATGCAGGGCGGCGATGGCGTTCTGCTCGACGAGGATGGTGGTGATGCCGATCTCCTTGATCTCCTCGAGGATCCTCTCGATCTCCTTGACGATGACCGGAGCGAGCCCCTCATAGGGCTCGTCGAGGAGCAGCAGCTTGACCTCGCGGGCGAGCGCCCGGGCGACCGCCAGCATCTGCTGTTCGCCGCCCGACATCGTCACGCCTTCCTGGTTGCGCCGCTCGGCAAGGCGCGGAAAGTGATCGTAGATACGCTCGAGCTCCCAGCCGGCCGGCGGCTCGATGCGCGCGAGCTTGAGATTTTCCTCGACGGTAAGGCCCGGGATGATCCGCCGATCCTCGGGCACGAGCTGGACGCCGGCGCGCGCCGCCTGATAGGCCTGCATGTCGTGGAGCGCCTCGCCGTCGAGCCAGATCTCGCCGCGCTTCAACTCCGGCGAACCGGCCCTTGCGATGGTTCTGAGCGTCGATGTCTTGCCGGCGCCGTTGCGGCCGAGAAGCGCGAGGATCTCGCCATGCCGGACGTCGAAGGAGACGCCCTGGACGATGTAGCTCTCGCCGTAATAGGCGTGCATGTTCCGCGCCGAGAAGAACGGCCGGTCGGCCTCGGCCCGCGGGCCGCGCGCGGCCGGCGCCGCCTTTGCGTGGGAAAGCGTCTCGCTCATAGATGGGCTCCCCCCAGATAGGCTTCCTGCACGCGTTCGCTGGCCTTGATCTCCTCGGGCGTGCCTTCGGCGATCACCGTCCCCTGCGCCATGACGCTGACCTTGTCGGCGAGGGAGAACACGACGTGCATGTCGTGCTCGATGATCACCTTGGTGACGCCGCGCTCGGCGATCTTCTTCAAAAGGTCGACGGTGTTGTTGGTGTCGGCCCGCGACATGCCGGCGGTGGGCTCGTCGAGCAAGAGCAGCTTCGGGTGCTGGACGAGGCACATGGCGAGTTCCAGCCGCCGCTTGTCGCCGCGCGACATCGAATTGACGATCTGGTCGCGCTGCTGCCAGAGGTTCAGGTCGTCGAGGATGTGCTCGGCCTCTTCCCGCACCACGCGGCGCTCCCGGGCCCGGCCCCAGGCATTGATGCGAAACGCCCCGTCGCGCTTGGCGCAGGCGGGGATCATGACGTTCTCGAAGACCGACAGGTCGCCGAAGACCTCGGGCGTCTGGAACACCCGGGCGATGCCGGCCTGGTTGATCTGGTGCGGCTTGTGGCCGAGCAGCGAGTCGCCGTCGAAGGTGACCGAGCCCTCGTCGGGGATGATCCGGCCGACGAGACAGTTGAGAAGCGTCGACTTGCCGGCGCCGTTCGGCCCGATGATGGCGTGGACGGAGCCCTTCTCGACGCTGAGATTGACGTCGTCGAGGGCTCTGAGGCCGCCGAAGCGCTTCGAGACGCCCTTGATCGACAGGAGTTCTGTGGACATGCGCGGCCTTTCCTCAGTGTCCGCCGCCGGCGGGCGCGGGCGTGGGCGAGGCGCCGCCGCGGCCGCTGCGGAAGCGGGAGGCGATCCGCCTCACGCCTTCCATGATCCCGCCCGGCAGGAAGATCACGACGATCATGAACAGGAGGCCCAGCGTCAGCTGCCAGCCCTCGCCGACGAAGGGGCTGGTGATCGCCACCATGAAGTCCTGCAGCCCGGTCGGCAGGAAGTCGAAGGTGCGGTGCAGGACGCCCTCGTTGAACGAGGAGAAGATCTGCTCGAGATATTTCATCACCGCCGCGCCGATCACCGGGCCGAGCAGCGTGCCGACGCCGCCGAGAATGGTCATCAGCACGACTTCGCCCGAGGCGGTCCACTGCATCCGGTCGGCGCCGGCGAGGGGATCCGTCACCGCGAGAAGGCCGCCGGCGAGCCCGGCATACATGCCGGAGATCACGAAGGCGGCGAGCAGATAGGGCCGCGTCGCAAAGCCGGTGTAGTTCATGCGGTTCTGGTTCGACTTGATGGCGAACAGCATCAGGCCGAAGGTCGAATTGCGGATCCGCAGCGTCAGGAAGAAGGCGAGGATCAAGAGCACGGCGGAAAAATAGAAGCCCGGCCAGCCCTGCAGTTCCATGCCGAAGAGTTCCGGCACGCCGCGTCTCGCGACCCCGCCGAACATCGCGTCGAGGACGCGCGGGTCCGAGATGGTCACCTGCAGGCCGGTCTCGCCGTTGGTGATCGGCGTGAGCACCGAATAGGCGAGGTTGTAGGACATCTGCGCGAAGGCGAGCGTGAGGATCGAGAAGTAGATGCCGGAGCGCCGCAGGCTGACGAAGCCGATCAGGAGGGCGAAGACGCCGCCGACGACGATGGCGAAGGCGAGGGCGATCAGCGCGTTCATCGACAGCAGCTTGAACATCCAGACGGCGGCGTAGGAGCCGGCGCCGAGAAAGGCCGCATGGCCGAAGGAAAGGTAGCCGGAGAAGCCGAAGAGGATGTTGAAGCCGAGGGCGAAGATCCCGAAGATCGCGAATTTCTGCAAAATGTCCGGATAGCCCGCGCCGATCGGCGCCAGCCAGATCGGCATGGTGAGGATCGCCGCGGCGAAGACGGCGACGAGCAGCCAGTCGCTGCGGCTGGAGGCGAGGAAGCCCCGCATGCCGTCGCCCCGCGGCGCGTGGCTTTCCGCCGGGCTCTCACCCATCCCCTCACCCGGGTTCTCTTGCGACGTCATGACACTCTGGCTCATCGCTCAGGCCTCCATCACGCCGCGGCGACCCATCAGGCCGCGCGGCCTGACGAGCAGGATCACCACGGCGACGAGATAGATGATGATCTGGTCGATGCCCGGAAAGATCGCCTTGACCTCGGTCATCGAGGCGAAGGACTGCAGAATGCCGAGCAGGAAGCCGGCGAACACCGCCCCGACCAGCGAGCCCATGCCCCCGACCACGACGACGACGAAGGACAGCACCAGGAATTCCATGCCGAGATGGTAGTTCGGCGCGAGGATCGGCGTGTACATGACACCCGCAAGGCCCGCCACCACGGCGGCGATGCCGAAGACGATGGTGAACTTTCGGCCGATGTTGATCCCGAGCAGACCGACGGTCTCGCGGTCGGCCATGCCGGCGCGCACCACCATGCCGAAGGTGGTCAGCTGCAGGAAGGCGAAGACGACGGCGATGACGGCGAGCGAGAACAGGAAGTAGACGATCCGCCACATCGGATAGCTGATGTTCGGCAGGCCGAAGAGGGCGCCGATGTCCGCGCTGCCGGCCAGCGCCGGCGGCGCCGTGATCGGGATCGGATTGGCGCCGAAGAAGTATTTGACGATCTCCTGCAGGACGATCGCGAGGCCGAAGGTGACGAGGATCTGTTCGGCGTGGCTGCGCTTGTAGAAGAAGCGGATCAGGCCGCGCTCCATGGCGAAGCCGACGAGCAGCATGACCGGCACGGCGAGGAGGATCGACAGCGGCACCGCCCAGGCGACGATCGCCTTGCCGGCGTCGCCGTACCAGATCTCCAGATAGGGGATCTCCTTGTAGGCCTCGAAGAAGGTGACGCTTTCGTCGCGCACCCGCTCCGAGATCGTCAGGATCCGCACGAATGTCACCGAACAGAAGGCGCCGAGCATGAACAGCGCGCCGTGGGCGAAGTTGACGACACCGAGCGTGCCGAAGATCAGCGTGAGCCCGAGGGCGATCAGCGCATAGGCGCCGCCCTTGTCCAGGCCGTTGAGGATCTGAAGTATGATGGCGTCCATCGAGCCTACCAGGGTGCCTTCCGGCGAAGGGGGGATGGTCTGATCAAGGCGGCGGCGAACCGTCGGGTCCGGGGCGGGGCCGCCGGCCACCGGCCCGCGCGGGTGGTCAGCGGCGCGCCCGCCCGAATGCCCTGCCCGTGATGCCCGCGATGCCCGGGCGAACACTCGGGCGGGCGGCGTTTCCGCCACCCGCCCGAAGCTTCTTGCGGGCCTTCGTCAGGCCGCGCATCCCTTGACGTCTGCCGGACCGAGCTCGCCGCCGAAGATCGACGGATCGTAGGTCACCTGATCGCGCGGCACGACCTTGACGATCTCCATGAGATCGAACTGGTTGGTCGGGTTCTCCTTGCCGCGCACGACGAGGCAGTCCTTGAAGCACTGATGGTCTTCGGCGCGGTAGAGGGTCGGGCCGTTGCCCATGCCGTCGAACTCGAAGCCTTCCAGCGCCTTGATGACTTCCGGCGGATAGAAGGTGCCGGCGGTCTCGACGGCGTTGGCATAGAGCAGCGTCTGCACGTAGCAGGTCTGGGCAGCCTGCGACGGCGGCGAGCCGTAGGCTTCGCCGAACGACTTGGCGAGAACCTTGGAGGCCTCGTTGTCGAGCTTCCAGTCCCAGTTGGCGGTGCCGAGGATGCCCTTCACCGCGTCGCCGGCGCCCTGGGCCATCAGCTCGGAGAACAGCGGCACGACGATCTGGAAGTCCTTGCCGTTGACCTGCTTGCTCTTCATGTCGAACTGGGTGACCGCCTGCCGCAGCGAGTTCACCATGTCGCCGCCGTAGTGGTTGAGGATCAGGACGTCGGCGCCCGAATTCAGCACCGGCGTCAGATACTGCGAGAAGTCGCCGGCGCCGAGCGGAGTGCGCACCGCCTGGACCGTCTGCCAGCCGAGCGCCTCGGTGGCGTTCTTGATCGACTCTTCCTGGGTCCAGCCCCAGGTGTAGTCGGCGGTCAGGTGGTAGGCCTTGCGGTCCTTGCCGTATTCCTCGCCGAGCACCGGGCCGAGCGCCTGACCGGACATGTAGGCGTTGAAGAAGTGGCGGAAGCCGTAGCGCCGCTTGTCCTTGCCGGTCGTGTCGTTGGAATGGGTCAGGCCGGCCATGAAGATCACGCCCATGTCCTGGCACAGCGACTGCACCGCAACCGCGACGCCGGAGGACGAACCGCCGGAGATCATGATCGCCTTGTCGGCCTCGATCATCCGCTTGGCCGAGGCTCTCGCCGCGTCGGACTTGGTCTGGGTGTCGCCGGTGACGAAGGTGACCTTCTTGCCGAGGACGCCGTTGCCCTTGAGGCTCGAGGGCTTGAGCGTCTTCATCAGGCCGCCGTCGCCCTCGCCGTTGAGGTGCTGGACGGCGAGCTTGAACGCCCGCAGCTCGTCGGCGCCCTCGTCGGCATAGGGGCCGGACTGCGGGACGTTGAAGCCGAGCACGACGTTGCCGCCGGTCGGATTGTTGCAGAACTGGTTGTTCTGCGACCAGGCGTTGCGTACGAAGACGTGCGGTACGGCGAGGCCGGTGCCGAGCGCGGCGCCGGTCTTCAAGATCCTGCGGCGGCTCCAGGCCGTCGTGTCTATAGCCATTCTTCTCCTCCCGAAACGAAGTCCGAACAGCGGCGGCTGCGAACCGATTCCTCCCGACACCAGCGCACCGCTATTTCATGCCTATCGTCTACGAGTGGGATGTTTCAAGCTATAATACTTTGGACTAAACCGGCGGGCCGCCGGGCCGGCCGGCGTTTTGCAGTGAATGCGCCGCAACGCGTTTTTCGCGGCGCAATATATTCTCACCGTTACTGACGGGCGGCCGGGGCGGCGGCCGGCAATGCCCGAGCGACATCGTCAGCCCTTGCCGAGACAGGCGGCGAGATCGCGGGCGAGGTTGCGCATCAGCGTCGGATAGAGGTCCGGGCCGTCGGCAAGGTCGGCGCCGAGCGGATCGAGGACGCCGGTCCTGGCATTGGTGCCCTCGACGATGGTCGCAACGAGGCTCGGCTCGAATTCCGGCTCCGTAAAGACGCAGGCCGCGTCGACGCTCTCGACCTTCGTGCGGATCTCGCGCAGCCGCGCGGCGCCGGGCGCCTTTTCGGGGCTGACGGTGATCGCCCCCGCCGCCGGCACGTGGAAGCGGTGCTCGAAATACTGATAGGCGTCGTGGAACACCACATAGGGTTTCTGCGGCACCCCTTTCAGCACCGCCGCCACCTCGGTCTCGACCGCGTGCAGCCGCTGGACGTAGGCCTCGGCGTTCTTCCTGTAGGTGTCGGCATGGCCGGGATCGACGCGCTCGAGCGTCGCGGCGATGGCCTTCGTCATCGCGACGGCGTTTTCCGGATCGAGCCAGACGTGCTCGTTGTAGGGATTGTCGCCCTCCGCCCCGGCATCGGCAGCGGGCTCGGCCGCGCTCGGCGCGTCGTCGTCCGGCTCGAACATCGCGCCGGAGCGGGCCTTCAGCTTGCTCACCCCCGGTGCGTCCCACAGCGTCACGGTCGCGGCGTCGGTGCCGAGCGCGCCGATCGGCTTGATCAGGAAATTCTCGACCTGCGGGCCGATCCAGAAGATCGCGTCGGCTTCGGAGAGCGCCGCCGCATCGGAGGGTCTAAGTGCCGAGGTGTGCGGCGAGCCGGCGCCGCGGACGATCAGATGCGGCTCGCCGACCCCCGCCATGACCGCCGCGACCAGCGAGTTCACCGGCTTGATCGAGGCGACGACCCGCGGCGCGTCGGCCGCCGCGGCGGGGGAAATCGCGGCGAGCGCGACGACGAGCGCGCCGATCAGCGCCGAGGCGGCGGCAAGGCCGCTGCCGGCGGGATTCTTCGCTTCGGCAAGGTGCGATGCGTCCACGGGCATTTTATGTGCGACGGCGGCGGTGCCCCGGGGCGGGGTCGCCGCGCCCGGCCTCGACCGGCCGGTCGCCGGCCTGCCTGTCTTCGAACGCGTGGCGGCGGGGAAGGGAACGTGCGGCATCGAACCTGCTCCAATGTTATATCGTTACAGCAATTGCGTTATGCTATAACATATGGCAAAAGCAAGACCGCAGGCGAGAAAAGGTCGTTCGATGACGCAGTCCAATTCGAGCCCGCAGCCGCCGCAGACGCTCGTCGCGATGCGGGGGATGGGGGTGTTCCGGTCCGGCCGCTGGCTGGTCCGCGGTGTCGATCTTTCGATCCGTCCGGGCGAGATCGTCACGCTGATCGGCCCGAACGGTTCCGGCAAGACGACGACGGCGAAGGCGGCGATCGGCATCCTCGCGCCGGATGCGGGAGAAGTGCGGCGTAGCGCCGGCCTCGTCGTCGGCTACGTGCCGCAGAAGCTCGCGATCGACCGCTCGCTGCCGATGAGCGTTGCGCGGCTGATGACCCTCACCGCCCGGGCGAGCCCGGCCGAGATCGATGCGGTGCTCGACCGGGTCGGGGTGCTGCATCTGCGCACCGCCCAGGTGCACGACCTGTCGGGCGGCGAGTTCCAGCGGGCGCTGCTCGCCCGCGCGATGCTGCGCCGGCCGCATCTCCTCGTCCTCGACGAACCGGTGCAGGGCGTCGATTTTTCCGGCGAGATCGCGCTCTACGAACTGATCTCCGAACTGCGCGAGAGCGAGGGCTGCGCCGTCCTGCTGATCTCCCACGATCTGCATGTCGTGATGGCGAAGACCGACCGTGTGGTCTGCCTCAACGGCCACGTCTGCTGCGAGGGAACGCCGAGTTCGGTCGCGGCCTCGCCGGCCTATCGCCGGCTGTTCGGCGACCGGGCGGCCGAGGCGCTCGCTGTCTACCGCCACCACCACGACCACACGCATCTGCCGGACGGGCGCATCGCCTATCCGCCCGGCGGCGGCGACCACCATCATCCGGCCGGCTGCGGCCATGACCATGGCGCGGACGACGAAGGCCGTGACGCGGCCTCCGGCGCAAAGGAGGAAGCGGATGCCGCAAGCAGGGAGCACGACCATGCTTGACGACTTCTTCGTCCGTGCGCTCCTCGCCGGCATCGGCATCGCGGTCGTCGCCGGGCCCCTCGGCTGCTTCGTCGTCTGGCGGCGCATGGCCTATTTCGGCGACACGATGGCGCATTCGGCGCTGCTCGGCATCGCTTTGGCGCTGGCCTTCGACTGGGCGACGCTGCCGGCGGTCTTCCTGGTCTCGGCGCTGGTCTCGATGGCGCTCGTCCTGCTGCAGCGGCGCGGCGGGCTTTCGACCGACTCGCTGCTCGGTATCCTGTCGCATTCCTCCCTCGCCATCGGCCTCGTCTCGCTCGCCTTCATGCCGGGGGTGAGGGTCGATCTCCTCGGCTATCTGTTCGGCGACATCCTGGCGGTGACGAAGACGGACCTCGCCGTGGTCTGGGGCGGCGCGGTCGTCGTTGCCGCCGCGCTGGCGCTGCTCTGGCGTCCGCTCCTCGCCGGCACGGTGAACGCCGAGGTCGCCGCCGCCGAGGGCCAGGCGCCGGAACGCGCCAGGATCCTCTTCATGCTGCTTCTTGCCTTCGTCATCGCCATCGCGATGAAGATCGTCGGCATCCTGCTGATCACCGCGCTCCTGATCATTCCCGCCGCGACCGCGCGGCGCTTTGCGACCTCGCCGGAGGTCATGGCGCTTTCGGCGGCGGTGATCGGCGCGTTCGCCTCGGGGGGCGGCCTCTATCTCTCGCTCGGCTACGACACGCCGTCCGGCCCGTCGATCGTCGTCGCCGCGCTCGGCCTGTTTCTTCTCGCGCTGCTGCCGCTGCCGAAGCTTTCCGCGTCGGCCGGAAAGCCGGCCGCCTCGGAGCCGGCGCCATGACGCAGACGCCCGCTCTGACCCGCAACCAGACCCTCGTCCTTGGCACGCTCACCAAGGCCGGCGAGCCGCTCAGCGCCTATGCCATTCTCGACCGGCTGCGGGAGGAGGGGTTCCGGGCGCCGCTGCAGGTCTACCGCGCCCTCGACAAGCTGCTGGAGACCGGGCTCGTCCATCGCCTCGACAGCCTGAAGGCCTTCGTCGCCTGCTCCCATCCGCACGAGCATGCCGGCGAGACGATGGTCGCCTTCGCGATCTGCGAGAACTGCGCGCGGGTGTGGGAATTTTCCGATTCGAAGATCGAGGCGCGCTTTTCCGCCTGGGCCGAGGCGGAAGACTTCGAGACGCGGGCGACGACCTTGGAAATCTCCGGCCTGTGCGCCGCCTGCCGGGCCGCCGCGGCGGCCGGAAAGCCCGGAAAACCGGGCCCCGAGACGAGCCGCCGCTGAGGCTTTCCGAGAATCCGCGCAAATCCCGCCTGCGTGCTTGCGGTCCTCAAAAGCCCTCGTTATATACCGCGGCGCAGGTCACGGAGTGTAGCGCAGTCTGGTAGCGCACCTCGTTCGGGACGAGGGGGTCGCAGGTTCAAATCCTGCCACTCCGACCAGCATTTCCGGACATTGTCGAACGGGACCACCCAGCCGGGCCGGGCGGGGTATCCGAGGTCCGTTCGCTTCGTCTCGTCGGCGTTGTCGTTTCCGGCCGCGCGGTTTTGCCGACGACGCCGGACCGATCGCCCTCACATGTCGCGATGCACCCGGAACGGGCCCCAGCTCTGGCTGACCGGCATCAGCTCCAGCTGGTTGACGTTGACGTGCGGCGGGAGACTCGCGACCCAGAAGATCGTCTCGGCGATGTCTTCCGGCTGCAGGGCATGGGCGCCGCCATAGAGCGTGTCGTAGGCCGCCTTGTCGCCGCCGGTCCGCACCAGCGTGAATTCGCTTTCGCACAGGCCCGGTTCGATCGAGGTGACGCGCACGCCGGTGCCGTGGAGATCGGCCCTCAGCCCGCGGGTGAACTGCTGCACGAAGGCTTTCGTCCCGCCATAGACGTTGCCGCCCGGATAGGGCCAGTTGGCGGCGATCGACGACAGGTTGACGATGCCGCCCCGGCGCTCGATCAGCCCGGGCAGCAGCCGATGGGTCATGGCGGTCAGCGCGGTGACGTTGGTGGCGATCATCGTCTTCCATTCGGCAAGATCGCATTCCTGCGCCGGGCCGGTCCCGAGCGCCAGGCCGGCATTGTTGACGAGAAGGTCGATCGCCGAAAATTCCGTCGGCAAGGCTTGCAGCGCCGCGTCCATGGCCGCCTCGTCGGTCATGTCGAAGACGGCCGGCCAAAAGCATGCGCCGAGCTCGGCCTGAAGCGCCTCCAGCCGTTCGGCCCGCCGCCCGGTGCCGATCACCCGCCAGCCGGCGGCCGCGAAGCGGCGCGCCGTCGCCTGGCCGAAGCCGGAGGTTGCGCCGGTGACGAGAAGGGTTCCGGTCATGAGACCTCCAGATCGATGGTCGAACGAAGCGCCGACGGGTCCGGCGAGGCCGCCTGCGCGGGCGACGCCGCCTGCGACGGCAAGGTGAGAGCCCGCGACAGGCTGGCCAGCGCCAGCACGATCAGAAGGCAGGCGACGGCGCGCTTCCAGGCCTCGGCGCTGATCCGCCCGTAGACGTGCTTGCCGAGGACGATGCCCGCCACCACCGCCGGCGCCAGCAGGGCCATGACCGTCAGGCTGGACGCCGGCAGCAGGCCGAGAAACGCGCGCAGGGCGATCGACCCCGTGTCGGTCAGCGCGAAGACGACGGCAAGCAGGGCGCGCGCCTGGTCCGGCGTGCGCCGGCTGGCCATCAGCCAGGCGACGACGAGGGTGCCCCCAACCGCGAAGGCCCCGATCATCGCGCCGGTCAGGAAGCCGGCCGCGACCGCCGCGCCGGCGCTGTCGAGCCAGCGCCAGCGAAGCCTCAGCAGCGCCGCCAGCGCCGAGACGAGGACGGCGACGTTGAGGCCGATCAGCGCCGGCCCCGCGGGCAGCGCCTTGAGCGCGAAGACGCCGGCGACGGCGCCGACGAGGCCGGCGCTCCCGACGAGCGCCGCCTCGCGCCGGTCGAGTCCTGCGAGGATGCCGCCGCGCACCAGAAGCGCGGTGGCGAAGAGGTCGAGGCAGAGGACGATGCCGGTGGCGAATTCCGCCGGCCAGAGCAGCGACAAGAGCGGCGCCGCGACGAGCGAGAAGCCGAAGCCGGTCGCGCCGCGGACCACGGCTGCGACGATCACGGCGAGAAAGGCGAGCAAAAGCTCCAGTCCCAAGGCGGCGGCTCCGATGAAGTGAGCCGGACCATCCCCCGCGGCGTTGCGAATGAACAGGTCCAGTCGCCGGGATCGATGAGTCCAGCGCTGGACCCATCGACACTTCGATCTGGCTCTTTCCGCCGCCACGGCACTCGCGTCAGCTTTGCGTCTCTCGACACGGAGGACGCCGGATGCCGGCCGCACAGACGAATTTCGCGCATCACTGGATGCCGTTCACCAACAACCGCCTGTTCCGCGAAACGCCGCAGATGTTCGCGAGGGCGGAAGGCGTCCACTATGTCACGCCCGAGGGCGACACCATTCTCGACGGCTCATCCGGCCTGTTCTGCACCCCGGCCGGGCACGGCCGCCGCGAAATCGCCGACGCCGTCCACGCACAGCTGATGACGCTCGACTACACCCCGCATTTCCAAAGGGGAGCGCCGATCTCCTTCACGCTGGCCGAACGCCTGGCCGAGATCCTGCCGGAGGGGCTCGACCGGGTGTTCTTCGCCTCGTCAGGCTCCGAGGCCGTCGACAGCGCGATGAAGATCTGCCTGACCTATCACCGCGCCAGGGGCGAGGGTCAGCGCAGCCGCTTCGTCTCGCGCAACTGGGGCTATCACGGGGTCAATCTCGGCGGCACGTCGCTCGCCGGCATGGTCAACAACCGCCGGGAGTTTTCCGGCGTCACCTGCGACGTCGTCCACATGCGCCACACCTGGACCGAGGAGCAGCGCTACACCTGCGGCCAGCCGGAGACCGGGGCGGAACTGGCCGACGACCTCGAGGAGATCTGCCGCACCTTTGGCGCCGACACGATCGCCGGCGTCTTCGTCGAGCCGATCGCCGGGTCGATCGGCACCATCGTCCCGCCGAAGGGCTATCTGGAGCGCCTGCGCGCCATCGCCGACAAATACGGCCTGCTCTTGATCTTCGACGAGGTGATCACCGGCTTCGGGCGCACCGGCTCGGCCTTCGCCGGCCAGGAATTTTCGGTCACGCCCGACGTGATGACCATGGCCAAGGCGCTGACCAACGGCGCCGTGCCGATGAGCGCGGTGGCGACCACCGCGAAGATCCAGGACGCGATCTTCGCCGCCGCCGGCGAGGCCGACCGGCCGGAGCTCTTCCACGGCTACACCTATTCGGCCCATCCCGTGGCCTGTGCCGCCGCGCTCGCGACGCTCGACGTCTATCGCGACGAGAAGCTGTTCGACCGGGCCCGCGACCTCTCGCCCCGCTTCCTCGACCTGATCTTCGGGCTGCGCAACCTGCCGCAGGTCGTCGACCTCAGGGGCTACGGCATGATGGCGGGCATCCAGCTCGCGCCGGCCGACAAGCCCGGGCTCAAGGGCTCGCTGGTCCAGCGGGCGCTGTTCGACGCCGGGCTGCACGTCAAGGCGACCGGCGACGCGCTGATCGTCGCTCCGGCCTTCGTCGCGACCGATGGCGAACTCGAGCAGATGACCGACATCCTGCGGCGCGTGCTCGGCCGGGCCGAGCTTCATTGAGCGCCGGCGTCACGCTCCTCGACGCGCGGCTCCTCCGGCCGGGGCGGAGCCCGGTTCCGCGCCGCGAGACAGGCGTCGAGCGCCTGCCTGAGCGCCGCGATACCCGCTGGTATCCTGGCATTGTCGATCGGTCCGAAGCCGAGCCGCAGGAAGTTGTGCTCCGGCCGGGGCTGACGGAAGTGGATGTCGCCGACCTCGACCACGGCGCCGTGTCTCGCCGCCTCGGCCTGGAACGCGCCGGCCGCGATCCCCTCCGGCAGGCGGAGCCACAGGGCGGATCCGCCTGTCGTCATCGTCGCCTCGCAATCCGGCAGCTGGCGTTCGATCTCGCCGAGCATCGTCGTCCAGCGCCGGGCGAGCATGTCCTGCTGGCGGCGGATATGGGCGTCGTAATGGCCTTCCGACATGAACAGCGCCATGGCGCGCTGGTCGAGCGCCGAGGGATGCCGGTACATCAGGCGCCGCAGGGCCCGGAGCTCGACGATCACCTCCGGCGCCGCGACGATGAAGCCGAGCCTCAGTCCCGGAAACACCGGCTTCGAAAGGCTGCCGGCATGCAGGACGCGGCCGGAACGGTCGTAGCCGCGCAGGGCGTGCTGGCGCGGGCCGACATGGTTCAGCTCGTGCTCGTAGTCGTCCTCGACGATCAGAAGGTCGTGGCGTTCGGCGGCCTGGAGAAGCGCCAGCCGCCGCTGCATGGTCATGGTGACGTTGGTCGGGGCCTGATGGCTGGGCGTGACGTAGACGAGGTCGCAGTCATCAAGCCGCTGGTTCGGCCGCGCGCCGCTGGCATCGACGGGCAGGTCGACGATCTCGGCGCCGTCGAGCTCGAAGATGTTGCGGGCGTCGACATAGCCCGGATTCTCGAAGGCCACCCTGGTTCCCGGGCCACAGAACAGGCGCGAAACCAGATAGACGGCATTCTGCGACCCGATGGTCACGAGGATCTCGTCCGCGCCGGCCCGGATGCCGCGGCGCGGCAGGATCCGCCGGATGATCTGCTCGATCAGCAGCGGATCGTCGGCGTCGACGAGATCGGTCATCAGGCTCTTCAGATGCTCGGCGCGTCCGGCCTGATGGATGCAGTCGCGCCATTTGGTCAGCGAGACCGGGTCGGCCGCGACCTGGCCGTAGACGAAGGGGTAGGGGAAGCGCTGCCAGTCCGTGGGTTTGCGGATGTTGGGCTGGTGCGACGGCCGCAGCCGCATGTGGCGGGCCCAGCCGCTGGGCCGGGCGTCGGCGGGGCGGTCGGGATTGAACGGTCCCATCGCGGCGCGGCGGGTCTCGGCCGAAAGGCGCAGGAAGCGCTCGTCGACGAAGTAGCCGCGCCGCTCGACGGCGGTGAGATAGCCGTCCTCCGCCATCTTCTCGTAGACGAGGGTGACGGTGTTGCGCGACACGCTGAGCTGCCGCGCCATCACCCGGGTCGCCGGCAGCGGCTCGTGCGACACGATCGCACCGGACAGGATCGCCTCGACGATCCGCTCCTGGATCTGGCGCTGCAGCGGCCGGCCGGGGTCGAGAGGGCGCAGCAGGGCATGGTTCGGCATGCGGCTCGAACGGGTGGTCATCGCCGGCTCTCGGTGCGTCGTCCTCTGCATCGCGGCACCTTAGCCATGCCGGGGGAGGCTCGGCAATTCACGCCAACCCGCCGCCGAGCGGGAAAGGTCCGTGCCGCATGAGCCGCGCATCGCCCAAGCGCCGCATCGGCATCCTCGGCGGCATGGGGCCGCAGGCGACGGTTCTCCTGATGCAGCGGATCATCGACCGGACGAGCGCGCGCGACGATCGGGACCACGTTCCGATGCTGGTCGACAACAACACCCAGGTGCCGTCGCGTATCGCGGCGATCATCGAAGGCACAGGCGAAAGCCCGGCGCCGGTGCTCGTCGAAATGGCGCGGCGGCTCGAGGCGGGCGGTGCCGAGGCGCTGGCCATGCCCTGCAACACCGCGCATCACTATGCCGGCGAAATCGCCGCCGCGGTGTCGGTCCCGTTTCTCGACATGATCGATCTTTCCGTCGGCGCGGTGGCGGGCCGGTCCGCCCGAAGGGTCGGCATCCTCGGATCGCCGGCGGTGCGCCTGGCGGGGATCTTCGATCGCACCTTCGCCGGGGCCGGCATCGCGACGCTCTATCCTGGCGACGAGGCCGCCATGCTGGCGGCGATCCGGCTGGTGAAGGCCGGCGACGCCAGCGGCCGGGCGGCCGCGCTTCTGAGAGCCGCCGCCGCGGAACTTCACGGCACCGGTGCCGACGTCCTCGTCGTTGCCTGCACCGAATTCTCGGTCATCGCCGGGGCGATCGCCGGCGACTGTCCGGTCGTCGACACGCTCGATGTGCTGGCCGGCGCCGTGGTAGCCTTCGCTTCCGCCGATCGCGGGCCGGCGCCGCGTTTCGGGGAGGCCTGAATACGGCCGGTGCGTTTCGGCGGCATGATCCTTGCTTGCTGAAACCTGCCGGACCGCGACGCGCAGACAAGACCCCTTCAACGGGCGGCGCATGAACCCAGACGAACATCGGAGAGCAGAATGATGAATAAGCTAGCAGTCGTTCTCTTGGCAGGCCTGGCCGGCACGGGCCTCCTGGCGGGAACGGCGGTCGCGCAGGACACCGTCATCGTCGGCCATTTCGGCAACCCGACGCCGGACCAGGTGGCCGCTGCCGATGCCAAATTCGAGAAGGCCACCGGCTGGAAGATCGACTGGCGCAAGTTCTCGGCCGGCACCGACGTGATCGCCGCCATGGCCTCCGGCGACGTCAACGTCGCCGAACTCGGCTCCTCGCCCATGGCGATCGCCGCGACGCAGGGGCTCGACCTCGAAATGTTCATGGTCGCCGAGGTCATCGGCACGGCGGAATCCCTGATCGTGCGCAACGACGCGGGCATCAAGACGCTGGCTGATCTGAAGGGCAAGCGGGTCGCCGTGCCGATCGGCTCGACCTCGCACTTCTCCCTGATGGGAGCCTTGAAGCATGCCGGCGTCGATCCGGGCGACGTCACCATCATGAACATGTCGCCTGACCAGATGGTCGCGGCGTGGCAGCAGGGCGCGATCGACGCCGGCTTCGTCTGGGAGCCCGCCCAGGGCAAGCTGATGGAGAACGGCACGCGGCTCGTCGGCGCGGACGAGACCGCCGAGTGGGGCTATCCGACCTTCGACGCCTGGGTGGTGAACAAGGACTTCGCCGACAAGCACAAGGACGCGATGATCGCCTTCACCAAGACCATGGCCGAGGCGAACGACGCCTATCTCGCGGACACCTCGAAGTGGACGGCCGACAGTGCGCCGGTGAAGACCATCGCCGATCGCACGGGCGCTGCGCCCGATCAGGTGCCGGCGGTCCTGTCGGGCTACACCTTCCTGCCGCTGAAGAAGCAGATCGAGAGCGGCTGGCTCGGCAAGAAGGGCGCCGACGCCACCAAGGCGACGGCGGAATTCCTGAAGTCCGCCGGCCGCATCGACAGCGTCAAGGACGACTACACGCCCTTCGTCACCGACGAGTTCGCCAAGGCCGCGGCCGAATAGGCGGGCCGATCGCCGCAATGCCGACCGTTCTCCGCGCCTTGTCGGCGCGGAGACCCCCAAGGAGGGACGTCATGGCACTTGAGATCAAGCAGGCATCCGTCGAATATCCCGCGGTGAACGGCCGGCCGCCGGTCGAGGCCCTGCGCAAGGTCGAGCTGACGATCGAGCCGGGCGATTTTACCGTGGCGCTCGGCGCATCGGGCTGCGGCAAGTCAACGCTTCTGAACCTGATCGCCGGCTTTCTCGCCCCCTCGTCGGGCGACATCGTCCTCGACGGCGTCCCCGTTTCCGGGCCGAGCGCCGACCGCTCCGTGGTGTTCCAGAAGCATGCGCTGCTGCCCTGGCTGAACGTTCTCGACAACGTCGCCTTCGGGCTGAAGCTGCAGGGCCGCCCGCGCGCCGAGCGCCATCAGGTGGCGGAAAAATTCATCGGCCTGCTCGGCCTCGCGGGCTTCGAGAACTCGCCGGTCTATTCGCTGTCGGGCGGCATGCAGCAGCGCGTCGGCATCGCGCGGGCGCTGACCTGCGATCCCAAGCTCCTCTTGATGGACGAGCCGCTCGGCGCGCTCGACGCGCTGACCCGGGAGCGGGCGCAGGAGCTGATCCTGAGGATCTGGAACGAGACCGGAAAGTCGGTCTTCTTCATCACCCACAGCGTCGAGGAGGCGCTGTTCATGGGCACCAGGCTGATTGTCATGTCGCCCCGGCCGGGGCGCATCGCCCACCGCTTCGACCTGCCGTTCTCACGGCGGTTCTGCGAAGGGCAGCCGGCGCGCGCGATCAAGGCCTCGTCCGACTTCATCGCGCTTCGCGAGGAAGTGCTCGCCATCATCTTCGCCGACGAGGAGGAGGAGGCCGCATGAGCATCGTTCGACCGACCAACGACGAGACCCGGGTGCAGGAGCCGGCGTCGCCTGCGACCTCCGGATGGCGCGAGGCGATCGGCGGCGGCGTGGCGCGGATGGCCAGGAGCCGCCCGACCAAGCCCGGCGAGACCTATGGCGTGCCGGGGCAGGGCGAGACCGTCGTCCTCAGCCTCGTCACCATCGCGATCTTCATCTTCGTCTGGTGGCTGGTGACGGCGCTCGGCCTCGTCAAGCCGCTCTTCGTTCCCTCGCCGCAGGCGATCTTCCAGAAGTTCGTCGACGTCCTGACCGACGGCTTCACCGGCACCTCGCTTCTGGCGCATGCCGGGATTTCCGCCGCGCGGGTGTTCGGCGCCTTCCTTCTCGCATGTCTGGTCGGCGTGCCGCTCGGCCTCGCCATGGGCATGAGCCCGACGATCCGGGGCATCTTCGACCCGCCGATCGAATTCTACCGGCCGATCCCGCCGCTCGCCTACCTGCCGCTGATGATCATCTGGTTCGGCATCGGCGAGACCTCGAAGGTGCTTTTGATCTTCCTGTCGTGCTTCGCGCCGATAGCGCTCGGGGCGAAGTCCGGCGTGCGCTCGGCGGCGATCGAGCAGATCCACGCGGCCTATTCCTTCGGCGCCTCGCGCTGGCAGGTGATGCGGCACGTCATCCTGCCCTCGGCGCTGCCGGAGATCCTGACCGCCATGCGCATCGGCATCGGCTTCGGCTGGACGACGCTCGTCGCGGCGGAGATGGTCGCGGCCACCAAGGGCCTCGGCTACATGGTGCTGACGGCCTCGCAGTTCCTGCAGACCGCGACGGTGATCATGGGCATCGTGGTGATCGCCGCGATCGCCTATGCCTTCGACCTCCTGATGCGCTTCATCGAGCGGCGCGTCGTCCCGTGGAAGGGACGGATGTAGCTGCGGGGAACGGGCCGACGCCGATCCGATGCCGTCGGCCCGATGAGCCGCGCCCGGCGCGCCCGCAATCCCGGCGACAGCGGGCAAACCGCGCGCTTCTCGGCCGGGTCCTGAATCAAGCGAATGCGGCCGATCGGGCCGGTCCGTCGCGGCCCGCGGTCAGCGGCGCCGGCCGCCGATCACCGCGGCGTGGCAGTGCCGGATGATCGCGGCGATCTCGGCGCAATCCGCCGCGCTGAAGGTCAGCGGCAGACGCATGTCGAACAGGCCGGACAGGACGGCGTCGGTGCGCGGCAGCGACTGTGCCGGCATGTAGCGCCAGCTCGTGTGGTTGGACGTGAAGGCCACCGGCTCGTCGGCGCCGAACCATTTCAGGTCGACGCCGAGATCGCCGGCGGCCGCGACGAACGCCCGGGCGGCTTCGGGCGCGACGTTCGGGATCAGGAACTGGATGGAACTGCCGACGAAGCCCTCCTCGTCGCGCCGCTTCGGCAGGACGATCCCCTCGCAGCCGGCGAGCCCTGAGGCGACGATCCGATAACGCTCGTTCCAGCGCTCGATGTTCTCTGAAAGACGCTGGAGCTGCGGAACGAGGATCGCCGCGCGCAGATTGTCCATCCGGCCCGACATGTTCGGGGTTTCGAGGCGGATCGTCTCGAAGACGCTCGGCTCCGGCGCGGCGCCGTGCCGCCCGTAGAGCATGTAGGAGCCCGACAGGATGATCGCCCTCGCCATGAACTCCGGGTCGTCGGAGGTCAGAAGCCCGCCTTCGCCGGCGTTGAGATGCTTGTAGGTCTGGGTGGAAAAGCAGCCGGCGAGGCCGAAGCTTCCGCTCTTCCGCCCCTGCCACGTCGCGCCCATCGTGTGGGCGCAGTCCTCGATCATCACGGCGCCGAAGCGCGCGACGACTGCGGCGACGGCGTCCATGTCGGCGAGATGGCCGCGCATGCTCGACAGCAGGAAGAAGCGCGACCCGGTCGCCTCGAACCGGTGCGCCAAGTCGTCGAGGTCGACCACCAGATCCGGAGTGATCTCGACGAGGGCCGGCGTGCCGCCGGCGGCGGCGATGGCGCCGGGCACCGGCGCCAGGGTGAAGGCGTTGGTGAGCACGGTCTCGCCGGGGCGAAGACCCGCCGCCCGCAGCGCGATCGCCATCGCATAGCCGCCAGACGCGCAGGCGAGGCAGTAGCGCGCGCCCTGATAGGCGGCAAAGGCGGCCTCCAGCACGGCCGCCGCCGGGGTCTCGCCCGCGACGCTGTTGTAGCGATGCAGGCGGCCGCTGCGCAGAACCTCGACCGCCGCTTCGATGGCGTCCTCGGCGATCGGCTCCTGCTGGGTGAAGCTTCCTCGAAACGGCTTCATCGAAGTCTCCGTCAGGAACGGGCCGCGGCCTGCGCTCCGAAAAATCGTGGCGCCCCGCGGGCGATGGACATCCGCGAGGGCGGCTGAAGCGGCGGGGCCGCCGGCGGCGTCACGAGGCCGTTCGCCCCGGAGCGCGGGCGGTCGACTGGCGGACCACCAGCGCCACCGGCAGCTGCGTCGCAGCTTCCGTCGGGCGCCCCTCGATCCGCGCCATCAGCTTGTCGGCCGCCTGCTCGCCGATCGTGGTGGTGGGAATGTTCACGGTGGTGAGCGCCGGCGACATGTGGGCCGACATTTCGAGGTCGTCGATGCCGACGAGCGACAGGTCCTCCGGCACCCTGATGCCCCGCGCCTGGGTCTCGACCAGGCAGCCGAAGGCCTGGATATCGATGCCGCAGACGATGGCGGTCGGCGGCTCGGCGAGGGACAGGAGCGTCGCGCAGCCGGTGCGTCCCCCCGCCAGCGTATAGGGCTGCTGGCTGATCAGCCATTCCGGCAGCGCCAGTCCGGCGCCGACGATCTCGGCGCGCACGCCCTCGACGCGCAGCCTCTGGCGGTCGTTGTTGACGCGGTGCCCGGTCACCACGGCGATCCGGCGGTGGCCGAGCCCGATCAGGTGGCGGGCCGCCAGACGCCCGGCCTCGGCATTGTCGATCGCCACCGTGTCGAAACGCGCGTCCGCGACCCAGGTCAGGACCACCGGGATCGCGGTCTCCTGCAGAATGCCGATGGTCTCCTGCGACCGCGCGGCGCCGACGAGCATCAGCCCGTCGACGCGGCGCGACAGGAAGGACCGGATCGCCTCCGTCTCGGCCGCGGGACTGTAGCCGGTGCTGGCGACCAGCAGCTGGTAGCCGTGCGGGGCGAGCCGGCTCTGCATCACCTCCAGCGCGTGCGAGAAGGTGGCATTGTCGAGCGTCGGGACGATCGCCCCGATGGTGTGCGTGGGGCCGCGGCCGGCCGACACGCCGGGCCGCTCGAGATAGCCGAGGCGCTCGGCGCTCGACAGCACCCGGCGAAGCGTCGCCTGGTTGACGAGTTCCGGCTGCGCCAAGGCCCGCGAGACGGTGGCCAGCGAGACCTGGCTGTCCCGCGCGACGTCGATCAATCTGGGGCGCGTGCCGCGTGCCATCGAGCATCCATACTGAAAATATTTTCATCTGTCTAACCGCGAAATCGCCACCGTTCAAGCGAAGCGCCGACCCAAGCGAGCACGGAATCTTTAGCCGTTGACATTCCCGGATGGCTGTGAAACTTTCTTTCAAAATAATGAAAATAAGTTTCATCGGGAGGGAGACCATGCGCGGGAGGAAGGCCGTCGTCGGCCTGTGCGCGGTCGGCGGCATCATCATTCTCTGGTTCGCCCTGACCAGCTGGTTCGGGATCATTCCCGCCGGGCGGTTCCCGACGCCGGCGCAGTTCTGGGTCGCGCTGAAGCAGATCGAGCTGCGCGGCTATGCCGGAAGCACGCTCGTCGACCATGCCCTGCACAGCCTCCGTCTCATCGTCATCAGCTTCCTCGTGGCGGTGGGGACCGGCATTCCGCTCGGCCTCCTGATGGGCTGGAACCGCCGCGCGGAAGCGCTGATCAACCCGGTCTTCATGCTGATCCGGCCGATCCCGCCGCTCGCCTGGATCCCGCTGGCGATCCTGTGGCTGGGGCTCGGGGACGCCGCCAAGGTCATGGTCATCTGGTTCGCCGCCTTCGTGCCCTCGGTGATCAACGCCCATGCCGGGGTGCGCAACATCGACAAGTCGGTGATCGAGGCGGCCCGCATGCTCGGCACGCCGCCGCTGCGCATGGCGGGCGAGGTGATCGTCCCGGCCTCCCTGCCGATGATCTTCACCGGCCTCAGGCTGTCGCTGCAGGCCTCGTGGACGACGCTCGTCGCGGCCGAACTCGTCGGCGCGCTGGTCGGCGTCGGCTTCGTCCTCAACATGGCGCAGCAGGACATCTATCCGGCGATGATCCTCGTCGGCATGCTGACGGTCGGCGTGCTCGGCTGGGCGACGACCTTCGTCCTCGGCCTCGTCGAACGGCGGGTCCTGTCCTGGTCGCTGCAGGGGAGGGGCTGACATGGACAGCGCGCCGCTGACACTCGGTCAGACGCTCCGCCTCGGCCTGATCGGTCTTTTCGTCTTCTTCGGCATCTGGCTGCTGCTGCCGACCGCCGGGCTCGTTCCGCCGTCGTTCCTGCCGAGCCCGATCGCCGTCGCCGAACGCGTCGCCACGCTCACCACCGAGCCCTTCGCCGGCGCCACGCTTCCCGCACACATCGCCTACAGCTTCACGCGTTTCATCGCCGGCTTCGCGCTCGCCGCACTCATCGGCATCCCGCTCGGCCTGATGATGGGCTGGTTCCGGCTCGTCGACGAGATCGTCAGCCCGATCTTCGACGGCCTGCGCTTCATCGCGCCGATCGCCTGGGTGCCGTTCGCCGCGCTGTGGTTCGGCACGGGGATCGGCGGGCCGGTGATGATCATCTTCGCCGGCGCCTTCCCGCCCTGCGTCATCAACGCCTATCGCGGCGCGAGGCAGGTCGACCGGCGCCTCGTGGAGGCCGCCGAAATGCTCGGCACCGGCCATTTCAGAATGATCGTCGACATCCTTCTGCCGGCCTCCGTGCCCTCGCTGGTCGCGGGGCTCAGGGTCGCCGCGGGGCTCGGCTGGCAGTCGCTGGTCGGCGCCGAGCTGATCGTCGCCTCGACGGGCGTCGGCTTCATGATGGTGCAGGCGCAGGCCAACGTCGCGACGTCGACCGTCATGGCCGGGATGGTGGCGATCGGCATCGTCGGCCTGGCGATCGACATGGCGCTGCGCTGGACGGAAGCGTCGATCCGCCGGCATCGCGGCTTGGATGGATAAGGGGAGGACCGGTTTGGGCTCGATACGCTTCGAAGGCGTCGGAAAGGTTTTCGGCAACGCCAGAACGGGCTTCAAGGCGCTCGACGACGTCTCGCTCGCCATCGGCGAGAAGGAGTTCGTGGCGATCGTCGGCCCCTCCGGCTGCGGCAAGACCACCTGTCTGCGCATGGTCGCTGGCTTCGAGGGCGTGTCGGCCGGCAAGGTGCTGGTCAACGACCGGCCGGTGGTGCGGCCGGGCGCCGACCGCGCGGTGGTGTTCCAGCAGTTCGCCCTGTTTCCGTGGAAGACGGTGCGCCAGAACATCGAGTTCGGCCTGCGCAACAAGCGCATCGGCAAAGACCAGCGCGATCATCTCGTCGCCGGGTCTTTGAAGCTGATGTCGCTGGAGAGCCATGGCGACGCCTATCCGCACCAGCTCTCCGGCGGCATGCAGCAGCGCGTCGCGATCGCCAGGGCCTATGTCCTCGACCCCGACGTCCTCTTGATGGACGAGCCCTTCGGCGCGCTCGACGCGCAGACCCGCGTCGTCATGCAGGAAGAGCTGGTGCGGCTGGCGCGGGTCAATCCGCGCACCGTCCTCTTCATCACCCATGCCGTCGAGGAGGCAGTCTATCTCGCCGACCGCGTCGCGATCATGAGCCGGCGGCCGGGGACGATCAAGGAAATCATCGACGTCAAGACGGTGCGCCTCGCCGAACGGTGGGACGGCCACGAGCGGATCGAGGACGTCATGGATCTGGAATCCTTCGTCCATCTGCGCACGCGGATCTGGAAGTCGCTGCGCGAGGAAAAGGCCGAGATCGGCCACTGAGCTCCGAAGCCGCCGCGCCGCGGGCCGCCTCGAGGCCCTCGGCGCGGCGTGCGGAGGAATCGTCCCCGCCGCCGGCGGAGATCCGAGGAAACGAATGGGAGGAAACGATGAAACGCATTCGAACGCTCGCGCTCGGCATCGCCGCCAGCCTGGCGGCCGCGACGCTCGCGCCCGGCGCGGCCGGTGCCGCCGACAAGATCGGCGTCAGCTACCAGCCCTCGCTCTACTGGGCGCTGCCCTTCTACTATGCCAGCGAGAAGGGCTGGTGGAAGGACGTCGGCCTCGATCCGACCTTTTCGACCTTCCCCTCCGGCGCGCCGCAGATCGCCGCCGGCGCATCCGGCTCCTGGGATGTCGGGGGCACCGGCTCCGTCCCGGCGGTGCTCGGCGCCGTGCGCTTCAACATCATGACGGTCGGCATCACCAATGACGAGTCGAAGACCAACGCGCTGATGGTCACCGGCAAGAAGTACGACGAGATCAAGGCCGATCCGAAGAAGCTGGAAGGCCAGCGGCTGCTCCTGACCACCAATTCCACCGTCGACTATGCCGCGCGCAAGTGCCTGGAAAAGATGGGCGTAAAGCAGGACGAGGTGCAGTTCGTCAATCTCGGCCAGGCCCAGATCATCACCGCCGTCACCTCCGGCAACGGCGACGTCGCGGGCGTCTGGGCCCCCAACACCTACACGCTGCAGAGCCGCGCCGACGCGAAATATCTCTGCAGCGGCGCCGATGCCGATGCCATCGTTCCCGGTGCGCTGATCGTCACGAAGGAATTCGCCGAGGCGCATCCGGACGACGTCGCGAAGTTCCTCGCGGTCTATCTGCGGGGGTGGTCCTGGGCGAAGTCGCATGAGGACGAGGCCAAGAAGATGGCGCTCGCCTTCTACAAGCAGGGCGGGCTCGAAGCGACGCCCGAGGCGATGGACGAGGAATTCAAGCTGCGGCCGGTGTTTTCGCTCGACGAGCAGCTGAAGCTTCTCGACGCCTCGAGCGGGGAATCGAAGGTCGACACCTGGTTCTCCGACATCGGCAAGTTCATGGCGAGCGTCGGCACGCTGCCCGAGAACCCCGATCCGAAGAGCTACGTCACCGACAAGTACATGAAGATGGTCGCCGACGATCCCAAGCTCCGGGCGTTCGCCACCGAATTCAACCAGAAATAACAGAGAGCCGCGCGGGGACGGCCGATCCTACGGCCGTCCCCGGGGCGCCAACGACGAGGGCCGAGACGTGACCGTGACCTATCTGAAAAAGGCAGAAAAGACCGCAGAGACCGAGGCGGGCAACGCCCGGAAGGTCGTCGACGACATGCTCGCCGCGATCGAAAAGGGCGGCGAGGCGGCGGTGCGCGGCTACGCCGAGAAGCTCGACAAATGGACCGGCGAGATCGTCGTCGGCGAGGAGGAGATCGCCCGGCGCACCGCCCAGATCCCGCAGAGCATCAAGGACGACATCGCGTTTGCCGCCGGGCAGGTCCGCTCCTTCGCCGAGGCGCAGATGCGCTCGGTCGGGGATTTCGCCATCGAGCCGGTTCCAGGTTTGTGGCTCGGCCAGAAGCTCGTGCCGGTGAAGACCGCCGGCTGCTACGTCCCGACCGGGCGCTACGCTCACATCGCCTCCGCCTACATGTCGATCGCCACCGCCAAGGCGGCCGGCGTCAAGACCGTCATCGCCTGTTCGACGCCGTTCAAGGGCGAGGGCATCCACCCGCACGTGCTCTACGCCATGACGGTCGCCGGCGCCGACATCATCATGACGCTCGGCGGCGTCCAGGCGATCGCCTCCATGGCCTACGGCCTGTTCACCGGCAAGGCGGCCGACATCATCGTCGGGCCCGGCAACAAGTTCGTCGCCGAGGCCAAGCGCACGCTGTTCGGCAAGGTCGGCATCGACGTCTTCGCCGGCCCCTCGGAGGTGGCGGTTCTCGCCGACGACACCGCCGATCCGATGATCGTCGCCACCGATCTCGTCGGACAGATGGAACACGGGGCGGAAAGCCCGGCCTGGCTGATCACCTCCTCGCGCCGCGTCGCGGACGACGTCGCCCGGCTGATCCCGGAGCTGATCGAAAAGCTTCCGCCCACGGCGCGCGGCGCTTCCGAGGCCGCCTGGCGCGACTATGGCGAAATCGTTCTCTGCGACAGCCGCGAGGAGATGGCCGAGGTCTCCGACAGCTATGCCAGCGAGCACCTCGAAGTGCATTGCGACGATCTCGACTGGTGGCTGGAAAACCTCGTCAACTACGGCTCGCTGTTCCTCGGCGAGGAGACCAACGTCGCCTTCGGCGACAAGGTGTCCGGGCCGAACCACATCCTGCCGACCAAGTTCGCGGCGCGCTATTCCGCCGGGCTTTCAGTGCACAAGTTCCTGAAGCCGCTGACCTGGCAGAAGATGAACCGCGACGGCTGCCGCACCATCGCGCCGGTCTCGGCCCGCATCTCGCGGCTGGAGGGCATGGAAGGTCATGCCCGCACCAGCGACGTCAGGATGGAGAAATACGCGCCGGGCTCGAACGTCGACCTCGGCGCGCCGGTCAGGGACTGAGGAGATGTTCGCGGCGACCGATCTCTTCGACCTCTCCGGCCGCCGGGCTCTGGTGACCGGCGGCAACAGCGGCATCGGCCATGCGATGGCGCACGCGCTGGCGCTGGCCGGCGCTGCGGTCGTCCTGACGGCACGGCGGGCGGACGAACTGGAAAAGGCAGCGGCCACGCTCTGCGACAAGGGCTTTCAGGCCGATTTTCGGGTCGCCGATCTCGCCGATGCCGGGGCGCCGGGCCAGCTTGCGGCGTCGCTCGCCGACGCGCCGGTCGATATCCTGGTCAATGCGGCCGGCATCAATCTGCGCCAGCCCTTCGCCAAGGTCTCGGCCGAGGCCTTCGACCTCCACATGCGGGTGCATCTGCGAGCGCCGTTCCTTCTGACGCAGGCCTTCGCGCCGCAGATGGCCGAACGCCGATGGGGCCGGATCGTCAACGTCGCGTCCCTGCAGAGCACGCGGGCCTTTCCCGACTCGGCGCCCTACGGCGCGGCCAAGGGCGGCATCGTCCAGCTCACCCGCGCGATCGCCGAAGAATGGTCGCGCCACGGTGTCACCTGCAACGCCATCGCGCCGGGCTTTTTCCCGACGCCGCTGACCGCCCCGGTCTTCGGCGACGAGGAGCGGGCCGGGCGGCTCGCCGCCCAGACCGCGATCGGCCGCAACGGCCGGCTGGAGGATCTCCACGGCGCGACGATCTTCCTCGCCTCCGACGCGTCCGCCTACGTCACCGGCCAGACGCTCGCCGTCGACGGCGGCTTCACCGCGAAATAGGATCCGCCATGAAAGCCCTGGTCTATACCGGTCCGCACACGCTCGACTATCGCGACGAGCCGCAACCCGGGCCGACCGATGGCGAGGCGATCGTCAAGGTCGAGGCGGTCGGCATCTGCGGTTCGGACATGCACGCCTATCACGGCCATGATGCGCGCCGGCCGGCGCCGCTGATCCTCGGTCACGAGGCGGCGGGGACGATCGCTCATGGCCCGCGGGCGGGAATGCGCGTCACCATCAATCCGCTCGTGGTCGACCCGCTCTGTCCCTTCGCGGTCGAGGGACGGGCGCATCTGTCGCCGACCCGCCAGATCCTCTCGATGCCGCCGCGCCAGGGTGCCTTCGCGGGCTATGTGCGCGTTCCCGAGCGCAACCTCCACGTCATCGGCGACGACCTGCCGATCGAGGAGGCGGCGCTGGCCGAACCGATCGCGGTGTCCTGGCACGCGGTGCGGATCGGCGCCGAAAGGCTCGCCCGGCCGATCGCGACGGCGCGCGTCGCCGTCCTCGGCGGCGGCGCCATCGGACTTGCCGCAGCTTTGGTTGCGAGACTCTTCGCCGCCGCCGAGATCAGCGTCGGCGAGACCAATGCGCTGCGCCGCCGGACGCTGGAGGATGTCGGCGGCCTCAAGGTCTACGATCCGGGCGGTGGGGACGGTCCCGAACCCGACAGCGTCGATCTCGTCGTCGATGCGGTCGGCGCCGGGGCGACGCGCGCCGCCGCGAGCCGCATGGTCCGCCCGGGCGGCGTCATCGTGCATATCGGCCTTCTGCCCGGGTCGGACGGGCTCGACATCCGCAAGCTGACGCTTCAGGAGGTCACGCTGACCGGATCCTACTGCTACACGCCGCAGGACTTCGCCGACACGGTGGCAGCCCTCGAGCGGCGGCGCTTCGGCGCGATCGGCTGGACCGAGCGCCGGAGCCTTTCGGAAGGCGCCCGCGCCTTCGCCGACATCGACGCGGGAACCGTGCCGGCGGCGAAGATCGTCCTCTTGCCGTAGCCGCTTTCCACGGCCCCGGCGGGCGTTTTTCGCTGGACTTCCGCCGCGATAGGCGGTTTTCCGAAGAGATGACGACGAGGCGGGGCATCAGGCGAAGGTTTCGGCGCGTCCGGGCGGGTGCGGCGCTCCTCGTCGTGCTCGCCTCAGCCGCGGTGATCTGGCTGTTTGCCGAAAGCCGCGCCGAATCCGCCCGGGCCGGCGTCCGCCGGGAGGCGGCCGAGACGCTCGCCGTGCAGCGCGAGACGCTGACCGGCATCCTCGACAAGTACCGGCTGTTGCCGGCTCTCCTCGCGCGTCAGGCCGACGTGGCCGACCTCTTCGCCGCTGACCCCGGCAACGAAGCGGCCCGCCGGGCCCGGCTGAAGGCGCGCGAAGTCGCCAGCCTTTCCGGCGCCAAGGACATCGCGTTCCTGCGTCCGGACGGCACCGCGCTCGCCTCGGCGCGCGCGCTGTTCTTCGAAGCGCCGCACGAGCGCTCGGCGCTGATCGAGGCCGTCCGCCAGGGCCGTCTCGGCCGCGCCGCCATCTCGCTCGACAGCGACGAGCGGGCCTATGCCTTCGCGTCCGGCGTCAGGCGCAGCGACGCTCTCCTCGGCATCGTCGTCGTCTATGTCGGCTTCGACGTGATCGAGGCGACCTGGTCGCTCTCCACAAACCCGATCTTCGTCACCGATCCGGCGGGAACGATCTTCCTCACCAACCAGCCGGAATGGCGGCTCGCGCCGCTTTCCAGCGTGGCCGAGGGCGAGGCGCCGCAGCGCCGCTTCCGCGTCGCGGGGCAGGCGATCCCCTTCATCGATCTGGCGCGCGACCTGCCGCTGCTCGACTGGCGGCTGCATGTCCTCGCCGATGCGCGTCCGGTCGAGCAGGCGCGGCTCGCGGGCGCGATGATCGCCGCCCTCGCGGCATTGCTCGTCGCCGCGGGTGTGGCGCTCGTCCTCTCCCGGCGCGAGCGCATGGTGCTCGCACGGCGGGCCGAACGGGTCGCGGGGCTGCGGCTGGAACGCCTGGTGCGCGACCGCACGCGGGCGCTCAATGCGACCAACCGCTCGCTCTCCACCGAGATCGGCGAACGCCGCCAGGCCGAGGAGCGGCTGCGCAAGGCCCAGGCCGATCTCGTCCAGACCGCCAAGCTCGCCGCCCTCGGCCAGATGTCGGCAGCGCTCAGCCACGAGTTCAACCAGCCGCTCGCGGCGATCGGCACCTATGCCGAGAATGCCGGCCAGTTCCTCGCCCGTGGGCGCGGCGATCTGGCGGCGGAGAACCTGACCCGCATCGGCGCCATGGTCGAGCGGATGGCCGAACTCTCCCGCACGCTCCTGTCCTTCGCCCGCAAGCCGGGAACCAGCAACGTCGCGGTCTCGCTCGGGGCGGTGCTCGACGAGGCGATGATCCTCGTGCGGCCGCGGGCGCGCAAGGCGGGCATTTTGATCGAGGTCGACGAGCGGCTGCGCGGCCTCGCCGTCCTCGGCGGCCGCACGCGGCTGTCGCAGATCTTCGTCAATCTCGCCAACAACGCCATCGACGCTCTGGCCGACCGCCCGCAACCGACGCTGCGGATCGGCCTCGAAACGGCCGAAGGCGGGGTCGTCGTCCTCGTCGCCGACAACGGGCCGGGGATCGCCGCGGAGATCCGCGACAGCGTCTTCGAGCCGTTCTTTTCGACGAAGGAAGCCGGCGCGGGGATCGGCATCGGGCTCTCCATCGCCTACAGCATCGCCAGGGACTGCGGCGGCAGCCTCGAACTGCGCGACAGCCCGGCGGGCGGGTGCGTGCTGGCGGTGCGGCTGGTGGCTGCGGCCGACGCGCGCGAAGCGGCTGAATGAGGATCTGAGGTGCCGGAGACTTTCCAAGCAACGCTCGTCCACCTGATCGAGGACGATGCCGACCTGCGCCACGCCCTCGAACAGGGCCTCGTGCTCGGCGGCTTCACCGTCTCGCCGCATCGCACCACCGAGGAGGTGCTGGCGCGGATCGGGCCGGAGGCCTACGCCGTCATCGTCAGCGACATCCGCATGCCGGGGATGGACGGGCTTTCCCTGCTCAAGGCCGCGCTGTCGATCGACCCGACGATGCCGGTGATCCTCATCACCGGCCACGGCGATGTGCAGATGGCGGTGGATGCGATGCGCGCGGGCGCCTACGATTTCATCGAGAAGCCGTTCTCCGTCTCCAGGCTGAGCGCCGTCGTCGAGCGGGCGCTGGAAAAGCGCCGGCTGGTTCTCGAAAACCGCATCCTGCGCTCCACCCTCGACGGCGGCGACGAACTCGCCGGCCGGCTGGTCGGGCGCACCCCCGGAATCCAGCGCCTGCGCCAGAAGATCGAGGCGCTCGCCGACACCGACGTCGACATCCTCGTCCTCGGCGAGACCGGCACCGGCAAGGAGGTGGTCGCCCGCGCCCTGCACGACTGCGGCGGCCGGGCGAAGGGCAACTTCGTCGCGATCAACTGTGCGGCGCTGCCGGCCGACATCATCGAATCCGAGCTCTTCGGCCACGAGCCCGGCGCCTTCACCGGCGCAGCGAAGCAGCGGATCGGCAAGCTCGAACATGCGAACGGCGGCACCATCTTCCTCGACGAGATCGAATCGATGCCGCTTGACCTGCAGGCCAAGCTGCTGCGCGCCATCGAGACCCGCTCGGTCGAGCGTCTCGGCTCCAACCGGGCGATCCCGCTCGACGTGCGCTTCGTCGCCGCGACCAAGACCGATCTCGGCGAGATGGGGCGCGCCGGCCGCTTCCGCCTCGACCTCTACTACCGGCTCGCCGTGGTGGCGCTGACGATCCCGCCGCTGCGCGAGCGGCGCGAGGACGTGCCGCTGCTGTTCTTCCATCTGGCGCGCGAGGCGCGGGCGCGTTTCCGCCGCGAGATCCCGCCGGTCAGCCACGCGCTGGAAATCGCGCTGATGCGCGCCGACTGGCCCGGCAACGTGCGGGAGCTGCGCAACTATGCCGACCGCTTCGTGCTCGGCATGTGGTCCGGCTTCGAAGCCGACGATGGCGCCGGCGCATCCGACATGTCAGATGCCGGCCGACGGCAGGTGGCCCCGGTCGCCGCCGGCTCGCTGGCCGAGCGTCTCGCCGCCCATGAACGCGCGCTGATCGAGGCGGAGCTTGCGCGCAACAACGGCGCGCTGAAGCCGACCTACGAGGCGCTGCAGATCTCCCGCAAGGGGCTCTACGACAAGATCCGCCGGCTCGGCATCGAGGGCTCCGAGCGGCTCGAGGACTGACGCGCCGCCCGGCTGGCGTGGGACGGGCATCCACCCGCTGGCGGCCCCGACATATCGCCGCAGCCGCCCTTGCTGCCGCAACGCTTCGTCCTCTTTCGTGTTCGGCCACCAAAGGCGCCGACGGCGCGCGACGATCCGGGGCAGCGAAGGCGAAGGGGCGCCATGGGACGACATCTGATCTTCGGGGGCAGCGGCGGCATCGGTTCGGCCATCGCGCGCCGGCTGCACCAGGCGGGGCACGAACTCGTCCTCGCCGGCCGGAACGGCGAGGCGCTCGCCCGCCTCGGCGACGAGCTTTCCGCCGCGACGATCGTCTGCGACGTCACGGATCGAGCGGCGGTCGAGGCGGCGGGCGAGGCGCTGCCGGAGCCTCTCGACGGGTTCGTCTATGCCGTCGGTTCGATCAATCTCAAACCGTTCCGGAAGACGACGGCGGAGGACTATCTGAGCGACTTCCGGCTCAACGCCCTCGGCGCGGCGCTCGCCTTTTCCGCCGCGACGCCGGCGCTGCTCGCGGCGGAAGAGGGCGCCGCCGCGGTGTTCTTCTCGACCGTCGCCGTCGACCAGGGCTTTGCCGCCCACGCCTCGATCGCCATGGCGAAGGGGGCCGTGGTCGGGCTGACGCGCACGCTGGCGACGGAATTCGCCCCGCGGATCCGCGTCAACGCGATCGCGCCGTCGCTCGTCGACACGCCGCTCGGTCGCACCGTCGCCGGCAACGAGAAAATGGCTGACGCGATCGCCCGGATGCATGCCGTCCCGCGGCTCGGCCGGGCGGACGACATCGCGGCCATGGCCGAACTGCTCCTCACCGGGGCGGGATCCTGGATCACTGGGCAGGTCATCGGCGTCGACGGCGGCCGCTCCTCCATCCGCATCGGGCGGAGCTAGGCGCGCCATGGCGACGCTCCGCTTCGTGCTCGGCGACCAGCTCAGCCGCAATCTCTCTTCGCTCCGTGATCTTGCCGAAGGCGACGTCGTCCTGATGTGCGAGGTCGCCGACGAGACGCGCTACGTCCGTCATCACAAGCGCAAGATCGCCTTCCTCTTCGCCGCCATGCGGCACTTTGCCGAGGATCTGAGGGCGCGGGACGTCACCGTCGACTACGTCGCCCTCGACGATGCCGCAAACACCGGCTGCTTCACCGGCGAACTCGAACGCGCCGTGGCGCGCCACCGGCCGGATGGCGTCGTCGTGACGGAGCCCGGCGAATGGCGGGTGCGGCAGATGATGGAGGACTGGCGCGAGGAACTGGACGTCTCGGTCGACATCCGGCCGGACGATCGTTTTCTCTGCAGCCACGAGCGCTTCCGCGCCTTTGCTCATGGTCTGAAGCAGCTGCGGATGGAGTTCTTCTATCGCGAGATGCGCAAGGAGACCGGCTATCTCATGGAGGGCGACGAGCCCGCCGGGGGCCGCTGGAATTTCGACCATTCCAACCGCGAGCCGCTCGCGGCGGACGTCGCCCCGCCGGAGCGGCCGACCTATGGCGTGGACGAGACGACGCGAGAGGTTCTGGATCTCGTCGCCGCCCGCTTCGGCAACCATTTCGGCGGTCTCGACGATTTCGACTATCCGGTCACCCGGCGCCAGGCGCTGCACTCCCTCGCCTGGTTCGTCGAAACGGCGCTGCCGGATTTCGGCACCTATCAGGATGCCATGCGGGAGGGCGAGCCGCTGCTCTTCCACTCGCACGTCTCGGCGCTGATCAATTGCGGCCTGATCGACCCGCGCGAGGCCTGCGAGCGGGCGGAAGCCGCCTGGCGGGACGGCAGCGCGCCGATCAACGCCGTCGAGGGCTTCATCCGCCAGATCATCGGCTGGCGGGAGTTCGTCCGCGGCGTCTACTGGCGCGAGATGCCGGACTATGCCGCGTCCAACAAGCTCCTCGCCCGCCGGAAGCTGCCCGACTTCTTCTGGACCGGGGAGACCGATCTCAACTGCCTGGGGGCGTGCTTCCGCGAGGTGCGGGACAGCGCCTACAACCACCACATCCAGCGGCTGATGGTGATCGGCAATTTCTGCCTCCTCTGCGGCTTCGATCCAAAAGAGGTGCAGGAGTGGTATCTCGTCGTCTATCACGATGCCTATGAGTGGGTGGAGATGCCGAACGTCGTCGGCATGATCCTCTATGCCGACGGCGGGCTGTTCGCCTCCAAGCCCTATGCCGCCTCGGCGAACTATATCGACAAAATGTCCGACTATTGCGGGTCCTGCCGCTATTCGCCGAAGCTGAAGACCGGCGAGGGCGCCTGCCCGTTCAACCTGCTCTACTGGGATTTCGTCGCCCGCAACGCCGAGCGGCTGCAGGGCAACCCCCGCATGGCCCGCACCTATGCGACGCTCGGGCGGATGGATGCGAAGAAGGTGGCGACGATCCGGCGCGAGGCGGAAGGCTTCCTCGACGGCCTCGTCTCGACGGGTGAATACTGATCATCAACGAGGCATGCCGATTTGTTGTGCAAATGCAACGGCGCGCGCGAAAGACGGGCGAGGGCGGTGGCACCGCACGGCTTCGGGTTTCCCTCGCTCTGAAACTGGCCGAATGTCGCAGGGTCGCTTAACGTCTCGTTAACGAAGGCGGCGCAGCATCGTCTGATCGCTCCACTGATCGGACACCCGTGTCCGTCAAGTTGGATGCGGATGATCCAGCGTCGGCCGCTCGCCGGCCGCCGCTTTTCGAAGAGGTGTGCCGATGACTGCCAGATCTGTCGACGCGTCGTTCCGTCGGATGCTTCAGGGATACAGCCTCACCTCGGCCGAGGTGCTGTATCGCATGCCGGATCATCCGACGTTGCTCCAGACCTTCTTCTGGCAGTTCGAGGACATGGCGCCGGACTATCCGCGTCTAAAGCGGTTTCTCGACCATTGGGAGCGGGAGATCGAGGCGATCATCCATTCCGTCCGCGTCATGCATCAGGGGCTGATCACGCCGAAGGAAATCCGCCTCGTGAAGGACGGCGGCCATCTGCACTGACGATCCGGCCTCGGCCGCGCCGTCAGATCAGCCGCAGCCCCTTGAGGCTGGCATGGCCGTTCTTGCCGATGATGATGTGGTCGTGGACGGCGACGCCGAGCGGCCGCGCGGTCTCGACGATCGTCTTCGTCATGTCGATGTCGGCGCGCGAGGGTGTCGGGTCGCCGGAGGGATGGTTGTGGACGAGGATGATCGCGGTGGCGTTCAGTTCCAGCGCGCGGCGCATGACCTCGCGCGGATAGACCGGCGTGTGGTCGACCGTTCCGGTGCCCTGCACCTCGTCGGCGATGAGGGCGTTCTTCTTGTCGAGAAACAGGATGCGGAACTGCTCGCGCCCTTCGTGGGCCATCGCCGCCTTGCAGTAGTCGAGCACCGCGGCCCATGAAGAAAGCACTTCGCGCTGCCGCACCGCCGAGCGCATGCCGCGCCGGTTGACCGCCGCGACGACGGCGATGTCGAGGGCGACGGCGTCCTTGACGCCCGGAACCTCGGTGAGGCGCCGCGTCGGCGCGCCGAGCACCTCGGCGAGCGAGCCGAAATGCGCGATAAGCGCTTTCGCGATCGGCTTGACGTCCTTGCGCGGGATCGAACGGAAGAGGATCAGTTCGAGCAGCTCGTAGTCGGCGAGCGCGTCGTCCCCCGCCGCGGCGAAACGCGCCCGCAGCCGGTCGCGATGGCCGTCGTGATGGCGCGCGGCCCGGTCTTCGCCGGTGCCCGCGGCCTTGCGCTGGGGCTGCGGCGACCTGGATATGCGCTCCTCGAGCCCCGGCCAGACGTCGTCCGCTCCGGTGAGGTCTCCGCGATCGCCGGACGAAGCCATCGCCGCGCCTATTCGGCCGCGGCCGGTTCGCGCGTGAAGGCGATCCCCGGCGTGTCGAGCCCTGCCGGAGAGTGGGTGAACACCTCGTAGCCGTCCTCGGTGACACCCAGCGTGTGTTCGTACTGGGCGGAGAGCGTCCGGTCGCGGGTGACGGCCGTCCAGCCGTCGTTGAGGATCTTCACGTGCGGCCGCCCGAGATTGATCATCGGCTCGACGGTGAAGATCATGCCGGGCTTCAGTTCGGGGCCTTCGCCGCGGCGGCCGTAATGCAGGACGTTCGGCGCGTCGTGGAAGAGCTTGCCGACACCGTGGCCGCAGAAGTCCCGCACCACCGAGCAACGCTCGGCCTCGGCGTAGCTCTGGATCGCCTCGCCGATGTCGCCGACATGGCCGCCCGGCTTCACCGCCTCGATGCCGAGGAGCAGCGAGCGGTAGGTCACCTCGCAGAGCCGCTCGGCCGCCCGCTTGATCCGCCCGACCGGATACATGCGCGAGGAATCCCCGTGCCAGCCGTCGACGATCAGCGTGACGTCGACATTGACGATGTCGCCTTCCTTCAGCGGCTTCTCGTTGGGAATACCGTGGCAGACCACGTGATTGATCGAGGTGCAGACGCTCTTCATGTAGCCGCGGTAGTTCAGCGTCGCGGGGACGGCGCCGTTCGACAGGGCGAAGTCGTAGACGAAGTCGTCGAGCGCCTGCGTCGTCGCGCCGGGCACCACCAGTTCCGCCAGGCCGTCGAGGCAGCGCGCCGTCAGCTGGCAGGCCTGGCGCATGCCGGCGAAGGCCTCCGGCCCGTAGAGCCGGATGGCGCCGGTGTTGCGGATCGGATTCGCCTCGGCCTCGAGATAGGTGGTCATGGTCGCTCGACGATCGGGAGGGTGCGGTTGGGGATGATCCCGTCAAGGGTGATGTCGCACCGAACGGCGAAGGCTTCAACCCCTCGGCGCCGTGCCGCGGCGAAGCCCGCCGCATAGGCGGGGTCGAGATCGGCGGCGAAGGCGAGCCGGTCGCAGTCCGCCCGCTGCACGACGTAGAGCATCACCGCGCGGCTGCCCGCCGCGACCTCGGCGGCGAGATCGTCGAGGTGGCGGGCGCCGCGCGTCGTCACGCAGTCGGGAAACTCGGCGAGGCCCGCTTCGCGCCTCAGATGGACGTTCTTCACCTCGACGAAGACCGCGCGTCCGTCCGGCTGCCGGTAGAGGAGGTCGACCCGCGAGGCGGCGGCATAGCGCACCTCGCGCCGGGCCGGCCCGAGGCCGGAGAGTTCCTGGACGAGGCCCGCGGCGATCGCCTCCTCGGCGATCCGGTTGGGAAGGCCGGTGTTGATGCCGACGAGCGTTCCGTCCGCCTCGACGATCTCCAGCGTCAGCGGCAGCTTGCGCTTGAGGTTGGGCGAGCGCGACAGGAAGACCCGCGCGCCTGGCGCCTTCAGCCCCATCATGGCGCCAGGATTGGGGCAGTGGACGGTGACCGGGGCACCCTCGCCGTCGATCGCGACGTCGGCGAGGAAGCGCTTGTAGCGCTCGATCAGGCGGCCGGGGATCAGCGGGGCGGGGAACTGCATCGCCGGCGGGTAGCTCCTCGCCCCCGCCGGGTCAACGTCGCCGCGGTCCCGACTCTACCAGGCGAGTTCCACATGCGGCCGCCCGTCCGACGTCTTCTCGCGGCTGCGCCCGGTGTCGTCGACGACGCAGTTCACCCGGTGCCGGAAGGCCGAGAAGCTGTCGAAGGTGACGACGTCGACCGGCTCGTCGAACCTCAGCGTCAGGCGGATGCGGGTCGGGTCGGCCTCGAAGGCGCTCGCCGCGATCACCTCGCCGGTGAAGCGCTGGCCGAGATAGCAGCCTGCGACCCGCGACCCGAGGGTGTAGGGCGACAGGCGCGGCCGGTTGCCGAGCCGGGCGTGCAGCGTGTTCCAGTCGCGGAACCCGTGCTGATGGGCGACGAGCTCCAGCGCCCGGCAATGCGAGACCGGCTGTCCGGCCGCCTCGAGCGAGGCCCGCAGCCGCCTTGCCTGATCCTTCAGAACGGGCAGCGAGGGCAGGGGAATAGTGGGAGATTGCATGTCGGAAGCTCCTTCCGGCATCGCATGGCGGCCAAATCTGGCGGGTGTCCGCATTGCCGCCGGCCGGCGATGCCCGATCGAAGGCTTCGACGGTTGCGTCTCGGGGAGGACTTCACCACGGCGATCAGCCAGCGGACGGCGGGCGCCTCGAGCCCTGGAGACGCCTATAGCCGTCCTCGCGACCGGCGGCAATCCGGGCGATGCCGATCCGCCCGGAGCAATCGCCCGAAGCCCGGGCCGGCAGGGCGATCGCCCTGATCGCGGACGGACGCTCGCTCCTTCGGGCCGGTCGCTTCCAGCGCCGGGGCGCATGGCGGCGCGCTCCGGCCGTCAGGACGGCATCCGCACATACCGCCCCGGCGCGTCCTCGATCGGCGTCAGCCGGCCGCCGCCCGGCTCGCGCGGCTCGATCCTGTCGCCGAGATGCGGCGTCAGCCATTCCAGCCAGTGGCCCCACCAGGAGCCCGGCGTTTCCCTCGCCGCCAAGAGCCAGTCCTCGAAGCCGCCGGTGTCCTTCGGCGCCGGGCCGGTCCAGTACTGGTACTTGTTCTTCGCCGGCGGGTTGACGACGCCGGCGATGTGGCCGGAGCCGGTGAGCACGAAATCGACCTTCGAGCCGAAGGCGAGGCAGCCGCGATAGACCGACCGCGCGGGGGCGATGTGGTCTTCCTTGGTGGCGAGGTTGTAGATCGGCATCGTCACCTTGGAGAGGTCGAGCCTGACGCCGCCGATCTCCATCTTGCCGCGCGAGAGCCGGTTCTCGTGATAGCAGTTGCGCAGGTAGAAGAGGTGGTTCGCCTTCGGCATCCGCGTCGAATCGGCGTTCCAGTAGAGAAGGTCGAAGGGCAGCGGCTCCTTGCCGCGCAGGTAGTTGTTGACGAAATAGGGCCAGATCAGATCGCCGGAGCGCAGAAGGTTGAAGGCCGTCGCCATCTGCGAGCCTTCCAGATAGCCCCGCTCCATCGAGCGCTCGAGCGCCTTCAGCTGGGTCTCGTCGACGAAGACCTTGAGGTCGCCGGCATGGGTGAAGTCGATCTGGGTGGTGAGGAAGGTCGTCGTCTTGATCCGCTCGTCGCCCTTCGCCTTCAGATAGGCGAGCGAGGCGCCGAGCAGCGTGCCGCCGACGCAATAGCCGACGGCGTTGACCTGCGCTTCGCCGGTCGCCTTCTCCGCCGTGTCGAGGCCGAAGCGGATTCCCTCCTCGATATATTCCTGCCAGCCCTTCTCGGCCTGGCGCTCGTCCGGATTGACCCAGGAGACGACGAACACCGTCAGCCCCTGCTTCACCGCCCAGCCGATGAACGACTTCTCCGGATTGAGATCGAGGATGTAGAACTTGTTGATCCAGGGCGGCACGATGAGCAGCGGGCGGCGGAACACCGTCTCGGTCTGCGGCGCATACTGGATGATCTGGCAGAGATCGTTCTCCGCGACGACCTTGCCGGGCGTCACCGCCATGTCGCGGCCGACCTGGTACTTGCTGTAGTCCGACTGCCGCAGCCTCAGCGTTCCGCGGCCGGCGACCATATCCTCGGCGAACATCTTCATGCCCTTGACGAGGTTCTCGCCGTTCGAGGCGATGGTCTCGCGGTACAGCTCCGGATTGGTCATCACGAAGTTCGAGGGGGCGAGCGCGTTGGAGATCTGGCGGACGTAGAAGGCGGCCTTGTGCCGTGTATGCGGATCGAGCCCCTCCGCCCGCTCGACGAGCTCGTCGGCCCAGCGGCTGGTCAACAGATAGGTCTGCTTGACGAAGTCGAAGAACAGATTCTCGTTCCAGTCGGCCCCGGCGAAGCGCTTGTCGCCCTTGGCCGCGTCGACCGGATGGTCGGGCGCCTCGCCGGCGAGCCGGCGGATGGAATTGCTCCAGATGTTCAGGTAGCTGGCGAAGAGGTTGGTCTGGGCCTCCATCGCCCGCGCCGGATCGGTCATCCAATATTCGGAAACCTTGGAGAGCGTCTGCACCACCTCGGCCATGGAAATCGGCCCGCCGTCGACGACCTCCCCCTTTTCCCGGGGTGCGACCCAGGCGGCGGCGGCTTTGCCGATCTGCTCCAGCATGCGCGCCATGTTCCGGCTGAAGGCCTCGGGATCCTTCACCACGAAGTCCTCGGTATGCATGGCGAGCGGATCCGTCTCGGGCCTGGTGGCTTTGCTGGCCATCGGTCTTGCGTCCTCCCTGTTCCCCGGCCGGTGCGGCGACGGTCTCGGCGTGTCGCGTCCGGCGATCGGATGCGTCTCGATTCCTAGCGCCAATCTTGCAACGGCGACATGAAACGGACGCTGGCTTCTTTGTGTTTGCCTTGTCCGTAGGATATGACACAGGCGTCGCGGATTTGAAGCGGTCTGCACGCCTGTCGGTGGTTGCTTCGGATGGACTGTTGGGAATGGCCGGTGGGATCGCCCCTCGCATGTTGACGGCATTGGCCATGACGGCGGCGCTCGCCGGCTGCCAGGCGGCCTACGAGGAGGCGATGACGCCGCAGACCGTCGCCTACCATCCCGTCGCCCCGGACGGCCGCTCCGGCCAGCGCCTCGGCCCCGACGGCTATCCGATGCTCGGCGCCTATCCCGACGCCGCCGCGCCCCAGGTCGACGATGCCACGGTCGCGGCGCAGCGACGGCGGGCCGCAGCGCTCGCCGGTAAGCGCGGGGGCGCCGCCTCGACCCGCGGCTACGACGCGGAGATCGCCCGGCTGAAGCGGCTGAAGCGGCGTCAGGCCGAGGAAGTCGACGCCGCGCTCGCCCGCAAGCCCGAATCGGCTGCCGTGAAGGTCGGGTCCGGCCAGGCCCCGAGCCGCACGCCCGAAGAGGTGCTGCGGCAGATCCAGACCGGCCAGTAGACGCCGCGCCGGCCGGACGGCCGTGGTTCAGTGGCGGTGGGCGCCGAAGCGAGATCTTGTTCCGGCATCCGGCCGGAGACCATTCCCGGCATGGTGCCGGAGGACGAGAGCGATGGAAGAATTTCACAAAGTCCGGCGTCTGCCGCCTTACGTCTTCGAGGAAGTCAACCGGCTGAAGGCCGCCGCCCGGGCCCGCGGCGCCGACATCATCGACCTCGGCATGGGCAATCCGGATCTGCCCACGCCGCAGTTCGTCGTCGACAAGATGTGCGAGGTCATCCAGGACTCGCGCACGCACCGCTACTCGGCCTCGAAGGGTATCGCCGGGCTGCGCCGCGCCCAGGCGGGCTATTACGAGCGCCGCTTCGGCGTGAAGCTCGACCCGGCCAGGCAGGTGGTGGCGACGCTCGGCTCGAAGGAGGGCTTCGCCAACATGGCCCAGGCGATCACCGCGCCGGGCGACGTGGTGCTGTGCCCCAACCCGACCTATCCGATCCACGCCTTCGGCTTCCTGATGGCGGGCGGCACCATCCGGGCGATTCCCGCCAAGCCGGATCGCGACTTCTTCGCCGCCATCGACCGGGCGGTGCGCCATTCGATCCCCAAGCCGATCGCGATCATCCTGAACTACCCGTCCAATCCGACGGCCTACGTCGCCGATCTCGCCTTCTACAAGGAGATCGTCGATTTCGCCCGCAGGAACGAGATCATCGTCCTTTCCGACCTCGCCTATGCCGAGATCTATTTCGACGACGTGCCGCCGCCGTCGATCCTTCAGGTCGAGGGGGCGATGGACGTCGCTGTCGAGTTCACCTCGATGTCGAAGACCTTCTCCATGCCGGGCTGGCGGATCGGCTTCGCCGTCGGCAACGAGCGCCTGCTCGGGGCGCTGGCGCGGGTGAAGTCCTATCTCGACTACGGCGCCTTCACGCCGATCCAGGTGGCCGCGACCGCCGCGCTGAACGGCGGCGACGCGGCGATCGAAGAGGTCCGCACGATCTACCGCAAGCGCCGCGACGTCCTCGTCGAATCCTTCGGCCGTGCCGGCTGGCAGGTGCCGCCGCCGGCATCGACCATGTTCGCCTGGGCGCCGATCCCGCCGGCCTATCGCCATCTCGGCTCGCTGGAATTCTCCAAGCTCCTGATCGAGGAGGCCCAGGTCGCGGTCGCCCCCGGCATCGGCTTCGGCGAGCACGGCGACGACCACGTGCGCATCGCGCTGGTCGAGAACGAGCACCGCATCCGGCAGGCGGCCCGCAATCTGCGCCGCTTCCTTGCGTCCGGCGGCGAAGCGGGGCAGAACGTCGTCTCGCTTCGCGCCCGGTCCTGAGCCGCGCGGCTGACGGGCGAGCGAGGGCGGCCTTGACGGGGCGGCGCCTTGCCGCCCGGCGTTCCTTCCATCCGTGACGACGCCGGGGATCGGCCCTGCCGCCCGGGCGTCCTGCCAGAAACGAGTTTGGCATGAAAAGCGAATTGCGGCTCGGCATTGCCGGGCTCGGCACCGTCGGCGCGAACGTCGCGCAGCTGATCGAGCGGAAATCGGACCTCCTGGCGGAGCGGGTCGGCCGGACGATCCGGGTGACCGCGATCTCGGCGCGCGACCGCGATCGCCGCCGCGGCTTCGACACCGACGGCATGGCCTGGTTCGACGATCCGCTGACGTTGGCACGGGAAGCGGCGATCGACGCCTTCGTCGAACTCATCGGCGGCTCCGAGGGGGTGGTGCACGAGGCGGTGAAGGCCGCCCTCGAGCGCGGCATACCGGTGGTCACGGCCAACAAGGCGCTGCTTGCCCATCACGGCGTCGAACTCGCAAAGCTCGCCGCGGCCAACGGCACGGAGATCCTCTTCGAGGCCGCCGTCGCCGGCGGCATCCCGGCGATCAAGACCATGCGCGAAGCGCTCTCGGCCAACGAGGTGAACCGCGTCTACGGAATTCTCAACGGCACCTGCAACTACATACTGACCCGTATGGAGAAGGAGGGCATCGGCTTCGACGCCTGCCTGAAGGACGCCCAGGCGCTCGGTTACGCCGAGGCCGATCCGACCTTCGACATCGGCGGCTACGACGCCGCCCACAAGCTGGCGATCCTGACCTCGCTCGCCTTCGGCACCGAGATCTCGCTGGAGAGCATCTTCGTCGAGGGGATCTCCCGGATCACCATCGCCGACATCCTCGCCGCGAGCGAGCTCGGCTACCGGATCAAGCTCCTCGCGGTCGCGCTGCGCACCGACAGCGGCATCGAGCAGCGCGTCCATCCGGCGATGATCCCGGCGCGCTCGGCACTCGCCCAGATCGACGGCGTCACCAATGCGGTGGCGATCGATTCCGACCTTCTCGGCTCGATCCTCCTTGCCGGACCCGGTGCGGGCGGCGCGGCGACCTCCTCGGCGGTGCTTTCCGACATCATGGACGTCGCCGGCGGCTTCGTGCCGCCGACGCTCGGCGTGCCGCCGGCGCGGCTGCAGCCCTATCAGCGCGCCCGCATGCGGGCCCACGAGGGCGGCTACTACATCCGCCTCGCCGTCTACGACCGCGTCGGCGCCTTCGCCTCGATCGCCAACCGGATGGCCGAGAACGGGATTTCTCTGGAGTCGATCGTCCAGCGCAAGGCCGATCTGAAGACCGGCGAAGGGACGGCCCCGGTGATCCTCGTCACCCACGAGACCACCGAGGCGGCGATTCGCGCCGCTCTCGAAGCGCTTTCGAAGGATGGCCACCTTTCCGGCGAGCCCCAGATGATTCGCATCGAGGATCTCGACTGAATTCGTCGGAAGGGCCCGCCGGGCATCGGCCGGCGGGAAAGGCGGGATCTGCGGCTCGGGGCCCGGTCGCTTTGCCTGGATGCGTCCGCGAGCTGCCGGGAGCTTGACCGGCACCTGTCGCAGCGTCGGCGGTCCGTGGCGAGCGGAACCGCCGACCGCCCGGGAGCGACATCGGCCCGACACGCAAGCGGGTCATATCGACGCCCGGCAACGGCTTTCGTCGTGGCGGCGAAAAGCCTCTATGGTCTATGATTCACGCGGCGGGAATTTCGACCGGTGGCCCGGTTGAGACACGCGGTGCCCTTCCAACGAGCGTTCTGGCCGAATGTCTCGCCACGACGGGGGCTGGAAATCGCGTCTCGGGGAATCGCGGCGGGGCGGTAGCAACGGATGGACGAGATGGCGGCGAAGATCGGCGAGAATTTGAACCGGGTCCTGTCCCTCGAACTCGCGCGCGTCACCGAGCAGGCGGCGATCGCCGCGGCGCGGCTGCGCGGCCGGGGCGACGAGAAGGCCGCCGACCAGGCCGCGGTCGACGCCATGCGCCAGGCGCTGAACCAGATCGACATCGACGGCACCGTGGTGATCGGCGAGGGCGAGCGGGACGACGCGCCGATGCTCTATATCGGCGAAAAGGTGGGCCGCGGCGGCATTGCCGTCGACATCGCGCTCGATCCGCTGGAGGGCACGACCGTCTGCGCCAAGAACCTGCCGAACTCGCTGGCGGTGGTCGCCATGGCGGAGCGCGGCAGCCTCTTGAACGCCCCAGACGTCTATATGGAGAAGATCGCCATCGGGCCCGGCTATCCGACCGGCGTCGTCGACCTGACCAAATCGCCGGAGGCAAATCTCGCGGCGCTCGCCGAGGCGAAGGGTGTCCGCATTGCCGATCTCACCGCCTGCATCCTCGACCGGCCGCGGCACGCGCAGCTGATCGCGGCGGTTCGCGAAGCCGGCGCGGCGATCCGGCTGATCGGCGACGGCGACGTGGCCGGCGTCATCCAGACGACCGACCCGGAGGAGACCGGCATCGACATCTATATGGGCATCGGCGGCGCGCCGGAGGGGGTGCTCGCCGCCGCGGCGCTGCGCTGCACCGGCGGCCAGATGCAGGCCCGGCTGCAGCTCAACACCATCGAGAAGCGCGCCCGGGCCGAACGCATGGGCGTCGGCGATCCCGAGAAGATCTACAGCGCCGAGGAGATGGCCGCGGGCAACGTCATCTTCGCCGCGACCGGCGTCACCGACGGCAACCTGCTCGACGGCGTCAGGTTCTACCGGGACCGCGTCACCACCCACACGGTCCTGATGCGCTCCTTCTCCCGCACCATCCGCGAGGTGCGCGCCCACCATCACGTCGCCGACCTCGGCAGGGCGGGCCCGTCCGTCTGACCTCTTGCCCCGCGCCCGACCGGGCCCGGCATTTTGAAGTGGCGGACGGGGCCGGAAGCGGTTCACGCAGACCACCGACTCTGCGATAACGGCGCTTTGCAACGCCTTCGAGGAACCGCTTCGTACAGTCATGCTCGGCCGAGACAGGATGCCGGCAACCGGCAGCAACCACTTTCTGGGGGTCGAACGCTCCGCCACCGGGCGCCGCTGGAAGAGCGCGCTCGACGCCCGCGGCGAGGGCGAGGCGCTCGCCATGGCCCAGAAGCTCGGAATTCCCGACGTCGTCGCCCGCGTCATGGCCGCGCGCGGCGTCGAGACGGCGACGGCTGCACGGTTCCTCGCGCCGAAGCTGCGCGACGAGATGCCGGACCCGTCGGTCCTCACCGACATGGACGCGGCCGCGGCGCGCCTCGCCGACGCCGTCGCAAGGCGGGAGCGCGTCGCGATCTTCGGCGACTACGACGTCGACGGTGCGGCGTCGTCGGCGCTCATCTGGCGCTTCCTCGCCCATTACGGTCTCGATCCGGCGATCAGGATCCCCGACCGCATCACCGAGGGCTACGGCCCGAACCGTCCGGCGATCGACGAAATCGCCGATGCCGGGGCGACGTTGCTCGTTTCCGTCGATTGCGGCACGTCGAGCTGCGAGGTCTTCGCCCACGCGAGGCAGCGCGGCCTCGACGTCGTGGTTCTCGACCACCATCAGGCCGCCGCCGACCTGCCGTCGGTGACGGCGCTGGTCAATCCCAACCGCCAGGACGATCTGTCGGGGCTCGGCCATCTCGCCGCTGCCGGCGTCGTCTTCATGACGCTCGTCGCCACCCGGCGGCTGCTGAGGCAGCGGCGGGTCGTCACCGAGCCGCCGATCGACCTCATGCGGCTTGTCGATCTCGTCGCGCTGGCAACGGTCTGCGACGTGGTGCCGCTCAAGGGCCTCAACCGCGCCTTCGTCGTGCAGGGTCTCGCGGTGATGCGCCGGCACGACAATGTCGGGCTGAAGGCGCTCTGCCGCGTCGCGCGGCTCTCCGGCCCGGTCCGCTCCGGCCATCTCGGCTTCCTGATCGGCCCGCGCATCAATGCCGGCGGCCGGATCGGCGATGCCGCCCTCGGCAGCCGGCTTCTCTGTCTGCTCGACCAGGTCGAGGCGGAGGCGATCGCCGAGCGGCTCGACGTCCTCAACGGCGAGCGCCAGGCGATGGAGGCGCGGATGCTCGCCGAGGCGGATGCGGAGGTGGCGGCCGAGATCGGCGCGGGCGAGGGACCGCCGGTCCTCGTCGCCGCCTCGAACGACTGGCATCCCGGCATCGTCGGCCTGATCGCCGCACGCCTCAAGGAACGCTACCGCCGCCCGGCCTTCGCCGTCGCCTTCGGCGCCGACGGCAAAGGCAGCGGCTCCGGCCGGTCGGTGGCCGGCGTCGATCTCGGGCGGCTGGTGCGCAAGGCCGTGGACTGCGGCATCGTCGAGAAGGGCGGCGGCCATGCCATGGCGGCGGGCCTCACCGTGCGGCGCGAGCGGCTGGGCGATCTCCGCCACTTTCTCGAGGCCGAGGCGCTGGCCGACGTCGCGGCGGCCTCGCGTGCCGACGCGCTTAGGATCGACGCGGCGGTGAGCGCGGCGGGCGTGACCGTGCCGCTCTATGAAATGCTGGAAAAAGCGGGGCCGTTCGGTGCCGGGCACGAGCCGCCGCTGCTCGCCGTCGCGCGGCACAGGGTGGTCGATGCGCGGATCGTCGGCAACGGCCATGTCGCGGTGCGGCTAAAGGGGGAGGAAGGGGCCACGATGCGGGCCATCGCCTTCAAGGCGGCCGGAAGCGATCTGGGCGAAATCCTCCAGTCCAGTCAAGGCAGGGCATTGCATCTGGCTGGTAGCCTCTCCGCCGACTTCTTTCGGGGAGAGCAGGAGGTCAGTTTCCGGATTCTGGATGCGGCCGTCGCAGGCTACGCGTGACGTCGCGAGGGCCGGCGTCGGCGGATGCGAGAGCCGTCGAAGCCCGTCCTGCTTCGCGACTGACGTCCGTTCGTCCTGCGCCGTCGTCGTGCCGAATCCGGCGCGCGGCGACGGTCGAAGACCCTATTCGGCGGTCTCCATGTCGGGATTGAGCGAAGCCAGCAGGGCGTCGAGTGCCCGGCGGGTCTCCGGCGAGAGAGCCTTGAGGTTCTTCAGCATGCGCAGGTCGGCCTTCGACAGGGTCGGATAGGCTTCGAAGGTCGGCATTTCCTCGAAGAACCAGGTGACCTCGCGACCCAGAGTATCGGCGATCTCGCGCAGGCGACCCGCGGATATCCGGTTCAGGCCCTTTTCGTATTTCTGGACCTGCTGGAAGGTGATTCCCAGCGCTTCGGCCAGTTTTTCCTGAGACATGCCCGTCTCCAGGCGCGCAAGCCTGATGCGGGCGGCGATCTGCCGATCGATATCGGATGCTGCTTTTGAATTACGCATAATTAGACTATCTTACTGACGGTTTGGTGCCTGCTGCTGGACCAGGATCTTGACAGCCAAAGTCACTGCAGCGGCAGCTTCTGGACGGGAATGCTCTAACTCAGGAATTGCATAATTCAAAGTGTGTAGCAGGGCATTTCGGTTAACGCGCTCCGGCGCCATCGCCCGCTCCGGTATGACGAAACGGTTATCGCACTCGCAGATCGCAAGCTCGATGGCCCGCGCCGCCGCGAGCGAAAGCCCACGGACTGCAGAAAGGCTCGATATCAGGAAGTGTGCAGCCTCTTGGGCTTGCGACGAACGCATGATGTCCTCGGAAATCATCCCTGCTTCCTCCCAGAGTTAATGCCCTTGCCGCCGTGTCGAGGTGAATCGGTCGAATCGGCCGTGCGCGAATATGTCGCACCCCATCCGGGGTGCATTTCCACCCTCGCGTCGGGTCGCGTCGGATGCGGCATGTCCGAATCAACCGTCAGCACCGGACCGTCGAGGCCGAACTGCGCGCGGCTGATCGCGACGGTCTCGGCAGTCGCGTGGGCGAAGATTACCGCCAGCGGCGCGCCGTCGTAAATTCGCGGCACGTTCAGCGGGCGGACCTGCCACCCGGTCTCGAGCAGCCGGGTCACCAGCTTCGGGTGGGTCTGGACGATGACGCCGCGCAGGCCGAGCGCGACGAAGGCTTCGGCGACGCCGGCGAAGACCAGGAAGTTGGCGCTGACGCCCTCGGGGTTGGTGACGCCCGGTTCGGCGACGCAGCGGGTCCATTCGAGGATGTCGTCGCCGCGCGGCCAGGGCGCGCCGTCCATCAGCTCGGGATAGACGTCGGAGAGGAGATGCGGCCGGTCGGTCCGCAGCAGGCGGGTGTAGCCCGTCACCTTGCCGTCGAGGACGAGCGGCAGGTGGACGGCACCGTCGGTGTCGAACTGGTCGATCTCCCGCCCGTCGGGCTTGGTGAGCGCGCGCCAGCCGAAGCGGTCGACGAAATGTCGGTGCCGGAAGGACCAGACGTCCTCCATGACGTCGGCAAAGCGCGGCATGTTGGCGGTGGTGATCATTCTCATCATGGGCCGTCTCCTTCCAGCTCTCTGCGCTTGTGCGCCGGGGGAAGACGGATGCAAATTCAGGGATTTCCCGGTATTGACGTGGCGGCAGGAGGCCGGATGATCGGGCTCGGCGGGCGTGTGTCCGGCGCGTCCTTTCGGCGGGGTGCCGGGCTCCGTTCGGGCGACGCCTGGGGCACGCCGCGATCCCCGTGACACCGCGATGCGGCGCCGCGGTCCGGCCGGATCAGCCGGAGACGGCGGGGGCGAGCTGCAGGACGAGCGGGAGCGCGCCGGGCGCTAGGCGGCGGCCCCCGGGCCGGAACCGTCACATGAGGAGGGGCAAGTCCGGCGGCACCCGGCGGCAAGGCCAAGTGCAGCGGCGCCCGGCAGGCGCCGTTCCGCGTCCTGGGCGGCGCGAGCCGTGATGCTCGAAGGGTAGGCGGCGATGCCGGCCGGCGGCGGCCGTCACGCGATGCGGCGCTGGCGAAAGCTCTCGGCGACGAGCTGCGCCCGGTTCATGGCGCCGACCTTCTGGCTGGCATTGCGCAGGTAGCTCTCGATCGTCTTTTCGGACAGGCCGGTGATCCGCCCGATCTCCCAGTTGGTCTTCCCCTCGGCACACCACAGGACGCACTCGCGCTCGCGCGCCGAGAACGGGGCGCGGTCCGCCTCGTCGTCGCGGCGCCGGGAGGCGAGACGCCTGATCTGGCTGTGGGCGTAGATCGCGATCATGTGGAGGGCGCCGCGTTCGCGGCCGGAGAGTTCGATGCGATCGCCGCCGAAGGTGACGACCGCCGAAAGGCCGCCGAGCGTGTAGATCGGCACGGTCAGTCCCTGCCGCATGCCGAAAGCGGTGGCCTCGTCCATCACCTTTCGCGCGTCGGCGGAGATCTTGCGGCCGCTGCAGGCCTCCTCCCAGGTAAAGGGCGCGTCGGTCCGGGTGGTATGGGCGATCACCGGATCGAAATGGACGTAGTCGTTTCGTACGTAACGGTCGAACCATTCCGGCTGCCAGCCGGACAGCAGGAAATACGGCTCGACCGACTCGTTCGGTCGCGGAAGACCGGAAATGCCGTAGCTCGTGAACCCGAAGGGGCGAACCGTCTTGAACAGCTCCGTAGCGATCGCATCCTGATCTTCCAGATGCTGGATGCAGTCGACAAACCTGAACATCTCGTCGGTGGCGTATTGTCCCATGGCGGCCTGCAGAGTTGAGACGTGTGCATCGAACTCAACAATGAATCCGCTATTGCGTCAACGTCTAATAGAATTGACTGCGATGCTGTTGGTGCGGCCGCGCGATGTTCGGCCGCCGCCGAGGCGCTCTGGTGCAACCGTCAGGGTTGAGGGACGCTTTTCTCGTCCGATTGAGTTGCGACGGACCGCGCGGCGGGCGACGAACTCGCGGCGTCGGCCGCGATGGGAATCAGCCCGGCGTCGTTCTTTGCGTCGGCGAAGAAGACTTCGCATGACTTTGCGTAAGTTCTGGTCGCCGCTGGACGCGTTACATGCGGCGGCGGCTCTCCGGCAGGTCGTCCGTCAGGCGGGTGCGGATCGACTTCGGGTTGCGGACGGCGCCGCCGGAAGGCGTCAGAGCGCCGAAAGGAGGTCGGCTGTCGGCCAGCCGTCGGCGGGGAGCCCGAGCCGCTGCTGCTCCTTGCGCACCGCCCCCCGCGTGTTCTCGCCGACGACGCCGTCGACGCCCCCGACGTCGTAGCCGCGCGCCACGAGCTTCTGCTGCAGGGCCTTGGTCTGGTCGACCGAGAGGCCGGGGGCGGGGTTCCCCATGTCCACCGGCGGGGCGCCGGCGAGGCGCGTCGCGAAATAGGCGGCGGTCAGGGAATAGACCAGCGACTTGTTCCAGGCGAGATAGATCTCGAAGTTCGGGAAGGCGAGGAAGGCCGGCCCGTCGCGTCCCATCGGCAGGAGCAGCGCCGCCGACAGCGCGTCGTTCTCCAGCGGCGAGCCGTCCGCCTTGGTGACGCCGAGCGAGGCGAAGCTCGAACGCGGCTCCTTGTTGACCAGCGCGGCGCGGTCCCACGGGAAGTCCTTCGGCACGCGCACCGCTTCGAGCCACGGCTCGCCCCGGCGCCAGCCGAGGGAGGCGATGTACTTGCCGGTGGTCATCAGGACGTCGGGGGTGTCCTTGCGCAGGTCGACGCGGCCGTTGTTGTCCTCGTCGGTGCCGAAGGTCACGTATTCCTCCGGCAGGAGCTGCGTCTGGCCGATCTCGCCGGCCCAGGCGCCCCGCATCTCGCTCGGCTTCAGATAGCCTTTGTCGACGATCTCGATCGCCGCCATCAGATGCGGGCGGAACAGTTCAGGCCGGCGGCAGTCATGGGCGAGCGTCGCCAGCGCGGGCAGGGTCTCGAAATCGCCGAGGACGGCGCCGTAATCCGTCTCGAGGCCCCAGAAGCTGGCGATCACCGGGCCGGGAACGCCGGTCTGCGCTTCGACGTCCTCGAACACTTCGTCGTATTTCTGAAGGTTCTGGCGGCCGTATTTCAGCCGGTAGCCGCTGACCATGCGGGTGGCGAACTGCCGCCAGTCCTGGGCGAAGACCCCCTGGGCGCGGTCGCGGGAAATGACCTTCGGTTCGAAGCGCATGTCGGCCACCGCGGTGTCGACCGCGTTCTGGGAAAGCCCCTTGGCCAGCGCCTCCTGCCGGACGCCGTCGAGAAAGGCCTGAAAGTCGCCGCCGCACTGCTGGGCCCTGGCGGTGGCCGTTCCGGCGGCAAGGAGCGCGAGGAGCGCGGCGAGGCGCGGGACTAGGGTCATCGGGCGGAAACTCCGGACAGGCGATCGAATCGGCGGGCGGTTACCGCGACTTGATGGCAGATTGAAGAGATCATGTCGCGAGGTTGTGCTTCAGCCAGGCGATCCAGTCGTTCCTCGATCCGGCGAAGGCGTTGCGGTCGACCTCGCCCTTGACGCCGGGCACGGTTCCCGTCGCGGTGTACTGCCAGAAGCGGAATTTGCGGTCCTCGTAGACGTTGTCGGGATGGTCCTTGACGGCGCGCAGCCAGAATTCGTGCCTCGGAAAGGCGCCGACCAGGCGGTCGCGATGCACGTCGATCGGGACGTAGAGGATCGGCCGCTGGCCGTAGTGCCGCTCGAGCGCCGCGGACATCCTGCCGACCTCGCGGACCAGCTCGTCGCGCGGCGGCCGGATCGTGCAGGTGGGCGAGAACGGCGTCCATTCGACGTCGATCACCGGCGGCAGGGCGCCGCGCTGGCGCGGCACGTTGCGGATGAACCAGTCGGCCTGCTCGTCGCCCGGCCGGCAGTGGTACCAGAAGTGATAGGCGCCGCGGGGAACACGGACCTTGCCGGCCTCGCGCCAGTATTCGTCGAAGCGGTCGTCGACCCGGTCGCCGCCTTCCGTCGCCTTCAGCCAGGCGAAGGCGACGCCGCCGTTCTGCGCCTCCTCCCAGTCGATGTCGCCCTGATACTTGGCGACGTCGATGCCGTGGATCGGATAGGCCGAGGCGGTCTGCGCCGAGAAGGAGGAAAGACCGAGATCCTCGACGCTCGTCGCGGTCGAGCGGCAGCCGGCGAGGGCCGCCGAGGCCCCGAGGGCCGCCAGAAATGCCCGGCGAGAGGTGCGCCCGGCGGCGGGGCGGGCCGGCTCGTCGTCTCTCTGATGGTTTCGCACCCTGTGGCTGACGTCCATGGCCAGACTTCTCTCCCTTTCGCGCGATCCGGCTCACAAGCCCTTTTTGCGCTTTGGAAGCCGTTGCGCGCAATTGCGCCAATGCCACAGCCGCCGCCTGCCGTGGTGCGGCAGCGGCCGTCTCTTCGCCCGAGATCAGCATGCGCGGCTTGACCGGGACTTGAGGAGGGGCGATAGCGGACCATCCTTCTCACGGGGTGCGTCGAGGCGAGAGTCAGGCCTGCGGCGCCGCGCTTTGCCGGGCTGCGAGGAGGCGCGCAGCCGATCGCCGAAGGCGATGCCGCGGGGCGGTCGTCGGGCCGCCGCCGCAAAGCCTGCCGAAGTTCAAGCGGAACGGTCACGAGCGATGGCGATATTTGCAACCCTCAGCGCTCTCGTGCAGCAGCTCCCGGCGAGCGGCCGGGCGACGTTCAGCGCGGTCCTTGATGCCGTCCGGTCGCTCTTTGCCGGTGACCGCGACACACGGCGCAAGGTCGCCTTCTCGGTCGCGATTATCGCCCTGTCGGCGAAGATGGCGAAGGCGGACGGGATCGTCTCGACGGCGGAGGTCTCGGCCTTCCGGCAGATCCTGGAGATTCCGCCCGAGGAGATGAAGAACGTCTTCCGGCTCTACGACATCGCCAAGCAGGACGTCGCCGGCTTCGAGGTCTATGCGGCGCGGCTCAGGTCGATGTGCGAGGACGAGAGCGGCAACTGCCAGATCCTCTCGGACGTCCTCGACGCATTGTTTCACATCGCCAAGGCCGATGGCCTCGTCCACGAGCGCGAACTCGCCTTCATCGAGGAGATCGCCGGGATCTTCGGCCTCGACGCGGCGGCCTTCGCGCGGCTGCGCGAGCGGCACATCCAGGGGCCGGACAACCCCTATGCGGTTCTCGGCCTCGACGCCGACGCCACCCATGCCGAGGCGCGCGCGCAGTATCTGACGCTGGTCAAGGAGAACCATCCGGACAGGCTGGCCGCCCGCGGCGTGCCGGACGAGTTCATGTTCATCGCCTCGGAGCGGATGAAGGCCATCAACGACGCCTATACGAAGATCGCCAAGTGGCCGGCGGCTTGACGCCCGACAGCCCGCTGGTCGGCGAGCTGCGGCCGTCGCCGAACCGCAACGAGCGGCGGTGCTTCGGCCCGCCGAGCATCCTCATCCTGCATTACACCGGCATGGGCACGGGCGAGGGCGCGGTGCGCTGGCTTCAGGATCCGGCGAGCGAGGTCTCCTGTCACTACGTCGTCCACGAGGACGGCCGCATCGTCCAGATGGTGCCGGAGGCCGAGCGGGCCTGGCATGCGGGGCAGGGGAGCTGGCAGGGTGTCTCCGACGTCAATTCGCTCTCGATCGGCATCGAGATCGTCAATCCCGGCCATGCCGGCGGGCTGCCCGACTTCCCGCCGCCGCAGATCGACGCAGTGGCCGGGCTTGCCGCCGACATCGTGGCGCGCAACGCCATCCGGCCGGAGCGCGTGCTCGGCCATTCCGACGTCGCGCCGGCCCGCAAGCAGGATCCGGGCGAGAAGTTTCCCTGGGAGGTGCTCGCCGCGCGCGGCATCGGCCATTTCGTGCCGGCGGCGGCGATCCGGGACGGCAGGGTCCTCGCCGAGGGCGACGCGGGCCCGTCAGTCCTCGCCCTGCAGAGGCGCCTTGCCGGCTATGGCTACGACGTCCCGCCGACCGGACGCTTCGACGATGTCACCCGGTGTGCGGTGACCGCGTTCCAGCGGCATTTCCGCCCGGCGCGGGTCGACGGCATCGCCGACGTCTCGACGGTCGCGACGCTCGATGCGTTGATCGGCGCGCTCGCCCGGGGCGGCCGCGGCGAGCGCACTGCATGAGCGCCGGACGAGCTTTTCCGGACGCGCGTCCGTTGACAAGCGCGCGCCGCTGGCCGAGTGAGGCGCCGTCAGCCGGCCGGGCGGCCGCTCCCGTCACACGCCGAAAGGCGGCGGGGGAGGAAAGTCCGGGCTCCACGGAGAGACGGTGCCGGATAACGTCCGGCGGGGGCGACCCCAGGGAAAGTGCCACAGAAAACAGACCGCCCCGCCTGCAGTTCGGCTCGATCGCCGAAGCGCCCGTTTGCCGGGAGCCGAACTGCCGGCGGGGTAAGGGTGAAAAGGTGGGGTAAGAGCCCACCGCGGCGCCGGCAACGGCGGCGGCATGGTAAACCCCACCGGGAGCAAGACCGAATAGGGACGACGCGGCGTGGGATTTCGTCCCACGCCAGCCATTCTCCGGGCCAGTCGTCCGGGTGGGTTGCTCGAGGCGGTCCGCAAGGGCCGTCCCAGAGGAATGGTCGCCCGGCGGCTCTGCCGCCGACAGAACCCGGCTTACAGGCCGGCTGACGCTTCATCTTCCCGCCACAGCGGCTCCGTGCCGCAGCGTCGCGACTGCGCCGTCGCTGTATCCTGTGCCCGGTCGCCGGCGCTGGCCGGGGGTATTGCATTGCAGTACGGGGCCTTCGGCGAACGGTCCCGAAAGGATCCTCGTTAGCCGCGACGCGATTTTCCCGGCCGTCCGTCGCGAGCCTCGGCGCAGGTGCGACGACGCCTTGCGTCAGCCTTGCGGCAAAGGCGCCCGGCGACCGGCGGCGGCTTCCATAGCGGAATCGAAAGGATTCATAATCTGAAGAGAATTCATTAATGTTAGTCGAGTGTTAACGCCTGTCGGCCTAGGCTGCGGGGTGATCTGGACGGGGTGCTGGAAAAGGCCCTTCCCATTGACGCCCACGGATGCCCATGCTATCCCAAAACCGACATCGCAACGGCCGTTTCAGGCCGGCAATCAAGCAGTGTACGGCGTATTTCCGCAGTGCGGAAAGAGCGGTCGTGGCTTCGTCCAAAGCCTCGGCCGGGGTGTGGTCCTGCGTCGATGGCCGGGTGGCCGCGGCGGCCGGGACGGGCGTGGTGCAGGTGTCGGTGTGTGGCAGGGTGGGTCGAGCAGTCGTCGATGGACCGCTTTCTTTCGAGCTACGTCCACAACGTCGACGCGAAGGGCCGGGTCTCCGTGCCCTCGCAGTTCCGCAATGTCATCGAGCGCCGCGGCATCCGCGAGCTCTTTGCGATGCGGGCGCTTTCCCAGCCGGCGATCAACGTCGGCGGGCCGGAGATGATGGAGCATTTCGAGAGGCAGATGGCGGCGCTCGATCCCTTCAGCGACCTTTATCAGGAGATGGCGCTCTACGCCTATGGCGACGGAGCCTATCTGAAGACGGATTCGGAGGGGCGCATCCAGATGACCGATTTCATCCGCTCGCATACCGGGATCGCCGACCGCGTCACCTTCGTCGGCCTGAAGGATACGTTCCAGCTCTGGGAGCCGGATCGCTTCGAGGCAGTGCGCGGCGCGCTGCGCGACCGGCTGCGGGACAAGCTGGCACGGGACAGAGGGACTTCGGCTTTCGTCGAAACATCGGAATAATGGCGGGCGACGGCGGGATTGAGGATCCCGGCGTTGGCGGACCCGTCCGTCATGTTCCGGTGCTTCTAGAAGAGGTGGTCGGCGCGCTGGCGCCGACCCCTCACGAGATCGTCGTCGACGGCACCTTCGGTGCCGGCGGCTACAGCCGGGCGCTGCTCATGCACGGCGCGTCCGTGATCGGCATCGACCGCGATCCGACGGCGATCGCCGCGGGGGCGGGCCTCGTCGCCGAGGCCGGCGGCCGGCTGAGCCTCGTCGAGGGCCGGTTCTCCGAACTCGAGGCGATCGCCCGCGAGCACGCCCCCGACGGCGTCGAGGGCGTCGTCCTCGACATCGGCGTCTCCTCCATGCAGATCGACGAGGCGGAGCGCGGCTTCTCCTTCCAGAAGGACGGTCCGCTCGACATGCGCATGGCGGCGACCGGGGCGACGGCCGCGGATGTCGTCAATTCCTTCAAGGCCGGCGATCTCGCGCGGATTCTCGGCTTTCTCGGCGAGGAGCGCCAGGCGGGGCGCATCGCCAGGGCGATCGTGGCGCGGCGCGCCGAACGGCCGTTCGAGCGCACGCTCGATCTCGCATCGGTGATCGCCGGCGTGGTGGGCCGTGCGCCCAAGGACAGGATCGATCCGGCCACCCGCAGCTTCCAGGCCCTGCGCATCTTCGTCAACGACGAGCTCGGCGAGCTCGCCCGTGCCCTGGTCGCCGCCGAGCGCGTGCTGAAGCCCGGCGGGCGGCTCGTCGTCGTGACCTTCCATTCGCTGGAAGACCGGATCGTCAAGCGCTTCCTCAAGGATCGCTCGACGCAGCCTTCCGCCTCGCGCCACCTTCCCGATGCCGGCGAGCGTGCACTCACCTTTACGGCCGGCGGCAAGGCGGTTTCCGCCGGGCCGGCGGAGGCCGAGAGCAATCCGCGCGCCCGGTCCGCCAAGCTGCGGCTCGGCACGCGGACGGCGGCCCTGCCGCGCCAGAGCGGCGAGTCGCTGGACTTCGCCGGACTTCCCAATCTTGCCGACCTACCCGAGACCGGAGACTGAGCCGTGCTGAAAGCCCTGAACACCCTCCTCGTCCTGTCGATGCTCGGCGCGGCCGCCTATACCTATGCGATCAAGCACGATGCCGAACTGGTCGAGACCGAGATCGCCAAGGTCGACCGGAAGATCGCCCTCGAGAAGGAGACGATCTCCCTGCTCGAGGCCGACTGGACCCTTCTCGACCAGCCCTCGCGCCTGCAGCGCCTCGCCGACATCTATGCCGACGAGCTCGAACTGAAGCCGATCCGGCCCGACCAGATCGTCGCGCCGGACGAACTGCCGGCCCCGAAGGCCGTGCCGACGCCGGTTCCCGTGCCGCAGGACGGCCGGATCGCATACAACGTCGCAAGGCCGGCGAAATGAAGGGCGTCGGAGAGCTCCTGAGGCGGCCGAGCCGCCCGCGGAGCGCTGACGCGGCCGCCGAGCCCGCAATCCTGCGCTTTCCCCGCCTGTCGCATCGCAGGCGCCTCGAAACCCCGTTGAACGGCGGCCGCTTCGCGCTGGCGATCGGGCTGTTCGCGGCCGTCTATCTGGTCATCGGTGCCCGCCTCGCCGAATGGGGCATCGAGCCGGACAAGACCGCCAGCTATTTCCGTGCCGACAGGATCATGACCGCCCGGCCGGAGATCCTAGACCGCAACGGCCGGGTGCTGGCGACCGACATCACCACCTTCTCGCTGTTTGCCGAACCGCGCCGGATCATCGACCCCGACGAGGCGAGCGAACTCCTCCTGACCGTCCTGCCGGATCTCGATCCGAAGTGGCTCTACAAGCGGCTGTCGGGCGACCAGGGCTTCATCTGGCTGAAGCGGGAGCTGACGCCGAGCCAGAAGCAGGCGATCCTCGATCTCGGAATTCCGGGGATCGGGTTCCGCTCCGAGAAGACCCGCTTCTATCCCGGGCGCTCGACCGCCGCCTACATCGTCGGCCATGTCAACGTCGACAACCAGGGCACGGCGGGCATGGAGAAGTGGATCGACGACCAGGGCTTCAGGGCGCTGCAGAACAGCGGTCTTGCGACCGAAGCCGACCTCGCGCCGGTGCGGCTGTCGATGGACCTGCGCGTCCAGCACATCGTCCAGGACGAGGTGGCCCAGGGCATGCAGCGCTACAAGGCGCTGGCGGCCGGCGGCCTCGTCCTCGACGTCGAGACCGGCGAAGTGATCGCCATGACCTCGGTACCCGACTACGACCCCAACATCCCGTCCCAGGCCCTCGACAAGAACCGGCTGAACCGGGTCTCCGCCGGCCTCTACGAAATGGGCTCGACCTTCAAGATCTTCACGACGGCGATGGCGCTCGATTCCGGCAAGGTGAAGATCACCGACACCTTCGACGCCACCAAGCCGCTGAGGATCGGCGGCTTCACCATTCACGATTTCCACGCCACCCGCCGCGTCCTCTCCGTGCCGGAGATCTTCATCCACTCGTCCAACATCGGCTCGGCACGGGAAGCCGAACTCATCGGCATCGACGCGCACAAGGAGTTTCTGACGAGGCTCGGCCTCTTGTCCCGGACAAAGACCGAACTGCCGGAAGTCGCGACACCGACCCAGCCGAAGGTCTGGCGGCAGATCAACAACATCACCATCGCCTTCGGCCACGGCGTCTCGACCACGCCGCTGAACACTGCCGTCGCCGCCGCGGCGGTGGTGAACGGCGGGCTGCTCATCCAGCCGACCTTCCTGCCGCGCACGAAGGAGCAGGCGGCCGCCGTCGCCAAGCGCGTCATCTCGCAGAAGACCAGCGATCAGATGCGCTCCATCTTCCGCCTCAACGTCACCGATCCGCACGGCTCCGGCAGCAACGCCGGCACTCCCGGTTACCTCGTCGGCGGCAAGACCGGCACGGCCAACAAGGTGGTGCACGGGCGCTACTCCAACACCAAGAAGTTCAACGCCTTCGTCGCGGCCTTCCCGATCGACCATCCCCGTTACATCGTCCTGACGATCATCGACGAGCCCCACGCCGAGAAGGGCAAATACTATGCGACGGCCGGCATGAACGCCGCCGTGATGGCCGGCAACATCATCCGCCGCTCGGCAACGTTCCTCGGCGTCCATCCCGAATTCGGGGACGAGGGAAAGTCCTTGCTCGTCGCATATTAGGCTATAGAAGACCGAACAGCCGGCCGGGGGCGGCCGGCATTCGACGGGGCAAGGACCAGCTTCGATGCAGCTCTCCCTTCTCGCACGGGGGCTCGGCGCCTTATCGGGTGGGGCCGATCCCGACATCTCCCTTCTGACCGCCGATTCGCGGCAGGCAAAGCCGGGTGCGCTCTTCGCCGCCCTGCCGGGAAGCCGGGCGGACGGGGCGAGCTTTGCCGCCGACGCCGCGGCGAAGGGAGCCGCCGCGATCCTCTGCCGCGAGGATGCCGCGATCAGTTCCAATCTGCCGGTGCTGCGCAGCGCCGAGCCGCGCCATGCCTTGGCGGTCATGGCGGCGCGGTTCTACGGCGCCCAGCCGGAACATCTGGTGGCGGTGACGGGCACCGCCGGCAAGACCTCGATCGCCACCTTCACCCGCCAGATCTGGGAGCGGACCGGTCACGTCGCGGCCTCGATCGGCACGACCGGCGTGGTCTCCCCGGCGCTGACGACCGAAGGCTCCCTGACGACGCCGGATCCGGTGGCGCTCGCCGAGCTGATGGCATCGCTTGCGAAAAGCGGCGTCACCCATGCGGCGATGGAGGCCTCGAGCCACGGTCTCGACCAGCACCGGCTCGACGGCATGCGGCTTGCCGCCGCCGCCTTCACCAATCTCGGCCACGACCACCTCGACTACCATCCGGATGCCGAGAGCTATTTCCAGGCGAAGATGCGCCTGTTCACGGCGCTCTTGCCGAAGGGCGCCCCGGCGGTGATCAACGCCGACGACGCCTGGTCGGGGCGGGCGATCGAAGTCGCCACCGGCACCTCCGCCCGCGTCATGACGGTCGGCCGCAAGGGCGACTATCTGCGCCTGAAGCGCCTCGAGCACGAACGCAGCCGGCAGATCGCCGAAGTCGAGGTCGAGGGCGAGTTCCACCGTGTCGTGCTGCCGCTCGCCGGCGGCTTCCAGATGGCCAACGCGCTCGTCGCGGCGGGCCTTGCGATCGCCACCGGCGTTCCGCCGCGCGACGCGCTGCACGCGCTGGAATCGCTGAAAGGCGCGAGCGGCCGCCTCGAACTTGCTGGAAACACGCGCGCCGGCGTGCCGGTCTTCGTCGACTATGCCCACAAGCCCGAGGCACTGGAAAACGTCATCGCCTCGGTCCGCCCCTTCACCACCGGCCGGGTCGTCGTCGTCTTCGGCTGCGGCGGCGACCGCGACCGCGCCAAGCGGCCGATGATGGGCGAGATCGCCACCCGGCTTGCCGACGTCGTCATCGTCACCGACGACAATCCCCGTTCCGAGGATCCGGCGCTGATCCGCGCGGCGATCATGGCCGCCGCTCCCGGAGCCCGGGAGATCGGCGACCGGAGGGCGGCGATCCGCGCGGCCATCGCGGACTCCGCATCCGGCGATACGGTGATCGTCGCCGGCAAGGGACATGAAACCGGCCAGAAGATCGGCGAGGTGACGCACCCGTTCAGCGACCACGAGGAAGTGCGGGCGGCGATCGCGGAGCTTGCGCAATGACGGACTATCTCTGGGAGACCCGCGTCCTCGTCGAGGCGATGCAGGCGCGGCCGATGGGCTCTCTGCCCGGCGGCATCACGGGCATCTCGATCGACACCCGCACCCTGGAGCGCGGCGACGCCTTCTTCGCCATCAAGGGCGAGCGCTTCGACGGCCACGACTTCCTGTCGACCGCGCACCGGGCCGGCGCGACGCTCGCCGTCGTGGCGGAGCAGAAGCTGCCGGCGCTCGGCCGGGTGCAGGTACCGATGCTCGTCGTCGACGACGTCCTCAAGGCGCTGTCGCGCCTGTCGGAAGCGGCGCGCGCCCGCTCGAAGGCGAAGGTCGTCGCGGTCACCGGCAGCGTCGGCAAGACCACCACCAAGGAGGCGCTGCGCCACGGCCTGTCGGCTGTCGGCCGCGTCCATGCGAGCGCCGCCTCCTTCAACAATCACTGGGGCGTGCCGCTGTCGCTGGCCCGGCTGCCGGCCGAGACGAACTACGCCGTCTTCGAGATCGGCATGAACCATCCCGGCGAGATCCGGCCGCTGGTCAAGCTGGTGCGCCCGCATGTCGCGATCGTCACGCTCATCGCGCCGGCGCATCTCGGTCATTTCCGCGATCTCGACGAGATCGCCGAGGCGAAGGCGGAGATCTTCGAGGGTCTCGTTCCGGACGGAACCGCGATCGTCAACGCCGACGACCCGAAATGCGGCCTGCTCTCCGATCTCGCCCGCAAGGCCGGCGTGAGGAACATCGCCACCTTCGGCGAGGCGTCCGGCGCCGACTTCCGGCTGATCGCCTTCGAGGCGACCCGCGACGGCGCCAGGATCGATGCCGAGATCGCCGGCGAGGCGCTGCACGTCTCTCTCGCGACGCCCGGCCGGCACATGGCCCAGAACGTCCTCGCGGTGCTCGGCGCGGCCGAACGGATCGGCGCCGACGTTAGCAAGGTCGCCGCGGCGCTGAGCGACTGGCGCGCCGTCAAGGGACGCGGCGCCAGGCATGCTCTGGCCCTGTCGGACGGTTCCGCCGCCACCCTCATCGACGACAGCTACAACGCCAATCCCGCCTCGATGCGGGCGGCCCTCGAGGTCCTGGGGCGCGCCGAAGCGGGAGAGGGCGGGCGGCGCATCGCCGTTCTCGGCGACATGCTCGAACTCGGAACCTCCTCCGGCGAACTCCATGCCGGCCTGAAGGAGGCCGTCGTCGCGGCGAAGGTCGACGTCGCCTTTCTCGCCGGCGCCGAGATGAAGGCGCTCGAGACGGTTCTTTCCGGCGAGATCGACTGCCGCTGGCACGAGACCAACGGCGCGCTTCTCGACGATCTCAGATCCACCATGCGCGGCGGCGACGTCGTCCTCGTCAAAGCCTCGAAGAGTATTGGATTCTCGCCCTTGGTCGAAACGCTGCTTGCCGGACACGAAACCCAAAAAGCGGGTGCGGCGACGCCTCCCGCCGAGACCGACGCCGCAGCGGCTGACACGACCTCCGGAGCCGCCGAATGATCGCCTATCTCGGCAATTTCGCGGACGTCTTCCCGCTCTTCAACGTCTTCAGATACATCACCTTCCGCACCGGCGCGTCGATGATCACCGGCTTCATCGTCGTCTTCCTCTTCGGTCCGGCGATCATCTCGACGCTGCGGATCCGCCAGGGCCGCGGCCAGCCGATCCGCGCCGACGGGCCGCAGACGCATTTCAAGAAGGCCGGCACCCCGACCATGGGCGGGCTGATGATCCTCTCCGGCGTCATCGGCTCGACGCTGATCTGGGCGGATCTGCGCAACATCTACGTCTGGACGGTGCTGCTGGTGACCGTCGGCTTCGGCGCCATCGGCTTTTATGACGACTATCTGAAGGTGACCAAGCAGAGCCATCTCGGCTTTTCCGGCCGGGCGCGGCTGGCGCTGGAATTCGTCATCGCGGCCTTTGCCGTCGCCGCCGTCGTCTATGCCGGGACGGGAAGCTTCGCCACGTCGCTCGCCTTCCCCTTCATCAAGGAAGTCCTGCTCGATCTCGGCTGGTTCTACGTCGCCTTCGGGGCGTTCGTCGTCGTCGGCGCCGCGAACGCGGTCAACCTCACCGACGGTCTCGACGGGCTCGCCATCGTGCCGATCATGATCGCCGCCGCCGCCTTCGGCCTGATCGCCTATCTCTCGGGCAACGTGAACTTCTCCAACTACCTGCAGATCCACTACGTCGCCGGCACCGGCGAGCTGGCGCCGCTCTGCGGCGCGGTGATCGGCGCCGGCCTCGGCTTCCTCTGGTTCAATGCGCCGCCGGCGGCGATCTTCATGGGCGATACCGGCTCGCTCGCCCTCGGCGGCATGACCGGGGCGATCGCCGTGGCGACCAAGCACGAGATCGTGCTGGCGATCATCGGCGGTCTCTTCGTCATCGAGGCGATGTCGGTGATCATCCAGGTCGCCTCGTTCAAGCTGACCGGCAAGCGGGTGTTCCTGATGGCGCCGATCCACCACCATTTCGAAAAACTCGGCTGGACGGAGAGCCAGGTGGTGGTACGCTTCTGGATCATTGCCTTCATGCTGGCCTTCGTCGGCCTGTCGACCCTGAAATTGAGATGAACGCGACGCGATGATCCCCGTCAGCTGTTTCGCCGGTCAGAAGGTCGCCCTGTTCGGTCTCGGTGGCTCCGGCCTCGCAACCGCCCTGGCGCTGGCGGCCGGCGGCGCCGACGTCCTCGCTCATGACGACAATCCGTCGAGCGTCGAGAAGGCGGCGGCGGCCGGAATCGCGACGGCGGACCTTCGCACCGCCGACTGGACGCGGCTCGCCGCCCTCGTCCTGTCGCCCGGCGTGCCGCTCACCCATCCGCGGCCGCATTGGAGCGTCGATCTGGCGCGGCTCCACCAGGTCCCGGTGATCGGCGACATCGAGCTGTTCTCGCGCGAGCGGCGGGCGCTGGCGCCAAACGCGCCCTTCGTCGCCATCACCGGCACCAACGGCAAGTCGACGACGACGGCGCTGATCGCCCACTGCCTGAAGGTAGCCGAGAAGGACACCCAGCTCGGCGGCAATATCGGCGTCGCGGTGCTGACGCTCGATCCGCCGTCGCCCGGCCGCCACTACGTCGTCGAGTGCTCGTCCTACCAGATCGACCTCGCCCCGACGATCGAGCCGACGGTCGGCATCCTCCTCAACCTCTCGCCCGACCATCTCGACCGCCACGGCACCATGGGCAACTACGCCGCGATCAAGGCGCGGCTCGTCGCCGGCTCCGGCAAGGCGGTGATCGGCGTCGACACCGAGCCCTGCCGGCTGATCGCCGACGGGCTGGAATCGGACGGCAAGGCCGTCACCCGCATCTCCCAGAGCGATCTGCGGAGCGGCGTCGGCTTCGACGGGGCGGAACTCGTCCGCCGCATGCCGGGCCAGGGCGAGGCGCGCTTCCGGCTCGCCGGCATCGGCTCGCTGCGCGGCCGCCACAACGCCCAGAACGCTGCGGCGGCGGTCGCGGCCCTGACGCTTCTCGGCATCGCCGACCCGGCCATCGCCGAGGGGCTTAGGAGCTTTCCGGGCCTTGCCCACCGCATGGAAGAGGTCGGGCGCATCGGGCCGGTGCTCTTCGTCAACGATTCCAAGGCGACCAACGCCGATGCCGCGGCGCCGGCGCTCGCCGCCTTCCAGCGGATCTACTGGATCGCCGGAGGCCTGCCCAAGGAGGGCGGCATCGCCTCCCTGAAGCCGTTCTTTCCGCGGATCGCCAAGGCCTATCTGATCGGCGAGGCGGCGCCCGCCTTCGCCGCGACTCTTGGTGAACGAATTCCTTACGAAATCTCTGGCACACTCGCCGTCGCCGTCGAACGTGCGGCGGCCGACGCGAAGGCGGCCGGAGAGGATGCCGTGGTCCTCCTGTCTCCGGCCTGCGCGAGCTTCGACCAGTTTCGGAATTTCGAGGTCCGGGGCGATGCCTTCCGCGCGGCGGTGGCCGCCCTGCCGGACGTCGAGGGAACCCGCGGGGATTCGCGATGACGATGGCATTGACGGGGCAGTCGACCAGGACGCTGGTCGCCGACTGGTGGCGCAGCGTCGACAAGTGGCTGTTCGCCGCTTTCCTGATCCTGCTCGTCGCCGGCTTCATGCTGTCCTTCGCCGCCAGCCCGCCGGTCGCCGAGCGCATCGGCCTCGAGCCGTTCCACTTCGTCAAGCGCCACGCGCTGTTCCTCGCGCCCTCCGTCGTCGTGATGATCGCGACCTCGATGCTCTCGCCCCGGGCCGTGCGCCGGGCGGCCTTCGTCGTTTTGGTCGTCTCGATCCTCCTGATGATCGCCGCGCTGTTCTTCGGCACCGAGATCAAGGGCGCCCGCCGCTGGATCGACTTCGGCCCGCTCAACATCCAGCCCTCGGAATTCATGAAGCCCTGCTTCGTCGTCATCTGCGCCTGGCTCCTCGCCGAAAAGGTCAAACGGGCGGACGTTCCGGGCAATCTCTACGCGCTGATCCTGCTCCTCATCGTCACGGCGCTGCTCGTCGCCCAGCCGGATCTCGGCCAGACCATGCTGGTCGCCGGCGCCTGGGGCGGCCTCGTCTTCATGGCCGGGCTCTCCTGGCTGTGGATCGTCATTCTCGGCGGCTTCGGCGCCGTCGGCGCGGTCAGCGCCTACGTCATGTTCGACCACGTGGCGAGCCGCGTGAACCGCTTCTGGACCGGCGAGGGCGACACCTTCCAGACCGACCGGGCGCGCGAGGCGATCCTCAACGGCGGCTGGCTCGGCCAGGGCCCGGGCGAGGGGACGGTGAAGCGGCTTCTGCCGGACAGCCACACCGACTTCGCCTTCTCGGTGCTCGCCGAGGAGTTCGGCATCGTCGCCTGCATGGCGCTCGCCTCGCTCTTCGCCTTCGTCGTCCTGCGCGGCCTCTCGACCGCCCTGAAGCAGCGCGATCCCTTCGTGCGGCTGTCGATCTGCGGCCTGGTCTTCATCTTCGGCCTGCAGTCGATCATCAACATGGCGGTGAACCTGCAGCTGATGCCCGCCAAGGGCATGACGCTGCCCTTCATCTCCTATGGCGGCTCGTCGATGCTCGCCATCGCCATGTCCGCCGGCTTCATCCTGGCGCTCACCCGCAAGCGCGCCGAGAACCGCTCCTTCACCGACCAGCTGGTGCACCGCACGCTGCTGCTGCACGGCGCTTGATACCAACCGGCGAAGAAGCTGACGCGTCCGCCCGTTGAAGACGTCTCGCGCAGACCGCAAGCCGGGCCGGATCCCGCGTCATTGCGGCGTCGCCCCGGCGTCACGCGCGCGTGCCCCCCGGGCGCCCGGGTTCGCGGCCGGCGCCCGACGGCTCTGCCGCGACGGTGGCCGTCCGGCGCGCGCGGACCGCCGCCGCCTCGAGCGCTTGAAGGCGCGGCTCGCGGAACGCCTCCGGCGCGCGTATGCGCATGACGCCGAGGCGGAGCGCCAGCACCGCCTGTTGCGGCAGCCTCATGAGGCAGGGCGGCGCGGCACCGGCGGCATCCTTGCCCCGCCCCCCGAAGCGGCAGGCGAAGGCGCGGCGGCAGTCGCCGCGCCGGCAGTGATGGGTCAGCCCCTGCGCGATCGCCGCCAGCGCCCGTTCGCCGTCTTGCGGCGTCGGCTCGGCGTCCCCCGCCGGCGCGTCCCGCTCCGCTTTGCGGCGGCGTCGCCGCGGCGGCGCCTTGCCGAGGCCGGCGGCGATCAGCGCGGCGCGGCAGGCCGAAATGTGCCGCCGGGCGATGGCGATGCTTTCGGCCCGCTCCCCGGCGGTCACCGGCGGGTCGATCTGCGGTTCGTCGCGCATGGGCTCCTCACATTTTCGATCTGGCTGCGTCCTCCGGGCGTTCCCCGGCCGGCCGGCGGCTTGTACTCCGACCGTTTGCCGAAGCCGCCCCTGGATTCTCGGGACGGGGCCCGAGAATGACGACGCGGGGGTGCCGCGCCTGTCCTGCCGGCGTCGGGCCACGTGTCGGCGTTCCCGCGCCGCATTTGGCAGCCGGGTCGATCGATTCTCTGTCCCACCCTTAAGCTCCTCGCGGCGCTCGTCGCTGGTGGGCCCCTGATCGCCGCCCTCGCGAAAGGCTCGGGCGGCGGTGCACCGGAGGCAAGCCCTCCGTTCAATCAACAATCCGGCTCGCCTCCGGCGCACCGCGCGGCTCTGATGCGACCTCCCATGGACCGTCGCCCGCCTGATCGACGGGTTCCGGTGGCGGCTGGCGCTTCACCCGCCGCGTCTTTTCAGCGCGGCGACCTCAAGCGGACCGATCCGCACCCGCGCCGTAGTGCGCGAGGGGCCAGCGGCGCCGGGAGGCCGTCCGGGACGCCCGCCCTCCGGAAGGGCGAACGGCGCGGAGACCGCATCGCCGGCCCGCGAACGCTCCCGGTGAGCGCCCGTGCCCGGTTCCCGTCGACTGGTGTCGGGTGGACCGGCGATGGGGGAAGTATGGGGGCGCGAGGAGGGGTGGGGATAAGTTTTTTCGGGAGGGTGAGGGAAATCAAGGGGTTGTGGGGAGATGGGGGGGAGAGATATTGGCGGGGGGTGGAGTGAGGCGGGGTGCCCCTCGTTCCCGTGGAGCAACAGAGTAGTCTACTCGGGGCCATGACCTCGGCGGGCCGGCTAGTCCTCGACCGGCGGTGACGGAGGTGAGATTTTATGGATGCCTTCGCCCTCACTTAAAAAAGCCTCCGAAATTCCTCTTGAGTTTACATCATCCATGTAGAAAATTCGCACTTGGTCGCAACCAAAAAATATATATATCTTTCTTTCGCTAGGGCCAATCAAAAGAGGGCTCCGGTATGTCTTATTTCCACCGTCTTCTGTAAAATTGAAAAGACACCAAGGAAGGTAGCAAATATCTGGGGTGTTTGATGTGAATATTGAATCGCCCTGAGAGAATGAAATCTTTTCTGATCCAAATGTTATTTTCATTTCTCCCTTTTTAAAAGTTCCGGAAGGGAGGGCGTAGGAAGCTTTCACTCCACCATTTGTTTTGAAAGCCCAAGTGCATAGGGTCGCAAAATTTGTAGTGGAGTCGTGAAATCGATCGAATTTTTCTGATTGATCCTTTCGTATAGTAGCAATGTATGATATGGCCTCCGATGTTCTTCGCTCTAATTTGTGCAATCCAGTTTCAGGTACAATTTGCTTTTCTGCGAGGTCAACAAAACCACGATCGGCCAAGCGAATTGCCAAATTTCCTCGCGGGTAGTCATCTCCTGTTTCTGCAGCCTTTTGCAGCATATTTACAGCGTAGATCGGGAGATTTATGGAGTCGTATATCGTCGAAAGATTATTCCGGGCCATTGAGTTTTTTGGATTGTCGCTTAAGATGCGTTTGTATTGAAAAGCACTTTCAAGAGTTTCATTGATTAAAAACGCTAGCTCAAAACGCGCAGTCTCATCCTTCGGTATTAATTTTACTATTTTATAAAGATAAGAAGCTTTCTTTCTAGAGTATTTATCTCCACAAAAATCGACAGCCATCCTTAATAATTCTGCAGAGCCCTTGTCGTCCTCAATGTGGCTATCGACGTACTCTATGGCCGCGTCGACCCCATCCTGCGTACGAATCAGCAGTGCGCGCACCTCATGTTCTTCAGGAAACCCTTTCAACCTCTCAAGCACTCGCTCCGAATTATATCTGTCGCCCCGACGGTCCAATTCTCTGGCCGCGATTCTTAAAACGGTCCGATTTTTCTCGATAGAAGAATCCAAATTAAGGGTTTCTTGCAAGGAGGTCTCATCGCCGACAATGTTGAGCCAGAAAGTTCGAGCCAACGTTATGGTATCACCCATAAATTCTTCGAACCCACGAGTCTGCAGGTCATCAAGAAATTCTCGAACACCGTCAATATTGCGATCGTCGACGAGAGCGAAAAACTTCATATGATCAACCAATTCGTCAATGCTCTGTAGCGATTTTTCGCCATCGGGCACGGCAGGAACACTGCTTTTCGTTGATTCCTTCGACTCGATGATGACCCCAGCAGGTGAGACATCAACCGATGGTGTTGGAACTTGTATTTTAATACCTCCGGGTATTTGTAATATAAGACCTGGTGTAGATATCAGGTGTTTAACTACATATTTTGTCAAAAAAAGCAGGGTGATACAAACCGCAAACAGGGCCATCGGCCATGAGATGATGGCAGAAACAATAAATTTAAAATCGACTCCAGTGAAAAAAGATGCCATGTCATTATTTGTAGTCATATAGTGAATCCTTTTCTCTCAAAAGGCAATTTTCAGTGACTTCGCGGAATTGCGAATAGAATTGCCACAGTATATAATATAGAATTCTACGTAAAAAACTGCCGGTCAGAAACCGTATTAGGATAACATCTCGGGTGACCATGCGCGCGTCGCCTGCCTCCAATCCTTCGATTATGGCAGAAGATACGTCACTCTGCCCTGCCAAAAAGACTCCTTACACAAATAAAAGGTCCGCCAGGACGAGGCGGAGACAATGCCCTCTACCGCCCCGGCCGACCGGGGTTGCTCGGCGTCCGCTAGCGCTTCTAGTTGGCGATGTCTTCGTAGGAGCCGCGGCCCATGCGTTTGCGGGCTGGGAGTGGCGGGCCAGAACGAGCGGTACCCTCAACGCTTCGTCATCCTCGGCCCGATAGGGCCGGGGATCCATGCCGGAGCAGCATCGACGCTAGTGATCGGGTTCGGGAATGGTGGTGCGTGGGGTGGCGCCGTTCTGACGCGAGGCGGCTGTGCCACGGTTCCGGGGTGGATCCCCGACCCTGCGGGGGTTAGCGTGGCGAGGCGGTGGGCGTGGGCGGCGTCGTTCTGATGGGAGCAGCGGTGGGAAGGTTCCGGCATGGATCCCCGACCCTGCGGGCCGAGGATGACGAAGTGGTGGGTGGCGGCCGCCGTTCTGATGCGGAGCAGCGGTGGGCTGGTTTCGGCATGGATCCCCGACCCTGCGGGCCGAGGATGACGAAGTGGAGGGGTGAGTGGCGACGTTCTGATGCGGCGCTTGAAGGCCGCCGGCACATTTGTGCTCGCCATTGGGCCGATCCGCCGTCACCACCACAGGCCCCGGTAAAGTTCCTGCCAGTCGGGGTTCATCGTCTCGATGAGGGCGATCTTTCGCGCGGGGGACCACTTCTTCAGGGACTTTTCGCGGGCGATGGCGTCGCGGATGTCGAAGTGCTCTTCGTACCAGACGAGGCGCTTGCAGCCGTAGCGGCTGGTGAAGCCCTTGGTCGCTTCCGACTTGTGTTCGAAGACGCGGCGGGCGAGGTCGGACGTCACGCCGATGTAGAGCGTGCCGTTCCGCTGCGACGCCATGATGTAGACGTGTCCCGCCATGAGGGGATGGTGCAGGGTGGCGGGGGTGGCGTCAAGGCGGCGGCGAGGGCTGCGCCGCCGAGGCCGCGGGGCTCGCGAGCCGGTGCAAGGCTTCCGCGGTTGCGGGGCGCGACAGGGCGAGGCGCCGTCACCGACGCTTCGTCATCCTCGGCCCGGTAGGGTCGGGGATCCATGCCTCCGCATGGCCGTCGGTGATCGGGTTCGGGGAGGGCGGTGCGTGGCGGAGGAGGCCGTTCTGATGCGGAGCGGCGGTGGCGCGGCTCCGGCATGGATCCCCGACCCTGCGGGCCGAGGATGACGAAGTGGAGGGGTGGGAGCGCCTGACCTGAAAGGGGCTGCGCGGAGCGTCGGGCGTGGGTGCTCTCTCCCCCTTGTGGGAGAGAAAGCGATTTCATCGTCCTGGCGAAGCCAGGTGATAGAAATCGCAAGAGAGGGGTTTCACCGGGTCCGTGGTGGCTGCTGAGGGGAACGCTGATGGTTCTCGCGCACCTTGTCAGCGATTGCGGCGATGTTGACGGGGAAACCCCTCTCTTGCCTTTTCTGCGACTTGGACGTCGGCAAGCCGAGGCCCAAGACCGCGAAAAGGCTTTCTCTCCCACAAGGGGGAGAGAGGGCGGCGGTGCTTGCGGCCTCACCGCCCCGGCCGGCCGGTCTTGCTCGGCCGGCGTTTGCGCTTCTGGTCGGCGGGGTCCTCGTAGGAGCCGCGGCCGATGCGTTCGCGGCGGATGGGGGCGGGGCTATCGTCGGGCGTCGAGCGCGGCGCACCCCCCTCTGTCCTGCCGGACATCTCCCCCACACGGGGGGAGATCGGCTGCTTCGAGGGCTCCGGCTTTTTCGGCGGGGTCTTGCCGGTGGGCTTTTCGGTGCGGCCGACGGTCATTTCGTCGAGGGTGTTCTTGCGGAAGTAGGAGCGGGAGCCTTCCCCTCGTCCTTCGAGGCCCGTTCCGGGCACCTCAGGATGAGGGGAGGTGCCGCCGCGCCCGTCGTCCCTGGATTCTCGGGACGGGGCCCGAGAATGACGATCGTCGGGGGACGGTGACTGGCGGCCCGCCGGGACCGCCATGTCTGTGCCGGGGCCCATGTCATCGAGCGACGGCTTCCTGAACAGCGAGGCGGGGGCGGCAACGGTGCCGGAGCCGGGAGCCTTGAGGACTTCGCCGCGCGGGCCGAAGCGTTCGTCGCCGATCGGGGCGCGGTCGCGCTTGGCCTTCCTGCCGTGTTTGGTGCGGCCGGTGGAGGGGCCCATGACGGATTCCTCCATGGCGACGGCGTCGGCGAGGGGATCGCCAGAGTCCTCGCTGCGCGAGGGACCCCCACCCGCCCCTGCGGCGCGACCTCCCCTCAAGGGGGAGGTGGAGGTGCCGGCGCCCGTGCCGCGCCCGCGCCCTTCGACGGCCGTTCCGGTCGCCTCAGGATGAGGGCTCAGTTTTGAGGCGCGGGCGCCATTGCCAGCGTCCGCGACGGCGTCGAGCCGGACGTTGCCGCCGAATTCCAGCTCTTTCGCGTTCAACTTCTTGATCTCGTCGCGGAGGCGCGCGGCGCGTTCGAAGTCGAGGTCGGCGGCGGATTCGCGCATCTGCTTTTCCAGATGCTCGATATGGGCGCGCAGATTGTTGCCGACGAGCTCGCCTTCCTTCGCGGTGGGGCCGACGTCGACGCGGACGTGGTCCTTTTCGTAATAGGAGTCGAGGATGTCGGCGATCTTGGCCTTGACGCTCGCCGGGGTGATGCCGTGCTCGGCGTTGTAGGCCTCCTGCTTCTCGCGGCGGCGGGTGGTCTCGGCCATCGCCCGCTCCATCGAGCCGGTGACCTGGTCGGCATAGAGGATCACCTTGCCGTCGACGTTGCGCGCGGCGCGGCCGATGGTCTGGACGAGGGAGGTCTCCGAGCGCAGGAAGCCTTCCTTGTCGGCGTCGAGAATGGCGACGAGGCCGCATTCGGGGATGTCGAGGCCTTCGCGCAGGAGGTTGATGCCGACGAGGACGTCGAAGGCGCCGAGGCGGAGATCGCGGATGATCTCGATGCGTTCGAGGGTGTCGATGTCGGAGTGCATGTAGCGGACGCGGACGCCCTGCTCGTGCAGATATTCGGTGAGATCCTCGGCCATGCGCTTGGTGAGAACGGTGCAGAGGACGCGGTAGCCCTTGTCGACGGTCTCGCGGATCTCGCCGAGGAGATCGTCGACCTGGGAGCGGGCGGGGCGGACCTCGACCGGCGGGTCGGTGAGGCCGGTCGGGCGGATCACCTGTTCGGCGAAGACGCCGCCGGATTCCTCGAGTTCCCAGGCGCCGGGGGTCGCCGAGACCGCGACGGTCTGCGGCCGCATGGCGTCCCACTCCTCGAAGCGGAGGGGGCGGTTGTCCATGCAGGAGGGCAGGCGGAAGCCGTATTCGGCGAGCGTCGCCTTGCGGCGAAAGTCGCCGCGATACATCGCGCCGATCTGCGGCACGGTGACGTGGCTCTCGTCGATGAAGACGAGGGCGTTGTCGGGGAGGTATTCGAAGAGCGTCGGCGGCGGATGGCCGGGAGCCCGGCCGGTGAGATAGCGCGAATAGTTCTCGATCCCCGCACACGATCCGGTCGCCTCGATCATCTCGATGTCGAATCTCGTGCGCTGTTCGAGCCGCTGCGCCTCCAGCAGACGCCCGGCCTTTTCCAGCTCGGCGAGGCGGTGCTTCAGCTCCTGCCGGATCGACTTGACCGCCTGGTTGAGGGTCGGGCGGGGGGTGACGTAGTGGGAATTGGCGTAGATCTTCACCGACTTCAGCTCGTCTGTCTTCTGGCCGGTGAGCGGGTCGAATTCGTGGATCGCCTCGATCTCGTCGCCGAACAGCGAGATGCGCCAGGCCCGGTCTTCGAGGTGGGCGGGGAAGAGCTCGATCGTGTCGCCGCGCACCCGGAAGGAGCCGCGGGAGAAATCCATGTCGCGGCGCTTGTACTGCTGGGCGACGAGGTCGGCGAGGAGCTGGCGCTGGTCGAGCCGGTCGCCGACGCTCATCTGGAAGGTCATCGCCGTATAGGTCTCGACCGAGCCGATACCGTAGATGCAGGAGACCGAGGCGACGATGATCGCGTCGTCGCGTTCGAGGAGGGCCCGGGTGGCGGCGTGGCGCATCCGGTCGATCTGTTCGTTGATCGAGGATTCCTTCTCGATATAGGTGTCCGAGCGCGGCACGTAGGCCTCGGGCTGGTAGTAGTCGTAATAGGAGACGAAGTATTCGACGGCGTTGTCCGGGAAGAACGACTTGAACTCGCCGTAGAGCTGGGCCGCCAGCGTCTTGTTCGGGGCGAGGATCAGCGCCGGGCGCTGGGTGCGCTCGATGACGTTGGCGACGGTGAAGGTCTTGCCGGAGCCGGTGACGCCGAGCAGCACCTGGGTCTTGTCGTGATCGGCGATGCCGGAGACGAGGTCGGCGATCGCCGTCGGCTGGTCGCCCATGGGCGTATAGTCCGAGGCGATGCGGAATTTCACCCCGCCCTCGGACTTTTCCGGCCGGGCCGGGCGGTGCGGCAGCCAGACCTCGCCGTTCTTGATCAGCGGGTTGCCCTCGGAGATCAGCTTGGTCAGCGCCTCGACCGTGGCGGTGACGCCGCCCTCGGGCAGGCTTTTGGCGTCTTCCAGCGAGACGTCCATGCCGGCCACCGGATTGAGGCCGGCGGCGGCGCGCTTCTGCGGGTCGGTGGTGCCGCCCATCGAGGTGCCGCGGGCCGATTTCATCGGCTTTTTGTTCGCGTTCACGCTGTCGGCGCTGCGCGCCTTCGCTCCACTTGGGCGGGCTGACCGCCCGACGGCCGGTCGGCCTTGCCTCGCTTCGCTCGGATCGGCGCCTGCGTCTTCGGCGGTCTTCGCCGTCTTGCCGGCGGCCTTCCCGGGGGCCTGATCCGCATCGGCGGCGCGCTCGGCTTTCGTCTCGGCGCTGCGGGCGATCTCGTCGGCCCAGCCGGAGATCGGCCCGGCGAGAGACGCGCCGGCCTCGAAGCCGGCCTGCGGCGCCTCGCCGAAGCCGCCGGCGCGCGGTCCGTCGGCGCGGGCGGAGGCGTCGGAAAAGTCGCCGAGCGGGCCGCGGCGGGCCGGGGCGGAGGGGTCGAAGACCGGCTCGTCGCCGACGCCGTCACGATCGGCGGGGGCGGAGCGGCGCGGGGCATTGCGGGGTCGGGAAGCCATGGCGGAACATATAGAGACCACGCGGCGGCGATGGAAGGTGGCGGCGGACGACCGAGGGCGTCGGTCGCATCAGGAGAACAGATGCCTGCGCCGGAGCCCCGTTTTCGCGAGATGCGCCTCCGAACGGTCTGTCGGGGAAGTGACGCGCGGACCTCTCTTCAGCCGGCGCCGGGTGTCGGAAAGCCGATCGCCCGAGAAGATCGGTGGCCGCGACGCGACTTTCCGATCGTGTTCATATCGTGGTCAAAGCATGGCGGCCGGGGCCGACATCCGGCTCAGCGACCGCTAAAACGCTCTGTGAGCCTCATATTCCGCCTATGCATTGGATCCCCTTGCCTCGAAGATGAACGGTTGATGAACGACTCGTTTATCTATCTGATAATGCGACATTCTGGCAAGGAACGAAATAATCTTCGCCGTCCTTCTCCTCACCAGTTCGCTCTCGCAAGACGAGGCGGATGTAACTTACGGGAGAAAGTCAATGAAATACCTCCAGACCACAGCTCTTGCCACGATTCTTCTCGCCGGCAGCGTCGGTCTCGGCTATGCGCAGTCGTCCTCCTCGACCACCGGCACGGGCGGCACGATCATCCAGGACGGCACTTCGTCCTCGACCGTCGGCACGGGTGGTTCGACCTCGTCGAGCGGCGACGGCTCGGGTTCCGGCTCGGCCTCGACGCTGGGAACGGGCGGCACCTCGGCGGGTGACGGCATGTCGTCTTCATCGGTCGGCACGGGTGGCAGCGCGTCCGGTTCGGGTGACGGTTCGGGCTCCGGTTCGGCTTCGACGCTGGGCACCGGCGGCACTTCGGCGGGCGACGGGACGTCGTCCTCTTCAGTCGGCACGGGTGGCAGCGCGTCCGGTTCGGGTGACGGTTCGGGCTCCGGTTCGGCCTCGACGCTGGGCACCGGCGGCACTTCGGCAGGCGACGGCGCGTCGTCCTCGTCGATGGGCACGGGCGGCAGCGCCGCGGGCTCGGCCAGCGGCTCAGGCTCGGCATCGACCATGGGCACGGGCGGCACCTCGGCCGGTGCCGGCATGTCGTCCTCCTCGATGGGCACCGGCGGCAGCGCGGCCGGCGCGGCGCAGGACGACACCTCCAACAAGGACTGCGCGCCGGGCCAGGCGAAAAAGGGCAAGTGCTGACTTAACTCGCACGATCCACGGCCGGCTCCGCAAGGGGCCGGCCACCACGAACCGAATGGGAGGCGGCAATGCGTGTCTCGATCCTTCTCGCCGTGGCGACGGCCGCGGCCTCGACCTTCACCGGCAATGCGATGGCGGCGTCCAGCACCGACGACTGCGTGACGATCAAGCGCAGCGACCTCGACCATAATCCGGGCCTCGCCTCGAAGATCCGGGCTGGCGGGGGCAGCGTGAGCGGCTCGACCGAGATCGGCGGCGGCAGCGGCGGTCAGTCGATGTCGACCAGCGTGACCGCCGGCAACGGCCAGGTCACCACATCGAACTCGGCGGGCGGCGCGACCGTGACGCAGACGAGCCCCGGAACCGGTGCGACGGCGATGGCCTCGTCCAGCGACGGTTCCGGCCGGACGGTGGTCACCCAATCCGACGGCAAGTGCGTCGTCATCGACGAGACGGAGTAGACCGATGCGGATCGCGACATTCTTCTTCGCCGGGATCATGACCTCGGCAGTCTCCCTGTCGGCACTGGCGGAGGATGCGGCTGTGATCGGCTCGGGCGGCAGCGCCGCCGCCGGCGGCACCGCTGCGACCACGCTCGGCACGGGCGGCGCCTCCACCGGCGCCGACGGCGACTATGCCGCCTCCATCGGCTCGGGCGGTTCGGCGGCGGCCGTGGACGGCAAAACCGACAGCCGAACGCAGGTGAAGGCCCACAAGGACAAGCTCGACGCGAAGTCGCGGGCAAGCGCGCAGGACGGCGGCACCTTCTCGAAGTCGCGGACCAAGACGAAGATCAAGGGTGACGACCTGTCGAGCCGGACGATGACGATGTCGCATCAGCCGGGCGAGAAGCCGGTGATCGAGAAGAGCACCTCGGACGCGACGCTCGGCAAGTGACGCGAATTGCGACGGCGCCGCGTCGGTCGGAGCGACCCCGTGCTGGGCGCGCCGGCCGCCCGGCCGCCGCGACCAAGGCACCGAAGCTGCGATCAGCGATAGACCATGTCGATCCGGTCGAAGGCGCCGAGGGCGTGGTCCTCCCGGAAGAAGGCGTGATCGGCCTCGAGCCGGTCGGCGGCTTCCTCGGCATAGCGGACGATGTCGGCGACGAAGAGGGCGCGCGGGGTCGCCGCCGCGATGATCGAGGGCTCGACGTCGTAGTCGATCTGGCCGAGATCGTCGGACAGCGCATGGGCCTGCGCCAGGGCGGCGCCGCAGACCTCGGCATATTCCTTCCAGGTGCCGAAGCTCAGCTCGTCGAGGTCGATGTCGTCGCGGAACGGCGCGCGCTCGCGGCTCATGAAGCTCTCGCCGTCGATCTCGACGGCGCCGTAGAAGATGTCGCCATGGGCGAGCTGCACCGACTGGCCGTGGGCGATCCGATCGGCCTTCGCGCCGGCGTGGAACTCCGACGGCGGGGCGAGGCCCTCGACCGCCGACTGGCGCGCCCGCTTGAATTCGATGATCAGGTCGTCGGTGGCGTCCTTCGACGGCCCCTCGATCAGCACGTAGTAGCGCGGCAGGCCGAGCGACGCCGTGCCCTGGCCGTGGCGCATGCAGACGTCCTTGACCTTGAGCTCGCCGGCCCGGTCGGGCGCGTCGATGCCGTTGGCCTTCGCCAGATCGTCGATCGCCTTCTGGAACTTGCCGATCTCGCTCGACATCGGCTGCAGCTCGTCGGAGGCGCGGAAGCCGCGGCCCGAGGGCTTGAGGTAATCGTCCCAGAGCCAGGTGTGGCGCTCTTCCCAGGCCTCCTCGAAGAGCCGCTGGATGACCGCAGGGGAATTGTCCATGCGGTAGCCGTCGTTCTTTTCCGTCGCGTGCTCGGCATAGGACTGCATCGCCTCGAGATAGCCCTTGACGAACTTCTTGACGATCTTGCGCCGCTTCTTGCGGTTGAGGCCGCCTTCCTCGCGGGCGGCGATCCAGAAGCCGGTGGCACCGCGCTTCAGGTCCCATGTGAAGGGGGCGTAGATCGTCTCGTCGAAGTCGTTGACGCCGAAGATCGGCGCGCCGTTCTCGTCCGGCATCACGCCGAAATTCTCCGGATGGACGTCGCCGAGCGCCATCACCGAGGGCATGTGGGCGTCCTGGCCGACCATGTCGCGATAGAACAGGAGTGCGGTGCCGCGGAAGAACTTGAAGAAGTCATCGGCGAGCTTGTCGAACTTTGCCGCGGCGGCCGGATTGCGCTGCTCGATCCGCTGGGCGTGATCCTCCCGCAGCGTCGAGCGCACATGCTCGCGCCGCGCCTGGCCCTTGAGGAAGACCGGCGGCACGAGCTGTTCGCCCGTGGCGACGCGCCGGGAGAGTTCGCGGAACGACTCGACGCTGCCGTCTGCCTTGCGGGACGGCTTGACCTCCGTGGTCCTGGTCTTCGTCTCGTCCGTCTGCTTCTTGCGATCCTTGGCCATGCCTGCTCCCTGTCCTTTTCGCGCTCTCGTGGCAACGCGGCTTCGCGCGCCGCCGTTCCGTGGCGCGCCGCGCGGCCTGCCCGGCTCGGACGGAGGGAAGGCGCGGGCGGAGGGACGGGGGTTGCGCAGGCGGGGGCGGGGCGCGGTTCAGCGCACCCGCATTCCCGCGGCCGCGTCGTAGTGCAGCTTCTTGTCGGACTTCGGCAGCGGCGCGTCGTTCGGCCCGACGGTCACGCCGTACTGCCAGTCGGGCGGGCAGATCGCGACGTAGCGGGCGTAGCCGCCGAGCCCGCCGCCGAATTTCGGATAGCCGATCGAGACGAGGCAGCCGGTCGCCGGCACCTCGTCGAGATGGGCGACGCCCTCGGCCTGGGCGTAGCCGTGATGCATCAGCCAGTCCTCGCCCTCGAGATTGGGCGTCGAATCGGTGTCGAGCGGTTCGTGGCCGTGGAACAGGATGTGGCGCTGTTCGTGCAGAAACTTCAGCGCGTCGAGGCCGACCTGCGGGAATTTCGTCAGGGTGGCGAGCGCCGGGTCCGGCCACGTCTTCGACCAGTCGGAGCGCACGAAGACGACCGAGCCCTCCGGCACGCGGCCGTGCTGCTTTTCCCAGGCCTCGACGTCGGAGACCGTCAGCGCGTAGTTCGGATCGTCCTTCAGCTGGTCGACGATCGAGATGACGACGAGCGGCCGCAGCGTGTAGGTCGCGGGGAGCTCGTCGATCGCCGGATATTCCGGCGCCCAGTGGGCGGGGGGATCGAGCTGCGTGCCGAGCTGGTCGGTCGGCAGGTGATAGTCCGTCGCCTCGAAGCCGTGCTTCTCGTAGCTGTAGGTGTCGCCCTTCTTCGCATAGCCCTCGAGATCCTTGCCGGCCTTGGCGGGCGCAAAGGTCGGATCGGCGAAGCCGGCCCAGACCGGGATCTTCGGCGTGATCGTGTGGGTGAGGTCGACGTATTTCGCGCCCTTCAGCGCATCGTCATAGACCGACCAGAGGCCCTCCGGCCCGCCGTCTTCGGCCTGCGCAGCCGATGTGGCCGCGCCGCAGGCGACGATGCCGAAGGCGAGAGTGGCGAGAGCGCCCTTCGCCAGGTGCCGAACGATCCGCTGCCGCATGTCGCAACCCCTTCGATGACGAGACCGGAGGCGAGCCTAGCAAGCGGGCAGCGGGCTTGGCTAGGGGCGGGTTGCGCGCGCCACTTGGCTGGCCCGGCGGGTGCGGACAAGCGAAAGTGATTTCCGAGAATCTTTTCGCAAAACATTGATCCAAAGCGGATTTTTGAGATTAGGCCGACGCAGCCGGGCAGGGCGCGAGCCGGGCCGAGACGCCTCGGGGGGAGCTTTGCGAGCGGGCCGGCCGGTGCGGGAATGCCGGTGCAGGCGAATGCCGGGGGAGCCGGCCCGCACGCTCACGGCATGTCGGCAGCGGCGCCGGTCGTTTCCTTCTTCACGTCGTGCAGCGTCGACAGGATCAGGTCGGCATAGCCGACATTGCGTTTGCGCGCGTCCGCAAACGCCTTGCCGAAATCCTCGGCGATCCCGGCCGGGACCTTGCAGCCCCGCGCCTTGGCCAGCCATTCGAGCTGCGGGCCCACCATGTCGTGGTCGCGCGACCAGTCCCAGGCATAGATCGAGAAGGGCCGGGTCTCGCCGTCGCAGGTGGCGGGAACGGTGAAGCGGCGGAATCCGAAGTCGGAGAAATCGTTGCGGAAGCCGTCGAACTCGCGCTGCGAGCGGGGCAGCAGACGCGCCTGGCGGACGATCTTCACGACCAGCGAGGCGGAGATGAACTGCAGCGGCAGCCAGCCGTTCTCGCTGTCGATCGGCGCCTTCGAGGCGATGTCGTAGGCCCGGTAGGCGAGGTCGAGGGCGTCGCGATTGTGACGCCGCTGGAGATGGATCCGCGCCAGCGCGATCAGGGCGTCGGCCCTGCCGGTGCGGGCGGCCGCGTCGAAGCTGTCCATCATCTCGTGCTCGGAGTTCGCCTCGATCTGGCCGTCGCGCAGCGCGATGGCGAGCTTGAACGCCGCCTCCGCGTCGCCGCCCCTGGCGGCCTCCCGCCAGTGATCGGCCGCCCGGGCATAGTCGCCGGTGCGCCCGAACCCGGAGGCGTTGTCGGTGAGGATGCGCGCCGCGGCGCCATGCGCCGCCCGGCTGCCGTTCTCGGCCGCCCGCTCGTACCAGGTGAGGGCGCCGGGCAGGTTGCGCGGCAGGCCGAGGCCCTTCTCGTACATCTGGCCGAGCTCGAACTGCGCGACGGCGTCGTCGCGCACCGCCGCTTTGCGGTAAAGATCGACGGCGCGGCCGACGTCCCGCGGCACGCCGATGCCGCCGGCATAGAGGCGGCCGAGGCTCGTCTGGGCGAGGGGAAAGCCGCGATCGGCGGCCTTGCCGAAGGCCGCGGCAGCTTCTCGACGCCGCTCGGGCGAGGCGCTGAGCGCACGGCCGAGCTGATAGGCGAGGCGCGGGTCCTCCGGCCGCGCCGCGACCGCCGCCTCGCAGGCCGGGATCGCCTTTGCCGCGTCGATCGAGGCGAGGGCGACGCCCGGCATGTCCTCCGGCCGGCCGGCGTCGCGCGGGCTCGCCGCCGCAAGGCCGCAGCCGCGCACCAGCGCCTCGGTCTTCGCGAGCTCCGCCGCGCCCTCGACCGAAGGCGGATCGGCGAGCACCGCCTGCGGCGTTCCCTCCTTTTCCATCGAATCGAGCAGCGCCTTGGCGAAGGGCGCATAGGGGCAGTGGCCGTAGAAGCCGAGATGGGCCTCCAGCGCGGCGCGCGTGCCGAGCTTCTGGGCGACGGCGAAATGCGTTCCCGCCCCCGAGCAGGAAAGCGCCTGGGGTGCCTCGGGCTCGCCGCGCCCGGCGAGATAGACGTCGGCGGCAAACCCGCCGTCGTAATAGGCCGGGTTCTGGCGGTTGCCGGAGAGGGCGAGCACCTGGCGCTTCACCGCATAGGTGAGATCGATCAGGCTCTGGCCGGGCTTCTTGATCTCGGCGGCGAGGATGCGGGTGAACAGCGAGTTCGGATCGGCGTCGGCCTCGCCGAGACTTTCGATGGCCGCCTGGCCGGTGCCGGCCGAGAACAGCTTGAAGATGCCGGGAACCGCATGCGAGGCGTCGAGGCCGCGCGAGCGCCCGAGCGATCGGTCTTTGCCGGCGCCGAAGGGGTTGTTGCGGCACGCGTCGAGGACCAGCACGCCGGTCTTCGCGCCGGCATCGAGGAGATCCGACTCGATCCGTGTCTCCGGCACGGCGGCGGCTGCGATCTCCTCCTTGCCGGTGGGGCGGATGTCGGTCGGCAGGAGATAGTTGGTGCCGTCGATGGCGACGCCGTGGCCGGCGAAGAAGAACAGGGCGACGTCGCCGGGCTTCACCGTGGCGCGGAACCGGCGGATCATCGCCAGCATGTCGCGGCGGTCGAGATTGCTGCCGCGCAGGACCCTGAAGCCGATCGTCTCGAGCGCGTTGCCGATCGCCGCCGCGTCCCGTCCGGCCCGCTCGAGCTGGCTGTCGACCCGCAGGTGTTCGTAGCGGTCGTTGCCGATGACCAGAGCGATCCGCTCTTCCGCTGCGGCAGGGGAGAAGGTCGCCGCCGCAAGCAAGAGAGCAAGGATCGCCAGGACGTATTTCATCGCGGGCTGCCGTTCGTTTCAAGCAAGACCGTCTCGGCGACAAATGGAATTTCCTGCGCCGGCACCTTTCGGACGTAACGGAAGAGTCCGCCGAGCGTCAAGCCGCGCGGACGCTGCAGGAAACCGGCATGGCGGTGCTGCGCGGGAACGGTTTCATCCGCGATCTGCTTGGGCGGATGCGGCGGATGCTGCAGCGGCGACCGGCAGGGCAGTCGCGTGGAGGGGAAGGGGCCAACGCCCTGGGGATTGCCCCGGGACGCCCGGACGGCCGAACGGCGAGACGGTCACTTCGTCGAGACCGAGGTCGCCTGCAGCGTCAGCGGGCCGATGGTCGTCGGGATCCGCGCATAGACCGGCACCCAGACGTCCGGCCGGGCAACCGGCGCGAACCAGAGCGCGATCGTCTGTCTTTTCAGGAACTGCAGGCCCTTGGACTTCCTGTCGTAGCCGCTGACCGGATCGATGCGGACGTTGCAGACGGCGGCCTCGCCGCTGTAGCCGGCCAGGGAGACCGTCTGCCGGCCGGCCGGGGCGAGCTTCAGGTCGAGCCGCGACCAGCCGTCATAGAGCGGCAGGGTGCGGCGGCAGACGCCGGAGGCGTCGCCGGTGCGGATCATCAGCCCGCTCAGCGGATCGAGCACGGAGGTCAGCTGCGCGCGCTCGACGGGGACGTAGGAGGGCTTTTCGTCCCGCGACCGCTTGGGGCTGACATTCGACGAGGTGACGCGGCCGGAGCGCATGCGCACGTCGCTCGTCCAGTGCTTGCCGTCGGAGGTGTAGTCGAGGGCGTAGCGCTCGGGGGAGAAACCGCGGGCGGTCATCCGGCCGGAGACCCGGCTGGTGCCGCCGGTGCTGGAGACCAGCTTGCCGAGGCCGGCGGAGGACATGCGGCCTTCGACGCTGAAGCGGTCGCCGTCAATCACCGTGTCGAAGGTCGCCTTGCCGATGATCAGGCCGACCAGCGCCATGCCGTATTCGGTGGTCACCGTCCCATCGGCGGCGCGCGCCGCGGGGGCGGCCGGCACGGCGAGGGCGGCGAGGGTGGCGAAACGAATCGCAAGGTGCCTGAAGCGCATGGGAGGGTGCCGCATCTCTGGGGGTCGAAGCCGTCTGGCTGAAACGTCCCGGAAACGGGATCGTTCATCCGATCCTACAGGCAGGACCGAGGCCTTGGCGAGTTGAACCAAAGCCACACCCGGCGCTTCCCGCGCAGGGCGCCTGCGGCGGCGGCGAAACCTTGACGCATTTTTCGATCGCGACTATAGAGCGCGGGATTTTCCCGATCATGCCCGAAGCGATGATCGCGCCGGTTGTTCACGGCGGCGCGCGGCCGAAGGGTTTGACGGCAGTCTGAAATCTGAAAGGTGAACCGATGTCACGCGCTTGCGAACTGACCGGCAAGGCGGTCCAGACGGGCAACAACGTCTCGCACGCCAACAACAAGACGCGCCGGCGCTTCCTGCCGAACCTGTGCAACGTCACGCTGATCTCCGACGCGCTCGGCCAGCGGTTCCGGCTGCGCGTCTCGGCCCATGCGCTGCGCTCGGTCGAGCACCGCGGCGGCCTCGACGCCTTCCTGCTCAAGGCCGACGAAAAGGAACTGTCGCAGCGCGCGCGGCTCCTGAAGCGCCAGATCGCCAAGAAGGTCGCCGAGGCTCCCGCCGCGGCCTGAGCAGGGCGGACCGGCCGGCACCGGCGCGGCCGGGACGTGGCCTCCGGCGCCGCGCCTCCGTCATGCCGATGTCCGCGTGGGTTTCGTCCCGCGCATGACGATCGCCGCGTGGCCATGCCGGCCGCGCCAAAACTTGGCTGGTTCCATCACCCAGGATAAAAAAATGAGCGTCCCACGCATCTACGCGCTGCCGGTGGCGGCGATGGCCGTCATCGTCCTCGCCTCCAACGTCGCCGTGCAATATCCGCTGTTCGCGGAGATCGGCGGGCTGCAGCTCGCCGACGTCCTGACCTACGGCGCCTTCACCTATCCCTTCGCCTTCCTGGTGACCGATCTCACCAACCGGCGTCACGGCCCGCGGGTCGCGAGGCGGGTGGTCTATGCGGGTTTTACCGCCGCGGTGATCTGCTCGCTGCTGGTGCCGCCGCTCCTCTTCGATCTCGGCCTCCTGGGCTTTGCGACGACCGCCGAGCGCCTGTTCCGCATCGCCGTCGCCTCCGGCAGCGCCTTCCTCGCCGCGCAGCTCCTCGACGTCGCGGTGTTCAACCGGCTGCGCCAAGATCGCTGGTGGCGGGCTCCGGCGCTCTCCTCGCTCAGCGGCTCGGTGCTCGACACGATCACCTTCTTCTCGATCGCCTTCGCGCCGGCCTTCGTCTTCCTCGGCGCGAACGACGGTTTCGCGCTCGAAAGCGCGCCGCTGCTCGGCCTTTTCCATGCCGAAACGCCGCGCTGGATCTCGTGGGCGATCGGCGATTTCAGCGTGAAGCTGCTGATCTCGGTCTTCGCCCTGATTCCCTACCGGGTGATCATGCAGCGCTTCATGCCCTATCGGCCGCAGCCGGCCTGAGCCGGCCCGGATCGACCGGCCGGCATCGGCGGAACCATCCAGATCTCGATCGACACCGACAACCACATGAAAAAGGCCGGCGATCGGATCGCCGGCCTTTGCGGTTTATGATGTCTGGCGCGTCGCGGCCGGTCGGCCGTCGTGCGCGTTACGATCAGCGCTCGATTTCGATGAGGATCTCGTTTCGCTTCAGGAAGCCCGGGGTCCAGGGCGGATTGTAGAAGGCGTATTCCGGATCGCCCTTCTGCTTCAGATTGTTGTCCGCCAGGTAATTATAGAGCGTCATCAGATGCTTGCTGGCAAGCGTTGCGGTGAAGTTGCCGTTGAACCGGATGGCCGCGACGCGGCGCGGCGCGACTTCCTTCAACTCGACGTCGCTGCCGCCCGGCTCGGGCAGGCTCGCCAACGTGAACTTCTTCGGCATGACGAAGCGCACCGCCCAGCCCTTGGACCGGCCCTCGCCGTCGGCGAGCTGCTGCAGCACCGGCGTCGTCATCTTGATGCGCTTGCCCGGCCGGTTTTTCGCGAAGATGTAGTCGGCGAGCGTGGTGAAGCCGAGGCGGCGGGCCTTTTCGTGATAGCCGCTCTTCACCGTCTCGGCGACGATCATCCCGTCATAGTCGCGGATGTCGACCGGACCGTCCGAGCGCACGACGTCGTAGTCCGGCTCCTCGCTGTGCTCGTTGACCTTCTTGGTGACGTAGTAGGCCGCGCCGACGGCGACGACCGCGCCGCCGAGGACGAGAAGGGCCGTCAGTTCGCGGTTGCGCGCCTCAGGCTCGGGCCGGTAGCGGGCGGGAAGATGGCCGCGCAGCGAGGCGAGGGCCGGCGCCGACCAGTTCGAGAGATGCCGGCGGGCGGAATCGAAGTAGTCTTCCGCGCCGTGGGCGAGGTCGCCGCCTGCATCCTGCAGCGCCCGCACCTGACGGCGGGCGCGCCGGCCGGCGTCGTCGGGCCAGTAGTCGGAGAGATGCGGCAGGTAGCGCGAAAGGCCGGTCGGCTCAGGCGTCATCCCCGGAATGACCCGTCCCAGCGCCCGCCGCGCGCGCTCGGCCGCGGTCGGGGTCGGATCGATCCGTTCGGCCAGCTGCCCTTCCAATTCTCCGATCCGCTCGCTCAGCGCGCCGAGGGCGTTGGTGACCTGCTCGTAAGTGCTCGGTCTGTCCCGAAACATATGCAAAACTCCTGACGTTCTGATGCGTCGAAGGCGAGGCGGGACGGCGCGAGAGGCGGCCGGCCGCTCAGCCGCCGGATGCTGCCCGATAACGTCGGCCCGCGCCAATGGTTGCGCACTGCGGCGAAGCAGGCCCGGCAGGCCCGAAGGCGCCACCGCGATCACGTTTCGCGCGCTGCTATTTCACGAGATGGTGACGGCCGAATGCGGATGCAAAGAATTTTGTCGGAGGGCGTTGCCCAACTGCAACCATGTTCGGCGGATATGCGTTGTGGCGATATCGGGTTTTCGACCTGATACTCCAGCCAAACTTCAGGCGGCCTCGGGCCGCCTATTTTTTTTGCCCTGCGTCGGGTGATGGCGCCATCCAAGCCCGGTTCCCGGAAGCCGGCTTAGGCGCCTTCGCGCCTTTGAAGCAGTGCGGCTTTTCCCTCACCTTTCCCGTCGCGCCATTGGGCTCGACCCGTCCGGTAGCCGGCGGTGCGTCGCGTCCCTGAACGTCTGCAATCCTGATCGTTCAGCGCCCATTCAGTTGGGGAACGATACGGTTCGATCATCGTTCATTCGACGACCAACGACCTGAAAGGATTGTCGTTATGCGTAAACTGATCATCGCTTCCGCTCTTGCCTTCGCCGCGAGCCTCGGTGCCGGCGCGGCCGCCCAGGCCGCCGACGTGAAGGTCGTCATCGGCGACACGCATGCCCCGGCGCCTCGCCATCACGTGATCCACAAGGGCCCGGTGGTCGTGGAGAAGGTGAAGCATCACAAGGACTGCTACACCAAGAAGGTGGTCCGCTATCACCATGGCAAGAAGGTCGTCGAGAAGACCAAAGTCTGCCATTGAGGCGACCTCGGCCGCCCGCGGGGAGCGGGCTTCGACCGGAATGAGAACGGCGGCATCAGCGGGGCTGGTGCCGCCTTTTTCGTGTCCGGAGGTCGCGTGCGACCGCGCCGGTCACGATGGACAATCGCTGCCGACACGAAAGAAGCGCGGCGCCGCTCATCCTCCAACTTGACGTAGCGGAATGGTGTGTCGTTCAGATTCCGTTCAGTTGACGGGGGCTACGAACTTCGTGCTAGGAAAGTCACCTAACGGAAAGAAAGGTGTTGCAATGCGCAGTCTCCTCCTCGCCTCTGCCATCGCCTTCGCATCGACCGTCACCCTCGGCGCCTCCGTCGAAGCGGCCGAACAGGTCGGCGGTTACGTCCAGCCCGTCGGCTATTACGACTACGACTATAACCAGTATCACCATTACAAGCCGAAGCCAAAGGTCCACTACCACAAGCCGAAGGTGAAGTACTACAAGAAGCGCAAGCACTGCTGGTGGAAGACCATCGCGGTCTATGACGGCTACTACAAGTATTACAAGAAGGTTCGCGTCTGCGGCTGATCGCGGCCCGGCCGCGCCGGCCTGACGGCCGACCACGCCGAACGGTACCGCCCGGCGATCGCGCGAAGCGCGGTCGCCGGGTGCGTTTGCGTCTGGCGTGCGTTAAGAACGAAGGGTCCAGGACAGAAGAGTGCGGCGCTGCTTCGTCACGCCCGTCGCGCCGCGGCTGCGGCAAAACGGCCACCGGCCGCCGTCGCCGATTGCCGATGCGGCGGCCGCGCCTAGCTAGCCGACGGGCACCCTGGGAGGGCGCCGCGGGCGAGACGTCCGGCGGCGCATGGGAGGACATCATGACGTTTCGCGTGAAGACGCTCGCCCTGGCCGCGGCCGGCCTCGTCGCCGCATCGCCGGCCTTTGCCATCGAGGTGTCAAAATCGGCCGAGATCGCCGCCGCGCCGGACAGCGTCTGGAAGATGATCGGCACGTTCTGCGACATCCAGAACTGGCACCCGGCCGTGAAGAAGTGCGAGCTCAAACAGGACGGCGGCAAGAACGTCCGGACCCTGACCCTGCCCGACGGCGCGACGCTCGTCGAGGAGGAGGTCTCCCGCGACGACGACAAGATGAGCTACACCTACAAGATCCTCGAGGGGCCGCTGCCGGTCGAGAACTACGAATCGACGATCAGCGTCTCGGGATCCGGCGACAGCGCGACGGTCGACTGGTCCGGGCATTTCGACGCCAAGGGCGCCAGCGACGACAAGGCGTCCGAGGTGATCGGCGGGATCTACGACGCCGGGCTCGCCTCGCTGAAGGAAAAAGCCGGCAAGATGTGACGCCGGGACGCTGCGGCGCCGGCGGCCGGGGGCAGAGCGTTGGGGCAGGCGAAGCTGCGGCGCCGCCGCGGCGTCGGCCGATCCCGGCGCCGTGACGGCCCGGCGCTCTGCGGGAAATAGCGGCAGGCGCGGCCGCCGCCGGTCCCTCAGCCGAGCCCCGTGCCGAAGCCGCGGTCGAGCCGCCGCGGCTCCACCTCCTCCAGATCCTGGCAGTCCACCGCCTGGAGGCAGGTGATCGCGCCGCTGCGTGTATCGACCCAGGCGCCGGTGAGGCAGCCGGTGAACACCGCGCCGGTGTCGAGCGACAGGCGATTCTCCGTGATCGTCGGCAGACCTGCCTTCTGCGGCGTGTGGCCGTGCAGGACGAGGTGGCTGAGCCGTCCGACGTGGTTCATGAAGGGGGCGCGGATCCAGATGCAGTCCTGGCGGCGCTGCGCCTCGAGCGGCCGGCGCGGATCGATCCCCGCATGGACGAAGGCGAAAGGCCCGGCGAATTCGATCGCCGAAGCCGCGGCGAGCATCTTGCGATGCCCGGGCCAGCGCCGGTCGATCGCCCGGCGCATCGTATCGAGGCTGTCGCCCGCGCTGCAGCCGTAGGAGGCAAGGGTCTCGCCGCCGCCCTGGTCGATCCAGTGCAGCGTCTCCTCCCTGTCGAGTTCGCCCGACAGGAAGCGCAACAGCCATTCGTCGTGATTGCCGAGCAGGAGCTTCGAGCCCGGCCGTTCCGACAGAACGGCTTCGGCCACCTCCATGGCGCCGCGGCTGTCCGCGCCGCGGTCGACGAGATCGCCGAGTAGATAGATCGCCGGCGAAACGCCGCGATCCGCCGCCAGCCGGTCGATCCCGGCGAGGAACTGCCGGAGCAGCTCCGATTCGCCGTGCACGTCGCCGATCGCGACGATGTCGGTCGGTCCGTTCGAAGCCGGGTCCTTCGCCAAGATCTCTGCCTTCGCATCGCAGGTGGTGTCCGGGCGCGCCGGTGCCTAGGGGCGCCGCGCCGACCGCGCCGCCGCCGGACCGCCTCAGTAGGCCCAGGTGCGGGCCTTGGAGATGAGGAAGTCGCGGAACACCTTCAGCTTGGCGGCGCTGCGCATCTGCTCGGTGTAGCAGAGATAGGTGTCGAAGGCCGGCATTTCCATCTCCGGCAGGACCTGGACGAGCTTGGAGCGCTTGTCGATCATGTAGTCGGGCAGGAGCGCGAGGCCGGTGCCGCTCTCGATCGCCGAGCGGATCGCCATGAGATTGTTGATCTGCAGGATCGGACTGCGGCTCTTGCCTTCCGGCAGGCCCACCGTCTCCAGCGTGTTGAGGTTGCGCAGATAGTTCGGCGCCGGCTCGCCGAAGGTGATGATCCGGTGCCGGTCGAGGTCTTCGACGGTCTCGGGCGTGCCGAAGCGGGCGAGATAGCTCGGCGCGGCATAGACGTGGAGATGCACCGTGAACAGCCGGCGCTGGATGAGATCCGGCTGCTGCGGCTGGCGCAGGCGGATCGCCGCGTCGGCCTTGCGCATGGTGAGGTCGATTTCCTCGTTGTCGAAAACCAGCTGCAGTTCGAGATCGGGATAGAGTTCGAGAAACTCGCGGGCCCGCTCGGTCAGCCAGCCGGAGCCGAGGCCGACCGTCGTCGTGACGCGCAGCTTGCCGGTCGGCTTTTCCTTCGTCTCGGTGAGCTGCATGCGCACCGTCTCGAGGCGCTTCAGCACGTCGTTGGCGGTCTGGAACAACAGTTCGCCCTGTTCCGACAGGACGAGGCCGCGGGCGTGGCGGTGGAACAGCGGCACGCCGATCTCGTTTTCCAGCGCCGCAACCTGGCGGCTGATCGCCGACTGGCTGAGATTCAGCGCATCGGCGGCGTGGGTGAAAGAGCCGGCTTCGGCGGCGGCGTGGAAGATCCGCAGCTTGTCCCAGTCGAGGGCCATGGTGGTTGGTCCTTCAAGCGATCCGGCGCCGCGGCCGGAAGGGGGATCGGCGCGCTATTCCGCCGCCGCGCGCGGTTCGGAAAGCGCCTGTTCGGCGAGCCACTTCTCTGCCTCCAGCGCCGCCATGCAGCCCATGCCGGCGGCTGTGACGGCCTGGCGGTAGACGTCGTCGGCAACGTCGCCGGCAGCGAAGACGCCTTCGAGCGAGGTGCGCGTCGTGCCCGGTTCGACCCAGAGATAGCCCGACGGCTTCTGCTTCAACTGGCCGACGAAGAGATCGACCGCCGGCGCATGGCCGATGGCGACGAAGACGCCGTCGACCGGCTTCTCGCTGGTCTCGCCGGTCACTGTGTTCTTCAGGCGGATGCCGGTCACCGACTTCATCGGCTTCTCGACCCCGAGCACCGCCTCGACGGCGGTGTTCCAGAGGATTTCGACGTTCTCGGCCTTGAACAGGCGCTCCTGCAGGATGCGCTCGGCCCTGAGCTCGTCGCGGCGATGGACGAGGGTGACCTTGCGGGCGATGTGGGAGAGGTAGAGGGCCTCCTCGACGGCGGTGTTGCCGCCGCCGACGACGACGACCTCGCGGCCGCGATAGAAGAAGCCGTCGCAGGTGGCGCAGGCGGAGACGCCGAATCCCTGGAAGGTCGCTTCGCTGTCGAGGCCGAGCCACCTGGCCTGGGCGCCCGTCGCGACGATCAGCGCGTCGCAGGTATAGACAGTGCCGGAATCACCCGTGAGCCGGAACGGGCGCCGGCCGAGTTCCGCCGCGACGATGATGTCGCTGGCGATCTCGGCGCCGACGTTCAGCGCCTGCGCCTTCATCTGCTCCATCATCCAGGGACCCTGCACCGGCTCGGCGTAACCCGGATAGTTCTCGACGTCGGTGGTGATCGTCAGCTGCCCGCCTTCCTGCAGGCCGGCGACGATCAGCGGCTTCATCATCGCCCGGGCGGCGTAGATCGCCGCGGTGTAGCCGGCCGGACCGGAACCGAGGATGAGGACGTTGGCGTGACGTTCGGACATGGCAGCCTCGCGAGCAATGCGTCTGGCAGATGGCAACGGGGATCGACCCGTTCAATAGACGAGGGGATGCCGTGCTGCAACACGAGCGCCTGTCCGCGCTGCCAAGACGGCGGCGCGGCGCCCCGGTGAATTGCCGCCGTCGCCCCGACGCACTAGAGAAGCGGGTCCGGGGCCTTGCGAAAGGGCCGGCCAGCACTTCGAGAGGCGGACATTTTCAGGACGATCGCCCACGTCACCGCGAGCTTCGGCCTCGGCCTCGCCTTTGCCATGCTCCTGCCGGCACTGACCGACCTCACCGACCAGAACGAGGACTGGCGCGTGTTCGTCGGCACCGGCTTCCTCGTCGGGGTGGTCTGCGCGCTGGTCGCGGTGGCGACGCGCGGGGAGCGGCCGCAATTCACCCAGAAGCTCGGCTTCCTGCTGGTGACCACCGTCTGGCTCGCGGCCTGCCTGATCGGCGCGCTGCCGATCTATTTCTCCTCGGTGAACGTCACCTTCGCCGGCGCGATCTTCGAATCGATGTCCGGCCTGACGACGACAGGCTCGACGGTGATTTCCGGGCTCGATTCGCTGCCGCGCGGCATTCTCCTCTGGCGCTCGCTGCTGCAGTGGCTCGGCGGCATCGGGATCATCGGCATGGTGCTGCTCATCCTGCCGTCGCTGCAGGCCGGCGGCCTCGCGCTGTTCCACATGGAAAGCTCGGACAAGTCGGACAAGGTGCTGCCGCGGGTCAACCAGCTGACCGGCGGCCTGATCGCCGCCTATATCGCGCTGACGCTGCTCTGCTCCATCACCTATACCTCGCTCGGCATGTCGTTCTTCGACGCCACCAACCACGCGATGACGACGCTGGCGACCGGCGGCTACTCGACCCACGACGCCTCGATGGGCTATTTCGACAGCAACCCGCTGCTGATCGCCTCGACGGTGTTCATGCTTTTGGCGGCGCTGCCCTTCGTCGTCTACGTGCGGGCCTTCCTGCCGCGGCGGTTCCAGCTCTGGCGCGACCCGCAGATCGTCGTCTTCGTGGTGATCTGCGCGGTGCTGAGCTTCGCCATCGCGGTGACGCGCCGGATCATCAACGAGACGCCCTTCGGCGAGGCGCTGATTTCTTCCACCTTCAACCTCGTCTCGGTGATCACCACGACCGGCTACGCCTCCGAGGACTATACGCTCTGGTCGAACGCGGCGATCGGCATCTTCTTCCTCGCCTCCTTCATCGGCGGCTGCGCCGGCTCGACGGCGGGCGGCATCAAGGCGAACCGCCTCGTCGTCCTCTATCTCGTGGTGCGGGCGAGCTTCCGCCGGCTGGTGCGGCCGCATGCGGTGATCCGGCTGAAATACGGCAACGACGACATCAGCGCCCAGACAATCCAGACCGTCACTATCTTCTTCTTCCTGTTCTTCGGCACGCTGCTGATGGGGACGGTCCTCCTGACGGTCTTCGGTCTCGACCTGATCACCGCCTTTTCCGGCACGCTGACGGCGCTGTCGAACGTCGGCCCGGGCTTCGGCCAGGTGATCGGCCCGGCGGGCAACTTCTCCACCGTGCCCGATCCGGCGCTCTGGGTCCTGTCGGCGGCGATGCTGCTCGGCCGGCTGGAACTGGTGACCGTGCTGATCCTGTTCTTCCCGTCGGTCTGGGTGGACTGAGACCGATGCCGGTCCCCGCCATCGTCTACATCAACCTCGACCGGGCGGCGGAGCGCCGGGCGCTGATGGAGGTGCAGGCGAAGAGCCTCGGCCTGGCGCTGCAGCGATTCGCGGCGGTGGAGGCGGGGGCGGTCGACGACGCGACGTTCCGGCGGCTTTCCACCCGGTGGGAGCGGCCGATGACCCGGCCGGAGCTCGCCGCCTTCCTGTCGCACCGCACGCTCTGGCGGCGGGCCGCCGAGGCGGCGGCGGGGCTGATCGTCCTCGAGGACGACACGATCTTCTCGACGCATTTCGCCGAGGCGGCGGCGCGCGTCGCGGACAGCGGCTACGACCTCGTCAACTTCGAGACGGTCGACCGGCGGAAGTTCTTCTCGAAGCGGCCGCCGACGAGGTTCGGCGGCTTCCGGCTGACGCCCGTCGCGCGCGAAAAATCCGGGGCCGGGGCCTATTACCTGTCGCAGGCCGGGGCGCGCCGGCTGCTCGAACGGGCGGACAGGCGTGCCGCGCCCGTCGACGCCTACATGTTCGGCGTCTGCCGGCTGACGATCGCACAGGTCGAGCCGGCGGCGACGATGCAGGTGCATCTCCTCGCCGAGCGGGGCTTCGAGGTCGGGCTGTCGACCACGACCTCGATCCACCAGCCGCGCCAACCGCTTGCGCCCGTGATGGACAATCTGCCCTATCTGTGGCGGCGGCAGGCGACGCAGTTCAGGCTCGGCCTCGTCCAGCTGCGGCGGCTCGCCGACGTCGACTTTCGCCGGGCAGCCTTCGACGCCGCGGCCTTCGAGCAGCTCCTGCCGATCTCGCGCGCGGCACTCGACGCCGAAATGCGGCGCTAGCGGTCCGATTCCGACATTTGGCACCGTCTCGTGGAGACCGCGCGGCAAATGTCGGAATCGAAAGACCACCAGCCAAGTTTATGATTCTCGTGGATTTTTCGAATCTGACAGTTGATACGACGCCTCATCCGGTCGCGACTCACATGTCAAATTCAAGCCACTACCGCGCGGCGGACCAGAGCGCCTCGTAGACGGCGGCGAGCTCTCCGGCCTCCCGCTCCAGCGGGAAGGCGCTGCGGACGTGGGCGAGGGCAGCCGCGGCGGTTCTTTCGCGGAGCGCGTCGTCGGCGAGATAAGGCGCGATGGCGGCAGCGAGGGCGGCGGCGTCGCCCGGCGGCACGACGCGGCCGGTGACGCCCTCGACGATCAGCTCGGCGAATGCGCCGGCGTCGCTGGCGACGACCGGGGTGCGGCTCGCCATCGCCTCCAGCGGGGTCAGCCCGAAGCCTTCGTTGCGGGGCGGCGCGACATAGAGATCGAATCGCCGGAACCAGGCGGCGACGTCGTCGACCTCGCCGGCGAAGACGATCCGCTCCGCGAGCCCCGCCGCGGCGATGCGGCGGCGCAGGTCCTCGGCGAAGGCCTCGTTGTCGGCGGTCACGCGGCCGGTGATCACCGCCGACCAGTCGGGATGGGAGGGCAGGAGCGCGATCATCGCCTCGACAAAGAGATCGGTGCCTTTCTGATGGCGGATGCGCCCGGAACAGCCGACGATCTTGCGGCCGGCCATGGCGGCGGCGAGCTCGCCGGCGGGCGACGGCCCCGCGGGATTGAAGCGCTCGCAGTCGACGCCGTGCATGACGACGCGGGCCGGCACTTCGAGATAGGCCCGGCTGCGCTCGCTGGTCGCGACCACGGCGTCCATGCGGGAGATGAGAAACCGCGTCCAGGCGGTGTGGCGGCGCTGGGCGGCAGAGGTGAAGAGGAGCTTCAGCGGCGCGCGCAGCACGTCCCGCAGGACGACGCCCGCCAGCATCTCGGTGTTGCGCCGGGCATGCCAGATGCGAAACGGCCGGCCTTGCGGCCTGCGCCAGAGCTTCGGAAGATCGCGCCAGCGCATGCGGGGAAGATCCGCCGGCAGGCCGGGCCCCAGCGTCACGATGGCGACGCTGCGGGCCTGGAAGGGGACGAGCTGGACGATCGTCGAGGTGACGCCGGACAGCCGCCGCTTGAAGTTGGGCGCGATGACGTGGATGGCGGAAAGGTCGGGCAAGCAGAGATCAGGTCAGGCGAGGTGATCCGAGATCAGCGCACGGATGACGTCTTCCCGCGACAGACCCCTTCGCTCCGCCTCGCCGTCGACGGCATCGATCAGCCTCGGCGACAGCTCGATGGAGACAGTCGTGGCCGGCTGGTTGATCCGGCGCCCTTTCGACCAGTCGACGATGCCGTCGAGCGAACCACCCTCGTCGAAGACGAGGTCGATGTCATGGGCCTTCATAGAACCGTACCTCGCTGGTTCGTGCCAGTCGCACCGAGATGAGCCGGATGCGGCGCCCCTGCGGGTGAAGATTGCCGCCCAGTGCCTGCCTCCGAGCCTTCCGACGGCGACGTATCTGGCTTCGCTCTGCGATTGCGCATCGAGTTCCAAGCGCCTCGTGTCGTCGAAGAGCGATTTTGCTTCCTCGAAGTCGATACCATGCTTCAGCTTGTTGGATGCGCTCTTGTCCGGATCATGCTCGTAATCCATCGAGAGCCCATCCGGACTGCGGAGCCGGTGCCTACCGCCACATCACTTCGAGAATCTCGTAGGACCGCGCGCCGCCGGGCGCCGCGACCTCGACCGTGTCGCCCTCGCTCTTGCCGATCAGCGCCCGGGCGATGGGGGAGGAGATCGAGATCTTGCCCTCCTTCACGTCGGCTTCCTGATCGCCGACGATCTGGAAGCGCTTCTCCTCCTCGGTGTCCTCGTCGACCAGCTTGACGGTGGCGCCGAACTTCACCCGGTCGCCGGACATCTTCGAGACGTCGATCACCTCGGCGCGGGCCGTCAGGTCCTCCAGCTCGGCGATGCGGCCCTCGTTGAGGCTCTGCGCCTCCTTGGCGGCGTGATATTCGGCGTTCTCGGAGAGGTCGCCATGAGCGCGCGCCTCGGAGATCGCCGCGATGATGCGCGGCCGCTCCTCCTGCTGGCGACGGCGCAGCTCTTCCCGCAGCGCCTCGAAACCGCGACTCGTCATCGGGACCTTGTCCATGGCCTCCACCTTCATTGCGGACCGCGCGCCTGGCGCGAGGTCGATTTTGCGAAAGTTTCGCGCTCTGCGTGAAACCGGTCTTTCGAGGATTGTCGGGAATTTCCACCCCCGACACAATAAGAAAACCAGCCCCGAACGGCGTTGCCGTTCCGGACCAGCACGACTTGGCGGACTGGATTGAAGCAGCCTCAGACGCCCGTCCGTCAGGCGCCGGACATCGTCAGGCAGCGGTAAAGTACGACTGAAGCGGCCGAACTTCAAGGTTGCCCTTCTTCAGCGCCGCGATCGCTTCGGCGGCTGCGACCATGCCCGCCAGCGTGGTGTAGTAGGGCACCTTGTGGATCAGCGCGGCGCGGCGCAGCGAGCGCGAATCCGACAGCGCCTTGGCCCCCTCGGTGGTGTTCAGCACCAGCTGGACCTGGCGGTTGCGGATGGCGTCCTCGATGTGCGGACGACCCTCGAGCACCTTGTTGATCTTGGTCGCGTCGATGCCGTTTTCGGCGAGGAAGCGCTGGGTGCCGCCGGTCGCCATCACCGCGAAGCCGAGATCCGCCAGACGGCGCACGGCCGGCAGGCAGCGCTCCTTGTCGGCGTCCTTCACCGACACGAAGACGGTGCCGTCGCGCGGCAGGTCGACGCCGGCGCCGAGCTGCGCCTTGGCGAAGGCGATGGCATAGTCGGTGTCGAGGCCCATGACCTCGCCGGTCGAGCGCATCTCCGGGCCGAGCAGCGTGTCGACGCCGGGAAAGCGCGCGAAGGGGAACACCGCCTCCTTCACCGCGATGTGCCTGACATTGTGGGTGTCCGGCTTGCCGCCATAGGTCGCGAACGCTTCCGACAGGGTTTCGCCGGCCATGATGCGGGCGGCGATCTTGGCGATCGGACGGCCGACGGTCTTGGCGACGAAGGGCACGGTGCGCGAGGCGCGCGGATTGACCTCGAGCACGTAGATGTCGCCGTCCTTGATGGCGAACTGCACGTTCATCAGGCCGCCGACCGAGAGCGAGCGGGCGAGCGCCTCGCTCTGGCGGGCGAGCTCGTCGGTCGTTTCCCTCGACAGCGAATGGACCGGCAGCGAGCAGGCCGAATCGCCGGAATGGATGCCGGCCTCCTCGATATGCTCCATGATGCCGGCGACGAAGCTCTCTTTGCCGTCGCTAAGGCAGTCGACGTCGACCTCGATGGCGTCGGTCAGATAGCTGTCGAAGAGCAGCGGGTTCTTGCCGAGCAGCGTGTTGATCTGGCCGGTCTTGTCGTTCGGATAGCGCTGCTTGATGTCCTCCGGGACGAGACCCGGAACGATGTCGAGCAGATAGCTCTGCAGCATCGTCTCGGAATGGATGATCTGCATCGCCCGGCCGCCGAGGACGTAGGACGGGCGCACGACCAGCGGAAAGCCGATCTCGGCGGCGACGAGCCGCGCCTGCTCGACCGAGAAGGCGATGCCGTTGTTCGGCTGCTTGAGGTCGAGCTTGAAGAGGAGCTTCTGGAAGCGGTCGCGGTCCTCGGCGAGATCGATCGCATCCGGGGCGGTGCCGAGGATCGGGATGCCGTTCTTCTCCAGCGCCTCGGCGAGCTTCAGCGGCGTCTGGCCGCCGAACTGCACGATGACGCCGACGACCTCGCCGTCCTCCTGCTCAGCCCGCATGATCTCGATGACGTCCTCGGCGGTCAGCGGCTCGAAATACAGCCGGTCGGAGGTGTCGTAGTCGGTCGAGACGGTCTCGGGATTGCAGTTGATCATGATCGCCTCGAAGCCCGCGTCCTTGAGGGCGAAGGCGGCATGGCAGCAGCAATAGTCGAACTCGATGCCCTGGCCGATCCGGTTCGGGCCGCCGCCGAGAATGACCACCTTGCGGCGGCCGCTGACCTTCGCCTCGGAGCGCAGGGTGCCGGCGAAGGGGCGCTCGTAGGTCGAGTACATGTAGGGGGTCGGCGAGGCGAACTCGGCGGCGCAGGTGTCGATGCGCTTGAACACCGGCCGCACGCCGAGGCGGTTGCGCAGCTCGGCGATCTCCTTCGGCCGCTTCTTCGTCAGGCTGGCGAGCCGGGCGTCGGAAAAGCCCATCGACTTCAGGAGCCGGAGATTGTCGGCATCCTGCGGCAGGCCGATCGAAGCGATCTTCTTCTCGGTGTCGACGATCGCCTTGATCTGGGCGAGGAACCACGGGTCGATCTTGCAGCCGGCATGGACGTCGGCGATCGACATGCCGAGCCGCATCGCCTGGGCGACCATGCGCAGACGATCGGGGGTGGGCGTGCCGATGGCGGCGCGGATGGCGTTCTTGTCGTCGGAATGGTCGCCGTTGGCGCCGAGGCCCGGGATCTCGATCTCGTCGAGGCCGGTGAGCCCCGTCTCGAGGCCGCGCAGCGCCTTCTGCAGCGATTCGGCGAAGGTCCGGCCGATCGCCATCACCTCGCCGACCGACTTCATCGCCGTCGTCAGGATAGGCTCGGCGCCGGGAAACTTCTCGAAGGCAAAGCGCGGGATCTTGGTGACGACGTAGTCGATCGACGGCTCGAAGGATGCCGGCGTCGCGCCGTCGGTGATGTCGTTCTGGATCTCGTCGAGCGTATAGCCGACGGCGAGCTTCGCGGCGACCTTGGCGATCGGAAAGCCGGTCGCCTTGGAGGCGAGGGCGGAGGACCGGGATACCCGCGGGTTCATCTCGATGACCACCAGCCGGCCGTTCTCGGGGTTCACCGCGAACTGCACGTTCGAGCCGCCGGTCTCGACGCCGATCTCCCGCAGGACCGCGATCGAGGCGTTGCGCATCACCTGGTATTCCTTGTCGGTGAGCGTCAGGGCAGGGGCGACGGTGATCGAATCGCCGGTATGGACGCCCATCGGATCGACGTTCTCGATGGCGCAGACGATGATGCAGTTGTCCGCCTTGTCGCGGACGACCTCCATCTCGAACTCCTTCCAGCCGAGCACCGATTCCTCGATCAGCACCTCGGTGGTCGGCGAGGCGTCGAGGCCGGTCTCGACGATCTCGAAGAATTCCGAGCGGTTGTAGGCGATGCCGCCGCCGGTGCCGCCGAGGGTGAAGGAGGGACGGATGATCGCCGGCAGGCCGACCTCTTCCAGCGCTTCCGCTGCGGTCGCCAGCGCCCGGCCCATGTAGCGCTGCTTGCGCTCGCCCTCGCCGTGCTGCCACTCGGTCTCGAGCGCCTCGAGCCGCGCCTCGCGCTCCTCCTGGTCGGCGATCTCGCGGCGCAGCGCCGCCTTCCTCTCCTCATGGGCGGCGCGGTCGGCGGCCTTCGCCTCGCTGGCATTGGCGAGCATCGACTTCGGCGTCGCCAGCCCGATCTTCGCCATCGCCTCGCGGAACAGCGAGCGGTCCTCGGCCTTGTCGATGGCGTCGGCATTGGCGCCGATCATCTCGACGCCGTAGCGTTCGAGCACCCCCATGCGCCGGAGCGACAAGGCGGTGTTGAGCGCGGTCTGCCCGCCCATGGTCGGCAGGATCGCGTCCGGCCGCTCCTTGGCGATGATCTTGGCGACGACCTCCGGCGTGATCGGCTCGATATAGGTGGCGTCGGCGAGATCGGGATCGGTCATGATCGTCGCCGGGTTGGAATTGACCAGGATGATCCGGTAGCCCTCTTCGCGCAGCGCCTTGCAGGCCTGCGTGCCCGAATAGTCGAACTCGCAGGCCTGGCCGATGATGATCGGGCCGGCGCCGATGATGAGGATCGATTTCAGGTCGGTGCGTTTGGGCATTTTGGCGGATCGTCCGATTGCAAGCGCGCCGGTCCGCGCCGCGCGCGACGAGGCGGGCGGCGGGCCGGCGAGGGTTCATGAGGCTGAGGCCGGCTTATAGGCAAGCCATGGCGAAGGCGAAAGGGGCGAAGCCGCCGAAAAGCGACCGGCGCATGCTGCGGGGGCGTCTCTGCCACCCCGAGGTGCATGCAGCCCGAACTCTGCTCCGGGCGGGAGCCGATCGAAGTGTGCCGTGCGATCGCGGCGACGGTGCGCGGGCCGTCGCGGGTTCCGGCCGCTGCCCGGCCGGAGCCGCGGGCCGGCTGCCGCAAACCGGCTCAGGCGGCCTTCTTCGCGCGGCGCTCGTCGATGAGGTCGAAGAAGCGCTGGAAGAGATAGTGCGAATCCTGCGGGCCGGGCGAGGCTTCCGGGTGGTGCTGCACCGAGAACACCGGCTTGCCGGAGAGCCTGAGGCCACAGTTGGAGCCGTCGAACAGCGAGCGGTGGGTCTCCTCGACGCCCGTCGGCAGGCTGTCGGCGGCGACCGCGAAGCCGTGGTTCATCGAGACGATCTCGACCTTGTTCGTGGTGTAGTCCTTGACCGGATGATTGGCGCCGTGATGGCCCTGATGCATCTTCTCGGTCCTGCCGCCCAGCGCCAGCGCCAGCAGCTGATGGCCGAGGCAGATGCCGAACAGCGGCACGTCGGCTTCGATCAGCTTGCGGATCGTCGGCACGGCGTATGCGCCGGTCGCTGCCGGATCGCCCGGACCGTTGGAGAGGAACACGCCGTCCGGCCGATGCGCGAGGATGTCCTCGGCGCTCGCGGTCGGCGGCACGACGACGACCTCGGCGCCGTGGCCGCACATCAGCCTCAGGATGTTGCGCTTGGTGCCGTAGTCGACGGCGACGACCCGGTAGCGCGGCTCGCTCGTCTCGGCATAGCCGGCGTCCCAGATCCAGGGCGTCTCCTTCCACACGGCGTTCTCGGCGACGCCGACGTGTTTCGCGAGGTCGAGGCCGACGATGCCCGGCCATGCTTTGGCCCGGGCTTTCAGGGCGTCGATGTCGAAGCTGCCGGCTTCGGAATGGGCGATGACGGCGTTGGGCATGCCGTTGTCGCGGATGAAGGCGGTGAGCGCCCGCGTGTCGATGCCGGTCAGGCCGACGATGCCGCGCGCCTTCAGCCAGGCGTCGAGATGGCCGGCCGAGCGGTAGTTCGACGGGGCGGTCACGTCGGCCCGGAAGATCGCGCCGACGGCGCCGCAGGAATTTGCCGGGGTCAGGTCTTCGTGGTCGTCGGGATTGGCGCCGACATTGCCGATATGGGGAAAGGTGAAGGTGACGATCTGCTTGGCATAGGACGGATCGGTCAGGATCTCCTGATAGCCGGTGAGGGCGGTGTTGAAACACACCTCGCCCTCCGTCGCGCCCTCGGCGCCGACGCCATATCCCTCGATCACCGTTCCGTCGGCAAGGACGAGCACCGCCGTCGTCTTGCGCTCAGTCCAGGCTTCGCCGGCCATCGTCGTTCCTTTCACATGTCGATTCGAAGCTGACTTGCGGGCCGCGGCGCCCTGCAGCGGGCCGTCGTCCGGCACTCCATATCGGTGCCGGGTCAGGCGCGGGCAAGCCATCTTGCGCAAAGTCCACGCGGTCTCTACATGCACGCGGCGCCGACGGGCAAGTGCATCCCGGAGCCGGACGAGGTCCGGCGGATCCGATGCAGCCGGGCGACATCCGACCGTTTCGTTCATGCGGCAGCGCCGTTTCCGGCGCGATAGAGCTTTACGTCGGGCCGCAACAGGTATTGCAGTAGATCAACACGAGCGCGCCGTTTCGGGCGCCACGTCAGTCGAACTCGAAAGTCAGGCATCATGCGCGAGCATCTCACCGACGCTCTCAACGCCGCAGTCAAACAGCAGGACAAACGCCGCATCAGCACCCTGCGGCTCATCAACGCCGCCATCAAGGACCGCGACATCGCCAACCGCAGCGCCGGGCGCGACCCGGTGAGCGAGGAGGAGGTGCTGCACATTCTGATCAAGATGATCAAGCAGCGCCAGGAATCGGCGCGCACCTACGAGGACAACGGGCGGCTGGAACTGGCCGAGCAGGAGCGCGAGGAGATCGCGGTGATCCGCGAGTTCCTTCCCCCGCAGCTCGACAGCGGCGAGATCGAGCGGGCCTGCCGCCAGGCCGTCGAGGACACCGAATCGAAGAGCCTGCGCGACGTCGGCCGCTGCATGAACCATCTGAAGGAGCGCTATCCCGGCAAGATGGACTTCGGCAAGGCCTCGACCGTGGTGAAGGGGCTGCTGCGCTGAGACTGTGCTCGGCCGCACGGCAGCCGGCCGGCATCGTGTCAGCCGGGAAGGGCGCGGGAGAAAACGGCGGCGGGACGTCGCCGGGGCCAGCCTCCCGAATGCTCGGCCCCCGTCTTCGGCGGAAGTCTTTCGGCCCGCTGTTCCGGCCGGCACTTCCGGTTGACTTCGCGGGAAGTTGTTTCTATAGCCAGCGCATTCGCGATCTTTGCGGCTGACACGGGGCTCGAATCGAGAACCGTTCGGCCGTTTTCGGCCATGAAGCCCCCGCGTGAACGATCGGGCGCATCGCCCTGGGACCGAGCGGGCCTCAAAGCCTGCCTGACATTGTAGGAGAAGCGACGTGGCACGTATCGCTGGCGTCAACATTCCATCCGGCAAGCGCGTCGTCATCGCGCTGCAGTACATCCACGGCATCGGGCCGTCCTTCGCCAGGCAGATCATGTCCAAGGCGAATCTCACCGACGAGCGCCGGGTCAATGATCTCAGCGACGCCGAAGTCCTGCAGATCCGCGAAATTATCGACCGCGACTACCAGGTCGAGGGCGACCTGCGCCGCGAGACGGCGATGAACATCAAGCGGCTGATGGACCTCGGCTGCTATCGCGGCCTCCGGCATCGCCGCGGCCTGCCCGTGCGGGGTCAGCGGACCCACACCAACGCCCGCACCCGCAAGGGTCCGGCGAAGGCGATCGCCGGCAAGAAGAAGTAAGATTCGTGAGGGCCGGGCGGCCGCATCGAGCGGCGCGCCGGGCGATCATGCTCCGGACGCGGGGTCTTGCCGGCTATGGCCGGCGGATCGCGTCGGACGCTCGGCGCGGACCGCGCCGTAGGTGGAGCCGCCGGAACTACGGCGGTGTCGAGATCGAACAGGAAGACTGAATGGCCAAGGATGTCCAGCGCGTTCGCCGCCGCGAGCGCAAGAACATTTCGTCGGGCGTGGCGCACGTCAACTCGACCTTCAACAACACGCTGATCACCATCACCGACGCGCAGGGCAACACCATCGCCTGGTCGTCGGCGGGTGCCCAGGGCTTCAAGGGCTCGCGCAAGTCGACGCCCTTCGCCGCGCAGATCGCCGCCGAGGACTGCGCCAAGAAGGCGCAGGAGCACGGCATGCGCACCCTCGAGGTCGAGGTCTGCGGTCCGGGCTCCGGCCGCGAATCGGCGCTGCGCGCTTTGCAGTCGGCCGGCTTCACGATCACCTCGATCCGCGACGTGACGCCGATCCCGCACAACGGCGTGCGCCCGCGCAAGAAGCGGCGCGTCTGACCCGCCGTCGCCGGCGCGTCCTGTCTGCGGGCGGGCGCCTCGGCACGCGCAGGAGCATGCGGAAGGCCGCGATGCGGCATTGAGGCGGGGCGTTCGACGCTCCGCCATTTGGATTTTCCGGAAGGCGCAGGCCCGCCAGGGGCCGCCGCCCGGGTTCAGACCTTTCGCCACGATTGGATGGTGGCGAGGAAACTGAGAGGCATCCCCCATGATATCTGCCAACTGGCAAGAGCTGACCAAGCCGAACCAGCTCGTCTTCAAGAACGAGAACAGCCGCTCGAAGGCGACCCTCGTCGCCGAGCCGCTGGAGCGCGGCTTCGGCCTGACGCTCGGCAACGCCCTGCGCCGCGTTCTTCTCTCGTCGCTCCGCGGCGCCTCGGTCACCGCCGTCCAGATCGACGGCGTGCTGCACGAATTCTCCTCGATCCCCGGCGTCCGCGAGGACGTCACCGACATCGTCCTGAACATCAAGGAGATCAACATCTCCATGCAGGGCGAGGGGCCGAAGCGGATGGTCGTCCGCAAGGCCGGCCCCGGCATCGTCACCGCCGGTGACATCCAGACGGTCGGCGACGTCGAGATCCTCAATCCCGAGCACGTCATCTGCACGCTGGACGACGGCGCCGAGATCCGCATGGAGTTCACGGTCAACACCGGCAAGGGCTACGTGCCCGCCGACCAGAACCGCGCCGAGGACGCGCCGATCGGCCTGATCCCGGTCGACAGCCTGTTCTCGCCGGTCAAGAAGGTGTCCTACAAGGTCGAGAACACCCGCGAGGGTCAGGACCTCAACAAGGACAAGCTGACCATGACGATCGAGACGGACGGCTCGATCTCCGGCGAGGACGCGGTCGCCTATGCGGCCCGCATCCTGCAGGACCAGCTGTCGGTCTTCATCAACTTCGAGGAGCCGCAGCGCGAGGCGCGTCCGGGCGCTCCGGGGGTGGCCGACGAGCAGATCGCCGAGCTCGCCTTCAACCCGGCGCTGCTCAAGAAGGTCGACGAGCTGGAGCTTTCCGTCCGCTCGGCGAACTGCCTGAAGAACGACAACATCGTCTATATCGGCGATCTCATCCAGAAGACCGAGGCGGAGATGCTGCGCACCCCGAACTTCGGCCGCAAGTCGCTGAACGAGATCAAGGAAGTGCTCGCATCGATGGGCCTTCACCTCGGTATGGAAGTGCCGTCCTGGCCGCCGGAAAACATCGACGACCTGGCCAAGCGCTACGAAGACCAGTACTGAGCGACGAACAGGCGCCCGGCCGCCCCTGATCGGGGCGGCCGGGCGCATCTCGTGTCCTTCAAGGCACGCAACAATCATTCAAAGGCACGGCGGCCTGTCGGACGATCCGGCAGGGACGCAAAGATACCGACCCCCGGCGAGAGCCGGCTCTTTCACCTGAAGGAAACCCAAAATGCGCCACGCCAATCGCGGCCGTAAGCTCAACCGTACCGCCAGCCACCGCAAGGCGATGTTCGCCAACATGGCGGCCTCGCTGATCGAACACGAGCAGATCGTCACGACGCTGCCGAAGGCGAAGGATCTTCGCCCGATCGTCGAGAAGCTGATCACCCTCGGCAAGCGCGGCGACCTGCACGCCCGCCGCATCGCCGCCTCGCGGCTGCGCGACGAAGCCGCCACCGCCAAGCTGTTCGACACGCTCGCCGCCCGCTATTCGGAGCGCAACGGCGGCTACTGCCGCGTCCTCAAGGCCGGTTTCCGCCGCGGCGACAACGCTCCGCTCGCGGTGATCGAGTTCGTCGACCGCGACGTCGATGCGCGCGGCGCCGCCGACCGCGCCCGGGTCGAGGCCGAGGGCAACGAGGAAGCGGCGTAAGCCGCTCCGGCAGCCGATATTCCAGAGCGATTTGAGGGGGGCTTCGGCTCCCCTTTTTTCGTCGCCGTGCCCGGATGTGCGGGGCGCCCGCGCCTTGCGGCGGCACGACGGGAGCATGCCCGATGGTTCGACGGGCCAAAGGTGCGGGAACGGCGGTGCGGGCCCGCCGTTCCGGTGCCTGAGACCGATCGGAGGAGACTTTCATGGCCGAAACACGCGTTCTCCTCACCGGAGCGTCCGGCTTCATCGCCAAGCACATCGCGTTCGCGCTTCTCGGCGGCGGCTACCTCGTCCGCGGGACGGTGCGCAGCCGCGACAAGGGCGAGGCGCTGCGGCGCTCGCTGGCTTCTGCCGGGGCGGACGTCGCGCGGCTGGAAATCGCCGTGGCGGATCTCTTGTGCGACGACGGCTGGGACGCTGCGGCCGAGGGTTGCGGTCTCGTCTGCCACGCCGCCTCGCCGCTGCCGCTGCGCCAGCCGCGGGAGAAGTTCGCTCTTACTCCGGCGGCGAAGGGCGGCGCCCTGCGCGTCGTCGCGGCCGCCGCGCGGGCCGGCGCGACGCGCCTCGTCCTGACCTCCTCCGTCGCCGCCATGTCCTACGGCCACGGCCGGGCCCGCGGTGACGCGCCCTTCGGCGAGGACGACTGGTCCGACGTGACGTCGAAGAGCATCTCGCCCTATGCGGTGTCGAAGACCGAGGCGGAAGCTGCCGCCCGCGATGCCGCCTCCAAGGCCGGCCTCGACATGGTGGCGATCAACCCCGCCGTCGTGCTCGGCCCGCTTCTCGACGACGAGTTCGGCGCGTCGATGCGGCTGGTGCGGATGATGATGCGCGGCAAGATGCCGGCGGTGCCGGACGTCCGCTTCGGCGTCGTCGACGTCCGCGACGTCGCCGCCGCCCATGTCGGCGCCCTGACGGCGGAGGGGGCGGCGGGCCGGCGATTCGCGCTGTCGGCCGGGTCGCTGTCGCTGATGGAGATGGGGCAGGCGATCGCCGCGGCGGTTCCCGAGTGCCGGGGAAAGGTGCCGCGGCTGCGGCTGCCGGACCTCGTCGTGCGGCTGGCGGCGCTCGTCGTGCCGGACCTTCGGGCGGTGGTCGGCGAGCTCGGGCGCGGCAAGGGGTTCGACACCGATCCGGCGCGGCGGATTCTCGGCTTTGCGCCTGCCGAAGCGGCCCGCGCCGTTGAGGCCGCAGCGGTCAGTCTGATGCAGCGCGGCCTCGCAGGATAGGGCCGCGCATCCTCGTTGACGCAAGGTAACCTTGGCTGTTAAGATTGACGCCAGTGAAAAAGCTCACTGTGGCCGAAATGACCTCGCCGCCCCGGGGCGGGCGTGCGATATGCGCCGCACATTCGATTTTCGTGAGAAGCGAAGCAACCAAATGGGGCCCTTCACCCTTTGACGTCAGGAATGGGGCAGCCGCCACAACATTGTGGCAACGTTTACGCGGTTGAAACAATCTTCATGAATGATGCGAGCACAATGAACACAATCGGCCGGAGTACCATGCGTCGGACCCTCCTCACACTTCTGGGCGCCATCGCCGCTTTCGGCGTGCTGACCGCCAGCTACGCCACGGCGGACCTGCCGAGCGACGCCGTTTCGAGCGAGATCGTCGGCAGCACCGGGAACTGACGACCCGGCGCCAATCATCGGTATGCGAAAAGGGGCCCGCGTGGCCCCTTTTTCGTGGCATTCCTCTGGTCTATGCCGCTTCCGGGTGGAGCGGCTCCGGCGGCCCCTGGCATCCGCCAGTGCGCGCCTCGCCTGGGGGCGTTCGGCGGCCGCCACCCGCCAAGACCGACCAAGCGCGCGGGTCTTGCGGTTGCGATATGTGCGACATGCCCGCCAGCGGTTTCCTGGCTGCGGACGGACGCCCTTGCCGATGTCGGACCGCCGCGATCCATGCGCCATCGAAGGGGGCGACATGAAGCTCAAACTCCTCGCCGTCGCGGCCGTCCTGGTCGCTGGAACCGCCTTTGCGGTGCCGTCCGCACTCGGCCAGGGCTCGGTGTTCAGCCGGCTGTTCGGGCCGGCGGCGGCAGACCGGCCGGTGCGGCTGGCACCCGGCGACGACACCCTGCGGCGCGGCCTCGGCCTCGCCGACGGGCCGCGTTGGGACGAGGGCGATTCGCCCCGGCTCGAACGCGTCGCCGCGACGGGCGGTGACGCCGGCCAGGCCGGCGAGCGGGTTCCGGAATCCGCTGCCGAGATCAAGCTCTCCTTCGCGCCGCTGGTGAAGAAGACCGCGCCGGCCGTCGTCAACGTCTATGCCGCCCGCAAGGTCGCGGCGCGGCGCTCGCCCTTCGCCGACGATCCGTTCTTCGGCCAGTTCTTCGGCAACCAGTTCGAAAGCCCGCCGCGCATGGAGCAGTCGCTCGGCTCCGGTGTGATCGTCGACGCCTCCGGCCTCGTCGTCACCAACAATCACGTCGTCGAGGGCGCCGACGAGGTGAAGATCGCCTTTGCCGACGGCCGCGAGTTCGAGACCAAGGTGCTTGCCAAGGACGCCACCGTCGACCTCGCCGTCCTGAAGATCGAGGGCGGCGACGGGCCGTTCCCGACGATCCCGCTCGCCGATTCCGACGAGCTCGAGACCGGCGACCTGGTGCTGGCGATCGGCAATCCCTTCGGCATCGGCCAGACGGTGACCAACGGCATCGTCTCGGCGCTCGCCCGCAATCACATCGGCGTCAACGACTTCGGCTTCTTCATCCAGACCGACGCGGCGATCAATCCGGGCAATTCCGGCGGCGCGCTGATCGACATGGCCGGCCATCTCGCCGGGGTGAACACGGCGATCTACTCGCGCTCCGGCGGCTCCAACGGCATCGGCTTCGCCATCCCCTCGAACATGGTCGCGACCTTCGTGAGGGCCGCCAAGGACGGCGGGCGCTACGAGCCGCCCTTCATCGGCGCCGACTTCGCGCCGGTGACCGGCGACATCGCCGAGGCGCTCGGGCTCGACCGGCCGAGCGGCGCACTGGTCCGCTCGATCTATCCGAAGGGACCGGCGGCGAAGGCGGGCCTCAAGGTCGGCGACGTGGTGCTGAAGGCAGACGGCCGCGACGTCGCGACGCCGGACGCCCTGACCTACCGCCTCGCGACCCTTGGCATCGGCAAGTCCGTCGATCTCGACGTCCTGGCTTCCGACAAGACCGAAGAGATTTCGCTCAAGCTGGAACAGGCGCCGGAGAACCCGCCGCGCGACGAGCGCACGATCGAGGGGCGCAATCCCTTCGCCGGGGCGACGGTGGACAATCTTTCGCCACGCGTCGCGGGCGAGTTCAAGCTGCCGCAGGATTCGACCGGCGTCGTCATCGCCAAGGTGGCGCCGCGCTCGCTCGCCGCCCGGTTCGGCCTGCAGGCCGGCGACATTCTGCTCGAGGTGAACGGCAAGGCCGTCGATTCGACCGAAACGCTGCAAGGCCTCGCGGAGGAAGACTATCGGGGCTGGCAGTTCGACATCGACCGGGGCGGACGGCGGCTGACCCAGGTGGTGCGATGACCGACGGGGCGGGGCGGTGAGCGACCTCTTCGGCGACGATCCGCCGCCTCAGCCGGTCCGCGCGGGGCCGCGCGGCGGCCGTGAGGCTGCCGCTGCCGCCATGCCGGAGGGCGGGGAAGCGCGCGAGCGCGCGGAGGCGGCGCGGCCCCTGGCGGACCGGCTGCGGCCGCGCCGCCTCGCCGAGGTCGTCGGACAGGAGCACCTGACCGGGGAGGGTGGGGCGCTCACCCGCATGCTCGCCAACAAGAGCCTCGGCTCGATGATCTTCTGGGGTCCGCCCGGCACCGGCAAGACCACCGTCGCCCGGCTGCTCGCCAGCGAGGTTGACTACGCCTTCGAACAGATCTCGGCGATCTTCTCCGGCGTCGCGGATCTGAAGAAGGTGTTCGAATCGGCGCGGCTGCGGCGGCGGAGCGGCCGCGTCACGCTGCTCTTCGTCGACGAGATCCACCGCTTCAACCGCGCCCAGCAGGACAGTTTCCTGCCGGTGATGGAGGACGGCACGGTGGTGCTCGTCGGGGCGACGACGGAGAACCCGTCCTTCGAGCTCAATGCGGCGCTGCTGTCGCGTGCCCGCGTCCTGACCTTCCATGCGCTTGCCCCGGACAGTCTCGGCAGGCTGCTCGGTCGGGCGGAGGAGGCGACCGGCCGGGCGCTGCCGCTGGACGCGGCGGCGCGCGACCTCCTCCTGCAGCTTGCCGACGGCGACGGGCGCGCAGTGCTGACGCTCGCCGAGGAAGTCTGGCGGGCGGCGAAGACGGACGAGGTGCTGGGCGCCCAGACGCTGCTCGACGTCGTCCAGCGGCGGGCGCCGATCTACGACAAGGGCCAGGACGGCCATTACAACCTCATTTCCGCCCTCCACAAGGCGGTACGCGGCTCCGACGTCGACGCCGCGCTCTACTGGCTCGCCCGGATGCTCGATGCCGGCGAGAACCCGCTCTATCTCGGCCGCCGGCTGGTGCGCATGGCGTCGGAGGACGTGGGTCTCGCCGATCCGCGGGCGCTTACCGTGGCGCTCGCGGCCAAGGACGCCTACGACTATCTCGGCTCGCCGGAAGGGGAACTGGCGCTCGCCGAAGCGACGGCCTATCTCGCCGCCGCGCCGAAGTCGAACGCCGTCTACGTCGCCTACAAGGCGGCGATGCGGGCGGCGAAGGAGCACGGCTCGCTGCTGCCGCCCAAGCACATCCTCAACGCCCCGACCGGGCTGATGAAGGACGAGGGCTACGGCGCCGGCTATCTCTACGATCACGACCAGCCGGACGGCTTTTCCGGGCAGGACTATTTTCCCGAGGCGATGGGGCGTCGGCGCTTCTACGAGCCGACCGGCCGCGGCGAGGAAAAACGCCTCGGCGAGCATCTGGCGCGGCTCGACCGGCTGCGGAAGGAGCGTGGCGGGCAATGACCAGCGGGTGACCGGGGGGGGACAGCCGGCCAGGCGAGCGACCTGCCGGAGCGGGCCCGGACTACAGGCGCTCGATGATTTCCTCGCGGCCGCGGCCGGTCCCGGCCGCGCCGTGGCGGGCCAGCGTCGGGACGATCTCCTCGACCCGCTCGACGACCAGCGGCTTCACCCGGTCGGTGGAATGCAGGAAGCCTTCGTCGTTCATGTGCTCGAAGAGCCGGGCGAGCGGATCCCAGAAGCCCTCGACATTGGCGATGACCACCGGCTTCTCGTGGCGGCCGAGCTGGCTCCAGGTCATGATCTCGACGAGTTCCTCCAGCGTGCCGATGCCGCCCGGCAGCGCCACGAAGGCGTCGGAGCGCTGGAACATCATGTGCTTGCGCTCGTGCATGTCTTCGGTGACGATCAGCTCGTCGAGGCGGGCGAGCTCACGCTGCGTCGCCTCCATGTCGATGAGGAATTGCGGGATGATGCCGGTCACCCTGCCGCCGGCGGCGAGCACCGCGTCGGAAACCGCGCCCATGATGCCGCGGGTGCCGCCGCCATAGACGAGCTCCATGCCGGCCTCGCCCATCTTTGTGCCGAGCTGCCGGGCGGCTGCGACATAGGCAGGGCTGCGGCCGGAAGACGAGCCGCAATAGACGCAGACGGATCGAATCGTGTTCATGCAGCCAAGGTCCGATGCCGGGAGCGGAAAATCAAGCGCGACGGATGGCGCGGCAGCGCGACGGTCACACCCAGGCGAGCTGGCCGTCCTTGATGTGGAGGATGCGGTCCTGCGGGATCTCCGTACGGACCGCCTCGTTGCCCGGAACGCCGGCGTAGAGCGCCAGGAAGCAGCGGCTGACGCCGCCATGGGCGGCGACGATCGTCGGGCCGTCCAGGGCCTCGAAGACCGGCCGGACGCGCTCCGCCAGCATGGCGTAGGATTCGCCGCGCCCGCCCGGCGGCACGAAGCCCCATTTGTCGGCCTTGCGCCGCCGGATGCCGTCCGGATCGAAGCCTGCGACCTCGGCCAGGGTCGAGCCCTGCCAGTCGCCGAAATGCAGCTCGACGAGCCGCTCGTCGGTGGCGAAGTCCTCCGGGGCGAAACCCATTTCGGCACGCAGGATCCGCATCGTCTCGCTCGCCCGTCCGAGCGGGCTCGCGACGAAGCGGAAGCCGCCGGCGCGCTCGCCGAGGACGTTGCGCAAATAGCGGCCGTTGCGGCGCGCCTGCGATCGGCCGAGCGCGTTGAGCGGAACGTCCACCTGTCCCTGCAGCCGGCCCTCGGCGTTCCATTCGGTCTGACCGTGGCGGACGAGGTAGAGCTCCGGCCGGTCGCTCAGCGAGGCTTCTGTCATGGGCGAGCGGGTTCCGCAGGTGACGCCGGCGGCGGCTTCGGGCCGTCGCAGCGGGAACGATGGTGGACTCTCGAAACGATCCTCACGACCGGTAGCGGCGGTTCTGCGAGGTTGCTCTCAGGCGTCCTTGACGACGGAGATGTCCGGCGCGTCGACCGCCTTCATGCCGACGGTGTGATAGCCGCAGTCGACGTGATGGACCTCGCCGGTCACGCCGCGCGACATGTCGGACAGAAGGTAGAGCGCCGACTGGCCGACCTCGTCGATGGTGACGGAGCGCTTCAGCGGGGCGTTGTACTCGTTCCACTTGAGGATATAGCGGAAGTCGCCGATGCCGGAGGCGGCAAGTGTCTTGATCGGCCCGGCCGAGATCGCGTTGACGCGGATCGCCTTGTTGCCGAGGTCGACGGCGAGATAGCGTACCGACGCCTCCAGCGCCGCCTTGGCGACGCCCATGACGTTGTAGTGCGGCATCACTTTCTCGGCGCCGTAATAGGTCAGGGTCAGGATCGAGCCGCCGGCGTTCATCAGCCTCTCGGCGCGGGCGGTGATCGAGGTCAGCGAATAGACCGAGATGTCCATCGTCTTGCGGAAGTTCTCGCGGCTGGTCTCGACGTAGCGGCCGGTGAGTTCGTCCTTGTCGGAAAAGGCGATGGCATGGACGACGAAGTCGAGCGCGCCCCACTTCGCCTCGATTTCCGCAAAGACGGAATCGATCGTCGCCTCGTCCGTGACGTCGCAGTGTCCGGCGAGGAAGGCGCCGAGTTCGTCGGCCAGCGGCGCGACCCGCTTCTTCAGCGCATCCCCCTGATAGGTCAGGGCGATCTCCGCGCCCGCATCGGCCAGAGCCTTGGCGATCCCCCAGGCGATCGAACGGTTGTTCGCGACCCCCATGACGAGGCCGCGCTTGCCATCCATCAGACCCGTCGATCCAGCCATGGCGCCCTATCCTCCAATGGATGTTTTGCTGATTTTCTGTGCGGCGCGGGTATGGCACAGAGGTGAGGGGGCATCAAGCACGGGGCGGGCGCCGTTTCCGGCGACGCCTCGTCACCCTGCGGCAGGCTCCTTCGAGCGCTGGCGCATCAGCGCCTCGAGCTCGCGGTCGCCCTCCGGCAGGACGATCTCGGCCTTGACGTAGAGGTCGCCGCGGCCGCCCTCCTTGGTGGTGAGGCCCTTGCCCTTGAAGCGGAAGACCTTGCCGGAGCTCGTCCAGGCCGGAACGTTCAAAGCGACCCGGCCGTCGAGCGTGTCGACCTCCAGGCGGCCGCCGAGGACGGCGGTGCGCAGCGGCACCTCGACGTCGCAGCGCAGGTCCCGCCCGTCGACCCGGAAGCGGCGATGCGGCGCGATTCGAATGGTGATGAGCGCGTCGCCCGCTTCGCCGCCCGAGGTCGGGGAGGGCTGGCCCTGGCCCCTGAGGCGGATGGTCTGGCCGTCCTCGACGCCCATCGGCAGGCGGATGGCGAGCTTCTTGCCGGAAGCGAAGGCGGCCTCGACCTTCTCGTTGGAGACGACGTCCTCGAGGTCGATGCTGAGATTGGCGGTGATGTCGGCGCCCTTCGATGCGGCCTTGCGCGCCCCGGAAAAGCCGCCGCTCGCCGAAGAGCGTTTCGCCCCGCCGCCGCCGAAGGCGCCCTCGAACAGGCTGGAGAAGATGCTGTCGGCGTCGAAATCCTCGGCCTTGGTGGACGAGCGGTATTCGTAGCCGCCCGGACGCGGCCGGCCGCCCGCGAAGGGGCCGCCGCCGCCGAACGGATCGCCGCCGGCAAAGCCCTGGAACTTCGGCTTGCCCTCGGCGTCGATCTCGCCGCGGTCGTACTGACCGCGCTTGTCCTTGTCGCCGAGAATCTCGTAGGCGGTGTTGGCCTCGTTGAAGCGGCTGGCCGCGGCGGGATCGTTGGAATTGGCGTCCGGATGGTACTTCTTCGCGAGCTTGCGAAAGGCGGACTTGATCTCCTTGTCGCTCGCCGACTTCGAGACGCCGAGCACGGAGTAGGGATCGCGCATAGGCTGTCGTTTCCTTCATGATGGGCATTGGAGCGGGGGAACGGCAGTGTCGCACGCCGTCAAAATCGCCTTCTATATGATCGCCCTATCGGGAAAATTGAAGATCGCGACCGACAGATCACGCGCGCGGCGCGCTTTTTGCCGTCCTCGAACGACCGCCGAACGGTCAGCGCCTGGCGAATTCGACCAGCGCCCACTCGCCGGCGCCCGCCGAACAGGCCCGTCCCTGGTAGAGCGCGATGCCGTCGAAACGCTGGCGCGAGGTCTCGAAGGAGCGGCAGATGCTCTCCCCGTCGCGCTGCTGGTCGAGCGCGGTGATGACGCCGCTCGAGCCGGTCTCCGGATTGGACCAGGCGTAGCGGCCCGCCCCTTTGTCGAGATCGGCGGAGGAGACGGCATTCCTGACGATGCGCCGGTCCGAATCGACGTCGGCGTCGGCCGGCGTCTCGACCGGCTTGACGGAACCGGTGATGGTGGGGTCAAGCAGCGTATCCTCGACGCTCGGCCCGGCGACCACGCAGCCGCCGAGACCCGCGGAGAGGGCAAGAACACAGACCGTCTTGTACCGCAGCATCGATCTCATATGTCGTCCGGTCCGGCGAATCGCCGCCGCGCCGTATCATCCGGGGCAGTATCACAAATGACCGAACAACCCTTAAGACTCGATGAAACCACGGTCGGGCCCGACCCCGTGGCGTTCTTCGCCGGCTGGCTGGAAGAGGCCGAGGAGAGCGAGCCGAACGATGCGATCGCGCTGGCGCTGGCGAGCGTCGACGAGGCCGGGATGCCGGACGTCCGGATGGTGCTCTTGAAGGGCTTCGACGCGCGCGGCTTCGTCTTCTACACCAATTTCGAGAGCGCCAAGGGCCGGCAGATCCTCGCCACCGGCAAGGCGGCGATGTGCTTCCACTGGAAGAGCCGGCGCCGGCAGGTGCGGCTGCGCGGCACGACGGAGGTGGTCACAGACGCCGAGGCGGACGCCTATTACGCCTCGCGGCCGCGGGGAAGCCGCATCGGGGCCTGGGCCTCGAAGCAGTCGCGCCGGCTCGAAAGCCGGCAGCAGCTCGTCGATGCGGTCGAGCGCTACGAGGCGGAGTTCGGCGACGGCGAGATCCCGCGGCCGGCGCACTGGTCGGGCTTCCGGCTGATGCCGCTGTCGATCGAATTCTGGCAGGACGGCGCCTTCCGCCTGCATGACCGCATCGCCTTCACCCGCGAAAGGCTCGACGCGGCATGGACCGTCGGTCGGCTCTCGCCCTGACCGGCGGCGGCCCACCCAGGCAAATCGCCTGACACTCGGACTGTGCGAGGCGATTGCCCTCGCAGGCCCGCCTGCCGCGTTGCCAGGGTGTTCGGCATTCGATATGTGCATGGTGTGACAGAAGTGGAGGGCTGCCATGGCCGGGGATATCAAAGTCGACACGTCGTATGCTGCCGAGATGGACTATCCGGAGCATGAGAAGACCTTCAGCCTGTTCCTCGGGCTGTTCAAATGGGGCACGGTGGGTGTCGTCGCGCTGCTCGTCGGCATGATGGTCGGCCTGATCATGGGCAGCGGCGTCATCGCCTCGGTGCTCGCCTTCGTGGTGGTGCTGGTCGTCGGCTACCTCGCCCTTCGTTAAGTCCCGGCTGGACGGACCCCGCGAAAAGAAGGGTCCGCAGGCATGGCGACGGGCAGGGGAGGTGCCGCCGCATGAAGATCTTCGTTCCGAAGGAGAGGACGGAGGGGGAGAGCCGGGTCGCGGCCTCGCCCGACACCGTCAAGAAGCTGACCGGCAAGGGCGCCGAGGTCCTGGTTGAATCCGGCGCCGGCGAGGCCTCGCGGATTCTAGACGCGGCGTTTGAGGATGCCGGCGCGACGATTGCCGGTCCCGATGCCGCCGGCGCGGCCGACATGGTCCTCAAGGTGCGGCGGCCGACGCGCGAGGAGCTTTCCTCCTACGGCAGCGGAACCGCCGTCATCGCGACGATGGACCCCTACGGCCACGAGGACGAGGTCGCGGCGATGGCGGAGGCGGGCATCCTCGCCTTCGCCATGGAGCTGATGCCGCGCATCACCCGCGCCCAGGTGATGGACGTGCTTTCCTCGCAGGCCAATCTCGCCGGCTATCGCGCGGTGCTCGACGCGGCGGCCGCCTTCGACCGGGCCTTTCCGATGATGATGACCGCGGCCGGCACCGTGCCGGCTGCGCGCGTCTTCGTCATGGGCGCCGGCGTCGCCGGCCTCCAGGCGATCGCGACGGCGCGGCGGCTCGGCGCCGTCGTCACCGCCACCGACGTGAGGCCAGCGGCGAAGGAACAGGTGGAATCGCTCGGCTCGAAATTCATCGCCGTCGAGGACGAGGAGTTCAAGGCGGCCGAGACCGCCGGCGGCTACGCCAAAGAGATGTCCGAGGGCTACCGCAAGAAACAGGCCGAGCTCGTCGCCGCCCACATCGCCAAGCAGGACATCGTCATCACCACGGCGCTGATCCCCGGCCGCCCGGCGCCGCGGCTCGTCACCGCCGCGATGGTCGCCTCCATGCGTCCCGGCTCGCTGCTCGTCGACCTTGCGGTCGAGCGCGGCGGCAACGTCGAGGGCGCGAAGGCGGGCGAGACCGTGACGGCGGGGCCGGCGCGGATCATCGGCCATGCCAACGTGCCCGGCCGCATCGCCGCCAGCGCCTCGCTGCTCTACGCCAAGAACCTCGCCGCCTTCCTCGAGACGATGACGGACAAGGAGACGGGGGCGCTGAAGATCGACTTCGACGACGATCTGGTGAAGGCGACGCTGCTGACCCGCGACGGGCGGGTGGTCCATCCGAACTTCGCGCGGGAGAAGGCCCCGGCTGCAGCGGCGGCCGAAAGTGCCGGCGGAGCGCCCGCGACGGGCGAGAGCAGGCAAGGGGGGAACGCGTGATGGCCGGCGACATGGCAAGAGAGACGCTGCAGCGGCTGAACGAGGCCGGCTCGGCGATCAACGACGCGCGCAACGGCGTCGAACGGATGATCGGCGAGGGTTACGGCCACGCCGCGGCGGCGACCGGCCATGCCGGCATCGACCCGTTCGTCTTCCACTTCGCGATCTTCATCCTGGCGATCTTCGTCGGCTACTACGTCGTCTGGTCGGTGACGCCGGCGCTGCACACGCCGCTGATGTCGGTCACCAACGCCATCTCCTCGGTGATCATCGTCGGCGCGCTGCTCGCCGTCGGCCTCTCGGCCTCGGGCCTCGCCACCACCTTCGGCTTCGTCGCCCTGGTGCTCGCCTCGGTGAACATCTTCGGCGGCTTCCTCGTCACCCAGCGCATGCTCGGCATGTACAAGAAGAAGCAGAAGTGAGGCGGTAGCGATGTCCGAAACCACCGCCGCCTTCTTCTACCTCGTCTCCGGGGTGCTGTTCATCCTGGCGCTGCGCGGGCTCTCGCACCCGACGACCAGCCGCCAGGGCAACCTGATGGGCATGGTCGGCATGGCGATCGCCATCCTGACCACGCTGTTCCTCGCCGGCCCTTCCTTCGGCGGGCTGCTGCTGATCATCATCGGCATCGCCATCGGCGGCACCGCCGGCGCGGTCATCGCGCGGCGCATCGCCATGACGGCGATGCCGCAGCTCGTCGCCGCCTTCCACTCGCTGGTCGGCCTCGCCGCCGTGATGGTCGCGGCCGCCGCGCTCTATGCGCCCGAGGCGATCGGCATCGGCACGGTCGGTGCGATCCACGGCCAGGCGCTGGTCGAGATGTCGATCGGCGTCGCCATCGGCGCGATCACCTTCACCGGCTCGGTGATCGCCTTCCTGAAGCTCGACGGCCGGATGAGCGGCAAGCCGATCATGCTGCCGCAGCGCCACGCCATCAATGTCGCGCTCGCCATCCTCCTGGTCGTGCTGGTGATCTGGTTCGCGGCCTCCGAGAGCCATCTCCTGTTCTGGCTGGTGGTGCTCGTTTCGCTGGCGCTCGGCGTGCTCCTGATCGTGCCGATCGGCGGCGCCGACATGCCGGTCGTCGTCTCGATGCTGAACTCCTATTCCGGCTGGGCGGCGGCGGGCATCGGCTTCACCCTGCAGAACCTCGCGCTGATCATCACCGGGGCGCTGGTCGGCTCGTCCGGCGCGATCCTCTCCTACATCATGTGCAAGGGGATGAACCGCTCCTTCGTGTCGGTCATCCTCGGCGGCTTCGGCGGCGAGAGCGGGCCGGCCGGGGCTGACGATCTCGGCGACCGGACGATCAAGCAGGGCTCGGCCGACGACGCGGCCTATCTCATGAAGAACGCCTCGAAGGTGATCATCGTGCCGGGCTACGGCATGGCGGTGGCGCAGGCCCAGCATGCGCTGCGCGAGATGGCCGACAAGCTGAAGGAGGAAGGCGTCGAGGTGAAATACGCCATCCATCCGGTGGCGGGCCGCATGCCGGGGCACATGAACGTGCTGCTCGCCGAGGCGAACGTTCCCTATGACGACGTCTTCGAGCTCGAGGACATCAATTCGGAGTTCGCCCAGGCCGACGTCGCCTTCGTCATCGGCGCCAACGACGTCACCAACCCGGCGGCGCGCGACGACAAGTCCTCGCCGATCTACGGCATGCCGATCCTCAACGTCGACCAGGCGCAGACCTGCCTGTTCGTCAAGCGCTCGCTCGGCTCCGGCTATGCCGGCATCGACAACACGTTGTTCTACAAGGACAACACGATGATGCTGCTCGCCGACGCCAAGAAGATGGTCGAGGACATCGTCAAGGCGTTCGACCACTGACTGAAGCGCTTCGCCGGGGGCGGGCCGTCCGACGGCCCGCCGGCCGCTTCGCGGTCAGTCGCCGGAGCCCGCTTCCGGATCGTCCGGGGTCGCGAGGTCGGAGGTGAGGACCTCGACGTCGGTGTCGTGGCCGGCCTCGACGGTGAACGGGCGCTGGAAGACCTTGTTGTTGTTCTTGGCGACGATGACGTAGTCGCCCGCCGCGAGCACCATGGTCGGGAACGCCCCGACGCTCTGGCGCACCAGATCCCCCGAGGCGGTGGTGATCGTCCAGGCGGTGTCGGCGATCGCCTCGCCGCCGTGCTCGCGCACCAGCTTCATGGTGAGGAGCGCGGCGCGCTGGGTGAGCGTCGCCTCGGTGAGCTTGCCGGCCTCGACGCGGATGTCGGCGCGCACCACGGCATTGGCCGATCCGTAATGCGACACCACCAGATAGGAGCCGGCATTCAGCCGCAGGACCTTCTCCGGTGCGACGTCGCTCGCCACCAGCTTGCGCTCGGCATCCTCGCCGTCGTCGCCGGCATAGACGTCGAAGGTCAGCCGCGAGGCCGGCGGCTTGCCCTCGTCACCGACGACGGCGTTCAGCTTCAGCCCGCCCGCCTTGAGGACGATGGTCTGCTGGGTCTTGACGCCGGTGAAGTCGATGCGCTCGACGACGCCGGCCCGGCCGAAGCCGACATGCAGGATATAGGTGCCGGGCGGCACCTCGAAGTTCGGCGTCGGGCTTTCGGACGAGGCGACCAGCGAGGAACTGCCGTCGATCGACGGCACCGCCGAATAGAGCCGCCAGATCAGCCCGTTCGGGATCTCCGGCCCGCCCTCCGACAGGACGGCCTTCAGGGAGAGCGCCTCGCGCCGGCGCAGGAGATTCTGGTTCGGGCCGGTCTGCGGCGCATAGGCCGGCAGGCCCGGCAGCTCGATCTTCGGCGCCTGCAGCGTGCCGGGCTTGTTCGGCAGGGCGATCGGCTCGAAGTGCCGCAGCGGTCCACCGTTCGGGGCGCCGACGTCGCGGGCATTGGGCAAGAGGTCGCTCGCCGAGGGCGAGACGTAGGGGCCGGGGCGTTCCGGGCTGCCGCCGAAGATGTCGCCGAGGCCGCCGAGGATTCCGCCGCCCCCACCGCCACCTCCGCCGCCATGCGCCTGAGCGAGGGCCGGCGCCGCGCCGGCCGGAAGGAGAAGGCAGAGCAAGGCACAGCGGCGAAGCAGCGAAAGGGCGGTCGCGGCCCGAAGACGGCGCACCGTTTTGCCGGCGCGGCCGGACGGCGCCTTGCCCGCCGGGGCGGGATCGGGGCACGGCTCCACACCGCGGCCGACGACGTCGCCACGGCGGATCCGCCCGTCCTTGCCCGCAGGATCGCCTTGCCGCCGTTGCGGAGCGATCGAGAACGCTTCCCCCATGCTGCAAGTCTTGACCGCATATCGTCGGCAAATTCAAGGCGGCCGCCGGGCAGCGGGACAATCGCTTGCAGGCAAGTGCCATCGGCGACGTTTCGATCTCCCCCCTTGTGGGGGAGATGGGTGGCAACCCAGAGGGGGGTGCGCTCGGATTTAAAGGTCGGGCGCGAGGCTACCCCCCTCTGCCTGCCGGCATCTCCCCCACAAGGGGGGAGATCAGGCCAATCGCCGTGCCCGGGCGCGGCTTCGGCGCTGCGCATCGGGCGCCGCGCGTCGTCCGGGACCCTCCAGGGATGCCCCCCGCACCTTGGTTCCCTGAACCGTGCCTGGCGAAAATCGATTCCGATTTCCCGGCCCATGCTGTAGGGGATGACCATCGACATTCGGGCCCCGGCCGCGATCCTGCGTCGCATCGCCCGGCGGATCCGAACGACACGCGACACCCAACCGCTCGGCGCGTGATTCGACGCTTGCGGCAAGCGCGCTCCGGTCCGATCGACGCGGGGGCCGGGCGCAGGGACCGGATCACTTTCGCCGCAGCGCCATTCCCGGAGACGAAGCCTTGCCCGACGCAACGACCCTGCTCGCCACCCGCCGCTCCATCCCGATTCCGATGCTCGTCGAACCGGCGCCGTCCGGTGCGGCGCTGGACGAGATCCTGACGATCGCGGCCCGCGTTCCCGACCACGGCAAGCTCGCCCCGTGGCGCTTCATCCTCTATCGCGGCGAGGCGGCCGCGGCGATCGGCCGGGCGCTGGCGGATCTCGTCGCCGGGCGCGAGGGCGCGCGGATGACCGACAACCGGCGCAAGGTCGAGAGCGAGCGCTTCACCCGCGCGCCGCTGGTCGTCGGCGTCGTCTCCACGGCGAAGGAGCACGTCAAGATCCCGGTCTGGGAGCAGCAGCTTTCGGGCGCCGCGGCGGCGATGAACCTCGTCACCGCCGTGCATGCCAAGGGCTATGCCGCCAACTGGGTGACCGAGTGGGTCGCCTATGACGACGAAGCCAAGGCGATCCTCGGCATCGCCCCCGAGGAGAGGGTGATCGGCTTCGTCCATGTCGGAACGCCGGGCGAGCCGCCGTCGGAGCGGCCGCGGCCGGACCTTGCGACGATCGTCAGCGAGGCCCGGGCGCCGGGAGCCGCGTGATGCTGTTCTATACGACGGCGGACAACGCCCACGGCCTGCCGCACGACCCGTTCAAGGCGATTGTCGCGCCGCGCCCGATCGGCTGGATCTCGACGCGCAGCCGCGACGGAGCGGTCAATCTCGCGCCCTACAGCTTCTTCAACGCGATCAGCGACCGGCCGAAGCTGGTGATGTTCTCCTCGGCCGGGATGAAGGACACCGCGACCTTCGCCATCGAGAGCGGCGAGTTCGTCGCCAACCTCGCGACGCGGGACCTCGCGGCGAAGCTCAACCGGAGCTCGGCGCCGGCACCGCGCGGGGTGAGCGAGTTCGCCTTCTCGGGCCTCACCGAGGCGCCCTGCCGGCTCGTCACTGCGCCGCGCGTCGCCGAGAGCCCGGCGGCGCTTGAATGCAGGGTGACGCAGTCCTTCCGCCCCGAGGGGCTGGACGGCAGGCCGTCGGAGAACACGGTGGTGATCGGCGAGGTGGTGGCGATCCACATCGACGAGGCGATTCTCAAGGACGGGCTGGTCGACATGGCGCTCGCGGCACCGCTCGCCCGGCTCGGCTATTTCGACTATGCGGTCGGCGACCGGGTGTTCCAGATGCGCCGGCCGCGCCGGCCGGACGCCTCGGACGTCTGAGGTCGGCGCGATCGTCGGGCTCGCTCCCCGGCGGCGTTCGACGGCGCCGAGATTTTCCAAGCCCGACGAAGTTTTCTTTCCGTCAACGGACATGGTGAACGAAAGCTAAACCATTTGCCGCGATCATCGGCGCAACCAGTCTCATCGCAGCGGGGAGCGTCCATGATCGTCCAGCGTTTTGCCAAATGGACCCGGGAAGCATCGGCCAAAGAGCGCTGCGAGGCGGCGACGATGCTGGCCGAGGCGCTGGTCTTCGGCGGGGCGACCGGCTCCGACCGCGACACCATCGTCGCCTCGCTGACGCTGCTGCTCGACGACCCGGCGCCGGCCGTCAGGCTCGCCATGGCGAAGGTCCTCGGCGCCGGCCGCAACGTGCCGGAGGCGCTGGTCTTCGCTCTCGCCTCGGACGTCGCGCCGGTGGCCGCTGAAATCGCCGGCCGGTCGATGCATCTCGGCGAAGGGGCCCTCGTCGACCTCGCGGCCGTCGGCTCTGCCGCCGCGCGCCGGGCGATCGCCGAGCGGCCCGTCGTGCCGCTGCCGGTGGCGGCGGTGATCGCCGAGATCGGCGAAGCCGAGGCGGTGCTGGCCCTCTGCCGCAACGACGGCGCCGCGATCGCCGAGGCGAGCTTTACGCGGCTTTCGGAGCGCTTCGGCGACGAGGGTCCGATCCGCGAGGCGCTGCTCGGCCGCTCGGACCTGCCGCCGGCGGTGCGCCACCGCCTGATGCTCGCCGTGCGCGACGCGCTGGCGGCGTCCGGACTGCTTTCCAACCTTTACGGCGAGAAGCGCGCCGGCGCGGTGGCCTTCGCTGCCGGCGAACGCGGCACCAACGTTTTGGCGGAACAGCTGACCGACCGGCAGATGCCGGAATTCGGCGACTATCTGCGCCGCAGCGGCGCGGTGACGCCGTCGCTGCTGGTGCGCGTCGTCGCCGTCGGCAACGTCGAACTCTTCGCGACGCTGCTTGCCAGCCTCTCCGGCCGCTCGGAGCGGCGGGTGGGGGCGATCGTCGCGGCGGGCAAATCCTCCGCGCTCCGGGCGCTCGTCCTCGACTGCGGGCTCCCCGAGGGTCTCGCGACCCTGTTCGCCGAGGCGATCGCGCTGTGGCGGGCGATCGCGCGCGGCGAGCGGGCGCTGCGGCCCGCGGCGGTGCCGGCGCTGCTCCTCGGCCGGCTGAGCGCGACCGGGGCGGCACGGACGGTTCCCGCCGAGGCGCTGACCCTGCTGCGCCAGCTCGCCGGCGAGGCGGAGCGCGATGCGGCCCGCGAGAGCGTCCGCGCCGCGGCCTGACCGGCCCCCGACGACACTTCCGCCGTCGCGCGACATGCGGGTGGTCGGCCGGCCGCCGTCCTAGAGCGGGATGAAACGAGCTTCGCCCATCCTCCCGCTCCGTCTTCCTGTTTCCGCATGATCTCTTCCGAAAACCGGTTCCCACTTTTCGGGATCATGCTAGTAGCGGAACTGTTCGGTGAGGATCCGCTCGTCCCAGGAATGTTCCGGGTCGAACAGCAGGTAGCAGGTGTCGTCGATCGATTCGCGGATCGTCACCGTCTGCACAGACTTCACCTCGGTGGCGTCGGCGACGGCGTTGACCGGCCGCTTGCCGGCCTCGAGCGCGGCGATCGTCACCTCCTGATGCTTGCGCAGCAGGGCGCCGCGCCAGCGGCGCGGACGGAACGGACTGACCGGCGTCAGCGCCAGCAGCGGCGCGTCGATCGGCAGGATCGGTCCCTGGGCGGAGAGATTGTAGGCGGTCGAGCCGGTCGGCGTCGCGACCATGACGCCGTCGCAGACGAGCTCCTCCAGCCGCACCTTGCCGTCGATGGAGATCTGCAGCCTCGCCGCCTGGTAGGACTGGCGGAAGATCGACACCTCGTTGATCGCCAGCGCGCGATGCTCGACGCCGTCGGCATCGGTGGCGACCATCACCAGCGGATGGATGGCGTTCTCCACCGCCGCGGCCAGCCGCTCGCGCAGCCCCTCCTCGCGATAGTGGTTCATCAGGAAGCCGACCGTGCCCTTGTTCATGCCGTAGATCGGCTGGGCGGTGTCCATGAAGCGGTGCAGCGTCTGCAGCATGAAGCCGTCGCCGCCGAGCGCGACGATCACCTCCGCCGAGGCGAGGGAGGCGTTGCCGTAGAGCGCCGAGAGCCGCCGCGCCGCCTCCTGGGCGGGTTCGGCGTCGCTCGCGACGAAGGCGATGGAGTGGAACGGGCGGGGCATCGGCGGAAGCGGCGGACCATGGGGTGGATCGGGCGGCCGGGCGGCCCGTGACGATCGCCGGAGGCGCGACGTGCGAGCCTCGCCGGGGACAGATGTCGCCACCTGCGATCCGTGCGGGTTGCTCTAGAAGAAAGGGGCCTTGCGGCCCCTCTCCAACCTGTCCCGAGAATGGGCTTCCTACTGGAAGCCGAGCTTGGCGGCCAATCGCCGGAGAAGGCCGGCGGGCATCGCCGGCTTTTCCTCTTCCCCGGGATGGTTCCTTGTCTAGGCGCCGGCGAAGGGGTGAGCGGCGGAACCCTTCTTCGAGACGACCTCGGCCGCCGTCGGCGTGCCCTTGATGGCGCGCTCGATGGATTCCATCGTGGCCTGATAGTTGTAGTCGCGGATCTTGGCGTCGTCCTCGGCTTCCCAGTGGATGAAGACGCCGACGCAGATGAACAGGTCGTCGGCCTCGGCCGCCGGGATCACGCCCTTCTCGACCGAGTCGGCGACGGCGCGCGCGACGGCGGTCTGGGCCGGGCCGAACATCTGGACGGCCTGCTTGGCGCCCTTGATGGTGACTTTGTTGAACATCACGGTGTTCGGCTTGCACGGCAGGTTCGGCGCGACCACGGCGAGCAGCGTGGTGAAGCCGTCCTTGTTGTTGGTCAGCGAGTTGCAGAACGCCGCCTCCGCCGCCGAACCGCGCGGGCCGATGATCAGGTCGATGTGGGCGACCTCGTTGCCCTCGCCGACGAGCGATTCGCCGACCATCACCTTGTTGATTGTCGCCATAGAGCCATTCCTCCAAACTGCGTTAGCTGCTGCGCCCGGCGGGGCCGGCCGCGTTAAGATGTACGAACCTGAAGGAAAAACGCGTTCCACCGCCGGGCAGAGCCGCGGCGGAGCATCGTCATCCTCCCGGCCGCCGGGGATCCCGGCTACGACTATCCTTGTTCGCGGCGTCCGCTCGGGACCGGTTTGCCAGATAGCTAGGGGCCACATGGGCCCCGGCGCGGCACAGTCAATCACCCTGCGAGCGCTTGTGCAAGTTCGTTGGCAAAGAGCGTCGCCACGGTGAGGTCGGCGGAGGTGCCGGGATTGCGCCCTTCGAACTTCAACGCGGCGTCGAAGGCGAGCGCCGCATCGAGCCGGGCCTGCGGAGCGGCGATCCGGCCCAGGCGATCAGTGAACGATCTGAAGCGCTTGCGGCAGTCTTCCGCCACCTTCGGCCCGAACTTGCGGGCGAGGTGGCCGTCGGGAAACGTCGCGGCGAAGGCGAGGAAGGCGGCGAGCGCCGCGGGGTCGCCGAGGGGCTCCGGCGCCCCTCGTCCGGCCGAATCAGCCACCGCCGCAAGGCCCGTCTCGAAGACCTCGCGATAGCCGTCGACATACTGGCGCGCGACGAGGTCGACGTCGGCGGCGAGAGCCATGGCGGCGACGAGGCCGATCGTCGGGGCGGTGCGCACGTCGTGCTCCGCGCGGGCGCCGAGACCGCCGGGCGAGGCGAGGGCGATCGCCTGGAAGGCAAGCCGCGCATCCTCGGCGTCGAGACCGGCGAGAACGCCCGCCACCGCCCGGCGAAGGGCGGAGGTGGCCTCGGCGTGCGAGAGCTCGGACGTCGGTTCGGCGGCGACCTGCTCCGCGGCCGCGGCGAGCGGCGCGCAGAGGAGCACGATCCCGAGATTGGCGTTCATCCCGACGGCGGAAAAGCTCGCCTCGGTCGCCGTAAGGATGCGCCGGCCGACCCGGCTTGCCGGCGCCGCGACGGCGGGCGCCGCCGCGGCGGCGGCATCGAGGAAGGTCGCGACCGTCATGCCGTGGCCGGGGGCGAAGCGGTGGACGTTGCCGGGCTTCAGCGTCTCGATCTCGGCCCGGCAGGCGGCGAGGAAGGACCGGGCGATCGCCTCCGGCCCGAGCCTCATGCGAAGGCCGGCGTCGCCGGATCCGGCGCCGGGGTGCTGGCGCGCCGCGCCGCGAGCGTCGCAAGAAGATCGGCCGCCCTGACGCCGGCGATGTCCAGCCCGCTCGCCTTCTTCAGCCCGGTCCAGGCTGGCATCGAGTTCACCTCCAGCACCTGCGGAAGACCGGCCGCGTCCTTGAGGATGTCGACGCCGCAGAAGTCGCCGCCGACGGCGGCCGTCGCCGCCACCGCCAGCGCCTCCAGCGCCGGGTCCGGCTCGATCGGGCAGGCGCGGGCGCCCTGCTTGATGTTGGTGATCCAGCAGGCCGCCTCGCGGCGCATCGCGGCCACCGCGCGGCCGCGCGAGACGAGGACGCGGTAGTCCGAGAAGCGGCCGTCGCTGGAATGGCCGATGTAGCGCTGGAGATAATAGACGCTGCCGGCGATCGCCTCGGCCGGCGGCAGGTCGTCGACGCTGCCGACGAGCTTCAACCCCTTGCCCTGCGCCCCGAACAGAGGCTTCAGCACCAGCGGACGGCGCTCGGCGGCGAGGATCCGCTCGGCCTCGCGGCGCGATTCCACCGCAAAGCTCCGCGGCGAGGGCAGACCGGCACCGGCGAGGAGGAAACTCGTCATCGCCTTGTCGACGCAGTTCTCCACCGCCCGCGCGCCGTTCGAGACGAGGACGCCGAGCCGCTCCAGCGCATGGAGGAGCGAGAGCCGGCGCGTCACCGCCTCGAAGCTGCCGCCGTCCATGGTGCGCAGGCAGACGGCGTCGGGAAGCGCTTCCCCGAAGCCTGGAAAGGTCAGGCCGTGGCGCGCCCCGGTGTCGAAGCCGACGTCGCAGAGGCCGCTCGCGACGACGACGGCGCCGCGCGCCTCGAACGCCGCGGCGAGCTCGCGCGCATGGCCGTCGAGGGAGGCCGTGACCAGCAGGATGCGGGGCCGCATGCCGCCCTTTGGCTCAGCCGCCGAAGGAGGCATCGATCAGCTCCGCGTCGACGCCGCCGGCGGAGAAGGTCTCGCCGGTTTCGAGCGCCAAAACATGCACCTCGGCGGGGGAGAACAGCATGCCGTCGATCTTGTAGAAGTCGCCGTCGTAGCGGCTGAAGACCTCCTTGAACGGCTTGCCGTAGTCCTGCGACGTGCTGCTCGGCAGCCGCTCGGCGAGCGCCTTTGCGGCATCCGCCGGGCCGGTGACGTGCAGCATCACCCGGCCGCCGTAGATCACCGCGTCGTTGGTGCGGCCCATGGCGGTCAGAAAGTCGGGATGCGGCGGGGCGAGGGGGGCGGTGCCGATGCCCTCGACGATCGCGCCGAGATCGAAATGCAGTTCGTGGGCCTTGTGCAGCGCCACCTCGACGACGCGGCCGACGATCTGGACGCTGCCGGCGAGCGACTGCGTCGGGGTGTAGACGATCGTGAGCTTTTCCGGGGCGACGTCGCAGGCATGGGCGATGCGGCGCACCAAGGCTTCCGGCGGGGCGCTGGCGGCCTCGAGCACCAGCGTCGCGCTGTCGTTCTGGTCGGCATAGGCGATGTCCTTGAACAGCGCCTCCTTGCCGGCGAGGGCGCGGGCCGGGCCGGAGCCCATGGAAAAGTAGCTTTCCTCGCCCGGCTCGGCGGTGAGCTGCCAGCCGGCATACTGGCTGCCCATGCAGGCGACGACCGGATTGGAGGTGCGCACCGTCAGGGCGAAGGGCCAGCGGGTCAGGCGCTCCGACGCGCCGATCGACACGGTTCCGAGGCCGCCGAGGCAGATCTCGGTGACGAGACGCCCGGCTTCGAGACTGCCCGGGACGCTGCCGCCCGCGTCGATCACGGTCTCGCCCGCCGCGCCCGTCGACACCGCCACCTTCAGCTCCTGGGCCCGCTCGCGCAGTTCCTCGACGAGCCGCAGGACGCCCTGGTTGACGGAAAGGATCCTCGTTGCACTCATGCTGCCATACTCCTCAGTACGTCGGCAATCTGTTCGGTTCTGGCATGAAAGAGCCGTTCGGCCTCCGCTTCACTGTCGGCCTCGGCGACGACGGTACAGATCGGCTCGCCCGCCGCGATCGCGTATGGCGGCGAACTCCGGTCGCGCGTCCACTCCGGCCAGACGAAGCCGGCCGAAAGCTGCAGCGGCGTCCGCGCCCAGGCGAGGCCCGACGCGCGGAAGCGCGCCGGCGCCATGGCCGGGGCGGCCAGAGCGGGCAGCTTGCCGCGGACCGCGTCGAGATGCAGGGCGACGAGCGGGCGATCGGCGCTTTCGAAGACGTCGAGCGTCGCGCCCGGCCGGGCATTGATCTCGAGCAGCACCGGGGCGCCGTCGCCGAGGACGAAATCGGCGCTGCAGAGGCCGGCGAGCGGCAGACGATCGAGGAAGCCGGCGACGGCCTCGCGCATCGCCGCGTCCGCGGCCGCCGGCACCGCGATCGGACCGACCGCGCCGCCGTAGCGATAGGGCTCGGCCGGGCTCGGATCGGCCCATTGCCGCGAATAGCCGATCGCGACGAAGCGCGCACCGGCGGCGGCGAAGGCGAGGGAGACCCGATCGCCGGCAACGAAGCGCTGGTAGTAGCGGTCTGGTGCGGGCGCGGCGTCGCCCGGGGCGACGTGGCTGCCGCCGCTGCCGCCGACCCTCTTCGACAGCCACTCGGCGGGATCGTCCGGCCTGCTGCGGCAGATCTCGGGATGGGCGATGCCGGCTTCGCCGCAGATCCTCGCGAAGCGTTCTGGATCCTTCAGGCGGCGGGCAGTGGCGGGGTCGGTGCCGAGGATCGGCCAGCGCGCCGCGATCGCTTCGAGAAGCTCCGGCCGGTCCTCGAAGCCGGCGCCGTAGACGAAGCCGAGCGGGGTATCGCCAGTCGCGAGACGGTCGAGCGCGGCGAGAAGGTCTTCGCCGGAGAACCCGTCGGGATAATGTCCGCGCAGGACCTCCGCGCGCGTCGCCTCGGCGCGAAGGTCGAGATCGCCGAAGAAGTCGACGGCGAGCGCCGCGATCCCGGCGAGCCGGGCGCTCGCGGCGATCTGCCGTGCGGAAAACGCCGCCGCGAGGATCGCCGGGGGGCGGGCGGTGCTCACGACGCGAGGCTGCGGGCGAGCTTGAAGGCGTCGCGGAAGTCCAGCACCTGCGGTTCGCCGGCCTCGATCATCCGCTTCAACAGGCCCTGCTCGGTGCTCGACTTGAGCGGCCCGACGGCGAGGGCGCCGATGCCGAGCGCGCTCGTGCCCTCGATCGGCTCGCCCTTGGCCATCACGTCGATGCCTTCGAGCCCGAGCGGCGGGACGGCGTTGGCGTCGGCCGCGACGAGCAGCCGTTCGGCCGCCTGCAGCTGCTTCAGGCTGAGCACCTGCACGCCGGCCTTGGCGGCGGAAAAGACGACCTCGGCCTCCTTGACGATGGCGGTGTTCTTCTCGTCGCTGGAGCCGTCCGCCGGCTCGACCTTTGCCCCGAAGCGCTCCTCCATCTCGTCGGCGCGCTTCTGCACCCGTTCGAGGCCGGAATAGCCGACGATCTTCACTTTGGCGCCTTCCAGCGCCGCGATCACCGCCGCGCAGTAGCCGACGACGCCGGTGGCGCCGAAGACCGCGATCGAGACGTCGGCGAGCGACTTGTTCTTCTCGGCCTTCAGCGTCTGTTCGACGATCGCGACCATCGCCGCGGCGGTGGTGAAGGAACCGGCGGGATCGGCCATGATGTTGCAGACGAAGGGCGGGACGAGGGCGTTTCTCGCCTTCTCGATCATGTCGAGCGCCAGGACGGCGTCGTCGCCGCCGAAGAACACCGCCGAGTTCACCCCGCGATCCGGCGGGCGCGAGAAGATCACGTCCTGCACGAGGTCGGCCACCTCGTCGAGCGAGACCTCTTCGTAGGGCGTGACCGAATCGTATCCGGCGTCGAGCGCCATGTTCACGTCGAAGGGGCTGACGTGCTTGTGGGGCGTCAGCATGTGCAGGATGTTCTTGGCCATCGGATCTTTCCTCCGTCGATCTCGTCAAAGTGGTGGCGCCCCGTCGCGGATGCGGAGGCCGTTCGGGATGGGTCGGCGCGGGCCGGCGTCTCAGCCGGTTCCCGCCCGAAGGCGGACGGCCGGCGCCGCGCCGATGTCGATGCCGCGGTTGCGGCCGCCGACGACGCGCACGTCGAGGGCTTCGGCAAGCCCGGTCTCGGCGAGCCTCGCGACGAGGCTTTCGGCGCTCGCCCGGCTTTCGGCGAAGGCGAAACCGGTCGGCCCCCAGGAGCTCTGGCCGATGCCGTGGGCGCCGTTCGCCGCGAGCCAGCCGCAGGCCGCGGCGACGCGCGGGCTGGTGAAGACGCCGCCCTGGGCCGGGGCGAAATGCGAGCCGACCATTGCCTGGATCTCGCCGATCGCCGAACCGAAGGCGTGAAGGTCGGTCTCGGCGAGGCCGGGCAGGGCCTGCATCAGCACCAGCCGGCAGATCCGCCCGGCATGCTCGACCGGGAAGGGCGGCAGGGTGGCGAAGGCGTCGAGTTCGGCCTGGCCGTGGAAGCCGGCGCCCCGCGGATCCATGACGAGGATGACCCGCCAGGCCTCCGGAAACGGCAGGCGGGCGATCAGCGGCGGCGGCTCTTCGCTGGCGCCCTTGCCGCCGTCGACGGCGACGCCGCCACCCTCGACGAAGGCGACCCCGAGCCCGGAGCGGTGGCCGCGGCCGAGCAGCGCGGCATCGGCGGCAGGGTCTGGCGGCAGGCCTTCGAGGCGCCTGAGGCCGCCGGCGACGGCAAGCGCCAGCTGGGTGCCCGAGCCGAAGCCGGCATGGGCCGGCATGACGGTGTCGACGGTCAGCGCGTGACGGCCGGTCAGGCCGAGAGCCTCGCGCATCAGGCCGAGATAGGCGCGGGCGCGCTCGGCCTCTTCGCCGGTCACCGTGTCGCGGGCCGCACGGGCGATGCGCAGCGTCGTCGCCGGGGCGTCGATCGCCAGCCCGACGCCGCCGAATCGGCGGCCGAGCGAGCCGCCGGGATCGAGGAAGCCGAGATGCAGGCGAGCAGGCGCTAACACCGTGACGACGTCGTCAGTCAAAAAAATATCCTGCCTTCAAGGTGCCCGTGTCCTATTATTGCGGCCATGGATGACGGGGCAAGGGAGAAAATCCATGGCTGCGAAGACCTATTCCGATGCGGAAGTCGAGGCGCGCCTCAAGGCGGAGCTGCCGACATGGCGTCTCGAGGACGGTTGGATCCGGCGGACCTACAAGACGCAGGGCTGGAAGGGCACGCTGATGGTGATCAACACCGTCGGCCATCTGGCGGAGGCGGCCTTCCACCACCCCGACATCACCGCCTCCTACGCCTGGGTGGAGGTGCGGCTGGTCAATCACGCCGCCAAGGGCATCACCGATTCGGACTTCGCCCTCGCCAAGAAGATCGAGGAGGTGGTGATGTGGCAGCCTGGCCGCGAGGACGGCCCTCTGTCCGGAACGCCGGACGATCCGCGCTTTGCCTACATCAAATACGACAAGTCGTGACCGCCGGCCGCGCGAGCCCGGGCCGGCGATTTGACCTTCGCGGCGGAGGCTGTAACTTCCCCGCGGGCACAGAAAGCGGGTGAGCGTGGACAGGGCGTGGATCGACGGGCGACCGGCCGCTGAAGCGGACGCACTGGCAGCGGCGGCGGAACTCCTCGAGCGCTCGCGCCAGCCCTTCGTCGGAGGGCTCCGGACCGACGTTTCCGGGATACGGGCCGCCCTTGGCCTCGCAAGACGGATCGGCGCGATCGTCGATCACGGCGAATCCGACGCGATCTATCCGCTTCTGACGGCGCTGCGGGACGGCGGCGCCTTCCTCGGCGCACCGGCCGAGATGAAGAGACGCGCCGACCGTGTGCTCGTCCTCGGCGACGAGGTTGCGAAAGTCGCTCCCGATCTTCTGGCGATGCTGACCGAGACCGAGCCCGATCTCGGCGTCCGGACCAGGGGCGACGCGCGCGAGTTCCGTTCCCTCTGCCGCGCGCCGCTCGATAGCGCCGGGCGCGGCCGGGCAGAGCATGTCGACTGTGCGCCGGAAGACATCGTCGACGTCGTCGGCCTCGTCAGGGCGAAGCTTTCGGGCCGCCGGGCCGGCGAGGGCGCCGTCGGCGGGGATGCGGTCGCAGGCCTTGCGGAATTTCTGAAAGGTGCCGGCTTTGCCGCCGTCGTCTTCGCGCCGGCCGAACTCGGCGCGCTCGGAACCGAGCAGGTCTTCGGCCTCGTTTCCGACCTCAACGAGACGACCCGGGCGAGCACCTTGCCCGTCTCGGCCTCGACCAACGCCATGGGCGCCGCGCTGCAGGGCGCCTGGACGAGCGGCTTTCCGCTGCGGGTCGGCTTCGGAAGGGGCGCTGCCGAACATGACGCGGCGCTGTTTTCGGCCCGCCGGCAGCTCTCCGGCGACGGCGAGGCGGACCTCGCGCTGATCGTCGACGCGCTGGCGGAGCCCGGCGCCGGCGGGCCGCCATGCGCCCTGCCGCAGATCGCCGTCACCAGCGAACCGGGCGCCGTCGAAGGCGCCCGCGTGACCTTCGCGGTCGGCGCCGCGGGCTGCGACCACGACGCGGTGTTCTACGATGCGCGGTTTGGCAGCTTCGTCGGCCGCCCCGCCGACGCCAAAAGCGAGCTGCCGACGGCGGCCGCCATCCTCGACGCGCTGGCCGATCGCCTCGGCGGCCGCGTCGCCGATGCGGCCTGACCGATCGCCGGCCGGGAGGATCTACCGAACATGCTGACACGGCTGAAGGGCGGCCACGTGGTCGATCCCGCCAACAATCGCAACGGCGTCGGCGACGTCTTCGTCTCGGACGGCGTCGTCGTCGATGCGCCGACCGACGCCAAGGCGCCGGACGAGACGATCGACTGCACCGGCCTCGTCGTCATGGCCGGCGCGATCGACATCCATTCCCACATCGCCGGCGGCCACGTGAACACCGCGCGCCTGCTCCTGCCCGAATGGCACCGGGCGTTTTCCGCCCGCCCAGGCGAAACGGCGCTCTCCAAGGTCGGCTGGACCACCGAGGAGACGGGCCTGCGCTATGCCGAGATGGGCTTCACCATGGTGGTCGAGCCGGCCATGGCGCCGTCCTCGGCGCTGCATGCGCATCTGGAACTCGCCGACACGCCGATCATCGACAAGGCGACGCTCGTCGTCCTCGGCAACGACGACCTCATGATGTCGATGATCCGCGACGGCGAGAGCGAGACGGCGATCGCCGACTACGTCGCCTGGACGGTGGCCGCAAGCCGCGCCCTCGGCGTCAAATGCATCAATGCCGGCGGTTCGGCGGCCTTCAAGGAAAACGTCCGCAAGTTCGACTTCGACGACGTGGTGCCGGACTACGGCGTCTCCTCGCGCCAGATCGTCAAGACGCTGCAGAAGGCGGTGACCGGCCTCGGCATCCCGCATCCGCTGCATGTCCACTGCAACAATCTCGGCGTGCCGGGCGCGGCGTCCGATTCGATCGCGGCGACGATCCGGGCCGCCGAGGGCGACCCGCTGCACCTCGCCCACATCCAGTTCTACGGCTATGGCGACGAGGGCAAGCGGCGCTTCTCCTCGCGCGCCCAGGCGCTCGCCGACCTCGTCAACGCGACGCCGGAGGTGACGGTCGACATCGGCCAGGTGATGTTCGGCCAGACGGTCACGATCTCCTCCGACGAATTGCGTCAGTTCGCCGGCTCCAAGCAGGCGAGCCCGAAGAAGAGCGTCATCTTCGACCACGAGGCGAACGGCGGCGGCGTCGTGCCGATGGACTACAAGGCCAGGAGCTTCTTCAACGCCCTGCAATGGGCGATCGGCCTCGAACTCTTCCTCCTGATCGAGGACCCGTCGCGGGTGTTCTTCACCACCGACCATCCGAACGGCGCGCCCTTTACCGCCTATCCGGACGTCTTCGCGCTGCTGATGGATCGCGGGGTCCGGGCGAAGTGGCTCGACGCCTTGCCATCGTCTGTGAAGAAGATGACGCAACTTCCTGAACTCGAACGGGAATATACGCTTGAGGAGATCGCCGTGATGACCCGGGCGGCGCCGGCCCGGCTGCTCGGCACGCCGGATCGCGGCCATCTCGGCGCCGGCGCCGGCGCCGACATCGCCGTCTACCGGCCGAACGACGACAAGGCGGCGATGTTCGGCAAGGCCGCCTATGTCCTGAAGGACGGCGTCGTGGTGGTGAAGGACGGGACGGTGGTCAGGCGCACGCTCGGCCGGGCGGTGACGCTCAGGCCCGAACCGGACAAGGCGATGAAGACCCGGCTCGACCGCTATTTCGACGAGCGCTACGGGGTTTCCTCCCGCTGGTTCGAGGTGCCGGAAGGCGCGCTGCGCCGCGACGATCCGTTCGAGGTGGTGCCATGCCGGGCGTAACGGAGGCAGGAGTGATCAACGGCGTCGTCATCGACGACGGCTTCGCCGAGGCCTTTCCGATGGCCGGCACGGCACTGCAGATCACCGCGGTGAACGAGAAGTGGGCGCTGGAAGCCGCCCGTGCGATGACCGGTTTCGCGACCTCGGTGATCGCCTGCGGCTGCGAGGGTGGCATCGACCGGATGCTTTCGCCCGAGGAGACGCGCGACGGGCGGCCGGGCGTCAGGGTGCTGTTCTTCGGCTTCGACGCCGGCGGCCTCGAGAAGCAGGTGACGACGCGGCTCGGCCAGTGCGTGCTGACCAGCCCGACCTCGGCCTGCTACGCCGATCTCGGCGGCGAGAAGCAAATCGATCTCGGATCGGCGATCCGCTATTTCGCCGATGGCTGGCAGATCTCCAAGAAGTTCGAGGGCAGGCACTTCTGGCGCATGCCGGTGATGGAGGGCGAGTTCCTCTGCGAGGCGAAGACCGGCATCACCACCGACGGCGTCGGCGGCGGCAATCTCCTGCTGATGGCGCGCAGCACCGCCCAGGCGCTGGCCGCTTCCGAGGCGGCGATCGCGGCGATGCGCAAGGTGCCGGACGTGATCATGCCGTTTCCGGGCGGCATCGTGCGGTCCGGCTCCAAGGTCGGCGGCAAGTACAAGGGCATGATGGCCTCCACCAACGACGCCTACTGCCCGACGCTGAAAGGCGTGACGGCGAGCCAGCTCGGCCCGGAGATCGGCTCGGTGCTGGAGATCGTCATCGACGGGCTGACCGCCGGTGCGGTCGCCGACGCGATGCGCGTCGGCATCAAGGCGGTGACCGATCTCGGCCCGGCGGAAGGGGCGCTGCGGATCGGCGCCGGCAACTATGGCGGCAATCTCGGCCCGCACCACTTCCATCTGAAGGATCTCCTGCCATGACCGGGATGACCTTTCTGAAGACGCAGGAACCGGAGGAGCGGCTCGACCTCTCTGCGCTGGTGCCGGCGCGGCTGAAGGGCCTGTCGAGCGCCGAGATCGCGCGCATCGCGATTGGCACGAGCCGCCGCGGCGTTGTCGTCGGCGACGTCTTCGCGGTGAGCGGCGACGACCCGTCGGTGCTGCGCTTTGCCGGCGGCTCGCCGCGTTTCGACCGCATCGGCGAAGCGATGGCGGGCGGCGAGATCACCGTCGAGGGCGATGCCGGCGCGCGGCTCGGCCGCATGCTCAAGGCCGGACGCATCACCGTTACCGGCTCGGCCGGCATGCATGCCGGCTCGGCGATGGAGGGCGGCGTCCTGCGCATCGGCGGCGACGCCGGCGACTTCCTCGGCGGCCCGCTGGCGGGCGAGACGATGGGGCTGAAGGGCGGCACCATCGTCGTCGGCGGCAGGGCCGGCGAACGCGCCGGCGACCGCATGCGGCGCGGCGTCATCTGCGTCGCCGGCGAGGCGGGAGACGGCCTCGGCAGCCGGATGATCGCCGGCACGATCGTCGTCGGCAGGCGCGCGGCCGGCACGCCCGGGCGGATGATGAAGCGCGGCACGCTGATCCTCTGCGGCGGCGCCGAGCGCTTCGCTCCGACCTTCGTCGACAACGGGCCGGCCGACATCCTGATCCTGAAGGTGATGGCGAGCGCCTTCGCGCAAGGCGAGGTCGGCGAAGTGCCGTTCGACGGCGCGCCGATGCGCCGGCTCGGCGGCGACACCGCCGTGCTCGGCCTCGGCGAGATCTTCCTGCCGCTCTGAGGGACGGGCGGCGGCGCGTCCGCCGCCACCTTCGGGCGCGTTTCAGCTTTTCGGGTCGCGCCGATTCGTCGCGGGGCGGGGCTCTGTCGCGGCGGATCCGCCTGCCTATCATCGCCGTATCTTCTGACATCCGACCGACCGGTGTGGGCACCGCCCGTTTGAGGAAGCATCCGTCCGATGATCGATCTCGTCCTGACCGTCTGCCTTCTCGCCGACCCGGCGAACTGCAAGCAGGAACGCCTGACCTATCAGGCCCGCGCGACCAGCGCCCAATGCATGATGCTGTCGGCTCCCTACGTCGCCCAATGGGCGGGCGAGCATCCGAAATGGAAGGTGACGCGCTGGCGCTGCGAGTGGCCGGACCAGCGCAAGCAGCCGGTCTGACCGGCGCTGCATCGCGCCTGCCGGGTGTCTGCTGCCGACCCGCCGACCAGCTGCGTCGCCCGCCGGGCCGGTGCTGCCGCCGCGCTTTCCTCGGCGGCGCCGCGCTCCATAATCCTTCCCGGCACCGGATGCGATCGGGAGGGTGACGATGGCTCAGCAGCCCCCAATCTGCGACTTCGGCTGGGCGGCGCGCGACGCCGAACTGCCGGGCGTCGACGGCAAGTCCCACCGGCTGCTCGATTGCCGCGGCGACAACGGGCTCCTCGTCGCCTTCATCTGCAATCACTGCCCCTATGTGAAGGCGGTGATCGACCGGCTGGTGCGCGATGCGCGCGACCTTGCGGCGATCGGCATCGGCACGGTGGCGATCTGCTCCAACGACGCGGTGGCCTATCCGGCCGACTCGTTTGAGAACATGGCCGCCTTCGCGGCGGCGCACGGCTTTGCCTTTCCCTATCTCCACGATAAGGACCAGCGCGTCGCCAAGGACTACGGCGCCGTCTGCACGCCGGATTTCTTCGGCTTCGACAAGGATCTGACGCTTCAGTATCGCGGCCGCATCGACGCCTCGCGCGGCCGGGAGGCGCCCGCAGGCACGCGGCGCGACCTCTACGAGGCGATGCGCCAGATCGCCGAGACCGGCGAGGGGCCGCGCGAGCAGATCCCGTCGATCGGCTGTTCGATCAAATGGAAGGATGCCGCCTGATGGCGACGGATGGCTGGCCGAAGGCGGTGCTCTTCGATCTCGACGGGACGCTGGTCGATTCCGCCCCCGATCTACATGCCGCGCTCAATCAGACGCTGGAAAGCTACGGCGAACCGCCCTTCACCCTCGAAGCGGTGACCGGGATGATCGGCGCCGGCGTGCCGAAGCTGATCGAGCGGGCCTATGCCGGGCTCGGCAAGAGCCTCGATGCGGCGACGCGCGACAGGATCGTCGACCGCTTCCTGAAGATCTACGAGCCGCGGAGCACCGAGCTGACGACGCTCTATTCCGGCGCCAGCGAGGTGACGCGGCAACTGAAGGAAGAGGGCAGGGCGCTCGGCGTCGTGACCAACAAGCCGGGCCATGCCACCGAGGCGATCCTGCGGCATTTCGGCCTCTACGACCTGATGGACGTCGTCGTCGGTGGCGATGCCGGTCCTGCGAAGAAGCCCGAGCCGGGGCTCTTGCTCCTGGCCTGCGAGAGGCTCTCCCTGCCGCCCTCCGACGTGCTCTTCGTCGGCGATAGCGAGAACGACGTCGGCGCCGCCAAGGCCGGTGCGATCGCCGTCGTCGTCGTCGCCGGCGGCTACACCCGGATCGCGGCCGAAGACCTCGGCGCCGATGCGGTGGCGACAGGGCTCGCCGACCTGCCGCAGTTGTTCGCAAGTCTGCGCTGAAAGGCGATCGGTCCCGCTCGGCGCAGCGGCGGAGCAGCTCGTCCGCCACTGCGTCCAACGCCGGCGCGGCCCGCCTGTGCGCGGTATTCCCTCCCCGACTGATTTGACTTTTGCTTCAGGCATCTAGGTGAGATTCCGGATGCGGCTTCGAACTTCGTCGATGATCGACGGAGGAGGGAAAGTTTGTTCATGAGTTATCGAACCGCCGAGGACACGATTCTGCTGGTTACGGCCGGATTCTGGCTTCTGATCGTTGCAATCGCCTATCTGACCGGATTGTGAATCAGCCGGCCTTGCTGCAGCGCACGTTCTGTCAAGCGCAGGCTTGACGAAAAAAATTTAGGCTGCCAATTAGATAAAATTCCTGAGTCGCGTGTTCGATGCAACCGGTTGCCGGTGCACGGTATTTCTGTGTCGATGAAGTATCGCGTTGGCTCCTGCCGATGGGCGGGCGGGAAGGAGACTGTCATGCCGAGGATCGACGATGCGGCGGAGATCCGGGCGTTGGCCTATCAGATCTGGGAACAGGAAGGCTGCCCGAGCGGCCGTGAGCACGAGCACTGGGCGCAGGCCAACCGGATCTACGGGGAGCTCCATCCGGCAAAGGCCGAGCCGGCCGAGGAGCGGCAGGTCGACGCCTTCGCCATGAATGCCGGCGGCTCGGAGATCGACCGCCTGCGCACGGCGCTGTGGACGCCCGAGCCTTTCAGCCGGGATCTCTATCCGAACGAGATATCCGAGCAGCGCCCGGTCTGGCGCCGCAAGCCGGCGCTTGCCGACGGTTTCGGCAAGGTGATGAGCGACGGCGAACAGGTGCGGCTGCGTGTCGGCCAGCGTTTCTGACCGGGCAGGGCCGCCCCGAGGGGGAGCATCTCTCACGTACGAGCGGTGCCCGCTCGCCCGTCAGCAAACCTGCCTCGCGCGGCGAACCGGAAGGCTTCAGCCGCGCTTTTCCTTGTCCTTAAGCATCGACCAGGTGTTCTGCTGTGCGAGCATCTGCCTGAGATAGGCGGCGTTGGCTTCGGCCTGCTGCGGCGGCAGGTCGGCGACGGCGATCTGCTGGGCTTCGTCGAACCGCCCCTGCAGCCCGACGACCAGCGCGAGATTTTGGCGCACGCGGCTGTCGACGCCGGGGATCTTCGCCGCCTGGCGCAGATACTGTTCCGCCGAGGCGAGATCGTTGGTGAGGACGTAGGACATGCCGAGATTGGAAAGGATCGTCGGCTCGTTCGGACGAATGTCGAGCGCCTTGCGATAGAGGACGCGGGCCTGATCGGACTGGCCGATCTGGTCGAGGATCGCGCCCTCGGCCGAGAGCAGGCGCCAGTCGGGGCGGTCGGGCGTCTGGGCGCGGCGCACGGTCTCCAGCGCCTTCGGCAGGTTGCCCGCCGCCGCAAGCGCCTTGCCATAGGCGGCGAGGACGTCGCGGTCGTTGGGATTGGCGATCGCCACCTGCTGCATGACGGCGAGCGACTGGTCGTTGCGGCCCGCCATCTGCAGGATCGCCGCATAGGACATGCCGGTGCCCTTGTCCTTCGGGTTTTTCTGATAGGCCTCGCCGTAGGACTGGAGCGCGCCGTCGATCTGGCCCGCCGGCAGCGACGAAATCGTCGCGCCGCCGTCCGCGCGGCTGACCGAGCCCGTCGTCTCGCCGGAAACCGAGGCGCAGCCCTGGGCCGCCAGCAGCGCAGCCGCCGCGAGACCGAGGGCGAGCCGCTTGAGGCGGAAGGACGGGGCAAGGTGGCGGACGGTCATCGGTGAACTCCATGGCGGGGCGGACGGCCACGGCCCGGCTGCGTGGCTGCTTTCCCGAAGGAATAGTTTGTTAACCCTAACCGAAGGTTAATTCGCTGTCGGAACCGGCTCCCCGACGGGGCTTTCCCGCAGCCGCGACGTCGGCCGCAGGGCGCGAAGGCGATCGCGCCTCTTGATTATGCGACCCGAGGTGCCGACAAGTCCGGTCGGGTGGCGACCGCCGCGGCCGTCACGCGAATCAAGGAGCACCTGCCATGCCGATCACGCTCTCTTCGACGCCCGGCGCCGCCTCGCGCCCGGTCCGCACCGTCTTTTCGGGCGAGGTCGAGACGCTGCCCGACGGCGAGCGGCAGTGGGCACGGACCATGCGCTTCGGCGGCGAGGCCGGCGCGGTCCTCGTCGTGCCGGGGGCGAAGGGCGAAGCGCAATCGGCGGTCCTCGGGCTCGGCCGGCCGGCGAAGGGCGAATGGGCGGCCGGTGCGACGGCGCTCGCCTTCGGCGCGCTGGCGGGCAAGCTGCCCGGCGGGGCCTGGCACGTCGAGACGGACGAGAGGGCGGGCGATCCGACGCTGCGGGCCCTCGCGATGCTTCTCGGAGGCTACCGTTTCTCCCGCTACAAGGGCGGCGACAGCGCTGCCGCCGCGGACGCGCCGGGCGAGGTGTTCGCCGGCGACGGCGCCGACGTCGCCGAGGCCCGCCGCCTCGCCGAGGCCGTGTTCCTCGCCCGCGACCTGATCAACACCCCGACCAACGACCTCGGCCCGGCCGAACTCGAAGCGGCGGCGCGGTCGCTGGCGTCGGAATTCGGCGCCGCCTTCAGCGTCACCACCGGCGACGAGCTTTTGGCGCAGAACTTCCCGATGATCCATGCTGTCGGGCGCGCCAGCGCCTCGGCGCCGCGGCTGATCGATTTTTCCTGGGGCCGCGCCGACGCGCCGAAGGTGACGCTGGTCGGAAAGGGCGTCTGCTTCGACACCGGCGGCCTCGACATCAAGCCGTCTTCGGGCATGCTGCTGATGAAGAAGGACATGGGCGGCGCCGCCAACGTCCTCGGCCTCGCCCGGCTGGTCATGGCGAGTGGCCTTGCCGTGCGGCTGCGGGTCCTGATCCCGGCGGTGGAGAATTCGATCGGCGGCGCGGCCTTCCGGCCGGGCGACGTGCTGACGAGCCGCAAGGGCCGGACGGTCGAGATCGGCAACACCGATGCCGAGGGGCGGCTGGTGCTCGCCGACGCACTCGACCTCGCCGATTCCGAGGAGCCGGAGATCATCGTCGACATGGCGACGCTGACGGGCGCGGCCCGGGTGGCGCTGGGGCCGGAGGTGCCGCCCTTCTACACCGCCGACAAAGGCTTCGCCGCCGCGCTCGGCGACAGCGCGGCGCGAGTGGCCGATCCGGTGTGGCAGTTGCCGCTCTGGCAGCCCTATGCCGAAAATCTCGCCTCCAAGATCGCCGACGTCAACAACGTCACGAGCGACGGCTTCGCCGGCTCGATCACTGCGGCGCTGTTCCTCGAGGGCTTCGTCGAAAAGGCCCGGATTTGGGCGCATTTCGACATCTACGGCTGGCGGCCGAAGGCCGCGCCGATCGGCCCCGTCGGCGGCGAGGCGCAGGCGATCCGGGCGCTCTACGACGTCTTGAAAAAACGCTACGGCGCGCGCTGACCGGCCTGCGCCGGGAGACTGTGACCGCGGCGCCTCCGGACGGCGGTTGCGAGCGGTCGCCGGCGATAAAATATCTCAGGAGACGTTGGAGGAGGCCGATGACCGACAAGCCCGACGCCCGGCTGAACGCCTTTCGCACGGACCTTGCCGACATTCGGCTCGAGGGCCGAGTCGAGGCGGCGCGCTTCGTGGCAGGCAAGCCGCGAGTCGTCGCCGCACCGCTGGCGCCGCTGCGGCGCCGGCCCCGGGAGGATGCCGCCCTCGACACCGAACTCTTGATGGGCGAGCGCGTCGCCGTCTTCGAGGACGGCGACGAGGGCTGGTGCTGGGTGCAGGCCGAGGCCGACGGCTATGTCGGCTACGTCCCGGCCGCGTGCCTCGCCGCCGCCGGCGACGCGGCCCCGCCCACCCGGCGGGTCGCGGTGCCGCGCACGCTGGTCTTTCCCGCTCCCGACATCAAGCGGCCGCCGCTCGGGGCGCTGCCGATGGGCGCGCTCGTCGCCGTGACCGGCGAGGCGGAAGATAAGAACGCCGCCTATGCCGGGCTCGCCACGGGCGGCTACGTCGTCAAGCAGCACCTCGCGCCGCTGCAGCGCTTCGCCGAGGACTTCGTTGCGGTGGCGGAGCGATTCGTCGGCGTTCCCTATCTCTGGGGCGGCAGGAGCGCGCTCGGCATCGACTGTTCCGGCCTCGTCCAGCTGGCTCTTTCGACGAGCGGCGTCGCCGCGCCGCGCGACACCGACATGCAGGAGCGGACGCTCGGCACCCGGCTTGCCGGCATCGAGGGGCTGGAGCGCGGCGATCTGATCTTCTGGAAGGGCCATGTCGGGATCATGGTCGACGGCGGGCGACTGCTGCATGCCAACGCCTTCCACATGATGACCGCCATCGAGCCGCTGCAGGAAACGCTCGACCGCCTCGCGGCGAAGGCCGTCGCCGTCACCAGCGTCCGGCGGCTTCGCCGCGGCTGAGCGGCGGCCCGGAGAACGGGCCGAGAATGACGGCCGGCGTTGGCTCGCGGGCCCCGATCGTCTACATCGGCCGAAAGACGGTCGAGGATCGGCCGTCGATGAGAGGGGAGGAAGCGACATGTCGGACAAGATCGCAGTGGTGACGGGTGGCGGGACGGGCGTCGGCAAGGCGATCACCGCAGCGCTCGTCGCGGACGGCCATCAGGTGGTGATCACCGGCCGGCGCGAGGCCGTCCTGAAGGACGCCGCGGCGGCGATCGACGCAAACGCCGTCCATCCCTTCGCCGCCGACGTCGCCGACCGCGCGGCGGTGGCGCGGCTCTTCGCGCATGTCGAGCAGCGCTTCGGACGGCTCGATCTCCTCGTCAACAATGCCGGCGTCTTCTCGCCCTCGGTGCCGCTCGAGGAACTTCCCGCCGAAGAGTGGAACAAGGCGGTCGGGGCCAATCTCTCCGGCTCGTTCTTCTGCATCCAGGAGGCCTTCCGCATCATGAAGGCGCAGACGCCGCGGGGCGGGCGGATCATCAACAACGGCTCGATATCGGCGACGACGCCGCGGCCGAATTCGGCGCCCTACACGGCGACCAAGCACGCCATCACCGGGCTCACCAAGTCGGCTTCGCTCGACGGCCGCCGCTTCGACATCGCCGTCGGCCAGATCGACATCGGCAATGCGGCGAGCGAGATGACGTCGAAGATGTCCGGCGGCGTCATGCAGGCCGACGGCACGATGAGGCCCGAGCCGACGATCGACGCCGCGCACATCGCCCGGGCGGTCGCCTACATGGCGAGCCTGCCGCTCGACGCCAATGTCCTCACCATGACCGTCATGGCCAACCAGATGCCCTTCGTCGGACGCGGCTGAACGGCCGGCTGCCCCGCCCTCGGCCGAGACGGCCGGGACGGGGGCCGGACCTCGCGTCAGAAGAAATCGGCCTTGCCGGGCTCGGCGAACATGCGGTCGAGATTGAGGAAGCAGATCATGTCGCCCTGATGGGCGAAGATCCCCTCGACATAGCCCTTCTCGTAGCCGGCGGTCATCTCCGGCACCGGCTGGATCATCGACTGGTCGAGGGTGAGGATGTCGGAGACGCGGTCCACCATCAGGCCGAACACCGTGCCGCCGAGCTCGGCGACGACGATGGCGCTGCGCTCGCTCGGCGTCGACCAGCCCTGGCCGAGCTTGCGCGCGGTGTTGATCACCGGAATGACCGCGCCGCGCAGGTTCATCATGCCCATGATCTCCGGCGAGGCATGGGGCAGGGGCGTCGACTTCGCCCAGCCCCGGATCTCGCGGATCGAGGTGGTGCGAACGCAGAATTGCTGGTCCCCGAGATAGAAGGCGATGATCTCGATCGGATCGTCGTTCGTCTGGGTGTGGCCCGCCGTGAGCTCGGCTGTCGTCATCGGATCCGTCCGTAGGATGATTGAACGTCTGCCGCGACTTCAGGCTCCGGGCGACGCGAAGGCGTCGGCGACGTCGCGGATGAGGTTGCGGGCAGGAGAGGTCTTAGCGCCGATGGCTGTTGCTTGGCTGGAGGCGACCGCGACCGGGCCCCGCCGGCGCGTCGCGCCGTCGTTCGCCGCGAAGGGCCGCGCCGGCGCCCGTTCCGCATCGGAGAGTCGGAAGCGCCCGAGAAGCTCGGACAGGCGCCGGGTCTCGACCGACAGATGGTGGCAGGCCGCAGTCGCTTCCTCCGCCATTGAGGCATTCTGCTGCGTGCCGAGGTCGATCGACCCGACGGCCTTGCTGATTTCCGCGAGGCCCTCCGCCTGCTGTCTGGCGGCGGCGACGATCGCCTGCACCTTTTCGTCGATGGTCTCGACCTCGCCGACGATCGCGGCGAGGGCATCGCCGGTCTCGCCGACCAACTCGACCCCGTCCGCGACCTGCGCGCTCGAGGCGTTGATCAGGGTCTTGATCTCCTTGGCCGCCATGGCCGAACGCTGAGCCAGTTCGCGCACCTCCTGGGCGACGACGGCGAACCCCTTGCCCGCCGCGCCGGCCCGTGCCGCCTCGACGCCGGCATTGAGGGCGAGGAGGTTGGTCTGGAAGGCGATCTCGTCGATGACGCCGATGATCGAGGTGATCTTCTGCGACGACTGCTCGATGGCGCTCATCGAAGCGACCGCCTTCGCGACGATCTGGCCGGAACGCTCCGCTTCGGCCTTGGCCCGCGCGACCACGTTCCCCGCCTGCTCGGCATTGGTGGCGGAGATCTTCACGTTGCCGCTCATTTCGGTGATCGCCGCCGCGGTCTCTTCGACCGACGCCGCCTGCCTTTCGGTGCGCTCGGCGAGATGATCGGAGCAGGTGCCGAGTTCCGCGACCGCCGCGTCGATCGTCGCGGCGGCTTCGCCGACCTCGACGAGTGCGCCCTCGAGCGTCGCGAGCGACTGGTTGAAGTCGACGCGCACCGGCTCGAGCGCGGCGTCGAACCGCGTCTCGATCCTCTGGCCGAGATCGCCTTCGGCCAGCCGGCCCAGCCCCTTGCCGATCGCCCCGACCGATTCGACCCGATCGGTCACGTCGGTGGCGAACTTGACGATCTTCAACACCTTGCCGTCGGCGTCGTGGACGGGGTTGTAGGAGGCCTGCATGTGGACGAGGCGGCCGCCCTTGGCGATCCGCCGGAACTCCCCGGCGACGAACTCGCCGCGGCCGAGCTTCTGCCAGAAGGCGCGGTATTCCTCGCTCGCCGCGAGCGCCGGCTCGACCAGTTCGCGGTGATGGCGGCCGACCACCTCAGAGCGTTCGAAGCCGAGGAGCGTCAGGGCGTTCGGATTGGCGTCGAGGACCATGCCCTCGGGCGAGAATTCCAGCACCGCCTGGAAGCGCGAGATCGCCGCGAGCTTGCCTTCCATCTCGGCGATCTGGCGCCTGAGGCCCGCATCCTCGCGGGCGAGAGCGGTGATCTTGACGAGCTTGCCGCGGCGGTTGCGCACCGGATAGAACGCCGCCTCCAGCCGGGCATGGCCGCCGCCCTTGCGGCGCAGCCGCAACGTGCCGTTCCGGGCGTTGCCCGCGGCTAGCTCCGCCCAGAAAACGTCGTCCCGACCGGCTTCCTCGCGGAGCGTCGCCTGGTTCAGCGAGCGCAGCTCTGCCGGGGAATAATCGTATCGTTCGAAGAACGTCCCGTTTGTCCGAAGTATCGTTCCGTCGAGGTCGAAGTCGATCACCACCGCCGTTTTTTCGATCGCTGCCAGAAGGTCGTTCGCATCCGCAACCTGGGCCCGCGACAGATTGAACATGACTGTTGCCTTGCTTCCATGAGACGAGGAGACCGCGGGAATTGCAGCCTATGTGCGACCGTCAATCTGGCTGACGGTATCCGCCGCATACGGCCAATACTTGCGACCTGCAGAAGCGATTTCGCACCCCGCACGTTAAGAATCGGTGCATATCGAAAGTTGTCTTCAAGATGAATTTCACCGCCGGCGGAAAGCGTTCCGTTTCGCTTCGACGCACGGCCGTCGCGGCAGCGGCGGCCTCTGCCCGTCTGTTTCTCCGGGGGGCAGCGGGCGAGAGCGCGAAAGACCGTCGCTTTTGCCGGGCCGCGGGTGCATAAGGGCGCGGTGAAGCCTTCGAACCCAGCCTTGCAAGACACGCCGCCATGCCCGCCACCGCCGTTGCGCTGAATTTGCCGGAGCCGTCCGGCGAACGGGACGCCCGTGTCGTGATCAGGCCCGCCGTTGCTGACGATCTCGAAAGCCTCGTCGCGCTGGAGGAGGCCTGCTTCGTCTTTGACCGTATCACCCGGCGCTCGTTCCGCAGCCTCATCGGCTCGGCGAGCGCGCTGATCCTCGTCGCCGAGGATGCCGCCAGCCGGGCAATGCTCGGCTATGCGGCGCTGCTTTTCCGGCGCGGGACGGCGCTGGCGCGGCTCTATTCCATCGCCGTCGCCGCTCCCGCCGGCCGGCGGGGAATCGGGCGGGCGCTGCTCAAGACCGCCGAGACGGCGGCCTTCGACCGCGACCGCATCCTGCTGCGGCTGGAAGTGCGCGAGGACAACGAGCGGGCGATCCGGCTCTACCGCGCCGAGGGCTTTCGGCCGATCGGCCGCTATCTCGACTATTACGCCGACCACATGCCGGCGCTGCGCTTCGAGAAGACGCTGCGCGGCGACAAGCCCTACGACACCGGGGTTCCCTATTACGAACAGACCACCGACTTCACCTGCGGTTCGTGCTGCCTGATGATGGCGATGGCCCGCGACGTCGCCGGCTTCGAGCTCGACCCGGTGATGGAGATCCGGCTGTGGCGGGAGGCGACGACGATCTTCATGATGTCGGGGCCCGGCGGCTGCGACCCGCACGGCCTGGCGGTGACCGCCCACGAATTCGGCCTGAACGCCGAGGTCCACGTGTCGCAGAGCGGCGACCTGTTCCTCGAAGGCGTGCGCAACGCCGAGAAGCAGAAGGTGATGGCGCTCGCCCAGGAGGATTTCCGCCGGCGCGTCGCGGGCTACGGCATCCGGGTCGTCGTCGAGCCGTTCAGCCTCGACACGCTGCGCGCCCATCTCGGCCGGGGCGGCACCGCCATCGTTCTCGTCTCGGGCTACCACATGTTCGCCAAGAAGGTGCCGCACTGGGTGCTGGCCCATGGCGACGACGGGCGGCACGTCATCGTCCACGATCCATGGGTCGCCGACGAGCGCGGCGAGTCGATCGCCGATGCGGCCTATCTGCCGCTGCCCTATGCGACCTTCGACAGGATGGCCCGGTTCGGCAAGGCGGGTCTTCGGGCGGCGGTCTTCCTCTCACCCCGACGGAGCTGACACTTCTCCATGTCCCAATGGGTCGTCCTCGTCGGCCGCCTGGCCGATCTCGACAACAGCGCAACGCCCCACAAGGTGATGTCGAGCCGGGATTACATCGCCCGACCGGGCCTGTTCCGCGGACAGCGCCCGAAGATCATCAACCTGTCCCGATCCTACGCCTATCAGAGCCGCAGCTACTACGCCTCGCTGCTCGCCGAGGCGCGCGGTCACCGCATCATCCCCTCGGTCGAGACGATGATCGACCTGTCGGAGAAGAAGCTCTACGAGAACGCCCTGCCGGAGCTCGACGCCGCGCTGCGCAAGGCCTGCGAGAAGGGCGAGGCGCCGGTCTCGCCGATCCGCGTCTATTTCGGCTATGCCGGCGACCATAGGCTGGAGCGCTTCGGCAAGCTGGTGTTCGACTGGTTCCGGGCGCCGGCCCTCGACATCCATCTCGAGCCGGGCGCCGCCCAGCCGACGATCCGCCGGATCACCTTCTCGACCCTCGGCAAGCTCGACGAGGCGGAGCTGGCGCGGCTCTACGCGGCGATGGAGCGCTACACCGCCCGGGAGTGGCGCGCCGCCAAGACCAAGACGCCGGCGAAATACGCTTTCGCGACGCTCTACGATCCGCGCGAGGAACTGCCGCCCTCGTCGGTCGACACGCTGAAGCACTGGGCGCGCGTCGCCGCGCGGCTCGGCGTCGACGTCGAGCCGATCACCCGCAAGGACCTGCCGCGGCTCGCCAATTTCGACGCGCTGTTCATCCGAGAGACGACGTCGATCAACAACCACACCTACCGCTTCGCCCGCCGCGCGATGCAGGAAGGAATGCCGGTCATCGACGATCCGATCTCGATGATCCGCTGCACCAACAAGGTCTATCTGAACGAGCTGATGGCCGGCAACGGCGTCATCTGTCCGCCGAGCGTGATGATCGCCGGTCCCGAGGACTTCAAGCGGGCGGCCGACGAACTCGGCTTTCCGATGGTTTTGAAGATTCCCGACGGCTCGTTCTCGCGCGGGGTGAAGAAGGTCGAGGACCGGGCCGCGCTGCAGCGGCTCGCCACCTCCTGGCTGGATGATTCCGACCTTTTGATCGCGCAGAAGTTCATGCCGACCAAATTCGACTGGCGGATCGGCGTGCTCGGCGGCGAGGCGCTGTTCGCCGTGCAGTATCTGATGGCGGACAACCACTGGCAGATCATCAACCACGAGACCGGCGGGCGGCCGATGGAAGGCGGCTTCAAGGCCTTCTCCCTCGGCGAGGCACCCCCGCACGTCCTCGATGCGGGGCTGAGGGCCGCGCGCTGCATCGGCGACGGCCTCTACGGCGTCGACCTGAAGGAGACCGACGACGGTGTCTTCGTCATCGAGGTCAACGACAATCCCAATCTCGAGCACGGCGTCGAGGACCAGATCGAGAAGGACGAGGTCTGGGCGCGGCTGACCCGCTGGTTCATCGAGCGGATCGAGCGATAGCCCGGCGCGCGGCGGCGCGCCGGGGCGGGGCGGGGCGGCCGCGGGCGGCGTCAGACATACTGTCCGCCCGTCGCCGTCGATCCGGCGGCGTCGCCCGGGATGAAGTTCGCTCCGCCGCTGCCGGTCGACAGGGTGGAGTTGAGCCCGATGCTGTAGCGCTTTCCCGTCGCGGTCGATCCGGTGAAGGTCGCGGCCTGCAGCCAGGCCAGCGAAAGCAGGGTCAGGAAGAAGGCGCCGGCGCTGGACCATGCGGTGCCGGCGGCTAGGTCGAGCGTCGCGCCATAGAGCGTCAGGAAGCCGTAATTGTAGAGGCTGGCGATCGTCGTGACGCCGCTGCCGAATTTCAGGGTCGCACCCTGGCCGATGGCAAGGGCGTTGTTGACGTAGATCGCGACGCCGGTTCCCTGGAAGTCGATCCTGTCGAAGCTGAGCTGCCCGCGGGTGTCGGCCCGGATGCCGTTGACGAAGGTGAGCCGGAAACCCCTGACGGACCAGATCGCGCCGTTCGAGCAGTTGAAGCTGCGCGTCGAAACGTTGGCCGGGGTCGTCACGTCGCCGACGATCTGCATCGTCCCGAGCTTTGCCTTGTCGAGCCGGACGGCCTCGTCGTAGGAGCCCGCCGCGACGCTGATCGTCACCGTATGGATGCCGGCGTCGAGGCCGTTGGCGACGTCGACCGCATGCTGGATGGTCCGGAAGGCGCCGCTCGCCGTGTCCGCGAGGCCGTCATTGGCGTCGTCGCCGTCGGTGCGGACCCAATAGGTCCGGTCGGCAGCGAGCTGCTCGCGAACGCCGCCCTTCGGAAAGCTCACGATGCCGGTGGCGCGGCCGACGACCATGGCGTCGTGGAAAGTGGCGCCGTCGGGCGAGACCTTGATGCGGAAATCCTCGTCGCCGTAGAGCCCCATCAGGGCGCGCGTCGACCAGCCGCTCTGGAAGTTGAAGCCGGCGTCGTTGCCGCTCGCCTCCTTGTTGAAGGTCCCGAGCACGCTGCCGTTGCCGTCGCCCGACACGTCGTCATGGCTGACGAGAAGCGCCGAGGTCTTGACGGCAAGGCGGTTGAAGCCGTCGGCCGCCGTGTTCACCCCGAGCCGCGAGAGGACGCCGGCGGCAAAATCCGCCGCGCCCGGGCCGGCGGCGGACCAGCCCTCGTCGCCGTAGACGAGAAGCGTCTTTTCGGCGACGCACCAGGCCCGCCATCCGGTCTCGGGTTCGAGGAAAAGCCAGGCGCCGTCCTGCCAGACCGCGATGCTGCCTTCGCGGCCGCTCCACGCGCCGCTCGGTTCCGCTGCGACGACGTGGCGGGCCGCGGCCCCGGGCTCGGCCGGCGGCTCGGCGCGGTCGCGGTCCAGAACCGCGAGATGCACCAACGCGTCGAGCCGCGCCAGCGCCTCGTTGTGGGTGACGTGCTTCTGCGCCTGATCGGCGAGGATGTAGGGCAGAGCGAGGCGGTCGGTGGTGTCGGACATCGGCGGTTTCCTCAGGGCGGTGTCGCCCAAAGGATCACCGACGTTTCGGGACCCGGAGATATCTTTTTGCCCGGCGCGGGATCGGGTGGCGTCGATAACGATTTCAAGACAATGCCTTGCGGCATTTTCCTTATAAAAAAAGCGAAGCGAAGCGCTGTCGGTTGTCCGACGTTCTGTTGCGGCGAATGTCGCCGGCATCGGCCGAACAGCGATCACGGCCGTTTTGATGCGAACCGAGAGAAGACGAGCATCCTTTGTTAATTCCGGTGAGAAGCGCGTGACCGCCGTCGTCGACAATAAAAAAGTCCTCGAAGCGTCGGCATGCCTGCTAAGAGACCGCCATGCGCTTTCCGCCTTCCTTCCTCGACGAGATCCGCGACCGCATCCCGATTTCCGAGGTCGTCGGCCGGCGGGTCACCTTCGACCGCCGCAAGTCGCAGCCCGGCCGCGGGGATTTCTGGGCCTGCTGCCCGTTTCACGGCGAAAAGACGCCCTCCTTCCACTGCGAGGACCGCAAGGGGCGCTACCACTGTTTCGGCTGCGGCGTGTCGGGCGACCACTTCCGCTTCCTCACCGAGCTCGAGGGGCTGTCCTTTCCCGAAGCGGTGGAGCGGCTGGCCGGCGAGGCGGGCGTGGCGATGCCCGAGCGCGACGCCGAGGCCGAGGCCCGCGAAGCCCGGCGCGGCACGCTGCTCGACGCGCTGACGGAAGCGGCGGCCTTCTTTCGCCAGCAGCTCCACGAGCCGGGCGGGGCCAAGGCCCGTGCCTATCTGCGCGACCGCGGCATGGAGGCGCGCACGCAAGGTGCCTTCGGCCTCGGCTTCGCGCCGAACTCCCGCAATCGCCTGAAGGAGCATCTCGCGGCGAAGGGGCTCGGACGCGAGGAGATCGAGGCGGCAGGGCTCGTCGTCCATGGCGAGGGCATCGCCGTCTCCTACGACCGGTTCCGCGACCGCATCATGTTCCCGATCCTCGACGCCGGCGAGCGGGTGGTCGCCTTCGGCGGCCGGGCGATGGCGGCCGACGCCCAGGCGAAGTACCTGAATTCGCCCGAGACCGACGTCTTCCACAAGGGCGAGATGCTGTTCAACCTCGCCAAGGCGCGGCGGGCGGCGCGCGAGGCCGGGACCCTCGTCCTCGTCGAGGGCTACATGGACGTCATCATGCTGGCGCAGGCCGGCTTCGGCCACGTGGTCGCGCCGCTCGGCACGGCGATGACCGAGCGCCAGCTCGAGCTCTTATGGCGGACCGCCGGCGAGCCGGTGCTGTGCTTCGACGGCGACGCGGCGGGGCTGAAGGCGGCGAACCGGGCCGCCGAACTCGCCCTGCCGCTGCTGAAGCCCGGCCGGTCGCTGCGCTTCGCGCTGCTTCCCGAGGGCAAGGATCCGGACGATCTCGTCCGCGACGGCGGACCGGAGGCCTTCGCCGGGGTGCTCGCCGCCGCCCGGCCGCTCGCCGATCTCGTCTTCATGCGCGAGACCCATGGCGGCAATTTCGACACGCCGGAGCGGCGCGCCGAACTCGAATACCGGCTGAAGGGGCTCTACCGCACGATCGGCGACGAGGCGGTGCGCCGGCACTATCTCGACGATCTCTCCCAGCGGCTCGCCGGCTTCTTCGGCTCGGCCTCGGGCTCTTCGCGCGGCCAGCGCGACGACCGCCGGTCCGACCGCAGGGGCGGGCGCCGCGACGAGCGCCGCGGCCGCGGGCAGCCGGGCCGGGCGCCGATCTCCGACCGGCTGGCCCGCTCGCGGCTGGCGGCACCGGCCGGCGGCCCGGCGCCGAGCCTTCGCGAGATCGCCATCGTCGTCGGCTTCGTCAACCATCCGGTGCTTATGGAGGAGGAATTCGACGTCTTCGCCGGCCTCGACCTTGCCCGGGGCGACCTGTCGCGGCTGCGCACGGCGGTGCTCGACGCCCATGCGACCAATCCGCCGAAGGACCGCGACCAGCTGATCGCCGAACTCGCCCGCCACGGCGCCGCCGGCCTGTTCGAGGCCTTCGAGGAGAAGCTGCGGGCGGTCCGGCTCTGGCCGGTGCTCGCCGACGCCGCCTTCGAGGACGCCCGCGAGGCGGTTCGCCAGATGCTGCACCTCCAGCACCGTTTCCTGGCGCTGAGGCGCGAGATCGGCTTTGCCGAGGAGGCCTTCGGCCGCGAGCCGACCGAGGCGAACTATCTGCACATGATGGAAATCAAGAGCGAGATCGAGCGGGTCGACGGCACGGAAGCGCTGATCGAGGGCTTCGGCCTCTTGTCGGGGCGGCCGATGAAGGCCATCTGACAGGTTCCGGCGGCGCCTTGCGACGGCCCGTCGGCCTCGGCTCGGACCGGCGAATTGCCTCAGGCCATTGCGATTGGGTGCTTGACAGAACATATCGGTTCGGTCGAGAGGCGGAACTATCGGCGTAAAGCGCTTGAAAGATTCCGGAACTGCGCCTTTTTTCACTGCGCCTTCCGGCACGGCCAGAAAACCGGCCGCCACGCCGGTCAGCTTATGGTTAAGCCGTCGTTAACGGCAGATGCCGCATACATGGTGCCTGCGCGTCGTCGCGAGGCGCCCGCCCTCGCTCAGGCGAGGGACGCCCGAAGGGCATGCGAACTGGAGAATGAAGCGAATGGCGACAAAGGCCAAGGAAAACGAAGCGGCGGTCGAGGAGCGTAGCGACAGCGCGCCGGACGGCCCGCTGCTCGACCTTTCGGACGACGCCGTCAAGAAGATGATCAAGGCCGCCAAGAAGCGCGGCTTCGTGACCATGGACAAGCTGAACTCGATGCTGTCCTCCGACGACGTCACGTCGGAGCAGATCGAGGACATGATGGCCATGCTCAACGACATGGGCATCAACGTCGTCGAGGACGACGAGGAGGGCGGCGAGGAAGAGCAGAGCGAGCCGGAATCCACCGAGGTCGCCGAGACGAGCTCCTCCCAGCTCACGACGACGCCGAAGCGCGAGGCCGGAGACCGCACCGACGATCCGGTGCGCATGTATCTGCGCGAGATGGGCTCGGTCGAGCTGCTCTCCCGCGAGGGCGAGATCGCCATCGCCAAGCGCATCGAGGCCGGGCGCGAGACGATGATCGCGGGTCTGTGCGAAAGCCCGCTGACCTTCCAGGCGATCATCATCTGGCGCGACGAGCTCAACGACGGCAACATCATGCTGCGCGAGATCGTCGATCTCGAGGCGACCTATGCCGGCCCCGAGGCGAAGACGCCGACGGCCCAGCCGTCCGGCGAGGCAGCGAACGGCGCCGCGGCAGCTCCCGCCGCCGCCCCCAACGGTGCCGCCAACGGCGCCCCGGGCGGCGACGGCCAGCCGCTGCCCGGCGAGGACGACGAGGACGACGACGATCTCGAGAACAACCTGTCGCTCGCGGCAATGGAAGCCGAGATCAAGCCGCAGGTCATGGAGATCTTCGACCAGATCGCCGACGGCTACCGGCGGCTGCGCAAGCTGCAGGACCAGCAGGTCGAGAACCGCCTCGCCGCCCAGGGCACGCTGTCGCCGAGCCAGGAGCGCTCCTACCGCAAGCTGAAGGAAGACCTCGTCGCCGCGGTGAAGAGCCTGTCGCTCAACCAGAACCGCATCGACGCGCTGGTCGCCCAGCTCTACGACATCAACAAGCGGCTCGTCGGCAACGAGGGCCGGCTGCTGCGGCTCGCCGAATCGCACAGCGTGTCGCGCGAAGAGTTCCTGCGCGAATATCAGGGCTCGGAGCTCGATCCGAACTGGACGCGCCACGTCGCCAATCTTTCCGGCAAGGGCTGGCTGAAGTTCGTCCAGAACGAGAAGGACGGCATCAAGAACCTGCGCCAGGAGATCCAGAATCTCGCCACCGAGACGGGGCTCGAAATCACCGAGTTCCGCCGCATCGTCCAGATGGTGAAGAAGGGCGAGGCCGAGGCGCGGCAGGCGAAGAAGGAGATGGTCGAGGCCAACCTCCGCCTGGTCATTTCGATCGCCAAGAAATACACCAATCGCGGCCTGCAGTTCCTGGATCTCATCCAGGAGGGCAACATCGGCCTGATGAAGGCGGTCGACAAGTTCGAGTACCGCCGCGGCTACAAGTTCTCGACCTATGCGACGTGGTGGATCCGGCAGGCGATCACCCGGTCGATCGCCGATCAGGCCCGCACGATCCGCATTCCGGTGCACATGATCGAGACGATCAACAAGATCGTCCGCACCTCGCGCCAGATGCTGCACGAGATCGGCCGCGAACCGACGCCGGAGGAACTCGCCGAGAAGCTGGCGATGCCGCTCGAAAAGGTCCGCAAGGTCCTGAAGATCGCCAAGGAGCCGATCTCCCTCGAAACGCCGGTCGGCGACGAGGAGGATTCGCATCTCGGCGACTTCATCGAGGACAAGAACGCCGTGCTGCCGATCGATGCGGCGATCCAGGGGAACCTGCGCGAGACGACGACCCGCGTCCTCGCCTCGCTGACCCCCCGCGAGGAACGCGTGCTGCGCATGCGCTTCGGCATCGGCATGAACACCGACCACACGCTGGAGGAGGTCGGCCAGCAGTTCTCGGTGACGCGCGAGCGCATCCGCCAGATCGAGGCGAAGGCGCTCAGGAAGCTCAAGCACCCGAGCCGGTCGAGGAAGCTCCGGAGCTTCCTCGACAGCTGAGCGAAGACGGAGAGTGCCGCTTGCCGCACGGCTTTCGGCATTTTCGTTCCGCACCATCAAGCTCGCGGGGCGGCCGGACCGGTTCACCCCGACGCGGCCGACCTTGCCTGGCCCACGTGACCGGCGCGGCGGTGAAATCGCCGCTCCGGGTGAGGGGCGTCGCTTGAAATCGGGCGGAGCGAGGCGATTGGCCTGATCTCCCCCCTTGCGGGGGAGATGCCGGTAGGCAGAGGGGGTCATCCCGGCGCCGGACATTTCAGCGATCGCGCCGCACCCCCCCCTCTGGGTTGCCACACATCTCCCCCGCAAGGGATTAGATCGAGGCGTCGCCGACGGCTCCCGGTCTTCGAGCGATTGCCGCGGCGGCGGGCGGAGACTCGCCGCCTTGCGCTGCGGATGATATCCTCGCCCCCATGAGCGCGCTGAGAGAAGATCTCGACCCCGTTCCGCAGACGTTCGACCGCCCCGTCCCCCACACCACGCAGGCGGCGGAAGGGCTGCTGCGGCGGCGCTTCACCGTTGCCGAAATCGAGGCGATGGTGGCGGCCGGCATCATGGATCCCAAGGAGCGAGTCGAACTGATCGGGGGGGAACTGGTCCCGATGTCGGCCAAGGGCATCCGCCACGAGCGGCTGAAGACCTTCGTCATGATGCAACTGGCGCGCAAGCTGCCGGAGCCTCTCGCCTTCACCCCCGAGACGACCTTCCGTCTTTCCGAGGACACCTTCGTCGAGCCCGACTTCGTCGTCTACGCCAATGCCGAAGCGCTCGAGGGGCTGGACGGGCCGGCCTGCCTTCTCGCCATCGAGATCGGCGATTCGAGCCTTGCCTACGACCGCGGCCGCAAGGCCTCGATCTACGCGGCCTTCGGGGTCCGGGAGCTTTGGGTGATCGACGCCGTCAGGCTGGAGACGCGGGTGTTTCTCGAGCCGCGGCCGCTCGGCTATCGCCGCATGACCGACTTCCGCACCGAAGCGATGCTCGTGCCGACCCTCGTCGCGGGTCTCGCCATCAAGCTTTCCGACTATAGCTGAAGGCCTGAAGCGGCGTTTCGCGGCTCGCCGGCGCTCGCGCTGCGTCCCGCCAGGGCGTTTTGCTTGAGCGTGCCGGCGCCGCAGCCGGCCGCCCCAGGCCTGCCAACCAGGAGATCGCATGTCCTTTCTGAAGAAGCTGTTCGGCAGCTCCGGCCGAGACGGGGCGCAGGCCGAGCCGAAAGTCGCCGACAGCCGCGACTACGAGGGCTTCACCATCAAGGCGACGCCGATGCCCGAGGGCGGACAGTTCCGTCTCGCGGCGATCATCGAGAAGGACGTCGGCGGCGAGACGAAGTCACACCGGATGATCCGCGCCGATCTCTTCGCCTCGAAGGACGACGCGACGGCCTTCGCCTTCCGCAAGGCCGAACAGGTCATCGACGAGCAGGGCGAGGCGATCTTCCGGCCCTGAAGCCGCGGCCCGCATTCGCCCCGCCTCTGTCGGGATTGAGCCTCGCGGGCGCTCAGCGCGCATCCTTCCAGGTCGGCGAGACCTGCCAGAACTGACCGGAATAGTTGCCGCAGCGCGTCAGATGCGGCTCGTTGTCGTTTGCTCCGCCATTGTAGATGTCGAGACACATGTCCTGCCCGCGGAACTGCGTGGTCAGCCGATAGGCGCCCTTGTCCGGCCGGAAGCGCCAGAACTGGCCGGTGTAGTTTCCGCACGGGGCGAGGTGGACGTCGTTGTTGCGCGGGCCGCCGTTGAAGACGTCGAGGCACATGCCGCGTCCGCGGAACATCGTCGTCAGCCGGTAAAAGCCTTTCCCCGCCGGCGTCAGCTTCCAGTACTGGCCGGAAACGTCCTCGGCCGGGGCGAGGTGGGTCATGTTGTCCTTCGGTCCGCCGTTGTAGACGTCGAGGCGCATGTCGCCGCCGCGAAACTCGGTCGAGAGCGTCTGGTAGTAGCGAAGGTCGAAGGGCCCGGCCGCCGCCTGGAGCGGCACGAGCGACAGGCAGAGGACGGCAGCGAGGCGAAGCGACATGAGCTGATCCTAACGGGTTGACGGTCGCTCGATAGCCGACGATCTTCCTCAAGGGAAGATAAAACGATCGCCACTTCGTGACCATCTGCCGGACAAGGCCGTGGGGGCGTCCGATGCCGCGCGCTCCCGTCGTCCGGCGGGGCGTGCCGTCGCCCGGCGCCGACCGGTCCACGTCCGCGGCCGCTCATCGGTTTGATTTCTACCTTTTAATTGCTCTAAAAAGGCTTAAGTGAAGGGACAGGAGGGGAGCGGTGCCGCCGCTCCGAGACCAGGGCAGTTCACATATGCGCCTTACCCGGCAGACCAACTACGCCATCCGCATCCTGATGTATCTCGCGACCAATCCGGGCCGCCTCAGCAAGCTCGGCGAGGTGGCGCGATCCTATGCGGCGCCCGAGCCCTTCATGTTCAAGATCCTGCAGCCGCTGGTCGCCTCCGGTCTCGTCGAGACCGTGCGGGGCCGCAATGGCGGCATCCGGCTCGGCCGGGCGGCGACGGCGATCAACCTGCGCGAGGTCGTCGAGCTGATGGAGGAGAACTTCGCCATGGCGGAGTGTTTCGACGGCGGCTCGACGGACTGTCCGCTGGTCTTCCACTGCGAACTGAACGCCGCGCTCCGCCAGGCGCTGGAGGCGTTCTTGTCGACGCTCGCGCGCTTTTCCATCGCCGATCTCGTCGAGAACCGGCCGTTCCTGTCCGAGACCCTCGGCATTCCGCTGTCGACGGACCACGCGGCGCTGGCATGAGTCGCGCCGGCAGTCAGGCCGCCGCGCAGGAGGACGAGGACGCGGTCTGGGAAACGGCGCCGTCGCCCTGCATCGACGTGTGCAAGTACAAGCGCCAGGGCCGCTGCATCGGCTGCTCGATGACCAAGGCGGAGAAGGAAGCCTTTCCCCATCACGGCGGCGCCGAGGCGAAGCGCGCCTTTATCGAGGCGCTGATCGCCCGCATCGCCGAGAGCGGGCGCAACCCGGCCTTCTGGGCCTATACCTACCAGCACAAATGCAAGCGCGAAGGCGTGCCTTGCCCGGTCACGGTCGAGGAATAGCCGGACGGCGCGAGGGCCTGTCGCCCCTGCCGGCCGCGCGCCTTGGCCGCAGAGACGGACGCGGCGCCGGCGACGGTCTCCGGCCTCAGTCCCGCGCCAGCCGCTGCGCCTTGCGAAGCGCCGGGAACATCACGGCCCAGCCGCCGGCCACCGCCACCGTCGCCGCCCCGCCGAGCACCACCGCCGGCACCGCGCCGATCAGCGCCGCCATGCTGCCGGCCCGGAACTCACCGAGCTCGTTGGAGGCACCGATGAACACCTGGTTCACGGCGTTGACCCGGCCCCGCACGTCGTCCGGCGTCCAGAGCTGCATCAGCGTCTCGCGCACATAGACGCTGATCATGTCGGACGCGCCCATCAGCATCAGCGCCGGGACCGAGATCCAGATCGAGGTCGACAGGCCGAAGAGCATGGTGAAGGCGCCGAACAGACCGACGAAGACGAACATGATCGCGCCGGCGTGGTTCCTGATCGGGTGCGCGGCGAGAAACAGCGCCATCGGAATCGCGCCGAAGCCCGGCGCCGCGCGCAAGAGGCCGAGCGCCGAGGGCCCGGCGTCGAGGACGTCGCGGGCATAGACCGGCATCAGCGCCACCGCCCCGCCGAGCAGCACCGCGAAGAGGTCGAGCGAGATCGCGCCGAGCACCACCTTCTCTTTCCAGATGAAGCGGAAGCCGGCGACGATCGTCTGAAGGCTCGCCGGTTCGTTGGCGCGCCTGCGGGCGGGCGCCTTGATGAGGATGACCGCGACGGCGCCGGCAAGGAACAGCACGGCGCCGAGACCGTAGGCGACCATCGGCGAGACGCCGTAGAGCAGGCCGCCGGCAACCGGGCCGACGATCGCCGCGATCTGCCAGGAGGAGGAATTCCAGGCGATGGCGTTGGCGAGTTCCCGCCTCGAGACAATGTTGACCACCAGCGACTGCGAGGCCGGGCCGAAGAAGGCCCGGGCGATCCCGAAGACCACGAGGACGAGAAAGATCGGTCCGGGCTCGCTGAGGCCGCGATAGGTCAGGAACAGGACGAGCAGCGTGCCGACGCCCTCGATGGCCGTCGCTGCGGCCATGATCCCGCGGCGCGAATAACGATCCGCGGCGGCGCCGGTGACGAGGACGAGGACGAGCGCCGGCGCGAACTGGCAGAGGCCGACGAAGCCGAGATCGAGCGGATCGCGGGTCAGGTCGTAGATCTGCCAGCCGACCGAGACGATGACGATCTGGGTGGCGAAGGTCGCGGCGAAGCGCGCCAGCCAGTAGAGCACGAACTGCCGGTTCCGGAAGGCGGCGAAGCGGTCGTCGCTGACGTCGGGTTCGGGCACCTCCGGCGCCGGCGTCGTGGCGGAGGGCAGGGAGGTCGGCTCGTCGGTCACGCGGCAAAACCTGAATGGGGCGGAACGCCGCCTGTGCTGTACCGGTCAAGCCCGGCAGCGGGCATCGGGACGATCGACGCCGTTTCGATCGGAAGGCACCGGCGCGAGCGAGGTGGGGCGGCCATGCGTCCCGCCGCTTGCGCCGCCGGCGCAGTCGCCCTCACAAGGGCAGCGGATGGCGGCGGTAGACGGCGGCGATGTCGGCCATCACCTCGTCGGAGAGCGTCACCTCGGCCGCGGCGATGTCGGTTTTCAGCTGGTCGAGATCCGTGGCGCCGACGATGGCCGCGGTCATGAACGGCCGCGTCAGGCAGAAGGCGATGCCCATCTGGGCGGGGTCGAGACCGTGCTTGCGGGCGACCTCGCAATATTCGTCGGCGACGCGGACGGCGGTCTCGGTGTGGCGGCCGCCGAGACCCTTGTTGATCGAGCCGCGCGTGCCCGGCGGGATCGCCCCGGCGGTGTACTTGCCGGTCAGAAGACCGGCGGCGAGCGGCGAATAGGCCAGCAGCCCGACATCTTCGTTGAGCGCGGTCTCCGCGAGGTCGAGATCGAAGATGCGGTGCATCAGCGAATATTCGTTCTGAATCGCGGCGACGCGGGGCGTGCCGTCGCGTTCTGAAATCGAGGCGAACTGCATCACGCCCCAGGCCGTCTCGTTCGACAGGCCGACATGGCGGATCTTGCCGGCCTTCACTTGTTCGCCGAGTTCGTCGAGCACCGCCTCGATGTCGGCCTTCACCGCGTCCGGCTTCTGGCCGCTCGGATCGTAGGTCCAGCTCTGGCGGAAATGGTAGGAGCCGCGGTTCGGCCAGTGCAGCTGGTAGAGGTCGATGCGGTCGGTCTTGAGCCGCTTCAGGCTGGCGTCGAGGGCGCGGCGGATCGAATCGGGGGTGATCGGCTCGCCGCCGCGCACCTTTGCGTTGCCCTCGCCGGTGATCTTCGAGGCGAGGACGACGTCGTCGCGCCGGTCGCCCGCCGAAAACCACGAGCCGATGATCGATTCGGTCCGGCCGACGGTCTCGGCCGTCATCGGGGTGGTCGGATACATTTCCGCGGTGTCGAAGAAATTGACCCCCATCTCGACGGCGAGTTCCATCTGCGCATGGGCTTCCGCCTCGCTGTTCTGCGAGCCCCATGTCATGGTGCCGAGGCAGATCTCGCTGACGGAAAGGCCGGTGCGGCCGAGCGGGCGATATTTCATGAAAAAGGACCCGGAAACGGAAAAACCAAGGGCGCTGCCTCGAGGCGGCAGGCCGACGCGGGCGAACATAGCCGCATCCGGGCGTGGCGCAATGGCAGGACGGCATTTGTCCGGCGAAACGGCGCTTGCCGAGCCGGCGGCAGAGCCGATACCACCACGTCCAGCCTCGCAGCGTCCCGCCGGAGCGCGGATGGACGCCGAAGTTTCAAGGAAGGAGCCGTCATGGCCAATCTCGACAGCGTTCTCGCCTGCCTCGACCTCAATCTCGACCGCTCGGTCGCGCGGCTGTCGGAGCTCTTGCGCATTGCCTCGATCTCGACCGACCCCGCCCACGCCGCCGAGTGCCGGCAGGCGGCGGAATATCTCGCCGGCGATCTCGCCGCGATCGGCTTCGACGCTTCGGTCCGGGACACGCCGGGCCATCCGATGGTGGTCGCCCATCACGACGGCCCGGCAGGCGCGCCGCACGTCCTCTTCTACGGGCATTACGACGTCCAGCCGGTCGATCCGATCGCCGAGTGGCGGACCGGTCCGTTCGAACCGGTGGTCGAGACCCGGCCCGACGGGACGCGGTGCATCGCCGCCCGCGGCTCGGCCGACGACAAGGGCCAGCTGATGACCTTCATCGAGGCCTGCCGCGCCTTCAAGGCGGAGACCGGCGGGCTGCCCTGCCGCGTCACCATCTTCCTCGAAGGCGAGGAGGAATCGGGTTCGCCGTCGCTCAACCCCTTCCTCGACGCCAACCGCGCCGAGCTTTCCGCCGACGTCGCGCTGGTCTGCGACACCAACATGTGGGACCGCGAGACCCCGGCGATCTCGACCGGCCTCAGGGGCCTCGTCGGCGAGGAGGTCGTCGTCAGGGCGGCCAGCCGCGACCTGCATTCGGGCTATTACGGCGGCGCCGCCCGCAATCCCGTCCATGTGCTGGCGAAGATCATCGCCGATCTCCACGACGAGACCGGCCGCGTCGCCATTCCGGGCTTCTACGACGGCGTCGACGAGCTGCCGCAGGCGGTGAGGACCAGCTGGCAGGCCCTCGGCATGTCCGACGAGGCCTTTCTCGAGCCGGTCGGCCTGAAGCTTCCGGCGGGCGAATCGGGACGCTCGGTCCTCGAACAGATCTGGTCGCGGCCGACCGCCGAGGTGAACGGCATTTCCGGTGGCTACACCGGCAAGGGCTTCAAGACGGTGATCGCCGCCGAGGCGACGGCGAAGATTTCCTTCCGGCTGGTGTTTTCGCAGGACCCGGAGCGGATTCGCGCGGCGTTCCGTCGCTTCGTCGAGGAGCGGCTGCCGGCCGACTGCCGTGCCGAGTTCCATCCGCATGGCGGCTCGCCGGCGATCCAGCTGCCCTTCGATTCGCCGGTCCTCGAAACGGCCAAGGCGGCGCTTTCCGACGAATGGCCGAAGCCGGCGGTGATGATCGGCATGGGCGGCTCGATCCCGGTGGTGGGCGAGTTCAAGCAGAGGCTCGGGATGGATTCGCTGCTCGTCGGCTTCGGCCTTGCCGACGACGCGATCCATTCGCCGAACGAGAAGTACGAACTGACCTCGTTCCACAAGGGCCAGCGCTCCTGGGCTCGGATCCTCGCGGCGCTCGGCGCGCGCTGAGCGAGCGAGCATGATCCCGGCGGGCGCCGGACGCGGCGCCCCGAGCTTTTCCGCACGGGGTCGGAAGATTGCCCTTGTGCGGTCCGGCAAGTCTTGTTAAACGCCCGCCACCGACGCCGAAGCGGCCTCGGGAACACGGCGTGCGGTCGTGGCGGAATTGGTAGACGCGCAGCGTTGAGGTCGCTGTGGGGCAACCCGTGGAAGTTCGAGTCTTCTCGACCGCACCAGCCTTCTCTCATTCAACCATCGTCGACGTGGTGCAAGCGGATCCGACGCCGTCCGAAGGGCCGTGCGGTCGTTCGCACGCATCGACGCGCGCTCCGAGCCGGTCTCGTGGCTGAGGAGCCCGGCGAAGCTGACGCCGGGCGCTTGTCGGTGCGACCGTCGGGCCTCGGTCGCCATGCGTCGCGTCCGGGCCTCGACGGAAGCCCGCAGCGGCCGTGCCGATTCTCGGCCGAGCGATGCCGACATACGTTTTCCGGCAGATCACTCCGTGATGCCGGAAACAAAGACGCTCATTCGCCGCGCGGGCTTGATTCGAGCCCCGCTCTGATCGAGCGGATCTCGTATCAGTCGACGAGCTCGCGCAGCGTCTCGTAGAGCGCCGCCTTCGCTTCGAAGCCCACGCCGGGGACGTCCGGCAGGGCGACATGCCCGTCTTCGACCGGCACGCCGTCGGCGAAGCCGCCGAAGGGCTGGAAGACGTCCGGATAGGATTCGTTGCCGCCGAGATGCAGGCCGGCGGCGATGTTCAGCGACATCTGGTGGCCGCCATGCGGCACGACGCGGCGGGACGACCAGCCGAGACCTTCCATCACCTCCAGCGTGCGCATGTATTCGACGAGGCCGTAGGACAGGGCGCAGTCGAACTGCAGATAGTCCCGGTCCGGCCGCATGCCGCCGTGGCGCAGGAGGTTGCGCGCGTCCTGGTGGGAGAAGAGGTTTTCGCCCGTGGCCATCGGCCCGTCGTAATGTTCGGCGAGTTCGGCCTGCAGCGCGTAGTCCAGCGGATCGCCCGCCTCCTCGTACCAGAACAGGCCGTAGGGCTTCAGCGCCCTGGCATAGGCGACCGCCGTCTCGAGGTCGAAGCGGCCGTTCGCGTCGACGGCCAGCCGGTCGCCGGAGCCGACCACCTCGAGCACCGCCTCGATGCGCCTGAGGTCCTCCTCGAGCGGCACGGCGCCGATCTTCATCTTCACCACCCGGTAGCCGCGGTCGAGATAGGAGCGCATCTCGTCCTTCAGCTTCGACTGGTCCTTGCCGGGATAATAATAGCCGCCGGCGGCATAGACCCAGACCGTCCGGTCGGCGACGCCGTTGCGGTAGCGGTCGGCGAGCAGGCGGTAGAGCGGCACGCCGGCGATCTTGGCGACGGCGTCCCAGACCGCCATGTCGATGGTGCCGACGGCGACCGAGCGCTCGCCATGGCCGCCCGGCTTCTCGTTGGTCATCATCGTTCGCCAGATCGCGAAGGGATCGAGATTGTCGTTCACCTCGTCGACGAGGCCGGCGGCATCGGCTTCCAGGACGCGCGGAATGAAGCGCTCGCGCATCAAGGCGCCCTGGCCGTAGCGGCCGTTGGAGTTGAAGCCGAAGCCGACCACCGGCCGGCCGTCACGGACGACGTCGGTGACCACCGCGACCGTCGAGCAGGTCATCTTGGAGAAGTCGATATAGGCGTTGGCGATCGGCGAGGCGATCGAGACGGTCTTCTCGCGGATGTCGACGATTCGCATGGCGGGTCTCCTCGATGGTCGGCAGGGGACGTGACGGCGCCGGGCGACGATGGGCCCGCCGCCTGCCGGGTGAGCGCGGGGCGACGGCACGTCGCGGCGCTTCCTTACCTGAACCGGCCTCTACAGCATCGGCCCGAAAAGCTCAAAACCGTCTCTGAATGCGGGATCCGCCCAAACAAGGAGTTGGAGCGACGAAGGCCGGGGTGGCCCCGGCGTCGGGGAGGGCCGGCTCCGGCCGACCCCCGCCGTCGTCAGGCCCGTGCCCGGGCCGGGCCGCTCACTCGTCGGGCAGGCTCGGCGCCATGCCGAGCGCCTGCAGGTAGAGATCGAGGATCGCCTCCTGCTCCTGGCGCTCGTCGGCATCCTGCTTGCGCAGCGAGATGATCCGCCGCAACACCTTGGTGTCGAAGCCTAGTCCCCCTCCGCAAAAAACCTAGTCCTAATGTCATGTAAGCCCACGGTAGAGGCGGAGGCGCGGGTCGGGCGGCGCTCGCCTCATAACGGGCCGTAGCCGTCCGACCCGCACCTCCGTCTCGCTCCATCGAGCGCCTTGGACCCGACGCAGTCGGGCTTGTAGTGTCCCAACGATTCTAGGAGATTGTCCAGTCTACGCAGACTTGGGTCCAACATCAGGAGGTCAACGCCTTCCGGCAAGCATCCATGAGAAAGGCGACGATTGGCGGCATTCCATCAAGTGGCTTGAGTACGAATGCTCGATCCTCGGGGCAGAGCTTGAGACGCTCTGTCGCCAAGGCTAGCAGAATCTCCGCCGCTGCGCCGCCTCGAGGACGCTCTGCGTTCTCAATGATTCGGCGCGCGATACGGCCCATCTCATTGCTCGATGTTCGGTCTGCGGCGTAATTGATCTCCGACGGAAACGCCGCCCGCAGCAGGCTCGCTTGGATGATCGAGTCGTTGAACCTGCCGAAGTTCCCCGCTGCGAGTAAGGTATGCTGAATGCTCGACGCCCGAAGGACCCGCTTCGTCTCCGATTGTCGCAGGTTCTGCAGGACTGATGACATCGTGAAGAAAACGTCGGCTTGGGTATGGGGACGGGCCGTCGGCAGGTCTTCCGGCCAAAACACAAAACCATGCTCCAGTTTCAGTGCGAGGGCTTCCGAATTCTGAACGAACAGGTCGTCGGTAAGCGGTTCGGCTGCATTTTTCAGACGTTCCACCCGCCTCGCCACCTCTTCGACTGCGCTCTTCGGTGTATGCCCATGAGCTCCCTCCGCTTGCAGCCTTTGCCAGAACTCCAGTTCGCTTGACCATGCCGTCACGCCAGGATCGGGTGGAAGGATCATGGTCTCGACCTTCACGAGCTCGTGCGGGGCGACCGCGGCCGTCTTGATCAGGGAGTTTTTGAGTCCTTGATCGCGACTGTAAGACGCCGTTTTAGCGAATCCCACGAGGTAGGACTGGGGGGCGTTTGGAAAAGCAGACCGCAACTCCCGACTGACGTCTTGCAAACTGCGGCCGCTTTCGATCACCGCGGCGACGATCAGGACGGCGTCCGTGGTCATGTCGGGATCTAGCCCATCCAGCTCGGTCCTTCGGATGACCCGAACGTCCGTCACCAGCTTGGTCCGGACCCGTTCGACCAGCATCGCTGAGGGCTCGTCGAGTTGCACGATCACCTTCACCGAGGCCGGGACGGCCCGAGAGATGGCGTAGTCCAGCCGTTCCGGGTAGGGGGCCGATGCCATCAGTGAATCAGGGCGCACGAACATTGGCTTCAACCGCTCGGAGCCGATGCCAAGCCCAACCGAGAGAGCGCCGGTTCCGGCGAGTCGCCCCATCAGCAGGTCGAGATCCTTTGGAGCGTCGGTCTGTACGATCATCAAGGGGGCCGGCAGCGGGGTCGGGATCTCGAACTGATCGCCTGACAAGTTGATCGCGACCGACTGGCCGGTGCACAGCGGGCAGTGTCCCTCCCGCCAGTCACCCACAGCAGGCGTTTCGCCCTCTGGATTCTCCTTTTGGTCGTACGCAAGGTCGCAGACGACAGGATACGAGGACGGGTGCTTTCCAAGATACGTCACGTGCACGATCTGATCCGCGGGGAAGCCTTTCTTTTCAACCTCCCGCGCAAGGCCGCCGCTCGACGAAGCGGAGATGAGCACGACCGCGTCTCGGCTCGACAGTGTCCCGTATGACTTAAGCCCTTCGTAAGATCCGAAGCAGTCGGCACTGACGCGCCCCCACCCGGAAGCGGAACGATGATCGTTGACGGCGCCCACAAGTCCGAGCAGCGCCGGCGTATCGACGTAGCAGGTTCGGGTGCTCTCCGGGATGTATGGCATACAGCAGAAGCCGATGAAGGACATCTCTGCGCTGCGAACGAGTGCGTTCGCAAGGCGCATGAACCGATCGGTGTGTCGCTTCGACGGATTGGCGAAGTGATACGCGGGTGTGGACCGGACGAACCCACCTCGACGCACGAAGACCTCAGTCATCATTCGCCTGCGCAGTTCGTCATAGGTCAAGCAGCATCGCGCGCCGCGATGGGCGTGGCGTTCGACTTCACCGCCGTCCGGCCCGAAAGTCGAGAAGGTGACGGAGATTCGACTGTGCGCTCGATCGAGGCTTACCTGCAACCGCCGGTTCGAAGAGATCTGTGTCGCGACGGGCATTTTCCCGTCGTATTGCTGGAGAATCAAGATCTCGTCGGGCCAGATGTCCCTTTCGAGCTCGGCGTTCAGGACGGTCTCGAACTCCTGGGCGTCGAGGGGGGCGCTGGCGGAATACAGGACGAGCGTCTCGACCGATGTGCCTCCGACGTCTCGCCGGATCTTCGATGTCAGGATTGATCTCAACGTTTCCTCATCGGCAGGACGCAGGTCAGGACGGTTCCGCAGACCGGGGTTCTCGGGACGGGCTCCCCCCCTGTCTCGGTGTCGACCAGGTCCTGCAACCCCGAACTGCTGCGGCAGACTGAGAGGCGCCCTGTGCGGAGCCGCAAGAAGCCGTTGTGGTCGCGCAGCAGGTCGTCGATCAGCGCAAGTCCTTGCCCGGTGCCCGCCAGCGACTTGCTGCTGACATTTTTTTTGAAGCATTCGTTCACCGCCGCGAGCTCGTCGTCCGGTGCGAGCTCGTCCAACGGCCGGCGGCGGAGGTGCGACGCATAACCAATGCCACAGTCGAAGACGGACAGTTCGAGCAATTGGATCTGCCTGTTCCCCTCCATCGGCGGCGTGAGCCGTTCGAGGAAACCGGACAGCGGTTTGCTTCCGGCCGCGGCACGAGCGAGATTGTCCCGCGGGAAGGAGTGGTGGCAGACAACGATCCCGCGGAAAGAGATCGGAAGCTCTCTTCCTTGCAGGTCTGCCCTGGCGTGCTCGTGTGTATTCCTGAACGCCTCGTACAGCAGGTCGGTGACGACGTCCCTCTGTTCCGTCGACAACCATTCCGAATAAACCGACGGAACCGTAAGCTCGAGGATTCGGTCGACCGTCGGCTTGAACTCGGCGAGGGTCACGGGCGCGTGTCCCTCATTGCCGCCCCGATAAAAAGCGCGGGGGCTTTTCCTGCCAAGATGGTCCGCGCAGACAACGTTGACACGCATGCCCCTGTCTCGCTGGGGAAGGGTGTCGTGCAGGGCATCGAGCCGACTGAGCGCCAGTTCGAACACTGTGCCGTCCTGCTCGCGCTTACTGACGGCAAATCGCATTCGACGCTTGAGTAAACCGGCGACTAGGCCGGGCAGCCCTTCCACCAGTGCCTTGGCCTTCGCCATATCGTCAGCCCAAGTGTGCAGCTCGCCCTCAGGGTTATTCGTGGCCCAGGTGCTGACGACCTGCGCCTGCGAGACCTCCCCGCCCAAATAGGCACCCTTGACGCGGTTCGGCACCGCGAGATCCTGCGCATGCGAGGTGGCGACAGCCGCAAGGGTTTCTTCGCAGCTTTTCCAGCTACTGTCAGACTTTAAGAGCACCATCATGTCCCTCTTCCATTCTGACATCCATGATAATGGAAGCGACTGCAAGCCTAGATTGCCCGATGTAGTCATCTGACCGCCCATCCTCAGTCGAAGGTGGGCGCGTCATCGCGATCTGATTCAAATTTCTATCGATGGCAACCATTTGCAGGGCGCATGCGGCCCCTCTCGCCGTAAGGCTGGCGCTCGGCGCCGCCCTATCTAGTGGTTCAAACTGATCCACGACAGGCAAGCCTACGGGAGATTCGCCAGCTCTTGGAGCGATCAATCCCTGGCGCAGTCCCTCGGCGCGCCGGGTCGCCCGATCAATGGCCTGACACACAGCGTTAGGTTGTCACCAATTCCCTACTCGAAGAAGTCCTCGTCCAGCTTCTTCAGGTGCAGGGTCTCCTCCACACGACAACCGATGTTGTAACGAATCATCAGTCGCGCCAGGTTGGTGCCGTCGATCAGCACGATCCGCTTACTCAGATACCCGGCTGTCTCCCGGGCGCTCGACGTGAACGTCGACGTCGTGACGAACAGGCCTTTCGCTGCCTTGTGGCGGTCGAGGCTGCCAAAGAAGTCGCGGATCGCACCAGGCCCGACCGCGTTGGCGGCTCCGTACCGCTTCGCCTGGATGTAGACCTGATCGAGGCCGAGTGCGTCCTGGTCGATGACGCCGTCGACGCCGTCGTCGCCGCTGCGTCCGAGGGTGCGGCCCGCCTCTGCGGCCGAGCCGCCGTAGCCCATGGCGAGCAGCAGGTTGACGATCAGCCGTTCGAAGAACTCGGGTGGTGCGATGCAGACACGATCCAGCAGGTCCTGAGCCAAAGCCGCCTCGATCCGACGGTGGGCCCCGCGGATGGTTTCGTCCGGGGTCTGGTCGGCGGTAGTTTCAGTAGCGGGTGCAAATTCTTCCTCGACCGACGAACCTGTCGGATGAGTGAACTGGCGGAATTCCTCGAACCGGCTGAGCAGGCGGTTGTCGATCCGCTCCGGCCGGGTGGCCAGTATCTCGCGCCCCCGTTCGGTGATCCGGAAGTGGCCGCGCCTTGTGGCCTCAACCAGCCCGGCCTTGGTCAGATAGGTCTTGGCCCAATGGACCCGGTTGGCGAAGAGGGTCTGGCGGCCGGACGGCAGAAGGACGGCGCGGGCGTCTTCGGATAGGCCCAGCGCGTCGGCCAGTTGGTGGACAACGCTCCCGATTCTGGCTTCGCCATTTTCGACTTTACGAAGAACGGGGAGCATCAGACTCTGGTAATCGGGAATGAAGGTGGCGGGATCCGTCATTGGAACACCCCTGCTTCACAGGACGCCCGGTTCATAGACCAGCGTCTTTGCCTGCCGCCGCACCTACTCGCAGAGATCATGGGCGCACGCCGACAGGCCGACAAAAAGGAGGGCGGCGATGAGTGTATCCTCTTTCCGAAGAAGGCGTTTCACGCAGTCGGCGTTGCCCGGGTGCCGGATGTTTGGATAGGTGTTCGCGAACGTATACGCGCGATCGAAGATGTTGGCGAAGTCGTTGCTGGGGAAGCGGTCCTCACGGCGCATTCTGTTCAGCGCGCGGCTGAACTCGTTTTCGCGTCCTGCCGACGCGGAAACAAGCATGTTCTCGGCCAGAAGCGAGGCCATCCTAATGGCGTCCTTGGCGGTGTGTTGGTTCCACTCGGCGGACTGGCGAGCCCAGGCGGTCTCGAACGCGGCCAAGGCCTCTCGGAGGTGAACGTCCCTGTCGGCGCGCACGCGCAGTCCCGCATAGAGGGAGTCGATTTCACCGTGAAGCAGTGGAACAAGGCGGAATGGGTGGGTGTCCAGCCGATATGGGAGTTCGTGACGTCGCAGGAAGTCCACGACGCGCTCACGGTAGGCGTCATCGATTTCCGCGCTCTCATATTGAGCAAGAGCTGTGGCGACGTCCGAAAGGAGGATCGCAACGGAACGACCGTTGAGAAAGAAATCCGACTTGATCCGCCGCAGGGCAGCTCGAGAATCGGTGGGCTGGTCGATCAACGTCGCCACATCCTCCCTCAGCCGGTCCAGCGGCTTCTTCCTCCCCCTAGCAACGAAGATGGCCGGACTTCCATGAGGGCGATCCAACGCCGTTCGAACCACCTCGATCGGAAGATCCGGATGGCTGGTTGCGAAGCGCTTGAACAAAGGGCGCCAGATCTCGGCTCCTGCGTATCGCCATGCGGCTTGAAGACGATCCGTCATGAGCCGAAGACTTCCGCTGAGAGCGCCGCGGCCATTGCTTCGGCCTTGGTCGCCGCAGCGTCGAGGGAGCGGGCAGTCGCTTCGATGCGTTGTGCCTGTTTGGCGAAGGCAGTCTGAAGAGCAAGAGGTGGCAGTGGGACGGGCACGGCCTTAACGTTCCGGGTGCTGATCGTGTTCAGCCCCGACGTCGTTTTCCCGTCGCCTATCAGAACCCTGCGGCCGGAAAAGCTGTTGAGGAAGCTTGTCAGGTACTCGGGGAGCAAGCACTCTCTGTTCGGGCGGGCGCGAATTAGGTGATTTTGGTGGGTGCACTGATCGATGCTGCCGTCCCACGTCGCCGCTCGACCCACCTCATTCGCATTCCCATGCCCCTCGACGATGAGGATGTCACCAGCAACAAGTTCGGTTCTGCGCCACTCTGCGTCGGTTAAGCGGATCGACTTGATCTCGGAAAGGTCCAAGACTCCTCGCAACACATTCGCAACGCGAAGATACGGCATCTCAATCGGGAGGCTGGATCGTTTCGAGGTTACCTGAAGTCCGCCTTGAACGTCGCTGGTGTCGCCCAACTTCCCTATCGACCACCCCTTCGGATTGGTCGCCGGATCCCCGAACATGTCAAGGAAGAGGGTGGGGACGATGGCGCAGGCCTTGGCGCGGGCGGCGTCGGCGCGGCGCCGGATACTTGCCGCCCGATTTAACAGACTGACGATCCGCCGCTGTTCATCGAGTGGGGGAAGCGATATCTCGATCGCCTTGATCTGCGTCGTGCCGAAAGCTGCTTGGCCAACCCAACGTGTAGCGCGCGCCTCGAAGTAGCGCTTGCGATAGAGATGCCAAAGAAACGCCTGAACGTATCCGGGATTTGCCTTGCTCTCATCGATTCGCAGGCGGGTCATGTGGTTTGAAAACGACGCGTGAAGAGAATCAGATACTATCGCAGACTTACCTACCAACTCGACGGAGTTGGTGTTGTTGAATAGAATGTCGCCTGGCCGGAAGCCCAACCGCCCTTTCGGGATGGCGGATGCCGGGATGAGAGGAGCATCGGACGTGGACAGGGCTCCATCCCCCGTCACGCTGAACGGTCTGAGATGCGGGACACCGTCGGCGACCACTCTTGATTTTCCACAAGCGATGCCGCTTACGATCTCCGTCGAAATATCGGCGAGGGGCTGAGGAACGACGGTCACGCCACCGGCTCCCTCATCTCCGCCGCCAAGGCCTCGATGTCGCCGAGGATCGACGCCACGTCATCCCTCAACTCTTCCAAGAGCTCTTGGGGATGCCGGTGCTCGACAGCTTCCCGCGTCTCCGGCCGGTAGCGCGAGGCCGAGAGGTTCCAGTCTTCCTTTTCGATGGCTGTGCTTTCGGCGAACCACCAGTTTTCGGTCCACGGCGCTGCCGGATCTCGCTCCCGCCAGTCGGCCCACAGGTCGTCGCGGCAGTTGAACGCAGCGATCAGACCCGGGAGATCGTCGGCCTCGGTCGGCTGGTCGTGGTTGGCGTCCAACTTGAAGCCGTCATTGTTGGCATGGAGAAACATCACGCGGCCCGTGCGGCCGCCTTGGCGGAACACCAAGACAGAGGTCTTTACCCCGGAATAGGGCTGGAAGACGCCGCCCGGGAGCGACAGCACCGCCTCGACCCGGTTGTTCTGCATCAGCATGCGGCGCAATTCCTTATGCGCGCCGGTGGAGCCGAACAGCACCCCCTCCGGCACGATGACGCCGCAGCGACCGCCCTCAGCCAGGTTGTCCAGCATGTATTTGACGAAAAGGAGTTCGGTCGCCGTACTGGTGCCGACCTTCACGTCGTCAACGATGCGGTCCCGGTCGATCCGCCCGGAGAAGGGAGGATTCGCCAGAATGACGTCGTAGCCGTCGAGCGGCAGCCCTCTCTCAGCCTTGGCCTGTCTGTCGAAGCTGGTAGTCAGCACATTCCGTTTGAGGATCCGGACGTCCGGCAGATTGCGAAGGGCGAGGTTCATGCTGGCAAGGCTGACCATCTTGGGATCGACGTCGTTGCCGTAGAAGGTCTCCGTCTGGAGCCTTCGCCATTGCGCATGGTTGAGTTGGTCGCCCAGACCACGCTCGAACGTTTTGCCCTCCAGGTCCGCAGTGGTCCGGCCGTGATCGGACGAGTTGGCCAGACGGATGTGTTCGTAGGCGGCGACGAGGAAGCCTGCGGTTCCCGCGGCCGGGTCGTAGACCGTTTCCTCGATCTTCGGATCGACCAGCTCCACGATGGCGCGGATGATGTGACGAGGCGTGCGAAACTGTCCCAACTCGCCAGCCTGCTTGATCTGCCGAAGGACATGCTCGAAGAGGTCGCCCTTGCTGTCGGGATCGGTCTCCTCCAGCCGCAACTCGTTCACCAGGTTCACGACCTGGGCGAGGACGGTCGGGTCATCGATCACCAGCCGAGCCTGCGCCATGAAGCTCATACCGAACTCGGAGCCGATGCTGGCGAAGAAGGGGAACACCTCTTCGCGCACGAATCGGACGAGATCGTCGCCCGACATGGCGTTCGCCCAAGAGGACCATCGCAGCCGATCCTTTGGGATGACGTCGACGTCCTTCTCCGGCGCGTTCAGCGGATTTCTGACGGTCCAGTCGCCAGCAAAGAGGGACGTGTATTGCCGTTTCGTCGCTTTGGCTTGTCGCTGGTTGGCGGCGTCGATCCCTTCGATCAGGTAGAAGAAGAAGAGGAAGCTGAGCTGTTCCGCGTTGGACAGCGGATCTGGATAACCGCCCCCGTAGAGGTAGTCGCGGATCTGGTCGACCTTGCGACGCATGTCGGAAGTGAAGGACATTCGAGAACTCGGTTTACTTGGGGATGTCCGGCTGGGGCGCGTCCTCGTCGGGCGCGGTTCCGGACGAAGGAATGCCGAACACGGCTTGGTTCAGGCTGGCGAGTATCCGCTCGAGCTCGGCCTCGCCGCCGAAGACAGCACGGGCGCGTTGGAAACCGCCGTTCATGGAAAGCGGAGGCGTGTCGAAACGCCAGCTTTCGAAAAGCGTGAGGTCAGCCGCGTTAGCCTTGATCTGCTCCTTGATGAGGTGGAGCAGACGGATTTGGTCGATGTGGAATTCACGTCCGTTGAGCCACGTCTCGAATGCGGCTCCAAGGGATTCGACACGCGCTTCGTCGATGTCCATGAAGGCGTTGCCATTCTCGTCCACGGTCACCCATTCGCGCGTCGTCGGATCGATCTCGTCGTGGACGTCGAGCGTGAGCATTCGGCGCGCACGGCCCTCCGGGCGGTCGAGGGGACGCACGACGACCACGCCCCCTTCGCCGGGCGACTCGTCATCGCCATGGCGCAAAGTGACTCCGGTGAAGTCCCACATGTTGAAGCGGCTCTTCCCAGGCGCCTGACGCGTGCCGCGGCCGCGCATCTGCTGGTAAAGGATCGAGCTGTGGGTGAAGCGGGCCATCACGAGGTTGCGCACTTCGGGGCAGTCGAATCCCGTATCCAGCATGTTCACGCTGACGAGAATCTGCGGGAACGCCTCCTTCTTGAAGCGCTTAATCTTGGCTTGGCCATCGACAGTGTCGTCCGGACCCATTCCGGACACGACGAAATCTGCGTAGCGCGTGGTCGGTGATGGCTTCTTGTCCGCGAACACGTCGTCGAACATCCGCGCGAGCGTCTCGGCGTGCCGCTTCGTGACGGCGAAGACGATCGTCTTGCCCCACTCCGGCGCCCGCCGAACACCCTTGGGGCCCGTGTAGCCGCGCTCTAGGACGTCGCGAAACTCGCGCACCATGGCCCGGTTGCGCTCGGGTATCGTGAACCTCCGCTCCAATGCCGTCGGGTCGACAGTCAAAGGATCCTGGTCGGCGAAGAGGGCTTCCAGTTGAAGACGGGACTCCTCGTCCAGTGCCTCCCAGTCGATTTCGTTGCGGGCCACCGTGAACCCTTCGGTGGCGGCCGTGCGCACCGTCATCGCGCGATAGATCTCGTAGGGAACGAGGTGGCCGTCCGCGATCGCTTCGGCCATCGTGTAGCTGTAGGTCGGACGGGCAACCTCGAAGAAGCGGAGAGTGTCCCGGATCGCGACGCGATCCTCCTCATCCACGTCAGGAGCATCGCGCATTACGCAGGGCGTGGCGGTGAGGCCGATCTTGACGCCATCGAAATGGTCAAGGGCCCGCCGCCATTGTCCGTAGATGCTGCGATGGCACTCGTCGATGATGATAAGGTCGAAATAGCCGGACGAGTACTTCTCGTATTCGTTCACCAAGGTCTGGAGCGTCACGATCGTAATGCGCTTCTCGTCCTGGAAGCGTCGTCCCGTCCGCGGAACGCGGTAACACGGAAGATGCGGCAGGTGTTCGGCAAAGGCGTCTTCCGCCTGGATCCCCAACGTGTTTCGATCCACGACGAATAGGGCTCGGGTCACCCAGTTGGCTTCAAACAGGCGCTTGAGCAGTGCCGCGGCGGTGCGGGTCTTACCCGTACCTGTAGCCATCTCCACGAGCATCTTTCGGCGACCGGCGACAATTTCCTGCGAGAGCTTGTCGATACAAGCCCTCTGATGGTGACGCGCCCCGCCACCGGCAATCCTTACATCGATGGGGACGTCGAGCGGATTGCGGCGGATGTCCGCGACCGCCTTGCGCCGGGCAAGGTCGTCCTGGCTGAAAATGGTCTCCACGCGGCGAAAGTGCGCGTCTTGCCCCTTGTCGCGGAACCAGATCTCTTCGCCGTTGGAGAGAAAGACGAAGGGTACATCGATCTGGTCGGCATAGCGTAAGCCCTGTGCCTCTCCGGCACTCAGATTGACTGTAGTGCTCTTCGCTTCCAGCACGGCCAGCGCGCGGCCCAGGCGATCAAACAGGACGTAGTCGGCTTTGCCGCCATCATTAAGCGGGTACTCGTAGCGAACGCTGAGGCCGTCGGTGAGCTTCCAGCCGGCATCCTTCAGAAGCTGATCGATCTTGACCCGTGCGAACGCTTCATTGGCCAAAATTCTCTGCCCCCGTACTCCGACTACCTCCGCATGCAACCCTTTCGGGAGCACGCAGTACTATTCGCCGCTTTCGTCGTCAGATGGAACCACTTTGTCGAAGGAATCTGCTGGCAGAAACGGCGTGGGCAGGTCCTGCTTCAACCGAACGCCCGGCCCGAGGCCATCCTGTTGGCCTTCAATGAAAACGACGCCACCATCTTCGAGAGCACGCTGCACCTTCAACCATGAGGTCGCCTTCACGCTCCTGCCGTTCTCCAGACGGGGAATGAGCCCCAATCCCACCTGCGCTCTCGCGGCGAGCGTCGGCTGGTCCCAACCTAACAAAATTCGGGCGACTTTCAGCAGGTGCGGATGTGCGGCCATGTGCAACGCGATTGTTGATGGTGCGCATTCGCAATACCGAGTCCTTCACTTGAATCCAGAAGGCCTTGAAAAATCGGCATAAGATACCGATTAATCGACATTGACTGTCGATTTTTGCTGGCCTACTGACGGATTGGTTGCTGCGGGCCGATCCGTCAGCGGCAGGTCTCGAATCAAAAACAGGATTCGCTCCCACGCGTCCCGAGGTGGTCGTGATGGTCGCTCCATGGCTCACTTGGCGGAGGAGGCAGCAGTCGATGTCATTCAACGTGATACCTTTCCTTTCATATCGGGCATTCGGAGGTGATCCCAGAGTTAACGAGGAGCTTCACCGGCTACGGACGTTGACGAAAGGGCTGAAGGCCATTGCTGTGGGAAGAGCATCGCATCGTGCGAAGTTGGCCCGGGCACCACTCCTGGAGAATTGGCATCTGCGCCCTGCGCTGGTTGTGTGTCTTGTTGGGGACGTCAGAGATTGTCCCCGCCTCGCACCGACTCATGGCCCGCTCATAACCTCGCCCGTGGTGGTCGAAGCATTCGATCAGGATTGGACCCTAACAGGCGACGGCCTGTATCGCTTGGGACGGTACCGGCCCGTGGATCAGGAAAGAGGCTTCTAGCAAGCGGTCGAACAAGTTGCTCAATTGGTTGTCTCGACGAGGTCCATTTCGGTCCGTGCGGGAGGTGTATCCACGGAGCAGACAGGCGGACGCTGGAGTGATCTTCTCCGAGATCTTGGTGCGCGGGGTCGCCTGAATCATGGACCGCAGTGGAGCGGAAAGTTCGCATGCTCGAGGCGACCCGACAGGCCAAGGATCCGTGCCGCCTCGTTCACATCTGCGCGACGCACGCGCACGATGGCCCGCGCCCGCTCCGAGCACCAGGCAAGGGTCTCTTGCACCGCTGCGGCAAGAGCCGGATCTCGGAGTAGGAGCGCCCGGACGGCGCTGTCATCAGCGTGCGCCCTGTAGAGGTGGCCGCTCCCGAGCCCGTGCGAGCACTCGAGCCCCACTGCGATGGCCGTTGCCATCTGGAGGTCGCTTCCTTCCCTTCCGCCCGCGCCGTCCCCGCCGTCCCCGCCGTCCCCGCGCTCTCCGCGATCTCGAGCTCCGCGGCGGCCCCCGCGAGGAAGACGGCGATCGCGGCGAGGTGGGACGCTCGCGTGCGGTCCGCCCCAGGGATCCGGTCGAAGTCCGTGAAGCAGCCTCGCCCCTCGGCAATGTGCCGCGCGACGCGCGCCAGTGCGGGAGCGATGCCGGACTCCGGCTCGAGGGTGTGGCCGACGATCCAGTGCCACGCCTCGTGCACGCAGTCCCGCCGGAAAACCGCGTCCGAAATCCGTTCGGCCGGAGGCAGGTCGGCCGCGAGGTCGGCCTCCGCCATCGCCCTGCGCTCGCTTCGAGCCCGGCGGCGGGCGTCGCGGACGGCACGCTCGATGTCGGCTCCGGATCTGCCCTCCATACGCTTCCAAACTCGAAGGGGAGGCGCCCGGCACGATGTCGTCGAACTCGCGGCGGATGTCATCGAGGGGCGGGCGTCGCTCGTCGCTCATGCTGTCTCTCCGCTCGGTGCCGACAGATGAAGGTTGGCGAGCCGCCGATACGGCACCGCTAGGAAAATGGCTACGGCCAGGAATTGCGCGCCGTCGGCCGAATTCCCTCGGTCAATTGCTGTCTTGCGGAAGTGAGCCTTGGAGCGGCCGCTTCAGCTCAAAGAGCGAAACCCCCGTCGATCGTCAGGCTAGAGCCCGTCATGTAGCCGGACAGGGGACCTGCCAGATAGAGCACGAGTTCGGCGATCTCCTCGCCTTGACCGACGCGTCCGATGGGGACCATCGCGGCCAGTTCGGAGACCATCGAAGCCGTCATGTCGGTCTCCGTCGGGCCGGGCTGAATGTTGTTCACGGTGATGCCTCGGGATGCGAGGTCGAGGGCGATGGCCTTGACCATGGTCGCGACGGCCGCCTTGCTCATCGCGTAGATGCTGCTTCCCTTGACGACGTGGTCGGCGGCATTGCTGCCGATGGTGATGACGCGTCCACCTTCCAGCATCCCGGCAGCAGCGGCCTGGATCGCCAGGAAGACGCCGCGGACATTGACGGCGAGCGTCAGATCGAGGTCTTCGAGCGACAGTTCGTCGATCGTGCCGAGGCGGAGGACACCGGCGTTGACGACGGCGACGTCGAGGCGGCCGAACCGTTCAATAGTGCCTGCGACGGCGGCACGGATCGCGCTGGGATCGGAACTGTCGGCCTCGATGGCCACTGCCTCGCCGCCCTTGGAAGCAATCGTCGCGGCGACCTCCCGCGCCTTGTCAGGACGTGAGACATAGGTCAGAGCCACGCGGTATCCGGCCTCCGCCATGCGGATGGCGATGGCCGCGCCGATCCCGCGGGAACCGCCGAAGATCAACGCGACGCTGGCGAAATTGGGCTCATTCGCACTCATGGACGTTCTCCAGGCTGGCGGGGGGGGGCGCTCATCGACCTGCGTCTTTGGCTGCGGCGATGATCGCGTCGGCGACGGCCTTCGGATGACTGAGCATCGCCACGTGGCTTGACGCGACCTTCACGACCTTGGCCTTCATCGCCGTCGCCATCTCTTCCTGGAGAGACGGCGGGATCATCCGGTCGTTCTCGGTGACGACATCGATGACCGGCTTGTCGTGCCATGCCGCGTGCGACACCTTTGCGTCGATGCATTCGGCCGCCCATGGCCCTTGGGTGATGGCGACGAGTTCCGCCTCGGCCGGCGGAAGATCCTGGGCGAAATCCTTCTTCACGCCCTCTTCGGTGAGGGTGAGGTAGCCACCACTGTCCTTGCGCAGGTAGGGCGCATAGGCTGGCGGCGGTGCGCCGGCGGTCATCGAGGCGATCGACTGGCCGTCGTCCGGCGCGAAAGCCGCGACATAGACGAGGGAGGTCACCTTCGGATCGTTGCCGGCCTCGGTGACAACAACCCCGCCCCAGCTATGGCCGACGAGAACGACCGGTCCGTGAACTGCATCGATGGCCCGCCTCGTTGCGTCGACGTCGTCCGCCAGCGAAGAGAGCGGGTTCTGGACGGCCACCACGCCAAGGCCCTGCGCGCGCAGGAGAGGGATCACCTTCTGCCAGCTCGATCCGTCGGCGAAAGCCCCGTGCACGAGGACGATCGTGGGGTTCTGGGCCGCGGCAGAGTTGACGGCGGCGCCCAGCACGCCCGAGGCGACCACTAGCCCGGCGATGAGCTTGTTCATTGTGTCGTTCCTTTCGTCTGAGACGTGAGGCGGAACAGGCTTCACAGCCTGTCGGCGTCGATGACGGCCTTCGCGAAGGCGCGTGGCGCTTCCTGCGGCAGATTGTGGCCGATGCCGCCCTCGATGGTGCGGTGGACGTACTTGCCGGAGAACCGTTCTGCATAGGATGCGGGAGCCGGATGAGGGGCGCCGTTGGCATCGCCTTCGAGCGTGATGGTCGGCACGGTAATCGCGGGGAACGTGGCGAGCCGTTGTTCCAGCGCGTCGAACCTGGGATCGCCCTCGGCGAGACCCAGGCGCCAGCGATAGTTGTGGATCACGATGGCGACATGGTCGGGATTGTCGAGCGCCGTCGCGCTTCGCTCGAAGGTGGCGTCGTCGAACTGCCAGTCGGGGGACGCGATCTGCCAGATGAGCCTCGCGAAGTCGTGCCGGTACTTGTCGTATCCGGTGCGGCCGCGTTCGGTGGCGAAGTAGTATTGGTACCACCACTGCAGCTCGGCCTTCGGTGGCAGGGGCGCAGCGCCCGCTGCCTGGCTGCCGATCAGATAGCCGCTGACCGAGACAAGGGCCTTGCAGCGCTCCGGCCAGAGCGCCGCCATGATGTCGGCCGTGCGCGCTCCCCAATCGTAGCCGGCGACGATGGCCGTCTTGATGCCGAGCGCATCCATGAGCGCGATGCCGTCCGCCGCGACGACCGACTGCTGGCCGTTGCGCATCGTCGCATCGGACAGGAAGCGGGTCGAGCCATGGCCCCGAAGATAGGGAATGACGACCCGGTAGCCGGCGGCGGCGAGCATCGGCGCGACGTCGCCATAGCTGTGGATGTCGTAGGGCCAGCCATGCAGGAGCAGCACCGCCGGACCGTCGGCGGGGCCTGCCTCGGCATAGCCGACATTCAGAACGCCGGCGTCGATCTGGTGGATCGCCGCGAAGGATGCACCCGAACTGGGCCGTGTTTGGTTACGGCTGGCGGCCTTCGTGGCGGTGCTGCGCGCATGGGCCTCGCCGATGCTCCCGAGTTGTGCCGCGGCCATCGCCGCCGCAGCGATGCCGATCAGTCCGCGTCTGTTGCGATCGACGTGTTCGGCCTTGCCAGGACCGGCAAAATGTCGCTCTGCCATGTTCGTTTCTCCTGTAACGCCCGGTCTTTGGCGGGCGAGGTCGGTTGCGGGTGTCCGGCTCCCACTGCGGGAGGCTCTCACTTCGAATGACGCGATCGCATCCAGGTGTTGCTGCCGCCGCGATATCGGGTCGCGTCGCTCGACCGGCCGGCTCATCGCGGGCGGTCGGATCGTCTCAGTAGAAGTCCGTGATGCTCTCCGGGCCACGCCACTGCGGGGCTGACGCTGCCTCGACGTCGGCGTGTTCGCGAACGATCGCTTTGGGTTCGAGGAAGGATTCGAGGCCGAAGATGCCGAACTCGCGGCCGATGCCGGACTGCTTGACGCCCCCAAACGGCGCCCGCAGGTCGGGCGTCACCCGGTTGATCAGGACCGATCCGGCCATCAGCCGTTCGCTGATGCGGCTCGCCCGCTCGACGTTGCGCGAATAGACGTAAGCCTGCAGGCCGTAAGGGGAGTCGTCGGCCTTCGCGACCGCGTCGTCATCATCGACGTAGGCGATTATCGAGAGAACAGGTCCGAAGATCTCGTCGCGAGCGATGTCCATGTCGTTGTCGACGTCGGCGAACACGGTTGGTCGGACGAAATAGCCTTGGGCGAGACCCTCCGGCCGTCCGGGCCCGCCGACGATCAGGGTCGCGCCTTGCTCGATGCCCCGGGCGATGTATCGCTGGACGCGGTCGAACTGGGCAGCGTTCGCCAGCGGGCCGATCGTCGTTCCGGGATCGGCCGGATCGCCGACTTTCCATGCGCCCATCGCCGCACGGACGATCGCCTCGACCTCCTCCAGCCGGTCACGGGGGACGAGAATGCGGGTTCCCGCGATGCAGGCCTGGCCGTTGTTCTGGAAGCCGCTGTTCAGCGCCATCGGAAGGGCTGCCTCGAAGTCGGCGTCGTCGAGGACTATCGCCGCCGACTTGCCCGAAAGCGAAAGGCTGACGCGCTTCATGGTCTCGCTCGCAGCCCGCGCGATGGCCTTGCCCGTCGCGGTCGACCCGGTGAAGGAGATGCGCGCGACGTCGGGATGGGTGCCGAGCTCGTCGCCGACGTCGCTGCCGCGCCCGACGACGACGTTGAAGATGCCGGCCGGAAGCCCGGCGGAATGCAGCGTCTCCGTGACCACCTGCGACTGCAGCCCGCTGAGTTCGCTCGGCTTGATCACCGAGGCGCATCCCGCAGCGAGCGCCGAGGCTAGCTTGCTGCAGATCGTGCCGGCGGCGGCGTTCCAGGGGGGGATGAGGGCGGCAACGCCGACCGGTTCCATGCGGACGGTCGCATCGCCGATCCTGCGGCTGAACTGGTATCCCTGCAGGGCGTCTGCGGCATAGCCGAAGCAGTCTGAGGCGTACTGGCTGATCCAGCGGGCCCGGCTGATCGGAGCGCCGTATTCCGCGATCGTGACGTCGCGGATCTCGTCGGCGCGGCGAAGGATGGCAGCTTGGAGGCTCCTCAGCATGTCGAGCCGCTCGGCCTTCGTGCTTTGCGAGAGTGCCGTCTGTGCGTGGCTTGCCGCGGCGATCGCGCGTCTTGCGTCCTGCCGGCCGGCGAGGCGCTGTTGGCCGATCAGTTTCTCGTTGGCCGGATTGATGATGTCGATGACCTCATCGCCTGAAACCGTGACGAAGGCCCCATCGATGTAGGCGGTGTCGATCGAACGCATCGGACGCTCCTCTTCAAGCGATTAGCTTGGGATGCGGCCGATGTAATGGCGAAGGGGATATGCGATAATCAGGACGTTGCGCGATGACGTATCCTGGAAATCCGGACGATGCACAAATCGGGGCTTGTCGAACTGGAAGCCGTCCTCGCCGTCGCACGGCATCGGAGCTTTCGCGCCGCCGCCCGAGAGCTCGACATGTCGACATCCGCGCTCAGCAACGCGGTGATCGCTCTGGAAGAGCGGCTCGGGATCAGGCTGTTCAACCGGACGACCCGCAGCGTCGGCCTCACCGAAGCCGGCGAGACCTTCGTCGAGCAGGTGGCTCCGGCGGTCGCCGACATCAACCTTGCCATGGACGTCGTGAACCAGCGGCGCGGCAGCCCGAAGGGGACGCTGCGGATCAACGCCTCGTCGGGTGCTGCGCGCCGGATCCTCTCGCCGGTGATCGTCGACTACTTGCGTCGCCACCCCGACATGGAGGTCGTCATCGCCACCGACGGGCGCCTCGTCGACATCGTCGCCGAAGGATGGGACGCGGGCATTCGGCCGGCGGCGGTCGTGCCACGCGACATGGTCTCCGTCCCGCTCGGAGACGACGTGCGATTTGTCGTGGTCGGGACACCCGAATATTTCGCCGCACGCGACGTGCCGGCGTCCCCGGGCGATCTTGCGCGGCACGAATGTATTCGGGCGCGCATGCCAAGCGGGGCGCTCTCGCCCTGGGAGTTCTGGCGGGACGGGAAGCTCGAGACGATCGACGTCCCCGGCAGGCTGACGCTGGACGAGCCGAACGTCATGCTGGAAGCCTCGCGCGCCGGCTTCGGCCTTGCCTACCTGCCGGACAAGAACTGCGCCGACGATCTGAAGACGGGTCGGCTGGTGCCGGTCCTCGGCGACTGGATGCCGCCGGCCTATGATCTCCGCCTGTATTATCCGGGCCGCAGGCACGTGCCGGCGGGACTGCGGGCTCTGGTCGAGCTGATCGGGCAGCATCGCCGGCGCAGGTGATCAGCCGAGCGCACGATCATTCGCCGTCTGCTTCGATCCAGGCATGCACGCCGGGTCTTTCGGATCGTCGCAGTCGCCATCGCCGCGTTATGCCGATGGCGTCGAGGACCGCCTCGTCGTGGCTGACGATCAGCAATGCCCCGTCATAGGCGCGAAGTCCGGCCTCGATCGTCTCGAGGGAAGCGACGTCGAGATGGTTGGTCGGCTCGTCGAGGACGAGGAAGGAAGGCGGGCGCGGCCCTCCGAGCACGCAGGCAAGCCCCGCCCGCAACATCTCGCCGCCGCTCAGTGTCCCGACGATTTGCTCGGCCGCCCCCGCCCGGAAGGTGAAGCGGGCGAGGGATGCACGGCAGGCATTCGCATCGGCTCCCGGATTGATGCGCCGGAAGTTCTCCAGGATCGACGTCGCCGGGTTCAGGAGACCGACGGTCTGGTCGAGCATCGCGACGTCCGGCGTAACCCGGAGGCGACCGGAAAGCGGCTGCAGATCTCCAACGAGAAGCTTCAGAAGCGTCGTCTTGCCGACCCCATTCGACCCTGTCAAAGCCACGCGCTCGGGCCCGACGATCGATAGCGAAACGTTCTGCAGGATCGGCTTGGCGGCATCGTAGCCGGCAGACACGTCGTTAAGCTTCAGGACGTCCTTGCGGGAGGCAAGTCCGGTCGGCGCGAGCGTCACCGCGAAGGGCTGCAGGATCTCGATCCGCTCGCGGGCCTCGGACAGCGCGCCGAAGGCCCGCTCCCGTCTGCGAGCGGTGATCCGGGCATCGACGCCGCCCGAATCCTCGCTCCGATCCTTTCGTAGGCCCGCGATGATGCGCGGCATCCCGCCCTTTGCCGCCGCGCCGCGGCCGCGGCGGTCCTTTCGCGCCTTCGTCTCGACGCTGCGTTGGGCGCCTCGGTCGATCTCGGCGATCTGCTTCTCGGCATCGGTGAGATCATGCCTCGCGGCCTCCAGCGCGAGCGCCTTCTCCCTGCGATAGTGGCTCCAGTTGCCGCCGTAGCGTGCCACGCCGAGCGACGTCAGTTCGACGATCGCATCCATCGTCTCCAACAGTTCGCGATCGTGGCTGACGACGACCGCGCCACCCTTCCAGCCGGAAAGGAGCGCCACCACCGCCTGGCGCCCCTCGCGGTCGAGATTGTTGGTCGGCTCGTCCAGGAGAAGGAAGTCGGGGGCGGCGAAGGTGAGGGCAGCAAGGCGAACCCTCGTGGCCTGGCCACCGGACAGTTCGGCAAGTGGCGTATCGAGCGGCGCCTCGACGCCGACGGCGACGAGCGCCGTGGCAACGCGCTCTTCCAGCGTCCAGTCGGCATCCGCCAGTTCGTCCACCGAGGCGGTTCCCGCCTCTGCCCGGCGCAGCACCGCAAGGCCTGCCCGAACCCCGAACAGATCGGCGATCGTCTCGCCGGGCCGATGTTGGACGGCCTGCCTGAGCAGCCCGACGCTGCCGCCGACGGCGACTTTGCCGGCGGCGACCGGCAGATCGCCGGCGAGCACCCGAAGAAGTGTCGTCTTGCCGACGCCGTTGCGGCCGACGAGTCCGGTTCGCTCGCAGCCGAAAGTCAGGTCGAGGTCGGTGGAAAGGATGCGTCCGTCAGGCGTGGAGAGCGAGAGGGCGGAAAGTGAGATCGTCGCAGGCATGGGTGTGGAAATCCCTGATGGCAAGGCAAATCGGCGTTGCGGTCAGGTGGAAATCCATCGCGGCGGTGATCCTCTGCGTTCGGTCGCGGCAAGCGAGGTAAGCCCGTTGCAGGGCAAAATCAACCGGCTCGCCTTTCGCAGGATCCACGGGTTGACGCGGGTCTCAATGATGTCCTTGCTCGGCAGAGCGGGCAAAATTGTCGGGATCGCATCGCCGGCCGACGTGGTGACTGGACAGTCCGGCCCCCTGTTGACCGCTCGAGATCAGTCATTCTGCGCTCATGTCCGTGACGATCCACGAACTTGCCGGCACGAACAAATGACCAATTTCACCGCCTTGGTCGTCGGCCGATGCCGGAGACCGTCCGAGATCGTAGCCGAATAGCCAATTCCTCTTCCGCCAGCGTCGTCCGATTGGTCACGAACATGCCTCACTCGCTGCCGCCCGCGGATGTCGCGAAAATCTTCGCCGGGCTCCCTCAGGCTTATCTCGTCCTCGACGCCGAGCTGGTGATCGTCGCCGCCAGCGACCTCTACCTGAAGACGACGGACCGGACTCGTGCCGACATCGTCGGCCGGCACATCCTCGAGGCCTTCCCGGAGAACCCCGAGGAAGCCGGCGCGGTGGAGCAGGGGCCGCTGGAGGTCTCGCTTCGCCACGTGCTGGCCACCGGCAAGACGCACGAAATGAACGTCATCCAGTACGACATCCCCCGGCCGGCGGAAGAAGGGGGCGGTTTCCAGAGGCGCTATTGGACGCCGATCCATACGCCGATCGTGAACGAGGACGGTGCGGTCCGCTACATCGTCCAGACTCCGATGGACGTAACGGAGAGCGTCCTGAAGGACCGCGAGGCCGATGCGCGTCTGCGGATCGCGATGCATGCGGGCTCATTGGGATCCTGGGAATACGAGCCGGAAACCGACATCTGGCGGCGCAACGCCGTCATCGACGAGATGTTCGGTTTCGCTCCGGGAGAAGGCGGTCCCGTCGCGGCGCCGTTCTTTGACCGTATGCATCCGGAGGACCTTCCGCGCGTCCGGGAAATCGTGGAGGCCGCGATCTCGAGCCCCGACAGGACGTCGCTGCGCTTCGACTACCGCGTGATCCGGCCGGACGGCGACATCCGGCATCTCTCGTCGCGCGGCGAGGTTCTCCGAACGTCGAAGGGCCAGTTGCGTCTGATCGGCGTCGCCATGGACGTCACTGCGGACAAACTGCGGGAAGAGGCCCTGGAGGAGGCTCTCTCGCTGCAGAAAAACCTGCTGGGGCAGAAGGACCTCCTCCTCGCGGAGGTCAATCACCGGGTCAAGAACAGCCTCCAACTGGTCGTCAGCACGCTCAGCCTGCAGAGCCGGCGCATCGAAGACGCCGGCACGAAGGCCGCGTTCGCCCAGGCGATTTCCCGCGTCCGGGCGATCACCTCGGTTCACGAACGCCTCTACCGGACCGACGACCCGCTCGTCGTCGACATGCAGGACTATCTCGACGGCCTCTGCCGAGACCTCGCCGACAGTTCGGATCTCAGGGAGCACGTCCGGACCGATGTCGAGCCGATCCGGCTCAGGACCGAGAAGGCGATCCCGATCGCGCTGATCGTCAACGAACTCGTCACCAACGCCCTGAAATATGCATACCCGGAGGGGGCCGCCGGTCCGATCGTGCTGACGCTCAAGGAGTTGCCGGACGGCATGCTCGAACTCTGCGTTGCCGACGAGGGTATCGGCTTCGACGGACAGGCGATCAAACCGGGGCTCGGCTCCCGCCTCGTGCGGACGATGGCGGCGCAACTCGGCGGAGAGTTCGAGGAACGCCCCACTGCCAAGGGATACCACGCGACGGTCGTGTTCGCGAAGGAGGCGTGATGCCCTGCACCATCCTCATCGTCGAGGACGAGATGCTGCTGGCGATGGACCTGGAAGACGTCCTCGTCGAGGCGGGGTATTCGGTGGTCGGGAATGCCGTCGACATGCACCAGGCCATCGCTTTCGCGGAGCGACATGGCAGCCTGATCGACGCGGCGATCATGGACGTCAATCTTGCGAGGGGAACCAACGGCGTGGAGACGGCAGGTCGTCTTCGGGAAGGCTGGAACATCCCTTCGTTGTTCGTCAGCGGCAATCTCGACGAGAAGACGCGTGCCCGGGCAATGCAGTGGGAGCCGATCGGCTTCGTCGGCAAGCCCTATTCGGAACGGGAGGTGCTGAGCGCGTTGAAGGCGGCGTTCGCGTAGCCGTCCGGGGAGGTCACCGCATCTCATCTGCAGCTCGACGCGGCCCGCGACGACCTCGTGCAGGACACGGCAGTGGTCGGCTCCCGACTGCGAGCGACTCTCGACGACGCGGCTGCGACGTTCCGACTCTTCACGCAGAGCGAAGACGCCTGAGCGATTTGTTCCCTCGTGGAGGTCGTCGGCCGCCTTGTCACGAGCCTTCGGGAAGGCGGCGGCGGAGGAGCACGCGAGGAACCGCGCGCTAAAGGGAGCGATCGAGGCCTCGGTTGCCTGCGTCGGTACACATGCCACGACGATGCGAGATCTCGAGTTCTCGATGCGCATGGTCAGCCTGAACACGGCAATAAGCTGTTCGAGGCTTAGTTCGCGGGGGCGGGCGCTGAGCGCCATCTCTTGCAGTTGCGAGAACTGGCGGGCGAGATGCTGGCGCGCTCGGAAGACGCCACAGTGACCTCCGATGCGCTTGGAGCCGCTTCCGCCGGCATCGGCACGACTAGCCAGGACGAAAGCGGGGTGGCCGCGATCGCCGCGAAGGCCGGACTTCCGTCCAACAGGTTCCCGGGCGCAGGAGTACGAACGGCGTCGCAGACCTCGTTCGACTCAGGTAACTAGGGACGGGGACCGACCCGAGTATGCCAACCACGGGATCGAGCCAGATGCCGCCGTACAAGCTTGCCGAGCGCAAGCGCCGCGATCGCCTTTGTTGACGTCGGCCCGTCGTCGTCCGGGCCAAGAGCGTAATCGAGACTTTCCACCCGAGTTGGCCGCGGTCCACGCGTCGCGTCGCGTCGCGTCCCGTCCTGGTATCCGCCCGGTCTCCGATCCGACTATCTGCGGCTGGCCGATCTACGTCTCTCGACCCAAATCTCCGCTGGGAAGCCATCGGACTCGCCGGTTGTCGAATCCTTTGACGGAAGGAAGTCGTCCTCTTGCCATGGCACCGAATTCTGGCTTGCATCGGCCGCCACCTATTGCTTCGCTCTTCCGACGGAGGACGATCGATTGCGAATCAGGACGAGCCGGACATCCCGCCAATGGGCCGAGGTCGACGGAGTCGGGGAGGACGGCGAGGCCGGCGGCATCGGCGCTCAGGAAGCCGCGCGCCACTTGTCGCAGGCAGTGCGCTCCGCGAACCTTGTCATCCTCTCCGGGCTTGGCACTTCGCTCTGCGTCAGGCGTGGCGGCGACAGGCTCGCGCCGACGATGTGGCAGTTGCTCGAGCGGGTCAGGGCGGAGTTCGTCCGGCTCGACGCCGCCGACCCGCTGCCTGGCGGACGCGACCGCTGGTCCGCCTTCACCGCCTCGGCGAACGTGGACGAGGAGGAAGGCAACCTCGAGCACATCCTGTCCCGTGCCAAGCTCTCGACGGAACTCGTCCCGGAGCGCGTGCGCGTGCTCCAGGAGAGGCTGCTGGCGGTCGCGGAGGAGGTCATACTCGACGCCGTCGACTTCCTCGCCGCGGACGTATCGCTCGGGACGCACGCCAACTTCCTGCGTCGGATCGCGCGGCGGCCGTCCCGCAAGGCGCGTGTCCGGATCTTCACGACGAACTACGACCGCTGTTTCGAGGTGGCCGCCGGTCGCGAGGGATTTATCGTGGTGGACGGGTTCGCGTTCGGATCCGAGCCGCGGTTCAATCCCGACCAATTCAACTACGACGTGGTACGCCGCGACACCGAGGAGCGGACCGACTACGTAGAAAACCTCTTCCACCTCCTGAAGCTCCATGGGTCGATCGACTGGGAACTGGACGAGGCGTCCGGCCGCGTCGTCAAGCGCGAGGGTACGCGTAAGCCGCTCCTCGTCTATCCGCGGTCGACCAAGTACGAGATGGCGTTCAGCCAGCCCTACGTGGACATCATGGCCGCCTTTCAGGCGTCGCTGCGTGTGCCCGCAACGACGCTCGTCGTCATCGGGTTCGGCTTCAACGACAAGCACATCGCCGAGCCCGTCATGGCGGCCGTGCGCTCCAACCTGTCCTTCAACCTCGTAGTCGTGGACCCGGTCATCGAGGCTAGGTGCGCGGACGGCCCACTCTTCAGTCCCTACCTCGAGAGCTTCGCGAAGCTGGTCGACGACGGGGACGGGCGCCTTGCGCTGGTCGAGGGAACCTTCGAGGACATCGTGCCCCTCATCCCCGACATCGTCTCCCAGACCGAGGTCGAGCGCCACTACGACCGCATGCGGAACATCACGACAAATGCCCAAGATCGCCGTTAGCCCGTTTGACAGAGCCCGTTACCTCGGCACCGTCACGGCGGTGTCCCCGCTGGACGTGCGTCTGAATCTTCCGTTCGGCACGGAGATCGCGTCGGCCCGCTACGCCGGGCACGCTATCGATCGCGGTCAAGTCGGGGAGTTCGTCGTCATCGAGGGCCAGACGTCGGCGGTGCTCGGCCGGATGGTAGAGATCCGGCTACCCGACCGCGACCGGCTGAGCGTCGAGCCGGAACGCGAGGACCGCGGCGACGCGGCGAATCCCATCGGCGTCGTACGCCTCCTAGGATCGGTCGACCTCGTTTCCGGCCACTCATCCCGCGGCATACCGAGCGCGCCGCGCGTGGGGGAGTTCGTCTACCTCGCGCATCCCGAGTTCCTCCGGCACGCGATCGACAGCGCCATCGACAGGATGGGCTCCTCCGTCCGGATCGGGCACCTCACTGGCTCGCAGGACAGCGAGATCGTGATGTCGGCGATGGCGGTGTTCGGCCGCCACTGCGCCATCCTTGGATCAACGGGCGGCGGCAAGAGCTGGACAACCGCCCACCTCGTCGAGGAGATCGCGCGCCTGGGCGGAAAGGTCCTGCTGATCGACCCGACGGGCGAGTACCATTCGCTGGAGGGGGCGACGCACTTGCATCTCGGGGGACGGCGCGAGGGAGAGGACGATACGCGTCGCTTTGTGTCCTTCCCGCACCGTCACCTGAATGAGACAGACCTCTTCGCCCTGCTGCAACCGAGCCAGGGCGTTCAGGCGCCGAAGCTGCGTGACGCCGTGCTGAGCCTAAAGCTGCTCCACCTCCATCCCGAACTCGGGAAGGATGGGTGCCTGCACAAGGCAATGCAGAGGAAGAAGCCTATCAACCAGAAGCTGCTGGAAAGGGACGCCGAGTTACGCAAGGCGGGAGCCCCCTACGACATCGGGCAGCTTGCGTTACAGATTTACTTCGAGTGCGTTTCGCCTAGCGGCGGCGACGTCCTGCATTGGGGCGGCATGCACGAATTCTCTGCCAGCAGTTGCACCTCGCTCTGCATGCGCGTGGAGAGCGCCGTCAAGTCCGACCATCTCAAGCCGCTGTTCGCGCCCGAGGATTACATGTCGGACGTGACCGAGGAAATCGACGCGTTCCTCGGAGGGGAAATCAGCATCCTGCGGGTTTCCATGCAGTACTTGCCGTTCGAGCAGTCCGCGCGCGAGTTGGTGGTGAATGCGCTCGGCCGCCACCTTCTCGCGAAGGCCCGAGACGGCCAGTTCAAGCTGCGGCCCATGGTCGTAGTCCTCGACGAGGCGCATCAGTTCCTCTCCAAGACCATCGGTGACGAGTTCAACCGCGTCAGTCTCGACGCCTTCGGTCTGATCGCGAAGGAGGGCCGGAAGTACGGCCTGACAACGGTCATGGCGACCCAAAGGCCCCGCGACATCCCGGAGGACGTGCTTAGCCAGGTCGGGCTCATGATCGTCCACCGCCTGATCAACGAGCGCGATCAGGGCGTCATCGTGAACGCGAGCGGCGCGATAGACGCCTCGATGGCGGCGTTCCTCCCGACCCTGCGGGAGGGAGAGGCGCTGATCATCGGGTCGGGTGCCCTGATGCCGTTACCCGTGCAGGTCACTCCTCCGAAGCGCCGACCCGACCTTTCCGACGGCGTCGGCGGGACCTGGATACGGCTCGAGGCTCCGCCGAGGCCAAAAGCAGCAGCGCCGTCGAGGGCGGCAGCAGCGAAGGCGGAATCACCCGCTGTACGCCGACGGGGGCGGCCACCACGGCCCGCTGCCTAATGCGAGGGGCACGGCACCATTGCGCGACCTCCCGCGGCCGGTACGCCCGTGCTATCGCGCTAGTCGACCATCCCCGGATCCGCGCCAGTCGGACACGGCCGGAGGTGCGGCCCAAGCGATGCTCGACGGCGCCGATCACGCACACCTTGCCCACCGTGCTCTTGCCTTGGCCGCCCGTCGCGGGATTGGTCCTCGCGTTACGGAAAGGAGATCTCGTTGACCTCGCCCTCAAGCGGCGTGCGCTCCGGGTCGACCATGGCGCGGCGCAGCTAGGGTAGCAGGAGCTAGGCCGTCTTGTTGGAACCGACCCCGATCATGTTCTGGAGCTGGAGGGCGGCGTCTATGGACGCCCATGCGGGACAGGACTTTCATCCAGAAGCTTCAGATTTTGGGGATTGGTCGTATCCTTGGTTTGAGTCTTCCGCCTTCCTTTGGAGACGGCCCCGCAGGCCAAGGATTCGTGCAGCCTCCACCACTTCTGTGCGCCGCTCGCGCACGATGGTCCGCGCCCGCTCCAGGCAGGAGGCTAGGGTCTCCTGCACCGCCCCGGCGAGGGCTGGATCGCGGAGCAGCAGCGCCCGGACGGCCCTGTCATCAGCGGGCGCCCTGTAGAGGAGGCTGCTCCCGAGCCCATGCGAGCACTCGAGCCCCACCGCGATGGCCGTCGCCATCTGCAGGTCGCTTCCTTCCCTTCCGCCCGCCCCGTTGCCGCGGTCGCCAAGGACCTCGAGCTCCGCGGCGGCTCCCGCGAGGCAGACCGCGATCTCGGCGAGATGGGACGCACGCGTGCGGTCGGCCCCGGGAATCCGATCAAAGTTCGTGAAGCCGCCGCGCCCCTCGGCGACGTGCCGCGCGACGCGGGCCAGCGCGGGAGCGATGCCGGACTCCGGCTCGAGAGCGTGGCCGACGATCCAGTGCCCCGCCTCGTGCACGCAGGCCCGCCGGAAGGCCGCGTCGGATAGCCGTTCGACCGGGGGCAGCGAGGCCGCGAGGTCGGCCTCCGCCATCGCCCTGCGCTCGCTTCGAGCCCGGCGGCGGGTGTCGCGGACGGCACGCTCGATGTCGGCTCCGGATCTGCCTTCCAGGCGTTCCGCGAAGGGTGCCAGGTCGGTGGCCGCAAGGTCGTTTCGGAGATGATGGCGCAGGATTCCCTGACGGGCGCGCTCGTCGGGGAGCGGGATGTCGATACGCCTGTCGAGGCGACCGGGGCGCAGGACGGCGGGGTCGATGACATGGGGCAGGTTCGTCGCCCCAACGACCACCACTCCCTCGCGCTCCTCTGCCCCGTCGAGGCACTCGAGTAGGCCGTTCACCACCTGCCGTGTGTAGTTCCGGTTCTGGTCTGACCGCTCGTCCCTGTTCCCGACGGAGTCGATCTCGTCGAGGAACAGGATGCACGGGGCGGAAGAACGCGCCTCCTCGAATGCCTTCCGCATCGCTCGCAGCATATCGCCAAGATGACCGGCCGACTGCCAGCGCGCGATCGAGTGGACATGGATCGGCACCCCGCAGCTCTTCGCCAGCGCACGGGCAAACGTGGTCTTCCCGGTGCCCGTCGGACCCGCGACAAGGACACCGCGGTCGACGTACGTCCACGGGAGGCGGCCTGCCCGGTATTCGGCGAGGTCCGCTGCCAGCGCGCGGCCCCACGCCGCGGCATCGCCAAGGCCATGGAGGTCGTCCAACGAGGGACCGTCGCCTACGGGAGCCCGGCCCTGCGCCCTTGCTGCGGACAGCCGCCGGGCTCGTGCCACGCCCTGCTCGACGCTGCGTCCTCGGAAGGACGACGCCATCAGGGTGATCGGCAGCGTCGCGACCATCTCAAGGTCGAGCCTGCCGGGGCTCCTACTGCGGACCATTCTCAGTGCCGTGCCGACAAGGTCGGCGTCTGGCGAGGGTAGCCACAGGGTCGCGTCGGCGCCTGCTGCCAGTGCGCGCAGCGACATAGAGGCTTTGCGCGCCACCACGACCACCTGAGGATATGCCGTGATCCCCTCAACGGCGGCCCGTTCCATGCTTGTGCCGCCCGTCGCGTTGTAGACCTGAAGCTTCAGGTCCAGAGATTGGTCCGGCGACCCCCGGAGCATTCGGCGCGCGCACTTGGCGAACTCCTCTGCATCCTCATCCGAGGACGGAATGACCATCACCGCGCCGGGCGCGCCGAAGAGCATGTGCTGCATTCCCGCCGATCGGAGGGCGCGCAGCATCAGCGCCCTGGTGATGAAGCTCGAGAGGTCGGTGGTGCGGGTTCGGCGGTTCGGGATGTCCGGTCGGCGGGAAGGAGAGTTCGAGCGAGCATTGTCGGTCATGCGGGGATTCCTCAACGGAAAGCGGACGCGATCCTTCGGCCACGGCGATGGGCGGCCGTGTCGTAGGCGACGGCGTCGATGAGGGCGATGGTCAGGTCCGGAAGCGGGAGACCCGGGTCTCGGGGCCAATGGGCGCCTCGTCGAGCTCGATCTCGACGAAGCGCCGCAGCGCGAGCGCCGCGATCGTGCCTATCGGGTCCCGCCCGGAACGGATCGCCGTCATGCAGTCGGCGAGGGACAGCGAGCCCTCCTGGTCGAGGAAGGCGAGCAGCCGGACCCTGTCGCCCAGCGTCGGACGCCAGCGGGCGTAGCGCAGAAGCTCCCGGGCGTTGTCAGGATGGACCGCCGCGAAGTTGGTGGAATCGGTCACCTGCAGAATGTGTCCCTCGGCGCTGGCCCCGTCGATCCAGGTGGCCAACGGCGGCATGTCGGCGTCTACGACAGTTACAACCTCGGTGCCGACCTCGCGGGCGACTTGGAGGTCGAGTTGGGATGTCCCGTCCTCGCACTGCCGGGGAAAGGCTGAGGTCTCGGTGTCGAGCAGGGCCTCAGTATTGCGCTTTGCATCGTTGGGGAAGGCCGCCAGATCCACCGACTTCGCTGTATGAACGAACTTGAACGCGTGGTCGGAAAGAAAATCCGGTCGGACCTTCGGCGACCCCTGGCGCCTACCGACGTTTGGGTGACGAAGCATGAATACACTTATCCCATTGCCGGCGGCCGAAGAGGCGCTCGCGGACCTTTCAATACGGGTTCGGGAGATCAGCGTATGGCTATGCGAAGTTGACGCGCCGCAATGCAGCGCCGGGGACGCTGAGACGTACGAGAAAGAAGCGCGCTATTGTTCATGCTTCAACAATTAGAGATGAAGGAAAGTCGGGTCAACAGCCTTTAGCCGGAATTCATGGTACTGCTTACCCCTTCGCTCAGGCAGTCACCATAACTAGCGAAGCTGCGCTACGGCCGCAGCACCGCCCTTTTTCTGGACCGCATGTCCGAGACCCTGTTCCCGACCCGCTGGAAGAAGGACAAGCCGCCGTCGATCGAGCGCTTCATGGCGACGTTCCCGAGAGGTTCGCCGAGGTTGGGAACCCGCCCGAGATGGCCGGACGTTGAAGACCGGATGGACAGTTACTTCAACGACGAGTGCCTCAGCGCGCAGCTCGTCGCGGTCGCGAAGGCACGCGACCTTGACGCTGACTTCGGGCCGCACATCGGCAAGGCGCGATTGCAGGACTGGAACCTGACGCGGTTCGCGATCGAGAACGACTACATCTTCGCGACGACCAACCGCAGGGACTTCCTCAAGGAGTGCGAGCCGCTGGACGTTTCGAAGTAGGTGTCTGGTGGGCTGAAGGTCCCCGGCCTGTCGGGTTGTCCTGAGTCACTTCGTAGGAACCGTCCCGCACTGTTATAACCACTTTGACAAAATGGTTATAACAGTGCGGGGACGGCCTCATGGGGATGATCAAGCTGACGCTTTCACCTCGCTGTTACGACTGTCCCGACGCAGGTCCGTCCGCAGGTATGCTTTGCCGACTGTGGCCAACCCATCTCTTAAACTCCAGCACATAGGTGTCAGCGTTCCAGCAGGAGGGGGGCCGGGCGGGCGCGTCCTCGATCCGTGCGAGGCCCGTACTTGCCCTTGCTGGTGCGCAAAGCATCCTCGAGGCGGGTGGTTCATTTGCTCCCGAACGACTGCTATCAGGGCGCTATCAGGAGTTTTATATTGCGAAATCTAGCACTCGCGCCCTTGACCCTTTGGGACTTGCGAGACTGAGGATTCGCAATCGAACGAATCCTTGCCAGATGCCATGGATCCTCTGATTTTCAATGGTTTCGTTCCGTCAAGAATGGTCGAGGTGAGCAACTCCTGAGCAGTGGATCGTCTCCTGCTTGATAGTCTTTAATCTGCACGATCGGCACGCTTTGCGTGCAAGCTTCCGTCCAGTCGGACGGGCGGCGCAGATAAGGGGGGACGATGCCCGACACTGACAACGGGGATCTCGGCGGGGGGGAAATTCAAACTGCCGCCGAGGGCAATCCGCTGAACTGCCATCCGGACTATGGGACCCATATCGTGGCGGACGTCAGGGTTCACCGTCCCGACCGCGTCCTTGTCAACGGTCGGCAGGTCGTTGTCCGGCTAGAGCGGACCATACCGTTGCTCTTCATCCGCGGCGTGGATGGTGAGGCTATCCTCGTGCGCGAGGTTCTTGAGTGGCTCTGGAAACTCGACGGCATGGGCCGCAAGGACCTGCGCCAGAAGGCGTCGGCTCTCGGCCTTCTTTACGAATACAGCGTCAAGGTTGCGGGGTGGGGACTCTGGGACGCGGTCGAAGCCGACCTCCTCGTCCACAATTTTCTTGCCTGTCGGCTGGGGATGGAGCAGGCGAGGGAGGTGGAGGCCCAGGCGCTTCCCCTCTGGCGCCCAGTCTGCCTTGACGTGGCGCGTCAGGACTTCAATGCGGTGCGCGAGTTCGCCAGCTTCTCTCGAAGCATCGAGGGGCCGATGTCCTGGTTGGGCGAGCAGCTTTCCAGGTCGGCCGACTTCGACTTCCCGAGACGGCGCAGGCATGAGGCTCTCGACGACTGGCTCTCCCACCTCGAGCCGTTCAGAGCTCGCTTCAAGGAGTTGGCCGCCCCCGATCCGGCGTTTCCCTCGCATTTCAAATCTCCACTCCGCCCGAGCGGACACTCGACTAAGGGCGACCTCAAGCGCGTACAGGTCGACGAGCTCGTGGACGAGGAACCCAATTTGGTTTTCCGCGCGCTGTGGCTCCTGCTGGCGTTTGGGGGCATCCGTGTCGCCGAAGGCCTGAACGTTTGGAACGCTGACGTCATGCCGGGTCACATGAGCAAGTTCTTCGGCAGCAGCGACATGACAGGGACTCCCCTTGTCCTCCTCGCTCATCCGACGAACTCCCGCTATATTGACAACCCGTCCGCCAGCGCCCGTTCCGGTCCAACCCGCAGAACGGTCCTCGAACGAAAGTACGGCCTCGTCGCGAGGCCCCTTCTTCCGAAGAAGGATGGCCTCTACGCGGGTTGGAAGGGCCTAGTCCCCTACGAAGGGCGCAACGGCGATGGCTTCGTCTACTGGATCGATCCAGATCGGGCGAAGCAGTTCGAGCGACTGGTCGGCCGCATCCGCGACATCCGTCTAATGTCGGGCGCCGGCCTCCGCCACCCCTACCTCTTCGTCAATGGCGTCGATCCGGAAACCCGCGGCGACCCGTTGCGGATCAAGAACGTCGAGGCGGCCTTCCGGCGCGCGGTCGACCGGGTCGGCCTCACCGTGGGACGCAGCATTCCGTCTGTCCACTGGCTGCGGCACTTCTACAAGGCCAGGGCTAAGCACGAGCTTGGGCTCAGCGACCATGACATCCAGATCATGATGCACCATGCCTCCATCGTATCACAGGAGGAATACGGCAGGCGGGCGCTCAACCTTCACGAGACCCTCTCCAGGCTTTTCGGTGCATTCTATGCAGCTTGAGTTCAGGAACGAGCGCAATGTGGCCTCCACAGATGACGAACCGGGCGTCTATGCCAATCTCTTGAACGATACGGTTGTCATCCTCCGCATGCCCAGCCGCTTGGAACTGCTCCGCCTGTGGGGCGAGTTTGAGGCATCTGCGCTGGACTTGCTGGGCGAGCTTTGGTCGATGACGAACGGCGAGATCACCGATCGGTGGGGAAATCTAGGTTTCGTCGATGGTTTCGATCGGGACGAACCGTTCGGCTTCAGGAAGATCAACCGAAATCCGCCTCGGTTTGCCTTCCTCAAGGAGCAGGCCGTGGTCGAAGCGCTGGTGGACATAGGAGCGGTTGGCGGACGAACGGCGCTTGGGCGGAATCGTCAAAGTCTTCGAAACGCGCAGGGAAGTCTGTCGAGCATTATTAGCGGTCTGTCGAAGGTGGATCAGCGCAGGGTTATTCGGACGATCACCCAAAACAACGGCGACCTCGAATTGGTTCTAAAGACCAGGGGGTACACTCGGATGGCGACTTCAACGATCTATGACATCTTCGGCGCTCATTGCGAGCCAGCCGACATGCTGGAGGCGCTGGCAGAAGCGACCGAGGCGTCGCTACTTGCGACTGCTAAACCGACGACGCTCGAGACGGCGCAAGGTAAGGACCGAATCGCCTACGCGCCGATTTGGTTTTCTCACTACCTGGTTTCACGTGGGATGTGGGTCTGGCCGATTGGCTTCGCGAAGCACCTTCGCGCGGGATATCCCATGAGCCTCTGGCCATTCTGCGTCCTGCATGCCGTACCGAAGCATGCCCACGAACTCGCCGGACGGGTCATCAGCCTCTCTGCCTCCGGCCGAAGGACGTCAAGCGAGGCCGCGGCCAGAGCGTTCCTCTACACGACGTTCGCGAGCAACGCGTGGTGCGAGCCGCGGTTCGCGCCAAGCTGCCTCGCCGCGATGAAGGGTTGGATGATGATGTATGGATCGTCGGCAGATGCCATGTCCAGCGGCATGAACAGGGTCTACGAACTCGCAGCGAGGCACTTCGACATAGACTTCGCGGCGACGCCCCTCCACGCGGTCTTCACCACTGGCCGCAGGATCGCCAAGTCGGGCGTCGACATTTTCGACTGGTGCCTCAACCCAACCCCCTGCAACACTAAGAAAGCCGTTGCCTGCCTTGGGGGAGAGGTCACCTCCATTCCACCGCACGTACGGGACTGGGCGATCTACCTGCGGGAAGCGCTTCCCTTGCTCAGGGTAGAATCTCTCGACATCCCGGTGACCACCTGCAACGCGTGGCTGGTCTATCTCCTGACCCTGTCCGAATCCGAGGCGCCGCGCGACATGTCTGAGGTTGTCCGGACCCTGCACGTCAATGACGGCGCACGGAGCCCCTCGCCGTCGACATTCGTCGGCTTTCTTACGAAGAATCGGGCGGAGTTCGGCGAGAACGTTCATGGGCGCGTGATCTCGTTGCTGGCCAACCTGTGGAACCGCATCGCCAAGCGGGATGGATTCTCCGGACTTCACTCCTGTCCTTTCGACGCCAAGATGGACACGGGCAAGACTCCGCCGAGCCGGACCCGTACGCCACGCCCGGCAATGGACTTGAACGTACTTTCCATCATCGCGGTGGAGAACCGCAGGGACGGATACGCCCTGGCACGAAGCGACAAAGCGGGACGACATCATTTCCGTGTGGTCGAGGAAGGCGCGACCAAGGTTGAGGGCGTCTTCTGGCCGGTGGTGCCTCTCATCGTGGACATCATCTTGCACTCACCGGCCCGGCAGTCGAGCGTTCGGTGGCTCGATAGCGGGGAGGGTGACGAGTTCCTCGTCGACATCGACACGCTTCGCGAAATCAGAAACCCGTCGCCCCTTGCCACTCGCGGCAGGCGGGAAGGGTTCCTTCGACTGTATAAGCTGGGGCATGGCATCGAGCAGGCGACGCTCGGGATGTTTTACAACACGGACAAGATCCGGGACGATCACGAGATCCAGTTCATCGCTCCGCACCTCCCCGCAGCCGTAGCTGAGCTCATCGACCTCCAGCGACGGTACAACCCGATGCGGTCACCAATCGTCCCGAAGGATCCCCAGACGGGAATGGAGAGATTGGCGTTGGCGAGGAAACGCCCGACCTATCCCCTGTTCCGCCTTCCCGATACGAGGCGGATCTACCCGCCCTCTTCGAGCACGGTGATGTCGTACTGGCGGGTGCTCATGAAGCATTGCCAGCCGTTGGTGGACCAGCACCTCGGGTATCACTACCCCCTGCTCGACGAGAAGGGCTTGGCGATCTTCGACATGCACTCGATGAGGGTGACGGCGACCACCGAGATGCTCGAGAGGGGAGAGAACCTTGAGACCGTCCAGCAGGTGCTTGGCCATGCCTCGCTCGGCATGACCTTGCGGTACCGCGCCGTGTCGTCCAAGCACGTGCACGGAGCCATGATGCGTCTCATCGAGGCCCGGAAGGACGTGGTCGAGCGAGCCGCGCGCAGTGAGCCGGGGGCTCTCGCCGAGCTGGTAGCCGAGGCCGTACACGTCCGCGAGGACGACTGCATCGATGCCGACCGCGTTATGCAGTACTCCAGCAGCCAAGTCGGCTTCCTGGACTTCTTTGCTCACGGGATCTGCGTTGGCGGATCGTGCGAGACAGGAGGGAAGCGCCTTTCGGCCAAGAAGTACGGGCCCGTGTGGCGGCCCCGAGCATGCGGTTCAGGATGCCGCTTCCGTCTCTCAGGACCCCGGTTCCTCAGCGGTCTGATCGCCCGCTACAATGCCTTATCGATGGAGCACAAGATCTCCGGCAACCGCGACCGCGAGATAAACCGTCAGATCCGCGAGCTTGAGGACGAAGGCAAGCCGGTCGCTCATCTACGGAGCGCAACCCGGAAGAACGTGGAGTTCCGCGCAGCCATCCTTGCCGAGATGCAGGCGGAGAGCGAGCTCATCGCAAAATGCATGTCCATCTTGCAGGAGCCACGTGATGGCGCCGACGCGCGAACGCTCGTCGTGGCGGGATCGGAGGCTTCGTTGGCCGAGATAGAGGTTCGCCTTGAGGAGATGCACGAGTTGGAGCTCGCGCATCGGATCCTGTCGGACGCGAGGATCGTGACCGCCGCTGCAATCGACGTTCCCCCTGGAACAGAGGCGATGCTGGCCGCAGGACTTCGCAGGATTGCGGACTCCGCCGGAATGCGCGGAATGATGGCCGGTGCCGGACTGGACAGGGAGATCAAGCTGCTCGACATACTCGGGGAGTTCCTGTTCGGTCAGGGCGCCGAGATTGGGCAGATCGACGGGCTTCTCGAGGGAAGGGCGAGCGACGACCAGATCGCCCGGATCGGCGAGATACTCGAAGGACGACCGTCGCGCACCGATGGCTCGGAAAGGTTCGTGTCGTGAGTGGCCGCCGAAATACTGTGGCCGGGAAAACAGTATCCCCGGCGGACGAAATCATGGCCCGCCTTGTCGAGGAGGCGCGCAGGACGCCGAGACCGGACGTGCGACTCGGCACATTGGAGCGGCTGAAGACGGCTTGCGACGACATCCTGTCGGGGGAGGCTGCCAAGCTGGCTAAGCGGCTCGACCCAAGCCGCGCGGTGCAGTTCGGCGGCAGGCCCTTGCGCCTGCATCCCGCCCTCATTGAGGCGTATGTTCGGTTGCGAAACAGGGAGACGCCGGAGCCCAAGAGATGGACGGGGCCGACCGCCGCGTTTATCCGCCAAGACGAAGATCTGCGTAGTTACGTCAGCGCGCGGTTTGCGGAGGAGCTCGCTTTCCGCGAACCGCAGCGTCCGCGATCTCGGAAGGCCAGCTTCGAGCGTAGCCTTGAGTCGCTGTCTTTCGAGAACCAGATGGCCATCCGGGAGCGGATTGAGGAAGGATTGGAGGCGAAGCGAAAGCTGAACCTCCTTCGCGCATCGTTAAGGACGATGCCGGCGATCGACGTCGATGCATTGGTCGACGGTGTCGGCCGTGCGGGCGCGGCTCCGGCACCGCGGTCCGTCTTGGGCCCGACCGATCGAGTGTGCTTGAGACAACTGATCGCCCGCCTGCGAGACCCGCTGGAGATGCGTGAGTTTGGTCTCGTGTATGCGTCCCAACGCTTGATGATGGCAGACCCGCCCGAGACCGAACTGATCCGCAAGCGCGAGTTTGAACTCTTGCTCGCACTCGCCGAGGACGATGGACGGGATGGCTGAGCGGCGGCTCAGACCATGCCCAGCGCCTGGAGGTAGACGTCGAGGATCGCGTCCATCTCGGCCCGCTCGTTGGCGTCCTGCTTCCGGATCGAGACCACCTTGCGCAACACCTTGGCGTCGTAACCCCGGGATTTTGCCTCCCCATACACGTCCTTGATATCGTCGGAGATCGTTTTCTTTTCCTCTTCGAGGCGTTCGATGCGCTCGATGAATGAGCGCAATTCGTCGGACGCAACACTGCTTTCCGCGACGTTTTCTGAGGTCTGTGACATGGTGCGGCCTACTTCCAGCGACGGGCTTTTTGATTTCCGTCCAAGTGATTGATTAAACTGTTCAGAATCGGTTCTTTGAGGGGGCCTAGAAGCCGTTGCCCTTCGCCTCGGCATAGACGTCCTTGATGTCGTCCGAGATCGTCTTCTTCTCTTCCTCGAGGCGCTCGATCCGCTCGACGAAGGAGCGGAGCTGATCCTGTGCGACGCCGTCGACATCCGCCATGTTCGGCACTCCGTGTTGGTTTCAGGTTGTCGGGTGCAAAGCCTTTAGCGGGCTTTCCTAACGCTTTCGTTACCATGGCGGGCCGGGGTGACGAGAGGCTAAAGCCCCGCCGTTCCGGCCGGGCCCCTTGTGGATTGCGAGGACGGGCGGAAACGTGAGACCTCTCCGGTGCGCCTCAGTGCCGCCCGGCCGGCGGCTTGGCGGCGAAGGCGGCCGCCGCCTCGGGGCTCGCCTCGCTCTGATACTGCCGCCGCCACTCTTCGTAGGGCATGCCGTAGATGAGCTCGCGCGATTCGTCCTTGCCGAGGGCGATTCCCTTCGCCTCGGCCGCCTCCCGGTACCAGTTGGAAAGGCAGTTGCGGCAGAAGCCGGCGAGATTCATCAGGTCGATGTTCTGCACGTCGGTGCGCTCGCGCAGATGGTCGCGCAGACGCCGGAAGGCGGCGGCCTCGAGGGCGGTGCGATCGGCGTCGGATAGATCTGTCATCGGTGTCGCTCCTGGTCTGTCCCGGTCGCATGGCATATCGACCCTCGGCGGCGTCGCATCAAGCGCAGGCCACCTGCCGGCGATACGCGCCTTCGAAATGCGGGCCTTCGAGATCTGGGCCGGCGGGGGCGGATGGGCCAAGCGCGCCGCGGGGCAGGGCATCAGGGCAGGGTCGCGGGGCAGGGCCGTGATGTGCGATGCGACGAGCCTCGCTCGTCGTCCTGCCCCCGTCTTCTCGTCCGCATGATCCGTTCCGGAAAACCGGTTCCCGCTTTTCGCGATCATGGTCCGGAGACGAGATTCGCATCGTTCGAAACCGTTGCTTTGCTCTCTCGGCCGAACCGTCCTATGACGGCAAAACAGCGTTTTCCCGCAAGGACGTGGACCCCGTGTCGAGCCAGATCCTCAGCGAGCCCCCGCGCGACCTGCCGGGGCTGCCACTCGGCAAGGGCCGCGCCGTCGCCGGCGTGCCGTCGGCCGCACCCGGCCCGGCCGCGATGACGGCGGGGGCGGCGCTGGCGCTCCTGCTCCTCGGCGCCGCGGCGATGGGCATTTCGCCGGTCTTCGTCCGCAATGCCGAGGTCGGCCCCTTCGCCAGCGCCTTCTGGCGGGTCTTCGGCGCGCTGCCGCTGCTTCTCGCCTGGACGGCGATCGAATGGCGGCGGCGTCCCGCCGCCGCGCCCCGGCCGACAGGCGCCGACTGGAAGGCGGTGGGGCTTGCCGGGCTGTTCTTTGCCGGCGATCTCGCCTTCTGGCATCTCGCGATCCTCAACACGACGATCGCCAACGCCACCTTCTTCGCCTGCCTCGCGCCGCTCTGGGTGGCGCTGCTGGCCCGGGTGACGATCGGCGAGGCGGTCGGCCGGCGCACCTGGCTCGGTCTCGGCGTCTGCATTCCCGGCGCCGCGCTCCTGATCTTCCAGTCGCGGACCGGCGCCGGCTCGATGCTCGGAGACGGCTTCGGACTGCTCACCTCGCTGTTCTTCGGCCTCTACTTCCTCGCGGTGCGCCGGGCGCGCGCGGCGCTCGGGGCCGGCGCGACGACGCTGGCGACGAGCCTCGTCACCGTTCTCGTGATGCTGCCGCTGGCGATGATCGCCGGCGAGGGACTGCTTCCCGCGACCGGCACGGGATTGGCGAGCCTCGCCGCCCTCGGTCTCGTCAGCCACGCCGGCGGGCAGGGGCTGCTGGCGGTCGCGCTGGGGGTGCTGTCGGCCTCGTTCTCCTCGCTGGTGATCTTCGTCGAGGCGGTGGCGGCAGCGGCCTTCGCCTGGATCTTCGCCGCCGAGACGCCGCAGCCCACCCAGATCGCCGGCGGCCTGATCATCCTTCTCGGCATCTTCCTGGCGCGGCCGCCGCGCCGCACCGGCGTCGTCGAAGCATGATAGTCGAAGGCGCGGGGCGGCCCTCCGGTCGTTGACAGGGCATGATGCAACGCGAAACACTGCAGACCTGAGGTACGGTTCAATTTTCAGGACATCGAATATGACGCTCGAAGGCGTGTTCTCGGCGCTCCCGAAGTCGCTTCGCCTTGCATCGCTCGCCGGCGCCGCCTTCCTTCTCGGCGCGCCGCTGACGGCCGGCGCGGCGCGGGCCGACTTCCGGGTCTGCAACGGCACCCAGTCCCTGGTCGGCGTTGCCATCGCCTATCGGGCCGAAGCCGGCTGGACGACCGAAGGCTGGTGGCGTATCCCGGCGACGACCTGCAAGTCGATCATCGAGGGGCCGCTCTCCTCGCGCTACTACTATCTCTATGCCGAGGATGCCGACGGGCGCAGCCGCTGGGCCGGGCCGATCAACCTCTGCATCGCGGAGAACGAATTCAAGATCACCGGACGCAAGGACTGCCTCAAGCGCGGCTATCAGCGCATGGGGTTCCGGGAATACGACACGGGTGAGCAGGCGAGCTGGATGGTGCAGCTCACCGAGGCACCGAGAAGCGAATCGGGGAAACAATGAGACGCAACCGACGGGTCAAGATCCTCGCGACCCTGGGACCGGCCTCTTCGTCGGAAGAGATGATCCGCCACCTGCACGAGGCGGGCGCGGACGTCTTCCGCATCAATATGAGCCATGCCGACCACGATCTGATGCGCGACCTCGTCGCCCGCATCCGCAAGGTCGAGGCGGATGTCGGCCGGCCGATCGGCATTCTCGCCGACCTGCAGGGGCCGAAGCTGCGCGTCGGCAAGTTCGCCGAGGGCAAGGTGGCGCTGTCGATCGGCCAGACCTTCACCCTCGACGACGATCCGACGCCGGGCGATGCGACGCGCGTCCAGTTGCCGCATCCCGAAATCCTCGAGGCGGTCGAGGTCGGCCACCGGCTGCTCATCGACGACGGCCGGCTGCAGCTCGAATGCGTGGCGACCGATTCCAAGCGCATCGAGTGCAAGGTGGTCGCCGGCGACAAGATCTCCGACCGCAAGGGCGTCTCGCTTCCCGACACGACGCTTGCCACCGGCGCCCTGACCGAGAAGGACCGGGCCGATCTCGACGCGGTGCTGGCCGCCGAGGTCGACTGGGTGGCGCTGTCCTTCATCCAGCGGCCGGACGATCTCGCCGAAGCGCGCAAGATCGCCCGCGGCCGGGCGTTCCTCTTGTCGAAGATCGAGAAGCCGCAGGCGGTCGACCGGCTCGACGAGATCATCGAGCTCTCCGACGCGATCATGGTGGCGCGCGGCGACCTCGGCGTCGAACTGCCGCTCGAGGCGGTGCCCGGCATCCAGAAGCGCATCACCCGCGCCGCCCGCAAGGCCGGCAAGCCGGTGGTCGTCGCCACCCAGATGCTGGAATCGATGATCACGGCGCCGGTGCCGACCAGAGCCGAGGTCTCGGACGTCTCGATCGCGGTGTTCGAGGGTGCCGACGCGATCATGCTGTCGGCCGAATCGGCGGCGGGCCAGTATCCGATCGAGGCGGTGGCGACCATGGATCGCATCGCCCAGCGGGTCGAGAAGGATCCGCTCTATCCGGGCATCATCTTCGCCCAGCGCCCCGAGCCCCAGCCGACCGGCGCGGACGCCGTGTCGCTCGCCGCGCGGCAGATGGCCGAGACCCTCGGCGTCGCCGCCATCGTCACCTATACGGCGACCGGCACCACCGGCCTCAGGCAGGCGCGCGAGCGGCCGCAGATCGCGATCATCGCCCTGTCGCCGGTGCTGGCGACGGCGCGCCGGCTGTCGCTCGTCTGGGGGCTGCACTGCGTCGTCACCGAGGACGCGCAGGATCTCGACGACATGGTGAACCGGGCCTGCCGGATCGCCGTCGAGCAGGCCTATGCCAAGGCCGGCGACCGGGTGATCATCACCGCCGGCGTGCCGCTGAGAACCCCTGGCGCGACCAACATGCTGCGCATCGCCTATATCGGCTCGGACGGGCTTTCGGCGGTGTAGCGGCCGATCCGGGGACCGCAACGGGTGGCGCGCCTTCCGGCGTCACCCGGAGCGTCTCCATGACGCGTCTTCGGGCGCGATCTCGGCGGCCGACCTTTGATCCGCAGCTCGGTTCGAGCCGCTGCGGCAGTCCAAGACGCGAACTTTCCCACGCCGCAACGCCCGATGGCCGTTGCAGACGAAAAACGGGCGGCCCGAGGGCCGCCCGCTGCATGTCGCTTCGCTGCAGCGCCGTGTGCGGCGCTCAGTTCGCCGCGGCGCTGTCGCCGTCGGCGGCGTCGCGGGCTTCCTTCAGCCACTCGTTCCAGCGGTCCTGATGGCCCTTGATCCAGGCATCGGCGTGGCGCTCGATGGCCTCCTCGGAATCCTCGCCCTTCTGGATCAGAAGGTTCTCGGCGCTGATGTCGTTGGCCGGAACCTTCATCACCGCGAACAGCTTGGCCGCGGCCGGATTGCTGTCGGTGAAGTCCTTGTTGGCGGCGATCTTCTGCTGGTTGACCTGGAACCCGTAGTTCGAGCCGTCCGGCAGCGAGGTGTCGACGTCCTTGCGCGAGCCGGGCAGCGCCGAATGCGGGACGTTGAGCCAGGTCACGTCCTTGCCGGGAACCAGCACGCCGGAGACCCAGTAGGGCGTCCAGGTGTAGTAGAGGATCGGCTTGCCTTCCTTGTGGCGCGCGATCGTGTCGGCGATGATCGCCGAATAGGAACCCTGGTTGTGGGTCACCGTGTCGCGCAGGTCGAAGGCGTCGAGCTGATACTCGATGACCTTCTCGCAGCCCCAGCCGGGGGTGCAGCCCGCGAGATCCGCCTTGCCGTCGCCGTTGGTGTCGAACAGCTTGGCGATCTTCGGATCCTTGAGCTGGCCGAGATTGGTGATGTCGTGGGCCTCGGCGGTCTTCTTGTCGATCAGGTAGCCCTGCAGCGCGTTGTCGGAGAACACGCCCTGGCGATAGATCTTGTCCTTGCCGCCGGCCTCCTTGAAGAAGTCCGCATGCAGCGGATCCCAGCTGTCGGCCATGAACGTGCCGTCGCCGTTGGCGAGCGCCACGTAGGCGGTCGCATATTCCAGCTCCTTGATCGGCTGGACGTCGTAGCCGAGCTCTTCGAGCGCCTTCATCACCAGCATGGTCTGGAAGGTTTCGCCGGCGAGCGAGGACTTCAGCGGCACGACGGTGACGCCGTCACCCGGCTGGTCCGCGGCGAAGGCGGTCCCGGTGGCGAGAATCGCGGCGATGCCGGCCGAGGCGGCGAGCGCCTTCAGTGCGCTTTTGCGGATCGGTTTGGTCATGCTCGATCTCCTGTCTGATCTTGATTGCAAACTGCGGCACGCGGCAGGGGGCCGCACGCCGGAAGATGCGGGCCGGCGCAGGCCGGACCGCGGCGAAGACGCAGAGGTCTCGGGAGACGGGCAGCCGGCTCCCGGCCCATACGCATCTGGATCCGGCCGGCGCGCGGCGCGCGCCTTGTCCGGAAGTCGTTCGGCGGCGGAAGGCTCGCAGCGCCTTGCCGCCGCCGGCATCAGGCGGCGCGGGGCCGGCCCGAAGTCTTGGCGTCGCCCGTATCGCCGCGGCCGAGAAGCCGCCTGACGAGGCCGACGGGGCCGGTCGCGTGCCAGGCGACGTTGCCGCGCTCGCGGCGCGAGACGCCGAGGGACTGCGTCATCCGGTCGATGATGATCGCCAGGATGACGATGCCGATGCCGCCGACGGTGGCGAGGCCCATGTCGAGGCGGCCGATGCCGCGCAGCACCATCTGGCCGAGACCGCCGACGGCGATCATCGAGGCGATGACCACCATCGAGAGCGCGAGCATCAGCGTCTGGTTCAGCCCGGCCATGATGGTCGGCATGGCGATCGGCAGCTGCACCTTGTAGAGGAGCTGCCGGTCAGACGATCCGAAGGCGCGCGCCGCCTCGATGAGATCCGACGGCACCTGGCGGATGCCGAGATTGGTCAGGCGCACCAGCGGCGGCAGGGCGAAGATGATCGTCACGACGACGCCCGGCACGTTGCCGATGCCGAACAGCATGACGATCGGCACGAGATAGACGAAGGCCGGCGTCGTCTGCATGGCGTCGAGGATCGGGCGCACGACGCGCGCGACGCGGTCGTTGCGGGCGACCCAGATGCCGAGCGGCAGGCCGACCACGGCACAGAAGAACACCGCGGTGATGACGAGCGACAGCGTCACCATCGCCTGCGGCCAGGCGCCGACGAGGCCGACGAAGGTCATTGCGGCGACCGCCCCGATCGCGAGCCGCGGCCCGGCGAGCTGCCAGGCGAGCAGGCCGATGAAGCACAGCATCAACAGTTCCGGCGTTCCGAGCAGGAACGCGTCGACCCCCGAAAGGACGCCGTCGATCGGCCAGCGGATCGCCTGGAACACCGGGCGGAAATGATAGACCACCCAGTTCAGGAAGTGCTCCACCCAGCTCTGCAGGGGAATGACGGAATGGTCGAAGGGATGCAGCGGGTCGAAATGCCGTTCCGGCGCCGGCGCGATGTTGGAGAGCCAGTCGGGCGAGCCCGCGGCATCGCCGGCGCCGCCGGTCGCGCCGGCGCTTGCCGCCCCGTCGGCCCCCGCCGGAGCGCCGCCGCCGCCCCAGGGATTGGCGGCCGCCGGGGCTGCGTCGGGGGCGGAAGATGCGGCGTTTGAAGCGCCGCCCGCCGCAGCGCCGGCAGCGTCGGCCGAGCCGGTATCGGCGCCCGACGCCCAGGGATTGGCGTTCTGGGCCATCAAGAGGTGGTCGCCGCCTTCGGCCGCCGCGCCGCCGGAATTCTGAAGCGTGATCGGGTCAGTCATGGGCAGCCTCCGCACGGTCGAGGGCCCGCAGCAGCCGGCTTCGCGAGACGACGCCGAGATAGCGCCCCTCCTTGTCGACCACGGGCAGGCCGCAGGGAGCCTCGGCGACGGGCGTGATGATCTCGCCGATCGTCGCCTCGGCCTTGAGCGGCGCGACGTTCTCGAGGAAGGCGGTCTGGATCGTCGTCTCGCCCCGTTTCAGCGCCGTCTCCAGCGAAGCGGCCGAGACGACGCCGTGAAAGGCCTGGCGCCCGTCGACGACATAGGCGTAGTCGCGATCCGCCTCGGCGATGCGCTGCAGCGCGCCGCGCAGATTGCCGTCGCGCTCGCAGACGGTGACCTGCTTCTTGGCGGCGACGTCGCGCGCGGTCAGCACGTTGCTGACGTCGACGCCGCGGAAGAAGGAGCGGACGTAGTCGTCGGCGGGATCGTTGAGGATCTCGTCGGGCGTGCCGACCTGGACGACGCGGCCGCCCTCCATGATGGCGATCCGGTCGCCGATGCGCATGGCCTCGTCGAGATCGTGGGAGATGAAGACGATGGTCCGCCGCTGCTCGGCCTGGAGCGCCAAGAGCTCGTCCTGCATCTCGGTGCGGATCAGCGGGTCGAGGGCGCTGAACGCCTCGTCCATCAGGAGGATCGACGGGTCGTTGGCCAAAGCCCGGGCGAGGCCGACGCGCTGCTGCATGCCGCCGGAGAGCTCGTTGGGATAGGCGCCGCCATAGGGGGCGAGCCCGACCTGCTCCAGCGCCTCGTTGGCCCGCTTCTCGCGGGTCGCGACGTCGACGCCGGACAGTTCGAGGCCGAAGGCGGCGTTCTGCAGGACGGTGAGGTGCGGCAGGAGGGCGAAGGACTGGAACACCATCGAGACGTGGCGGCGCCGGAACTCCATCAATTCCTTGTCGGACATCCTGGCGATGTCGGCGTCCTTCACGACGATCTCGCCGGCGGACGGCGTGATCAGCCGGTTCAGCATCCGCACCAGCGTCGACTTGCCCGAACCGGACAGGCCCATGACGACGAAGATCTCGCCCTCGCGGACGGCAAAGGAAGCATCCGAGACGCCAAGCATCATGCCCGTCTCGGCGAATATCTGGTCCTTGTCCTTGCCCGACCTGTAGAGTTCGATCGCCTCTTGCGGTCGATCGCCAAACACCTTGAAGAGATTGCGAACCGTCAGCGCGTTCGTTTCACTCAAACCGTCGGCCTCGTAATCGTGGATGCGATGCGGCGGAATTCTCTGCAATCTGGGAATATCATGGGGGGTAGCTAGCCAATTATGGCCGTGCTGTCGAGTCTCGTCGGGGCCGAAAACGTTACTTTCGAGGCAATCCATCGCAGCGGGCTATGCATTTTTGCCCGGTCCGGGCACGAAAAATCCGGCGCGGGGGTCCGCGCCGGATCGTCGTCGGCGCTCGTCGGGAGCGTCGACCCTGTGATCCTGTCAGATCACTGCGACGAGGTGCTGCCGCCGCTCGCATCGTCCGAGGTGCTGCCGGTCGACATGTCGTTCTCGGTGCTGCCGGTCGACATGCCGTTGCCCGTCGTGCCGGCGGAACCGGTCTTGCCGGACGACTTGCCCTGGCGCTGGGCGCCCATGACGCGGCCGCTGGTGTCGATCATCATCACCACCTTGTCGCCGTCGGGCGTGGTCGCGCCGACGAGATAGGCGGCGTCCATGATCGAGGCGTCCTTGTAGCCGGCGGACTTCAGCGCCTTCAGAACCTTCTTCTGCGAAGCCACCATGTCCGCGGCCGACATCTTGCTCATGCCGGCGGTATCGCTTCCGGTCGTGCCGGAGGAGCCGCTGTCGGACATGGTCGACTGATCGTTCATCTTGGTCTGGTCCGTCGTCGTGGTCGACGAGGCGTCGCCGCTGGCGGCAAGCGCCGGAGCCGCGGCAAAGGCGAGAATGGTGGTGGCGAGAATCGTCTTTTTCATAGAAATTCCTCCAATCGTTTCTGTGTCACTACATCCGCGACACTCTGAAAGGCCAATCCGGACCGGCGATCATCGTTCCGGATCGAGAGATTACGAAAACATTAAGGGCGTTTGGCCGGCCAACGACTTGCCGATGTCACGGCTCGGGAATGGCCGAGCATGTCGGGATGACGCTCGCGCGCCAATCGGACCGGATGATGCAACGACGTCGGATCGATCCGTCGCTCGAGCGCCAGGGATTTGGCATGGATCCCGGCTCGGGGGCCAAGATGACGACGCTTTGATCTTCCAGGGCTGCACGCGGCGCCGATCGCCCGGGGACGCAGATGGACCGCCCCGGTCGGCATGGCGGCACGCAAGCGCCGCCGACCGCCGCTCGATCCGGGACGGTACACGTCTCGAAGGCGAGACAGGCCGGTTCCGCGAGGCCGCCGGCCTCTCAGATGGCCGGGCCGGTCAGGTCGTCGGCGAGGCGTGCGGCGGCATCCTGGGCGGATTTCAGCGAGGGATAGACCGCCAGCACCTTCAGATAGGTGTCGTAGGCCTTCTGCTTCTCGTCGAGCCGCTCGAGAATCATCGCAAGGCCCATCAGCGCGCCCCAGTGGCGCGGTTCGCGCGCCAGCGTCTGCTCGATGTCGGCGAGCGACTTGCCCCAGCGGTCCATGGTGAAGTTCAGCGTCGCACGGCGGTTCCACGCCTCGGCATAGTCGGGGGCGAGCACCAGCGTCTGGTCGAGCTCGTCCATCGCCGCGGCATCGTTCTTGTCGGCCATGGCCTTGGCGGCGCGCTGCATCAGAAGGTCGATGGTGGCGCTGCCGGAGCGGCGCCATTCGCGCTCGATGCGCCCCGCGATCCGGGCGGCTTCGGTGGCGTCGCGCTGCTTCTTCAGCTCGGCGAACAGGCGGTCGATCTTCGCTTCGCGCGTTTCGTCGGGCTTTTCGGCGGAGGCGGGGCCGGTGGTCTCTCCCGCCGGTGCGTCGAGGCTGTCGTCATCCGCGACGGGCGGGCTGCCGAAGGCGTCCGGCGCCGTCTCCGGCGATTCGTCCGGCGGCGGCACGATCATCGGCGCATTGTCGCCGCCGGTGCCGGGATCTCGCGGGGGGGCCGCGTCTTCGGCGGGCCCGCCCGTCGCCGGCGGCGTGACCTGCGCCATCGACGGGCCGGGCGTGACGGTGGCGAGCGCGAGGATCAGGGAACAGGAAGTGAAAAGCCGCATCGCCCAAGGTTCGGCGATCGCCGGTCCGCTGTCAATTCGACGATGTCGTGAGCAGCAGAAATCATCCAACGCGAAAACCCGCCCGGGCGGTGCCAGCGGGCGGGTCGTTCGACAGCAAGGCGCGAGCTGCGTTTGTCGCCCGCGGCGGCGCCTCAGCCCTGGCGGGCCTTGAAGCGCGGCGCTTCCTTGTTGATGATGTAGATGCGGCCCTTGCGGCGAACCATGCGGTTGGCGCGATGGCGGGACTTGAGGGCCTTGAGCGAGTTCTTGATCTTCATGACTTCACCGGATCGATCGTCGCGACGATCGGGTCCTTCCGTTCCGCCGCACAGTTTGAGCAGCGCCCGATGCGGGTGCGTCTCGATGATGGCAGCGAGATAGCCAGAAGACCCGCCGATGTCAATCGGATGCGCCGGACAATCAAGGCTCAGAGCGGTTTCGAGAGCGGCGCGACGCGGGTGACGTGCCCCATCTTGCGGCCGCTGCGGGTCTCCGCCTTGCCGTAGAGATGCACCATCGTCGCCGGCTCGGCGACGAGCGCGTCGAAGCGGCGGACCTCATCGCCGACGAGATTCTCCATGACGCAGTCGAAATGCCGCGCAGTCGGGCCGAGCGGCAGGCCGGCGATCGCCCTTACATGCTGCTCGAACTGCGACACCAGGCATCCTGCTTCGGTCCAGTGGCCGGAATTGTGGACGCGCGGCGCGATCTCGTTGACGAGGAGCGTGCCGTCATTTCCCACGAAGAACTCGACGCCGATCACCCCGACATAGGCGAGGCGGGTGAGGATCTGGCCCGCCACGGCCTTTGCCGCGTCGGCGATCTCCGGCGGAATGCGTCCCGGGACGGTCGAGGTCTTCAGGATGCCGAGGGTGTGGACGTTCTCGGCGGGATCGTAGGCGGCGACCGACCCGTCGCGGCCGCGGGCGGCGATCACCGACAGTTCGAAGGCGAAGGGCACGCGCTTTTCGAGGATCGCAGGGGCGCTGCCGATCGCTTCGAAGGCGTCGCTGAAGGTCGTCTGCGCGCTGATCCGCGCCTGGCCCTTGCCGTCATAGCCGAAGCGGCGGGTTTTCAGGATGCAGTCGCCGCCGAGATCCAGCAGGGCATGGGCGAGTTCCTCGGCCGCGTCGATCGCCCGCCATTCGGCGGTGGCGACGCCGATGCCGTTGAGAAACGCCTTCTCGACGACGCGGTCCTGGGAGACTTCCAGCGCCTCGGCCGGCGGCGACAGCGGCGTGTCGCCGAGCGCCTTGCGGATCGGCTCGACCGCGACGTTCTCGAATTCGTAGGTGACGACGTCCGAGAGGCCGGCGAGGCGGCGCATCGCGGCCTCGTCGCCATAGGGCCCGACGACCATCTCGTTCGCCACCTGGGACGCGGGGCAGTCGGCGGCCGGATCGAGCACGGCGATCCGGTAGCCGAAGCGGGCGGCGGCGAGCGCCAGCATCCGGCCGAGCTGGCCGCCGCCGACGATGCCGATGGTGGCGCCGGGCTGAAGCGGAAAGCCTGTCACGTCTCGTCCCTCGGGGTTTCCGCAACGGCTGCGGTCTGTTCGGCGCGCCAGGCATCGAGCCGCGCGGCGAGCGCCGGGTCGCCCAGCGCCAGCACGGCGGCGGCGAGAAGCCCGGCATTGATGGCGCCGGAGCGACCGATCGCCAGCGTGCCGACCGGCACGCCGGCTGGCATCTGCACGATGGACAGGAGGCTGTCCTTGCCGGAGAGCGCCCGGCTCTCGACCGGCACGCCGAACACCGGCAGCGGCGTCATCGCCGCCGTCATGCCGGGAAGATGCGCGGCCCCGCCGGCGCCGGCGATGATCACCTTGAAGCCGGCCTCGCGCGCGCCCGACGCGAAGCGATAGAGCCGCTCGGGCGTGCGGTGGGCCGAGACGATCTTCGCCTCGTAGCCGATCTCCAGCCGGTCGAGCACGTCGGCGGCGTTCTTCATCACCGGCCAGTCCGACTGGCTGCCCATGATGATCGCGACGGGGGGGCTTTCGCTGGTCACGCGATGATGTCCGGAATGATCTGGTCCTCGAGGTCCTGCAGCCGGTCCTTGATGGCGAGCTTCTTCTTCTTCATGCGCTGGACGCGCAGCCTGTCGCAGCCCGTCGCCTCCATCGCATTGACGGCCGCGTCGAAATCGGCGTGTTCCTGCCGCAGCCGCGCCACTTCGAGCCGCAGCGCCGCCTGCTCCTGTTCCCCCATCGACTTCCTTTCGAGACACATCGTCGCGGCCCCCGCAAGGGGCACAGCGAAGCTCTTGCCACACCGTCAGAATTTGTAAACCGCCCGGCCGGATGACGGGGCGGAATCTTGTCTCCTCGTTCGACAGTACCAAAGTTTTATGACACGCTCGCCGGGTTTCAGTCACGGCTCAAGTCTGGCGTGCCGGACCCAACTCTCGAAGGGAGATGCCTATGTCCTTGAACACGCATATCACGACGCTGGAGCAGCGCCATTCTGCCCTCGATCAGGAGATCGCGGTAGCCATGGCCTCCAAGCCAGCCATGAGCGATGCGGAGATCAAGGAGATGAAGCGCAGGAAGCTGCGACTGAAGGAGGAGATCGAAAGGCTGCGCCGCGAGCACTGAGCCATCGAACCATCGCCGGGCGTGGCGCAAGCCGCGCCCGGACGACAGGGCGCCCGCGCGGGCGCCTTTTTTCGTTTCGGGGGGCAGGGGTGTCCGGGCCATGGCGAAGCGCGGCATGCAGCCGAAACGCAGGACGGCCGCGGCAGGGATCGCCCGCCGCGGCCGTCAAGATTGTTCAGATCAGCGGCAGGCCGAACCGGCGGCCCGCGACGGGATCACTTGATCTTGGTCTCGCGGAACTCGACGTGCTTGCGCGCGATCGGGTCGTACTTGGTCTTGTTCATCTTGTCGGTCATCGTCCGCGAGTTTTTCCGCGTGACGTAGAAAAAGCCGGTGTCCGCGGTGGAGAGCAGCTTGATCTTGATGGTGGTCGCCTTGGCCATGGTCTTCCTCGATTGATGCTACGCAGGAACGATCCCGGGCGGAGAACCTCCCGCAATCGACCGCTGGCCTGCGCCGATGGGAACCTCGCCGGATGAAGCCGCCGCGTCGCCGCCCGCCATAGCAGACGGGCCGTCGCGCGGCGCCGGCAAATTCGGGCCGGACAATAGCCATGGCCGGTCTTGTGTCAAGAGCATCGCGACATCGCCCGGGCAATCCCGCGAAGCCGCGGCGGGGGGATCGAAGAGGCGCCGATGGTGCCTGCCTTCGGGCGACTGCCCGACGGAGCCGCCTCCGCGTCGCTTGCGCAGCCGTGGGGCCAGAGCGACGGCGATGGACAATCAGAGCGGGACGAAATGAGCGTCGCTCATCCTCCCGTCCTATCTTCCTGCTTCCGCATGATCTCTTGCGAAAGCCGGTTCCCACTTTTCGGGATCATGCTCTACCGCGCAGCGACCAGCCGGCCGACGGCGAGCGCCAGATAGACGGCGAAGAAGAACGCCAGCGACCAGGCGAAGCCGTGAGGGCCGAAGAGGTCCATCGCGGTGCCGATGGCCTGCGGCCCGACGAGCATGCCGGCGGAATAGCAGAAGATGAAGGCGGCATTGGCGTCGGCGAGCTCGGACGGCGGCAGCCGCGAGCCGAGATGGGCGAGGCCGACGGTGTAGAGCCCGGCGACGACGCCGCCCCAGAGGAACAGGACGCCGGCCATCAGCCACCAGTCCTCGACGAGGACGGGCAGGCACAGCGTGCCGAGGAGGCCGACGCCGGCGCAGATGGCGAGCAGGGTCCGGCGGTCCTTCACGCGGTCCGACAGGATGCCGATCGGGATCTGCATCAGGACGTTGCCGATGCCGACGGCGGTGAGCAGCTGGGCCGCCGCGGCTTCGGAGAACCCGACGCGTTCGCCGAATACCGGGAAGAGGGTGAAGCCCCCCGATTCGACGGCCCCGAAGATCAGCACCGCGCCCGTCGCCGTCGGCACGGCATAGACATAGCGCCAGAACGAGCCCTTGCGCCGGTCCTTGGAGATCGCCGGCTCGCGGCTCCAGGCGAAGAACAGCGGGATCGCCGAGAGGAAGATAACGCCGGCGCCGATGCCGAAGGGCGCAAAACCCTGGCTGCCGACCTTGGAGAAGATCCACGGACCGAGGGCGAAGCCGAGCGACAGCACCGTCGCGTAGATGCCGAGGACGAGGCCGCGCTTGCCGGGCGGCGCCGCCGCGTTGATCCAGAATTCGGACAGGACGAAGAGCGCGGTGATCGAGAAGTGGAAGGTCAGGCGCAGCGGAAACCACGTCCAGAACGGCGTGAAGACGTAGAAGCCGATCGCCGAGAGGCCGGCGACGACGATCGCCGCCAGCATCGACACCCGGACGCCGATCCTTTGGGCGATCGGCGTCACCAGCGGCGCGGCGGCCAGCGAGGCGAGGCCGGCGACCGCCGAATTGGCGCCGATCAGCGAGGCCGAGATGCCGCGGCGCTCGAGGATGACCGACAGGAGCGGCAAGCCGAGACCGAGGGCGATGCCGACGGCGCTGATCGAGGCGATGGCGGCCGAGGCCGACAGCCAGTCGACGGATTCGAGCTCCGCCTCGGCTTCGGCGACGATGTCGTCCGCGGTCGATCGATCCAAAACGCTATCCCCGCTGTCGTCTCTTCGAACCGGCCGGCGGCGCGCAGCAGGCGACGCTTCGGCTTGCTGGGTCTGCGAGCCGCGCGCCGGCTCCGTCAGCGGGATGTGGCGGCGTCACGCGAAGGTCAAGACGCAGCGCCGATTCAGATGAGGTCATGGCGGAACCGCCCGTCGACCACGCGGTAGAAGGGCATCGGTCGGGAGGCGTCAAGCCAGGACCCGTCGGCGAGCCGCGCCAGAATCGCGTCGAGCACCGTGCGGGTGATCGGCGCCACCGAGCGCCCGGCAAGGTCGCCGGCTCCCACCCATGAGATCTCCGCGAACTCGTCGGTCGGCGGGGCGAATCGCTCCTCGGCCGGGCCGAGCCGCGCGGCGTCGACGACGAAGAAACGGGTATCGTAGCGGCGCGGCGCTCCCTCCGGCGTGATCGCCCGGGCGACGGGCACCAGCCAATCGAAGGCCGGGGCGAGGCCGCGTTCGGAAAAGGCCGCGAAGCCGCCGGGAAGGGCAGGCGGCGGCGCCTGCGGGCGTGCGACGAAAAGTCCGGTCTCCTCATGGGTCTCGCGGATCGCCGCGAGGACGAGGGCGGCCGCGTCACGCGGCGCAAACCCCGCCGGGACGTCGCCGGTCAGCCGCGCCGCGACGGCTTCGGCAAGCACGACGGATCCGGCGCCGTCGAGGTCGCCGGGCTCGACCGCACCGCCGGGAAAGACGAAGCGGTTGGCCATGAAGACGTGCCCCGGGCCCCTGAGTCCCATCAGGAAGCGCGGTTCGTCCCGGGACCGGTCGACGATGGCGAGGGTCGCCGCATCGCGAACCATGGTCGCGGCGGTCTCGCCGGCCTTCGCCTGGACGGCACGGCGCTCGGCCTCGAGGGCGTCGAGCCGCCCGTCGCCAATCAACCGGGGCTCTCCCCGGTCTCGGCTTCCGGCATGCCGGAGAAGCCGCCGAGGCCGAGGGCCCATTGCAGGCCGATGGTCGCGCCCTTCAGCGGCTGCAGGAGCACGAGGCTGAGCAGAATGGTGACCGGCACCCAGATGGCGAGATGCTGCCACATGGAAAGTTCTACCAGCTCCTCGCTCGCCATGAAGCCGGCGACGACGAGGTGGCCGACGATGAAGACGGTGAGGTAGGGAGGCAGATCGTCGGCACGGTGATGGTGGACTTCGAGGCCGCATTCTTCGCAGGCCTCCACGGATTTCAAAAACGACCCGAAGAGGCGTCCCTCGCCGCAGCGCGGACAGCGGCCGCGCAGGCCGCGCCACAAGGCCGTCCCCAGCGGACGGGGAGTGGCCGGGCGCCAGTCGGCGGGCGACGGCGTCGGCGGCAGGGGCGGCCGGCCGGCTTCGTTCATCGCCGTCTCCTCACCTTGGACGCGACGTTGCGGTCCCGCCCCTTGGCCGCTCCGCGCCGCCGCGACTTGTGGAACGAGCCGGTCGTGCCGGGCAGCTTCCGCGGCTCGGTGAGCATCTCGAACTGCAGCGAACCGGCGAGCGGCTGCGCCTCGACGAGCCGGACCGAAACCGTGTCGCCAAGCCGGTAGCCCTGGCCGGAGCGCTCGCCGACGAGGCTGTGGGCGCCCTCGTCATAGTGGAAATATTCGTTGCCGAGGGTGGAGATCGGCACGAAGCCGTCGGCGCCGTAGGTCGGCAGCTGGACGAAGAGGCCGGCCTTGGTGACGCCGCCGATGCGGCCGTCGAAACTCTCGCCGATGCGCTCCGAGAGGTGATGGGCGATCAGCCGGTCGACGGTGTCGCGCTCGGCCGCCATGGCGCGGCGCTCGGCCCGCGAGATCTCCTCGGCGGTCTCGGCGAGAAGCTCCTCGTCCTCCTTCGACAGGCCGCCTTCGCCGAGCGACAACGCCGTCACCAGCGCCCGGTGGACGACGAGATCGGCATAGCGGCGGATCGGCGAGGTGAAATGCGCGTAACGCGAGAGGTTGAGGCCGAAATGGCCGAGATTTTCGGGCGTGTAGAGCGCCTGGCTCTGCGAGCGCAGCACCACCTCGTTGACCAGCTGCTCGTTCTCGCCGCCCTTCACCCGCGACAGGATCTGGTTGAAATGCGACGGACGCAGCGAGCCGGCCTTGGCGAGCGAGATGTCGAGGCTCTTCAGGAATTCGCGCAGACCCTCGAGCTTCGACAGCGAGGGCGCGTCGTGGGCGCGGTAGATGAGCTGCTGGCGCTTCTTCTCGAGCGCCTCGGCCGCGGCGACGTTGGCGAGGATCATGAACTCCTCGATCAGCCGGTGGGCGTCGAGCCGCTGCGGCACGACGACCTCCTCGACGCGCCCCGCGGCGTCGAGCCGCAGCTTGCGCTCCGGCAGATCGAGCTCCAGCGGCTGGCGCCGCTCGCGGGCCATGCGAACCAGCCGATAGGCCTGCCAGAGCGGCTTCAGTACGGTGTCGAGGATCTGAGGCGCCACCGCGTCCGCGCTGCCGTCGATCGCCGCCTGGGCCTGCTCGTAGGCGAGCTTCGCACGGCTTTTCATCATGATGCGGTGGAAGTCGTGGCGGCGCTTGTCGCCATTGGCGTCGACGACGAGGCGCACGGCGAGGGCAGGGCGGTCGACGCCTTCCTTCAGCGAGCAGAGGTCGTTGGAGATGCGCTCGGGCAGCATCGGCACGACCCGGTCGGGGAAATAGACTGAATTGCCCCGAAGGCGCGCCTCGTTGTCGAGCTTCGAGGCCGGCCGCACGTACCAGGAAACGTCGGCGATCGCGACGGTGACGACGAAGCCGCCGGGATTGGCCGGGTCCTCGTCCGGTGCCGCGTGGACAGCGTCGTCGTGATCCTTGGCGTCGGCCGGGTCGATGGTGACGAGGGGAAGGCTCCGCCAATCCTCGCGGTCCTTCATGCCGGCGGGCCCGGCATGCTCGGCCTCTTCGAGCACCGCCTTCGGAAAGACGTGCGGGATGCCGTGGGCATGAAGGGCGATCGATGAGATCGCCTTTTCCGAATTGACCGAGCCGATGACCTCGACGACGCTCCCCACGGCCAAGCCGATACGCCGGCGCGGACCGGCCTCGACCTCGACGAGGTCGCCGTCCCGGGCGTCCCTGGTGTCGCCGGGTGCGACGGCATATTCGAGCTGCCTGCGCTCGACCGGCTCCACCCTGCCGCCGCCGCCCGGCATCGCCCGGAATACGCCGAGGGCGAGGCTGCGGCGCTTTTCCAGAACGCGGATGACCGTCAGGTGCCTGCCGGCCTCGCCGCCGCCGTCTGCCGCCGGATCGACGACGCGTGCGAGAATGCGCTCGCCGACGCCGGGGGGGGCGCCCTTGGCGCGATCGAGACGGACGGGCAGCGCCGGGGGTTCGCCGTCCTCGGCCCGATCCCAGGTCACCGGCTCGCCGAGCAGCTCGCCCTCCTCGCCGCGGCGGCGGATCTCGAAGACGCCGACCGGCGGCAGCGCGCCGGGGGTCTTGAAACGCCGGCGGTCGCCGGAGATGACGCCTTCCGCCTGGAGTTCGGCGAGCAGCGTCTTCAGGGCGACGCGCTCGTCGCCCTTCACCCCGAAGGCCTTGGCGATCTCGCGCTTGGAGGCCCGGCCGGGATTGTCGGCGACGAAACGCAGGACCGCCTCGCGGCTGAGCGCCGGCGCATCCTGCCGATCGTCGCGTCGCCTCGCCATGCCCGTCAGTCCGCGTCCCAGGGAACGGTGTCGGAGGCTTCCGCCGCGACCTTGCCGCGCTTTGCCGCCGTGCCCGCCTTCGACCCGGAGGCCTGGGAGGCGCTGCCGGACTTCCCGGCCGCGCCGGCCTTGGCGGGCTTCTTGTCGCCCTTCGCCTCGGCGGCCTTGCCGTTGGCGGCCGGCTTCTTGGCGGTCGCTGCCTTCTTCTTGCCGCCGGCGCCTTTCGCCCCGGTCTTTTCCGCCCGCTCGGTCAGAAGCTGGATCGCCTCTTCGAGCGTGACTGAGGCGGGATCCTTGCCCTTCGGCAGCGTCGCGTTGATCTTGCCGGTGTTGACGTAGGGCCCGAAGCGGCCGTCGCGCACGGTGATCTCGCCGCCGAGCGTCGGGTGCTCGCCGAGCGTCGCGATCGCCGCGGGCTTGGCCCTCGCGCCGCGGCCCTTCTCCTTCTTTTCGGCGATCACTGAGACGGCGCGGTTGAGGCCGACCTCGAAGACGTCCTCGATCGAGTCGAGATTGGCGTACATCCCGTCATGCTGGAGGAACGGACCGTAGCGCCCGAGCCCGGCGAGGATCGGCTTGCCGTCCTCGGGATGGGTGCCGACCTCGCGCGGCAACGACAAGAGCCGCAGCGCCTTTTCGAGGTCGATGTCGGCCGGCTCCCAGCCCTTCGGCAGCGACGAGCGCTTGGCTTCCTTGCCGCCTTCGCCGCGCTGGACGTAAGGCCCGAAGCGGCCCGAGCGCAGCGTCACCGGCTCGCCTGTCTCGGGATCGGTGCCGAGCTCCTTCGGCCCCTCGGCGGTCTCGGCATCCGCGGCGTCGGCGGAAAAGCTCGTGCCGAGCTGGCGGGTATAGTTGCACTCGGGATAGTTCGAGCAGCCGACGAAAGCGCCGAACTTGCCGAGCTTCAGCGACAGCTTGCCGTCGCCGCAGCGCGGGCAGGCGCGCGGCTCCGTCCCGTCCTCCCTGGGCGGAAAGACCAGCGGCGCCAGCTCCTCGTTCAGCGCGTCGAGGACGTCGGAGACGCGCAGCTCCTTGGTGCCTTCGACATGGTCGGAGAAGTCGCGCCAGAAGTCGCGGAGTACGTCCTTCCAGGAAAGTTCGCCCGCCGAGATCTTGTCGAGCTTCTCCTCGAGGTCGGCGGTGAAGTCGTATTCGACGTAGCGCTCGAAGAAATTGTGCAGGAAGGCGATGACCAGCCGGCCCTTCGCCTCGGGCAGCAGCTTCTTCTTGTCGACGACGATGTATTCGCGGTCCTGCAGGGTCTGCAGCGTCGCGGCATAGGTCGACGGCCGGCCGATGCCGAGCTCCTCCATCTTCTTGATGAGCGAGGCTTCCGAGTAGCGCGGCGGCGGCTCGGTGAAGTGCTGGTCGGCGTCGATCGAGCGGCGCGTCACGCTTTCCTTCGCCGCCATCTGCGGCAGACGGGCGTCGTCGCCCTCCTCGTCCGAATCGCTTGCCGACTTGGAATCGTCGCGGTGGTCGACATAGGCGGCGAGGAAGCCGTCGAACTTCACCACCTGGCCGGTCGCCCTCAGCATCGCCGTCTTGCCGTCGCCCCTGGCCTGGATGTCGACGGTGGTCCGCTCGATCTCGGCTGAGGCCATCTGGCTGGCGATGCCGCGCTTCCAGACCATGTCGTAGAGGCGGAACTGGTCCGGGTCGAGGAAGCGCTTGACGCTCTGCGGCGAGCGGGAGAAATCGGTGGGGCGGATCGCCTCGTGGGCCTCCTGGGCGTTCTTCGCCTTGGTCGAATAGAAGCGCGGCTTCTCCGGCACGTAGCGCGCCCCGAAGTCCGAGCCGATCGCCTTGCGCGCGCCGTCGATCGCCTCCGGCGCCATCTGCACGCCGTCGGTCCGCATGTAGGTGATGAGGCCGACCGTCTCGCCGCCGAGGTCGATGCCCTCGTAGAGCCGCTGCGCCACCTGCATGGTGCGCGAGGCGGAGAAGCCGAGCTTGGCGGAGGCCGCCTGCTGCAGCGTCGAGGTGGTGAAAGGCGGGCCGGGATTGCGGCGCGTCGGCTTCGCCTCGACGCTCTCGACGGCGAAGGTCGACGCGTCGAGCATCCGCTTGATGGTGCCGGCGACGTCGCCGTTCTTGACCGTGAGGCGCTGGATCTTCTCGCCGTCGAAGGCGGTGAGCCGCGCGTCGAAGGCTTCCTTCCGCTCGGTGGCGAGATGCGCGACGATCGACCAGTACTCTTCCGGGACGAAGCGCTCGATCTCGGCTTCGCGGTCGCAGACGAGGCGCAGCGCCACCGACTGGACGCGGCCCGCCGAGCGGGCGCCGGGCAGCTTGCGCCACAGCACCGGCGAGAGCGTGAAGCCGACGAGATAGTCGAGGGCGCGGCGCGCCAGATAGGCGTCGACCAGCGGCTCGTCGATCTGCCGCGGATTGGCCATGGCGTCGAGCACGGCCTTCTTGGTGATGGCGTTGAAGACGACGCGGCTCACCGGCTTCTTGCCGATCGCCTTCTTCTGCCGCAGCACCTCGAGCACGTGCCAGGAAATCGCCTCGCCCTCGCGGTCGGGGTCGGTCGCGAGGACCAGCGCGTCGGCCCCCTTCACCGCCTGGGCGATCTCGCTGAGGCGCTTCTGGGACGGCTTTCCGACCTCCCAGCTCATGGCAAAATCTTCGTCCGGCCTCACCGAGCCGTCCTTCGGCGGCAGGTCGCGAACGTGTCCGTAGGAAGCAATGACCTTGTAGCCGCTGCCGAGATATTTGTTGATCGTCTTCGCTTTGGCCGGCGATTCGACGATGACGACGTCCATTCGGTCCCCTGTCCGCGGCTGGTCTTGGCAGATCGGGCCCGGCTTGCGCGAATTTGCGGCCAAGCCCGGCCCAGAGCATGCGTCAGATGGACAGTCAGGCGGAAACGGTCAAGTCCGACGCGCCTTCGTCCTCCGGTTGGTTGCAACCATTGAGAGAGTTTGCATATAAGAACTCTTTAGATAGAAGGCGCGCGGCGGCGAGGGAAGTGCTGCCGACATCGCTTTCGACTCCTGCGTTCATCGGGGTTTGGAATGGCCATGACCGAAAATCAAGCTGAGACGCGGGATAATCTCAAATATGTCTCGGACATGTTGGAGCAACTTAAGCGTGTGGCCGGCGTCGAGCGCGGCGATCTCCTCCACTATTTTCTCGACATGGCACGGCTGGAGGCGGAGAATCGGCTGTCGGCGCGCGCCGCCGAGGATCCAGGCGGTTCACGCTGACCGACGAGCCGCCGCGTCTTTGGCGGGCCGGGCAGGGGCGGCACGGGGCCGGACAACTCACAGGAGCAGCGAGACCATGCCGCCCGGGTGGCGTTCGAGCCGGCCCGCGAGGTCGAGTTCGAGCAGGACGAGCTGCACGATGCCGGTCGGAACGCCGGTATGGGCGATGATCTCCTCGATCGTCACCGGCGTCGGCCCGAGAGCCTCGACGACGCGCTCGCGCTCGTCCTTCGAGGGCTCTTCGAGAGGCCCGTCGGCCGCCGGCTCGAAGAGCGTCGGATCGTCGCCCCGCGTGCCGTCCCCGGCGAGCGGGGCGAGCGCTTCGAGGACGTCCGCCGGCTCGCAGGCGAGGATGGCGCCGTCGCGAATCAGCCTGTTGGTGCCCGCCGCCCGCGGATCGAGCGGCGAGCCGGGGACCGCGAAGACCAGCCGGCCGAACTCGCCGGCAAGCCTGGCGCTGATCAGCGAGCCCGAGCGCATCGCAGCCTCGACGACGAGAAGGCCGAGGGAGAGCCCGGCGACGATGCGGTTGCGGCGGGGAAAGTCGATCGCCCGCGGCGTCCAGCCGAAGGGCATTTCCGAAAGGAGCGCGCCGCCTTCGTCGAGGATCCGGCGCATCAGCGCGCGGTTCTCCGTCGGATAGGGGTGGTCGAGGCCGCCGGCGAAGACGCCGACCGTGCCGGTGGCGAGCGCCGCGTCGTGTGCCGCCGCGTCGATCCCCCGCGCGAGGCCGGAGACGACGACATATCCCGCCTTTCCGACGCCGGTCGCGAACAGCCGCGTCAGTTTGACGCCGGAGAGGGAGGCGTTGCGCGCGCCGACGATGCCGAGGGACGGGCGATGGAGACAGTCGGCAGCGCCCATCAGCGCAAGCACCGGCGGCGCGCTCTCGACGCGGGCGAGATGCTGCGGATAGTCGGGCTCGCCCCGGCAGACGAAGCGCGCGCCGAGCTTGTTCGCCCGGGCCATCTCCTCGGCGGCGGCGGCCTCGCTGCAGACGACGATGCGGCGGCCGCCGCGGGCGGCGAGATCGGGAAGCGCCTGAAGTGCCGCGGAGGCGCTGCCGAAGCGGTTGATGAGTTCGCGGAAGGTGACGGGGCCGACATTCTCGCTGCGGCTGAGCCGCAGCCAGGAGAGCCGCATGTCCTCGGTGAGGACGACGCCCCGCCGCGGCGCGGCCGGCAGGCTCACGATCCGGCCCCCGGGGCGGCACGGCCTGCTCCGGTCCCGCCGGCCGCGGCAGGACCCCTGCGGCGCCGGCGCGGGGTCATGCCTTGTTCGCGCCGATCTTCGGCTCGGTCCCGCCGATCAGCCGCCGGATGTTGGCGTGATGGCGCAGATAGACGAGCACCGTCAGGATCGTGGTCAGAAGCGCCGCCGCCGGATAGCCGAGGAAGAAATAGGCGATCGGCACGAGCAGCGTCGCGACCAGCGCGGCGAGCGAGGAGTAGCGGGTGAGGTAGGCGATCGACAGCCAGGCGATGGCGAAGACGACGACGCCGAGCGGCGCGATGCCGAGCAGGATGCCGAGATAGGTCGCGACGCCCTTGCCGCCCCTGAAGCGCAGCCAGACCGGGAAGACGTGGCCGAGAAACGCCCCGACGCCGGCGACGGCCGCGTAGAAGGGGCCGAGCTCGAAGAGCGCGACGGCGACCGGGACGGTTCCTTTCAAAATGTCGCCGGCGAGCGTCAGCCCGGCCATCACCTTGTTGCCGGTCCTCAGCGCGTTGGTCGCGCCGATGTTGCCCGAGCCAATCTTGCGGATGTCGCCGAGGCCGAACAGATAGCCGAAGACGAGGCCGAAGGGGATCGACCCGCAGACATAGCCGGCGACGAGGCAGACGACCGCCCAGCCGAGATCGAGGGACGCACCGTCCAGCAAGATTTCCCCTCCTCAAACATTCGTTCGTCCGCGAAATTCATGGGTCCGCGACAGCGGCGCCAGGGCCGCGTCCGGCGCGGGCGGCGGTCGGACGCCGCCGGCTAGTCCTTCGCGGCGTAGACTGTGCGGCCCGAGACGACCGTCCGCAAGACCTCGCCGGCGAAGCGGGCGTTCTCGAAGGCCGAATTCTTCGACCGCGAGCGGATCCGGTCCTCGGTGAAGAGAAACGGCCGGTCGAGGTCGACGATGGCGAGGTCGGCCGGGGCGCCGGGCTTCAGCGTGCCGCGATCGATGCCGAGCAGCGCCGCCGGGGCGCTGGTCATCGCCTCGATCAGCCGCATCAGCGGCACCGCCCCGGAATGATGCAGCCGCAGGGCCGCCGACAGCAGGGTCTCGAGGCCGATGGCGCCGGGCTCGGCCTCGGCGAAGGGGCGGCGCTTGTCGTCGGCGTCCTGCGGATCGTGGGAGGAGACGATGACGTCGATCGTGCCGTCCGCCAGCGCCTCGACCATCGCCAGCCGGTCCTCCTCGCGCCGCAGCGGCGGGGAGAGGCGGAAGAAGGTGCGGTACTGGCCGACGTCGTTCTCGTTCAGCGACAGGTGGTTGATCGAGACGCCGGCGCTGACGGCGAGACCGCGGGCCTTGGCGGCGGCGACGACGCGGGCCGATTCGCCGAGCGAGATCTCGGCGGCGTGATAGCGGCAGCCGGTCAGCGCCGCGAGGCGGAGGTCGCGCTCAAGCGGGATGATCTCCGCTTCGCCAGGAATCCCCGGAAGCCCCAGCCAGGAGGCGTAGAGCCCCTCGTTCATCACGCCCCTGCCGGTGAGCGCCGCATCCTGCGTCTCGTGCATGACGACGGCGCCGAAGTCGCGGGCATAGGTCATGATGCGCCGGAGCAGCGCCGGGTCCGACAGGGTCTTGCGGCCCTCGGTAAAGGCCCTGACGCCGGCGCCGGCGAGAAGGCCGATCTCGGTCATCTCCCTGCCGGCGAGGCCTTTCGTCAGCGCCGCGGCCGGAAAGACGTTGACGCGGGCGGTGTCGCGGGCCGTCCGCATGACGAATTCGGCGATCGCCACGTCGTCGATCACCGGATTGGTGTCCGGCATCGTCAGGATCGAGGTGACGCCGCCGGCGGCCGCAGCATCGGAAGCGGAAGCGATGGTCTCGCGATGTTCGCCGCCCGGCTCGCCGATGAAGACGCGGGCGTCGACGAGGCCGGGAATGACGGTGAGGCCCGTGCCGTCGACGACGTCTGCCCCTTCGGGCCGGCCCTGGTTCAGCGCCTCCGGCCCGGCCGCCGCGATGCGGCCGTCACGGGCGACCACCGTGCCGACGGCGTCGAGCCCGCGCGCGGGATCGACGATCCTCGCCCGTTCGACGACGAGCGGCCGTTCGCCGGCGGCGCTCATGCCGGGTCTCCCGATGCGCCGATGAGCTTTTCCAAAACCGCCATGCGGACGGCGACGCCCATCTCCACCTGCTCCTCGATGACGCTCGCCGGCCCGTCGGCGATCTCGGAGGCGATCTCGACGCCGCGGTTCATCGGGCCGGGATGCATCACCAGCGCGTCGGGCCTGGCATGGGCGAGCTTCTGGGCGTCGAGGCCGAAATAGCGGAAATATTCGCGCACCGACGGCACGAAGGCGCCCTCCATGCGCTCGCGCTGCAGGCGAAGCATCATCACCACGTCGGCGCCCTTCAGCCCGTCCTCCATGCGCCGGAAGACCGTGACGCCCATCTTGTCGATGCCGCTCGGCAGCAGCGTCGAGGGGGCGACGACCCGGACCTCGGCGCCGAGGGCGTTGAGGAGGAGGATGTTGGAGCGGGCGACGCGGCTGTGCAGGACGTCGCCGCAGATCGCGACGACGAGCCGCGCGATGCGGCCCTTGCGGCGACGGATGGTCAGGGCGTCGAGCAGCGCCTGCGTCGGATGCTCGTGGGCGCCGTCGCCGGCGTTGACCACCGAGCAGGCGACCTTCTGGGCGAGCAGCGCGACGGCCCCGGCCGAATGATGGCGCACGACGAGGAGATCCGGCTGCATGGCGTTCAGCGTCATCGCCGTGTCGATCAGCGTCTCGCCCTTCTTCACCGAGGAACTCGCCACCGACATGTTCATCACGTCGGCGCCGAGCCGCTTTCCGGCGAGCTCGAAGGAGGCCTGCGTGCGCGTCGAGGCCTCGAAGAAGAGGTTGATCTGGGTGCGACCCTTCAGGACCGACTTCTTCTTCTCGGTCTGCCGCGAGACGGCGACCTCGGCCTCGGCGAGATCGAGGAACTCGCCGATCTCCACGGGCGAAAGTCCGGCGATGCCGAGGAGATGGCGGGGCGGGGTCTCGGGGCGGGGAGCGGGTGCGATCATATCGAGCGAGGGCTATAAGGGGTGTCGGAAGGCGCGGCAAGAAATTCGCGCCCGGCCACCGCATCAGCCCGGCCGTCGCATCAGGAGGAGGGAGAGATGCCCGAAGCGCTTCCCGCCGCAAACGAGGTGTTCAACCAGTCCTCGGAATTCGCCGGCTTCAACGCCTATCGCTCCGATCCGCTGCTGAAGGTGCTTTCGGCGGGCTTCGGCGACGAGGTGATCCTGTCGCTCGACCAGCATGGCCGGTTCTGCGGCTCGCACGAGGCGCACGACCTCGCCCGGCTCGCCAATCTCGAAACGCCGAGCCTCAGGCGATTCGACGAGAAGGGCCACCGGCTGGAGATGGTCGACTTCCACCCGGCCTATCACGCGCTGATGCGCCGCTCGATCGCCGAGGGCCTCGCCGCCTCGATCTGGGACGGGCCGGCGGCGGAGGCCGGCATCCGCCACCTTGCGCGGGCGGCGCGCTTCTACATGACGGCCGGCGTCGAATGCGGGCATCTCTGCCCGGTCACCATGACCTCCGCGGCGCTTGCCGCACTGGCCGCGGCGCCCGCGCTCCGCGACGGGCTGCTGCCGCTGATCGCCTCGCGGCAATACGATCCCGGCATCAAGCCGGCGTCGGAGAAGGCCGGCGTCACCCTCGGCATGGGCATGACCGAAAAGCAGGGCGGCACCGACGTCCGCGCCAACACGACGCGGGCCGTGCCGCGCGGCGACGGGACCTTCGCCGTCACCGGCCATAAGTGGTTCATGTCGGCGCCGATGTGCGACGCCTTCCTGTTACTCGCCCAGACCGCCGCCGGGCCGACCTGCTTCCTCCTGCCGCGGCGCCGGGCCGACGGCTCACTCAACGGTCTCTATCTGCAGCGGCTGAAGGACAAGCTGGGGAACCGCTCCAACGCCTCCTCGGAGGTCGAGTTCGTCGAGGCCGAGGCGAGGCCGGTCGGCGCCGAGGGGCGGGGCATCGCGACGATCCTCGACATGGTGACGCTGACGCGGGTCGACTGCGCTCTCGCCTCGGCGGGGCTGATGCGCGGCGCGCTGGCGGAGGCCGTCCACCATTGCCGCGAGCGCAAGGTGTTCGGCAAGCTGCTGATCGACCAGCCGCAGATGGTCCGCGTCCTCGGCGAACTCGCCATCGATTCCGCCGCCGCGACGGTCCTCGCCTTCCGCCTCGCCGAGACGCTCGACCGCTGCGGCGTCGGCGGCGGCCCCGCGGCAGCGGGCGACGCGGCAGACGATTTCGCGGCGGAAGCGGGCGAGGAGGCCCGCGCCTGGGCGCGGGTGATGACGCCGGTGACGAAGTACTGGGTGTGCAAGATCGCCCCGGCCTTCGCCTACGAGGCGATGGAATGCCTCGGCGGCAACGGCTATGTCGAGGACGGGCGGCTCGCCCGGGCCTATCGCGAGGCGCCGGTCAACGCCATCTGGGAGGGCTCCGGCAACGTCGTCGCCCTCGACCTGCTGCGCGTCATGAAGCGCGATCCCGAGGCCTTCGACACGGTGATCACGACGATCGAGCGGGACCTCGGCGAGATTGCCGGCGGCACGCCCGGCGTGCTGCGGGCGGCGGTGTCGATGGCGGCTTCCGACGAGGGGTCCTGCCGGCTCCTCGCCGAGCAGCTGGCCCTTGCCGCCGCGGCGGCGAGCCTCAGGCGGCTCGGCCTCGGACCGATCGCCGCGGCCTTCGCCGAGACGAGGCTCGGCGGCGTCTTCAGCCACAGCTACGGCATGGTGGACCTGAGGCACGACTGCCGGGCGATCGTCGACGATCTCTACCCGCCGCTGCGCTGAGCGGCGTTCGATCGCTCCGGAACCGCGGCGGAGCGCCCGGGCGCCGGGCCCGTTAACGACGTTTGCGGGAACGGGTTGAAGCTGCGCCACCAAAGCGCGACACTCGCGTTAACACTTCGTTAATCATGGCGACGGAGCCAACGCGTGACGAACCGGGTCGCTTCGATCCTCGCATTATCGGGCTGGGCCGGCTTCTGCGGCGTTTCGGCCCTGCGCTGTGCCCACGAGGCCGGCTTGTCCGAGCTTCTCGTCGGCTCCTACGGGGCGCGGCTCTTCGCCGAGGCGCAGCTTCCGGCGATTCGCATCTCCGAGGGCGAGCTGCTCGGCCTTGCCGCGATCCTCGCGGCGCTGACCATCGCCTTCGCCGTCTCGATCGCCGGCATCCTGTCGCTCGCCAAGACGTCGGAACGCCTTGCCGAGCCCTTCGCCGCGGCGACATTTTCCGCCCTCTTCGGCTTCTACGCCGCGCTCGCTCTGTCCGGCTCCGCGGCCATCGCGCTCTTCGGCACCGGGCCGCTGGCGACGCTGTTCATCGCCCTCGGCTTCGCCGCGCTGCTCTTCGACCACGTCGTCGCCGACCGCAGCGACGCGGAGGGCGACGCCGTCTTCGAGGCGGTGATGTCGCAGATCGAGGAGGCCAAGCGCGCCGCCGTCGCCGATCGCCGGCGGCACGAGGGCAAGGACGGCGACCAGGACCGCGGCTGATGCGCGGCGTCCTCGCCCTCTGGCTGGCGCCGGCGGTCGCGGTCGTATGCTGGTACACACTCTCCGCCGCCGATGTCGGGCAGAGCCTCGGCAGCGTCTATCTCTCGCGCGACTTCCGGGAAGGCGTGTTTCTCGTCGCCGGGCACATTCTCGGCGTCGCGCCGGAGCGGCTGCCGGCGATGGTCGCATCGGGCTTCCTCCTCGACACGGCGATCCTCCTCGCGATCCTGGGGCTTCGCCATCGCCGCGCCGTCGCGGCGTTCGCCGCCGGCCTCGCGGCGTCCCTCAGGCTGAGCCGCGCAGCGCCACCAGCCGATCCAGCGCCCCCTGCAGAATGAAGGCGGCCGCGGCCGAATCGATCCGCTCCGCCCGCTTGGCCCGCGAGACGTCGGCCGCGATCATCGCCCGTTCGGCCGCGACGGTCGACAGCCGCTCGTCCCAGAACAGCGCCGGCCGCGGGTCGAGGGCGGCGTAGTTGCGCATGAAGGCGCGCGAGGACTGGGCACGCGGTCCCTCGCTGCCGTCCATGTTGAGCGGCAGGCCGATGACGAGGCCGGCGACCTGCTCCCCGTCGAGCGCCTGTTTCAGGGCGGCGGCGTCGAGGCCGAACTTGCGGCGGCGGATCACCGGCCGCGGCGTCGCGAAGCCCCAGCTCCGGTCGGACAGAGCGAGGCCGACGGTCTTGGTGCCGAGGTCGAGGCCGGCGAGCGGCAGGCCCGGGGCGACGGCGTCGAGGAAGGCTTCGAGCGACAGGACGGCCATTCACCGCGACCCCTGCGGCACGGCTTGACGCCCGCGGCCGGCCGAGCACTTACCGGTCCTGACGGTTTCCCCGCCGAAGCAAACGGCGGGGCGGATGACACTCAACAGGGGGCGCGCTCCATGAAGATCACCTATCTCGGCCATTCGGCCTTCCGGATCGACACCGGCTCGTCGGTCATTCTGGTCGACCCGTTCCTCACCGGCAACCCGCATTTCGAGGGAAATAGCGTCGATGCCGCGACGAGCGGCGTCACCCACGTCGTCCTCAGCCACGGCCATTTCGACCATGTCGGCGACACCGTCGACATCGCGCGGAAGAGCGGCTGCAAGGTGGTCGGCAATTTCGAGCTGGTGAGCTGGCTGAACAAGCAGGGGGTCGAGGCGATCGAGCCGCTGAACACCGGCGGAACCGCTGCCTTCGGCGACTTCTCAGTGACCCTGACCCAGGCGTTCCACTCCTCCGGTTCGGTCGAGGAGAACGGCACCGTGACTTATCTCGGCATGCCGAACGGGCTCGTCTTCCATTTCGATTCGGGCCCGACCGTCTACCACATGGGCGACACCGACATCTTCGGCGACATGGCGCTGATCGAGGAGCTGCATCATCCGAAAATCGCGATGGTGCCGGTCGGCGACCGTCTGACCATGGGCGCGGCCGTCGCGGCGCTCGCCTGCCGGCGCTACTTCGCCTTCGACAAGATCGTGCCGATTCACTGGGGCACGCTGCCGATCCTCGATCCCAACCCCGAAAAATTCCGGGAAGCGATGGAGGGCGATGCCGGCAAGGTGCTGACGCCGAAGGTCGGCGAGCCCTTCGAGGTCTAGCGCGGGCCGTCCGGCCCGTGCTCCTGCCGCGCCGTCGCGACGAGCAGGCTTTCCAGCCCGCGGAAATGCCAGGCGTCGCGCACCGGCGGCGGCGCGGCGACAAAGATGTCCGGGCAGCGCGTGAAGAGCCGCGTCAGCGCGATCTTCATTTCGAGCCGGGCGAGCGGCGCGCCGATGCAGAAGTGGATGCCGCCGCCGAAGGAGACCGGCGTCGGCGGGTTTGTTCCGAGGAAGCGGGCGGGGATGAAGCGATCCGGCTCGGAATAGGCGGCAGGGTCGCGGTTCGCCGCGGCGAGCAGCAGCGCCACCTTGTCGCCGCGCTCGAGCCTTGCGCCGCCGGGCAGTTCGACCGGCTCCAGCGCGTAACGTTCGAAGAGATGCAGCGGCGGGTCGAAGCGGAGGGTCTCCTCGACGGTGGCCTCGGCCAGGGCCGCGTCGGCGAAGAGGCCGGCGGGCGACGCCGCCGGGCTCTGTCCGGCGGGGCCGCGGGCCTCGTGCCCGACGTGGCGGAGAATGGCGTTCACGGCATTGCCGATCTGGTGCACCGTCGCCTCGTGGCCGGCATTGAGGAGAAGCACGAGCAGCGACACCGTCTCGTCCCGCGACAGGCGTCCGCCGCCCTCGGTCTCGGCGGCGATCAGGGCGGAGACGAGATCGTCGCCGGGCGCCCGCGCCTTTGCGGCGATGAGCTTGTGGAGAAAGGCTGCGAATTCCCACGACGCATGGTTGGCGGCGTGTTCGGTTTCGAGGCTGCGGCCGGGCGTGTACATCGCCACCATGGCGTGCGACCAGCCGACGAGCGCGTCGCCGGCCGAGCGCGGCACGCCGATCAGGTCGGCGATCACCATGACGGGAAGCGGCGCGGCGAAGCGCCCGATGAGATCGATCTCGGCCCCGTCCTGAAAGCCGTCGATCAGCGCGTCGGCGATCTGCCCGATCGTCGGGGCGAGGCGCTCGATCCGCCGCGAGACGAAGGCCTTGGTCAACAGGGCGCGCAGCCTCGTGTGGGTCGGCGCCTCGAGTTCGAGCAGCGAGTTCGCCTCGAGGGCGTAGAAGTCGGCAAGATGCGCCGGCCGCCCCGACGGATCCGCCCGCCCGTCCGGGCCGGACGGCACGACCCGGCCGAAGCGCCGGTCGCGCAGCATGGCGGAGACGAGGGCGTGGCCGGCCACCGCGAGACCGCCGACCGCTTCCCAATGCGCCGTGCCGCCGGCGGCGATCAGCGCCCGATAGGCGGGGTAGGGGTTTTGGAAGAAGCTCGGATCGCGCGGGTCGAGGGCGAGCTTTCCCGCCGCGAGGTGGAAGCTTTCGGGCAAAGCGGCATGATCGGTCGCACGGTCCATGCCGCGTCATCGCGCCGCCGCGTCCGGAAGGCAACGGCGAATCTGCCGCGCCGCCCCCCGTCCCGCCCTGTGTGTGTGGCTCAGCAGGAGCCGCGCAGATGCACCTGCCGCCAGCCGCTGCGCTCCTCGCGCACCTTCACGGTCACCTGGCGGGTGCCGTATTGCGCCGGAATGACCCGGGCGACGCGTCGCTCCGGCTCGATCACCATCCACTCGCGCACGGTCTCGTAGCGCGGCGCCACGACGTAGCGCTCGACCGTCGCCGGGCGCACCAGCACCCTTTCGCGCGAGACGCCGTATTGCGCCGGAATCACCTCGGTCCATTCCCGGCCGGGCACGACGATCGTCCGGGCGCTCGATCCGTAGCGCGGCTCGACCGCGACGCGGCAGTAGACGCGCTTGCCGTTGACGACGCGCCATTCGAAGCGGGCGCCGCCGGGTTCGAGAAGCACCGGTTCGGAGACCGTCTGATAGGTGGCCGGGGCGGCGTGGCGGACCACCCGGGCGGGTTCAAGCACGACCTGCCGTTCCACCCAGCGGTATTCGGCGGCGACCGGCGTCTCGACGACGCGGCCGGGTTCGACCTCCACCTGGCGGGTGCCCCAGCCGTAGCGGGCGGGAACGACGTCGTAGACGGTCTCGGCCGGCCGCACGACGTAGCTCTCCTCGACCGTCGCATAGGCCGCCGGCTCGCTCACCGGCTGGTAGCAGGCGACGGGGGCGCCGCCGGCGTTCGCCGGCGCGGCGAGGAGGGAAACGGTGCTCGCTGCGGTCAACAGGGAAACGAAGATCCTGCTCTTCATTGCGTCGTCCTTCATTCTCGAGCGTGAATGAAAGACACAATAGATCGCTTCCGCCGAAAATGTATCGAAGCATACCCGAACAATTCTCGGCAATATTAATGCCAAGGATTTGAATGAAATTCGATAAAAGACCGGTTCATCGGAGTGGCGCCCGGGCGGCGACGCCGACGAGGCGTCGCCGATGCCTGACGGGCGGCCGGCGGGCGCGGCGATGAACTTTCCCCGCCGAGCCGCCCACAGAGATCAGCGCCGATGCCTCTTCTCGATGCCGAACAGCCAGTCGCGCCAGTCGAGCTTTTCGCCGTAGCGCTCGAAGAGCCGGGAATCCTTGTGCTCGGCGAACAGCGCGTAGTTCAGCACCGCGACGAAAGTCACCCCGCCGATGGTGTTGCCGATCAGGACGGGCAAAACGAAGTTCGGAAACAGCGGCAGGAGGTCGACGTCGCTTTCGCGGAAGGCGAGGAAGAACACCTCGACGGAAGAGGTGATGATGTGGAAGAGGCCGCCGACGCCGACGAAATACATCAGCAGCCAGACGAACAGGACGCGCGAGACCGTGTCGCGGGCGCTGTGCACCAGCCAGACCATGGCCGCGACGATCCAGCCGGCGATGATCGCCTTGGAGAAGATCTTGAACCAGGCGGTCTCGTAGGCGTGGCGGCCCATCTCCACGGCCTTTTCGAGCCGCGGCGCGTCGAGCACGTCGAAATAGGCGAGGATCGCCGCGACGCCGACCGCCCCGACCATGTTGGCGACGAGGACGACCAGCCACAGCCGCAGGAGGTTGGCGACGCTTGCGAGCTTCGTCAGGACGAGGACCACCGGGGTCAGGGTGTTCTCGGTGAAGAGCTGGTAGCGGCCGAGCACGATGATCAGGAAGCCGACCGGATAGAGCAGGTTGCCGAGAAGTCCGGGCTCGGCCTCGTGGGCGGTCTCGGTGAAGACGACGCGGGCGAGGAAGGTGAGGCCGAGCGCCGCGCCGGCGCCGAGGCCACTCCAGAAGAGATAGCGGTTGGTCGCGTCGAGCTCGTGATCCGCCACCGACAGGACGCGCGCGAAGATCTCCTCGAAGGAGAAGAAGTCGCGGATCGTGGCGCCCTCGGAGGGGGCGTTGTCGAGGGATTCTTCAGGGTCCTTGCGGGCTTTCTCCGCCTCGTCCGCGTCTTCGGGCCTGTCGTCACGAGAGATGTTGGTTTCGCGCGCCATGAATCGGGGTTCCATGCCAGACGTTCCGGAGCCTTCCGCGAACAACCGTCGGCGCGGGCGAGGATAGGGCGCCAATCCCCTGAAAGAACGGGATCCCGGGGCGTTGACGCGCATTTCATCGGCGCGCCGCGCCGGCCGATTCAAACTGGCTCGTTCACGTCCGATGGGGGGCCGTTCACGGGGGCTTAACCACGGGCGTGCGAGTTTCACGGCGGAGGCACCGATGCTCACGATCCAGAAGCGCAAATCCTATCTCGGCAGGCTCGTCGTCCCGGCGCTGACCTCGGCGGTGCTCGCCTATTTCGCGACGCATGCCGAGACCGGCCAGTATGGCAGCGAGGCAAAGGCGGCGCTGCAGCGGCAGCTCGCCGAGCGCAAGGCGGAATTCGCCGAACTGACCGCCCGGCGCGACGCGCTCGAACACCGGGTGCGGGCGATGAAGGACGGGACGCTCGAAAAGGACATGATCGACGAGAATGCCCGCCGGGCGCTCAACGTCGCCCGCGAGGACGAGATCGTCATTCTGCGCTGAGCGGACCGGTCGCGGTGCGCCGTCCTTGTGCCCGAAGAGCCGACCGACCCGGCCGACTTTCGCCGCGCAGCGAACGACGGAATCCAAAGACCAGGAGCCAAGTTCATGATTCGGGTGGCTTTTCGAATTTGACATTCGACATGACGCCTCACCCGATCGGGGCTCAGCCGTCAAATTCAATCCACTAGGCCGGCACCGCGTCCTTCTGGACGTGTGCGAAGCGCTGGATGACCCAGGAGCGGAACAGCGCGATCGCCGGGTCGGACATGTCGTCCGCATGAACCGTCAGGAAGTAGCCGAAGCCTGAATCCGAGACCGCGTCGTAGGGAACGACCAGGCGGCCGTCGTCGATCTCCCGCTTGAACATCGCCGGGTCGACGAGAATGACGCCGTTGCCGGTCATCGCCCATTCGACCGTCAGGCGTTCGGTATCGAGGGCGAGACCGCGCTCGGCCGGAATGTCGAGCCCGAAATGCCGGACGAATGCCGACCAGAGGACGCCGAAGGGCTCGCCCTCGAGCCGGGTGTGGAGAAGCTCGTTGTTCCTCAGGAAGGCGTCGAGCGCCACACCCTTCGAGCGCGCGGCGAGCTCAGGCGCGCAGGCTGGCGTCTGGGCGATCATCCACAGCGCGTCCCGCACGGCGTCGTCGTAGCGCGGACGGTCGAAGACGACGGCGATGTCGCAGCTCGCGCCGCGCGGCAGGCCGACGCCGTTCCAGGAGAACAGGTCGATCGAGATGTCCGGAAAGGCGAGCCGGAACTCCTGCACCAGCGACATTCCCATGACGGTCAGGAAGGTCGGCGGCATGTGGACGCGCAGGATGCGCTGGCCGGTGCCGGCCCGGCGCCGCAGCGCGTGCATGGTGGTCTCGATGCCGTCGAAGGACCTGGCGACGACGGGCAGGAGCGCGGCGCCTGCCGGCGTCAAGGCGAGACCCTGCGGGCGGCGCTCCAGGAGCTTGCAGCCGAGCAGATCCTCCAGCCGGCCGACATGCCGGCTGAGGGCGCTCTGGGAAATGTGCAGCGCCGCCGCCGCTGCCGTGAAGCTCTGCCGCTCGGCCACCGCCTCGAAGGCCCGCAGCGCGTTCAGCGGCAGCCACAGCCGGGCGCTGCCCGGCAAGTCCGCCGGGCCCGGCTTCGGTTTCGTCCGGGGTTCGTCGACCGCATCGGCGGCGCGCAGCGGCATTCGTTGCCTCAATTCGATAGGGCGATCGAAAAACGGTATTTGAAACCGATTCCAAGCGCTGACAAGCTCCTTGCACCAAAAGGAGCCACCATGTCCGATCTGTCCAACATTGCGGCACTCTTCGCCCGCCGCAAGCCCGGCCATTCGCTGCCGCAGGCCCTGTACAACAGTCCGGACGTCCATGAATTCGACCTCGAGGCGATCTTCGGCCAGTCCTGGATCCTCGCCGGATTCTCCTGCGAGATTCCGAAGCCGCGCGGCTACATGGCGCTCACCATCGGCCGCTCGCCGGTGGTGATCACCCGCGACCGTGACGGGGCGCTGAGGGCCTTCCACAATTCCTGCCGGCATCGCGGGGCGCAGGTCTGCGCCGACGGCGCCGGTGCGCGCTCGCGCCTGACCTGCCCCTACCACCAGTGGGTCTACGGCCTCGACGGCAAGCTGGTCCACGCCGCCAACATGCAGGCGAGCTTCGATCCCGGCGCGCATGGCCTGAAGAAGATCCATGTCGAGGAGGTCGCCGGCGCGATCTTCGTCTCGATGGCCGACGTCCCGCCGGCCTTCGAGCGCTTCCGCGCAGAGCTCGAGCCGCTGCTCGCGCCGCATCGCCTTTACAACGCCAAGCTCGCCCACCAGAACACCCTCGTCGAAAGGGGCAACTGGAAGCTGGTGATGGAGAACGCCCGCGAGTGCTACCACTGCGCCGTCGGCCATCCGGAACTGGCGCTGACCTTCCCGATCGGCGAGGCCCGCGGCGCGCAGTTCGCCAAGGACGGCGATCCGCGGCACGAGGCCTTCGACCGGCGGCTCGACGCCTGCGGCCTGAAGAAGGGGCCGCATCTCGGCCCGTGGTGGCAGGTCGAACGCTTCCCGCTGCGTGAGGGCCAGGTCTCCCTGACGATGGACGGCCAGCCGGCGGTGAAGAAGCTGATGATCGCCGGCGAGGACGCCGACGTCGGATCGCTCCGCTGGGCGATCGAGCCGCATTCCTTCTGCCATTCGACCGCCGACACGACGGTGTATTTCTCGGCGATGCCCACGGCGACGAACGAGACCATCGTCACCTGCAAGTGGCTGGTCCACGAGGATGCGGTCGAGGGCGTCGACTACGACGTCGAGCGGCTGACCGCCCTGTGGAACGTCACCAACCTCCAGGACCGCGATCTCGTCGAGCTCAACCAGCGCGGCGTCAACTCGCTCGGCTACACGCCCGGCCCCTATTGCGAGGACGGCGAATCCTACGTCGTGCGCTTCATCGACTGGTATTGCGAGAAGGCGCAGGACTTCATCGCCGCGCGGACCGGCATCGACCGGCGGCCGCAGGCGATGAACGCCGTGCCGGCGGCACCCATTGCGAGCGGGCCGGCCACCGAGGCCTTTGCCCCCGCCGCCGCCATCGCCTCTGCCGGCCAGGATACCGCCGCCGAGCCGACGGCGCGCCCGGCGTGAGCGCGAAAACCTCGCCGGACGGGCGCGACGCCGGCCTTCATCCCGACACGCTCGCCGTCGGCTACGGCTACGACCCGCGCGAGGCCTATGGCGCGGTGAAGCCGCCGATCGTCCTTTCCTCGACCTTCGCCTATCCGTCGGCCGCGGCGGCGAAGGACGTCCACCGCGCCTATTTCGACGGCCCGGCGCCGGAAAGGGACGCGCCCTTCATCTATGCGCGGCTCGATCATCCGAACCTCAAGCTCCTGCAGGAGCGGCTCGCCGTGCTCGACGGCGCCGAAGATGCCGCGGCCTTCGCCTCCGGCATGGCGGCGATCTCGGCGACGATGCTGGCGCATCTGAAGCCCGGCCAGTCGGTCCTGCATACGACGCCGCTCTACGGCGGCACCCACGGCCTGCTGCACGGCCCGATGACCGGGCTCGGCATCAAGCCGGTGGGGATTGCCGACGCCCTCGACCGCATGAGCCTCGAAGCCGCGGCCGAAACCGCTCTGGCGCACGGGCCGATCGGCCTCATCCACGTCGAATCGCCGGCCAATCCGACCGCCGGCATCGCCGACATCCAGATGATCGCCGCCTTTGCCGACGAACTCGGCGGGCGGCAGCAGACCCGGCCGGTCGTCTCCGTCGACAACACCTTCCTCGGCTCGCTGCTGCAGAAGCCGCTCGAATGCGGGGCCGACCTCTGCATCACCTCGCTCACCAAATATGCCGGCGGCCATTCCGATCTTCTCGGCGGCTCGGTCACCGGCTCGCTGCAGCGTATCGGCCCGCTGCGCATGCTGCGCACGCTGCTCGGCACGCATATGGATCCCTTCACCTCCTGGCTGCTGCTCCGCTCGCTGGAGACCTTCCCGCTGCGCAATGCCCGGGCGAACGCCAACGCCCGGGCGATCGCCGCATTCTTGCGCGACCATCAAAAGGTCGAGACCGTCACCTATCTCGGCTTCCTCGACGAGGGCTCGCCGGCCAAAGCGGTCTACGACCGGCAGTGCGGCGGGGCGGGCTCGACCTTCTCGTTCAGGATCAAGGGCGGCGAGCGCGAAGCCTTCGCCATGCTCGACCGGCTCAAGGTGTTCCGCATGGCCGTCAGCCTCGGCGGGACGGAGAGCCTGATCTGCCATTCCGCCTCGACCACCCACTATCTGGTCCCGCCCGAGATCCGCAAAATGGTCGGCGTCGACGATTCCTCCTTGCGCATTTCCGTCGGCATCGAGCACCCTGACGATCTCGTCGCCGATCTCGATCAGGCTCTGAAGGCATTCTGAATGACCGACGTGACACTGCCGCCGCCCGATCGCTTCTCGATCGCCGGCAAACCCGCTGCCATCGACGAGCATGTCGAAATCCTCGTCGTCGGGGCCGGTGCCGCCGGCTGCGCTGCGGCGATCGAGGCCGCGAATGCCGGCGCCTCGGTGATGCTGGTCGACGAGAACCCGGTCTCCGCCGGCCTCGTCGGCATGGACGTGCCGCTCTATTACGGCGGCCGGGCGACCCATGCGGTGCAGACGCCGGAACGGCTGGTCGAGAAGCTGCTGGAGGGCAATCCGGCGCTCGCCGAGGCCTTCGAGGCGGGCGTCGACGTGAAGCTGTCGACCAGCGTCTGGGGCGCCTGGGTGAAGGGGCCGGGGCTCGCCGGCCTCGCCTCGGGGCTTGCGGGTCTCGCGGACGAGACGCGCAGCTGGTTCGTCGGCTTCGACCGGCTGGTGCTCGCCACCGGCGCGCGCGACCTCAACTTCACCTTCGCCGGCTCGGACCAGCCGGGCGTCATGGGCGCGCAGGCGTTTCACGCCCTCCTCGACCGCTACGACGCCTTCGCCGGCCGGCGGCTCGTCATCGTCGGCTCCGGCGATCTGGCGCTCGGAACGGCCGAACGCGCGCTCGCGCGCGGCCTCGACGTCGCGGCGCTGGTGGAACTGCGGGACGCGCCGCAGGGATCTGCGGAAGCCGTCGCGGCGCTCGAGGCGCGCGGCGCCGCGTTCCTGACCGGCCACGTGCCGCTGCGGGCGAAGGGCGGCGCCGAGGGTGTCGAAGCGCTCGTCGTCTGCGGCAGCGGGGATGGCGACAGCCGCCGCGAGATCGCCTGCGACACGGTGGTGATGGCGGTCGGCACCGTGCCGGTGATCGAACTCTGCGACGTGCTCGGGCTCGCCCGCGAAATGGCGCCGGCGCGCGGCGGCCACGTCCCGGTCGCCGCGGCCGACGGCGCGACGTCGCTCGGCGAGGTGTTCGTCGCCGGCGACTGTGCCGGCCTCGGCAGCGATGCCGCGGCGTCCGGCCGGCGGGCCGGGCAGGCGGCGCTCGCCTCGCTCGGCAAGAGCACGGCGGGGGCGGGCGTCGTTCCGGACGGGGCGGCCGCGGACCGGCCGGCGGCCATGAACGGCCTCGACTATCAGCTCGATTTCGCCCGCGCGATGCTCGGCACCGGCGGCGCGGACGTCCTCGCCTGCATCTGCGAGGACGTCACCCGCGGCGACCTCCTCGGCGTCAGGCCGCCCCGCTATCTCGACTGGCGCTCCAACGCCCTTGCCCGGCGCGACCTGACGACGATCGCCGCGGACGGCCCGGTCAATCCGGACCAGATGAAGCGGCTGACCCGGGTCTGCATGGGTGCCTGCCAGGCGCGGCGCTGCCGCGAGCAGGTGGCGCTCATGATGGCGCTCGGCGCCGGTGTCGCGCCAGAGACGGTGCCGCTCGCCGGCTATCGCGCGCCGGTCCGGCCGCTGCCTTTGTCGGTCATTGCCGACTGGCAGGAGAGCCCGGAGATGGATGCCGGCTGGAACGTCTGGTTCGGCATCGCCACCCAGTGGATCGGCTACGAGGACATCGGCACGACGCGTGAGGCCGAGCAGCTTCGCGCCGGCATGCCCTATTGAGGAGCGGGCGATGAGCGAGAAGGGCACGTCGGTCGTCGTCGTCGGCGGCGGCGTCACCGGCCTTTCGGCCGCCTGGTGGCTGGCGCGCTCCGGCGTTGCCGTCACCGTGGTCGAGAAGGGCATCGTCGGCTTCGAGGCGTCGGGCCGCAACGGCGGCGGCTGCACCCACTATCAGAGCCCGCTGTTCCACGAGGAGCAGCGTCTGTGGCCGCAGATGGACGAACTCCTCGGCTATCCGACGGAATACCGGCGCGGCCGCATCATCTTCCAGGTCGATCCGCGCAAGGAGAGGTTCCACGAGGGGCTCTCGCTGCGCCTTCCCGACGGCTACGACTGGGAGGTGCTGAGCCCCGACGACGTGCGCGACCTGGTGCCGCTCGCCGGCGACAACGTCGTCTCGGGCGTGCGTTTTCATTTCGGCGGCCATGCCAATCCGCAGCGCACCGCGCAGGCCTATGCCTGGGCGGCGCAGGATCTCGGCGCGACGATCCTGCAGCACACGGCGGTGACCGGCATCGCGACGGCCGGCGGCAGGGTCACCGGCATCGAGACGGCGACCGGGACGATCGGTTGCGACGCCCTGGTGATCGCCGCCGGCCCGCAGACCGGCAAGCTCCTCGCGATGCTCGGCATCGACCTCCCGATGGCGCCGGCGCGGGCCGAGATGATCGTCACCGAGCCGCTGGCGATGATGCCGTTCACCGGCGTCGACGGCCACGGCCTCTACGGCCGCCAGACGCTGCGCGGCAATCTCGCTTACGGGGGTGGCCCGCACGAATGGCTGGACGACGTCGCGCTCGACGCCGCGCCGCCGAAGCCCTCGGGCTCGGTCACCCGCAACCTGGCCAGGCGGGTCGCCGAGCTCCTGCCGAAAGCGGCGCATGCGCGCGTCATCCGCTCCTGGGCCGGGGTGGTCGAGAACACCCCGGACGGGCGGCCGGTGATCGAGCGGCTGTCCTCGCCCGGCAACGTCACCGTCGCGACGATGTCGAGCGTCGGCTTCGGCCTGTCGCCGGCGTCGGGCCATGCCATCCGCGACCTGGTGGTGGACGGAAGATGCAGCTTCGCCGACCTGTCGAAATTGTCGCTCGCGCGCTTCGACGGCCTGCGTGCCGACTGGCGCGAGCATCTGAACTGGCTGCCGCCGGAGCCGGCGGAGGCAAGGGTGGAAGCTTCCGGTGGCCGGGCCGGTACGGCATGACGTCGAACGGGGCGGCTTTGAAAAGGGACGCGGCAACTCGGACAGTCGTCATTCTCGGGCCCCGTCCCGAGAATCCAGAGATCGTCGGGCGCCACGGGTCGCGGCATGGACGGGCCATCCGAAGAAGGGGCGGCAGCCGCCCCTGGATTCTCGGGACGGGGCCCGAGAATGACGAAGCGGGGAGGTTCGGCGCCTCCTGAGGCGAGGGTGCGGCTGCACGGCGATTGGCGTAATCTCCCCCGGAACGGTCCCTCGAGCGGTTCGCTCGAAACACACGGAAACGACAGGAAGCACTTGATCCCATGACGAAATCCCGCGGCCACGTCATCGTCGTCGGCGCCGGCATCGCCGGCCTTTCCACCGCCTGGGCGCTGATCCGCCGCGGCTTCCGGGTCTCGGTCTTCGAGCAGGGGCCGATCCCCAATCCGCGCGCCTCCTCCTATGACGAGCATCGGATCACCCGGCACGCCTACGGCACGCTGGAGGGCTACGGCCATCTGATGCCGCGGGCATTCCGGATGTACGAGCGGCTGTTTCAGGACATCGGCGCGCGGCACTTCCTGCCCGGCAGCCTCTTCTACTTCCTGCGCGATCCCGTCGACTGGTACGAACCGGTGGCCCGCACGATGACGGCGCTCGGCAAGCGCTTCCACGAGGTGCCGCTCGCCGACGTGCCGGAGCGTTTCCCGATGATCGAGACGAAGGGCCTGACGCAGGTGGTGGAGACGGAAGAGGCCGGCATGCTGTTTCCGATCCGCATCCTCACCGACCTCACCGTCTGGCTCGGCAATGCCGGGGTCGCGTTTCACGCCGACGCGCGGGTCGAGGCGGTCGACCCTGAAGCCGGCACCGTCGTCGCCAATGGCGAGACCCACCGCGCCGACCGCGTGGTGATCGCCGCCGGCGCCTGGGTGAACAAGCTGACGCCGCTCGTCGCGGACAGCGTCGTGCCGTCGCGCCAGGCGGTGATGTATCTCACCCCGCCGGCCGAACTGGTCGACGCCTGGAAGAACGCCCCGGTGATGATCGATCTCGGGACCGAGAGCGGCACCTACTCGCTGCCGCCGAAGAACGGCACCCGGCTGAAGATCGGCGACCACGTCTTCACGCGGGCCGGCGATGCCGACGGCGACCGCATCGCCACTGCGGCCGATCTCGCCCGGCTGAACCGCGCGGCGCGGCTCGCCTATCGCGATTTCGACCGCTACCGGGTGATCGAGAGGAAGATCTGCTTCTACACCGTCACCCGCGATCCGAGCGAAGAGTTCCAGGTCAGGCCCTGGGGCAGCAGGGCCTGGGTGCTCAGCGCCTGCTCCGGCCACGGGTTCAAGCTCGGACCGCTGATGGGCGAGGGCGTCGCCGCAGCGATCGCCGGCGAGGCGTCGGACGAAGCGACGACGAAATGGGCGGCCGGACGGATGTCGCCCGAGGAGGCGGCGGCGATGGAGCACGCCGGATAGGCGGGGCCGGCCGGAAAATCGCGGATCGTTCCCGGCGCGTGGTGAAAGAAGTCACGAGTCTGGCGCGATTTCGGGATAACTCTCATCACGGCTTGTTGAAGTGCGGAATTGTCAGCCGGCTAAGACTGCCCGAATCATGGGCGCATGACGAACGCGCCTCGAATCACAGCAAAACCCTTCCACCGCGGCCAGGCCATCGAATGGCCGACCTTGTGCCTCGCCGTGGTGATCTACGCTTCGTGGGGCATCCTGACGGTCTGGCATGCGGCGATCCCGCTCGTCCTGCTGGTGCCGGCGGCGGCCTGGACGATCGCCTGGCACGGCTCGCTGCAGCACGAGGTGATTCACGGCCATCCGACGCGCTGGCGGGCCTTCAACCGGGCGCTCGGCTTCGTGCCGCTGTCGCTGTGGATCCCCTTCGCGCGCTACCGGACCATGCATCTTTGCCATCACCGCGACGAACGGCTGACCGACCCGCTGGACGATCCCGAATCCCACTACTTCACCGAAGCGGACTGGATGCGGCTGAGCCCGCTCGCCCGCGGCCTCGTCGAGGCCCAGACCTGCCTCGCCGGGCGGCTGGTGATCGGCCCGGCCTGGTCGATCGCGCGCTTCTTGTGGTCGGAGGGTCGGGCGATCCTTTCCGGCGACCGCCGGCTCGCCGTCATCTGGGCGCGCCACGCTCTCGGCTGTGCCGTGCTCGTCGCCTGGCTGGTCTTCGTCTGCGGGATGTCGCCGCTCGCCTATCTGGCGATCTTCGTCTATCCGGGGACGGCGCTCCTGCTGGTGCGCTCCTTTGCCGAGCACAAGGCGGAAGGGGTGGTGTCGAAGCGCACCGCCGTCGTCGAGGGCTCGCCGGTCTTCGCGCTGCTCTTCCTCAACAACAACCTGCATGCGGCGCACCACGCCCATCCGACGCTGCCGTGGTATCGCCTGCCGTCCTGGTACCGCGCGAACCGGGCGTCGCTGCTCGACGGCAATGGCGGCCTGCTCTACCAGGGTTATGGCGACGTCTTCCGGCGCTTCTTCGTCGCCGCCCACGACCGGCCGGCGCATCCGCTCGGCCGGGCGCCGACGACGCCTTCCGGCGGCGGCAGCGTGCCGGCCTGACGGCCGGTCGAGGCGGCGGAAGCCCCGCCCGACACGCCGGGAAGGGCGGATCATGAGCCGCGTCGCGAGCCTTGGAATGTACGACATGGACTGGCTCCGGCAGGCGAACGACGCGCTCTGGGCCGGCGTCGCCGGACGGCTCGCCGCGGCGGGAATGACCGACGTCCCCGAGCGGCTCGACCGGGCGCGGCCGCTTTCGGAGATCTGGCGCGACCCGGCGCTGATCCTCGCCCAGACCTGCGGCTATCCGCTGGCGACGGCGCTTGCCGAGGCGGTGACGCCGGTGGCGGCTCCGGTCTATCGCTGGCCAGGCTGCGAGGGAGCCCGGCATCGCAGCGTCGTCGTCGTGCGCGCCGGGGCGGGCCTCGAAAGCCTCGCCGATCTCTCCGGCCGGCGGGCGGCGCTCAACGGGGCGGACAGCAATTCCGGCATGAACCTCTTCCGCCACCGCATCGCGCCGCTTTCCCGTAACGGCCGGTTCTTTGCCGGCGTCGTCGTCACCGGCAGCCATGTCGCGAGCCTCGAGGCGGTGAGCGCCGGGCGGGCCGACGCCGCGGCGATCGACTGCGTCACCTTCGGGCTCGTCAAGCATCATCGGCCGGAGCGCGTCGCCGGGCTCAGGATCATCGCCGAAACGGCGCTAAGCCCGGCGCTGCCCTTCGTGACGCGGGCAGGCGCCTCGGCGCGGGAGATCGCGCTGCTGCGGCAGGCGCTTGCGGAGGCTCTGGCCGATCCGACGCTCGCCGGTGCGGCCGAGGCGCTCGGGCTCTGCGGCGTCGAACCCGTCACGCTGGACGATTATGCCGTCGTCCTCAAGTACGAGCGCGAGGCGCAGGCGGCGGGCTATCCGGTTCTCGCCTGACCCGCTGGCCGACCGGCTCAGGAGGCCAGCGCATCGAGCAGCATCGCGAGCGCCGTCTCGACCGATGCCGCGCGGATTGCGGCGCGGCCGACGTCGCCGAAGCGCGCCTCGCGATGCATGGTTCCGGCAGCGCTGGCGCAGGCGAAGTGGACGAGGCCGACGGGCTTTGCCGGCGAGCCGCCGCCGGGACCCGCAATGCCGGTGATCGAGACCGCGACGTCGACGCCGGCGCGGGCCCGCGCGCCCTCCGCCATCTGCCGCGCAACCGTCTCCGACACCGCGCCATGGGCCGCGAGTGCCGAGGGGTCGACGCCGACGAGGTCGATTTTCGCCGCGTTGGAATAGGTGACGAAGCCGCGATCGAGGACGGCGGAGGAGCCGGCGACGTCGGTGATCGCGCCGGCGACGAGGCCGCCGGTGCACGATTCCGCCGTGGCAAGGGTCCAGCCCCGTGCCTGATAGCGCTCGACGACGGCGCGGGCGAGGGGCCGGCCGGCCGTCGCTTCGGCTGCGGCCCCTACTTCCTCCGCGCCGCCGCTCATTGCGCCTCTCCGTAGACGACAGAGGCCGTCGCGATCGCGGCGATGCCCTCGCGCCGGCCGAGGAAGCCGAGCTGTTCGTTGGTCGTCGCCTTGACGGACACCCGGTCCATCGCGAGCCCGGTGATCGCCGCGATCTTTGCGCGCATCGCCTCGCGATGCGGCGCGATCTTCGGCGCCTCGCAGATCAGCGAGACGTCGGCATTCATGATCCGTCCGCCCTTTTCGGCGACGATCGCGACCGCCCGCTCGACGAAGACGTGGGACGCCATGCCGCGCCATTGCGGGTCGCTCGGCGGGAAATGGTCGCCGATGTCGCCGGCCCCGCAGGTGGCGAGCAGCGCGTCGGTGAGGGCGTGCAGGCCGACATCCGCGTCGGAATGTCCGTCGAGCGCCTGGTCGTGGGCGATCCTGACGCCGCAGAGGGTGACGTGGTCGCCCGGAACGAGGCGGTGCACGTCGTAGCCGTTGCCGGTTCGCACGTCGATCATCGGGTGTCTGTCCTTCAGCTTTGCGTCGGCGCGGGCGATGTCCTCGCGGGTGGTCAGCTTGACGTTGTCCGCCGCCCCTTCGACGAGCACGACGCGCGCGCCAGCCCACTCGGCGATGGACGCGTCGTCGGTGAAGTCAGAGCGCCCGGATTCGGCCGCCGCGGCGTGGGCTGCGCGGATCGCGTCGAGGTGAAAGCCCTGCGGCGTCTGCGCGCCGTAGAGGCCGCTGCGGGAGACCGTCCCGGCGATCGTGCCGTCCGCGGCGGCGCGCTTGATCGTGTCGGCGATCGGCATGGCCGGGATCGCGCCGCCGCCGCCGCCGCCGTTGTCGGCTCGGACCGCCTCGATCACCCGGTCGATGGTCGCGCGGTCGACGAAGGGCCGGACGGCGTCGTGGACGAGGACGATCTCAGGGGCGTCGTTCAAGGCCGCCAGCCGTTCGAGGCCGCGGCGCACCGAGACCTGGCGCTCGGCGCCGCCGGTGACGAGATGGACCGCCTCCATCGCCGCGCCGAGCGCGGCCTCGCAGAGCGTCTGGTCGTCCGGATGGACGACGAGGACGATGGCGCCGACCGCCGGGTGGCTGCGGAAGGCGTCGAGCGTGTGGGCAAGGACGGCGCGCCCGCCGATGCGCCGATACTGTTTCGGGCCTTCCGTCGAGATTCCGGCGCGCTCGCCGCGGCCGGCCGCCACCAGGATCACCCCGACGCCATCGCTCATGCCTCTTCCGCCCCCGTCGACATCCTGGGCGCGAGGAGCACGAAGGCGATCGCGAATGCAAGGCCCAAACTGCTTGTCATTTGAGCATGCTCCGATTAAGTACGGCACAGGTGCCGCAAGAATCGACAGTTACGATGGTCGCTCAGAGTTTAGGCGAATTCGGAAGAATGGCAGACGTTTCCACACCTCTCGAGGTTGCGGGCCTGCGTCTTGCCAACCGCGTCTTCCTCGCCCCGATGTCGGGGGTGAGCGACGTGCCGTTCCGCCGTCTCGCGCGCCGGTTCGGCGCCGGCCTCGTCTTCTCGGAGATGGTCGCCAGCGGCGAATATCTGAAGGGCGACGGCGAATCGACCCTGCGAGCCCTGCGCGACGGACATGGCATCCATGCCGTTCAGCTCGCCGGGCGCGAAGCCGGGGTCATGGGCGAGGCGGCGCGCCGTCTGGCGGATGCCGGCGCCGATCTCGTCGACGTCAATTTCGGCTGCCCGGCGAAGAAGGTCGTCGGCGGCCTGTCGGGCTCTGCCCTGATGCGCGAGCCGGAGCTCGCGCTTTCCATCGTCGAGGCGGTGGTGGCAGGGGCCGGACGTGTTCCCGTCACGGTGAAGATGCGGCTCGGCTGGGACCGCGAGTCGATGAACGCCCCCTGGCTGGCGCGCCGGGCCGCGGAGGCGGGCGCCCGGCTGGTCACCGTGCACGGCCGCACCCGCATGGACTTCTACGACGGCGTCGCCGACTGGGCGGCGATCGGCGCGGTGCGCCGCGCCGTCGGCGTGCCGCTCGTCGCCAACGGCGATCTCGTCGCGCCCGGGCAGATCGCGACGATGCTGGCCCGGAGCGGCGCGGACGCGGTGATGGTCGGACGGGGCTGCTACGGCCGGCCATGGCTCGCCGGCCTGATGGCCGGAGCGATCTCCTTCGACGATCTCGCCGCCACCGACTTCGCGACCCTCGTCCTCAACCATTACGACGCGATGCTCGCCCATTACGGCATCGCGACCGGGGTGCGGCATGCGCGCAAGCATCTCAGCTGGTATCTCGACCGCTTTTCGGCGCTTGGGGGCCTCGTGCCGCCGGCCGACCGTCGCGCGGTGATGACGGCGCAGGAGCCCGCCACGGTCCGGCGGTGCCTCGCACGCCTTCTCGCCGGCACCACCCCAGCCGATATCGAAGCCGCCGCGGTGGCGCCGAGGACGGAGGCCGCCTGATATGCCCGATACGCCCACCGACAATCCGCCGATGCTCGACGAGGCGTTCCAGATCCTCAACGCCCTGCCGCATCCTGTCATCGTCGTCGATGCCGACGGTCGGTTCCGCTTCGCCAATTCCGATGCCGAGCAGTTCTTCTCCGCCGGCTCGGCCTATCTCGCGCGCAAGCGCCTGAAGGACTTCGTGCCGGGCGACAGCCCGTTCTTCTCGCTGGTCGACCAGGCGCGGCTGCAGCAGGCGCGGTTCAGCGAATACCGGGTCGACGTCTCCTCGCCGCGGCTCGGCGGCGAGCGGCTGGTCGATCTCTACGTCTCGTCGATGCCGGAGGCGCCGGACCTCGTCGTGGTGATGATCCAGCAGCGCTCGATCGCCGAAAAGATGGACCGCCAGCTCACCCATCGCTCCGCGGCCCGCACCGTCACCGGCCTTGCGGCGATGCTCGCCCACGAGATCCGTAACCCGCTGTCGGGGATCAAGGGTGCCGCGCAGCTGCTGGCGACCTCGGCGAGCGACGAGGACCGGGCGCTGACGCGGCTGATCCAGGAGGAGGCCGACCGCATCGTCAAGCTGGTCGACCGCATGGAGGTGTTCTCCGACCAGCGGCCGATCGAGCGCTCGGCGGTCAACATCCACTCCGTGCTGGAGCACGTGAAGACGCTCGGCAAGAACGGCTTCGCCCGGGAAGTGAGGATCCTCGAGCTCTACGACCCGTCGCTGCCGCCGGTGCTCGCCAATCGCGACCAGCTGGTGCAGGTGTTCCTCAACCTCCTGAAGAACGCCGCCGAGGCGGTGAAGGGCCGCGAGGACGGCGAGATAAGGCTGACCACGGCGTTCCGGCCGGGCGTCAGGCTGTCGGTGCCCGGCACCAAGGACCGGGTGACGCTGCCGCTGGAATTTGCCGTCGAGGACAATGGCGAGGGCGTGCCGGAGGACATCCGCGAGCACATCTTCGACCCCTTCGTCACGACCAAGCCCAGCGGATCGGGCCTCGGCCTTGCGCTGGTCGCCAAGATCGTCGGCGACCACGGCGGCGTCATCGAATGCGAATCGCAGCCGGGGCACACCGTCTTCCGCATCCTCATGCCGGCCTGGCGCGAGCTTTCCGAACCCGACGCGCCGTCCACAGCGGCCGACGAACAGGGCTGATACCTCCATGGCAATGCAGATCATCGTAGCAGACGACGATGCCGCGATCCGCACGGTCGTTTCCCAGGCGCTGATGCGCGCCGGGTTCGAGGTCCGCGTGACCTCGAACATCGCGACGCTCTGGCGCTGGGTCTCCGCCGGCGAAGGCGACCTCGTGATCACCGACGTCCTGATGCCGGACGGCAACGCCTTCGACACGCTGCCGAAGATCAAGAACTCGCGCCCCGAGCTTCCGGTCGTGGTGATGAGCGCGCAGAACACCTTCATGACGGCGATCAAGGCCTCGGAGCGCGGCGCCTACGACTACATCCCAAAGCCCTTCGACCTCACCGAGCTCGTCTCGATCGTGCGCCGGGCGCTGTCGGAGCCGAAGACCGGCCGCGCCGCCGCCCCGGACGACATGCAGGAGGCGATGCCGCTGGTCGGCCGCTCGCCGGCCATGCAGGACATCTACCGCGCACTCGCCAGGATGATGCAGACCGACCTGACGGTGACGATCAGCGGCGAGTCCGGCACCGGCAAGGAGCTCGTCGCCCGGGCCCTCCACGACTACGGCCGGCGCCGCAAGGGACCCTTCGTCGCCATCAACATGGCGGCGATTCCGCGCGACCTGATCGAATCGGAGCTGTTCGGCCACGAGAAGGGCGCCTTCACCGGGGCGCAGGCCCGCACCAGCGGCCGATTCGAGCAGGCCGAGGGCGGCACGCTGTTCCTCGACGAGATCGGCGACATGCCGATGGAGGCGCAGACGCGGCTTTTGCGCGTGCTGCAGCAGGGCGAATACACCATCGTCGGCGGCCGCACGCCGATCGCCACCGACGTCAGGATCGTCGCGGCGACCAACAAGGATTTGCGGCAGCTGATTGCCCGCGGTCTGTTCCGCGAGGACCTGTTCTACCGCCTCAACGTCGTGCCGCTGCGCCTGCCGCCGCTGCGCGAGCGGATCGAGGACCTGCCGGATCTGGCGCGGCACTTCTTCGCCGCCGCCGAGAAGGAAGGCCTGCCCCGCAAGACGCTGTCGCAGGGCGCGCTGGACGTGATGCGCCGCTACGCCTGGCCGGGCAACGTGCGCGAGCTGGAGAACCTGATCCGGCGGCTCGCCGCGCTCTATCCGCAGGACGAGATCTCCGCCGAGATCGTCGAGCACGAGCTCACCAGTGACCCGATCAAGGGCCCGGGAATCGAAACCGACGGCTCCAAGCCGATCGACCTCTCGGCCTCCGTGGAACGCTATCTGTCGGAATATTTCGCCTCCTTCGGCGACGACCTGCCGCCGGCGGGGCTGCACGGGCGGATCCTGCGCGAGGTCGAATATCCGCTGATCGCGGCGGCGCTTGCGGCCACCCGCGGCAATCAGGTAAAGGCGGCCGATCTCCTCGGCGTGAACCGCAACACGCTGCGCAAGAAGATCCGCGATCTCGACATTTCCGTCGTCCGGTCGATCCGCTGACTCGCTTTTTTCGTTGCTTCGTTGCAGTTTAGACACATTCCGTTGCTTTGTGGCAACGGACGTTGATTCCATTCACGAAGCATGACGACACATCCGATTCACAGCGAGACCGAAGTGCCGTTCCTGATGGAACGCCGGCGCTTCCTGTTGTTCCCGGGCCTCCTCGCCGTCGCCGGTGCGCTGATCACCGGCGCGATCTCCTTCGTCGTGCTGATGGGGCTGACGCCGGTCGAGCCGACCGACACGATCGTCACGGTGGCGACGGTGGTCAATGGCGGCTTCGTCGTCGTCCTGTCGGCGCTGATCGGCCGCGAGGTGCTGCGCATGGTCAGGGCGCGGCGCCAGGGGCGGGCCGCCTCGCGGCTGCACGTGCGCATCGTCGTCCTGTTCTCGATCGTCGCGATCCTGCCGGCGCTGCTCGTCGCGATCGTCGCCAGCGTCACCCTCGATCTCGGTCTCGACCGCTGGTTCGGCATGCGCACCCGGGCGATCGTCGAATCCTCGATCAGCGTCGCCCGGGCCTATGTCAACGAGAACGCCCGCAACCTGCAGGGCACGACGCTGTCGATGGCCTACGACCTCGACCAGCAGCGCCAGCTCTACGACCTCGACCGCGGCGGCTTCCAGGAGCTGATGACCGAACAGGCGCGGGGGCGCTCGCTGCTCGGCGCCCAGATCCTGCGGCTCGACGGCCAGCCGCTCCTCAAGGCCGACGTCGACGAGGACAAGCCGCTGCCGGTGCCGCCGGCCGACGCGCTGCAGAAGGCGGCCGAGGGCAACCTCGTCTTCATCCCGCCCGGCATCACCAATCTCGTCGGGGCGATCATCCGGCTGCGGCAGATATCCAACGCCTATCTCTACACGGTGCGCGCCGTCGATCCCGACGTCATCAAGGCGCTGCGCGAGATGGAGGAGCGCTCGGCCGAGTATTCGAGCCTCAGGGAGAACCGATTCGGGCTGCAGCTCGCTTTCGCGCTGCTCTATCTCGGCATCACGCTGATCGTGCTTCTGTCGGCGATCTGGACCGGCATCGGCGTCGCCGACCGTCTGGTGCGGCCGATCCGCATGCTGATCGGCGCGGCCGACGAGGTTTCCGAGGGCAACCTGTCGGTCTCCGTCCCGGTCCGGGTGTCGGACGGCGACGTCGGCTCGCTCTCCAACACCTTCAACAACATGATCCTGCAGCTCAGGAGCCAGCGCTCCGAGCTGGTCAACGCCAAGGACGTGATCGACGAGCGCCGGCGCTTCATCGAGGCGGTGCTGTCGGGCGTCACCGCCGGCGTCATCGGCATCGAGCGCGACGGGACGATCTCGATGGTCAACCCATCCGCCGAGCGCATCCTCGGCGTCGAGGCCGGCCGGGTGACCGGCCGCAAGCTCGATTCGAGCTTTCCGGAGATCGGCCGCATCCGCAAGGCGGCGCTCGCCTCGCGCCGGCCCGAACACCAGGAAGAGGTCAAGCTGAAGATCCGCGAGCGCGAACGCACGCTGGCGATCCGCATCACCTCGGCCGAAGAGGGCGAGGGTGACCAGTCCTCGGTGGTGACGATCGACGACATCACCGATCTCGTCGACGCCCAGCGCACTTCGGCCTGGGCGGACGTCGCGCGGCGCATCGCCCACGAGATCAAGAACCCGCTGACCCCGATCCAGCTGTCGGCCGAGCGCATCCGCCGGCGCTACGGCAAGCGCGTCGAGGACGACCGGGAGGTGTTCGACCGCTGCGTCGAGACGATCATCCGCCAGGTCTCCGACATCGGCCGCATGGTCGACGAATTCTCGACCTTCGCCCGCATGCCGAAGCCGACGATGGAGCGGATCGACCTGCGCGACGCGCTGCGCGAGGCGGTCTTCATGCGCGAGATGGGCGACCACGGCATCGCCTTTTCCGCCGACATTCCCGACAAGCCGATGTACGGCTCCTACGACGTGCGGCTCTTGTCGCAGGCCTTCGGCAATCTGGTGAAGAACGCGGTGGAATCGCTCGAGGCGACCGAGGGCGTCGCCGGCCGGATCGCCATCCGCGCCAAGGCGCTCGGCGACGTCTACGAGATCGACATCGTCGACAACGGCCGCGGTTTTCCCAAGGAGAATCGCGATCGGCTGCTCGAGCCCTACATGACGACGCGCGAGAAGGGCACCGGTCTCGGCCTCGCGATCGTCCGCAAGATCATCGAGGACCACGGCGGAACGATCTCTCTGGAGGATGCTCCGGATCAGCCGCAGGGCGCGATGGTGCGCATCGTGCTGCCGGCGGGCGCTGCCCCGGCGGGGGCCGGCGCACCGAACAATGCTGATGAGGAAAGGATTGGTGAGCCATGGCATCGGACATCCTGATCGTCGACGACGAGGCCGACATCCGCGAACTGGTCGCGGGGATCCTCGAGGACGAAGGACATGAGACCCGCACGGCCGGCAATTCGGACGCCGCCCTGCAAGCGATAACCGACCGCGTGCCGCGGCTGGTCTTTCTCGACATCTGGCTGCAGGGCAGCCGGCTCGACGGGCTCGACCTCCTCGACGTGATCAAGGCGCAGCACCCGGAAGTGCCGGTGGTGATGATCTCCGGCCACGGCAACATCGAGACCGCGGTCTCGGCGATCAGGCGCGGCGCCTACGACTACATCGAGAAGCCGTTCAAGGCCGACCGGCTGATCCTCATCGCCGAGCGTGCGCTCGAGACCTCCAAGCTGAAGCGCGAGGTGCTCGAACTGAAGCGCCGCTCGTCGGACTTCGCCGAGCTGATCGGCAAGTCGCAGCCGATGAACCAACTGCGCAACGTCATCGAGCGGGTGGCGCCGACCAACAGCCGGGTGATGATCCTCGGCGCCTCGGGATCCGGCAAGGAGATGGTGGCGCGGGCGATCCACGCCGCATCGCCGCGCGCCTCCGGGCCGTTCATCGCGCTCAACGCCGCGGCGATCACCCCGGACCGGATGGAGATCGAACTCTTCGGCAACGAGACGCCCCCCGGCGTCGAGCGCAAGGTCGGGGCGCTGGAGGAGGCGCATCGCGGCGTCCTCTATCTCGACGAGGTCGCCGACATGCCGCGCGAGACCCAGAACAAGATCCTGCGCGTCCTCACCGAGCAGACCTTCGAACGGGTCGGCGGGTCGAAACGGGTGAAGGTCGACGTCCGGATCATCTCCTCGACTTCGCAGAACCTCGATTCGCTGATCGCCGAGGGACTGTTCCGCGAGGACCTGTTCCACCGCCTCGCCGTCGTCCCGATCACCGTGCCGCCGCTCGCCGACCGGCGCCAGGACGTGCCGCTCCTGATCGAGGCCTTCATGAAGCAGATCGCCGAGCAGACCGGCATCAAGCCGAAGCGCATCAGCGAGGAGGCGATGGCGGTGCTGCAGGCGAGCGACTGGCCGGGCAACGTGCGCCAGCTGCGCAACAACGTCGAGCGGCTGATGATCCTGTCGCGCGAGGGCGACGGCGACAACCCGATCACCGCCGACATGCTGCCGAACGAGGTCGGCGACATGCTGCCGCGCACGCCGAGCCAGGCCAACGGCCAGATTCTGGCGCTGCCGCTGCGCGACGCGCGCGAGGTGTTCGAGAAGGAGTATCTGGTCGCCCAGATCAACCGCTTCGGCGGCAACATCTCGCGCACCGCCGAATTCGTCGGCATGGAGCGCTCGGCGCTGCACCGCAAGCTGAAATCGCTCGGCATCTGACGCGCCGATACGCTATGGCTTCGCCCCGGGAACGGACGGACATGGAGCGGCCGCGATGAAAGTGGTGATCTGCGGGGCAGGGCAGGTGGGCTACGGCATTGCCGAGCGGCTGGCCTCCGAGCGCAACGACGTCTCGGTGATCGACACCTCGCGCAATCTCGTCCAGGCGATCCGCGACAATCTCGACGCGCGGGGCTTCGTCGGCCACGGCGCCCAGCCGGACGTGCTCGCCGAGGCCGGCGCCGAACAGGCCGACATGATCATCGCCGTGACGCTGCACGACGAGGTCAACATGGTCGCCTGCCAGGTGGCCCATTCGCTGTTCAACGTGCCGACCAAGATCGCGCGCATCCGCTCGCAGAGCTATCTGCGGCCGCACTGGCAGGACCTGTTCTCCACCGAGAACATGCCGATCGACGTGATCATCTCGCCGGAGATCGAGGTCGGCGAGATGGTGCTGCGCCGCATCGCGCTGCCGGGCGCCATGGACGCGGTGCGCTTCGCCGACGACAACATCGCCATGGTGGCGATCGAATGTTCCGAGGACTGCCCGGTCGTCAACACGCCGCTCGACCAGCTGACCGACCTCTTCCCGGACCTCAACGCGACGGTGGTCGGCATCTGGCGAGGCGACCGGCTGTTCATCCCCGGCTCCAACGACCACATGGTGCCGGGCGACGTCGCCTATGTCGTCGCCGAGAAGTCGCATGTGCGCCGCGCCCTCGGCCTGTTCGGCCACGAGGAGCCGGAAGCCGGCCGCATCGTCATCGTCGGCGGCGGCAACATCGGCTATTTCGTCGCGCGGCAGATCGAGAAGCGCAACTTCGGCGCCAGGATCCGCGTCGTCGAGGACAATCACGACCGCGCCGTGACGATCGCCGACGGGCTGAAGCGGACGATCGTGCTGCATGGCAGCGGCCTCGACCAGGCGATCCTGAAGGAAGCCGACATCGACTCCAGCGACCTGCTCGTCGCCCTGACCAACGACGACAAGGTCAACATCCTGTCGAGCGTCATGGCCAAGCGACTCGGCTGCAAGGGCAATCTCGCCCTCCTCAACAATGCCGACTACCAGGGTTTCACCCGGATGCTCGGCATCGACGCCTTCATCAATCCGCGCTCCGTCACCATCTCGCGTGTGCTGCAGCACGTGCGGCGCGGCCGCATCCGGGCCGTCCATTCGATCCAGAACGGCGTCGCGGAGGTGATCGAGGCCGAGGCGCTGGAGACCTCGCCGCTGGTCGGCGAGCCGCTGCGCGACCTCGACCTGCCGGACAATCTCAGGATCGGCGCGATCCTCAGGAACGGCACCTACGTCAAGCCGACCGGCCAGACGCGGATCAAGGCGAAGGATCGTGTGGTGATCTTCGCGGCCGCGGCGGCCGTGCGTCACGTCGAACAGATGTTCAGGGTCAGCCTGGAATTCTTTTGACCGGTGACTTTGCCTGCCAACGTGCCAATCTCGTTAGCAGTCGCGAAAATTGCACCATGATTCGCAAGCGGCGGGCTTCGATCCGGTTCGCAGCTGCGGTATCAAGGAAAATGCGTCCGCAGCAAACGGCCGCGACTGTCATCAACCAGGCTGCAGCACAATCAAAAAAGGACATTTCTGCATGCCAGAGCGGACCCAACATCTCCAGGACCTGTTTCTCAACACGGTCCGCAAGCAGAAGATTTCGTTGACGATCTTTCTGGTCAACGGTGTCAAGCTGACCGGCGTCGTGACGTCATTCGACAATTTCTGCGTCCTTCTGCGCCGGGACGGTCATTCGCAGCTCGTCTACAAGCATGCGATCTCGACCATCATGCCGTCGCAGCCGGTGCAGATGTACGAGGGCGTCGACGAGAGCGGGAAGGCCTGATTGACCGAATTTCGCGAAAAGGGGCCGCGCGGGCCGGTCGAGCACGAGCGCGTTGCGACGCGGGCCGCAGTCTTCGTGCCGGTGTTCCGGCAGAGGGCCGACGCCGACGCACGCGGCGCGACGGCGCTCGAGGCGGTGCGCCGCAGCGACGAGGCCCGGCTCTCCGAAGCGGTCGGGCTCGCCGCCGCGATCGACCTCGACGTGGTGTCGAGCGGCGTCGTCTCCGGCCAGAAGCCGCAGCCGGCGACGCTGATCGGCAGCGGCAAGGTCGAGGAGCTGAAGGGCGTGGTCGCGGCGGGCGAGATCGGCCTCGTCATCGTCGATCATCCGCTGACCCCGGTCCAGCAGCGCAATCTCGAAAAGGAGCTCGACACCAAGGTGCTCGATCGCACCGGCCTGATCCTCGAGATCTTCGGCCGCCGGGCCCGGACCAAGGAAGGCCGGCTGCAGGTCGAACTCGCGCATCTCAACTACCAGCGCGGCCGGCTGGTCCGCTCCTGGACCCACCTCGAACGCCAGCGCGGCGGCGCCGGCTTCATGGGCGGCCCGGGAGAGACCCAGATCGAGGCCGACCGCCGGCAGCTGCAGGAAAAGATCAAGCGGCTGGAGAAGGAACTCGACCAGGTCCGCCGCACCCGCCAGTTGCATCGCGAAAAGCGCCGCAAGCGCCCGCATCCGATCGTCGCCCTCGTCGGCTACACCAATGCCGGCAAGTCGACGCTGTTCAACCGGCTGACCGGCGCCGACGTCCTCGCCAAGGACCTGCTCTTCGCCACCCTCGATCCGACGCTGCGCAAGACCGTGCTGCCGCACGGCACAGAAATCCTCTTCTCCGACACCGTCGGCTTCGTCTCCGACCTGCCGACGCATCTCGTGGCCGCCTTCCGCGCGACGCTGGAAGAGGTGCTGGAGGCCGACCTGATCCTGCACGTGCGCGACGTCTCCGATCCCGACACGCTCGCCCAGGCCGAGGACGTGCGCCGGATCCTGCGCGATCTCGACGTCGACACCGAGGACACCGAGCACGTCGTCGAGGTGTGGAACAAGATCGACCGGCTGGACGCCGACGCGCTGCACCGCGTCGCCGCGGCGAGGGCCTCGCTCGCCGATCCCGGGTCGGCGCATCTCGTCTCCGCGGTGACCGGCGAGGGGACGGAGGCGCTTCTTGCCGACATCGAGCGGCGCATCGCCGGCCAGATCACCAGCGTCGCGCTCGACGTCGGCCCGGAGGCGATGGCGTTTCTGCCCTGGGTCTACGACAACGCCACCGTCCTCGAACGCGAAGACAGCGAGGACGGCGTGGTGCATCTCAAGGCGGAGATGACGGCGCAGGCGCGCAACGAGCTGCGGCGGATCGGGCAGGCGACGGCGGGCGTCACCATCGCGGGCTAGAGCGGGATGGAATGAGCGTTGCTCATCCTCCCGCTCCATCTTCCTGTGTCCGCATGATCTCTTCCGAAAACCGGTTCCCACTTTTCGGGATCATGCTCGAGGCCGTCATGCGTCCCGGGGGACGCATGAAAGACGCGCGATCACGTTGGCACTGTCAGAAGAAACCGGCCGGCGCCGTCAGGTGCCGGTCTGGATCAGCATGAAGGCGGGAATGTCGTCGCCGAAGCCGATCGGCTGCTTGCCGCCGCCGTCGTTGCCGCCGCGCTGCCGGTTGTTGTTGCCCGGCTTGTCGGTGCCGCGCTTCGGCCGGTTGCGGGAAGACGCGCCCGGCCGGGCATAGCTCGAAGCCGCGGGGAGCGCCGCAGCGTCGCCGGCAACGGGCAGGTCCGCCATCGCGTCGACGGGAACCGCGAGTTCGCCCGCTTCCGCCCGCTCAAGCACGTCGACCGTCTCGGCGCCGACCACTTCCTCGGCGGCCGGCTTCGGCTCGCCCCTCGCGCGGCGGGGACGCCGCTCGGGCTTTTCGCCCTGCGCCTTGGTGCGGCCGCGACCGCGCCTCGGGCGGTCGTCCTCCTCGGTGTCGACCGGAAGTTCGGCGACGGTCGGACCGTGCCATTCGATGGAATTCGCGATCATCCTCTCGATCGCATCGAGATACTTGCGATCGGACTTCGTCACCAGCGTGAAGGCCTTGCCCGAGCGCCCGGCCCGGCCGGTGCGGCCGATGCGGTGGACGTAGTCCTCGGCATGGATCGGCACGTCGAAATTGAAGACGTGGCTGACCTTCGGGATGTCGAGCCCGCGCGCCGCGACGTCGGAGGCGACGAGGAGCTGGATCTTGTTGTCGCGAAAGCCCTGCAGCATCGCCATGCGGGCGCGCTGGTCCATGTCGCCATGCAGGGCGCCGGCGGAAAAGCCGTGCTTTTCCAGCGACCGGAACAGGGTCGAGACGTCGCGCTTGCGATTGCAGAAGATGATCGCGTTGGTGAGCTCGTCCTCTTCGCGCAGGACGCGGCGCAGCGTCTCGCGCTTGTCCCACTCCTTGCCGCCGGTGGCGACGAGGCGCTGGGTCACGGTGAGGGCGGCGGAGGCCTGCTTGGCGACCTCGACCCGGACCGGGTTCTGCAGGAACTGCTCGGTGAGGCGGGTGATCTCCGGCGGCATGGTGGCCGAGAAGAACAGCGTCTGGCGGGTGAAGGGCAGCAGCTTGCAGATCCGCTCGATGTCCGGAATGAAGCCCATGTCGAGCATCCGGTCCGCCTCGTCTATGACCAGGATCTCGACGCCGGTCAGGAGCAGCTTGCCGCGCTCGAAATGATCCAGCAGCCGGCCCGGCGTCGCGATCAGCACGTCGGCGCCGCGATCGATCTTGCGGTCCTGCTCGTCGAAGGACATGCCACCGATCAAAAGCGCGACGTTGAGCTTCTGGTCCTTGCCGTAGCGTGCGAAGGACTCTTCCACCTGCGCGGCGAGCTCGCGCGTCGGCTCGATGATCAGGGTGCGCGGCATGCGCGCCCGAGCCCGGCCTTTTTCAAGGAGGGTCAGCATCGGCAGGACGAAGGAAGCGGTCTTGCCCGTCCCGGTCTGGGCGATGCCGAGCACGTCGCGCCGCTCGAGGGCGTGCGGGATCGCCTCTGCCTGGATCGGCGTCGGTTCGGTGTAGCCGGAGGCTTCGACAGCCGCCAGCACCTTGGCGCTGAGACCGAGTTCGGAAAAAAGTGTCAAGCTGGCGTGTCTCTACGACTGGAGAAATGGCGCAGGAGCGCCTTACAAGGCCCTTGCGTGGGCGATAGGGCGACCGCAGACGCGAGTCAACCTCGACACGTCATATGGGGCGTCTTTCGGCCGGTTGCAGGGGCATTTTCATGAAAAACCGCCAGATCGTGTTCGTTCCGGGCCTTTTGTGCACCCGCGCGCTCTATGCCGCCCAGATCGAGGCGCTGGCAGCGCTCGACGCCTCGTGCCACGTCGCCGACACGCTGTCCGACGCGTCGATCACCGCCATGGCCGAGCGGCTTTTGGCCGAGGCGCCGGCAGAATTCGTCCTGTGCGGCCTGTCGATGGGCGGCTATGTCGCGCTGGAAGCGATGCGCCTGGAACCGCAGCGGGTGCAGGCGCTGGCGCTGATGGCGACGAGCCCGTGGCCCGATACGCCGGCGGCGACGGAGCGGCGGCGCCGGCTCGTCGAAGTGGCGAGGGAACGCGGCGTCGCGGCGGTGGCGGCGGTCATCGCCGAGAAGCTGTTCGGGCCGAAGGCGCGGCAGGATCCCGACCTCCGCCGGCGTTCGGTGGCGATGGCCGAAGCGGTCGGGGCGGAGGCTTTCGCCCGCCAGCAGCAGGCGATCATCGACCGCCGCGACAAGACGGCGCTGCTGCCCCGCATCGCCGTGCCGACGGCAATCCTGGCAGGGACGGCGGACGAGGTGATCGATCCGGCGGCGTCCCGGGCGATGGCCGCCGCCATGCCGCAGGCGGAGTTCCAGATGATCGAGGGCATCGGACACCTCGTCACCTGGGAGGCGCCGGAGGTCGCGACGGGCGCTCTCCGGCGGCTCGTTTCGGCTTTCGAGTGATACGCCCACGGCACCGCCTGCAGGGTACGCCTCCGAGCGTCGCCGCCACGCGGCGCGTGGCCTGCCGGCCGCGGCGGGGAAAAGAAACGGCGCTCCTAGCGGAGGCGACGGTTCAGTTCGAGGCCGGACCGAAGCTGTAGGGCTGGCCGGGCGTGAAGTGCAGCTCGTAGGTCTCGCTCACCTCGCCGTCGTTCGGCACCACCTCGAAGAACAGGGTGATGCTGTTCGGCTCGGCCTCGTTCGGATCGTCCGGGCGATAGCCGACGACCTGCCCCTCCATCTTGGCGATCTCCGGGATCTCGGTGGTCGAGCGCAAGGCAAGCCCGTTGTGGCCGGAGGCATCGAGCTGCTGGAGGAAGAAATGCGTCTTGGCGTCTTCGCCGGCGGGCTGGACCATCACCGTGCGCCAGACGCCGTGTTCGTCCCCGTCGGACCAGGGTCCCACCACCTGGACGTCCTGGACGAGGGGCGAGAGACCTTCGGCCGCCGCGGAGAATTCGTCGGACGAGGCGGCGGCAGTCGTCGCGGCGGTCTGGCCGGCGGCGGCGTCCGGGGTGCCGGCGGTGCCCGCCGCGGGCGTCTTGGCGGCATCCTCGGCAAGGCTCGGCGCGGCAAGCATCAGCGACGCGGCGACGAGGCCGGCGCAGGAACGGAATGAAAGCTTCGACATCGGTGGCATCTCCAGACGGCGCTCGGGCGGCACGAATGCGGCCGCCCCCTCGCTCGCTTCTTACAGGAGGAATGCGACCGCCGCGAGATCGGCGCGCGGCTCCGCTTCCTCAGCGCGAACGAAGTCCCTTCGAAGGATAGTCTGCCAATCGGCAATCGTTTCAAACAAAACTATGCATAAGCGCATAAGGCCTTATAGAAACGGGGTGACTGTTGCTTTGATGCAGTAGTGCAAGGGATCGAAACTTGCAAAAACGTCAATGTTGGAAACGAGGGGGAATAGCACATGATTCGCAGACTGATGCTGACCACGTCGGCCCTGATCGGCATGGCAGGCACTGCAATGGCCGCAGACGTGCTCGTCGAGCCCGCCGCCCCGGCACCGTATGTTTCGTCCGTCTACGACTGGAGCGGACTCTACATCGGTATCAACGGTGGTTACGCCTGGGGCAACGTCGACACGAGCACGACCATCCCGGCCGGTAGCAACATCAACGGGGTCGCTTCGGCTCTCGCGATCGCGTCGGGCACCGGGGGTTTCGACAGCAACGGCGGCCTCGCCGGCGTGCAGGTCGGCTACAACTACCAGACCGGCCCTTACGTCGTCGGCGTCGAGGCCGACGTCGACTGGTCCGGCCTCGACGACACGCGTGACTCCGGCATCTTCACGCTCGGCGGCTTCAATGCCCGCACGACGGACGATCTGGACATGAACGTCCTGGCGACCGTGCGCGGCCGCCTGGGCTATGCCATGGACCGCCTGCTGGTCTACGGCACCGGCGGTCTCGCCTGGTCCGACGCCACGGTCCGCCGCAATCTCGACTGGAGCTTTGCCGACGGCTGCCCGCCGGTGGGCGGCGGTCTGCAGCGATGCCACGTCGGCGAAGAGGACTTCGACATCGGCTACACCGTCGGCGCCGGCCTCGAATATGCCTTCACCGAGAATTTCACGGCGAAGGTCGAGTATCAGTACATCGACTTCGGGGACGAACCCTTCCGGACCGTCAACGCCAACATCCCGAACCAGCCGCTCGACCACGAGGTCAGCCTCGACATCCACACGATCCGGGTCGGCCTGAACTACAAGTTCAACTGAGCCGCCTGATCAGAGCGAACCGGCGCCCTGCGGCGCCGGCCCCTTCGGCCCGGGTCCACTCCCGGGCCGATTTCGTTTTGCGACGCGTCCCGGCGGACCGGCATCAACCGGGGGCAGGGGCGCTGCATTCTTCTTGCAAACTAGGCGGCCTGCGGGTCGGCCTCGCGCCGGAGGCGGGCCTCGCCGGCCTTTCGCGCCTCTCGGGTCGCCGCAACGGCGGCCGGACATCGAAGCCCGGCGCCGCCTGCCGCGCGGGAAAGGCCTTGCCGAAGACCGCGAAAGGCGCGACGCAGGCGTCGCGCCTCGTTTGGCTCAGAAGTGATAGGCGACGTCGATGAAGCCGCCGACGCGGCTCGTCTCGAAATCGGTCTTCTGGGCGCTGTAGAAGCCGAGCGGAAAGGCGCTCTTTTCGAAGTGGAAATCGCCGCCGTCGGTGGAAAGGTGCCAGTAGCGGGCGCCGAGGCCCACCGAGAAGGCGTCGGAGACCGCGTAATCCAGTTTGGCTTCCAGCTGATAGCCGTCGCCGTCGCCGTCATAGGGGGTCGGCCCGACGAAGTCGGTGCCGATGCGCAGCCAATGGGTGTCTTCGCCGGAAAGCTTGACATAGGGGAGATAGGCGGCGTTGCCGCTCAGCGTCAGCCGGTCGGTGAGCATCACCTGGCCGGACAGGCCGATCCGCAGCGCGTGCCAGTCGCCCTCGTTGGAAATCACCGCGATGTCGTTGCCGATCGTCCCGGAAAACGCCCCGCAGATGAAGGGATTGCCGGCGGTCTGCTGGCAGCCGTAGGCGTTTTCCCGCTCATGAAGGTAGAAATAGCCGGCGAAGGCGCCGAGGCTGTAGGTCGGGCGCTGCAGGAATTCGTAGCCGAGGTCGACCTGGCCGTAATGCAGGCGGTTGTCGTCGAGCTCTGAATCCGTCGACGAGTAGGGGAAGATGTAGGGCTCGAAATCCTCGTCCTGCAGGTTTCCCGAGTCAGACCAGCCGAGTCCGATCATGCCGTTGAGGAAGACGCCGGAGGAGTGCTTGATCGCACCGAAAAGCTCCAGAGAGCTCGTCGTCATGTCGTCGAAGGTGAGGCGCGAGACTTCGTCGTCGCCGCTGACGGTGAAGAGGTCGTAGCGGGTGCGTCCGCTGCTCAGGAAGTAGCGGGTGCCGAAGCTGGCCGTGAAGTCCGGCGCCTCGACCGCCACCTCCTCCTCGGCGCGGGCCGGCGCGCTGAGCATCGGCGCGAGAATGCCGATGCCGAGAGCGCCGCATGCGAGACGACGCAGTGATTGCCTGATGAATGCCATGTCGGTAGATCCCCCAAATTGGACGATCGACCGGTTGCACCACGACAGGTTGACGTCAATCGACATCCCGCGAAGACTGGCGACGCGGATCGCCGAGGGAGGGACGCTGTTGCCGCTAGGTCACGAAATGACGGGAGCGCCGCCGTCGAACCGTTTCGGCGCAACGGCTTACGGCGGGATCGTCGCCGTCGCGATGATCGTCCTGGCGCTCGCGAATCAGTCTCCCGGCTCGCGGCTGGCGACGGTCATCTCCCCCTGCACCGCTATCGCCCAAGCGATCGCACGGATCGGCGAGCGGAACTGGGTCGCACGGTGTTCGAAGGCCGCCGAGCGCAGCGGCGCCTCGCCGGCGCGGGCTCGACGGATCTGCCGCGCCCAGCTCGAGGCCTGCAAGGCGAAGCACCCCGAAAGGAACGGGGCGCCTGGCCCAATCACGCTGTGATACGAGATCCGCTCGATCAGAGTGGGGCTCGTATGAAGCCCGCGCGGGGATTGAGCGTCTTTGTTTCCGGCATCACGAAGTGATCTGCCGGAAACCATATGAAGCGTGCGGCGGCGCAGCAGGCCCGATCGGCCGGTCATACCGTCCGGCAAACCGCACCGAACCCGCACCGAACCAAGCCATGCGGCGCGACGGGGTGGTTCAGATGTCGAGGTCCGAGACGAAGGCCGCGCGCTCCTGGATGAAGCGGAAGCGCGATTCCGGCTTGTTGCCCATCAGCGCGTCGACCGCGCTCGATGTGCCGGCCTCCGGGGTCTCGTCGACGACGACGCGCAGCAGCGTGCGCTTCTTCGGGTCCATCGTCGTTTCCTTGAGCTGCCCGGGCAGCATCTCGCCGAGACCCTTGAAGCGCCCGACCTCGACTTTGCGGCCCTTGAATTCCCGCGCCACAATCTCCTCGCGGTGGCGGTCGTCCCGCGCATAGAAGGTCTTGCCGCCGCCGGACAGCTTGTAGAGCGGCGGCACCGCCAGAAACAGGTGGCCGCCGCGGATCAGTTCCGGCATCTCGCGGTAGAAGAAGGTGATCAGCAGCGAGGCGATGTGGGCGCCGTCGACGTCGGCATCCGTCATGATGATCACCCGCTCGTAGCGCAGATCCTCCTGCCGGTATTTCGAGCGGGTGCCGCAGCCGAGCGCCAGCGTCAGGTCGGCGAGCTGCTGGTTGGCGCCGAGCTTGTCGCGGCCGGCACTGGCGACGTTGAGGATCTTGCCGCGCAGCGGCAGGATCGCCTGGCGCATGCGGTCGCGCGCCTGCTTGGCCGAGCCGCCGGCCGAATCGCCCTCGACGATGAAGATCTCAGCGCCGGCCGCGCCGGTCTGCGAACAGTCCGCCAGCTTGCCGGGCAGCCGCAGCTTGCGGGTCGCCGACTTGCGGCTGACCTCCTTTTCCTGGCGCCGCCGCAGCCGCTCGTCGGCCCGCTCGACCACCCAGTCGATCAGCCGCGCGGCATCCTGCGGCGAGGAGGCGAGCCAGATGTCGAAGCTGTCGCGCATCGACTGCTCGACGATGCGCTGGGCCTCGGCGGTGGCCAGCCGGTCCTTGGTCTGGCCGACGAATTCCGGCTCGCGGATGAACACCGACAGCATCGCCGAGGCGGTCTGCATCACGTCGTCACCGGTGATCACAGAAGCGCGTTTGTTTCCAGAGACTTCCGCGAAAGCCTTGAGACCGCGCAGGAGCACCGAGCGCAGCCCGGATTCGTGGGTGCCGCCCTCCGGGGTGGGGATCGTGTTGCAGTAGGAGCGGACGAAGCCGTCGTCGGCCGTCCAGGACACCGCCCATTCGACGGCGCCGTGGCCGGAGGTCTTCTCGGTCCGGCCGGAAAAGATCTGCGAGGTGACCCGGTGTTCGGTCCCGAGGGTGGTGTCGAGATAGTCCTTCAGGCCGCCCGGGAAATGGAAGGTCTCGCGGGTCGGAACGCCGGAATCTGCGGCGAGCAGGGAGGGATCGCAGGACCAGCGGATCTCGACGCCGCCGAAGAGATAGGCCTTGGAGCGGGCCATCGCCATCAGCCGCTCGGGGCGGAACCGGCAGTTCGCCCCGAAGATCTCGGGATCGGGCCGGAAACGGATCCTGGTGCCGCGGCGGTTCTGGATGTCGCCGACTTCCTGCAGCGGCGAGGTGACGAGGCCGCGCGAATAGGTCTGCCGGTAGAGCTTGCGGTTGCGGGCGACCTCGACCTCGAGATGCTCCGACAGGGCGTTGACCACCGAGACGCCGACGCCGTGCAGGCCGCCCGAGGTCTCGTAGACCTTGGAGTCGAACTTGCCGCCCGCATGCAGCGTCGTCATGATGACTTCGAGCGCCGAGCGGTCCTTGTATTTCGGATGCGGATCGATCGGGATGCCGCGGCCGTTGTCGGTCACCGACAGAAAACCGTCCGCCTCGAGCGCGACCTCGATGAAGTTGGCATGGCCGGCCGTCGCCTCGTCCATCGAATTGTCGATGACCTCGGCGAAGAGGTGGTGGACGGCCTTCTCGTCGGTGCCGCCGATATACATGCCCGGCCGCCGGCGCACCGGCTCCAGCCCTTCCAGGACCTCGATGTCGGCCGCCGTATAGTCGGCGCCGGGCACGAAATCCTGCGCGGGCTTGCGCGTCGGGGCGGAGGGCCTCGGCGCTCTCGGCTGGCGCGCGGCGTTGCCCGAAAACAGGTCGTCGCTCATCGGCCGGAAAGTCCTCGCTGGCGTGAAGGGGATGGTCTGGGGGCCGCAACCATGCCCCTGCCTATACTTTCACGAAATGTTCTTCAAGGCGCATGGGGCACATGACGGGCCGGACAAGCCGGATTCCGCCGTTTTCCACGGAAAATCGCGCGGCTTGCCGGCCGATCGCGACACCGCAGCGCCTGCCGGGAGCCCGGCGGGCGAAGCGGCGCCGAAAACGAAAAGACGGGGCGGCCGTCGCCGGCCGCCCCGTCCCGATCGCAAAAAGGCCGAAGGGCCTGAGGCCGCGGCTCAGACCGAATAGTACATGTCGTATTCGATCGGGTGCGGCGTCATCTCGAAGCGCAGCACCTCGGCCATCTTCAGGTCGATGAAGGCGTCGATCTGGTCGTCGTCGAAGACGCCGCCGGCCTTTAGGAACTCGCGGTCGGCGTCGAGGCTCTCCATCGCCTCGCGCAGGCTGCGGCACACCGTCGGGATTTCCTTCAGCTCCTCCGGCGGCAGGTCGTAGAGGTCCTTGTCCATGGCCTGGCCCGGATGGATCTTGTTGCGGATGCCGTCGAGGCCGGCCATCAGCATGGCCGAGAAGGCGAGGTAGGGGTTCGCCGTCGGATCGGGGAAGCGGACCTCGACGCGCTTGGCCTTCGGCGACTGGCCGAAGGGGATGCGGCAGGAGGCCGAGCGGTTGCGCGAGGAATAGGCCAGCAGCACCGGCGCCTCGAAGCCCGGCACCAGCCGCTTGTAGGAGTTGGTCGAGGGGTTGGTGAAGGCGTTGAGCGCCTTGGCGTGCTTGATGATGCCGCCGATGTAGAACAGGCAGGTCTCCGAGAGGCCGGCATATTCGTTGCCGGCGAAGGCCGGCTTGTCGCCCTTCCAGATCGACTGGTGGACGTGCATGCCCGAGCCGTTGTCGCCATAGACCGGCTTCGGCATGAAGGTCGCCGTCTTGCCGTAGGCGTTCGCCACCTGGTGGATGACGTATTTGTAGATCTGCATCTTGTCGGCGTTGCGGGTCAGCGTGTCGAACTTGATGCCGAGCTCGTGCTGGGCGGCGGCGACCTCGTGATGGTGCTTCTCGACGGAAACGCCCATCTCGGCCATCACCGTCAGCATCTCCGAGCGCATGTCCTGGCAGGAATCGATCGGCGGCACGGGGAAGTAGCCGCCCTTGATGCGCGGACGATGGCCGAGATTGCCGGTCTCGTATTCGGTGTCGTCGTTGGAGGGAAGTTCCGTCGAATCGACCCGGAAGCCGGTGTTGTAGGGGTCGGCCTTGTAGCGCACGTCGTCGAAGACGAAGAATTCCGCCTCGGGGCCGAAATAGCAGGTGTCGCCGATGCCGGACTGGGAGAGATAGGCCTCGGCCTTGCGGGCGGTCGAGCGCGGATCGCGGTTGTACGCCTCGCCGGAGATTGGATCGAGGATGTCGCAGGTCACCGCCATGGTGGCCTGGGCGAAGAACGGATCCATGTGGGCGGTCTCGGGATCCGGCATCAGCACCATGTCGGACTCGTTGATCGCCTTCCAGCCGGCGATCGACGAGCCGTCGAACATCGAGCCTTCCGAGAACATGTCCTCGTCGACGATGGAGACGTCCATCGTGACATGCTGCATCTTGCCCTTGGGATCGGTGAAGCGCAGGTCGACGAACTTCACGTCGTTGTCCTTGATCTGCTTCAGAATCTCGTTGGCGCTCGTCATGGCCTTCCTTCCCTGTTGATTTGGTTCGTCTGGTTCCGGGCCGGACCGTCCGCTCGTTAGCGCATGGCGGGGTCGTGATCCATCCCGCGATGGGTCATTTTCGATGGTGGCCCCGGTCCGCCGCGCCCCGCGACGGACCGGCCGGCCTCAGATCGCGTCGGTGCCGGATTCGCCGGTGCGGATGCGGATCGCTTCCTCGATCGGCGAGACGAAGATCTTGCCGTCGCCGATGCGGCCGGTCTGGGCGGCCTTGCGGATCGCTTCGACGGCCGCCTCGACCGTCTCGTCGGAAAGCACGATCTCGACCTTCACCTTGGGAAGGAAGTCGACGACGTATTCGGCGCCGCGATAGAGCTCGGTGTGGCCCTTCTGGCGGCCGAATCCCTTGGCCTCGGTGACGGTGATGCCCTGGAGGCCGACTTCCTGCAGCGCCTCCTTCACCTCATCCAGCTTGAACGGCTTGATGATCGCCTCGACCTTTTTCATCGACTGACCTTTTTTCATATCTCGATTGTCGCCGGGCTGTGCGCCGGTCGCAGCCGGCGATGCAGGTGTCGTGCCAACAGCCGGCGGGAGAGAGCATACACGAATTAGCGGCAGGCGCCGCCCCGGCAATGGAACCGCGGCGGCGCATCGGCCGCACCATGGACATTGCCGCGCGATGCGGTGTCCTATCCTTTGAGAAAGGGCGCGTCGAATCCGACTGGCGCGGGGAAATGTCGAAAGTCTAGGCAAATTGCATTTCTGATAGGCAGAATTGATGATGCGAAATCGGGCAATGGACGCCGCACTGCTCACACCGGAGGAGATGGGGGCGGCAGACCGGGCGACGATCGCCGCCGGCACGCCCGGCATCCTCCTGATGGAGCGGGCAGCCGCCGCGGTCGCCGCGGCAGCGATGCGGCTTTCCGGCGACGGGCCGATAGCGCTTCTCGCCGGGCCGGGCAACAACGGCGGCGACGCCTATGCCGCCGCCGCTCTCCTGAAGTCGGCGGGGCGTGCCGTTCGGCTTTTCCATCTCGTCGCGAAGGAGGGGCTCGCCGGCGATGCCGCGATCGCCGCCGGAGCCTATGACGGGCCGGCCGAAACGCTTTCGAGCTTCCGGCCCGGGGATTTCGCGCTGGTGGTCGACGGCCTTTTCGGGGCAGGGCTAGCGCGGCCGCTCGAGGGCGAGGCGGCGGCGGCCGTCGACCGGGCGAACGCCGCGCCGGTCAAGGTGCTCGCCATCGACCTGCCGTCGGGGATCTCCGGCGCGACGGGAGCCGTGCTCGGGACGGCGGTGAAGGCCGATGCGACCGTCACCTTCTTCCGCAGGAAGCCCGGCCACCTTCTGGAACCCGGCCGCTCGTATTGCGGCGAGATCACCGTCGCCGACATCGGGATTTCCGACGACGTCCTCGACACCATCGCGCCGACGACCTTCGAGGCCGGCCCGGCGCTCTTTCAGGGCCGGCTGAAGGTGCCGGCCGATGCCGGCCACAAATACGACCGCGGCCATGCGGTGGTCTTTTCCGGTCCGGCGCATCAGACCGGCGCGGCACGGCTTGCCGCAACGGCGGCGCTGCGCGGCGGGGCAGGGCTCGTCACGGTCTTCGCCCCCGCAAGCGCCGTCCTCGTCGTCGCCGCGCAGCTGACCGCAGTGATGCTGAGGCGCTGCGACGATGCGGCGGAGCTTCGAGAGCGCCTCGCCGACGACCGGCTGAACGTCTTCGTGCTCGGCCCGGGCTTCGGCGCAGGGGACAAGGCGCGGGACTTCGCCCAGGCGGTGCTCGGTGCCGGGCGCCGGCTGGTGCTCGATGCCGACGGCATTACCGCGTTCAAGGACGAGCCGCAGGCGCTGTTTGCGGCGGCGGGCGAAGCGGCGCGGGGACGGCCGGGCGGCGAGCCGGCGCTGGTGCTGACGCCGCATGCCGGCGAGTTCAAACGTCTCTTCCCGGACCTTGCGGCGGAAGACGGCCTGTCGAAGCTCGACCTGGCCCGCCGGGCCGCGGCGCGCGCCGGTGCCGTCGTCGTCCTCAAGGGGCGCGACACGGTGATTGCCGCACCGGACGGGCGCGCCGCGATCAATGCGAGCGGCACGGCCTGGCTCGCGACGGCCGGCACCGGCGACGTCCTCGCCGGCATCGTCGCCGCGCAACTGGCGCAGGGGACGCCGAGCTTCGAGGCCGCGGCGGCTGGCGTCTGGATGCACGGCAAGGCGGCCGAGGCCTTCGGGCCGGGGCTGATCGCCGAGGATCTGCCACAGATGCTGCCGAAAGTGTTCGCGGGGCTCTGCGGGTGAAACGAGATCCGCTCGATCAGAGCGGGGCTCGTATCAAGCCCGCGCGGCGAGTGAGCGTCTTTTTTCCGGCATCACGAAGTGATCTGCCGGAAACCATATGAGGAGTCGGTGCCCGGTCGTCAGACGGCTTCCGGTCGATGGATTCGCGGGATGGCGGGTCCGCCAAGCCAAGGAAGCAGATGCTGTCCGGCGTCAAAAAATCGCATGCGGGCGGGCATGATGACGATCGTCGAGCCTCTCGCGGTCGAGGCGTTGCAGCGGCGCTGCGCTTCCGGTTCTTCTGTCAGGCGAAGAGCCAGAGCATGGCTGAAATCGGCAGGGCGAGCACGAGGAGGCCGAGCGCCAATGGCAATGCGCGACCGACATATCCGAGTGTGATCGCGGGAGCGACCAGCGCTGCGAGCGGGATGGCCGTGATCTGCGCCATCCCCGTCGCGATGGAGCGGCCGATCGGATCACTCGTTTCGGCCCCGCGCAGCATCATGAGAAGGAACGCGAGCAGAAACGCGGCTTCGATCGAACCGAGAACCAGAACGACCCGGCGAAGAGTGGAAGGGCGTGCGACCGGCATGACGAGAAATCCGTGCCAAAGATCGAGGTGGTGAGGCGTCTGCCCCGGGTTTTCCTTGCGCAAGTCACCGCGCCAGCGGCGTTGCCGCCCGCAGGCGGACGAGGCCGAGGACGGTGTCGATCGCCGGGGTCGGGATGCCGGTCAGCCGGCCCAGTTCGGCGACCGAGGCGACCAGCGCGTCGATCTCCATCGGCCGTCCGAGTTCCAGATCCTGCAGCATCGACGTCTTGTGCTCGCCGACCTCGGCGGCGCCGGCGATCCGCTTGTCGACGTCGATCGGAAAGCGGATGCCGAGCGCCGTCGCGATCGCCTCGGCCTCCAGCATCATCGCCCGCGCGACGGCGCGGCTACCGTCATGGGCGCAGATCGCCGCCAGCGTCGCGCCGGTCAGGGCGGAGATGGGATTGAAGGAGAGGTTGCCCCACAGCTTCACCCAGATCTCGGTGCGGATCTGCGGCCGCACCGGCGCCCGGAAGCCGGCGGTGACGAGCAGTTTCGACAGGGCCTCGACACGGGTGGTCCTTTCCCCGGAAGGCTCGCCGAGCGGCAGGCGCTCGCCCTCCACGTGCCGGATGATCCCCGGCGCCTCGATGTCGGCGGCCGGATGGACGACGCAGCCGATGGCGCGCTCCGGCCCGAGCGTCTGCCAGATCGCCCCGCCCGGATCGACGGCCTCGATCCGGCGGCCGTCATGCGCGCCGCCGCTTTTATAGAAATACCACCAGGGCAGGCCGTTCTGGGCGGTGACCACGGCGGTGTCCGGCCCGAGCAGCGGTTCGAGGGACGGCAAGACCGCCGGCACCGAATGCGCCTTCAGCGCGATGACGACGACGTCCTGCGGGCCGAGCGAGGCGGCATCGTCGGTGGCGCGGACCTTGACCCGCGTCTCGCCGGCGGCCGAGCGCACCAGGAGGCCGTTTTCCCGCATGGCGGCGAGATGCGGCCCGCGGGCGACGAGGGAGACGTCGGCGTCGGTGCGCTCGGCGAGCCGGGCGCCGACGAGGCCGCCGATGGCGCCGGCGCCGAAGATCGCGACCTTCACGACGCTCCGCCCTTGCCGAGACCGAGCTTGTCGGCGAGGCCGATGCGCTGCAGCTTGCCGGTGGCGCCCTTCGGGATCTCGTCGAGGAAGACGAGCTTGCGCGGCACCTTGAAGTCGGCAAGGCGCGTCGCCGCGAAGGCGCGGATCTCGTGTTCGCCCGCCTTGGCGCCCTCGCGCAGGACGATCGCCGCCGCGACCTCCTCGCCGAGCTTGTCGTGCGGCATGGCGAAGCAGACCACCTGCGCGACGGCCGGATGGTCCATCAGCACCTCGTCGACCTCGCGCGGCGAGATCTTCTCGCCGCCGCGATTGATGATCTCCTTCAGGCGGCCGGTGAGGAACAGGAAGCCGTCCGCGTCGATCCGCCCCTGATCGCCGGTATGAAACCAGCCATGGGCGAAGGCCTCGGCATTGGCCTTGTCGTTGTTCTCGTAGCCCGAAGTGACGTTCGGCCCGCGGATGCAGATCTCGCCGATCTCGCCGGCCGCAAGCACCTCGCCGTCCGGCGAGAGCACCGCGACCTCGGGCCCCGCCGCCGGGCCGACGCTGCCGGCCTTGCGCGCGCCGGGCGGCAAGAGGTTCGAGGTCATCTGATGCGAAGCCTCGGTCATGCCGTAGGCCTCGATCACCGGGCAGTCGAAGGTCTTTTCGAGCTCGGCCATCACCTGCGGCGGCAGCGAGGAGGAGGACGAGCGGATGAAGCGCAGCTCGGCGCGGGCGACGCTGTCCAAATTGCGCGGGGCGCGCGCCAGGATCGCCTGATGCATCGTCGGAACCGCGGTGTACCAGCTCGGCGCCGCGTCATCGAGCCACTGGAAGAACTTCAGCGCGTTGAAGCCGGGGGTGCAGGTCACCGAGGCGCCGGCCGACAGCGAGGAGAGCACCGCCGCGATCAGCCCGTGGATATGGAACAGCGGCATGACGTTGAGGCAGCGGTCGCCCGGGGCGAGGGCGAGCGAGCTGCGGATGTGGCGCGCCGAGGCCGCCAGATTGCCGAGGCTGAGCGGCACGATCTTCGGCCGCGAGGTGGTGCCGGAGGTGTGGAGGACGAGCGCCTCGTCCCCTTCGCCGGACAAGCCGGGCCGGGCGGCCTCGCCGACCGGCTCGCCGGACAGCGTGAAGGCGCCGGCCGGCGCATCCGGCCGGGCCGACAGCCGCAGCACCGGGATGCCGAGCTTTGCCGCGACGCGTTCAGCGGCTTCGTGGCCGACCTCGTCGAGGATCAGCGCCTTCGCCCCGAGATCGCCGAGATAGAATTCCAGCTCCTCGGCCCGGTAGGCCGGATTGAGCGGCGCGGCGCTCGCCCCCGCGGCGACGGCGACGAAGGCGGTCGCCATCTCCGGGCCGTTGGGCAGGACGATCGCCACCCGGTCGCCGCGGCCGATCCCGAGGCGGTTCAGCGTTCCGACCGTCGCCTCGACGAGTTCCGAAAGCCGGCGGTAGGAGAGGAACGGCCGGTCCGGGGCCCCGATCGCCGGATCGTCCGCACCGCCGGCCTTCAAGAGATCGAGCATCGTTTCCCTCCGGATGAGACCTGCCGGCCGACGGGCGGAGGGCGCCGGCCGTGCCGGTGAGCTGCCTGCCGCCGCCCGGGCCGGCGAATGGCAGGTTTCTAGGTCGCGGTGCCCGCTTTGTCGATGTCCCCGGCGACCCGTCCGGCGTCGCAGTCTTCGTCGCCCGTGAGCCTCCGGCGATATGGGGAGGTCAGGGGCCGGGCGGCCGCGGCGCCGGCCCGTCATCAGCCGCGGGCCATCTCCCGCAGAAGATCGGCCGGCAGGATCGGAAAGCGCCGGACGCGGATGCCCGTCGCATGGAACACGGCGTTGGCGATCGCCCCGACGGTTCCGGTGATGCCGATCTCCCCGACGCCCTTGACGCCGAGCGGATTGACGTGGGGGTCGTCCTCTTCGACGAGGATCGCCTCCAGCGACGGCACGTCGGCATTCACCGGCACGTGGTATTCGGCGAGATTGGCATTCATGATGCGGCCGGAACGCCGGTCGTGGACGGCCTCTTCGTGCAGCGCGAAGGACAGGCCCCAGACCATGCCGCCGTAATACTGGCTCTCGACCAGCCGCGGATTGATGATCCGGCCGGCGGCGAAGGCGCCGGTGAGCCGCGTCACGCGGATCTGGCAGAGATCCGGGTCGACCGCGACCTCGGCGAAGACCGCACCGTGGGCGTATTTGGCATAGGCCTCCTCGGTGGCGGGATCGGCGACGCCGCGGCCGCTCCCTTCGATCTCCGACAGGCCGGCGCGGGCGAGGATCGCGGCGTAGCTCTCGCCGCGGCTTTCGTCGTCCTGGCGCGACAGCCGGCCGTCGCGCGCCACGACGCCGACGTTGCCGGCGCCGAAGAGCGGCGACCGGCGGTCCCCGACGGCGAGTGCGGTGAGCCTTGCGATCGCGTCCTCGCCGGCGCGATAGAGCGCCGTGCCGGCGGTCGCCGTGTGGCCGGAGCCGCCGGCGATGCCGGCATCGGGAAGGTCGGAGGATCCGGCACGGAACTCGACTGCGTCGATCGCAAGGCCGAGGCTGTCGGCGGCGATCTGGTGGAGTGCCGTCCAGGCGCCCTGGCCCATGTCCTCGGCGCTGGTCTCGGCGAGACCGCCACCGTCGGCGCGGATCACGGCGCGCGCCTTTCCTTCGAACATGATCGCCGGAAACTGCGCGGTGCCGACGCCGCGGCCGACGAGCCGGCCTTTTTCGTCGCGCAGCTTCTGCGGTTCGAGCGGCCGGCCCGCCCAGCCGAAGCGCTCGGCGCCCTGGAGGTAGCATTCGCGCAGCGCCTTGGAGGAAAACGGCTTGCCGTGCATCGGCTCGACCTCGGCATAATTTCTCAGCCGGAAGTCGAGCGGATCGATCCCCGCCGCGAAGGCCGCCTCGTCGATGGCGCATTCGAGCGCCGCAGAGCCGGGCGCCTCGCCGGGTGCCCGCATGAAGCGCGGCGTGCCGACGTCGATCCGCGTGGCGTCGTGGGTCGCGCGGATCGCCTTTGCCGCATAAAGCGCATGCGAGGCGTTGGAGGCCGGCTCGACGAAGTCGTCGAAGCGGCTGGTCGCGGCCAGCGTGTGGTGCGCGATCGCGGTCATCCGGCCATCCGCCGCCATGCCGAGCCGCAGCGTCTGGCGAGTCTGGGCGCGGTGGCCGACGGGGCCGTACATCTGCGGGCGGGAGAGCACCAGCTTCACCGGCGCGCCGACCATTTTCGCCGCCATGACGCCGAGGACCTGCGGGCCGGCGAGCATCCCCTTCGAGCCGAAGCCGCCGCCGAGAAACGGGCTGCGGATCAGGATGTTCTCCGGGGCGATGCCGAAGAAGCGCGCGACCGTTCCGAGCGCGATCGCCGGCGCCTGGGTCGGCGTGTCGATCTCGATCCGGTCGCCGTCCCAGCGCGCCACGATCGCATGCGGCTCCATGGCGTTGTGATACTGGGCGGGCGTCTCGTAGGTCGCCTCCAGCGTCTGATCGCAAGCGGCATATTCGGCGTCGAAGTCGCCGGATTCGGCCCTGCCCGGAAAGCCCGGGCCGACGATCTTCGCCTCGAAACTCTCGCCGCCGAGATCGACGCGCGGCGCCTCGACCTCGTATTGCGGAGCGAGCAGGGCGGCACCTTCGCTCGCCGCCTCGAGCGACGTCGCGATCACCACCGCGACCGGCTGGCCGGCATATCGGACGGCATCGCTCTGGAGCAGATCCAGCCGGAAGGCGAGGGGGTTCGGCTTGTCGTCGGGGTCGGCGGCAAGCTGCGGCCGGTTTTCCGGCGTTATCACCGCGACGACGCCGGGATGGGCCTTCGCGGCCGCGACGTCGAGGCGGCTGACGCGTCCGCGGGCGATCGTCGCCGCCGCGACGACGGCATGGAGCAGGCCTTCGGGGTTGTTGTCCGCCGCATAGGTGGCCCTGCCGGTGACCTTGAGGACGCCGTCCCGGCGGGTCATCGGCTGGCCGATATTGGAGCCCTGGCGAAGCCGCGCGCCGGTTTGAAGCGAAGCGATGTCAGACATCTGCGACACCTTTCGAATGACGATTCGGAAGAACGAGGCGGCGGCCGGAATGCCGGCCGCCGTGCTTCAAGCCGCGCCGGCGGCGCCGAGGAGGTCTGCCGGCAGGATCGGGAAGCGGCGGACGCGGATGCCCGTCGCGTGGAACACGGCGTTGGCGATCGCCCCGACGGTGCCGGTGATCCCGATCTCGCCGACGCCCTTGATGCCAAGCGGATTGACGTGCGGATCGACCTCGTCGACGAGGATCACGTCCATCTCCGCGACGTCGGCATTCACCGGCACGTGGTAGCCGGCGAGATCGGCGTTCATGATCCGGCCGGACCGCCTGTCGTGGACGGCTTCCTCCTCGAGCGCGAAGCCGAGGCCCCAGACCATGCCGCCATAGAGCTGGCTGGAGGCGAGGCGCGGATTGACGATGCGCCCGGCGGCAAAGGCGCCGACCAGCCGGCTGACGCGGATCTGGCCGAGTTCGGGATCGACCTTCACCTCGGCGAACACCGCGCCATGCGAGAACATGGCGTAGTCCCCGGCGCTCGCCGGGTCGCGGGCGCCCTGGCCGGTGCCCTCGATCGCGTCCAGCCCGGCGCGTGCGAGGATCTCCCCGTAGCTTTCCGAGCGCGACGGATCGTCGGCTCGGTGCAGCCGTCCGTCCCGCGCTTCGACGCCGACATTGCCGGCCCCGAAGAGCGGCGAGCGCTCGTCGGCGACGGCAAGCTCGGTCAGCCGGGCGATGGCGTCGCGGCCCGCGGCATGGAGGGCGCCGCCGGCCGTCGCCGTGTGGCCGGAGCCGCCGGCAATGCCGCCGTCGGGAAGGCCGGAATGGCCGGAGCGGAACTCGACGGCGTCGATGTCGAGCCCGACCCCGTCGGCGGCAAGCTGGGCGAGGGCGGTCCAGGCGCCCTGGCCCATGTCGACGCCGGCCGTCTCGACCACCGCCGTGCCGTCCGCCTTCAGAACCGCCCGCGCCTTCGCCTGGAACATCGGCGCGTGGAAGAGCGCGGTGCCCATGCCCCAGCCGACGAGCCGCCCGGCCCCGTCCGTCATCTGCCGCGGCGCAAGCGGCCGATCCGCCCAGCCGAAGCGCCGGGCGCCCTCGGCGTAGCATTCGCGCAGCGCCTTGGCAGAAAACGGCTTGCCGGAGGCGGGATCCTCCTCCGCATAGTTCCGCAGGCGGAATTCGAGCGGATCGAGGCCGGCGGCGAACGCCGCCTCGTCGATCGCCGATTCGAGCGCGGCCGAGCCCGATGCCTCGCCGGGCGCCCGCATCGGGCCGGGCGTTCCGACGTCCCAGCGCACCCCACTGTGGCGGGCGGCGAGCGCCGGCGTGGCATAAAGGTTGTGCGAGGCGTTGGAGGCCGGTTCGAGGAAGTTCTCGAAGCTCGACGTCGACGAGGTCGTGACGTGCTCCAGCGCCGTCAGGCGTCCCGCATCGTCGAGGCCGATGCGGAAGTCCTGTCGGGTGGCGCCGCGATGGCCGACCGGGCCGAACATCTGGTCGCGCCGCAGCACGTATTTGACCGGCCGGTCGAGCATCTTGGCGGCGAGGATCGTCAGCACCTGCGCCCCGAAGATGATTGCCTTGGAGCCGAAGCCGCCGCCGAGGAAGGGGCTGCGGATCGTGACGTTCTCGGCCGGGACGCCGAACCAGGCGCCGAAGGCGGCGGTCGACATCACCAGCGCCTGGTTCGGCGTGTCGAGGGTCAGCCGGTCGCCGTCCCACGCCGCGACGATGGCGTGGGGTTCCATGGCGTTGTGATATTGCGGCGGCGTCTCGAACCGCGCCTCGACGGTCCTTGCCGCGCCCGCGAGCCCGGCTTCGACGTCGCCCTTGACGGTGGTCGGCGGCGAGCCGACGCCAACGGCTTCGGGCTCGAAGCTCTCGACGCCGTCGAAGCCGAGCCGCGGCGTCTCCGCCTCGTAGCGCGGGGCGAGCAGCCGGGCGCCTTCGCTCGCCGCCTCGAGAGTCTCGGCGACGACGAGGGCGATCGGCTGGCCCGCATAGCGCACCGTCTCGTCCTGCAGCACCTCGGTGCGGAAGGCGAACATGTGCGGCTTGGCGTCCGGATCCATCGCCAGCGCCGGGCGGTTCGCCGGCGTCAGCACCTCGACGACGCCCGGATGGGCTTTGGCCGCCGCGACGTTGAGGCCGACGACGCGGCCTCGCGCGATCGTCGCGTCCGCGGTGACCGCATAGAGCATGCCGTCGGGGTGATTGTCGGCGGCATAGGTGGCCGCGCCGGTGACCTTGAGCACGCCGTCGCGGCGGGTCATCGGCTGGCCGCTGTTGGAGCCGAAGCGCCGCTGCGCGGCCGGCATGGGAACGACGCTAGACATGGGCGGCAACTCCGGCCGGTTCGGCGAAGGGCGAGGCAGGCAGGGCGGGCAGCCGCTCGGGCGTTCCGGCCGCCGCCATCGCCAGCACGCGGGCGACGACCCGCCTGCCGAGCTCGATCTTGTAGGCATTGTCGCCGGAGGGCCTCGCCTCGGCGAAGGCCGCCTCGGCGGCCCGCTCGAACGCCGCCCTTTCCGGCGCCGCTCCGGCGAGCGCAGCTTCGGCGGCGACGGCGCGCCAGGGAACCGGGGCGACGCCGCCGAGCGCGACGCGGGCCTCGACGATCCGGCCGTCGGCGATCGTCAGCGCCGCCGCCGCAGAGGCGAGGGCGAAGGCGTAGGAGGTCCGCTCGCGCACCTTCAGATAGCGCTGGTTGGCGGCGAAGGCGGCGGCATCCGCCGGCAGCCTGACGGCGACGACCATCTCGCCGGCGGCGAGCGCCGTCTCCTTCTCCGGCGTCTCGCCGGGCAGGCGGTAGAAGTCGGCGATCGGCACGTCGCGTCGCCCGGCCGTGCCGGCGATCTCGACGATCGCCCCGAGCGCCGTCAGCGCGACGCAGAGATCCGACGGGTGGACGGCGATGCAGTGGTCGCTCCAGCCGAGCACGGCATGCGCGCGGTTCTCGCCGCCGACGGCGTCGCAGCCGGCGCCGGGCATCCGCTTGTTGCAAGCGCTGGCGGTGTCGTAGAAATAGGCGCAGCGGGTGCGCTGCATCAGATTGCCGGCAAGCGTCGCGGCGTTGCGCAGCTGTGCCGACGCGCCGGAGAGCAGCGCCTCGGCGACGGCCGGAAAGCGGCGCGCGAAGTCGGCGTCGCGCGGCAGCGCGGCGTTGCGCACCAGCGCGCCGATGCGCGTCGATCCGTCGGGAAGCGTCTCGATGCGGTCGAGATCCGGCAGATGGGTGAGGTCGACCAGCCGGTCCGGCGTCGAAACGCCGCCCTTCATCAGGTCGAGAAGGTTGGTGCCGGCGCCGAGATAGGCCGAGCCGGGCTCGGACGCGGCGGCGACGGCTTCGTCGACGCTCGCGGGCCGGACATATTCGAAGAGGTTCATGCCGCGTCCCTTTGCTTGTCGGAGGCGATCTTCGCCGCCGCGTCGATGACGGCCTCGGTGATGCCCTTGTAGGCGCCGCAGCGGCAGATGTTGCCGCTCATCGCCTCCCGGACGCGCTCCGGATCGTCGCCGGCCTCGCCTTCGAGGATCAGCCCGACGGCGCTCATGATCTGGCCGGGCGTGCAGAAGCCGCACTGGAAGCCGTCATGGTCGATGAAGGCCTGCTGCACCGGATGCAGGCGATCGCCGTCGGCGAGGCCTTCGATCGTGGTGACGCTCGCGCCGTCGAGGCTGACGGCGAGGGTGAGGCAGGAATTGACGCGCCTGCCGTCGACGAGGACGGTGCAGGCGCCGCACTGGCCGCGGTCGCAGCCCTTCTTGGAGCCGGTGAGATGCATGCGCTCGCGCAGGAGGTCGAGCAGCGTCACCCGCGGATCGTCGAGAACGATCTGGCGAGGTTCGCCATTGACCGTGAGGGAAAGGTTCATCGTGTTACCTTTCGAGGAATGGTCGGATGGTGGGGGCGGTCGTCCGCCCGGCCGCCGCGGCGGTCGGGATATCTGCCGCAGTCGCGGACGGCGGTTTGCCTTCGGGCCCGGGCCATGGTCTGGAGGACGGCGGCAGATGCGGCCGAACGGCTGCCCGCGACCAATTATACGGAGGCACCCTCCGCTTTCAAGTGTGGAAGGATTATAATTTTCGAAATGGAAGCGGCATCGACGAAGGCAATCCGGCGTCCGCGCGCGGACTCCCAGCGCAACCGCGAGAAGCTGCTCGTCGCGGCGGCGGCAGTGTTTCGCGAGACCGGCGGCGAGGGGACGCTGGAGGCGGTTGCGCGCCGGGCAACGGTCGGCATCGGCACGCTCTACCGGCATTTTCCAACGCGCGAGGCGCTGTTCGAGGCGGTCTACCGGCGCGAGATCGACCAACTGGCAGAGCTGGCGCGCGATCTCGAAGGTTCCGGCGATCCGGTCGAGAACCTGCGCGGCTTCCTGCATGCCATGGTCGGGCTGATCGCCACCAAGAAGGGCATGATCCGCGCGCTCGCCATCGTCCTCGACGGCTCCTGCGAGATCACCAACTATTCGCAGGCGACGCTCCTATCCGCGATGCAGCGGGTGCACGCGCCGGCGATCGCCGCGGGCAGGCTGCGGCCCGACGTCTCGGCCGAGGACGTGCTGCAGACGGTGGTCGGCATGTGCATCGCCCGCCGCGACGAGCGCTGGGAGGCGGCGGTGAGCCGCCTCAGCGACGTCTTTCTCGACGGGCTGCGCATCGACAGGGCCTGAGCGGCCGGCCGGCTCTTCGCAAGCTCCGCGGACGGTCCTGCTTCGACGCAACCTGACAGGATCCGGGCCGGGCATTGATCCAGCGGGAACGGCGTTCCAAGGCCGGCGGCCGGCGGCGCGTCCGACGCCTCGGCCGGCGCCAGCCTGCCGCAGGGATCAGCGCTCGCCGGGCGCCGGTTCCCGGGCGGGGGTCGCCGTCGCTTCGCGGCCGAAATTCGGCTTGGCGGTGTCCTGGCCGGCCTCGATGATGCCGCGGCGGATCGCCCGCGTGCGGGTGAAGAGGTCGAACAGCGTGTCGCCGTCGCCCCAGCGGATCGCCCGCTGCAGCGAGGCGAGATCCTCCGAGAAGCGGGCGAGCATCTCTAGGACCGCGTCCCGGTTGGTCAGGAAGACGTCCCGCCACATCGTCGGGTCGGAGGCGGCGATGCGGGTGAAGTCGCGAAAGCCCGACGCGGAGAACTTCACGACTTCTTGCTGCGTCACCGTCTCGAGGTCGGCCGCCGTTCCGACGATGTTGTAGGCGATGAGATGCGGCACGTGGCTGACGATCGCCAGCACCAGGTCGTGGTGCTCGGCGGTCATCGTCTCGACATTGGCGCCGCAGGCCTCCCAGAACGTCCTGACCTTCGCCACCGCCGCCGGATCGGTGTCGGCGAGCGGGGTCAGGATGCACCAGCGATTGCGGAAGAGTTCGACGAAGCCGGCTTCCGGGCCCGAATGCTCGGTGCCGGCGAGGGGATGGGCCGGGACGAACTCTGCCGTCTCGGGCAGATGCGGGCGCATCTGCTCGATGACCGCGCCCTTGACCGAGCCGACGTCGGAGACGATCGCGCCCTGTCTCAGATGTGGTGCGATCTCCCTTGCGATCGCCCCGCAGACGCCGACCGGCACCGACAGGATGACGAAGTCCGCATCCTTGACCGCCTCGGCCGCCTCCAGATGATAGCTGTCGCCGAGGCCGAGCGCCTCGGCCTTCTCCAGCGTCTCGCGTCGGCGCGTGGTGACGGCGACGTGGCGCGCCAGCCCGCCCGCCTTGACGTTGAGCGCCAGCGACGAGCCGATGAGGCCGATGCCGATCAGCGCGACGCGATCGAAGAGCGGTGCCGTCATGACGACGACCTGCCGAGGAATTCGGCAAGCGCGGCCACCGCGCCGCGATTGGCCTCCTCCGTGCCGATCGACATGCGCAGCGCGTTGGGAAAGCCGTAGCCGGCGACGCGGCGCATGATGAAGCCGCGCTCCGTCAGGAAGGCGTCGGCCTCGGCCGCGCCGCGGCCGGCCGCGTCGTCGAAGTGGACGAGGAGGAAGTTGCCGACGCTCGGCGTCACCTCGAGGCCGAGCCCCTCCAGCGCCTTCGCTGTCCATTCCAGCCATTCGGCGTTGAAGCGCGCGGCCTCCTCGACGAAGGCCCGGTCGCGCGCGGCGGCAGCCCCGGCGGCGATGGCGGCGGCATTGAGGTTGAACGGGCCGCGCACCCTGTCGAGCGTCGAGACGATCGTTTCCGGCCCGTAGAGCCAGCCGACCCTCAGGCCCGCGAGCCCGTAGATCTTCGAGAAGGTCCGGGTCATCACGACGTTGTCGGTCGCCGATACGAGCTCGACGCCGGCGCCGTAGTCGTTGCGGCGGACATATTCGGCATAGGCCGCGTCGAGGACGAGGACGACGTTGCCGGGCAGTCCCGCCTGCAGGCGGCGCACCTCGTCGAAGGGCAGATAGGTGCCGGTCGGATTGTTGGGATTGGCGAGGAAGACGAGCTTCGTCTTCTCGGTGACGCGCGCGAGGATCGCGTCGACGTCGGCGGTCCGGTCCTTTTCGGGCGCGACGACGGGTGTCGCGCCGGCGGCGCGGATCTGGATGCCGTAGACGAGGAAGCCGTGCTCGGTGTGGATCGCCTCGTCGCCCGGGCCGAGATAGCACTGGCACAGAAGCCCGAGCAGCTCGTCGGAGCCGTTGCCGCAGAGGATGTTCTTCGGATTGAGGCCGTGCACCTCGGCGATCGCCGCCTTGAGGTCGCTCGCCTGGCCGTCGGGATACTGCTCGAGATGGAGAAGCGCCTGCCGGGCCGCCTCGACGGCGGCGGGCGGCGGGCCGAGCGGCGTCTCGTTCGAGGAGAGCTTGTGGAGCTTGATCCCCTCCGGCGCCCGGCTCTTGCCGGGAACGTAGATCTCGATGTCGAGCACGCCGGACTTCGGTTGCGGTTTCATCGCCGGGACTTTCGAAAGAGGAGTTCGCGGCCCCCGCTCAGGCCGCAGCGGGCGCCAGGGGAGCCGCATATCCGCCAATCGGGCGGATGTCGAGATGGCTGGAGAGCCGCGCCCGCAGCGCGTCCTCGGAAAGCGGCGTGGCGACGAGGCAGCTCGTCGTTCCTTCGGCCGCGGCGCGGGCGAGGACGGCGACGTCGCCATCGGCCCGGGGCGCCTCGCCGGAAAAACGCACGGCGTAGCAGCCGATCTCCGGCGGCACCGGATCGGCGAGCGGCGGAGCGACGACGAGGCAGGGCGTTGCGGCCGGCCGGCCTTCGAGGGCGAAGAACGGCAGCCGCGCGACGATCTGGCCGGTCCGCAGTTCGTCCCACCAGGGGAAATCGTCGGGAGCCGAAGCGGCGGGCAGGGGGACGACGCCGAGCCGGTCGTGACGGCCGCCCTCGATCGCCCCGATAACCGCGGCCGGAGACCCGGCGAGCGACAGCGGCACCGAGAAACCGAAATAGAAGCGGGCCGTCTCGACGGTCGCGACCGCCTCGCCGCAGGCCACGACCTCGAAGGGCGCCTGCAGGGCGGTGAAGGTCGAGATGATCTCGCGCCAGAGATGTTCGACCGCCGTGAGCGGCAGGTGGCCGGAATGCCGCTCGGCGAGCCGGCGCATCATCTCGGCCTCGCGGCCCGGGCGGAAGGCGGCGCCGTTCTTCGCCGTGCCCTTCACCCTGATGAGTTCGTCGATCACCGCGGCCCGCTGCATCAGCAGGCGGTGGACCGACTCGTCGATCGCGTCGATCTTCGCCCTGAGCTCGAGCAGCCGCGAGGGATCTGCCTTGGCCGCCTCGTCCATCGTCCCCTCCGTCTCGTTCCGGGCGCTTCTAGCGGCTCGCCCCCGGCTTGGCAAAGGCGAGCGGCGCGCCGCAGCGGGACGAATGCGGCCGGCCGGGCCGGCGCGACGGTTCGGCGATTTTCGATGGAGCCGTCAGTTGAGGGTCCGGGCGCCGCACGGCAGGTCGAGCGAAAAGGCGGGGATCTCCACCGCGAAGGTCTCGCCGGCGGCCGAGCGCATGAAGTAGCGCCCGCGCATGATGCCGGACGGCGTCGGCAGCGGGCAGCCGGAGGTGTAGGAAAAGCTGTCGCCCGGCAGAATCACCGGTTGCTCGCCGACGACGCCGGGGCCGGTGACTTCCTCGACATGACCGGCTGCGTCGGTGATCTGCCAGAAGCGCGACTGCAGCTGCACCGCCTCCTCGCCGGCATTCTCGATCTCGACCTGATAGGCGAAGACCCATCGGCCGGCCTCGGGGTCCGACTGTTCCTCAAGATAGGCGGGCTTCACGGTGACGATGATCTGCCGCGTCGTCGCCTGGTACATGGCAGTCGCTGCCCCTCTTTGCGAAACCTCGTCGAACCGACGGTCAGCCTAGCGCGGATCGGCGGCGAATTCACCTTTCCGTTCGTTCGGCAAAGACGCTTGCCTGCAAGCCTCCCTAAGGTAAGCTCACTGGCCCGCAGCTCCGGGCGAAAACATCGAAGGACGGCGATCGTGGTCAGGGCGTTACTCTTCGGTTTGGTCGCGGGCGCCGTGCTGCTGCCCGGCGCGCTCTCGGTCGCGGATGCCGCGCCGAAGCGCTTCGGCCCCTTCGTCGTCGACAGCGACCAGCCTTCCGTCATCCGCCTCGACGGCCAGATCGGGGCGCTCGACCAGTTCAGCTTCGACGACGCGCGGGACGCCGCGCCGAACGCCCGCACCCTGATGCTCGACAGTCCCGGCGGCAATTTGATCATCGCCCTCGGGATCGCCGACAGGCTGCTCCAGTCCGACTTCAAGACCGTCATTCCGCAGAATTCCGTCTGTCTGTCGGCCTGCGCCTTCCTGTTCCTCGCCGGACGGGAGCGGGAGGTCGAGGGCCGGCTCGGCGTGCATCAGGTCGCCTCGACGGATTCGGGCGATTTCGCCTTCGCCCAGGCCGCCCTGTCGCGGGTCGCACGGTTCCTGCAGAAGGCCGACACCAATCCCGAGATCCTCGCCATCATGCTGGCGACGCCCGCCGACCAGATGCACATTTTCGACAGGGACGAGATCACGCGCTTCGGCCTCGACCGCGGCGGCCGGTCGCCCGGGCCGGTGGAACGGCCGACGCCGCAGCCTGAGGAGCAGCGGCCTCAGCCGAAGCAGCAGCCGGAGGCGCCGGTTCTGACGGCGGCGGCCGAAGCCGCCTTCCGGGCCTGCGCCGAAGTCGCGGCAAGCCCCTTCGACGCTGCCAGGCCGGCCGGCGTCGCGGGCGTCGGCAACGACCAGATCGACGCGTCGCGGGCGATTCCGGCCTGCCAGAAGGCGCTCGACCTCGCGCCGGGCGACGCCCGGGTGGAATCGATGCTCGGGCGCAGCCTGCAGCGGGCGGGCCGCGACCAGGAGGCGGTCGCCATGTTCCGCAAGGCGGCCGAGCAGCAAAACGCCTTCGGCGAATACAGTCTCGGCCTGTCATATGCCTACGGCCGGGGCGTCGGGACCGACAACGACGAGGCCGCCCGCTGGTACCGGCTGGCCGCCGACCGGGGTTATGTTGAAGCCCAGTACAATCTGGCGATCTTCTACGCCAACGGCACGGGCGTGCCGCAGGACGGCGCGGCGGCGGCCGACTGGTACCGGCGGGCGGCCGAGCAGGGCTATCCCGCCGCGCAGTCCAATCTCGGGCTGATGCTCGCCTACGGCACCGGCGTACCGAAGGACGAGGCGGCCGCGGCCCGCTGGTACAAATTGGCCGTCGACCAGGGCTATTCCAACGCGCAATACGGCCTCGGCCTGCTCTATCACACCGGCGCGGGCGTACCGAAGAACGACGTGGAGGCGCTGCGGCTGTTCCGTCTGGCGGCGGAGCAGGAGGACACCACCGCGCAGTACCAGCTCGGGCTGATGTACGCGACGGGCGACGGCGTGCCGAAGGATCCCAAGCAGGCGGAGCGCTGGTACCGGCGCTCGGCGGCCAAGGGCTATTCGCTGGCCCAGTACGCGCTCGGCTACATGTTCAAGGCCGGCGGCGACGCGCCGAAGAACGATGCCGAGGGACTGCGCTTCCTGCGCCTTGCCGCCGACCAGGGCTACGCGCCGGCGCAATATTACCTCGGCAACATCTTCCTGACAGGCGACGGCGTCGCCAAGGACCAGACGGAGGCGGTCCGCTGGTACAGGAAGGCAGCCGAGCAGGGCGACGACAAGGCGCGCGACATCCTGCAACGGCTCGGCAAGCTGTAACGTTTTTCGCCCGGGCGCGAAGATCGTCCCGACATCTGAGGACGAAAGGGGCGGGTGTGCTCGACGCAGTGCTGAGGCGACGGATCGATCCGCCGGTCGAGAGGCTGGCGGCGGTTCTGGCGTCGCGCGGCGTCGGGGCCGATGCCGTCACCGTCGCGGGCCTCGCCATCGGCCTCGCCGCCGCCGCCGCCATCGCGCTCGGCAGCCCGCCGGCGGGACTGGTGCTGATCCTTTTGTCCAGGCTGTGCGACGGGCTCGACGGGGCGATCGCCAAGATGACCCGGCCCACCGATCTCGGCGGCTATCTCGACATCACCTTCGATTTCGTCTTCTACGGCGCGATCCCGCTCGGCTTCGCGCTGCTCGATCCGACGCGAAACGCTCTTCCGGCCGCCGTCCTGCTGCTGACCTTCTATGCCAACGGCGCCAGCTTCCTCGCCTATGCGATCCTTGCGGAGAAGCGGAAGATCGCGACGACGGCCAGGGGGCCGAAGGCGTTCTTCTTCTCGACCGGTCTCGCGGAGGCCAGCGAGACGATCATCGCCTTCTGTCTGTTCTGCCTGTTTCCGGCGTGGTTTCCGGCGATCGCCTACGGCTTTGCGGCGATGACCGCCTGGACGTTCGGGGCAAGGGTGTGGCTGGCGGTGAGTACGTTCGGGTAAACATTCAGTTAATCTCCGCTATTAACGTATCGCAGAATTCTCAGCTAAATGACAACATCCTGAATATTCATTCGATTTCTGTGGCCATGTTCGCTTAAAATTGTCTCTCGCCATTCTTTGGGTGGCACCACCAAGTGTCGACTTGGTCTGCGCCCTTGCGCCAAATCGATCAAAATTCGTCTACCCTCACTCTGCAAAACAGGGTCGTTTATCATTCGGCCGAGATAAAACTTCACGAACGAAATCGTTTCGTACACTTCATACCATAGAAAGTCTGGAGTCAATGCATTTTTATTTACAGAAATACTGTCAAGTTTTTCAAGATCTCGTATTATTTCTTTTATAAATGCTTCTGACATTTGCCGATTCTCAATGATTGAGATTGCAGATGTATTATATATGTACTGATTTAAGAGGTAGATATATGTTTTGTGCAGTGCCTTGTCGGACTTCTCAGCGTGATCGATTTTTTCAAAAACTAACTCGATCTGCTCAAGACCGCGTCCGGCCGCTGTCATCGCGTTTTCAATTGACAGACTACACACCTCCAATTCTTGCGGCGACAAATTCTCTCCGTTGAGAAATTTCTCAAATGAACGCCGATACATCGACCACCACATGAATGAAAATTCATTATAAGTGAGCCCGATTGATCTTGCAACAGAAAGCTCAGTTCGGTGCCTTACTATCTGATCAATTACTTGCATCAAGGTTTTCCGGACTCCAATGTACACGGCTATACCAAAACCAGCGATAATGGTGGCTAAAACCGCAAGAAGTGATAAGAATATATCGAGATATCTCGACCAAAATAAATTCTCTGCCTCCCGTAGTATTTGTTGTCTTTGACTTGAGATTTCAATGGCGTCTTTGTCAACCGGCATGCTATTAAAAGGCTGTGGGGATGAGAGTGCAGGAGGATTTTCTTGGGAAAAAGCCGTGAACGTAAAGAAAAAAGAAATCAGAAAGGCAATTCTACACAACAGCATTGTACTGCTCCATAAAATGTTGGCCACTTAATTTGTTCAAAAAATCCGAACCGACATGTTTGTCGGGACTCCTATTCCGACCCAGATTGTTCCCGCTGGGAAAAAGGCACAGTACGTGCACTTACGGACAAAATGCAACGCTCGATTAAATCGAATTGAGCGCCCCCTCGATGTCGTCCCACAGATCCTCGACGTCTTCGAGCCCGAGCGACAGGCGCACCAGACCGTCGTCGATCCCGAGCTCGGCCCGCGCCTCGGCGGAAAGGTTCTTGTGGGTGGTCGTCGCCGGATGCGTCACCAGGCTCTTGGCGTCGCCGAGATTGTTGGAGATCAGGATGATCCTCAGCGCGTTGAGGAAGCGGAAGGCCGCTTCCTTGCCGCCCGCGACGTCGAAGGCGACGAGGGTCGAGCCGGCCGCCATCTGGCGCCGCGCGACGGCGAAATCCGGATGGTCCTCGCGCCCCGGATAGAGGACGCGCGAAATCTTGGGGCTCTCCGCCAGCCGGTCCGCAACGGTCGCCGCCGAGCGGGTCTGCTGGGCGACCCGCAGCGGCAGGGTCTCGAGCCCCTTCAGCAGCGTCCAGGCGTTGAAGGGCGACAGGGCCGGGCCGGTGTGGCGGTAGTAGTCGTGGAGATTCTCGTCGATCCAGTCCTTCGAGGAGAGGATGATGCCGCCGAGGCAGCGACCCTGGCCGTCGATGTGCTTCGTCGCCGAATAGACGACGACGTCGGCGCCGAGGGCGAGCGGCTTCTGGTGGATCGGCGTCGCGAAGACGTTGTCGACGACGAGCGTCGCGCCGGCTGCGTGGGCGATCGCGGCGACGGCGGCGATGTCGATCACCTCAAGCGTCGGGTTGGTGGGCGTCTCCATGAAGAAGACGCGGGTGTTCGGCCGCACCGCCTTCTGCCATTCGTCGAGGTTGCGGCCGTCGACGAGGGTGCAGTCGACGCCCATGCGGGCCATCACCGTCTCGACCACGTAGCGGCAGGAGCCGAACAGCGCCCGCGCCGCGACGACGTGGTCGCCGGCCTTGACCTGGCATTGGATCGCCGCCGCCACCGCCGCCATGCCGGAGGCGGTGCCGCGGGCGTCGCCGGCGCCTTCCAGCGCCATCATCCGCTCCTCGAACATGCGCGTCGTCGGATTGGCGTAGCGTGAATAGATGAAGCCGGGCTCCTCGCCCTTGAAGCGCGCCTCTGCGGCCTCGGCCGTCTCATAGACGAAGCCCTGGGTCAGGAAGAGCGCTTCGGAGGTCTCGCCGAAGCCGGAACGCGTCGTGCCGCCGTGGACCATCAGCGTCGCGGGCTTGAAGTTTCGGGTCTGGTCGGTCGGCTGGGGCATCTCTCGTCTCCGGACAACAAAAAACCGGCCCTTGCGATCCCGCAACGCCGGTCTTCGAAAACGCCTTGGTCTTCGGATCGGCCCTTTAGCGAGTTGTTTTACGTGGCTGCAAGCCGGCCGGCCAAATCACCACGACGGCTTTGCAAATAGCTCCGATGGGGTTAGGCGTCAATCCATCGCAATCTCGGGGCGCGCCGCAAGGGCGCGGCACTCGCGGACGGGAAGGACGGCGCGAAGTTGGACGCGAGCGTGAGCGGAATCTTGCCGGATCGGTCGATCGCGGCGCTGTTCGAAACCGGTGCCGTCTCAGCTTCGCGCGCGCGCGAGGCGGACCAGATCCAGCCCGCCTCGCTCGACCTGCGCCTCGGGCCGGTGGCCTATCGGGTCCGCGCCAGCTTCCTGCCGGGCGGCCGCCATTCGGTCGCCGAGAAGCTCCAGCGCTTTTCGCTGCACGAGTTCGGCCTGGAAAAGGGGGCGGTGCTCGAGACCGGCTGCGTCTACGTCGTGCCGCTGATGGAGCGCCTCGCCCTGCCAAAGACCGTGCGGGCGACGGCCAACCCGAAATCCTCGACCGGCCGGCTCGACATCTTCACTCGCGTCCTCGCCGACAACGCCCAGGAGTTCGACAAGCTGCCGGCCGGCTATCGCGGCCCGCTCTATCTGGAAATCTCGCCGCGCACCTTCCCGATCCTGGTGCGCGAGGGCTCGCGGCTGTCGCAGATCCGCTTCCGCGGCGGCGAGCCGATGCTCTCGGCCGCCGAGCTCGCGGCGCTGCACGCGCGCATGCAGCTGACCAGCGCCGATGCCGCCAACATTTCCGAGGCGGGCATCGCCGTCTCGATCGACCTTGCCGGCGCCCCGGGCAGCCTCGTCGGCTATCGCGGCAAGCGCCACACCGGCCTTATCGACGTCGACCGGCGCGGCGCCTATGCCGTCGCCGAATACTGGGAGCCGATCCGGCGCGGCGCGGCCGGCGAACTGGTGCTCGATCCGGACGAATTCTACATCCTCGTGTCGAAGGAGGCGGTGCACGTGCCGCCGGACCACGCGGCGGAGATGACGCCCTTCGACCCGCTGGTCGGCGAGTTCCGCGTCCACTATGCCGGCTTCTTCGATCCGGGCTTCGGCCATTCGGCCGCCGGTGGCACGGGCAGCCGGGCGGTGCTCGAGGTCAGGAGCCACGACGTGCCCTTCATCCTCGAGGACGGACAGATCGTCGGCCGGCTGGTCTACGAGCGGATGGCCGGGCGGCCGGACCGGCTCTACGGCGCCGACCTCGCCTCGAACTACCAGGCGCAGGGGCTGAAGCTGTCGAAGCACTTCGCCTGATGGACCGTTCGACGCCGCGCTGACCTCCTTTGGTCGCGCGGTGCCGGCACGGGCTCCGGCGTGGCAACTTTGCCACGCGTCGGCCTCGTCTGTCACCTCCTCGTCCGTTCCCGCTTGACTGTCGGGACGAGCGGCGTATCGCGGCGCAAGGGTTGATGAGGGGAAGAAAACCGTGAAGACAGACGAAATCTGTGTGGTCGGGGTCGGCTATGTCGGGCTGATCCAGGCGGTGGGGCTGGCGAGCTTCGGGCTGAAGGTGACATGCGTCGATCTCGATCCGGCCAAGATCGACATGCTGCGGCGCGGCGTGCCGCCGATTTTCGAGGCGGGGCTCGAAGAGGCGCTGCGCCAGGCGATCGACCGCGGGCTGATCGGCTTTTCGACCGACATCGCCGAGGCCGCCGCCGCCCCGCTTTATTTCGTCGCCGTCGGAACGCCAACCAGCGAGCGGACGGGCAACGCCCGGCTCGATTATCTGGAAGCGGCCGTCTCGGGTATTGCCGCCGTCGCCCCGCCCGAGGCGGTCATCACCGTCAAGTCGACGGTGCCGATCGGCACCTGCGCGGCCCTTCAGGCGCGCCTCGACCGAGACCACCCGGAAAAGCTCCTGGCGATCGTATCCAATCCGGAATTCCTGCGCGAGGGAACGGCGCTCCACGACTTCTTCAACCCCGAGCGCATCGTCATCGGCGGGGCGAGCAGGCCGGCCCGTGAGCGGGTGCGCAAAAGCTATGCCGGCTTCGAGGAGCGCGGCGTGCCGGTGATCGAAAGCGACACGTTCACCAGCGAGACGATCAAATACGCCGCCAACGCCTTCCTCGCCACCAAGGTCACCTTCATCAACGAGATCTCCGACCTCGTCGAGACGGTGGGCGGCGACATCGACGAGGTGGCGCGGGGCATCGGGCTCGACAGCCGCATCGGCCCGCAGTTTTTGAAGGCCGGCCCTGGCTATGGCGGCTCGTGCTTTCCGAAGGACACGCTGGCGCTCGCCACCATCGGCCGCCGCCACGGCGTGCAGCAGCAGATCGTCGAGACGGTGATCAGGATCAACGACTCGCGCCGCTTCCACATTCTGAAGCGGATCGAGGCGGCGATGGGCGACAAGCTGTCGGGCAAGCGCGTCGCGGTGCTCGGCCTCGCCTTCAAGGCCGACACCGACGACGTGCGCGACAGCCCGGCGGTCGAAATCGTCCATGCGCTGCTCGAAGAGGGGGCGGCGGTCCGCAGCTACGACCCGGTGGCAAAGCTTACCGTCAAGCATCGCGGCTACCGCCAGTGCGAGACGATCGCGGCGGCATGCGAGGGCGCCAGCGCCGTCCTCGTCGCGACCGAATGGGGCGAATTCCGCACCTTCGACTTTACCGCCGTCGAGGAGGCGGTGGAGCGGCGCTACATCTTTGACATGCGCCGCATCGTCGACATCAAGGCGCCCTGGGCGCGGCGCTGGGATATCGAACGCATCGGCTCGCCCCTGATTCGGGCGAGCGGGTGAGGGGGGTGAAACTTGCGCGCGGCGGGTCGGACTTTTCGACGGAGCCCGCCTGATCGGGGCTTGCGTCGTCCCGCCGCCTTCTCTAGGAGCTTGGGGCGTCGGAGCGTAGCGCAGCCTGGTAGCGCACCTGAATGGGGTTCAGGGGGTCGGAGGTTCGAATCCTCTCGCTCCGACCAGTTATCCCAAAACATCCTTCCGGCGAATTACGCGCACGGCCGCCCCGGCTCACCTGACGATCAGCGTGCCGGCGCCGTGCTCGGTCAAAAGTTCCAGAAGCACCGAATGGCGGGTCTTGCCGTTGAGGATGACGACGCCCTCGACGCCGCGCTCGATCGCCTCGATGCAGGTCTCGACCTTGGGAATCATGCCGCCTGAGATCGTGCCGTTGCGGATCAGGTTCTTCGCTTCGGCAGCCGACAGTTCCTTGATCAGCTCCCCCTGTCTGTCGAGGACGCCGGGAACGTCGGTGAGGAAGAGCAGGCGCGAGGCCTCCAGCGCCCCGGCGATCGCGCCGGCGAAGGTGTCGGCATTGATGTTGTAGGTGGCGCCGTCGCGCCCCGGGGCGACCGGGGCGATGACCGGGATCATCTCCGAACGGGCGAGAAGGTCGAGCAGCGTGCGGTCGACCTCGACCGGCTCGCCGACATAGCCGAGATCGAGCACCCGCTCGATGTGGGAGTCCGGGTCGACCACGGTCTTCCTAGCCTTTTCGGCAAAGACCATGTTGCCGTCCTTGCCGCAGAGCCCGATCGCCCATTCGCCCTCGGCATTGATCAGCGCGACGATCTCCTTGTTGATCGAGCCGGCGAGGACCATCTCGACGATCTTCACCGTCTCCTCGTCGGTCACCCGGAGGCCACCCTCGAAGCGCGATTCGATGCCCATCTGCGAAAGCATCCTGCCGATCTGCGGGCCGCCGCCATGGACGACGATCGGGTTGACGCCGGACTGCTTCAGAAGCGCGATGTCGCGGGCGAAGGCCTGGCCGAGTTCGGCATTGCCCATGGCGTGACCGCCATATTTCACGACGACGGTCTTGTTCTCGTAGGCCTGCATGAAGGGCAGCGCTTCGGCGAGCACCCGGGCTCTGGTCTCGCCGGTGTCGCTGTCGGGGGATTGGCTCATGGCGCGCTCCGCAGGCGTCGTAGATGGGATCGTCGGGCTTCTAGCGTGAAAAGATCGCAAGCGGAACCGGTCTTGACGGGCGCCACGACGCGAAGAGGAAGGGCGATCACGCGCGGGTTCACGCGATCGTTGGCGGCAAATCGCTGGCCATCACGGCGCGCTGCGCGACTTGCACCATGCGGCAGCGCCTGACCGCATGCGACGGAGGGTTTCGATGATAAAGCGTCGGACCGGGAGGATTGCCATAGCGGCGGTCGTTGCGGCCCTCATGGCCGCGCCTGCGGCGGCACGGGACGCCTGGGACGCCGCCCGGGCCGGGGGCACCCATCTCCTGATGCGCCACGCCGTCGCGCCCGGCACCGGCGACCCGGCCGATGTCACCCTCGGCGACTGTTCGACCCAGCGCAACCTGTCGGAGGCTGGGCGCCAACAGGCGGAGCGCATCGGCCGGAAGCTGGTCGAGAACGGCGTGGCGATCGACGTCGTCCTCACCAGCCAGTGGTGCCGGGCACGCGATACGGCGGAACGGCTTGGGTTTCGACCGGTCAAGGACGAACCGGCGCTGAATTCGTTCTTCGCGGGGCGGGGCGACCGGGCCGAGCAGACCGAGGCGCTGAAGCAGCGGATCGCCGAATTCGACGCGGCCGGCCGAAAGGCCGCGATGGTCAGCCATCAGGTCAACATCACGGCCCTCACCGGCGTCTATCCCGCGTCGGGCGAGATCGTGGTGATCAGGCTGGGCAAGGATGGCGGGATCAGCGTGGAAGGGCAAATTCGAACGGATTGAGAAGAGCTGCCGAAGGGTGATCTCTCGAAGGCCGATGGCGGCTCTCGTCACGCCAGATCGGTCTTGGCGAAGTCGTTGCCGATGTAAAGCAGCGGAACATCGAGAGCTTTTGCCGCGGCGTAGACCATGCAGTCGCCGAAATTGAGGTCCGCAGCATGTCCGACGGCCTTGCCATAGACTGCGGCAGCCTCGACCGCCTCGGCGACGATTGCAGCGTCCACCGCTTTTTCGCGGATTTCGTTGGCATCGAGGAAGGCCAGTACGACACGCAATGCTCGACGGATGTCTGCCTGCGTCGGCCTGCTCCGCCCTGTTTGTCGAACGCGAGTCTTAGCGCGGGCGAGCGCAAGAGTTGCTTCGAAGATGGTGATCGAGCAGACGTAGAGAGGCGACACCGCCTCGCTCAGTCTCTGCCGGATCTCGTCCGCCCCGGCCTCCCGCGCCAAAAGTGCGACGATGGCCGAGGCATCGAGAAGCATCAGCGACCGCCCCACATGGCATCGCTGAAAGACTTCAAATCGAATTGTGGGTCGCTGGCGCCAAGAGCATCGGCCATTGCCATGACCGCGGCGTTTCGCTCCTCGAAAGAACCCCGCCGCCGGAGGCGTTCAAGTTCATGCCTGAGCGCCAGCTTGATGGCCTCCGTCGTGTTTTCGGCGTTCGTCGCCCGACGGACCTCTTCGGCAAGTTCATCGACGGTAGGGTCGCTGACAGTAGGGGACATGACCTGTTCTGCGGCTTGCTCGAATGGTGGAGCAGCGACGTCGCCGCTGGCGCCATTCTAGCAAAGGCGACGGAGCTTCTCCACGGTTTTGCAGCTCATGGATTGAATTTCCACATTTGAGTCCTGATCGAGAGACGCATCGTATCAAAGTCGAATTCAAAAAATTCGTGGGGATCGTCAGCTCGACTGATGGTCTTTTCGGTCCGACATTTTCTGGGCGTCTCCACAAGACGGGACCAAATGTCGAAATCGGACCCTTAGCGCCCTCCGTTCGCGACGATCGCCTTGATCTCGTCGATCGCCGCCGGGTCCTCGATGGTCGCCGGCGTCTCGAACGATTTGTCGTCGACGATTGCTTTGATCGTGCGGCGCAGGATCTTGCCGGAGCGGGTCTTCGGCAGCCGGTCGACCACCAGCACCTTGCGGAAGGCGGCGACCGGACCGATCGCCTCGCGCACGATGGCGATCAGCTCGGCCTCGATCGCGGCACGGTCGATCTGCGAACCCTTCTTCAGGACGACGAAGCCGCAGGGGATCTCGCCCTTCAGATCGTCGGCCATGCCGATCACGGCGCATTCGGCGACGGCCGGATGGCTTCCCACGGCCTCCTCCATCTCGCCGGTGGAGAGGCGGTGGCCGGCGACGTTGATGACGTCGTCGGTCCGGCCCATCACGTAGAGATAGCCGTCCTCGTCGAGGAAGCCGGCGTCGGAGGTCGAGTAATAGCCGGGAAATTCGGTGAGATAGCTCTCGCGGAACCGTTCGTCGGCGTTCCAGAGCGTCGGCAGCGCGCCGGGCGGCAGCGGCAGGCGGATCGCGATCGCCCCCATGCGGCCGGCCTCGACCGGCTGGCCCGCCGGGTCGAGGATCGCAAGGTCGAAGCCCGGCATCGGGACGGTCGGGCTGCCGCGCTTGACCGGCAGAAGGCCGAGGCCGAGCGGGTTGGCGACCATCGGCCAGCCGGATTCGGTCTGCCACCAGTGATCGATCACCGGCCGGTCGAGCGCCTTTTCGGCCCAGATTATCGTTTCCGGGTCGGCACGCTCGCCGGCGAGGAACAGCGCCTCAAAGGCCGAAAGGTCGTGGCGCTTCGCCAACGTCCCGTCCGGATCCTCCTTGCGGATGCCGCGGATCGCCGTCGGCGCGGTGAACAGGACCTTGGCGCCGTGCTCGGCGACGACGCGCCAGTAGGTGCCGGCATCGGGCGTTCCGATCGGCTTGCCCTCGAAGAGGATCGACGTCGCCCCGCAGATCAGCGGGGCGTAGACGATGTAGCAGTGACCGACGACCCAGCCGACGTCGGAGGCGCAGAAGAAGGTGTCGCCGGCCCCGGTGGCGAAGATGTTCTTCAGCGACCAGCTGAGCGCGACGGCATTGCCGCCGTTGTCGCGCACCACGCCCTTCGGCTTGCCGGTCGAGCCGGAGGTGTAGATGACGTAGAGCGGGTCGGTGGCCCGCACCGGGACGCAGGGGCTCGGTGCGCCGGCGTCGAGCCGCGCCATGGCCGCGTCGCGGGTGGTATCCCAGTCGTGGTCGCGCCCCTCGATCAGGCTGGCGCGAAGCTCCGGCCGCTGCTTCAGGAGGACGGCGTCCGGCTTGTGGCGGGCGAGCTCGATCGCCTTGTCGAGCAGCGGCTTGTACTCGACCTTGCGGGCCGGCTCGATGCCGCAGCTCGCCGACAGGATCAGCTTCGGCGCGGCATCGTCGATGCGGGCGGCAAGTTCCTTGGACGCGAAGCCGCCGAACACCACCGAATGGATCGCGCCGATGCGCGCGCAGGCGAGCATGGCGAACACCGCCTCGGGGATCATCGGCATGTAGACGATCACCCGGTCGCCCTTGCCGACGCCGAGCCCGGTCAGCGTCAGGGCGAGCGCCTGCACCTCCCTCAGGAGCTCGCCATAGGTGAAGCGCCGTATCGTGCCGGTGACCGGCGAATCGTAGATGATCGCCACCCGCTCGCCATGGCCGGCGGCGACGTGCCGGTCGACGGCGTTGTGGCAGGTGTTGAGTTCGCCGTCGGGGAACCAGCGGCCGTAGATCCCGGCGGACGGATCGAAGGCGATCTGCGGCGGCTTCGTCCAGTCGATCGCCCCGGCTGCCTCCAGCCAGAACCGGGCGGGATCCTCCCGCCAGCGTTGCAGGACCTCACCATAGCGGCTCGTCATCTCGTCCTCCCCGATCCGACGCCTCCCGAAGCCTCCTTATAGCCGCTTTGATGCCGCCCTTATCAAGGGGGACGAAAGGCGGTGGGCGAATGGTCGACCCTGAAGCGAAGGGATCGGGGCGTGCGACCCGGCGATCAGGGCCGGCGTGGGCGAGGGGAGGTCACCCCGTCGGCGCGCGCTCCAGCATCTCGCCGATCGAGCCGGCGAGAAGATCCTCGTTGTAGGGCTTGCCGACATAGAGGTCGAAAAGGCCCTGGCCCGCCGTCGGCAGCTGGTTGCGCGGAATCGCCGTCGTCATGATCGCAGGGATCGGGCAGCCTTCGGCACGCAGGGCGGTGAGCATGGCGATGCCGTCCATCTCCGGCATCATGAAGTCGGTGACGATGACGTCGATCCGCTCGTGACGGACGATTTCGAGACCCTTGCGGCCGTTCGCCGCGGTGAGGACCTCGTAGCCGTGGTCCTCCAGCGCGATCGAGGCCAGCATCAACAGCATGGCCTCGTCTTCGACGACAAGGATGCGTGCCATCACTCGCCGCCTCCGAACGTCGGCCGCCGGTCGAGCGACCCCGCGGAACCGACGGCTTCCGTCCTGTCGGCGGTCGTGTCGAGCACCAGCCCCCGGTCGCCGATCGCGAAGCTTCGACCGCGATGGTCGAAGTCGCTGTCGCGCACCTTCAGGAGGGTGGCCCGACGCTCCACCGTTTCACCCGAGAGGGCATAGTGCAAGAGCAGCGTATTGTCGACAAGTCCCGAGAACCGGCCGGAGACCAGCTCGTCGGGGAAGAACAGGCGCGGCACCTCGTATGTGTAGAAGACGGTGGCGCCGCGGCCGAGCAGTTGCCCGTTGAGACAGCGCAGGAAGCTTCGCAGCCGTTGTTCGTCGGCGAGCGGCCGGCAGGTCTCGGCGAGGCCGTCGATGACGATGCGCTTCGCCGACGACGCCTCGACCGCATGAAGGATGCTCTCGCCGATTTCGTCGATGAGCCGTTCGCCCGGCGGCTGCCAGATCAGCCGCGCGGTCCCGGCCGCGACCTTTTCGCCGAGCGCCAGGCCGAGACCCTCGGCCTTCTGCATCAGCCTTGCCGGCGGCTCGTAGAAGCCGAAGAACAGGGCCGGCTCGGCCTCGCACGCGGCGGCGAGGAAATGCAGGCCCACCGTCGTCTTGCCGCTTCCGGTCGGCCCGATCACCGCGGTGGTCGAGCGCGTCGGCACGCCGCCGGCCATCATCGCGTCGAGGCTGGCGATGCCGCTGGTCAGGCGGCCGGAGGGCGCCTCGGCGAGCGCGCGGGGCACTGCCCGCGTCTCGATTCGGGGATAGACGAGGAGGCCAGGCGCGGCGATGCGGTATTCGTGCCGGCCGCGCAGGATCGGCCCGCCGCGATGCTTGTGGACGGTGAGGTAACGGCGCGGCTGATCGGGCGCGAGATCGTCGATCAGCTCGATCCAGCCGTCGACCATGGTGTATTCCGGCGAGGAGGGACGCCGGTCGGAATTGGTGATCAGGATGATGGTCAGACGGTTCTGGGCGGCAAGCGCGCTCAGCTCGTTGAGGAAGCGTCGGAACTGGTTTTCACCGGCTTCCCGCTCGAAGAACTCGTCGATGGTGAAGATGCCGTCGAACACCAGCACCTTGGGGCGCCGCTCGCGCACCTCGTGGACGATGAGGTGCAGCAGCTTGCCGAGCCCCTCGTTCTTGAGGGTCGAATAGACGCTGGCGTAGTAGATGAATGCCGGGACCTTCGTCAGGTCGAAGAAGTCGAGCGAGGCCAGGAACCCGAACATCTGCGAGAAGCTCTCGGAGAGCAGGGTCATGTAGAGGGCCTTCGCCCCCCGTTCCGCCTGTGCGAAGCAGATCTGGTTGGCGAGGATGGTCTTGCCGGTGCCGGGCGAGCCCTGGAGGATGTAGCAGGCGCCTTCGACGAAGCCGCCGCCGAGGATGCCGTCCAGGCTCGGAAGCCCGCTCTCGATTCGCGCAAGCGGCGACGCCTTAAGCTCGGTGGATCGGGTGTTCATAAAATTGTCGACTTGACCATGTCTCGGAAATCTCCTGCATCGGCAGTTGCCCGCGATCGGAAACCGGCTAACTCGGACGCACTGCGGCCGTCGAGCGGCCCTATTTCGTCATAGGGGAAGGCGCGACGCGTCGGCAATACATGACTGGCAGGCAATTCCGACATCCCCGCGGGGACCGGAGCTTTCCTGCGCCAGCGGCGAGATGTCGCCTGAAGAACACTACGAAAGTTCGCTTGATGCGGGACTGCGTCCAGACATCCGAATTCGAATCCACCATCGAGAGCCCGTTGACGGATCCGGAGCGGCTCGGCCTTCTCAGGAGCAGCCAGCTTCTCGATTCCGAGGCCGAGGAGGTATTCGACCGCGGCGTTCAGCTGGCGACGCGGCTCCTCGGCACCAAGGTCGCGCTGCTTTCGCTCGTCGACCGCGACCGCCAGTTCTTCAAGGCGCAGGCCGGCCTGCCGGAACCCACGGCGAGCCTGCGCGAGACGCCGCTGACCCATTCCTTCTGCCAGCACGTCGTCGCGACCCGCAGGATGCTGGTCGTCGAGGACGCGAGGGCGCACCCGCTGGTCGCGGAGAATGCCGCCATCCGCGATCTCGGCGTGATCGCCTATATCGGCGTGCCGGTGGTGACGTCCGACGGCCATGTCCTCGGCTCCTTCTGTGCCATCGACTCTGTGCCGCGGAGCTGGACCGTCGACGAGATCGCGACGCTGCAGGCGATCGCCAAGGGCGTCGAGAGCGAGATCCGCCTGCGGATCGAGGTGGAGAGGCGCCGGCAGCTGCAGGAGAAGGCGGATGCCGACCGTGCCCGGCTGGCGCTGGTTCTCGAAAAGACCGGCGACGGCGTCATGACGTTCGGCCCCGACCTCGTCGTCGGCTACGCCAATCGGGGCGCCCATGCGCTGCTCGGTGCCGACGGTCCGCTCGCCGGGCAAAGGCTGTGGGACGTGTTTCCCGTCGGCGACGACGACAGGTTCGTCGCAATGGTGGAGGCGGTCCGCATGACGGGCGCCGGCAATGAGGGCCTCGTGCACTGCGGCGACATGGGGCGCTGGCTGGAGGCGAGGCTGGTGCCCGGCGACGAGGCGACGACGCTGTTCTTCAGCGACGCCACGGCCCGCCAGCGGACGCTGGAAGCCCGCCACCTCCTGGTGCGCGAACTCCACCACCGCATCAAGAACCTCTTCGCCATCGTGCGCGGCATGATCTCGATGACGGCGCGCAGTGCCAGCGACCCGGCCCGGATGGCCGAGGCGCTGCAGGGAAGGCTGTTCTCGCTCGCCCGCGCCCACGACCTCATCCGGCCCGTCACCTCGGGAGACTGCGAGAAGGACTATCAGGACATCGTCTTTTCGGAGCTCGTGCGGATCCTGGTGGAGCCGTTCCGCAAGCCCGGCGGCGATCGGCTTACCATCGACGGCGAGCCGCTGCGCCTCGGCGTCAATTCGATCACCTATGTAGCGCTTCTGCTCCACGAGCTGGCCACCAACGCCGCCAAATACGGGGCCCTCTCCGGCGAGGACGGCAGGCTGGCGATCGGCTGGAGCGTCGACGCCGAGACGCTGCGGTTTCGCTGGGTCGAGACCGGCGGGCCGGAACTGGCCGGAGCGCCGGCCGAAAAGGGCTTCGGCTCGCGGCTGATCAGCCTCTGCGTCGAAACCCAGCTCGAGGGCACGCTGGACGTCGCCTGGCCGCCCGCCGGCATGCGGCTCGAGGCGGAAATTCCACTGAGGACGATCTCCCGCTGAAATCCTGAGCCGCAACGGCCGGCACCCTGTCGCCGCCGAACCGCGACGCGGCGATCAGCCGGCCGCGACCGGCAGCCCGCGTTCCGAAAGGTCCCGGGCGAGCTGGCCGGGGGACACGAAGAGGACCGCCTGCCAGCCGGCGGCGCGGGCGCCGTCGACGTTCTTTTGCGAATCGTCGATGAACAGGCTCGCCGACGGATCGAGACCGAAGCGTTCGACGTGCAGGTCGTAGATCGCGCGGTCCGGCTTGATCTCGCGGACCTCGCCGGAGACCGTGACGCCGCGCGGGCGGTCGAGAAACGGAAACTTCGCGCGGGCCTCGACGAAGGTGTCCGGCGCGAAATTCGTCAGCATGGTGACGTCGACGCCCGCCTCGATCAGGCCGAGCATCAGGCCGACGCTGTCGTCATAGGCATGGGGCACCATCTTCGACCAGTTGCGGCGGAACGAGCGGATCTGATCGGCGCGGTCCGGATGCCGGGCGATCGCCTCGGCTTCGGCTTCCGCCCAGGGCCGGCCGCGGTCCTGCTCGAGATTCCATTCGTGCGTACAGACCTCGGCGAGAAAGAACCGCCGCTCCGCCTCGTCGGGGATGACTTCCTCGAGCCCGAGATGCGGATCGTAGTGGATCAGCACGCGGCCGATGTCGAACACCACGTGCTTGGGTGTCTCAGCTGTCATGAAACGGTTCCTGCTCGCTGTTGCCTGTCTTGTGAGAGGGATGCCCGGTGGAGGAGCCGCTGCCCGCCGCCGCCTTCAGGACCTTGCGCATGACGGTCGGCAGGGCCTCGCCGGCGACATCGGCGGGCGTCGACCACCAGCCCTCGACCGGTGGATCGCCGGCGAGATCGGCGGTCCAGACTTCCAGCGTCAGGCGGAAATGCGTGAAGCCGTGCTCGATCTCGCCGGTCTTCGCCCATGCGGCGGGGAAGGGGGCGGCGGCGGCCCCGGTCGCCCCGTCGGCATGGGCCGACCAGGCGGTGGTCGGCGGTTCGCTCATGCCACCGAGCATGCCGGTGCCGGGCCGCCGGCGCAGGAACACCGCGCCGTCGCCGCGCCTCGCGACGAAGGCCGCGCCGCGGCGCGCCGGGACGGCCTTCTTCTTCTCCTTCACCGGGAAGCGCTCGGGATCCGCGCGCCTTGCCGCCGTGCAGAACGGGCGGACCGGGCAGATGGCGCAGGCCGGCCGGGTCGGGGTGCAGATCGTCGCCCCGAGATCCATCATCGCCTGCGCGAAGTCGCCGGGGCGCTTCGGCGGCGTCAGCTCGGCCGTCTTCGCCCGGATCTGAGGCTTGGCCCGCGGCAGCGCCGTCTCGATCGCCTCGAGCCGGGTCACGACCCGCTCGACATTGCCGTCGACGACGGGCGCCGGCTCGTCGAAGGCGATCGCCGCGATCGCCGCGGAGGTGTAGTCGCCGACGCCCGGCAGGGCCTTGAGCGCGGCCGCCGTTTCGGGAAACCGGCCGTCATGAAGGCGCGACACCGTCTTCGCGCAGGCATGGAGGTTGCGGGCGCGGGCGTAGTAGCCGAGCCCCGCCCATGCGGCGAGAACCTCGCCTTCAGGGGCGGCGGCGAGGGCCGAAACGTCCGGCCAGCGGCGGATGAACTTTTCGAAATAGGCCTTCACCACCGCCACGGTCGTCTGCTGCAGCATGATCTCCGACAGCCAGACGCGATAGGGATCGGGCGCGACGCCCGCGGCGCGGTCCTGCGGCGAGACGCGCCAGGGCAGGGCCCGGTGATGGACGTCGTACCAGGCGAGCAGCGCGGCGGAAAACGTCTTCGGACCGTCGGTCTGCATGGATTGGCGCTCGGTCGGTTGTCGGTCGGTCGGTCGGCAGTTGGTCCGGAGGCGGGCGTTTCGGGGCGGCGGCCCGGGCCGAATGCCCCGGCCGGCGCGTCCGGATCTCGTCGCATGCTCCCAGAGGCTTTACAACCGCCGAACTGCGCCCGTGGCCGTGCGCCGCAGGACGCGGCGGGCCCTGGGGCCGGGCAACCAGAGTTGCGGGCGAGTTGCGGCCGAGTTGCGGGACGCGCCGGGGCCGTTCTATGGATGGCGCCATCCGATGCAGGCGGGCCGCCCGGCGACCGCCGAAATGGCCGAAGGCAAGTCGCGATGAGCGGACGATCCGACGAGACCCGGCGCCCGGCGCCGCGCCGGCCAAGGGGGGCTCGCCCCCTCGCCGAGGTCTCGGGCGAGCTGATGGACCCGATCCTGCGCCGCAAGGCCGGCATGACCACCGGCCTCGTCGCGGCCTGGGCCGGCATCGTCGGCGACCGCCTCGCCGAGACGACGCTGCCAGAGAAGCTGCAATGGCCGAAGGACAGGGCCCAGGGCGACGCCTTTTCGCCGGCGACCCTCGTCGTCGCGGCCGAGCCGAAGGCGGCGCTGCGGCTGCAGCACCAGACCGGCGAGATCCTGTCGCGGGTCAACGGTTTCTTCGGGTTCCACGCGGTGGCAAAGATCCGCTTCGTCCAGAAGCCCGTCGCCCGGGCGAAGCGCGACATGCGCCCGCGAATGCGCACGCTCGGCGCCGGGGACAGGGAGAAGATCGCGGCGATGGTCGCCCGGATCGAGGATCCGAAGCTGAAGGCGGCGCTGGTCGCCTATGCCGAGGCGACGCTCGCCCGCCTGCCGCCGCGGTGACCGCCGCGCACGCCGCGCCATGAACGAAATGTAATCGTCGCGGCGAACACAAGAGCGTAAAGCGGGCGGGGAACTTCAAAAGCCAGCCTTTCAAAAGGCACGCTTGTTTCGTAAACCCCGGCGAAGCGCCGCTCAACGGCAACGAGAGGAACATTCGTCAATGACAGTCCAGTCCGCGAAACCCGAGGCCTCCCTGCAGAAGAAGACGCGCCGCAGCCTTGCCGCGACCGCCGCGCTGGCGGCGCTTTTCGCCGTCGGCGCCGTGCCGCAGGCGACGCGCCTCGCCGATGCCGCGGAGAACGGCACCCGGCCGCTGCTCCTCGCCCAGGCGTCCTCCTCCGACGCGGCGGGCGACGCCAAGCCGGCGGAGACGGCCGCCAAGGGCGACGTCAAGCTGCCTGAGCCCGAGGGCCACGTCGACGTCGAGAAGCTGATGGCCAAGCAGGCGCTGCCGGACGTCGTCATCGGCGACGCGAAGGCGCCGGTGACCATCGTCGAATACGCCTCGATGACCTGCTCGCACTGCCGCGATTTCCACCAGGAATCCTATCCGCAGATCAAGAAGGACTACATCGACACCGGCAAGGCGAAGCTGATCATACGCGAGTTCCCCTTCGATCCGCGTGCGCTCGCCGCCTTCATGCTGGCGCGCTGCGCCGGCGACGACGCCAAGCGCATCGCCATGGTCGACGTCCTCTTCGACCAGCAGCCGCAATGGGCCTATTCGAATCAGGCCTCGGCGGAACTCCTGAAGATCTCGCGGCTCGCCGGCATGACCGAGGACCAGTTCAAGGCCTGTCTCAACGACAAGGAACTGCAGAAGAAGGTCGTCGACGTGCAGCAGGCCGGCGAGAACGAGTTCGGCGTCAATGCGACGCCGACCTTCTTCGTCAACGGCGACAAATATGCCGGCGCCCTCGGCGCGGCCGAAATGGGCGCGGTGATCGAAAAGCACATGTGACCACGGCCCGGCTGCGGCCGGATCTCGCCATTCTTCGCGGGCCGGGGCAGTCGCTCCGGCCCGTTCGCGTTCGGCGCCGGCGATCGTCATGCGGGGGGCGCGGCACGGCGCGGCGGTTAAGCCTTTTGCATTGCAGCAATTGGCTGCGGCACGGTTATGCTTTAGACCAGTGACAGAAAGGCCGGCTGACCGGCCGCAGGTCTCGTCCAAACACATGGCAGAGGGATGCCCAAGCGGATCTACACCTTCAGGCAGGGCGATGCCGAGCGCACGGCGGACGCCGTTGCGTCGCTCGGACTGAAGGGGGCGAATCTCGCGCTGCTCGCCTCGCTGGATGCGCCGGTGCCGCCCGGCTTCACCATCGCGACCCATGCCTGGCGCGAGATGAAGGGGGCGGGCGGCGACCTTCCCCAGTCGCTGAAGGCCGATCTGAGATCCGCGGTCGAGTGGCTGGAAGAGGTCACCGGCAGGCGCTTCGGCGGCGACCACTTTCCCCTGCTGCTCGCCGTGCGCACCAGCGCCGGAACGCAGATGCCTGGGCTGGCGGAGAGCGTCCTCGACGTCGGGCTGACCGACCGGACGGTCGAGATCGTCGCGTCCGAACTCCACGACACCGCTTTTGCCTATCGCAGCTATCGCCGCTTCATCGAGAGCTATGCGGCCCTGGTCTTCGACGCGGACCTCGCCGAGTTCGAGGATCTCGCCGACCGCGAGAAGGATCGCGTCGGCTGGCGGCTCGAGCCGCGCAACGCCAGCGAATGGCGGATGCTGATCGGCCGCTATCACGATTTCCTCGAGCGCGAGCTCGATGCGGTGGTGCCGCAGACGCCGCTGCAGCAGCTGGTCGAGGTGGTGCAGGCGAGCTTTGCGAGCTGGCGGAGCCTCGGGGCGAGCAATCACCGCATGCTCCACGCCATCCCCGAAAATGCCGGGCTGGCGGTCACCATCCACGGCATGATCTTCAACGAGCGGAACCAGAAATCCGGCCGCGGGCGGGCGCTGTCGCGCGACCTTTCCACCGGCAAGGCGGCGCTGACCGGCGAGTTCGCGCCCGGCGGACGCATCGAGGCCTTCGACGCGGTTCCCGAGCCGGTCGATCTCGCGACCCTCGCGGCGGATGCGAATTCGGCCTTCGCGCCGGTCATCGCCGATCTCGCACGGCACGTGCGGCGCATCGAGGCGCATATCGGCGACGCCGTCGAGGTCGAGTTCATGGTGGGGGACGGCGAGCTGTTCCTCATGCAGTCGCGCAGCGCCAGGCGCGAGGCGGCGGAGGCCGTGCGCGTGGCGGTGGAACTCGTCGCCGACGGCATCATCGAGCCGCAGGAGGCGATCCTGCGCATCGATCCCGCCTCGCTCGACCTCCTGCTGCATCCGGCGATCGACCGGGACGCCGGCCTGAGCGTGCTCGCCCGCGGCATGGGGGCGTCGCCCGGCGCCGCCAGCGGCGAGATCGCCTTCACCTCCGAACGGGCCCAGGCGATGGCGGCGGAATCGCGGCCGGTGATCCTGGTGCGCAACGAGACGCATCCCGAAGACATCCACGGCATGCACGTCGCCGAAGGGGTTCTGACCATCCGCGGCGGCACCACCAGCCATGCCGCGGTGGTCGCCCGCGGCATCGGCAAGCCCTGCGTGACCGGCGCCGGTTCGCTGCGCATCAATGCCGAGCGCGGGCTCCTGCATGCCGGCGACCGGGTGCTGAGGGAAGGCGACCGGATCACCATCGACGGCTCGTCCGGCGAGGTGATCGAGGGCGCGGTGCCGCTGATCCGGCCGAGTCTGACCGGCGACTTCGCGACCCTGATGTCCTTTGCCGACACGGCCCGGCGCATGGGCGTGCGCACCAATGCCGAGACGCCGCACGAGGCCCGCGCCGCCCGCAGCTTCGGGGCCGAGGGCATCGGCCTCTGCCGCACCGAGCACATGTTCTTCGAGGGCGACCGCATCCAGGCGATGCGGGAGATGATCCTCGCCTCCGACGAGACCGGCCGGCGCCGGGCGCTCGACAAGCTGCTGCCGATCCAGCGCTCGGACTTCATCGAGCTGTTCGAGATCATGGCCGGGCTGCCGGTGACGATCCGGCTGCTCGATCCGCCGCTGCACGAATTCCTGCCGAAGAGCGAGAGCGAAATCGCCGAGACGGCGCTGCAGCTTGCCGTCGACGAGGCGTTCGTGCGCCAGCGCATCGCGGCGCTCGAGGAGTTCAACCCGATGCTCGGCCATCGCGGCTGCCGCCTCGCGATCTCCTATCCGGAGATCGCCGAGATGCAGGCGCGGGCGATCTTCGAGGCGGCGATCGAAGCCGGCGAGCGGGCCGGCGCGGCGGTGGTGCCGGAGATCATGGTGCCGCTCGTCAGCCTCAGGCGCGAACTCGACTTCCTCAAGGCCCGGATCGACGCCGTGGCGAGCGACGTCATGGCCGAGCGGGAACGGCGCATCGACTATCTCGTCGGCACGATGATCGAGCTGCCGCGGGCGATCATCAGGGCCGACACGATCGCCGAGGCGGCGGAGTTCTTCTCCTTCGGCACCAACGACCTGACCCAGACGGTCTACGGCATCTCGCGCGACGACGCGGCGAACTTCCTGTCCACCTACGTCCGCCAGGGCATCCTCACCCGCGACCCGTTCCAGACCGTCGACGTCGACGGCGTCGGCGAGATGATCGCGCTCGCCTGCGAGAAGGCGCGGCGCACCAAGCCCGACATCTCGCTCGGCGTCTGCGGCGAACAGGGCGGCGACCCGGCGTCGATCGCCTTCTTCGAGGAGACCGGCCTCGACTACGTCTCCTGCTCGCCCTTCCGCGTGCCGATCGCGCGGCTCGCCGCGGCGCAGTCGGCGATCCGGCTCAGCCGCTCGGGACGGACGCGGGGCCGCCGCTGAGCCATGGCTTTCGGCGAAGCGCCGGTGCGCCGTCAGCTGCCGTAATAGAAATAGATCGCGATCGTCGTCGCGATGCCGACGATGATGTTCATCGGCAGTCCGACCTTGATGAAGTCGATGAAGCGGTAGTTGCCCGCCGCATAGACCAGCGTGTTGGTCTGGTAGCCGATCGGCGTCGCGAAAGAGGCCGAGGCCCCGAACATCACCGCGACCACCAGCCCGCGCGGATCGACCCCGAGCTTCGTCGCCAGCGCCACCGCGATCGGCGTCACGATCACCGCGACGGCGTTGTTGGTGACGATCTCGGTGAGGAAGGACGACAGGCCGTAGACCACCAGAAGCACGACGAAATAGGGCGCATGCTCGATCAGCGGCGTGAACGCGTCGACGAGCATCTGCGCCGTCCCGGCCTTTTCCATGCCGGTGCCGATCGCCAGCATGGCGAAGATCAGGATCAGCAGGTCGCCGCGGATGGTGCGCCAGGCTTCGTCGGCGTCGATCACCCGGAGCAGCAGGATCGCGGCGATGGCGACGAAGGCGGCGGTCTGGATGCGGGCGAGGCCGAAGGCCGAGACGAGAATCACCAGAGCGAGGGCGGCGATGGCGAGCGGCGCCTTCTCGCGGCGGAAGCGGCGGGCAGCCGAGACGTTGACGCCGACGAGGTCGTTCTCGTCGGAGATCCGCGCGATCGCCTCCACCGGGCCCTCGAGCAGCAGCCGATCGGCGGGGCGCAGCCTGACTTCCTGCAGGCTCGGCCCCGGCACGTGGCGGTGCCGCTGCACGCCGAGGACGGAGGTCCCGGTGCCGGAAAGGCCCGAGAGTTCGAAGGCGCCGCGGCCGATGCCGCGCCGGTGCGGCGCGACCGTCGCCTCGACGACGATCCGCTCCTCGCCGGGGCGCACCGGCTGGCTGCGGGCGATGCGAAAGCCGTCGCTCGCCCGCAGCGTCAGGATCTCCTCGGGACTGGCATACATGATGATCCGGTCGGCCTTCTGCAGCACCACCTCGGCAAGGTCCCGGCGCAGCGTCTCGGCGCCGCGGCGCACCGCCACCGGCCTGATGCCGCGGGCCGACAGCGCGCCGACCTCGCCGAGCGGCTTGCCGACGGCATTGGCGCCTTCCCTGACGACCACCTCGGTGAAATAGCCCTCCTCGCCGCCGTCGGAGAGCTTGCTGCCGACGCCGTCGCGGGACGGCAGCAGCCGCCAGCCGACGAGGGCGAGATAGAGGAGCCCGACCACCGCCGTGACGATGCCGACCGGGGTGATCTCGAAGATCGTGAAGGGTTCGAGCCCCTGGCCACGGGCGACGCCGTCGACGAGGAGGTTGGTCGAGGTGCCGATCATCGAACAGGTGCCGCCGAGGATGGTGACGAAGGACAGCGGCATCAGCAGCTTCGTCTCGGCGATGTTCAGGGTCCGGGCGATCTCGATGGCGATCGGGATGAGCACGATCACCACCGGCGTGTTGTTGATGAAGGCGGAGGCGAAGATGACGCCGGCGGCGGTCGCGACGAGCGCTGCGGCCGGTCGGCTCGCCGCCCGGCTGACCAGCCAGCTCGCCGCCGCGTCGAGAAGCCCGGTGCGGACCAGCGTGCCCGACAGGACGAACATCGCCGCGATGGTGATCGGGGCGGGATTGGAGAAGACCGAGGCGATCTCCTCGGTCTTCACGTAGCCGCAGAGCAGGAAGGCGACGGCACCGCCCACCGCGACCACTTCGGGCGGATAGCGCTCGATGGCGAAGGCGATGAAGACGAGGGTGATGATGGCCAGCCCGATGAGGGCGGAATGCTGCGCGAGAAAGTCGGCCATGTGCGTCCGGATCGAGAGAGACGGCACAAAGCTGTTGTCGGCGGTGGCCAAGGCAAGGTGGCCATTGCGAAAACCGCCGAATCCGCAACCCCGAGGCAGGCCTGACGCGGCTGTGCCGGGCGGCGTTGCTACCGGCGGCGGCGCGGGATCGGGCCGGAGCCGCACGAAAAAAGCACCGCATGCGGTCGCTTGCGGTGCCCGTCAGTGAGGCCGGAAAGCCGGGGGCGCCGCTCGCCTCAGGCGGCTTCCTCGTCCATCGTGAAGCCGGCGAACATCTTGTCGAGGTCGAGGAAGCAGATCATGCCGTGGGCGGTGGCGAGGACGCCGGTGACGTAGCCGCCGGTGAAGCTGCCGCGCATTTCCGGCGTCGGCTGGACGGCGCTGGCCTCGACCGTCAGGATGTCGGCCACCCGGTCGACCAGGAGGCCGATCACCGCGCTCTGCACCTCGGCGACGATCACCGCGCTGCGGGCGTCGGGCTCGGACGGCGCCATGCCGAGCTTCGACGCCATGTTGACGATGGGGATGATCGAACCGCGCAGGTTCATCATGCCCATGACCTCGTGCGGGGAGCCGGGCAGGGGGGTGGATTTCGTCCACCCCCGGATTTCGCGGACCGCCGTCGTGCGGACGCAGAACTGCTGGCCGCCGATCTCGAATGCGATGATCTCGATGGCGGCAGCGCCGAGATCGGTGATGTCCAAAGTCTGAGCGAGCATCAGAAGTCTTCCCAGTCGTTCTGCTTGAGCGCAGTGTTTCCCGCCGTCGAATATGCATGCTTCAGGTTGCTTTGAAGTTTACGCACGGGGGACTCGGCCGGCCGCTTGCGGGGGGCGTTCGCGGCGTCGCGTTTGCGGGCGATGGAGAAGCGGCCGATCAGCGCGTCGAGCTCCTGGGTCTGTTCGACGAGGTTGTGGCAGGCCGCCGTCGATTCCTCGACCATCGTGGCGTTCTGCTGGGTGCCCTCGTCGATCGACCCGACCGCCTTGTTGATCTCGGCAAGGCCGACGGCCTGCGAACGCGCCGCCTCGACGATCGCCCGGACGTTCTGGTCGATGAACTGGACCTCCGAGACGATGCCCTGCAGTGCCGCGCCGGTCTCGCCGACGAGCTTGACGCCTTCTTCGACCTGCGACGACGACTTCTGGATCAGCCCCTTGATCTCCTTGGCGGCCTCGGCCGAACGCTGGGCGAGGGCGCGGACTTCCTGGGCGACGACGGCGAAACCCTTGCCGGCCTCGCCGGCCCGCGCCGCCTCGACGCCGGCATTCAGCGCCAGGAGGTTGGTCTGGAAGGCGATCTCGTCGATGACCCCGATGATCTGCGAGATCTGGGACGAGGACGCTTCGATCTCGCTCATCGCTGCGACGGCCCGCGTCACCACCTTGCCGGAGGCCTCGGCGCTCGCCTTGGTCTTGCCGACCAGCGCGCCGGCCTCTTCGGCCCGGGCCGCCGACCCGCGCACCGTGTCGGTGAGTTCGCCGAGCGCCGCCGACGTCTCCTCCACCGAGGCGGCCTGTTGTTCGGTGCGCCGGGCGAGATCGTCGGAGGCGACGCGGATCTCGCTGGTGGCCGCGGCGATCGTCGCAGCGGTATCGCTCACGCAGTTGAGCGCGTCGCGCAGCACCGCCACCGAGGCGTTGAAGTCCTGCCGCAGCCTGTCGAGGCTGGGAATGAAGGCGACATCGAGTTCCTGCGACACGTCGCCGTCGGCAAGGCGTCCGAGCGCCTTCGCGATGGTTCCGACGGCCTCGACACGGCCGGTGACGTCGGTGGCGAACTTGACGACCTTGCTGACCCGGCCGTTCGGATCGAAGATCGGATTGTACGAGGCCTGGATGTGAACCGCCTTGCCGCCCTTGCCGAGGCGCTTGAACTCGTCCGCGACGAATTCGCCCCGGCCGAGCTTCGCCCAGAACTCCCGATAGTCGCCGCTGGCAGCATAGGCCGGGTCGACGAACATCGAATGATGGCGCCCCTTGATCTCGTCGAGGGCGTAGCCGAGAGCCTTGCAGAAGTTCTCGTTGGCGGTGAGGATCGTCCCATCGAGGGAGAATTCGATCGTCGCCTGGGCGCGGGAGAGGGCGTCGAGCTTGCCGGCCCGCTCGCTCGCCTCGCGCTTGGCGGCGGTGATGTCCGTGGCGACCTTGACGACCCTTACGACGCTCCGGCCGGAAAGCACCGGGTTGTAGGACGCCTCGATCCAGATCTCCTTGCCGCCCTTGCCGAAACGCTTGTACTGGCGGGCATCGAACTCGCCGCGGGCGAGCTTTGTCCAGAAGTCGCGATAGGCCGCCGACTGGACTTCCTGGGGATCGACGAACATCGAATGATGCTTGCCGGCGATCTCGCTCAGGTCGTAACCCAGCGCCGCACAGAAATTCTTGTTTGCCGTGACGATCGTTCCGTCGGGCTTGAACTCGATGATCGCCAGGGATTTGTCGAGCGCCGCGAGGACTTGTGCCGCTGCCGCCGCCTTGCCGTTGATACCGAACATGCACTCCTCCATTCGGTCCATGTTTCGCCAACCGTGCCGCTGGCCCTGATCAGCAGGGAAAGCTATGCGCACGGCGCTGGTTTTATTGGATTTTACTAATTTTCCTGGATGTATCGCCGCCTACGAATAAGGCAGAACGGATTAAAAATGTGCAAAAACTTCAGGCGTGATCCAATGCAAGTCTATGATTGTACTGCCCGTCGCCGAAATCTGCGTTTGTCCTGGCGACTGTCGGCGGCAACCGGAACGGCCCGATCGGACAACGGCAGCAAAGAAAAAATCTGATAGAACAACGAGAAGTTATCGACCCAGAAGACATAAGTCGTGCATTCATCTTGGAATCGCACGGACGAGACAATTTTTATAATATTCGCTTTGCAACTCGGCAAAGGCATTTGCGGCAGGCGGCGGGAGTGCCGAGGCTTCGATGCGACACCGGCCACCTCCATGCGCCGGGAACATTCCCGTCCGGAGCGGCGAGAGCCGCCGCGTCCGACGGACGCAGCGGATCCCTCGTGCCCGCGGGTCGCGGCCCGTTCATCCCCGCATCTGCCGCTGCTGCAGCCTTTGCAGATGCTCGAGCGCGTCGATACAGAGAGGCAGCCGCGCCGCGGCCTCGACCTGCCGGCGTTCGAGGCCGGTGACGTCACGCAGGATGTCGTCGTCGACCCGCAGCAGCGTCGCGATCGCGTCGCGGCGCAGCTTCTGGTGCCGGCGCTCGGCCGTCCACGAACGCAGCCAGCCGCGCAGTCCCAGGCCGTCCCGGCTGTGCGACGGACCGTCGACGGTGGGCAGATAGATATTCTGAAGCATCGCTTCCTCCATGTCCTTCGATACGGACAAGGTGGGCGATCGGGATTGATGAGTCTAACGAAAAGAATTAACTTACATCGTGAGGAAAGCTCATAAATAGGATTGTGCCGCCGTGAACCAGCTCGTCCCGACCGTCACCAATCTCGACATCGACCTCGCGCGTACCTTCGTCGCGATCTGCGAAAGCGGCAATTTCAGCCGCGCCGCCGAGCGGGTCTTCCGCTCGCCCTCGGCGGTCAGCCTGCAGGTCAAGCGGCTGGAGGAGACGGTGGGGCGGGCGCTGTTCAGGCGCGAGACGCGCGCCGTCGAACTGACGGTCGACGGCGAATATCTCCTCGGCGTCGCCCGCCGCATGCTGAAGCTCAACGACGAGGCGCTCGACTATTTCCGCACGCCGCCGGTCGAGGGCCGGGTGTCGCTCGGGGCTCCCTACGATGCCGGGATCTTCGCGATCCCGACGATCCTGAAGATGTTCGCCTCGACGCACCCGCAGGTGGACGTCGACGTCAGGTTGGAATCGAGCGGCGACCTGAAGCGCCAGTGCATCGAGGGCACGCTCGACGTGGCGCTGGTCGCGACCGACGAAAATCCGGGCTTCCTGTCCGTCGAGGCGCATAGCGAGCCGCTGGTCTGGGTCGGCCACCGCAACGGCGCGGCGATGCGGCGCGATCCGCTGCCGCTGGCGCTCGCCGACCAGGGCTGCCTGTGGCGGGCCGCGGCGCTGGACGCGCTGGACAGAGCGGGCCTAGCCTACCGGGTCGCCTATACGAGCAAGAACTGCCAGGCGCAGATCGCCGCCGTCGCCGCCGATCTTGCGATCGCGCCGCTGCCCATCAGCGTCCTGTCGCGCGATCTCGTCCGCCTCGACATGGCGGGCGGGCTGCCGTCCCTCGCGAACTACCGCGTCTATCTGATGACCCGGGAGGGGGCGGGGCCGGTCGCCGAAAAGCTCGGCCAGCACGTCCTCGCGAGCTTCAGGGAGATCGGCGGGCGCGGCGAACGGATCTTCGCCTGACGGCCGCTGGCCGGCGGCGCGCCGCGCCGCCGGTCCGGGCGCGGGCCTACTGGATGCCGCCGCCCTGGGCGATGATCTCGTCGATGCTGATCGGCGCCAGCATGGCATCGCCGGCGCGCGGCGCCGGCCGCTCGCCGAGGCTTGCCACATCGCCTTGCGGGGGCGTCCCGGGCAGGGGGATCGCCGCGGGCTGCGCCTGCCGGGCGGACTTGACGAGGCGCGCCGTGGGCGCGGCGTAGATCGTCTGGGCCGGCGTCGTCTGATAACCCATCAGCATCACCCGCGCGGCCCGGTTGGCCGCCTCCAGCCCGGGCGGATTGACGAAGGCGGGATCGCTCTTCTGGCGCGAGTTCTTGCGCTTTTCGTAGAAGACGTTGCCGCCGGCTTCCACCAGATAGTGCATGTTGGTGTAGGGGAAGGTCATGCCCGCGGTATGGAAGAACTTGGCGTTGCCGACGTAGCGGTGGCGCCCGCCGTCCAGCACCTTGCTCGCCATGGCGGCGGCAAGCCGGCTGCCGCGGTCCATCCGGCGGGTCAGGACGCCCGGGGCGAACTGGTTCGGCTGGCCGACGACGGCGCAGACGCTGTTCGGATACTGCTTGCTCTCCACCCGGTTCATCACCACCGTGCCGACGGCGAGCATGCCCTCGGGGCTCGAACGGTTGGATTCGAAATACATGACCCGCGTCATGCATTCGTGCTCGCTCATCACCCGCCGTCCGAAGATCGAGGACGAGGCGCAGCCGGTGAGGCTGGCGGCGACAAGGACGAGGGAGAGGTTGCGCAGGGCTCGTGCCGATTTCGGTGACAGCATGCAGGAACTCGGATGACCGGTCTCGATTCGGGCGTTTGGAGCCTGCGATATTGTCGGCGGGGCCTTAACGGGTGGTGCCCGTTTGCCATGCATCGCTGAGAATTCGCCAAGAGGGTTAACATTTGCCTCAAATGCGAGCGGCCGGCCGCCGCCTCAAACGGCGATCTCGAAACGCAATCGCCGTCTCGCACGTTGGAGAAAAACGACCGGCGATGGCCGGCCAGCCGAACGAGAAGGAGATCGCCATGTTCGACAAGCCGATCGACTACAAGACCTGGATCCTCGTCGCCGACGGGGAGAAGGCATTGTTTCTGGAAAATGTCGGCGACGGCGAACTGCCGAATTTCGAGATCCGCCGGGTCGAGGAGCAGGAGAACCCGCCGGACCGCGAGCAGGGCGCCCACCGCCCCGGCCGCCTCGGCGATGCCGGCAGCGGCCACCGCTCGGCGGTGGCGGACACCGACTGGCACGAACTCGGCAAGGAGCGCTTTGCGGCATCGATCGCCGAGATGCTCTACCGGATGGCGCATCGCGGCCGCTTCGAGAAGATCGTCCTGGTCGCGCCGCCGAAGATTCTCGGCGAGATGCGCCAGCATCTGCACAAGGAGGTCGAGGCGCGCGTGGTCGGCGAGGTCGCGAAGGACCTCACCAACCATCCGGTCGACAGGATCGAGCAGCTGCTCGCGGCCTGACGGCGAACCATCGCCCGGCGGCATCCGCCGCGGCCGCAATTGATCAAATGCCCGGACGGCCACCCCCGCGGCGGCCGTCCGGCGCCTGGTTGGACGACACGGGGACCGCATGCGTCCATGAAATTCCGGCCGTGGGCGCCGGCCGCAATCATGCCGGGTCAGGCATTCGAGACGCTGGCGGGCAGCGCCCGACGACGACGGGCAGGACGGGCCCGCCATGAGCCTCTGATCCCGGAGGAAATCATCGAAATTATTTCGCGATCGGCGGTCTCAGTGCCGATTGCGTGGGTAATGGCGGTCAATGCGGGCGTTTGGCGGGCTCACGGCGGCCAAATGCGATCCCATCGCGACGAGCATCATGGCACCGGCCAGAAGGAAGGTTAGGCGCATTCCGGCGGCGATATCCGTCGGGAGGGCATTGGTGAACTCCTCGGTTCCGACGCCGAAGGCGAAGACGGCTCCCATGAACGATGCCCCGGCGATCAGCCCGATATTGCGCGACAGGTTCAACGCGCCGGAAACCGTGCCGCGCCGGTCCTTCGGCACATTCGCCAGCGCGCCTGTGTTATTGGCCGCCTGAAACAACTGATATCCCGGTGTCAGCACGATGATGGACAACAGATAGCCGCCGACGCCCGTCATATCTGGCGCAAGAGCCAGAAGCATCGCGCCGACCGTCAACAGGATCAGTCCGACGGCAAGCACACGGCCACTTCCCCAGCCGTCGACGAGCCGGCCAGCCGGGACCCCGCTGAAGATGGAAATCACCGGACCGACCGCCATCACGAGGCCCACATGTCCTGCCTCCAGGCCGAGACCGAGGCTCAGATAGAAGGGGCCGACCACCAGCGTCGCCATCATGACCGCCGCCACCAGTATGTTGACGGCAAGATTGGGCGCGAGGCGCCGATCGATCATGGACCATGAACCTGCGGCGCGCGGCTTTCTTTTCTCCGGCCCGTGCGGCAGCGTCCTGGCGGCGAGGATCAGGGCAAGCACCGCCAGCGGCACCTGCACCCAGAAGATGCCACGCCATCCGGTGATGGGAATCATCAGACCGCCGAGCGAGGGGCCGAGTGCCGTTCCCAGTGCCGATACCGTGCCGAGCAGGCCCATGGCGCGCCCGACACGCATCTCGCCCGCCGTCTGACGCATCAGCGCCATGGCGAGCGTCATGAGGAATGACGCGCCGATGCCCTGCACCGCCCGCGCGCCGATCAACAGCCACAGGTTCGGCGCAACCGCGCACAGCAGCGTCCCGGCGGCGAAGACGGCGAGACCCGTGACGAGCATTGGTTTCAGTCCGTAACCGTCACCAAGCCAGCCCGCGATGACGACCGAGATCGTCAGGGCCGCAAGATAGGCGACGACGACCCCCTGCACCTGCGCGAACGGCGCCGAGAATGCTTCGGCCAGCGTCGGCAGCGCGATATTGGCAATGCTGGTGCCCAACGAGGCCAGCAGCATCGCCATGGCCAGCGTTATAGTGACCGACCGCGTTTTCGCCGATGCGCATGGTTCCGTTGCGCATGTTTCCGTCCGCTCCATTCCTTTGCCCCTTGCCTGAATTTCCAGTCGGGAGCAGGTTGCCAGTTAAAGTCAACTTGAGGTCAAGCATGAAATTCCTGGATATCGGCGAGGTCGCGGCACAAAGCGGAATCAGGCCCTCGGCGCTGCGTTACTACGAAAAGGCCGGGTTGATTTCCTCGGTCTCGCGGCATGGCATGCGCAGGCAGTTCCCGCCGGAGGTGTTGTTGCAGCTCAAGCTGATCTCCATGGGCAAGGCGGCGGGGTTCCAGCTGGCGGAAATCTCCGGCATGTTCGGCCGCAACGGCATGCCGGACCTGCCGCGCGACGTTCTCCATCGGAAAGCCGACGAGATCGACCGGCAAATCCACGAGTTGACCGCCTTGCGCGACACGCTCCGTCATGTCGCCGACTGTCGTGCGCCTTCGCATATGGAATGCCCGACGTTCCGGCGGCTGGTGGACGTGGCGGGCAGACATGGAAAGAAACGTGGAAACACGGAGAAGTCGAAGGCGAGAGGCAACCTCCCGCCCTCCTGAGCATCAAGAAGCGCGGTTGCGGACGCGCTCGGCCGGTGGTCGCGACACGGCCGGGTCGGCTTCAGTTTAAAGGGAGGGCTCACGCAGTCGCCCTCCATCAAGCCTGCCACGGTCAAGGTCGTGCCTGTTCGACCCCGAAGAGGGGGAATAAAGGCGGCACCGTGCGCCTCGGCAGCGTCGCCACAGGAGATCGTATTGTAGACGGGAAACGGCAGCATTCGGCGGTAATTCGTTCGCCAGAAGGGCTATGTCTCCGGGCCGGACAAGACCGAAATGGCGGAGGAGGTGTAACAAATACCGAACTCTCTCCCGTGTCGATGGCTTCAGCACGGGATCGCAGCGAAAATCTGCGCATCAACGAGTGGCGGAAACTGGGTCTTTAGCCAGAAGAGACGCTCGGCTGTGAATCGGCGTGGAATAAGGACCCCGTTTCAGGGGTGATCGGCGTCCAAACGGGACCCCTGTGACGCAGGGGTTCAAAGTGCCTTCCGAGATTGATCGGAGGCCGAGTTGGGATGCTTGTCGTGG
>NZ_JAFMPY010000034.1 GCF_017353515.1 Jiella sonneratiae
AAGGCGGGACTTCGAACCCCAATCGTCGGCACAAGCGCTCATCGCGGCAGCTCCTGGAATCAACCGCCGCCACAGAATCAGCCTCCAAGCAATACGTCACCTGCTGTCATATGAGTTCGCAGCCCTGATTTTGGGGAAATAAGGCTTGTCGCTAAGGGGTTTCATCTCTATTGTCGGCGGCGTACGGAGCAATCGAGGGGGACATCTCACGCGGCGGAGCCGGGAGATGCTCGAGATGGCCGAATGGCCGTCCGTGAACTGGCAGTTCGGATCGCCAGTCGAAACCGACTTTAGAACATTTCCATCGCGGGCTCGTCCTCGGACGACGGCCGCGCGTACAGGGGCGGTTTGCACGCTCCCGAGGCAGAACATCCGCGGATGTTCCCGATACCAAGAGACAGGAAGAGCATGAGGCCAGGACAGCAGAAGAACCGTATGCGCGGCCGTGGGCGCAAGGGTCCCAATCCGCTTTCGCGCAATTACGAGTCGAACGGCCCCGACGTCAAAATCCGCGGTTCGGCCCAGCATGTCGCCGAGAAATACGCCCAGCTGGCGCGTGACGCCGCCGCCGCCGGCGACCGCGTGATGGCGGAAAACTATCTCCAGCACGCCGAGCACTACAACCGCATCATCGCCGCCGCCCAGGCGCAGTTCCAGCAGCCGCGCGACGACCGCGACATGCGCGACAGCGACGACGAGGACGAGGACGACATTCTCGACAGCGGCAGCTACGGCCGCAGCGACCGCAACGATCGCGGCGACCGGCGCTTCCAGCAGAACGGCAACCGCAACGACTACGGCTCCGGCAACAGCGGCGGCAACGGCGGCAACGGCCGCGACCGCAGCCGCGACGACAATCAGCGCGACGGGCAGCGCGACAATCAGCGGGATGGGCAGCGCGACGGGCAGCGCGACGGCGGCCAGCGGGATCGGCGTGACCGGCGCGACCAGCCGGCGGGCACCGGCCCGCAGCCGATGCTGGTGCGCGACCGCAACGACGGCCATTCCGGCAACGGCGCGGCGAACGGCGCTGCCGCAGAGGCGGGCGGCCGGTCCGGCGACCGCGGCCGCGACAACGAGCGTGGCGGCGCCGAGGCCGCCGCGGCGAGGAGCGACGAGGGCCATGCCGGCGAGAGCGAGGCGCCGGTCGGCATGACCGCCGCCGAGGCGCTCGAAGAGACGCAGAACCGCGCCAAGCGCCGCGGCCGCACCCGCCGTCCGCGTCTTTCCGACCGGACGGAGGCCGAGAGCGGCGGCGAGGAGGCCGTGGCCGAGGGCCGCGAGGCCGCGCCGGACGGCGAGGCGGCCGGGGCGAGCGAGGCCGAGCCGAAGAAGGCGGCCGGCCGGCGCAAGCCGAAAGGCGAGACGCAGGGCGAAGGCGAGGAAAAGCCGAAGCGCCGGCGGACGACGCGTTCGAAGAAGTCCGACGAGGACGACGAGGCGCCGCAGCTGCCGGACTTCCTGCTCGCCTCGAACGGCTGAATAGGCGGCCGGGCGTTCGATCGCCCGCGATCGGCCATGCCATCGATCAGGGGCGCTGCCTTCGGGCGGCGCCCCTTTTTCATGTCGAAAGGGCTGGCCCGCGATCGCAGGCATCGGCGGTCGCCGCAGGGAAATCGCCATTGCTGAAACGGCCCTTTTGACGCGGTCGTGATCGCCGGCCTGTACGACTTCTCCGCGCGTCATGCGGTGGAAATACTGGCGAAACACATCTCGCCTAGATGGCCGCCGTCCCGTCACGCGAGGTTCGACCATGCAGACTGCAACGAAAGCTTTGCCGCAGAAGACGCGGGAACTGCACAATCACCACTTCGATTCGACCGTCTGGAACGACTTTTGCTTCCGCGACGACGACGTGGTCATCGCCACCTATGCCAAGTCCGGCACGACCTGGACGCAGCAGATCGTCGGCCAGCTGATCTTCCAGGGCGCCGACGACGTCGACGTCTCCGAGCTCTCTCCCTGGGTCGACCTGCGGGTGCCGCCGAAGCCCGTCAAGCTTGCGGCGATCGAGGCGCAGACCCATCGCCGCTTCCTGAAGACGCATCTGCCGGTCGACGCGCTGGTCTTCTCGCCCCGCGCCAAATACGTCTATATCGGCCGCGACGGGCGCGACGTCGTCTGGAGCCTCTACAACCACCACGCCAATGCCAACGAGGCCTGGTATGGCGCGCTCAACGACGCGCCCGGCCGGGTCGGGCCGCCGATCGGGCCGCCGCCGGCCTCGATCCGGCAGTATTTCCTCGAATGGCTGGAGAAGGACGGCTATCCGTTCTGGTCGTATTTCGAAAACGTCCGGTCCTGGTGGGCGGTGCGCGAGCAGCCGAACGTGCTGTTCGTCCACTTCGCCGACCTGAAGGCCGACATGCCGGGCGAGATCGCCCGCATCGCCGAATTTCTCGGCATCGAGGTGGACCCGGAGCGCTGGCCGGCGATCCTCGACCACTGCAGCTTCGCCTACATGAAGGCGCATGCCGAAAAGTCCGCGCCGCTCGGCGGGGCGTTCTGGGACGGCGGTGCCGCCACCTTCATCCATCGGGGCGTCAACGGCCGCTGGCACGACGTGCTGACGGCCGAGGACGTGGCGGCCTACGAGGCGCGGCTTGCCGCCGAGCTTCCTGCCGAATGCGCCGCCTGGCTCGCCCATGGCCGGCTTGCGGCCGCGGCGGCGCCGATCGCGGCCTGAGGGCCGCCAGGGCCGCCGGCCGCCGGGAGCACAGCATATGGGCAAGACCGTCGATGCGGGCGCCCCTCCGCGTGAAGCAGAGGGGCGCCCGCACGGCGTCTGCCCGTCGGCGGATCGGCGGACCCGTTTCCCGCCGGGCGGACGTTCCCTGTGACGCAGCAACCGTCATGTGCGGTCCGGCGGGTTCGAGCCGGATGCCGAACCTCTCGACGCCGGACCTCGATGGCCGGCTTCGATGCGGTATCCCGTTCGCGTCGGCCGGATCCCGCCGTCAGCCCCGCGCCGCGGCCTCGATCGCCGCGATGTCGATCTTCTTCATGGTCATCATCGCCTCCATGACGCGCCTTGCCTTTTCCCGGTCGGGATCGTTCATCAGCACCGTCATGATCCGCGGCACGATCTGCCAGGACAGGCCGAAGCGGTCCTTCACCCAGCTGCAGGCCTCGTTCTCCGGATGGGCCGAGAGCGCCGCATGATAGCGGTCGACCTCCGCCTGGCTGTCGCAGTCGATCGACAGCGACACCGCCTCGGTGAAGTGGAAGTTCGGCCCGCCGTTGAGCGCCTGGAAGCGCCGGCCGGACAGCGTGAACTCGACCAAGAGGACGTCGCCGGCCTTGCCGAAGGGATAGTCGGCCGGGGCATGCATGATGCGGTCGATGGAGGAGTCCGGGAAGAGGTCGACGTAGAAGCGCGCGGCCTCCTCGCCGTTCTTGTCGAACCACAGGCAGGTGGCGAGGATGTCCTTCGTCTCGGCAGCCATGCTCTTCACGCCTTTCTCGGGCCGACGAGCCCGAATTGCGCGCCCTGCGGGTCGGCGCAGACGATGGTGAAGGCCCCGCCCGGGATCTCGCTCGGGCCGAACAGCGTATTGCCGCCTGCCGCATCCAGGCGCTGTTTCGCCGCATCGATGTCGTCGACGCCGAAAAACACCTGCCAGCCGGTCCGACCGCCCGGCATCCGGGGCATCACCGCTCCGATGCGGGTTTCGCCGACATGCCAGAACTTGTAGTCGCCGAGATCGCCCATCGGGAAGGCACCCTCCTGCCTGAAGCCGAGGAGATCGCCGTAGAAGGCGAGCGCGCCGTCTTGATCCGGCGTCGCCAGCTCGTTCCAGACGCAATGGCCGGGAACAGGGCCCGTCTCTGCCTGGAAGGCGCGGCTGTCCTGTGGCGAGAAACCGCGCATCACGTAGAAGAAGCAGCCCTGGGGATCGGCGAGAAAGGCCATGCGGCCGACCTCCGGAATGTCCATCGGCGGCATGTGGTCGGCGGCTCCGAGGTCCTTGGCCCTCGCGGTCGCCGCGTCGACGTCATTCACGCCGAAATAGATCAGCCAGGCCGGCGGCATCGGCGCGCCCTCCGGCTTCTTCATGATCCCGCCGACGGGCCCGTCCGCAGCCGAGGCGACGCGGTAGTCGATGCCGGGCGGCCCCATGTCGGGCTTTGCGATGGTCCAGCCGAGGACCGCCGCATAGAAGGTCTCGGCGGCGTTCTGGTCGTCCGTCAGAAGCTCGTACCAGATCGGGGTACCGTGCGGATTTGCCATGATGCTTCTCCTCGGGCTGGATTGAATGGGGGGCGGCGTTCGGTCAGATGGTCTCGAAGCCGGCATAGATCATCCGCTTGCCGTCGAAGGGCATCTCCGACGGCGTGAGATTCATCCGCGTGTCCTCCACGATGGCCTTCATGCCGGCGTCGCGGGTCTGCCTGTCGGGCCATTCGAGGAAGGCGAAGGCGATGTTCTCACCGTCCTTCGCATGGGCGGCGCGGAAGAAGTCGGTGACCTTGCCGCGCGGAACGTCGGTGCCCCAGCATTCGACCTGACGCTTCGCGCCGTGGTCGCGGAAGATCGGCCAGGATGTCGCCGCGAGGGTGTGATAGGCCTCGCGCTTGTCCGCGGGAACCGGGATGACGAAGCCGTCGACATATCCGCCGTCGACCGCCTCGCCTTCCTCGAAAATCGCCTCGAAGGCGCCGTAGATCATCCGGCTGCCGTCGAAGGGCATGTTGCGCAGGGCCTGCATGCGCGGGTCCGACATCATCTTTTCGACGGCGGCATCGGCGGTCGCCTTGTCCGGAAACTCCATCCAGCCGAATGTGACGGTTTCGTCGGGCGTCGCGGCGACGGCGCCCTTGAAGTCGTTGATTTTGCCGTCGGGCACGTCGTCGCCCCACAGGTCGACGGTGCGGCTCGCGCCGAAATCCGTCATGATCTCCGCGGCAGTTGCCGCATGCTTCCTGAAGGCTTCGCGGTTTTCTGTCGGGACCGCGATCACATGGCCGAGTATGAACGACATCGTCACCACCTTCTGCGTTTGCCGTTGATCCGACGACGCTGCGACGTCAGCCCGTCGAGCCTGCGCCGCCTGCCGCCATCGCCCGTTCCATCGCGTCGAGGTCCATCCAGGAGACTTCCCAGATGTGGCCGTCCGGATCTTCGTAGGAGCGGCCGTACATGAAGCCGAAATCCTGCTTCGGCGTCGGGTCGGCCGAACCGCCCGCCGCGACGGCGGTGTCGACTGCGGTGTCGCAGGCCGCGCGGCTCGCCAGCGTCAGGCAGAGCAGCACCTGGGCGCTCGTCCTGGCGTCGGGGATGGTCTTCGGCGTGAAATCCCGCCAGCGGGCGTGTTCGAGGAGCATGACGTGGATCTCCTCGCTGAGGACCATGCATGATGCGGTCTCGTTGGAGAAGCGCTCGTTCTTCGTCGCACCCATCGCCTCGTAGAAGGCCGTCGAGCGTCCGACGTCCGTCACCGGCAGGTTGATGAAGATCTTCTGGCTCAATGATCCACGCTCCTCGTGAATGTGTGAATGCGGCGTACGCCTCAGTCCCGGTCGGGCGCGCCGAGCGGGAACAGCGGGCGATAGGGCCGCGCCTCCTCGACGCAGCGGGCGAAGGACGGCCGGCGCAAAAGCCGCTGCCGATAGGCCGTGACCGCCGGGAACCGGTCGCCGATCGGATGCGTCCAGTCGGCATAGAAGAGTTGCGGCGCGGCCGCGCAGTCGGCGAGGGAGAAGCTATCGCCCGCCGCCCATTCGCGCTCCGCCATGTGCCGGTCGAGGATCGCATAGGCCGTGTCGAGCATCGCCCCGGCGCGCTCGACTCCGAGCGGATCGCGGGCCTCCGGCGGCCGCAGGGCGTCGTCGACGAACTTGTTCTGCGGCGTCGCGACGTAATTGTCGAAGAAGCGGTCCCAGAACCGCGCCTCAAGCGCCGCGTCCGGCTCCGCCGGGATCAGCCGCACCGGGCCGGGATGGTGGATGTCGAGATGCTCGACGATGATCGAGGCCTCGATCAGCGGCCGGCCGTCGTCGAGAAGCACCGGGAACTTGCCGATCGGCCAGTGCGCCCGGAGTTCGTCCATGATCTCCGGACGATCGTGGGAGAGCCTGCGTAATTCGAAGGGCGTGTCGTTCTCGTAGAGCGCGACCAGCACCTTCTGGCAGTAGGAGGAGAAGGGGTGGGCAAAGAGCTGCAGCGTCACCGTCAGGTCTCCAGCGCGAAGGAGCCGGTCTCGACGTCGCCCTTGGGCTCGTAGACGGCGATGATCACGCCGCTCTCCGAGACCCGGCTCTCGACGAGGCTGAAAGCCGTCGGCATCGCGCCGGGAAGGGCGCGCTTGCCGCGGCCGAGGATGATCGGAAAGGTGAGAAGGAACAAGCGGTCGATCAGCCCCTCCTGCAGGAGGCCCGGATAGATCGTGCTCGATCCCTGGACGATCAGCCGCGGGCCGTCGGTCTCCTTCAGGGCGCGCACCGCGGCAAAGTCCTTCAGCCTGTGGGAATTGTTCCAGGCGAGCGGCGCGTCGGAAGAGGTCAGGACGTATTTCGCCGCGCGATTGAACTTGTCGGCGAAGGGGTCGTTCTCGATCCGCGGCCAGTGGGCGGCGAAGATCTCGTAGGTCCTTCGGCCGAGAACGAGGTCGAAGGCGCCGGAAAACACCTCGTCGATGAACCCGCCGGTGACCTCGCTGAAATGTGGGACCAGCCAGCCGCCGAAGCGGAAGCCGTCGCTCTCGTCCTCCCGCGGTCCGCCCGGCGCCTGGACGACGCCGTCGAGGGACTGGAACAGGCCGGCGATGATCTGGCGCATTGAGTTTCCCCTGATCGCGGACGCTCGTCCGGTGCGTTGGCGCGCCGATGCGCGGGCGCCGGCGACGCGTGCGGATGGCGCCGGCCGGGACCGTCGCTCAGGCCGCCCGTTCGTAGCGATGCGCGTTGTCGGCGAAGGGGGCGATCTGCTCGGCGAGCGCCTTTTGAAAGGCCGGCCGGTTCGTGCAGCGCTCGACATAGCGCTGGAGCGCCGGATAGCGGGAAAGGACGTCGCTGTGGCCGAGATCGCGCAGGACGGTCGCCATCAGGATGTCGGGCGCCTGAAACCCGCCGAGGAGGTGAGGGCGCTCGCCGAGCGCTGCCTGGAGCTGGCCGAGACGGGTTTCGACCGCGGCGAGCGCGCGGGGGCGAAGCTTCGCCTTGACCTCCTCGTCGTCGAGGAAGAGCGCCACCTCGGCGAGCCGGGCGACGACCGGCTCGATCGTATTGAGCGCGGCGAAGCACCAGGAGAGCGCCTGCCTGCGGCCGGCCGCATCCTTCGGCAGGAGGCCGTCGCTTTCCTCGGCGATGGCCCAGACGATGGCGCCCGATTCGAACATCGAGCCGTCGTCGAGATCGATCGCCGGGACCTGCGCGAAGGGCTGGCGGGCGAGATGCTCGGGCTCGGTCTTCTGGGTGTGGCCGATGAGACGCGCCTCGTAGGCGATCCCCGCCTCGTGGAGCGCCCAGCGCACGCGCAGGTCCCGCACGTGCCCCTGGGCGAAGGACGGCACCCAGTCATACGCCGTGACGACGACGGATTTTGCCTGCATCGGACCCTCCCGGTTCGCGATCTTGACTGAAAAGTTGATATCAACATAAATACGGCATGTCAAACGGATTCGATTCGCGTCGGGGCGGCGGCGACGTCCCCTTCGCCACGACCCTTCATGTCCGCGATCGCTGCCTGTGCCTCCACGCCCAGCGCGCGGCGCGGGCGATCGCGCGCAGGTTCGACGAGGTTTTCCGGCCGCTCGACCTGAAGAGCGGGCAGTTCTCCCTGCTCATGGCGCTGAACCGGCCGGAGCCGCCGACGCTCGGCCCGGTGGCGGACCTCCTCGGCATGGACCGGACGACGCTGACCGCGAACCTCAAGCCGCTAGAGCGGCGCGGGCTGATCGAGGTGCGGCGCGACGCGGCGGACAGGCGCTCGCGCCGGCTCGTCCTCACCGGCGCCGGGCGGGCGCTCCTCGCCGAGGCCGTGCCGCTGTGGGAGCGGACCCAGGCCGAGCTCGAAGGCGCCCTGCGGCCGTTCGACGATCCGGACCGGCTGCGCGCCGGCCTCGACGCCCTGCGCTAGTGGTCCGATTCCGACATTTGGCACCGTCTCGTGGAGACCGCGCAGCAGATGTCGGAATCCAAAGACCACTCGCCAACTTTATGATCCTGGTGGATTTTTCGAATTTGACATTTGATCCGATGCCTCACCCGGTCGGGGCTCAAATGTCAAATTCAATCCACTGGCCTTTCGCCGCCCCTTCCTCGCTCAGCGTGCCGGGGCATCCGCGTCCCATCCGGCGGAAGCTTCCTTGCGTCGTCCGGCGTTTTGCCACATTGCCATGATGCCAGAGGGGCCGACGAGGCGAGAGCGAAAGGGGGTGTCGGTGAACGACCACTACGCAGAGGGTGGCCAGGGCAGCCGCGGCTATCGCGGCCGGCAGTTCAAGCCGTCGCCGGCGCCCGAACCGCCGAAGCGTTCGCGCCATTCCCGCAACCAGCTCGTCATCTTCCTGAACCTGTGCCTGTCGGCGGCGCTGTTCGTGCTGCTCGCGGCGGGCGCGCTGCTCTACTGGGGCAAGAGCGAGTTCGACCGGCCGGGTCCGCTCACCAAGGAGGCGACCTATGTCGTGCCGCGCTCCACGGGCGTCTCGGCCATCGCCTCCGGGCTCGAGACCGACGGCATCATCTCCGACGCCGACGTCTTCGAATACGGCGTGCGCCTTTCCGGTACGGGCGGCCAGCTGAAGGCCGGCGAATACGCCTTCGCCCCCGGCGCTTCGATGCGCGACGTGATGGAGAAGCTGAAGAGCGGCGAATCGATCATGCATGCGGTGACGATCCCCGAGGGCTGGACCGTCAACCGCGCCTATGAGCGGATCGAAAATTCCGACTTCCTGACCGGCGAGATGCCCGGCGAGGTGCCGGAGGGCACGCTGAAGCCGGACACCTATCTCGTCCAGCGCGGCACGCCCCGCAAGGAAGTGGTGCGGCGGATGAAGACCGCCCAGGACCAGCTGGTGAAGGAGATCTGGGACAAGCGCGATCCCGACCTGCCGATCAAGGACATCGGCCAGTTCATCACCCTCGCCTCGATCGTCGAGCGCGAGACCGGCGTCGACGGCGAGCGGCCGCACGTCGCCTCGGTCTTCGTCAACCGCCTGAAGAAGGGCATGCGGCTCGATTCCGACCCGACCTTCCTCTACGGCGTCTATGGCGGGGCGGGAAAGCCGTCCGGCCAGCCGGTCACCCAGTCGGACAAGGACAGCGACACCCCCTACAACACCTACAAGGTCAAGGGACTGCCGCCCGGCCCGATCGCCAATCCCGGCAAGGCGGCGCTCGAGGCCGTCGCCCATCCGATGCAGACCGACGATCTCTATTTCGTCGCCGACGGGACCGGCGGCCACGTCTTCGCCGCGTCCCTGAAGGAGCACAACGCCAACGTCGCGAAGTACCGCGCGCTCGAACGCCAGCCTGCCGCCGGCCAGGACGCCGACAAGGACGCAGGCACCGCCGACGGCGGCTGAGAGGAATGCTGGAGTGGAGCCGCCTCCCTACCGCAGGTTCCGCATCAGCGTGTCCGGCGGCAGGAAATAGAGGATGTTGGCGAAGATCAGGCGTTTGACGCCGGTGAATTCGTCGTTGGTCTCGATTTCCACCAGCGCGCCGTTGGCGATCGTCGCGGCGTGGCGGATGCGGCAGCCGAGTTCGGCAAAGCCGACCAGTGCGACCGTCGATTCCAGCGGCGCCTCGGCGTTGCCCGAAACCGGCCGCGTCTCGACCGAGGAGACTTCGTCGGTGAGAAGCGCGGCGTCCCCGTCCCGCGTCCACACCAGGGCGTTGCGGCAGGCCTGGACCAGCTCGTTGCGGCCGATCCTGACCGTCATGGTCAGGCCGAGCGGATCGACGTGCCAGCGGCCGAACTGATCGACGGTCTCGACCATGAACAGGCGGGACGGGTCGGTGGTCAGCATCCGGACGACGAGGCTGTCGCGCATCATCGGCTCGGCGCCGAGCCCCGGCGTGCGGCGCACCGCCTCGACGATCATGCCCGCCACCTGGCTCGACTGCGCGAAGGCCGCGCGCACGAGGTCCGGCACCGCCTCGGAGGGGTAGGGGCCGGGAGGCAGCACCGGCGAGACGGCATGGAAGCCGAGCCTGCCACGGATGTGGAGCTTGCGCCGGAAGCCGGCGAATTCCTCGCCGTGGACGTTGCCGAACATGAAGATGACGGCGCAGGCGGAGAGGCAACTGGCGCCTTCCTCGACGACCGTGCCGTAGCTCTGCTCGAAGAGATAGGTGCCGATGTCGAGGGCGGCGCCGAAATTGCCGCCCGGACTGTCGAGGCAGATCTGGCGATCCTTATTGTCGTCGGTATCGTCCGTGTCGAGGGCATCGAGCGGCGTCAGCCGGCTCCGGATCGCCGCGACGTCGTCCCGCTCGATCCTGCCGGTGAGACGGAAGAGGCAGACGCTGTTCGCCGCGTCCGTCGTCAGCGTCGCAGCGCGCGACCCGCCGCCGCCGCCGCAAACGATGGCGGCAAGAAAGGCGAGCATCCAGGCTCGAAAAGACCATGCAGGCAACCGCGTCGCCGAACGACCCGCCGGAACCGCAGCCCATCGACGATAGCACGCCGCCGTGCCGGCTGCATCTCCGCCGACCGCATCTCTGCCGGCCACATCGATCGCGCTGGCGGTATCTGTCTTCCGATCGATCGCGCTGGCGCAGCGTCCCGGCACTGGCCACGTTCCACCGACCTGTGGTACCGGCGGCCGGGCACGCGACAGCATCGGATGACGACATGGCGGTGAGGAGCATGACGGGCTTTGCCCGCACCGAGGTCGAATCGGCTGCCGGATCCTTCGTCTGGGAACTGCGCGCGGTCAACGGCAAGGGGCTCGACGTCCGCTTCCGCCTGCCGCAGGGCATGGAGCATCTGGAGCCGGAGCTGCGGCGCGTCCTCGCGGCGACGATCTCCCGCGGCAATCTGCAGGCCAGCCTGCAGTGGCGGCGTGAGACCGGCGGCCCGTCCCTCGTGGTCAACGAGGCGATGCTGCAGAACGTCCTCGCCATGTCCGGCAAGCTGGTCGCCGAAGGCCATGCCGCGCCGCCGACGGCCGACGGCCTGTTGTCGATCAAGGGGCTGATCGACATTGCGGAGGAGGCGCCGGGCGACGGGGCGGCGGAAGCCCGCGATGCCGCGGTGCTCGCCGGCTTCAAGGATGCGCTGGCGCGGCTCGAGGACGTGCGGCGCGAGGAGGGCGCGGCGCTCGCCGGCGTCCTCTCCGGCCGCCTCGCCGAGATCTCCGGGCTCGTCGAACGCGCCGAGGCCGACCCGGCCCGCTCCGTCGAGGCGATCCGCCGGCGGCTTTCGGAGCAGGTTTCGACCCTCATGGCGGCGAGCGAGGATCTCGACCCCGCCCGGCTGCACCAGGAGGCGGCGATCCTCGCCGCGAAGGCCGACATCCGCGAGGAGATCGACCGGCTCGCCGCGCATCTTTCCGCCGCGTCCGCGCTGCTTGCGGCGGGCGGCGTCATCGGCCGGCGTCTCGATTTTCTTTCGCAGGAATTTCACCGCGAATCGAATACGATCTGCTCGAAGTCGAATGCGGCCTCGCTGACGGCGATCGGGCTGGAGCTCAAGGTCGTCGTCGACCAGTTCCGCGAGCAGGTGCAGAACATCGAATGACCCAACCGACCGACCTCGGCTCGACCCCTGAGATCGCCCGCCGCGGGCTCATGCTCGTTTTGTCCTCGCCATCCGGGGCGGGCAAGTCGACGATCGCCCGCAACCTGCTCGAATTCGATCCGAGCTTCTCGCTCTCGGTCTCGGTGACCACCCGCAAGCGCCGCACCAGCGAGATCGACGGAGTGCACTACCGCTTCGTCGACAAGGCGGAATTCGACCTGATGCGGGCCGGCGAGGGCCTCCTCGAATGGGCCGAGGTGCACGGCAACTTCTACGGCACCCCGAAGGCCCCGGCCGAAAAGGCGATGCGCGAGGGCCGCGACATGCTCTTCGACATCGACTATCAGGGCGCCCTGCAGCTGCAGGAAAAGGCCGGGGACGACGTCGTGTCGATCTTCATCCTGCCGCCCTCGATGCAGGAGCTGAAGACGCGCCTGCTGAGGCGGGCCGAAGATTCGGCCGAGACCATCGCCATCCGCCTGACCAACGCCAAGGTCGAGATCGAGCGCTGGCGCGACTACGACTATGTCGTCGTCAACGACGACCTCGACCGGGCCTTCCAGGCGGTGCGTGCGATCATCGCCGCCGAGCGCCTCAGGCGCGAGCGGCGGCCAGGGCTCGAAGCCTTCACCGCGGCGCTCCTGGCGCAAGAGGTGGAGTGAGGCGGGGCGGCCCGGTTGGGCCGGCTGCCCAACCCGATCCGCCGAGGCGCGTCAGGTGCTCGACGCGATCGACGTCTCGATCCCGGCGGGGCTCCGCGACCGGGCGCTGACAAGCCGTCCATGACGTATCACGGCGAGTATGAAAAAGTATGCGAGCACCTGTCGGGAGTTCGCAGATGTCCTCGATCGAACGCATGACCATCACCGTGCCGGCCGAAATGGCCGCGGCCTTGAAAGCGGCTGTGGCCGAGGGGGAATATGCCTCGACCAGCGAAGTGGTGCGCGAAGCCCTACGCGCCTGGACCCGAGCCCGCGACTGCGAGTGCCGTGAGCTCATGGCGCTGAGGGACGCAATCCGCGCCGGTGACGAGAGTGGCGCAAGCATCCCCGCCGACGAAGTCTATGCCGAGCTGCGCGCCGCCATCTCGGCTCGGCGCACCGGCGCCGCGTGAAACGGCTCGCATATTCTCCTGAGGCCCTGGCGGATCTTCGCGACATCGCGCTCTATATCGCAGAGGACAATCCCGACCGGGCGATGAGCTTCGTCGCAGAACTGGAACGAAAGGCGGCCCTCGCCGCCATGCGACTGACCGAGGGGTCGGCCGCGTCGATCGCCGGGAAGCGAGGGCCGTCGGCGACGCTTCGATCTCCCCCCTTGTGGGGGAGATGGGTGGCAACCCAGAGGGGGGTCCTCACACCGCATTCGCCAGCCGCACGAACTCCTCGATGCTCAGCGTCTCCGCCCGCCGCTGCGGGGCGATGCCGACGCGGGTGAGCAGTTGTTCGCCGCCGAGGCTCTTCAGGCTCTGGCGCAGCATCTTGCGGCGCTGGCCGAAGGCCGCTGCGGTGACGCGTTCGAGGGCGGCAAGCGGCGCCGGCTGCGGCGCAGGGTTCGGAAAGAGCTGGACGATCGCCGAGGTCACCTTGGGCGGCGGGGTGAAGGCCGCCGGCGAGACCTCGAACAGGATCCGCGCCCGCGTCCGCCAGCCGGCCAGAACGCCGAGCCGGCCGTAATGGCCGGAGCCAGGGGCGGCGACGATCCGCTCGGCCACCTCCTTCTGGAACATCAGGGTGAGGCTTTCCCAGGCCGGCGGCCAGACGGGCGGCGCCAGCCACGACAGAAGCAGCTGCGTTCCGACATTGTAGGGAAGATTGGCGACGATCTTGACGGGCCCGCCGCCCGCCAGCGCCGCGAGGTCGACGGTCAGCGCATCGGCGGCGACGATCTCCAGCCGGCCGGGATAGTGTCCCGCAATCTCCTCCAGCGCGGCGATGCAGCGCGGATCCTTCTCGATCGCAACGACCCGCTCGGCGCCTTCCGCCAGCAGCGCCCGGGTGAGGCCGCCCGGACCCGGGCCGACCTCGATCACCGTCGCCCGGTCGAGCGGCAGCGCCTGGCGGGCGATCCTGCCGGTGAGGTTGAGGTCGAGGAGGAAGTTCTGGCCGAGGCTCTTTTTCGGCTCGAGGCCGTGAGCGGCGATCACCGCGCGCAGCGGCGGCAATCCGTCGGGCGAAGCCATCAGGCGCTCGCGGCCGCCGCCTCGGCCCTCGCCATGCGGGCCGCCAGCAGGATCGCGGCGCGAAAGCTGTCGGGCCGCGCCTTGCCGGAGCCGGCGATGTCGGCGGCCGTGCCGTGGTCGGGCGAGGTGCGGATGATCGGCAGGCCGAGCGTCACGTTGACCGTCGCGTCGAAGGCCAGCGTCTTTGCCGGGATCAGCGCCTGGTCGTGATACATGCAGACGGCGACGTCGTAGCGCGCCCGCGCCGGGGGGTGGAACATGGTGTCGGCCGGAAGCGGGCCGACGACGTCGATCCCCTCGGCACGCAGCGCCTCCACCGCCGGCCTCACCACCGTCTCGTCCTCGCGGCCGATCGCGCCCTTCTCGCCGGCATGCGGATTGAGCCCGGCGACGGCAAGGCGCGGCCGCGCCACCTTGAGCCGGCGGCGATAGTCGGCGGCGACGATCCGGCAGGTCGCAACGATCAGCGCGGTGGAAAGCATTTGCGGCACCGCGGAAATCGGAACGTGGATCGTCACCGGCACGCAGGAAAGCTCCGGCCCGGTGAGCAGCATCACCGGCATGAGCGGCGTTGCTGCGGCCTCTGCGCAGAGTTCGGCGAGATATTCGGTATGGCCTGGATGGCGAAAGCCGACGTCGTAGAGCGCCTTCTTGTCGATCGGCCCGGTGACGATCGCGCCGGCGCGCTTGGAAAGCGCGAAGGCCGTCGCCCGGTCGATCGCCTCGATCGTGCCGGCGCCGTTCTCCGCCTGCGGCGTCCCGGGCGCTTCGCTCTGGCGATGTGCCAGCGGCAGGACGGCGAGGGCGTTTGACGGCACGGCTGCCGCATCCTCGGGTGCGGCGATCGTCGTGAAGGAAAGCCGGTCGAGAAGGCCGAGCCGCTCGGCCCGGGCGAAGAGCATCGCCGGATCGGCGAGGACGAAGAGCGGCGGCAGCGGGGCGGCGCCCACATCGGTGCCGGCCGCGGCGCCTCTTGCGGTCTCCGCCGCCTTGAGCATCAGCACGATGTCCGGCCCGACGCCCGAGGGCTCGCCGAGCGTCACCGCCAGCGGCGCCGGCGCATTGCCGGGCAGGGGGTCGGTCATTTCCGGACGATCTGGGCGTTCTTCTTCAGCTTGTCGAGCAGTTCCTTGTCCGGCCCGGATTCGCCCTTGCCGAGCTTTTCGAGGTCCTTCGACTGGAAGACCATCGCCGCGGTCGCGTCGTCGGAGACCTCGCGGGTGTTGCAAACCGCGATGAACTCGGCGCCCCGCTCGGTCTCCTGGACCGGCGTCGTCTTGCCGGGCGACGTCGCCTCGACGGAATCCTTCCAGCGCGGCGGCAGCTCCGGCGTCGCCACCCGGCCGAGATCGCGCACCGTCACGTCGACGAGGTTCTTGGCGATGTCGTAGGTCCCGGCGCAGCCGCGCATGCGCGAGCGCATGCCCTCGGCCTCGCGCTTGCGCAGCGACATCTTCGCCTTGCGCTCGGCCTCGGGGATGACGAAGATCACCTGCTGCAGGGTGTATTCGGTGGTCTTCGGCTTCTTGCCGCCCTGGGCGAGCATCCGCTGGACGGCTTCCTGCTCGCTGACCCGGTCGTTCTTGCGCACGCTCGCCTGCACCGCCTGGCCCCAGCCCATCTGGGTGCGGATGTAGTCCTTGAAGCCGCTGGCCGAGAAGCCGGCGCGCGACAGCACCTCGGTGAGCTGCGCCGTGGTCAGCTTGTTCTGGGAGGCGAAGTTGCCGAAGGCCTGGTCGACCGCCTGATCCGGGATCTTGATGCCGCGGCGCCGGGTCTCCTGCTGCTTCAGCGCCTCGTCGATCAGCTCGTCGGTGGCCTTCTGGGTGAGGTTGCCGCCTTCGCGCCGCAGCTTCAGGAAGGCCGCGCGCTGGCGGATCTGGTAGGTGGTGATCGGCTGGCCGTTGACCACGACGGCGACTTCGGTGGCGGCCATCGCCGGGCGGGGGGCGAGCGAGACGTCGGCCGGGGCGATGATCAGGATGGCGCCTGCCGCGGCAAGGCCTGCCAGCAATCTCACGAACGTCATGAAAGCTTCGACTCCCCGGTTCCTGTCCTCATGGGGCCGTGCCTCTCCGCCCCTTCGTCGGCAAGCGTCAGGATGCGGCGGATCGGCCTCCGGCGCAACCGTGCGGCCGCCGCACCCTGTTATGCGACTTGGGCCGGGATGAGAAGTTAATTCGACGCAAGCGGCCGCCCGCGGCGGTTCGCCCGCTTCCCCGGCAGGCCCCCGTCAGAGGCCGATGTCGTAGGGCTCGTTGAAGCTCGTCAGCGTCCGCAGGCCGACCTTGAACATCACCGTCTGCGAGCCCGAGTCAGAGGAATAGCTGGAATTCTCGTCCTCGTAGGAAAGCAGCATCGAGTAGCAGTCGTTTGCCCAGCCGACCGCGACGCCCTGGCGGATCACCGACTTGTTCTCGATGTCGTAGCCGATCAGCCCGTAGGCGGTCCAGTTGTCGTCGAATTTCAGCGACGCGCCGGCATTGATCTGGTTCTGGTCCTGCACCGAGCCGTAGATCGGCTGGGCCGCGATGAAGGAATAGGCGAGGTAGCCCGACGCCCGCGTGCCCTGGTAGGAGCCGTAGAAGTCGGCCCGCTTCAGCGCGAAATCCGCCTCGTCGAAGCGCCCCTGGGTGCCGAGGCTGATGCCCTCGGGCATGCCCAAGGAGAGCGAGCCGACATAGTCCGACCGATCGGTCTCGAGGCCGGAATCGTAGCCGACCAGGCTGAGATCGCGCTGGGCGTAGGAATTGATGCCGGCGAGATGGTAGGACTGGCCGACCACCGCGTCGATCGAGTAGCCGCCGACGAAGCTGCCGGAATATTTCAGCCCGACATTCGCCCGCGTGCCGCCCTCGATCCGGTCGTAGCCGGAAAACTTGTCGAGCGAGAAGAGATTGGCGGTGTTGAAGACGAGGGTCTGGGCGTCCTCGTTGGGCAGCTGGCCGATCAGGGTCTCGTTGGGCCTGACGACGATCTGGGCGATCGGCTCGATCACGTGGCTGCTGTAGGCCGTCTCGATGAGATAGGGATAGCGCGCCTCGAGGGCGGCCGTCGCCATGCCGCGCGCGCCGCTGTCGTCGATGTCGACCGCTCCGAAGGCCGCGTTGCTGGTCAAAACGCCGGCGGTGTAGAACGGCAGCGTCGAGCCGTCGCTCGCCATGTCGGCGGTGTAGAGGTCGCCGCGCACCGAGGCGATCGGCGTCAGCACCAGCCCGGACGGCAGGATGTAGCTGTTGCGCCATTCGAGTTCGGTCGACGCGCGGGTGTAGCTGCCGTCGAGGCCGTTGTAGCGCAGATAGTCCGGGTTGAACTGATAGCCGTTGAACGGGCTCGCACAGTCGTCCTCGGGGTCGTTGCCGCCGGTCAGATAGGTGTTGCAGAGCCGCGTGACCGCGTCCTTGCTGCGGTAGATCGAGGCGAGGTTGGCGGTCAGCTTCACCTCGCCGCCGACGTCCGGCGTCTGCTCGATCCGCTCGTAGTCGAGCGAAGGCAGGACGTAGGGCTGCTGGTCGTCGAGATCGGTGTCGGTCGACTGGTACTGGAACTTCTGCGCCCGCAGGTCGAAATAGCTCTGGTCGCCGAGGCCGGTGAGATAGACCTCCGAGACGCGCTTGCTGTCGCCGTATCCGGCGATGCCGTAGGTGTTGGAGAAGTCCTCGTCGCTCTGCCAGAGCACGTCCCAGCCGAAGGTCCAGCGGTCGGACAGGGCGAACTTGCCGGTCGTGCCGATCATGCCGCGCGCCTTGTTGGCATAGTCGGGGGATTCGCGCGCGAGGATGCCGTTCTCGTAGATGTTGTCGCCGGAAAACTCGTCCTGATCCTGCTGGATGATGCCGGCGGTCTTCAGGGTGAACATGCCGTTGTCGAAGGCCTGGCGGTACTCCGCCTCGCCGAGGAAGCCCTGCTTGGTATAGTAGGTGCCGGCCACCGTGACGTCGGCGCTGTCGTTCAGCACCATGAAATACGGCACGCGCAGGCCGTAGCCGAGATCGTCGGAGTTCTTGAATTCCGGCGCGAGGAAGCCGGACTGGCGCTTCACCGTCGGATCGGCGGACTGGAAATAGGGCAGATAGGCGATCGGCGCGCCGAACAGCTCGAAGCGGGCGCCGTAGTAGCGGATCACCTTCTCCTTCTCGTCCCAGATGATCCGGCGCGCCTTGATCTGCCAGAGCGGCGGGCGTTCGGGATGCTCGCGGCAGGGCTCGCAGGCGGTGTAGACGCCGCGCTCGAAAGTCGTGGTGTCGCCGTTCTCGCGCACCGCCTGCGCCGCGGCGAAGCGGGTGTTCTCCGGGGTTTCGAGGCGCAGGGCCTCGACGAAACCGTCGCGGAAGTCGTCCGTGACGTCGATCTGGTCGGCATAGATGAGATTGCCGTCCGGCTGCTTCAGCTCGACGTCGCCGACGGCGACGAGACGGCGGGTCTTCTGGTTGTAGATAAGCCGGCGCGCCACGAGCTTGTACTTGCCGTAGTCGATCTGTACGCCACCGGTCGCCGTGACAACGTCGCCGCGGGTGTCGTAGGTCACCGTGTCGGCGGCGAGGAACAGCTTGGCGTCCTTCGGCTGCGCGGCGGCGACCGTCGGGAACGCCGGCTGGGCCACGACGGAAGACGCGTCGCCGAACGCTGCAAGCGTCGCAACGGCAAGAAGAATGGCCCACGGCCGGTACCAGGCACCGCCCGGTGCGGCAGTGAACGTCCCCCTCAGATCCATCGGCTCACCCATCCTCCTGATGGAGCAGGATCGTTACCCCCAACGATCCCGCCGCCAACACCGGAAACCACGCCGCCACGACCGGCGGAACGATGTCGTTGCTCCCCAGCGCCTTAGCGAGGAACGTTACCACGTAGAGAGTGAAGCCTGCCAGCACCCCGGCGGCAATCGCGCGTCCCGCCTGCTGAGTTCTCGAGAACCGTGTCCCAACTGTCGCAGCGACGAGGGTCATGGCGAGGAACAGCGCCGGCTGCGCCAAAAGCATCTGATACTGCATGTCGAAGGCCATCGGATTGAGGCCGAGGCTCGCCGCGACGTCGATCTTGCCGGGCAGCGCGAAGACCGACGTCGCCTCCGGATCGGCGACGCGCTGGCGGATGTATTCCGGCGCGAGGGTCGTCGGCAGCAGGAACTGCTGGGGATAGGAGGGCGGATAGCCGATTCGCGTGACCCGCGGCTTGACCAGCACCCATTGGCCGTCGCGCAGGGTGGCGCGGTCGGCGTCGATGCGCTGGCTGATCGACCCGTCGGCTCCGAACAGGAAGGCGCTGACGTTTCTCAGCTGCACGCCGCCCGCTCCCGTCGCCGCCCCGCCGATGATCGAGCGCACGCCGTCGGCGTTTTGTCGCAGCCACACCTCGTCGCCGCTGTCGTCGGAGGAGCCGCCGAACATCGTCGTCTCGATCGACTGGGCCTTGCCTTTCGTCCAGGCGGCGAACGGGTTGTAGGCGAAGGTCGCGACGAGGCCGAGGAGGAGCGAGCCGACCGCGAAGGGCAGCAGCATCTGCCAGATCGAGACGCCGGCGCTGCGGGCGACGACGAGCTCGAGCCGGCGGTTGAGATTGAGCAGGGTGAAGATCGAGGCGAAGAGGACGATGAACGGAAACGCCTGTTCCATGAAGCCCGGCACGCGCAGCGCCGAGAAGCTGGCGGCGCCGAAGAAGCCGAGGACGTCGGCGCGGCCGCGCCGCGACAGCTCGATCATGTCGACGAGATAGACCAGCGCGAAGACCGCGATCAGCGTCGAGAAGAACGAGGTGAGGTAGAGCCGCAGGAAATAGCGGTTCAGCGTCAGGCTTCTCATCGGCCGGCCTCCGCGGTGCCGCCGCTGCTGTCGAAACGCCGGGCGACGGCGCTTCCGACGGCCTGCATCGCCTCGACGCTGCGGCGGTAGACCGTCCATTCCGTGACGTCGACGTCGGCGAAGATCAGCCAAGCGTCGAGGAGAATTGCGGCGAGCGGCAGGAGATAGGCGGCGATCACCCAGCCGGCGTCGGTCTCGACCTGGGCGAGGACGAGAAAGCCGAGCGCCTTCAGCCCGAGACCGCCGATCATGCCGAGGGTCATCGCCGCCGAACTCGACTGGCGGTTGGTGCGCGGCTGCGCGGCGACGACCACCGCCCAGAGCGCGAAGGCGATCGCGTAGAGCCATTCGGTCATGCGGTCGGTCAGCTCGGAGGTGAGCGAGCCGGGGTTCTCGCGATAGAGCTTGTCGGCGGGATTGGGCGAGATGAGATCCTCGGTGGAACGCTCGGAGGGGCGGATCCAGTCGCTCTGGCTGGCCGGCTTCAGATCGGCGAGGTCGAAGGCGTAGGACTGGAACTGCACCACCGCAACCGAGCCGTCCTTGGCGTCACGCCGGTGCAGCTGGCCGTCGCTGAGGAGCAGCAGCGAGCGGCCGTCCTCCTGGGCGATCCGGGCCTCGCGCGCGAAATAGATGAGTTCGACCTTCGGGTCGCGGGTGTCGGCGATGAACAGGCTGCGGATGTTCGAGCCGCGCGCCGAGCCGATCGAGAGTTCGAGGCCGTCCTGGACCTTCTCGAAGCGGCCGGGCTGCAGGAACAGCGTGATCGTGTCGGCATTGACTGCCCGGATACCGTCGCGAAAGGCCTGCGACGACATCGGCCCGACGACGTGCGAGACGAGGAGGATGGCGAGCCCCCCGACGAGGCCGAGGGCGATGATCGGCTTGGCGACGACCCGCGGCGAGGCGCCGGAGGCGGCCATCACGGCGCGCTCGGAATCGGCGTTGAGGCCGTTGAGGGTCTGGATCGCTCCGATCAGCACGGCGAAGGGCACGATGCCGGCGGCAAGGTCCGGCAACAGCATCAGCGCGATCCAGAAGACGTTGCTGGCCGCCGAGGCCGTCGACTTGACGATGTCGACCCGCGACAACGCCTGGACGATCCAGACGATCATCACCAGCGCCGCGAGGGCGCCGAGCGCGTTGCCGAGCGCCCGCCGGAAGACGTAGCGTTCGAGAATCGTCATGAGGCCAGGCGCCAAGCGATCAAGTAGAGGCTCCTCGGGGATCTGCCATCGCGGAAAAGCGGCGCAGCCTGCCGCGCGCCCATCCCGCGGGCGTCTGCCCGATCCAGTTTCGCAGCCGCAATAGACCGGCCGTCCCGGCTTGTCGAGAAGCCGCGGCGCGCAGCCGGGAGCGCGGCGGCCGGGCGGCGTGCCGGAAAGCCGCGCCGGCCGCGGGTCGTCGATGGCGCCTGTCTCGGGGGCAAGATGTCGGCCTCGGTTCGGGGTCGGCAAAGGTCCAAACGACGATCTCGCAGCTTGGCTAAGAAAGCTTCAAGGCCCTTGGTTAACGGGACCGACCGGCCGCATGCCCTTGCAAAACGCCGCCGGGCGCTCAAATCTGCGCGGGTCCGGCAGACGGCCGGGGAGCGGCGACGCCGCGGCCGCGGGCGCCGCCGGCCCTCCCGGCTCTCCCGGCACCGCCCGCCCGCATCGAAGGCGAAGCGGCGTGCCGGGCGGCGCCTTTCGACCGCAGGTCCGATCGACCGACAGCAGGAGACATCATGGCAACGCTTCCAAAAATCGACTTCGCCCCGCTGGGCGCAGCGCCGGCCGGCGTTCTCGTCGCCTTTGCGGGCGAGGGCGGATCGGTCCCGGAGGGGCTGCCGGAAGCCCTCCGCGAGACCGTCGGCAAGGCGGCGCGGATCGCCGAGTTCAAGGGCAAGCGGCTGGCGGCGCTCGACCTGATCGCCCCGGCCGGGAGCGATGCCGAGCGGCTGCTCGTCGTCGGCGTCCACGGCAAGGATGCCTTCACGGAAGAGGACTTCCTGAAGCTCGGCGGCACCATCGCCTCGAAGACGAAGGGGGCCGCGGCCGTGACCATCCGCTGCGAGATGCCGGGCGGCGCCGCGCTTTCTGCCGCCGACGTCGCGCGGATCGCCGGCGGTGCGCTGCTGCGGTCCTACGACTTCGACCTCTACAAGTCGAAGAAGCCGAAGGCCGGCGAGGACGAGGCGGAGGAGAAGGCGAGCCGGGCGCCGGCCGCCCTGACCTTCGCGGTTGAAGATCCCGACGCGGCGCGCGCCGCCTTCGCCGTCGAGGAAGCGGTCGCCGCCGGCACGATGCTGGCGCGCGACCTCGTGAACGAACCGGCCAACATCCTCGGCCCGGTGGAATATGCCGAGCGCATCGAAGCGCTGGCGAAGGAGGGGATCGACGTCGAGGTGCTCGGCGAGAGCGAACTCAAGGCGCTGAAGATGAACGCGCTGCTGGGCGTCGCCCAGGGCTCGCCGCGGCCGCCGCGGCTCGTCGTCATGCGCTGGAACGGCGGCCCCGACGACGAGGCGCCGGTCGCCTTCGTCGGCAAGGGCGTCGTCTTCGACACCGGCGGCATCTCGATCAAGCCCGCCGGCTCGATGGACGAGATGAAGGGCGACATGGGCGGCTCGGCCGCCGTCGTCGGGCTGATGCGGGCGCTCGCCGGCCGCAAGGCCAAAGTCAACGCCGTCGGCATCGTCGGCCTCGTCGAGAACGCCGTCGACGGCAATGCCCAGCGTCCGGGCGACATCGTCACGGCGATGTCCGGCACGACGATCGAGGTGCTGAACACCGACGCCGAGGGCCGCCTCGTCCTCGCCGACGCGCTCTGGTACTGCCAGGACCGGTTCAAGCCGAAGTTCATGGTCAATCTGGCGACGCTGACCGGGGCGATCATCGTCGCCCTCGGCAATCATCATGCCGGCCTGTTCTCGAACGACGACGAACTCGCCGAGCGGCTCTCGGCCGCCGGCAAGGCGAGCGGCGAGAAGGTCTGGCGGATGCCGCTGTCGCGCGACTACGACAAGATGATCGAAGGCAAGTTCGCCGACATCAAGAACATCGGCGGCGGCCGCGCCGCCGGCTCGATCACCGCCGCGCAGTTCCTGCAGCGCTTCGTCAACGACGTGCCCTGGGCGCATCTCGACATCGCCGGCACGGCGATGGGCTCCCCCGCCAACGAGTACAACCAGTCCTGGGCGTCGGGATTCGGGGTGCGGCTGCTCGACCGGCTGGTCGCCGATCATTACCAGGCCTCTTGAGGGGCTGAGGGGCTGAGGGGCTGCCGGCCGACGCGACGGGTCTAGAGGGTCGGATCGCCCGATCCGGCGGCGCCGATGCGGACGGCCGCACGCGAACGTGATATGAAGGGCGCGCCGATCCGCGGCGCGCCCCGTTGCTGCGGCGCGACGCTTCCCGGCGCCTCCAGCGCGCCACAACCTCGCCCAACGGCTGCCGATGACGGAAGTCCTGTTCTACCATCTGACCGAGAGCCGGCTGGAGCAGGCGCTGCCGGAGCTTCTCGAACGCTCGCTCGCCCGCGGCTGGCGGGTGGTGGTGCAGTGTTCGAGCGAGGAGCGGCGCGACGCTCTCGACAACCACTTATGGACCTATCGCGAGGACAGCTTCCTGCCGCATGGCAGCGACGCCGAGGGTTCCGGCGCCCTGCAGCCGGTGCTCCTCACCGTCGATCCGGCGAGCCGGGCGAACGATCCGCATGTCCGCTTCCTCGTCGACGGCGCCGTGCCCCGGACGCTCGAAGGCTATGTGCGGGCGGTCTATCTCTTCGACGGCCACGACATGGAGCAGCTCGACACCGCCCGGGCGCGCTGGAAGGTCGAGAAGGCCGCCGGCCATGCCGTGACCTACTGGCAGCAGACCGACGAAGGCCGCTGGGTCAAGAAGGCGTGAGGGCGCGCCAAGAAGCCCGATCCGGCTGGTCGGGCCTGTGGAGCGGCGCGCGTCCGCCGTCGCTCAGGCCGGCAGCATGATTTCGCCGCGCATGTAGAGCACCGCCTGGCCGGAGACGACGACCGTTTCGCCGTCGAGGCTGCATCTGAGGTCGCCGCCTCTCGCCGAAACCTGTCTGGCGACGAAATCGGTCTTGCCGAGCCGCTCGGCCCAGTAAGGCACCAGCGAGCAATGTGCCGACCCCGTCACCGGATCCTCGTCGAGCCCGGCCTTGGGGGCGAACATGCGCGAGACGAAGTCGACGCTGTTTCCCGGCGCGGTGGCGACGACGTTGAGCGGGTCGAGCGCCGCGAGCGCCCTGAAATCTGGATCGAGGCCGACCACCGACGCCTCGTCGGGAAAGACCGCGAGCCAGGACGTGTCGCCGGGGGTGGCGAATTCCACCACCTCCTCCGGCCTTCTGCCGAGGGCCGCCGCCAGCGCGTCGGGCGCGACCGCCCCGTTCCGCACCCGGCGTGGAAAGTGCATCACGAACCAGCCGTCGTCCTTCCGGCTGACCGCGAGCTCGCCGACCATCCGGGTCGAAAAGGTCAGCGTCTCGGCCGTCTCGCCGAGGACATCGGACAGCACGAAGGCGGTGGCGAGCGTCGCATGGCCGCAGAGCGGCACCTCGATCTTCGGGGTGAACCAGCGAAGCTCCCATCTGGCGCTCCCCGCCGGGACGAGAAAGGCCGTCTCCGACAGGTTGTTCTCCGCGGCGATCTTCGCGAGGACGGCGTCGGGCAGCCATTCGTCGAGCGGCACGACGGCGGCGGGATTGCCGGCGAAAAGCCGGTCGGTGAAGGCGTCGACCTGGTAGATCGGAAGGGTTCGCATCGCGCGCTCCACAGGCTGCATTCGCTCCGGACCCGGCTTAGCCCGCTTCGGCCGGCCGGCGCCAACGCTTTCCTGTGACCGGGGCAATCGACCCGAAAATTGCGGCGAAGCGCCCGAAGTGCCGGCCGGACGGGTGCCCGCGGAACGCCGCGGACCTATGTTCGGCAACGAAAGGAGCAGGCCTCATGGCAGCGGACAATCAGGCGCAGACGCCCGGCGGCGGCGAGGCGGGTCGCGGCGGAGCGAACCAGCATGGCCACGGGCACGATCACGGGCACGATCAAGATCACGGGCACGGACATGGCGCCGGCCACGAGCATGAGCATGGCCACGAGCACGGCCACGATCATGGCCATCACCATCACGCCCCGACGGTCTCGAGCGGCAACGAGCGCGCAGTGCTCCTCGGCTTCCTTCTGACCTTCGGCTTCATGATCGCCGAAGGCGTCGGCGGGCTCCTGTCGGGATCCCTGGCCCTCGTCGCCGATGCCGGCCACATGCTGACCGATTCCGCCGCCCTCGCGCTCGCCTGGGCCGGGTTTCATTTCGGCAAGCGCAGCTCCGACGAGCGGCGGACCTTCGGCTACATGCGCTTCGAGATCCTCGCCGGCTTCGTCAACGCCGTCGCGCTGATCCTGCTCATCGTCTGGATCGCCTACGAGGCGGTGATGCGGCTGATCACGCCGCAGACGGTGCTGGCCGGCCCGATGCTCGGCATCGCGGTGCTCGGGCTGCTCGTCAATGTCGGCGTCTTCTTCATGCTGCGGAAGGGCGACCAGGAACACGTGAACATCCGTGGCGCGCTGCTCCACGTCATCGGCGACCTGCTCGGCTCGGTCGCCGCCATCGTCGCCGCGATCGCCATCTGGCTGACCGGCTGGACGCCGATCGATCCGATCCTTTCGGTGCTCCTGTCGGCGATCATCCTGAGAAGCGCCTGGGTGCTCCTGAAGAACACCCTCAACATCCTGATGGAAGGCGTTCCGGGAGACATTTCGCCCGACGAACTCGCGGAAAAGCTGCTCGCCGAGGTCGCGGGGCTGTGCGGCGTCGAGCACGTCCACGTCTGGTCGATCACCTCGGGCCAGCCGCTGGCGACGATGAATGTGAGGCTCGAAGAAGACGCCGATCCGCGCGCCGTCGTCGGGCGGGTGAAGGAGGTGCTCCTCGCCGATTTCGGGATCGGCCACTCGACGATCGAGATCGATTTCGGCGGCTCGGCCGAGCACTGCCCCCTCGGCGGCAAGGCAGCCGGCAGAACCCGGCCGGACGACGCCGCGTCCGGCGAGCCGGCCGCCGCCGGAACAGGGACCGGAACAGCAACCGGGACCGGAGCCGCGCCGGCCGCGTTCGCCTGAGGTGATGACCCGACCGGGCGCCGGCCCTGCCTGCCCGAACCGGCGGGTCGCTCAGGCGCCGGCCGGCTGCGGCTCGTAGCCGGCCGAGCGGATCGCATCGGCGGCGGTTTCCGTCTCCGCTGCGGCCGCGGCGACAGCGACGCGCTTTGCCGCAAGGTCGACGGTGACGGCGCGGCCGGGCAGCGCGTCGCCGAGGGCGCCCCGGATCGCCGCCTCGCAATGGCCGCAGGACATGTCGGGGACGGTGAACTGGACGGATCCGGCGTCGCCGACCGGGGCGGCGTCGGGTTCGGGCTTTGATCGGAAGGAATTGAAGAGCGACATTGGTCTGCCTCCGGTCTCGTCGTGGCGTTTCTTCCGGCCCGCGCGCATGCGTGTCGATCCGCGGCAGCTGCCGGTCGGAGGCGGAGATGGGCATTCCAGTGGCAGGAAGGTCAAGGATGCGACGGTTTCAGGGATTGGATCGGGCGTCGCATCCGGCGCTGCGACCTGCAAACATCTGGCATTTTCCGCATGGGCCGCTTGACCTTCCTGTTACTGGAAGTCCGATATCCGGGGTGTCATGGAGCCGGCAAACGGGATTGTGGCGCAGGTTCGCCGCGGCCGTGCCGGGCCGTGCGACACTGAAGGAGGCGAGGCGATGACGAAGGCTCTGACGATTTCCGTCGACGGCATGTCCTGCGCGTCCTGCGTGCGGCACGTCGAAAAGGCGCTCGCGGATGTCGACGGGGTGGCGAATGCCAGCGTCAATCTCGCGCGCGGCACCGCGACGGTCGATCTCCGCGACCCGGCGCTTCCCGCAGCGTCCGCCACGGCGCTTGCCGCGGCGCTCGCTGCCGCGGGCTACGAGGCACGGCAGGCCGAGGTGACGCTCGACGTCGAGGGGATGAGCTGCGCCTCCTGCGTCAGGCGCGTGGAAAAGGCGATCGAGGCCGTGCCCGGGGTGACCGAGGCCGCAGTCAACCTCGCTGCGGGCACGGCCTTCGTCCGCTATCTCGAAGGCGCCACCGACACGGCGGCGATCGCCGCCGCGGCAACGAAGGCCGGCTATCCGGCAGAGCCGCGCGCGGGCGAAGGCGGCACGGGCGCCGCCGGCCACGACGAGCGCCTCGCCGCCGAGCGGGCGGTGCTGCGGCGCGAGGTCGCCGTCGCCGCGCTTCTCGCGGCGCCGGTCGTCGCGGCCTCGATGGGCGGCGATCTGTGGCCGGCCTTCGGCCGCTGGCTGGCGGCCTCGGCGGGCACGGAGGCGGTGCAAGTGGCCGAGTTCGTGCTGACTGCCCTGGTGCTCGCCTGGCCGGGCCGGCGGTTCTATGCCAAGGGCGTGCCGGCGCTGGCCCGTGCCGCCCCCGACATGAACTCCCTCGTCGCCCTCGGCACGGCGGCGGCGTTCCTCTATTCCGCCGTCGTCACCTTCTTCCCCTCTCTGCTGCCCGAAACGGCGCGCCACGTCTATTTCGAGGCGGCGGCGGTGATCGTCGTCCTGGTGCTCGCCGGCCGCCTGATGGAGGCGCGGGCGAAGGGTCGGACCGGCGCGGCGATCCGCAAGCTGGCGGGGCTGAAGGCGAAGACCGCCCGCGTCGTCAGGGACGGCGCGGCGGTCGATGTCGCCATCGCCGAGCTTGCCGTCGGCGACCTCGTCCAGGTCCGCCCCGGCGAGCGCATCGCGACCGACGGCGTCGTCGCCGAAGGCACGAGCTACGTCGACGAATCGATGCTGACGGGCGAGCCGCTGCCGGTGGAAAAGCGCAGCGGCGACAGGGTGGTCGGCGGGACGGTCAACGGCACCGGCGGCTTCACCTTCACGGCGGAGAAGGTCGGCGGCGAGACGGTGCTCGCGCAGATCATCCGCATGGTCGAGGACGCGCAGGGCGCCAAGCTGCCGATCCAGGCGCTGGTCGACCGGGTGACGATGGTCTTCGTGCCGGCGGTGATGCTGGCCGCCGCTTTGACCTTTTTTGTCTGGATGGCGTTCGGGCCGGAACCGACCCTCTCCCACGCGCTGGTCGCCGCCGTCGCCGTCCTCATCATCGCCTGTCCCTGCGCCATGGGCCTTGCGACGCCGACCTCGATCATGGTCGGCACCGGGCGCGCCGCCGAACTCGGCGTCCTGTTCCGCAAGGGCGACGCGCTCGAGGCGCTGAGCGAGGCCGACGTCGTCGCCTTCGACAAGACCGGCACGCTGACCGAGGGGCGGCCCCGCCTCACCGACTTCACGCTGGCCGCCGGCTTTCGCCGCAGCGAGGTCATGCGGCTCGTCGGCGCCGTCGAATCCGCCTCGGAACACCCGGTGGCGCGGGCGATCGTCGCGGGCGCGGCGGAACGCGGCGTCGCCTTTCCGAAGGTCGGGGCGTTCGAGGCGTTGACCGGCCGCGGCGTCGCCGCGACGGTCGAGGGCCGGTCGGTGCTCGTCGGCTCGGCGCGGCTCTTCGACGAGCGGCGGGTGGAGCTCGGAACCCTCGCCCAGGCCGGCGAGAGCCTCGCGCGCAACGCCCGCTCGCCGGTCTTCGTGGCGATCGACGGCGTCGCGGCGGCGGTGATGGCGGTCTCCGACCCGGTGCGCGAGGAGACGCGGCGGGTGATCGACGCGCTGCATGCCGAGGGGCGGGGAGTCGCGATGATCTCCGGCGACGTCAGGTCGAGCGCCGAAGCGGTCGCCGCCGGGCTCGGCATCGACCACGTCATCGCCGGCGTCCTGCCCGGCGGCAAGGTCGCGGCCATCGAGTCCCTGAAGGCGGGCGGCCGCCGGGTCGCCTTCGTCGGCGACGGCATCAACGACGCCCCGGCGCTGGCGGCCGCCGACGTCGGCATCGCCGTCGGCAGCGGCACCGACGTCGCCATCGAGAGCGCCGACGTGGTGCTGATGTCCGGCGACCTTTCCGGCGTCGTCAACGCCTTCTTCATCAGCCGCATGGTGCTGGCGAACATCCGCCAGAACCTGTTCTGGGCCTTCGGCTACAACGTCGCGCTCATTCCGGTGGCGGCCGGCGCGCTCTATCCGCTCTACGGGGTGATGCTGTCGCCGATGCTCGCCGCCGGCGCGATGGCGCTGTCGAGCGTCTTCGTCCTGTCGAATGCCCTGCGGCTGCGCTTCGCCGGTCCTGCCGACGCTTCGGGCCGCGAGGCCGGCCAAGCTGTGCGGGGCCTGCGCCGGCGGCCGGCGGCGGCCTGAACCGGCGCTGCCGGGCCGTAAGATCCGCTCGATCACAGCGGGGCTCGTATCGAGCCCGCGCGGCGAATGAGCGTCTTTGTTTCCGGCATCAGGAAGTGATCCGCCGGAAACCGTATCATATCAGAGGTCCTCGCGGAGCATCTCGTCGATCTCCCGTCGTTCCTTCGACGAGCGGATCTGGATGGCATCCACCGTGCGCGGCCGCAGGCACGCCTCGCCGTTCCTGCGCACGACGTCGTAGGACCGCCTGGCACCGATGCTGACGTCGTCGGGGCCGTAGACGCCGATGACGTGCACGGTGAAGCCTTCGAGCCCATCCCAATGGTTGTGCGGCCCGGGCGGATCGTCGGGGCCCTCATAGTCGAGGACATGGGTGACGATCGCCGAAAAGCTGCCGAGGTCGCGCATCTCGCCGGAGGCGATCGGCCCCTGCCGGGTCTGCTGGCGCACCCCCGCGCCGCTGCCGCTGTTGTCGATCTCCTCGATGTCGGTCACCGGATAGCGCAGCCTGCCGGCCCTCGTTTCGAGCGAGACGATGATGCTGCGGATGAACACCGTGTCCCGGCTCATGTTGGTGACGAGGCAGCGGGCGTCGAGGCTGCCGCGCAGGCCGCGGGTGATGAGGAGGCGGGGCCGGCGCTCGCGCTGGAAGCCCGACCACAGCATCTGCAGGTAGAAGGCCCAGATCGCCAGCATTCCGAGATTTGCGACGACGTTGATCAGCGCCGAATTGTCGGAGATCCATTCGAGCATCGTCTCTCCCCGATGGCCGGTCGTTGCGGCAAGGCACCCTCGGCGGAAGAGGCCGGCGCGGCCGCGGTTCACAGCTCCCGCGGTCAAAGATGCGGCTCTCCTTGCCGATTGCGAGGGAGCGGCCGGCGACCTTATGCTTAGGCGGGCGAAGACCGGCGCGATGGTCGGGCCGGACTGGGCCGGAGACGGGCGAGGGAGGTTCAGACATGAAGAGCGCTGGCATCCATCACGTGACGGCGATCGCCGGCCCCGCGGCGCGCTGTCTCGACTTCTACGTCCGGGTGCTCGGGCTGAGGCTGGTCAAGAAGACCGTCAATTTCGACGATCCGACCGCCTATCACCTCTATTTCGGCGACGATGCCGGCCGGCCCGGGACGATCGTCACCTTCTTCCCGCTGGAACATGCCGCCCGGGGCCGGGTCGGCGTCGGCGAGGTCGAGGAGATCATGCTCGAAGTGCCGGCCGGATCCCTCGGCTTCTGGTCGCACCGGCTGATCGAGAAGGGCGTCGAGCATTCCGGCATCGAGAAGCGGTTCGGCGAAAGCGTGCTGCCGTTCAAGGATCCCGACGGCCTGCGGCTGTCCTTCGTCGGCGTCGCCGATCCGGCACCGGTCGCGAACGAACCCTCGGTCGTCGGCACGGTGCCGGCGGAGCACGCGATCCGCGGCATCCACGGCGTCAGCCTGCTGGTCGAGGAGGCGGGGCCGACGGAGGCGATCCTCGCCGACGTCTTCGGCTTCGAGAGAGGAACCGAGGAGGGCTCGCGCCGCCGCTTTTCCTCCGGTGCCGCGATCGGCGGCATCGTCGACGTCCACGCCGTCGGAGGCTTCCTGAAGCCGCGGCCCGGCCGCGGCAGCGTCCATCATCTCGCCTTCCGTGCCGAGGACGACGCCGCGCAGGCGGCGATGGTCGAACGTCTCGCCTCCGCGCACGGAAGCGACGTCACCGAGCAGAAGGACCGCAAATACTTCCGCTCGGTCTATTTCCGCGAACCCGGCCACGTGCTCTTCGAGATCGCCACCGACGCGCCGGGTTTTGCGGTGGACGAGGCTCCCGAGGCGCTCGGCTCCGGCCTGATGCTGCCGGATCGCTACGAGAGCCTGCGCCAGCGCATCGAGGCGACGCTGCCCGAGCTCTGACCGAAGCCGCTTCCGCAAGCCGTGGTTCCGCCGGCACCTGCCGGGCGGCGTGACGCTGCGCCGGGCCGGGCCGGGCGTGGGACGATGCGCCGGGCAAGACAAGGGACGCCGGTCTCGCCTGTTCGGGCAAAGCCGGGACCCGCGACGGCGGCCGAAATCGAGAGGCTCGCCGGCCGGCATCCACGATGTTTTTACGACATCGCGAAATTGTTTTTGCTGCGGTGCGGCGAGCCTCTCGATTTCGTCTCCGAAGCTGATTAGATGTGCGAACGATCGTTCGCTCTCATCCGCCTCCGGGCCGGGAGCGCACGTTGCCCGAACCCCGGACGGACGTCGGAAGCGCAATGTCGGAAAGCCCGAGACTGAAGATGGAGTTTCCCAGCCTGCCGGCTCCGGCGACGGCGCACGAGCAGCGGCGCCAGCAGGTTCTCGAGGCGGCGCGGCTGTGTTTCTCGCGCTCCGGCTTCCACTCGACCTCGATGCATCAGATCTGTGCCGAGGCGCAGATGAGCCCGGGCGCGCTCTATCGCTATTTTCCCTCGAAGGACTCGATCATCGAGGCGATCGCAGAGGAGGAGCGGGTGCTCGCCACCGCCTGCACCCAGCAGCTTCTCGAGCCGGGCTGCCTCGTCGAGCGGATCGTCCAGGTGGGGCTCGAATATCTGCGGCATACGCGCGACCGCGCGACCGGCGGGCTGACGCTGGAGATCTGGTCGGAGAGCGTCCGCAACACGGCGGTCGGCCAGCGCTTCTGCGAAATCGAGGAGACGGTGCGGGCGGGCTTCCGCCGGCTGCTCGTCGATGCCCGCGACCGCGGCGAGATCAACCCCGACACCGACCTCGACGCGGCGCTGATGCTGATCTTCGCCCTGGCGGACGGCCTCGTCCTGCACCTGCAGCTGCGGCCGGAAATCGCGGTGGAGACGATCGAGCCGGAACTGCGCAAATTCGTTCACGGACTTCTGGCGCCGCGCCAGCCGGCGGCCGCGGTCACGGCCGCAGGCGGCCGGGCCGGGTAGGACCGGTTCCTTCGACAAGCAAGCGAGACGACTGAGACGATGACGAGCCCCTTCCGCAGCAAGACGAGAACCCGTCGCGCCTCCGCCGCCCTGGCAGCGGTGGCGGCGACTGTGCTGCTCGTCGTCTCGTCTGCCGCCGCCTTCGCCGAGGAAGCCGCTGCCACGGGCAGCGAGCCCAAGCCGCCGAGCATCTCGGTGATCGCCGCCCGGAAGGGCGAGATCGTCGAGCGGGTCGACGTGACGGGAACGTTGATGCCGCGCGAGACGGTGTCGGTCGGCGCCGACGTCGACGGCCTGAGGATCATCGGGCTTTCCGCCGACGAGGGGGACACGGTGGAGAAGGGCGAGATCATCGCCCGGCTCGAGACCGACATGATCGAATCGAACATCGACCTCAACGCCGCGCAGATCCAGCGGGCCGACGCCGCCATCGCCCAGGCCAAGGCGCAGATCGCCGACGCCCAGGCCGCCGCCAAGGAGGCGGACGCGGCGCTCGAACGCTCGCGCCCCCTCGCCAAAAAGGGCATCATCGGCCAGGACGTGCTCGACCAGCGGATCGCCGCCGCCGCCAGCGCCCGCGCGCGGGTCAGCGCGGCGCAGCAGGGCATCGCCGTGGCCGAGGCCGACAAGGCCGCGCAGATCGCCCAGCGCGACCAGTGGATGCTGCGCAAGTCGAAGGCCGAGATCAAGGCCCCGACGGCGGGGCTGGTCCTGTCGCGCAGCGCCAAGGTCGGCGCCATCGTCTCGGCCGGCTCCGGCAGCCTGTTCGAGATCGCCCGCGACGGGCTGATCGAGCTCGAGGCCCAGGTGTCCGAGACGGTTCTCGCCCGGCTTGCCAAGGGCCAGCCGGTCGACGTCTTCGTCGCCGGCCGCAGGCAGCCGGTGACGGGCGAGGTGCGGCTGATCGCGCCGCGCGTCGACCAGGCGACGCGGCTCGGCACCGTCGACATCGCCCTGCCGAAGGACGCCGAGGGCCTGCATGCCGGCGCCTTCGCCCGCGGCGTCGTCGAGGTGGCCCGGCATCAGGGCGTGCTGGTGCCGCGCACGGCGGTGGTCTTCGAGGGCGACGACGCGGTCGTCCAGGTCGTCGACGCCGCTGGCGTGGTCGAGGGGCGCGACGTGACGCTCGGCCTGACGACGGCCGACACGGTCGAGATCCGCAAGGGCGTTGCCGCCGGCGAACAGGTGGTGGCCACGGCCGGCGCCTTCGTGCGCGACGGCGACACCGTCACGCCGGTGAAGCTCGCGGAGAGCGGGGGCGAGAAATGAACTGGAACATCTCAGGCTGGGCGATCCGGCACCCGGTTCCGCCGATCCTGCTCTTCGTCGTGTTGATGGCGCTCGGGCTCTACAGCTTCTTCGCCCTGCCGATCACCCGCTTTCCCAACATCGACGTGCCGGTGATCGCCGTCACCGTCACCCAGTCGGGCGCCGCCCCCTCGGAACTCGAGAGCCAGGTGACCAAGCGCGTCGAGGATGCGATCGCCGGCGTCTCCGGCGTCAAGCACATCACCTCGACGATCACCGACGGCCAGTCGCTGAGCGCCGCCGAGTTCCGGCTGGAGGTCGACACCGACCGGGCGCTCAACGACGTCAAGGACGCCATCGCCAAGATCAGGTCAGACCTGCCGCGTTCGGTCGACGAGCCGATCATCCAGCGCATCGAGGTCGAGAACCAGTCGATCGTCACCTATGCCGCCTCCTCGCCGGGCATGACGCCCGAGCAGCTCTCCTGGTTCGTCGACGACACGGTGATCCGCGAACTGCAGGGGCTGAAGGGCGTCGGCAAGGTCGACCGGATGGGCGGCGTCGAACGCGAGATCCAGGTGCGGCTCGATCCGGACCGGCTCGCCGCGCTCGGCGTCACCGCGGCGACGATCAACGCCCAGCTCCGCGCGACCAATGTCGATCTCTCCGGCGGCCGCGGCGACTTCGGCGGCCAGGAACAGGCGATCCGCACGCTCGCCTCTGCCGACACCGTGTCGGGCCTTGCCTCGACGCGGATCGCGCTGCCGGGCGGCAACGAGGCGAAGCTTGCCGATCTCGGCGAAGTCGTCGATTCGTGGGAGGAGCCGCGCTCCTTCGCGCGGCTCGACCGCGAGCCGGTCGTCGCCTTCTCGGTGTTCCGGGCGAAGGGCGCCAGCGACACCACCGTCGCCGACGCCGTCTCGGGGCGCATCCAGGAGCTCGGCGCGCAATATCCGAACGTCTCCTTCGCCAAGATCGACGACAGCGTCACCTACACCTACGGCAACTACGAATCGGCGATGGAGACGCTGGCTGAAGGCGCCTTCCTGGCGGTCATCGTCGTCCTGTTCTTCCTGCGCGACTGGCGGGCGACCGTCGTCGCGGCGATCACCCTGCCGCTCGCCGCCATCCCGACCTTCGGGCTGATGGACCTGATGGGCTTCTCGCTGAACCTCGTCAGCCTGCTCGCCATCACGCTGGTGACCGGCATCCTGGTCGACGACGCGATCGTCGAGATCGAGAACATCGAGCGCCACATGTCGATGGGCAAGCCGCCCTATCGCGCGTCGATGGAGGCGGCCGACGAGATCGGCCTCGCGGTCATCGCCATCACCGCGACGATCATGGCGGTGTTCGCGCCGGTCTCCTTCATGGGCGGCATCGCCGGGCAGTATTTCAAGCAGTTCGGCCTGACGGTGGCGATGGCGGTGTTCTTCTCGCTGCTCGTCGCGCGGCTGATCACGCCGATGCTGGCGGCCTATTTCTTCCGGCCGCACCGCCACGACGGGCCGGGCTTCTTCCGGCTGCTGTTGCGCCGGCTCCTGTGGTTCATCCCGCTCTGGGCCCTTTGCGCCGCCGCGCTCTACACGCTGGCCGTGCTGCCCGAGCTCGGCGCCGGCTCGGCCGTGAAGGGCTTCCTCCAGCCGCTCGTCGCCGACCTGCCGCCGATCGACTTCGCGACGGCGCGCCAGGATGCGGCGATGCTCGCCGCCGGCCTCTTCGCCCTCGCCGTCGTCCTTGCCTATCTCGGCATGCCGCACGCGCCGGAAGGCAAGGTCGGCCTGGTGAACCGCGCCTATACCCGCTTCCTGCGCGCCACGCTCCACGTCTTCTGGATCCCGACGCCCGTCTTCTGGAAGGGCGCCGACGGACGGCGCCGCTTCCTGCGCTTTCCCTTCGGCATGCGCTGGGTGACGCTCGCCGTCGGCATCGCGGTCTTCGCCGGCTCGATCTACTCGATCCGCTTCCTGCCGACGGGCTTCATCCCGAAGGAGGATGCCTCGCGCATCGTCGTCTCGCTCGAACTTCCCCCCGGCTCCACCCTCGACACGACGCGCAAGGTCACCGACGAGGCGGTCACCTCGATCCGCGACCTGCCGGAGGTGAGGAGCGTCCTCGTCATCGGCGGCTCCAGCCCGACGGGAACGCTGGAGGTGCGGCGCGCCGCGCTGACGGTCAATCTGACGCGCAAGCACGAGCGCACGCGCAGCCAGGCCGTGCTCGAGCCGATCATCGCGCAGAAGCTCGCCGAGATTCCGGACCTGCGGGCCTTCTACGTCAACGACCGCGGCGAGCGCGAACTCTCCGTCGGCATCCTCGGCGACGACGGCGACAAGGTCTCGGAGGTCGCGGCCAAGCTCGAATCCGAGATGCGCAAGGACCCGATGTTCGCCAGCCCCTCGGCGATGGCCTCCTTCGCGCGGCCGGAGATCCGCATCACGCCGCGCTTCGACGTCGCGGCCGATCTCGGCGTCACCGCCGACCAGATCTCCCAGACCGTGCGGGTCGCGACGATCGGCGACGTCGGCGCCAATCTCGCCAAGTTCAATCTCGGCACGCGGCAGATCCCGATCCGGGTGGAGCTCGAGAAGTCGGCGCGCTCCGACCTCCAGACGATCCGCAACCTGAAGGTCAACACCGGCTCCGGCGCGGCGGTGCCGCTCGAGACCGTCGCCGACATCGGCTTCGGCCGCGGCCCCTCGACCATCGACCGCTACGACCGCGAGCGGCTGGTCAAGGTCGGCACCTCGATGGCGCCGGGCTACGAGATCGGCCAGGGCTCCGCCCGCATCGCCGAACTGCCGGCGGTGAAGGAGATGCCGCCGGGCGTCCGGCTGCAGGAGGTCGGCGACGCCGAGATCCAGGGCGAGGTGTTCGCCGGCTTCGCCTCGGCCATGGCCTCCGGCATCATGATGGTGCTCGTCGTGCTGATCCTGCTCTTCGGCTCGTTCTTCGTGCCGATCACCATCCTCGCGGCGCTGCCGCTGTCGGTTGCCGGCGTCATCGGGGCGCTGCTCGCCACCCATACGGCGGTGTCGATGCCGGTGGTCATCGGCATCCTGATGCTGATGGGCATCGTGACCAAGAACACCATCATGCTGGTCGACTTCGCGGTCGAGCGGGAAAAGCACGGCATGAGCCAGACCGAGGCGATCATCGACGCCGGCTCGAAGCGGGCGCGGCCGATCATCATGACGACGCTCGCCATGGCGGCGGGCATGATGCCGGCGGCGATGGCGACGGGCGAGGGCGGCGAGTTCCGCGCCCCGATGGCGATCGCGGTGATCGGCGGCCTCCTGGTCTCCACCGTGCTGTCGCTGGTGCTGATCCCGTCGATCTACACGCTGATGGACGATCTCAGCCACGTCACCGGCCGCTTCTTCGGCTGGCTGCTCTCGCCGAACCCGCCGCAGGAGGAGACCGGCACCGCGCTGGTGCCGGGCCATGGTGGCGCGGGCATCGCGCCCTGGCCGCATCCGGCCGGTCCGGTGCCTGTCGCTGGGCCGGGATCCGCCTTCGTCTACGGGCCTCCGGCGATCTACCAGATCGCCGCCGGCAAGCCGCGGGACGACGAAGAGGGCGGTCCGGCGCGCTATCCGCACGCCGCCGAATGACGAGGGCGGCGGGCGCCGGAACGGGGGCGATCGGACGCAGCGACGGCCCCTTGACCGGCGCCGCGTTCGCGTGAACAAGCGTTGGCCATGGAACCGCTCGGCGCAGGCGCACCGCAACCAGACATCGAAATCGGCCGGCTGAAGCTCGCCGATGCCCGCGACCTCGCGCCGCTGATCGCCGCCTACAACCAGTCGCTGTTCCGCGGCCCCCCGGGGGCGCCCGACGCCTTCTATGCCGAGCAGCTCCTGCAGGACCGCACCGCCGAGGTGCTCGGGGCGCGGCTCGACGGCGACCTCGTCGGCTTCGTCATCTTCTACGACATCCCGGACGTGTGGACCGGCATGCGCTCGGGCCTCGCCGACCACATCTTCGTCGATCACCGCCACCGCCGGAAGGGCATCGCCAAGGCGATGGTCGACGTTCTCGCCGAGGAGGCCGACGGCCGCGGCTGGTCGAAGCTCGTCCTGCACGCGCCGCGCAATCCCGGCACCGGCCGTCGCCTCTACGAGAAGGTGGCCGAGCCGGCGGACTGGGCGAGCTACGTCATCCGCTTCATCGACCGCGAGCCGAACGTCAGGTGATTCGCGCGCGTTTCCCGTCGCGGGCCCGCGCCGTGCCGCGCGGCCGGCGCCCGGCGTCGGCTCGCCGCCGGCTGCGGGGATCGCCCGGGGCGCCCTAATCGATTAAGCCGGGCGGGTCATTTCGCAACTGCGGCGAAAGGCTTGCTTTCGACCGGCGAATTGGCCTTTTAGAAGGCTTCCATTGGCCGTTCGCCGCACCGCGCTACCCTTGGGCGTGCCGGTGCTGCCGGCCGAAAGCATGGACTGGAAGGCACCGATGTCCGACGTCAAATCCGCGCGGCCGCTCTCGCCGCATATCAGCATCTACCGCTTCCGCCCCACCATGGCGATGTCGATCGTCCATCGCATCACCGGCGGTGCGCTCTATGTCGGAACGCTGTTTCTGGTCTGGTGGCTGGTGGCTGCCGCCGGCGGACCGGACTCCTTCGCCGCGGCCTCCGGCTTCTTCGGCTCCTTCCTCGGGAAACTGATCCTCTTCGGCTACAGCTGGGCGCTGATCCACCACATGCTCGGCGGCATCCGGCACTTCGTCTGGGACATGGGGCACGCCGACTCGCGGGAGACCTCGACAAAGCTCGCCGTCGCGACGCTGATCGGTTCGGTCGCCCTGACCGTCCTGCTCTGGCTCGGCATCCTGATCTTCGGCTGAAAGGACCAAGCAAGATGAGCGATTTCAGAACCCCGCTTCGCCGCGTGCGCGGTCTCGGCGCTGCCGGCGGCACCGAGCATTTCTGGCAGCAGCGCCTGACGGCAGTCGCCAACGTCTTCCTGATCACCTTCTTCGTGATCCTCCTCCTGACCCTGATGAACGAGAGCTACGAGGGCGTGCGGGCGGCCTTCGCCAACCCCTTCGTCGGCATCGTCATGGCGCTGGTGGTCGTCTCGGCGACGATCCACATGAAGCTCGGCATGCAGGTGATCATCGAGGACTACGTCCACGGGGGCGCCAAGCTGCCGCTCCTCATCCTCAATACCTTCTTTGCGATCGCCGTCGCCGCGGCGTGCCTTTTCGCGATCGTCAAGATGAGCTTCGGAGCCTGAGCCATGGCTGACAACACCACCATGAACGGTGCCGGCAACAACGGCGCGGGCGGCCAGCCGCATCGCAGCGCCCCCGCGACGAACGGCAAGGCCTATCCGGTCGTCGACCACACCTTCGACGTGGTGGTGGTCGGCGCCGGCGGCGCCGGGCTGCGCGCCACCCTCGGCTGCGCCCAGGCGGGGCTGAAGACCGCCTGCGTCACCAAGGTCTTCCCGACCCGCTCGCACACTGTCGCGGCGCAAGGCGGCGTCGCCGCCTCGCTCGGCAACATGGGCAAGGACGACTGGCGCTGGCACATGTACGACACCGTCAAGGGGTCGGACTGGCTGGGCGACCAGGACGCCATCGAATATCTCGTCAGGAACGCCCCGCAGGCGGTCTACGAGCTCGAACATTTCGGCGTGCCGTTCTCCCGTACGGAAGACGGCAGGATCTACCAGCGGCCGTTTGGCGGCATGACCACCGAATTCGGCCAGGGTCCCGCCGCCCAGCGCACCTGCGCCGCCGCCGACCGCACCGGCCACGCCATCCTGCACACCCTCTACGGCCAGTCGCTGCGCCACGCGACCGAGTTCTACATCGAATATTTCGCCATCGACCTGATCATGGACGAGGAGGGCGCCTGCCGCGGCGTCGTGGCGCTCTGCCTCGACGACGGCACGATCCACCGCTTCCGCGCCAAGAAGACGATCCTCGCCACCGGCGGCTACGGCCGCGCCTATTTCTCCGCCACCTCCGCCCATACCTGCACCGGCGACGGCGGCGGCATGGTTCTGAGGGCCGGCCTGCCGCTGCAGGACATGGAATTCGTGCAGTTCCACCCGACCGGCATCTACGGCGCCGGCTGCCTGATCACCGAAGGGGCGCGGGGCGAGGGCGGCTATCTGACGAATTCCGAAGGCGAGCGCTTCATGGAGCGCTACGCCCCCTCGGCCAAGGATCTCGCCTCGCGCGACGTGGTGTCACGCTCGATGACCATGGAGATCCGCGAGGGCCGCGGTGTCGGCAAGAACCAGGACCACATCTTCCTGCATCTCGACCACCTCGACCCGGCGGTGTTGCACGAGCGCCTGCCCGGCATTTCGGAATCGGCCCGGATCTTCGCCGGCGTCGACGTCACCCGCGAGCCGATCCCGGTGCTGCCGACGGTCCACTACAACATGGGCGGCATCCCGACGAATTTCCACGGCGAAGTGCTGACCAAGAAGGACGGCGACCCGGACGCCGTGGTGCCCGGGCTGATGGCGGTCGGTGAGGCGGGCTGCGTCTCGGTGCACGGGGCCAACCGGCTCGGTTCCAACTCGCTGATCGATCTCGTGGTCTTCGGCCGGGCCGCGGCGCTTAGATGCGCCGAGACGGTGGCGGCCGGCGAGAGCCAGCCGGACCTGCCGGCGGGCGCCGGCGACGCCGCGCTCGCCCGGCTCGACCGCTTCCGCAACGCCTCCGGCGCGACGCCGACGGCGGAGCTGCGCGACCGGATGCAGCGGACGATGCAGTCGAACTGCGCCGTCTTCCGCACCGGCGAGGTCCTCGAAGAGGGCCATGGCAAGATCCACGAGGTCTGGCAGGCCTCCGACGACATCCGCGTCTCGGACCGCTCGCTGATCTGGAACACCGACCTCGTCGAGTCGCTCGAATACGACAATCTCATCGCCCAGGCGGTGGTGACGATGGATTCGGCCCGCAACCGGACGGAATCGCGCGGCGCCCACGCCCGCGAGGATTTCCCCGACCGCGACGACCAGAACTGGATGAAGCACACGCTCGCCTTCTGTGACACGGCCGGAAAGACCGTGACCCTGGAGGATCGGCCGGTCCACACCTACACGCTGTCGAACCAGATCGACTACATCGAGCCGAAGAAGCGCGTATATTGACACGTCGCGACCGACGGTTGATGTCAGTCAGAAGTGAAGGAGGTGCTCGATGCCTTCAATTGGACACAACAGCCGACGGTCGGGTTCCATGTTTGCCATCGTGTTCGATCTCGATACCAACAGCCTGAAGGACGTATATGGCGGGCCCTCGTGGAACAACGCCTATACGGATGTCCGCAATTTCCTCAAGAAACGCGGATTCGACTGGCAACAGGGCAGCACCTATTTCGGCGACGACACGGTCGACGCCGTGTCCTGCGTTCTGACGATCCAGGACATGACGGCCGAATTCGACTGGTTCGCGCCCTCGGTGCGCGACATCCGCATGCTTCGGATCGAGGACAACAACGATTTGATGCCGGCGGTCGCGCGGGTCGCGAGCCGCCGGAAACCATGATCCTTTGATACGAGATCCGTTCGATCAGAGCGGGGTTCGTATCAAGCCCGCGCGGCGAATGAGCGTCTTTGTTTCCGGCGTCACGAAGTGATCTGGCGGAAACCGTATGAGAGGATGGCGCTTGGGATTACCGCCTCCTCAAGGCTTGCGGGCCTGAGCGACCATCCGCCGGACGCAGACGCCTCGCTCAGCGCCGTGCCGTCCCTCGCCGTGCCCGGGCGGGCGGCGCCGCCCGCCTCGACCGTACGCTCGGGTTGCTTTTGCCACCGTCCCTGCGGCAGTCGCCGGCGATGACCGGGCGTTACTGCAGGAAGAGCGGGTCCCGACTGCAACGGCGGGGCGATTTCCGCCGGTCATCATAAGCAACGCCTTTCTTCTTTTCAGCCAATCTTAACGACTTCCCCGATACCCCTGGGAAGACGCGCGTTGCGTCAGGCCGCTCCGAAAAGAGCTGAAACGCGTCGATAGGCGAACCTCCGATGAATTTCTCGATCACCCGCAAGCTTTCCGCCCTGATCGCCGTCGCGGCGCTAGTCAGCCTCGTCGCCATGTCGCTGCAGCTCTATTCGCTGCACGAGACGATATGGAAGGACCGGCGGGCCCTGATCGTCTCGCAGGTCGACAGCGCCATCAGCATGCTGGCGGGCTTCCAGGCGCGGGTGGAAAAGGGCGAGATGACCCTTCAGCAAGCCCAGGACCGGGCCCGCGAAGCGGCCCTGCCGATCCGCTTCGGCGAGAACGACTATCTGTTCATGATGGACGGCAAGGGGCTCCGGGTCATGCATCCCGACCCGAAGCTGATGGGAACGGACGCCTTCACCTCGAAGGATCCGACGGGCCGCTACTACAACCGGGAAATGGTCGAGAATGCCCACAAGGGCGGCGGCTTCACGCCCTATTACCGTGCCCGGCTGAAGGGCTCCGACGCGCTGTCGCAGAAGCTTTCCTACGCCCAGCTCTTCGCACCGTGGGACTGGACCGTCGCGGCAGGCCTTTATGTCGACGATCTCGAAGCCCAGTTCATGGGCGAGGTCTACAAGACGCTGGCCTGGAGCGGCCTGTTGCTCGTCGTGCTGATCGCCTGCGCCGTACCGCTCGCCCGGTCCATCTCGCGCCCGATCCATGCGATGACGGCCGCGATGCGCCGGCTGGCGGCGGGCGAAAAGGACATCGCGGTTCCGGCGATCGGCCGGCGCGACGAGCTCGGCGAGATGGCCACCGCCGTGCAGGTGTTCAAGGACCAGGCGATCGAGCGCGACGCGCTGGAGAAGGCGGCCGCGGCGGCCCGGGTTTCCGAGGCCGACGCCAAGCAGCGCCAGGCCGATCTCGAACATGCCAAGGCGGAAGACCTCAGGGCCTTCATGGGCC
>NZ_JAFMPY010000035.1 GCF_017353515.1 Jiella sonneratiae
AAGGGAACCGGGCTCGGCCTGTCGATGGTCCACGGCTTCGCGGCGCAGTCGGGCGGGCGCTTCGCGCTCGAGAGCCAGCCCGGCGCCGGCACCACCGCCGAGATCTGGCTGCCGGTCGCCGCCGCTGCGCGCGAGCTGAGGGCGCCGCAGACGCCGGCGCCGCGACAGCCGGTCTCGAGCCCGGCCCTGACGATCCTCGCGGTCGACGACGACGCCCTGGTGCTGATGGGCACGACGGCGATCCTCGAAGACCTCGGCCATCGGGTTCTGGAAGCCTCGTCCGGGACGAAGGCCCTCGAGATACTGGAGGACGAGCGGGTCGATGTGGTCGTCACCGACCAGGCGATGCCCAACATGACCGGGCTTCAGCTGATCGCCCGGATCCGCGAGCGGCATCCCGCGATGCCGGTCATCCTGGCCAGCGGCTATGCCGACCTTCCGGCGAGCGCCGAGCGGGACGTCCAGCGGCTGTCGAAGCCGTTCTCCGAACGCCAGCTCGCGGAGGCGATCGCCGCGTCGCTGGCGACGGCCAAGGCCAGCAACGTGACGTTCCTCAGCAAGGAAAGAATGCGCCGCGACACTGTCTGAGGATCGGGCGGCGGAACGTTGCCGCCGTTCCCTGTCGCTGCGAGGGCGTCGGCTACAGCTCCGCCGCGACGTCGTCGAGCGCGTGCCTCAGGCGCGCGAACATCTCCCTGGTCTCGGCCTCGGTGATGATCTGCGGCGGCGAGAGCGCGATGCGGTTGCCGATCAGCCGGGTGATGAGGCCGTGTCCGCGCGTCGCCGCGTCGAGCCGCGGCATCACGTTGAGGCGCGGATCGTGCAGCGCCTTGCTGGCCTTGTCGGCGACGATCTCGACCGCGCCGATCAGGCCGACGCCGCCGGACGCGCCGACGAGGGGATGGTCTTCCAGCTCGGCGAACCCCTGCAGGAACGTCGGCTCGATCGCCTTCACATGCCCGACGAGATCCATTTCCTCGTAGATCGTCAGGACTTCCGAGGCGACCGCGCAGGCGACGGGATGCCCCGAATAGGTATAGCCGTGGGTGAAGCTTCCGAAGCGGTCGCTCTGTTCCAGCATCGCCTCGAACACCCGGTCGGCGATGATCACCGCCGAGATCGGGATGACGGCCGCCGACAGCGCCTTGGCCGAGCAGATGAGATCCGGGCGGATGCCGTAGGTCTGGCTGCCCCACATCTCGCCGGTGCGCCCGAAGCCGCAGATCACCTCGTCGGCGACGAACAGGATGCCGTATCTGTCGAGAACCGCCTGGACCTTCTGGAAATAGCCGGCCGGCGGCGTGATGACGCCGCCCGAACCCATCACCGGCTCCGCCCAGAAGGCCGCGACCGTCTCCGGCCCCTCCTTCAGGATCAGGGCTTCGATCTCCTCGGCGAGACGGGTCGAGAACGCCTCCTCGCTTTCGCCGGGCTCGGCGAGGCGGTAGTGATAGGGCTGCGTGACGTAGAGAAAGCCCTCGAAGGGCAGCCCGAAGCCCTGGTGGAAATTGTCCTTGGCCGTCAGGCAGGAGGTCAGCGTTCCGGTGCCGTGATAGGCCTGGCGCCGGGAGATGATCTTGCGCCGCTGCGGCTCGCCCCTGGCATGCCAGTAATACCAGACCAGCTTGATCGCCGTGTCGTTCGCTTCGGTGCCGGAGGACTGCAGCAGCACCTTGTCCATGCCTTCCGGGGCGATCGCGGCGAGCTTGGCCGAAAGCACCCCGGCGGCCGGCGTGCCCGAGCCGCGGAAGTTATGGTAGTAGCCGATCTCGGTGATGGCCTTCCGCGCCACCTCGGCGAGACGCTCGCTGCCGAAGCCGAGCGACGCGCACCACAGCGCCGCGGCGCCTTCGATATATTCCTTGCCCTCGTCGTCATAGACGTGGATGCCGCTGCCGCGCACGAACATCGTCGGCCCGAGGGCGAGATGGGCGCGCAGATTGGTATGCGGGTGCACCTGATGCGCGGCGTCGAGGGACGCAGCGGAATCGCGATTGGAAATGTGCATGGGTTGCGGCTCGTCCTGGGGAATGCCGGAAGAAGCGGGGACCGGTCATTTCGTAGAATAGAATGCCATTGCTCCCAACAGAATTCATTTCGTCGCCCTCGTCAAGCGGGAAGACGCCGGCCTCGCCCTGGATGCGCCTGCCGCTTCAGCCGTGGGCACGGTCGGCCGACGGCCCTGGCCACTGATACGAGATCCGCTCGATCAGAGCGGGGCTCGTATCAAGCCCGCGCGGCGAATGAGCGTCTTTGTTTCCGGCATCACGACGTGATCTGCCGGAAACCGTCTGAGTTCATGCTTGTCCGGGGTTCGTCGCAGCGAAATTCGCGGCCGCGCCGCCGCGGGCGCTTGAATTTCGCCGGCGACAGTATTCTAATCGTCAAAATGGCGTTTCATCTGTTGGAACGATAGGGATCCCCGGTCCCTCGCCGGGAGCGCCGGGCGTTCCCGGCTTCAACGCCCGAAGGCCGCTACGAAGGACATCCCATGGGTCTGGAGACACTCGCGAACTTCATCGACGGCGCGTTCTGCCCGCCCGTCGGCGGCGCCTATTTCGAAACCGACGATCCCTTCACCGCCGAAGCCTGGGGCCTGATCCCCCGGTCGGGCGCGGAAGACGTCGACAGGGCCGTCGCCGCCGCGCGCCGGGCCTTCCGGGAGGGGGCATGGCCGGCGATGACGCCCGGCCAGAGGGGCGCGGCACTGCACCGGATCGCCGAGGCGATCGCCGAGAACGCGGAGGAACTCGCCCGGATCGAGGTCCGCGACAACGGCAAGACCTACAAGGAGATGCTGGCGCAGGTGAAGCGGATTCCGGACTGGTACCGGTTCTTCGGCGGTCTGGCCGACAAGATCACCGGCGCCGTCCTGCCTTCGGACAAGCCCGGCCACATGAACTACCTCACCCGCGAGCCGCTCGGCGTGATCGCGATGGTGACGCCCTGGAACTCGCCGCTGATGCTGCTCGCCTGGAAGCTGGCGCCGGCGCTCGCGGCCGGCAACACGGCGGTGGTCAAGCCCTCGGAATTCACCTCCGCCTCGGCCCTGCGGTTTGCCGAGCTCGTGGCGGCGACCGGCCTGCCGTCCGGGGTGCTCAACGTCGTGACCGGCCTCGGCTCCGAGGCAGGGGCGGCCCTCGTCGGGCATCGCGACGTCGCCAAGGTCGCGTTCACCGGCGGCGTCGGCGGCGGGTGCTCCGTCTATTCCGCCGCCGCGGTGGGCCTCAAGCCCGTCAGCCTCGAACTCGGCGGCAAGTCCCCGAACATCGTCTTCGAGGACGCCGATCTGGAAATGGCCGCCCGCGGCGTCGTCGCCGGCATTTTCGGGTCGGGCGGCCAGAGCTGCGTCGCCGGCTCGCGCCTCCTCGTGCAGCGCGGCATCCACGACCGGCTGGTCGCCCGGATCGTCGAACTTACCGGAAAAATCAGGCTCGGCGATCCGATGTCGCCCGACACCGACATCGGCCCGGTCGCCACCCGCCCGCAGTTCGAGCGGATCATGACCTGCATCGGCTGGGCCAAGGAGGACGGTGCCGCCGTCGCGACGGGAGGCTCGCAGGTTCCGGATCCGAGCGGCGGACGAGCCCTCTTCGTCGCGCCGACGATCTTCACCGGCGTCAGAAACGACATGCGGATCGCGCAGGAAGAGGTCTTCGGGCCGGTGCTGTGCGTCATCCCCTTCGACGACGAGGCCGAGGCGGTGGCGATCGCCAACGATACGAGGTTCGGGCTCGGGGCGGGGCTCTGGACCCGCGACGTCGCGCGGGTCCATCGCGTCGCCGCGCGGCTTGAGGCGGGGACGGTCTGGGTCAACACCTACAAGATCACCTCGCATCTGTCGCCCTTCGGCGGCTACAAGGCCTCCGGCCTCGGCCGCGAGGGGGGCATGGAGATGATCGGGGGCTATCTCCAGACCAAGAGCGTCTGGCTCAACCTGACCGACGAGGTCGCCTACGGTTTTCCGCTCTAGTGGATCGAATTTGACGTTCGAGTCCCGCTCGGGAGAGGCGTCGTCCCGAATGTCACATCACGGATTTGAAGCGTGACCTTTCGATTCCGGCATGGGCCGATCGGTCATCACGGAGCGGAAGAAAATGCCGGATCCGGACCATGAGGAGCGCGGCAGGATGCCGGATGGGCCGAACCGGCCCGGCCCGGTCATCGTCAACCAGATCGATGCCGCTTTCTCCCGGGTGCTGGCCGGCCATCGCAGCCGGCCGCGGGTGATCGAGCATTTCGATGCCGAACGGCCGTGGACGCTTCCGGAAAGCGCCGAGATCCTCGTCACCAGAGCCATGGGCGCCTGGCGGTCGACGCCGGGCGACTGGACGCCCCCGCCGCGGCTCGCCTGGGTGCAGACCTATTCGGCCGGGGTCGACATCTATCCGCCAGCCCTCATGGCCGGCAGGCTCGTCACCTGCGGGCGCGGCCTCACCTCCCCGCAGATCGCCGAATACGTCCTCGCCGCCATCCTGAGGTTCGAGAAGCGGCTGGACGAGGTCCGCGCCCGCTCTCCCGCCGACTGGATAGATCGGGAGATCGGGGCGATCGAGGGCAAGTGCCTGGGCCTTCTCGGCTACGGCTCGATCGGCCGCGAGGTCGCGAGGCGGGCCGCCGCCTTCGGCATGGAGATCCGCGTCTGCCGCAACGGCCCCTGGACGTCGGACGACCCCATCGTCCGGCCCTGCGCGAGCCCTGCGGAACTGGTCGCGCTGGCCGACCATCTCGTCCTCGCGGTCCCTTCGACGCCGGCGACCCGCGGGATGGTCGATGCGGGGCTGCTCGGCCAAGCGAGGCCGGGCCTTCATCTCGTCAACGTCTCGCGCGGTGCCGTTCTCGACCACGACGCGTTGCTCGCGGCGATCGACGCCGGCCGCATCGCCGGCGCGACGCTCGACGTGACGGCGCCCGAGCCGCTGCCCGCCGGTCACCCGCTCTGGACCCGGCCGGGCGTGCTACTCACGCCGCATCTTTCGTTCAAGGGCGGCCGCGAGGCGGAGCGCTTCGCCGCGAGGGTCACGGCGAATATCGACGCCTATCTCGCCTCGGCGCCGATGCAGGATCTCGTCGATCAGAGACGCGGCTACTGATCGGCGGATCGGGCCCCGCCGGCTGCTTGACTCACTTTGCGTGAGCGGCTAGCATTCTACTCTGTAGCAAGTCATTCCAATAGATAGAACAACGTGTGTCGACGGCCAGCGGGCTTCGGGCGGCAGACGAATGCTCGTGACGTCGGGCAGAGCGGCTTCGACGTGCGGCCAACACGGAGAGTGGAAATGGCGCAGGACGACATGAAGACCGGGACGGCACTCGTCGGCGAAGCGGCGCGCCGGTTTTCCCGAAGAATTCTCTTGAAGAACGCCGCCGCGCTCGGCGTCGCGGCAGCTTCGGGCCCGCTCTACGTCAAGCGCGCCTTCGCGAGCTCGGGCGAGCTCAACATCCTCTGCTGGACGGACGAACTGCCCGATCCGGTTCTCAGCGACTTCAAGGCGGCGACGGGCATCACCGTCAAGAAGACGCCCTTCTCCTCGAACGAGGAGCAGATCAACAAGATGCAGGCGACGCTCGGCCAGGGCTTCGACCTCTGCATGCCGTCGTTCAACCGCGCCAAGGACTTCCAGTTTCTCGAGGTGCTGAAGCCCTTCGACGAATCCAGGATCGATGCCTCCGCCTACCTGCCGTCGCTCCTGAAGGCCTCGTCCGATCTGTGGACCTGGGACGGGCTCTACCATCTGCCGCATGTCTGGGGCACCGAGGCGCTGGCCTGGAACACCGACGCGAACAAGCTGACCTATGCCGATTCCAGCTACGGGCTCCTGTGGGATCCGAAATATGCCGGCAAGGTGGAGATGCGCACCTATTCCGGCCTGCTCGGGCTGGGTCTTTGGATGGACGCGACCGGCAAGCTGTCGACCAATCGCATGCTCGACAGCTACAAGGACGAAGCGACCATGCGGAAGATCTACGACGAGCTGACCGCCTATGCGGTCGCCCACAAGAGCCAGATCAGGCAGTTCTGGGACAGCACCGACAGCATCCAGGCCGGCTTCCGCGAGAATGGCTGCACGATGGGCCAGACCTGGGACGGTCCGGTCAAGGCGATGATCAAGAACGGCGAGCCGATGGTGTTCATGGCGCCCAAGGAAGGGGCGCTGACCTGGATGGACGGCTTCGCTCTTTCGACCGCCGCCGAGAATCTCGACGAGGTCTATGCCTTCCTCGACTACATCGAAAAGCCCGAGGTGGCCGGCAAGATCGCCGCCTTGTCGAATTACAACGCGGTGATCAAGGGCGCCGACGCCTTCGTCCCGGAGGCCGACAAGAAGCTGTTCCGCGCTTCCTATCCCGAAGACTCGCTGGACAAGCTCTGGTGGTATCCGCCGGCTCCCGCCTGGTTCAACGCCATCCGCAACCAATATGCCGAGAAGTTTCAGGCGGCCTGATCGCGGCGAAGCCGCGCGCGACGGCCCGGGACCGGGGCGCCGGGGCCGCCCCGGTCCCGGGCGCGGCCTTCGCGCAGGCGGCACCGTGCCTGTCTCGCCTTTTGCCGATCCCGCAAAGCCGGTTTCATTCGCACTGCTGAGGCGGACACCGCCGAGGGGCTGAAGCTTAGATGGCATTGACGACTGCAGTCGAGTTCGAACGGGTCAGGGTCGACTTCGGCCCCTTCACGGCGGTTCACGAGACCGACCTGGAGATCGGCAGCGGAGAATTCTTCTCCTTCCTCGGTCCCTCCGGATGCGGCAAGACCACGCTGCTGCGGGCGATTTCGGGTTTCGTCGAACCCAGCTCGGGCCGGATCCGCATCGGCGGCGCCGACATGGCCGGCGTCGGACCGAACAAGCGCCCGACGGCGCTGATCTTCCAGAATCTCGCACTGTTTCCGATGATGTCGGTGGCCGAGAACGTCGGCTACGGCCTGCGCGTCCGCGGCGTGGCGCGGGGGGTGCGGCAGGAGAAGGTCGGGCGGCTGCTCGACCAGGTCGCCCTCAGCCAGCACGCCGACAAGAAGGTCAGCGAACTATCCGGCGGCCAGCGCCAGCGCGTGGCGATCGCAAGGGCGCTCGCCGTCGAGCCGAAGGTGCTGCTCCTCGACGAGCCGCTTTCGGCTCTCGACCTGAAGCTGCGCCAGCACATGCGCCGCGAGCTGCGGGAGATCCAGCAGCGCGTCGGCATCACCTTCATCTACATCACCCACGATCAGGGCGAGGCGCTGACCATGTCCGACCGGATCGCCGTGATGAATGCCGGCCGGATCGAGCAGGTCGGCGACGGGCGGACGATCTACGCCCATCCGCAGACGCCCTTCGTCGCCTCCTTCGTCGGCGAGACCAACGCGATCCACGGCCGGGTCGCCTCGGTGTCCGGCGAGCTCGCCACCGTCGACACGCCGCTCGGCCCGCTCACCGGGCGCAACATACGCCACCTGTCGCCGGGCGCGACGGCGACGCTCTTCGTCCGGCCCGAACTCGTCCGGCTCAGCGCCGCCGAAGGCGACTGCAGCATCCACGGAACGCTCAGCGAGATGGCCTTCGAAGGCAGCATGACGCATCTGACGCTGCGCACGCCCACCGACACCCGGATCGCCGCCATGCTGGTCGCCGCCGATCTCAGCCGGTTGCCGGGCGAGGGCGCGCCGCTGACCGCGTCCTTCACGCCGGCGAGCGCGGTGGTCCTGCCGGAAGCGGCGCAAGCGGCATGAGCAACATCGAAGTCACCTTCGTCTCCACCGCGCTGCTCCTGACGGCGTTCCTGCTGACCGTCCGGTTCGACCGTCGGCCGGGGGAAAAGCGCCTCGGCTTCTTCCGGCGCAACGGCCTCGTCGTCGGGCTCTATCTGATCCTCTGCGTCGCCTTCTGGTGCATCGTGACCTTCGTCATGCCGATGGTCTACATGGTGGACCTGTCCTTCCACCCGAAACTGCCGCCCTCCATGGCCGGCGGGCCGGAGGACGTCTTCACGCTGGTCAACTACCGCATGCTGCTCTTCGGCAGCCCGACGAGCACCGACGAATGGAACTGGCTGCATCTGCGCAGCTTCTTCGGCACGATCGGCATCTCGATCGCCCTGACCTTCTTCAATTTCGCGGTGAGCTATCCGATCGCCTACTACATGGCGCAGTCGGCGTCGGTCTCGCGGCTCAGGGTGATCGTGCTGCTGCTGATCATTCCCTACTGGGTGAACGACATCCTGCGGGCCTTCGCCTTCCGCATCCTGCTGTCCTACAGCGGCTTCATGAACAGCCTGCTGATCTGGCTGGGGATCACCGACACGCCGGTCGACTTCATCGGGGCGAATGTCGCGCTCTATCTCGCGCTGGTCTATTCGAACTTGCTGATCATGATCTTCCCGCTCTACAACGCGATCGAGGCGCAGGATCACAACCAGATCGAGGCGGCACGCGATCTCGGCGCCTCCTGGTGGCACATCCACCTCTTCGTGGTAATGCCGCACGCCAAGCCCGGCATCGCCTCGGGCATGACCCTCTCCTTCATGCTGATGGCCGGCGCGATCGCCACGCCGCTCGTCCTCGCCGGGCCGCACTCCCTGTGGTTCACCCCGATCATCTACGACCGCTTCTACCAGCTGTTCGACTGGCCGCAGGGCGCGGCCTATGCCATCGCGCTTCTCCTCGCGTGCATCCTCTTCGTCCTCGGCGTCATGAAGATCACCGGGTTGAAACTCGGGGAGATCACCAAGTGACCGGCCGTCTGCTCAACCGCGCGATCGTCTGGCTGTATTTCCTCTCCTTCTTCGCCTTCCTGCTCGGGCCGCTGCTGGTCATGGGCGTCTCGGCCTTCAACACCTCGACCTATCCGCGGGTCTGGCCGATCGAGGGCGTGACCCTGCACTGGTTCGAGGCGCTGGCGAGCGACGGCCCGCTGCTCGAAGGGCTGCGCACCAGCGTGGTGATCGGCTTCTTCGTGGTGGTGCTCTCGGTGCCGCTCGGCCTTGCCGGCGCCGTCGTCATGACCCAGCTCTTCCGCTCGGCCAGGTCGTTCTATTACTTCGTCGCGGTCGCGCCGGTCCTGACCCCGGGCATCATCATCGGCATCGCCACCGTCGTCTTCTGGCGGGACTTTTCCGGCTTCGCGCATCTGCGCGGCACTCTCTACAACGGCACCGTCCTGACGGTGCTGGCGCAGTCCAGCTTCATCTCGTCCTACTGCATGCTGATCATCATGGCGCGGCTCCAGCGCTTCGATCTCGATCAGGAGGAGGCCGCCCTCGACCTCGGCGCCTCCTATTCGCAGGTCTTCCGCCACGTGCTCCTGCCGTTCCTGCGGCCGGCCCTCCTGTCTTCGGCGGTGCTGGCCTTCCTCACCTCCTTCGAGAACTACAACGCCACCACCTTCGCCATCCTGGCCGACAAGACCATGACGACCGTGCTCGCCGCGCGCGTGCGCACCGGCACCTCGCCGACGATCAGCGCGCTGGCCACCGTCATCGTCTGCCTGACGATCCTCGCGACGCTGCTCTTCGAATGGGTGAAGCGCCGCGACGACCGCCGCCGCAACGCCCGCCTGTCCGCCGCGCGGGCGGAAGAGGCTGCGGAACTGGCAACTCCGTAACGGCCCCAGGGATACGTCTCGAACGAAAGGAAGCCCCGTGTCGCCTCGCCTCGAGAGCGTCCGCTCAGCAAGCGTTCCGCCGAAGACCGCCGACGTCGTCGTCGTCGGCGCCGGCATCGTCGGCGTCTCGGCGGCCCTGACGCTGGCCGAGCGCGGCAGTTCGGTCGTCGTCGTGGAGAAGGGCGTCGTCGCCGGAGAGCAGTCGAGCCGCAATTGGGGCTGGTGCCGCGAGCAGCTGCGCGCGCTGCCCGAACTGCCGCTGGCGATGCGCTCCATGCAGCTCTGGCGCGGCATGAGCGCCAGGATCGGGGGCGATTCCGGCTACCGCGAGACCGGCATGATGGTCGTCAGCAAGGACGAGGAGGAGGTCGAGAGGTGGCGTGCCTGGCTCGATGCGACCGCCGCCTGCGGCCTTCAGGGCGGCATCCTGTCGGCCGCCGAGACGAGGAGCATGCTGCCGGGCACCGCCGAGACCTGGATCGCGGCGATCCATTCGCCGACGGACGGCTGGGCCGAGCCGTCGATGGCGACGCCGGCCATGGCCCGCGGGGCGCAGAAGAAGGGCGCCGTCATCGTCGAGAACTGCGCCGTCCGCGGCTGGGAGACGGAGGCCGGGCGCGTCGCCCGCGTCGTCACCGAGAAGGGCACGATCCGGGCGGGCTCGGTGCTGGTGGCGGGCGGCGCCTGGTCGGCGATGCTGCTGCGCCGCATGGGCGCGGCCTTCCCGCAGTCCGGCGTCTATGCGAGCGCCTTCCGGACGGAAGCCGCGCCTGAGGTCTATGCCGGCGGCGTCGGCAGTCCGCGCTTCTCCTTCCGGCGGCGCATCGACGGCGGCTATACGATCGGCATGCGTGGCAGGGGCCGGGTCGATCTCACCCCGATGGGCCTCATGCGGGCCCGCCAGTTCATGCCGCTGTTCTTCCGGCGCAAGGGCGAGCTGACGCTCGGCCTCGGCCGCTCCTTCTTCGAGGGGCCCTTCGCCCTGCGGCGGTGGCGGCTCGACGGGCGCTCGCCCTTCGAGGCGCAGCGGATCCTCGATCCCGCGCCGGATCCCGCGCTGGTCGAAGCCGGCATGGCCGCATTCCGCGCGGCCTATCCGGCAATGGCGGAGATCGGCGTCAAGGAGAGCTGGGGCGGCCTGATCGACGCGACACCCGACATGGTGCCGGTGATCGGCCCGGTGCCCGATCGGCCGGGCGTCTTCCTCGCCAGCGGCTTCAGCGGCCACGGCTTCGCGCTCGGGCCGGGCGCCGGCTGGCTCGCCGCCATGCAGATCCTCGGCGAAGCGCCGGGCATCGACGACCGCCCCTTCCGCTTTTCCCGCTACGACGAGGGACAGCCGCATCCGGCTCATCACTGGATATGAACGCGGCGGGACGGCACGGGCGACGACCATGACACGCTTTCGTCAGCACAGCAGCCACTGGGGCGCGTTCACGGCGCGGATGCGGGACGGGCGGCTGGAGCTGAAGCCCTTCGACCGGGATCCCGACCCCTCGCCGCTTCTGGCCAACCTTGCGGCGGCGATCGACCATCCGGCCCGGTTGCGGCGGCCGCTGGTCCGTCGCGGCTGGCTCGACGACGGGCCGGGGCCGGATCCCCGCCGCGGCAGCGACGGCTATGTCGAGATGGACTGGGACGGAGCGCTCGCGCTGACGGCGGCCGAACTCCGCCGGCTCGGCGCCGGCCCGGACCTGCCGCAGGCAGGCGCCCTGCCCGGCGCGCAGGTCTTCGGCGGATCCTACGGCTGGGCCTCCGCCGGCCGCTTCCATCACGCCCAGAGCCAGGTCCACCGCTTCCTCAACACCGTCTTCGGCGGCTATGTCGGGAGCGTCGACACCTATTCGACCGGCGCGGGTTCGGTCATCCTGTCGCTGGTCTGGGGTCCCTCGCCGGTGCTGACCCGCGACCACCCCACCTGGCGCGAGCTGAAGGACGAGACCGAGCTCCTGATCGCCTTCGGCGGCCTGCCGCTGCGCAATCTCGCCATCAGCCCCGGCGGCAACAGCGAGCATGCCGCCCGGTCCGTGCTGGAGGCCGCCGCGAGGCGCGGCTGCCAATTCGTCTCGATCAGCCCGCTGGCCGACGACGTCGCCGACATCGGCGATCCCACCCGCCTTGCGCCCCGCCCGGCGACGGATACAGCGCTGATGCTGGGGATGGCGCATCGGCTGCATGCGACCGGCCGGGTGAACCGGGCCTATCTCGACCGCTACACCACGGGTTACGAGCGCTTCGAAGCCTATCTGACGGGCGCGGCCGACGGCGTCGCCAAGACGCCGGAATGGGCCGCCTCGATCTGCGGCATCTCGGCGAAGGACATCGCCGGCCTCGCCGACCGGGCCGCATCAAGGCGCACGCTCGTCACCGTCTCCTACGCCCTGCAGCGCGCCGAGAACGGCGAGCAGCCCGTCTGGATGGCCCTGACGCTCTCGGCGATGCTCGGCCAGGGCCACCTGCCGGGAGCCGGCTTCTGCTACGGGCTCGGATCGATCGGCAACATCGGCAAGGACAAGCTCGACGTGCCGCTGCCGACCTTTCCGCAAGGCCGCAACCGCGTCGCCGACTTCATTCCCGTCGCGCGGATATCCGATCTTCTGCTGAAACCGGGCGAGGCATACACCTACAAAGGCGAGACGCGGCACTATGCCGACATCCGCCTCGTCTACTGGGCGGGCGGCAATCCGTTTCACCACCATCAGGATCTGGCGAAGCTGCGGGCGGCCTTCGCACGGCCCGACACCATCGTCATGCACGAGAGCGTCGCCACCGCATCGACGCGCCATGCCGACATCGTCTTTCCCGCGACGATCACCGCCGAGCGCGAGGATGTCGGCGCCGCCGCCAACGAGCCCTTCCTGTTCGCGATGGAGCCGCTCGTCGAACGCCCCGAAACGGCCGGCTGCGGCCCGCGCGACGACTACGACCTCTTTTGCGCGCTGGCCGATCGCCTGGGTTGCGGTCCCGCCTTTTCCGAAGGGCGGAGTGCGGGAGAATGGCTCGCCGCGATGTACGAGCCGACGCGCGCCGCACTGGCGGCGCGCGGCCTCGCCGCGCCAGACTACGAAGCGTTTCGCGAGGGCGGGGTTCTCGCCCTGCCGCTGCGCGACGAGGAGGGCGCGATCCGCCGGTTCCATCGCGATCCGGCGGCCAACCCCTTGCAGACGCCGAGCGGCAGGATCGAGCTCTGGTCCGACGTCGTCGCCGCGGCCGGGCTGCCGGGCCATCCGGCATGGCTGCCGCCCCGCGAGTGGCTCGGCGCGCCGCAGGCCGCGCGCCACCCGTTCCAGCTCGTCGCCAACCAGCCGGCCAACCGGCTGCACAGCCAGCTCGACTTCGGCGCCACCTCGATGGCGGGCAAGACCGCCGGCCGGGAGCCCGCGCGGCTCAATCCCGCCGATGCCGCGCGTCTCGAGATCGCCGCCGGCGACGTAATCCGGCTGTGGAACGACCGCGGCGGCGTCCTTGCCGCGGCCGCGGTCTCGGCGGCGATCGCCCCCGGCGTCGTACAGCTCGCCACCGGCGCGTGGTACGCGCCGGTCGACCTTCCGGGCGTCGGGCCGACCTGCGTCAACGGCAATCCGAACGCGGTGACGGCCGACATCGGCGCCTCCCCGCTCAGCCAGGGCTGCGCCGGCCAGCTTTCTCTGGTCTCGATCGAGAAATGGCGCGGCGCGGTTCCGCCGGTCGTTCCCCACGCCGCCTTCGCGGCCGCCGAGAGGAGCGATCCGGCATGAGCGACATCCGCTATTCGGCCGCGCACTGGGGCATCTACGAGATCGAGGCCGGGCCCGAGGGCCCGCGGCTTCTGCCGATGCGCGAGGATCCGGACGCCTCGCCGATCGGGCTCCACCAGCTCGCGCCGGAACTTTCGGCCATGCGGGTGCGCCGCCCCGCCGTCCGCCGGAGCTTTCTCGACCACGGTCCCGGCGCCCGGACCGAACTGCGCGGCAAGGAGCCCTTCGTCGAAATCTCCTGGGACGAGGCCATCCGGCTGGTCGCGGAGGAGCTGACGCGGGTGCGCGCCCGCCATGGCAACGAGGCGATCTTCGGCGGCTCCTACGGCTGGGCCTCGGCCGGGCGCTTCCATCACGCCCAGAGCCAGATCCACCGCTTCCTCAACTCTATCGGCGGCTACGTCGCCCACCGCGACAGCTACTCGCTCGGCGCGGCGCGGGTGGTGCTTCCGCATGTCGTCGGCACGATGGACGAGCTGATGAAGAGCCACACCTCCTGGGACGTGCTGGCCGACCACTGCGAACTCTTCGTCAGCTTCGGCGGCGTGCCGGCGAAGAACGCCCAGATCAGCCAGGCCGGGGCCGGGCGCCACCGGCTGCGCGCGGCGCTCGAAAGAATGGCGCGCGCCGGATGCCAGTTCGTCAACGTCTCTCCGCTCGCCTCCGGCATCGAGACCGGCGGCCCGGTCGAATGGCTTGCCGCCCGGCCGGGCTCGGACACGGCGCTGATGCTGGGGCTGGCCTTCGAGATCCACGCAAGCGGGCTGCACGACCGCGAATTCCTGTCGCGCTACTGCGTCGGCTGGGAGCGCTTCGAGCCCTATCTGACCGGCGCTTCGGACGGCCAGCCGAAGTCGGCCGACTGGGCGGCGGAGCTCACCGGCCTTGCCGCCGGGCGGATCCGGGACCTGGCGCGACGCATGGGCGAAAAACGCACCATGATCAACGCCGCCTGGTCGCTGCAGCGGGCCGACCATGGCGAGCAGCCCTTCTGGATGCTGGTGACGCTCGCTGCGATGCTCGGCCAGATCGGGCTGCCGGGCGGCGGCTTCGGCCTCGGCTATGGCTGCGAGAATTCGATCGGCAGCGCTCACGCCCGGCTGTCGGGCCCGACGCTGCCGCAGGGGCGAAATGCCGTGCAGGCCTTCATCCCGGTGGCGCGGATCGCCGACATGCTGGAAAGGCCGGGCGACGGCTTCGCCTATGACGGCGGGCATTACCGCTATCCGGACATCCGGCTGATCTACTGGGCCGGCGGCAATCCCTTCCACCATCACCAGGATCTCGGGCGGCTGGAACGCGCCTGGCAAAAGCCCGAGACGATCGTGGTGCACGAGCCGTTCTGGACGCCGACCGCCCGGCGCGCCGACATCGTCCTGCCGGTGACGACGCCGACCGAGCGCGAGGACATCAGCTATGCGACGCTCGAAGGCTATCTCGTGGCGTCGCGGCCCGTCTCGCCGCCGCTCGGCGCGGCGCTGGACGACTACGAGATCTTTCGCCGCATCGCCGCCCATCTGGACGTCGAGGATGCTTTCTCGGAGGGACGCGACACGGAAGCCTGGCTGCGGCACCTTTATGACGGCATGCGCCGGCGATGGGCGGATGCCGGCGTGGCGCTTCCCGACTTCGACGGATTCCGGGCCGTCGGCCGGATCGACCTTTCGAGCCACGACGAGCCGGAACGCATCTGCCTCGAAGCGTTCCGCGCCGATCCGGCCGCTGCGCCGCTGCCGACGCCGTCCGGGCGGATCGAGATCCACAGCGAGACCGTCGCGGGCTTCGCCCTGGCCGATTGCCCGGGCCATCCGGTCTGGCTGCCGCCGGCCGAATGGCTGGGCGCCGAGCTTGCCGCCCGCTATCCGCTGCATCTGATCTCCGACCAGCCCGAGCGCCGGCTGCACAGCCAGCTGGACCCCTCGCCGCACAGCCGGTCCGGCAAGATCGCGGGACGCGAGCCGGTCACCATGCATCCCGCCGACGCCGCGGCCCGCGGCCTCAACGACGGCGAGGTCGTCGAACTCTTCAACGACCGCGGCGGCTGCCTGGCGGGCCTGCGTCTCTCCGAGGCGGCGATGCCCGGCGTGGTGCGGCTCGCGACCGGCGCCTGGTTCGATCCCGATCCCGAAACCGGACGGGACCGGCACGGCAATCCCAACGTCCTGACCGCCGATCGCCCGGCCTCGTCGCTGAGCCAGGGCTGTGCGGCCCAGAGCTGCCTCGTCGAGATCAGGCGGCCGCCGGAGACGCCGGGCCCGCCCCGCCCCTTCGTCCTGCCCGAATTGATCGCCGCGGCCGCGCCGGGCGAAGGCGCGGACCCCGAGCGCAGCGAAGCCGGGAGAAACGATCGTTCGGACGCCGCGGGACAGCCGCCGTGAGGAGGGTGCCCGGGCACCATGCCCGGAGCCCCTCCCCCTTTCCGGATCGGGGGGCCCGCCGAGCGATCCCGCCGTTGCGCGATCGGTCGGCGAACCATAATTACCATGCGAACAATCACCGGATGCAAAACGACGCGATGCTGGAAAACCCGCCGAAACTCAAGACCAAAGGCGTCGAAGCCGTCGACAAGGCTCTTCGGATCTTGAGTCTGTTCGGGTCGGGCAATCCGGTTCTGTCGCTCGGCGAGATCAGCGAGCGCAGCGGCCTCGTCAAGAGTTCCGCCCTGCGGCTGTTGATCTCCCTGCAGAATGCCGGGTTCATCGCCATGACCGAAGACCGGCGATACACGATCGGCGTGGAGATGTTCCGGATCGGACGGGTATACCAGCAGAGCTTCCAGCTCGAGGCTCTGGTCCGCCCCGTCCTGCAGAACATCGTGCGCCAGACCGGCGAGAGCGGCTCCTACTTTCGCCGCGAGGGCGACCGCAGGGTATGCCTCTATCGCGAAGACAGCGACCAGCCGCTCCGCGAGCACGTGATCGAGGGCGAAGCGGTGGAGATCGGCAAGGGCGCCGCCGGCCACGTCTTCAAGGAGTTCGGGCAATTCAGCGGCGACGTTCCGATCGCGCCGGAGGTTCTCGCGAGGCTCCCCATCGTCGTGCTCGGCGAGCGCGGTCCCGACATCGCCGGAATTTCCGCCCCGGTCTATGCGTTCAACCAGGGCATGATCGGCGCCATCGCCCTGTCGGGGCCGCGAAGCCGCTTCGTCCAGGAGCGGATGGACGGTCTCAAGCACCTGGTGCTGCAGTCGGCGAGCCAGCTCAGCGGCGCCTTGCGCTCGAACTTCTACCAGCGCCTCGCCGTCCCGGAAAATTCCTGACGCCATTGATCCCGAAGACGCTGCGCAGCATTGCCGGGCAGGGTCCACGACCGCTGCCTGCCCGGCCGTTTTCTCGCGCGAGACCCGCATCCTCCGGCATCGGCTGATGCCGTTCTGCAACAGCGGCGGCGCTCTCGTCGTCCGGCGGCCGCCGTGGTGCCGGCGGCCCTGCGATCGGGAAGCTTTCCCTGCCTTACGAAATATATGGTCGGCCAATCGTTCGGTGGGGAGGGAACCATGGGATTTCGTTCGTGCGGGCGGATGGGTCTCGTTGCATTGTCGGCGCTTCTGTCGTCGGTCGCCATGCCGGCCGTGCCGGCTTTCGCGGATGACGACGACAACGAGGCGGAGCGCGTCGAGACCGAGGACATCTTCGGCTTCACCGAGGGCGCGGACACCGGCGAGGCCGGCGAGCGCGAACTTGCCATCTCGCTGGAGACGCGCTTCGGCAAGGGACGCTTCTTCTCGGAAGAACCCGAGGACGAAGACCTCGCCGTGCTCCTGGCGCCGGCGGAGCAGCCGGACGACGGTCCGACGCGCTTCGTTTCCGCGACGGTGACGGCGGAAGCCGAATACGCCCTCACCGACCGGCTGAAGATCGGCGCGGAAATCGCCGGCGTCAGGTTCCGCCAGTCGAACGTCTTCGACCCGGGCGATTTTTCCAGCGGCGGGCTCGGGGGACTGGCCGGCGAGGTGAAATACCGCCTCCTCGACCGGTCGCAATCGCCGATCGGTCTCGCGCTCGCCGGCGAGGTCGAGTGGAGCCGGTTCGACGAGGTGGAAGGCGAGCGCGAGGACAGCCTCTCGGCCGGTCTGTCGGTGATGGCCGACGTCGAACTCGTCCCCGACCGGCTGTTTGCGGCGGTAAACCTCGTCTACGAGCCGGAATGGAGCATCGGCGGCGGTGACGATCCGCAGGAGGCAGAGGAAGAGGAGGAGGACGAAGGCTCCGGCCGGGAATCGTCCTTCGAGGCTTCGGGCGCCCTTTCGGTCAGGGTCGCCGACGGTCTCTTCCTCGGCGGCGAGCTGCGCTACCTCGTCGCCGGCGAAGGCCTCGCCTTCGAGAAGGTGAATGGCTCGGCGCTCTATCTCGGTCCGAGCCTCACCGCCTTTCTCGGCGAGGGCGCCCATCTGAAGGCCGCCTGGTCGACGCAGGTCGCCGGATGGATCGACGGCGACGACGACGAGGACGACGGCGGCGGGCTCGATCTCCGCGACTTCGAGCGCAACCGCCTGCTGGTCTCGGTCGGCTTCGAATTCTGATACGAGATCCGCTCGAACAGAGCGGGGCTCGTATCAAGCCCGCGCTGCGAAGGAGCGTCTTTGTTTCCGGCGTCAGGAAGTGATCTGCCGGAAACCGTATGACGAGGCCCCCGCGGGCCGGGCCGGCAGCGTTCTGCCTGCCGGTCCGACCCGGTCGGCGCGGCCCGACCGCAATCCGCCCTGATCATCATCCCGGTAACGAAGTTTTCGTTTCGGCGTGGCATCAAGGGGGCGGAGGCCGATGGTGACAACACGTCATATCCTGATCGTCGACGACGACCCGATCTTCACTGCCGTCGCAGAGAGCGTCATTCGTTCGGCGGGATGCCATCGCACGTCCGTTGCCGCCGACGGCAGAGAGGGCCTGGCATTGCTCGCGGCGGCCGAGCCGCCCGTCGACGTGGTGCTGCTCGACCTCAACATGCCGAATCTCGACGGCCTCGCCTATCTGCGTGCGCTCGGCGAGCGGGGCTATCGCGGCGCCGTCATCATCTCCAGCGGCGAATCCGGTGCGATCGTCGATGCGGCGCGCCAGCTCGGCCGCATGCTCGGCCTCCAGGTCTGCGGCGCCCTCGGCAAGCCGCTGCGTCGGGAGGCCTTCCTCGCCGAGCTCGCGGCCTGCGAGGCCGCCCTTTGCGAGACCGCCGCGGCGGCGGAAAGCCTCGCCGCGCCGCAGGCCGTGCAAGGCGAGATCGTCCCGCATTTCCAGCCGCAGATCGCCCTCGGCGACGGCCGGCTCGTCGGCCTGGAGGCCCTGGTTCGCCTGAAAACCCCCGACGGCCGCCTGCTCGGGCCGCCGGCCGTCTTCCATGCCGGCGTCCGCGATGCCGACCTGCCGATGCTGACACTGTCGATCGCCGACCGTGCGATGGCCGAGGCGGCGCGATGGCGCGCCGAGGGCCACGGACGCCGGCTGTCGATCAATCTCGACGCCCGGACCCTCGATGCCGCCGGCTTCCAGACCGATCTCCTGCGCCTTGTGGAAAGGCACGGGCTGGAACCGGGATCGGTGGTGTTCGAGCTGACGGAGACGGCGCTGCCGAAGTCGCTCACCGGCCTCGTCGAACAGCTCACGCGGATGCGCATGGCCGGTTTCGGCCTGTCGCTCGACGACTACGGGACGGGAACGGCGAACTACGCCCTGCTCCGCCTCTGCCCGTTCAGCGAGCTGAAGATCGACAAGTCCATCGTCCAGTCCGCCGCCCTCGACCGGGTCTCGCGCCTCTTCCTCATGTCCTCGGTCGCCATGGCCTCCGATCTCGGCATGGAGGTCGTCGCCGAAGGTGTCGAGACGCGCGAACAGCTGACGATGGTGGAAGCGGCCGGCGTGTCGATCGTGCAGGGCTTCATCTATTCTCCCGCGGTGCGGGCCGACCTCGCCTTTCCGAAGAGCACCTGGAGCTTCGAACCGATGCGCTCGACGGGTTGACGGCGATGCGGCGGGACGGTCCGGCATCCGAGGCGGCCAGACGCCTGGTGCCCTGGCGAACGCTCGGCTTCCGCCTGTCGCTGGTCGTCGTCGTGGCGGTGATCCTCGCCGTCGGCTGCACCGTCGGTTTCTTCCTCGTCCAGGATTTCCGCCAGACCGTCGAGGCCGAACGCAGCCGGCTGCGCAGTTCGGCCGCCGCCTTCGCGGCCGCTTCCTCGGCGGCCGTCGCCGCGAAAGACCGGCGCGGCGTGCTGCAGGTGATCCGCGGCATCCGCGGGCTGGCGCATGTCGACTATGCCGACGTCACGACGCCGGACGGCCGCCCGCTCGCCGAGATCGGCACGGCCGAGTCGCTGGTGAGTTCCGACAGAAGCCTCGGGACGGACGGCCTGCTGGCGATCTTCCTCGCCGACACGATCTCCGACCGCGTCGAGATCCGCGACGGCGGCGGGACGGTCGGCTGGCTGTCGATCCATGCCGACGTCGGCTGGCTGCGCGAGCGCTTCTGGAACGGCCTCCTGATCACCGTCCTGTTCTGTGCGAGCGTCCTCGTCCTCGCCGTCGCCGCCGCCTGGTGGCTGATCGCCAGGATCGTCCGGCCGCTGCGCAGCCTTGCCGACGAATTCACCAGCATCGGCCTGAAGTCCGATCTGTCCAAGCGTCTCGCCGCGTCCTCGAAGGACGAGGTCGGCGTCCTGTCCTCTGCCTTCAACGACATGTTCGCGCGGATCGAGGAACGCGACCTGTTGCTCCGGAGGCATCGCGAGACGCTGGAGGAGACGGTCCTCGAACGCACCGCCGAGATGCGCGCCGCCAAGGAGGAAGCCGAAGAGGCCAATGCGGCGAAATCGGAATTCCTCGCCACCGTCAGCCACGAGATCCGCACGCCGATGAGCGGCATGCTGGTGATGGCGGAAATGCTGTCGAAGGCGCCCCTCGCCGAGCAGCCGAGCCGCTATGCCGAGATCATCCTGAGATCCGGCCGCGGCATGCTGAACATCCTCAACGACATCCTGGATCTCTCGAAGATCGAGGCGGGACGCCTGGAACTCGAGGCGATCCCGCTCGCGATCGACACGCTCGTCGAGGACGTGGCCAGCCTCTTTGCCGAGCGGGCCCGGGAAAAGTCCCTGTCGATCGCGCTTCTCGTCGCCGCCGACGTGCCGCAGGAGATCGTCGGCGATCCGGTGCGGATCAGCCAGGTGCTCACCAATCTCGTCAACAACGGGCTGAAATTCACCCAGACCGGCGGCGTGACCGTCGAGGTCAGGTGCCTCTCGCCCCTCTCGGGCGGTTCGAGGCAAAGGCTCGGCTTCTTCGTCAGGGATACCGGGATCGGCATTCCGGCGGAAAGGCTCGACCGGCTGTTCAGCCGCTTCAGCCAGGCCGATTCGACGATCGCCCGGAAATTCGGCGGCACCGGCCTCGGCCTCGCGATCTCGCGGCAGCTGGTCGAGGCGATGGGCGGCACCATCCGGGCGACGAGCGAGGAACGGGTCGGTTCGTGCTTCTCGTTCGAGATCGACGTCGCGGTCGCGCGGCCGGCGACGGCTGCGGCCGGTCTCGACGATCGCAGGATCCTGCTCCTCGACGACGATCCCCTCACCCGGGCGGCGGCGGCGGCGATGCTGGCCGAGCGTGGCGCCACCGTCCTCGATTCCAGCCTCGATGACGTCGCGGCCGACGATGCGGCCGCCTGCGACCTCGTGCTCGCCTCCGGCGCGGCGCTGCGCCGGCACCGTGCGGTCGCGGCGCTCGGGCCGCGCTGCCCGGTGGTGCGGCTTCGCGCCGACGGGCCGGGGGCCGAAGCCGGCCCGAAGACGGGGCCCGAAACCGGTCTCGACGGCGAGATCGCGCTGCCGCTCAGACGCTGCGACGTCGCCCGCCTCGCCGAGTGTCTGCGCGCCGGCGATTTTTCGCCGCTGCGTCCCTCGGACGCCGGGCGGGTCGTCACGCAGGAAGTCGGACATCCGGATCTCAAGGTTCTGGTGGTCGACGACGGGGCGGTCAACCGCGAGGTCCTGAAGGAGGCGCTCGCCAGCTTCTCGGTCGCGGCGGCGCTTGCCGAGAGCGGCACGGACGCGCTGCGTCTCGCCGAAACCACCGCCTACGACGTCGTCTTCATGGACTGCTCGATGCCCGGGATGGACGGCTACGAGGCGACCCGCCGGATGCGCCGGCTGGAGGCCCGCATCGCCCGTCCGCGCGCGCTGATCGTCGCGCTGACGGCCCACGGGCGGGACGTCGACGCCGACGGCTGGCGGTCCGCGGGCATGGACGCCTACCTCACCAAGCCGTTCACGGTCGCCGAGATCGGTGCGGTGCTCGCAGCGGCAGGCCGGCCGCCCGCGGCGGCGGAGAGCGCGGACGAGACGCGCGACCCCCGCCAAGCCTCGGCACCGAACCATGATACGCACCCGGCATGGCGCGACATGCCGGTCCTCGACGGCGAGACCGTGGCGATGCTCAAGGAACTCTCCGATCGGCACGGCGCGGAATTCCTCGGCCGGATCGTCGGCCTGTTCGAAAGCAACGCGCCGCAAGCCTTGGCTGACCTTCGGGAGGCTGATGGCGATTACGCCGAGACGGCACGTCTCGCCCATGCCCTGAAGTCGATGTGCGGCAGCGCCGGCGCCGGACGGGCGGCGGCGATCGCGGCGGCGATGGAGGCATCGGCAAAGGCCGAAGAAACGGTCGCGGCCGAACTCTACGGCGCGCTGGAGACGGCACTCGAAGAATCGCGGCGGCAGCTTGCCGCTCTCGTCCCCCCGCCCCCGGCTTCCGCCGCGCGCCTCGGCTGAAGCGCCGGCCGGGCCGGGGCCTGCCGCAGGCTCGGTCCCTCGATTTCGAACATAATCAGTGAGCGTTTCTTAAGCAGTTGAATTAGCCCGCCTTTATGACTTTTTCGGCTAGTGATGGGTGAGAAAGAGACCCTTTGCGATGCCGAACCTTCTTCGATCGTTCATCACCTGCCGGCGCGGCAATTTCGCCATGCTGACCGCCCTCGCGATGCCGCTCATGCTGATGGCCATGGGCGGGGTCGTGAACTATTCCGTCGCTTTTTCCGCCCAGACCCGGCTGCAATCGGCCGCCGATTCCGCCTCGCTCGGCGGCGCGCGCGAGCTCTATCTCGCCAACACCCGGCCGGAAATTCTCCAGAGCACCATCGAATCCATGGTCGCCATGAGCCTGGGGGACGAGGCGAAAGGCGTGGTGACGAACGTTTCCTTCGGAACGCCCACCACGGACACCGCCGCCAAGGCCGAGGTCCTGACCGAGGTGACGGTCGAACTGTCGATGGACCTCCAGCCGGCCTTTCCGGTGCCCGGTATCGACGAGACGATTCGCACGATCAGCGCGCTCGCCACGGCGCGCGTCTCGGGCGGCGGGCGGATATGCATGATCGCCCTCGCAGCCACCGGCAACAAGAGCGTCGACATGTCCGGCGACGGAAAGATCATCGCCGACACCTGCGCCGTCTATTCCAATTCGGTCGCCAAGAACGGCGTTTCGGTGATGCAGGCGGCGAAGCTTTCCAGCGAGTTGACCTGTTCGGCGGGCGGCTTTGCCGGACCGGAGGCGAACTACGCGCCGCTGCCGCTCACCGACTGCCCGGGCGTCAAGGACCCGCTCGTCTCCCGGCCCTACGAAGCGCCGGCCCACTGCGACGACGAAAAGCTGACGATCAAGGATACCAACCGCAATCTCTTTCCCGGCATCTATTGCGGCGGCGTCAAGCTCACCGACAATGCCAACGTCGTGCTGCTTCCCGGCACCTACACCTTCTGGGACGGGGCGCTGAAGGTCGAAAAGGGCGCGAGGCTGACCGGCGAGGACGTCAGCCTGGTCTTCGTCGGGGACAAGGCCGGGCTGGAGATCAAGAACGACACCGAGATCGCGCTGTCGGCCGCCAAGACCGGCGTCATGGCGGGGATCCTGATCTATGCCGACCGCGATGCCGCCAAGGCGCGCAAGTTCAAGATCGAGAGCCGGAACGCCCGCAAGATGGTGGGCACGATCTACGTCCCCAACGACAAGCTGACGATCGGCGGCGACAAGGACGGCGACGGCCAGTGCGACCCCGACCCGATCACCGGCCTCGTCGAGGGGCTGCTCGGCTGCGACGCCGAGGTGGGCCAGTATTCCGAATGGACGGCGATCGTGGCGAAGGAGGTCGAGGTGACGTCCGGCGTCAAGCTGGTCCTCAATACCGATTACGAGGGGTCGACGGTGCCCGTTCCCGCCGGCGTCGGCCCGGTCGGCCGCAACATCGCGCTTTCCCGTTAGTCAGATAACAGTCATCTCGCTCGGACAAACGGTTTCGAGCTGAAGTTGCAATTAAATGTCCTGTTATCTGCAATTAGAGACGAAATTATACTTCCAGCTATCGGTTCAATATTTCGTGTGATGCCCTAGCGGTTTCCGATTTTAACGGTTGGTTACGCTCTGTAAGCCAGACTTGCGACCAAGAAAATCTCCGATGGAGGGAAAACCGATGCACGGACTGTTCAACACGCACGCGGCCGCGGCGATGAGCGCGATCGGCAAGTCGCTTGCGATGATCGAGTTCAAGCCCGACGGCACGATCCTGACGGCCAACGAGAATTTCTGCGCCGCCATGGGCTACGATCTCGACGAGATCGTCGGCCGGCACCATGCGATGTTCGTCGACCCGGCATTCGCCGCGAGCGCCGAATACGCCGCCTTCTGGGAAAAGCTTTCCCGCGGTGAGTACGATACCGGCCAGTACAAGCGCTTCGGCAAGGGCGGCCGCGAGGTGTGGATCGAGGCGTCCTACAATCCGGTGTTCCACGGTCGCAAGATGACCAAGGTGCTCAAGCTGGCGACCGACATCACGGCGGTGAAGCTCGCCGCCGCCGAGAACCGCGGCAAGATCGAGGCCCTGTCCCGCTCGCAGGCGGTGATCGAGTTCAAGCCCGACGGCACCATCGTCACCGCGAACGAGAACTTCTGCGCCACCATGGGCTACCGGCTGGAGGACATCGTCGGCCGCCACCATTCGATGTTCGTCGAGCCCGGTTTCGCGGCGAGCGAGGAATATCGCGGCTTCTGGGCGAAGCTCGCCCGCGGCGAGTTCGTCTCGGACGAGTTCGAACGGGTCGGCAAGGGCGGCAGGAAGGTCTACATCCAGGCCTCCTACAATCCGATCTTCGACATGAACGGCCGGGTGGTGAAGGTGGTGAAGTTCGCCACCGACGTCACTGGCCGGGTCGTCGCGGTCAACACTCTGGCGGACGGGCTGGGCCGGATGGCCGACGGCGACGTCGGGCAGAGGCTGACCGAGCCGTTCATTCCGAGCCTCGACAGGCTGCGCCTCGACTTCAACACCTCGGTCGCGGTCCTCGGCGAGGCTTTGACGTCGGTCTCCCAGACCGCCGACTCGATCCGCTCGGCGACCGAGGAGATCCGCATCGCCTCGGACGATCTCGCCCGCCGCACCGAGCAGCAGGCGGCGTCGGTCGAGGAGACCTCCGCGGCGATCGAAGAGCTGAACGGAACCGTCAGGGCCTCGGCGGTCCGCGCCGAAGAAGCCGGCGTCAAGGTCTCTGCGACGAAGAGCGAGGCCGAACATTCCGGCGCGGTGGTCGACCGTGCCGTCACCGCGATGACCGCCATCGAGGGGTCTTCGCACCAGATCTCGAAGATCATCGGCGTCATCGACGAGATCGCCTTCCAGACCAACCTGCTGGCGCTGAATGCCGGCGTCGAGGCGGCGCGGGCCGGCGAGGCCGGCAGGGGCTTTGCCGTCGTCGCTTCGGAGGTCCGCGGCCTCGCCCAGCGCTCGGCCGAGGCGGCCAAGGAGATCAAGGGCCTGATCCATGCATCCAGCCGCCAGGTGGAGGAGGGCGTCATGCTCGTCCGCGAGACCGGCAAGGCGCTGCGCGAGATCGTCGCCCGCGTCCAGACGATCGACGCGGATGTCGGCGCCATCGTCGAGGCGGCACGCCAGCAGGCGACCGGGCTTTCCGAGATCGCGAGAGCCGTCGGCTCGATCGACGAAGGCACCCAGCAGAACGCCACGATGGTCGAGGAATCGACGGCCGCCTGCCACAATCTGGTGGAGCAGATGCGCGACCTGCGGAGCCTGCTCTCCCGCTTCTCTTTGGGCGACGCGACGGCCGGGGATGCGGCCGGGAGCGGCGTGCGGGACCTCGTCGCAGGCGTCGGTGCGCGTGACGTGCAGGCGAGCCTCGGCGCCGCCTTTCGCCAGCGGACCGGCCCGCGCCTCACCCGGGTGAAGTGAGGCGTGCCGAAGGTCGGGCGGGCCATGCCGCCGGGGCTCGTCGCGGCATCGTCGCGGCGGGCCGGAGCCCCCGATGCCGACGATCCGCGGAGCGGCGGACACCAAATCATAACCGCGTCGCCTTAGACAGAAGCTGAGAGACATCGTCCCAAGTGGTAAGTCCTGCTTTGAACCCCTTTGCGACCTTCCTGCTCAGCCTGCTCAACGATCTCGGCATCTTCGCGCTGATGACCCTCGCCTATGGCTTCGTCCTGCGCCGCAGCCCCTATGGTCCGGTCCGCAGTGCGGCGATCGGCTGCCTGTTCGGGCTCGGCGCGGCGGTGGCGATGGCCGACACGCCGGATCTCGGCTCCGGCACCTTCGTCGACGCGAGGGGGGTCGCGCTGATCCTCGCCGGGCCCTTCGGCGGCGCGATCGCGGCAGTCCTGACCATGGTGATCGCGGTGGCGGGGCGCGTGGCTCTCGGGGGCGGCAACGCGGCCATCGGCGTCGCGACCACCGTCGCGCTGTCGGCGATGGGGCTCGCCTATGCCCGTCTGCGCCTGTCGGGCGCCCGCCCGCACAGAACGACGCAGTTCCTGACCCTCGGCCTGCTCTCCTGCCTTCCGAACGCCGTGATGGTCGGCATACCCGGCCATGTCGGCGCGACGATGCTGGGCTTCCTCCTGCCGGTCGTGGTCACCAAGATGGTCGGCGTCCTCGTCCTCGGGCATTCCCTCGCGGCGACGCGCCAGGCGGTCATCGCGACGCTCAGGCTCGAGGAACAGGCCTTCGTCGATCCGCTGACGGGACTGCCCAACCGCCGCAGCCTCGAGCGCAGCAGCATGCGGATCATCGACGACGCCGCGCGCAGCAAGCGCCCGGTCGCCGCCCTCGTCATCGACATCGACCATTTCAAGCGGGTCAACGACCGGTTCGGCCACGACGTCGGCGATGCCGTTCTGAAGGCCGTCGCGGCGACGGTGGTGACCAATCTGCGGGCCGGCGACGCCATCGCCCGCTACGGCGGCGAGGAGATCGTCGCGGTGATGCCGCGCACCAGCCTCGACGAGGCCCGGCGCGTCGCCGAGCGCATCCGCGGCGCCATCGCCCGCGAGGTGTTCGACGAGGAGGCCGATATCGGCGGCGTCACCGCCAGCATCGGCGTCGCCGTCCGCTCCGGTCCGGAGCTCAGCTTCAAGATCTTGTTCAAGGCGGCCGACGAGGCGCTCTACCGGGCGAAGGAACTCGGGCGCAACCGGGTCGAAGTGGCCGCGCCGCTGGCGCTGGCGGCCTGACGAGGGACGGGCCGCCCTCGTCGCGTCGCCGGCATCCTCGCCATGGGTGCCCCTGCCGCGATGCGCCCGGCTTTGCCGCGGGGTGACCCCACGAAGCGTCGCCGACGGCACTTGCCCTCAAGCCATTGCCCTCAAGCCATTGCCCTGGGGTCGCCGTGTCGCAGGGGTGCACAGAAAGCGGCGCCTCGCGGCGGCCGACGTCTCTGGTCCTTCCACTGCCGGGTCAATCGTCAATCGGGAAGGATCAAGACAATGGCACCGCTCGTCCAGATCGCCAACGCCAAGCGCTTCCTCATCACCCGGCCGCTGCAGCCGGGCCGCTGAGGCCGCCCGCCGCAGCGGCTCTGCACCGCCCACGGCAATCACATTCCCTCGCTGCCGCGAGCCCGTCCCCGGGGCGGGCTCAGAGGCCGAGGACCGCCAGGAAAGCCTCGATCACCGTCGCGCCGCCGATCGGCGCGATCACCAGCGTCACCACGAAGGCGGCGATCGACCAGAGGAGCATCTTCTCCTCGCGGTCCGTGAGGCTCCTGCGGGGCCTCTCGGGCTCGATCGGTGTCCAGGAATTCTTCTCGTCGAGATACATGGCGGCGGCCCGAGCATCGTCTCGCGGCGCGGCGGCCGCCCGTGTCCGGCGCCGTCGCAGTTGATCCCGGATGAAAATCTAGCGGGCGCCCTGCCCTCGCCAATGGCCCGCCGGACTGTCGGGCGACGGGGCGGCCGCCCGCCGCCGCCGCCTCTGCCGCTGCCTCTGCCGCGCGGGGTCAGGACATCTCGTCTTCGGTCGGCACCAGGATCTCGCGCTTGCCGGCGTGGTTGGCCGGGCCGACGATCCCCTCCTTCTCCATCTTCTCGATGATCGAGGCGGCGCGGTTGTAGCCGATGCCGAGCCGGCGCTGGATGTAGGAGGTGGAGGCCTTGCCGTCCCGCAGCACCACGGCGACCGCCTGGTCGTAGGGATCGTCGGCGTCGTCGCCGCCGCCCGCTGCGCCGCCGGCCGCACTGCCGCTGGAAGAGCCGCCGGAGGACCCGCCCTCCTCGTCCTCGTCCTCGAGGATCGCGTCGAGATAGTCCGGCACGCCCTGCGACTTCAGGTGATTGACGATCGCCTCGACCTCCGGGTCGTCGACGAAGGGCCCGTGGACGCGCTGGATGCGGCCGCCGCCGGCCATGAACAGCATGTCGCCCATGCCGAGCAGCTGCTCGGCGCCCTGCTCGCCGAGGATGGTGCGCGAGTCGATCTTCGACGTCACCTGGAAGGAGATGCGGGTCGGGAAGTTCGCCTTGATCGTGCCGGTGATGACGTCGACCGACGGGCGCTGAGTCGCCATGATGACGTGGATGCCGGCGGCTCGGGCCATCTGGGCGAGGCGCTGGACGGCGCCCTCGATGTCCTTGCCGGCGACCATCATCAGGTCGGCCATCTCGTCGATGATGACGACGATGTAGGGCAACGGCTCGAGGTCGAATTCCTCGGTCTCGAAGATCGGCTCGCCGGTCTCGCGGTCGAAGCCGGTCTGGACGGTGCGCGACATCGTCTCGCCGCGTTCCATCGCCTGTTTGACGCGGGAGTTGAAGCCGTCGATGTTGCGGACGCCCACCTTCGACATCTTGCGGTAGCGGTCCTCCATCTCGCGGACCGTCCATTTCAGCGCGACGACGGCCTTCTTCGGGTCGGTGACGACCGGTGAGAGGAGATGCGGGATGCCGTCGTAGATCGAGAGCTCCAGCATCTTCGGGTCGATCATGATCAGCCGGCATTCCGCCGGGGTGAACCGGTAGAGCAGCGACAGGATCATCGTGTTGATCGACACGGATTTACCCGAACCCGTGGTGCCGGCGACGAGAAGATGCGGCATCTTGGCGAGGTCGGCGATCACCGCCTCGCCGCCGATGGTCTTGCCGAGGACGAGCGGCAGCTTGCCCTTGTTCTGGGCGAAGGCCTCCGAGGCGATCATCTCGCGATAGTAGACGGTCTCGCGCCGCTGGTTCGGCAGCTCGATGCCGATGGCGTTCTTGCCGGGGATGACGGCGACGCGGGCGGCGATCGCCGACATCGAGCGGGCGATGTCGTCGGCAAGGCCGATGACGCGCGAGGACTTGATGCCCGGCGCCGGCTCGAGCTCGTAGAGCGTGACGACCGGGCCGGGGCGGACCTCGATGATCTCGCCCTTGACGCCGAAGTCCTCGAGCACGCCCTCGAGCAGCCGGGCGTTCTCCTGCAGCGCCTCCGGCGACATCGAGGTGTCGCGGCCGGTCGCCTTGGGGGGCGAGAGGAACTCGATCGACGGCAGTTCGAAGGTCTTCGAATCGACCACATGCATCGGCTGCGGCGCCGACTTCATGGCGACGGCGCGGCCGGAGCCGGTGCGCAGCCGCTGCTGGTCGGCGCTGACCGTGCGCTGCTGCGGCACGACCCGCGCGGTGCCTTCGCCGCCGGCCGGCGCCCGCTGGGGTGCGGGCTGCGGCGCGGCCGGGCGCTGGCGCTCGCCGGCCGGGCCCATCGCCGGCTCCCGGCGCTCGCCGCCGCGGCGGTCCTGCTCGTCGCGCTGGCCACCGCGCCGGCCGGGAAAGGCGACGATGTTGCCGGAAAGGAGCCCGCGCCAGCCGCCGGCCTCCTGGGCGCCCTCGCCCCTGCCGGTGACCCTGTCGTCCGGGTCGAGCGACATCTCGCCGTCGCGGGCGGGGGTCTCGTCGAGCGAGCCGAAGGACGCGGCAGCGGCGATCTCGTCGTCGAAGCCGCCCGGCTCGACGGCCGTGCCGAAGTCGTCCTCCACTGCGGTCGCCTCGGCGAAGGCGGCATGCTGCGGCTCCTGCCAGGGGGTCTCGGCGCCGGCCTGCCAGTCGGCCTCGCCGTCGGCGTCCTCGTCGTCCTGCCAGTCGGTCGGGTCGACGAAGCGGTTGCCGTCGGTGACCGGCATCTGCACCCGGATGGTGCGGCCGGCCCGCCCGACAGGGGCCGGCGGCGGCGCGAAGGCCGCATCGTCGTCCTCGTCCCGCCAGCCGTCGAAATTGTCGCCGAAGTCCGGCTCCTTCTGGACGCGGCGCTGTTCGCTGCGGCGCTGCCAGGCGGCCTTGGCGGAATAGAAGGTGTGCGCCGCAGCCCCCAGGAGAAGCTGCAGGCGGCCTTCGCCGTCCTCGTCCTCGTCGAGCTTGCGCTTCTCGGCGCGGCTCGGATAGCGGCCGATCAGGGCGGCGCCGTGGAGATAGAGATAGGTCGCCGGCACCGCGAGGATCGCCGCGAGGCCGATCGCCACGAGGCCGCTCGGATAGCCGCCGAACAGCGAGGCGGGAATCTTCAGGACGAGATCGCCCGTGACGCCGCCGATGCCGATCGGCAGCGGCCAGGTCGCCGGCGGCTCGAGGCAGCCGAGCGCCGCGCAGGCGAGCGCGACGCCGCCGACGGCGAACCAGCCGCGCTTCCAGATGAAGTCGACGCCGCGCCCGGCGATCAGCCGCAGCGCCCAGATCACCGGCAGGCCGATGACCAGCGTCGCGCCGATGCCGAAGACCTGCATTATCAGGTCGGCGACGATCGCCCCGGTCGCGCCGGCGGCGTTCTCGATCATGTTCTGGTTCGACTGGCTGAGCGAGGGATCGGTCACCGTCCAGGTCGCACAGGCAAGGCCGAGATAGGCCGCCAGAACAAGAAGAAGAGTGGCACTCACCCACTCCATACCGCGCCGAAATAGGGAAGTCTCGTCTGCGCCGACCGCCACGTACGCCATCACCCGACCCGCTGTGATTTCTCGGCGATCCGCCGGCCTCTTGCCGGCCTCGCCCACACTTTTGGGCAAGTTAGCGGCCGCGGGTTAAGGCGCCCTTAAGATTAAGGCACCGTTAGCAAAACCGCCTGCCGGCGCCGCCGCCGGGGTCGGCAGGCTGCGGGAGGCCGTCGGAAAGCTTGCCCGAAAAGGCAGACGCGATAAGGCCCGGCCGCCGTTTCGGCCAGGCCCCGGATACGCGCCGGGTGGGCGCCGAGTGAGCGCCCCGTCCCGGTCCGGACAGAGCCGCAGCAAGCGCCTCAGAGTTCGCCGCGCGACATCCGCCCGGCGATGTGGTCGGCCTGGCGCAGCGCCAGAGCGACGATGGTCAGCGTCGGGTTCTCGGCCGCCCCGGTGGTGAACTGCGAGCCGTCGGAGACGAAGAGATTTGCGACGTCGTGGGCCTGGCCGAACCTGTTGACGACGCCGTCCTCCGGCTTCTCGCTCATCCGGTTGGTGCCGAGATTGTGGGTCGAGGGATAGGGCGGCGTCTCGATCACCCGCACCGCGCCGACCGCGTCGTAGATCGCCTTGCCCTGCCCGTAGGCGTGCTTGCGCATCGCCGTGTCGTTCTCGTGGTCGTCGAAATGGACGTCGGGGATCGGCATGCCGTGCTCGTCGGTCTCGTCGGAGAGCGTGACGCGGTTTTCCGCCCGCGGCATGTCCTCGCCGACGATCCACATGCCCGCCATGTTGCGGTAGTTGTCCATGGCGCTGGAAAAGTCCCGGCCCCATTTGCCGGGGTCGAGGAAGGCCGCCATGAAAGGCAGGCCGAGCGACAGCGTCTCGAACTCGTAGCCGCCGACGAAGCCGCGGCCGGGGTCGTGCCGCGCCTCGTCGCGGATGATGCCGGCCATGGTGGTGCCGCGATACATGTGAACGGGCTTTTCGAAGATGCCGTAGACCGAGCCGGTGGTGTGGCGCATGTAGTTGCGCCCGACCTGGCCGGAGGAGTTGGCGAGACCGTCCGGAAACTTCGAGGAGTGGGAGTTGAGGAGCAGCCGCGGGCTCTCGATCGAGTTGCCGGCGACGGCGACGATGCGGGCCTTCTGGCGCTGCTCTCGGCCCTCCTTGTCGGCATAGACGACGCCGGTCACCTTGCCGGCGGCGTCGTGCTCGATGCGCAGCACCATGCATTCCGGCCGCACCTCGAGCTTGCCGGTCGCCTCGCCCTTGGGGATCTCGGCGACGAGCGTCGACCATTTGGCGCCCGACTTGCAGCCCTGGAAGCAGAAGCCGATCTGCAGGCAGGAGGAGCGGTCGTCCCGCGGCACGGAGTTGATCGCCATGCGGCCGGTATGGACTTCCTTGTAGCCGATCTTCTTGGCGCCGGCCTCCATGACCTTGAAGTTGTTGTTGCCGGGAAGGCCCGGCAGGCCGTTGGTGCGGGTGACGCCCATCCGCCCCTCGGCCTTGGCGTACCAGGGCTCCATCTCCGTCAGGTCGATCGGCCAGTCCATGAGGCTCGCCCCGGCGACGTCGCCGTAATGGGTCTTCGTCTTGAACTCGTGCTCCTGGAAGCGCAGCGAGGCGCCGGCCCAGTGCACGGTCGAGCCGCCGACCGACTTGACGATCCAGGCCGGCAGGTTGGGGAAGTCCTTCGACACCCGCCAGTCGCCGGAGGTGCGGCGCTTGTCCTTCCAGGCGAGCTGGGAGAACGAATCCCATTCGTCGTTGATGAAGTCCCAGGTCTCGTGGCGGGCGCCCGCCTCGAGGATCACCGTGTCGATGCCCTTCAGCGCGAGCTGCGTGCCGAGCGTGCCGCCGCCCGCGCCCGAGCCGACGATGACGACGACGCCGTCGTCGTTCAGATCGTATGGTGCTGCCATGTTTGTTCCTCCCGAGGCGATCGCCGGCGCCGCCGCCTCCTCGCGGCCGGCCGCCTGCCTCCAATCATTCGGTCCATTCGAGATGCCGGCCTCGGCGGCCGGGGGCGGTCAGACCCAGTCGAGGTCGTTGAAGCCGCGATCGATGTAGCCGCCCTGGTCGGCGGAGGCGCCCTCGTAGCCGAAGACCGGCCAGAGATCCTTCTGGTTGTAGAGCCCGACCACGAGGTTCGAGCGGACCTTCTGGAAGAACGGGTCCTCGGCCATGGCCTCGAGGATCGCCGCCCGGTCGGCCTCGTTGGCGAGCGAGGCGTAGTCGCTGCCGCCCTTGTCGCCCGCCGCCTTGTTCAGCTTCGCGACGCCGTCCTCCAGGAGGGCGAGGTCGGCCTCGGACGAGCGCGCCGCCTCGTCGAGGATCTCCACCGCCTTGGCGTAGGAGGCGTCCTTCAGTGCGTCGTGCGGATAGCAGTCGCGCGACATCTGGACGAGCGCGGCGAAGGTCTCCGGCTTGGTGGATCGCGGCATCTGCGCCCAGGCGTCGCCGACGACGAGGCCGGAGGGCATGATCGTCATGGCGAGCAGGCCGGCGCCGGCCTTCAGGAAGCCGCGCCTGTCGGTCGCAAGGGTCGACTGTCTCATCTTGGCATTTCCTCCCATTGTCGCTTGTCGGCCGTCCTTCCCGCCGCGCGCCCTCCTCGCGCGCCGCGGAACGGCGGCGTCACTGGAACCGGCCGCCGCGCTCCAGCACCTCGATCTTGTAGCCGTCCGGATCCTCGATGAAGAAGAAGCGGCCGAGCGGCCTGCCCTCGTGGCTGATTTCCTTGATGTCCTTCGGCGACAGACCGGCCTCCCGCATCCTCGCGTGCTCGCCGGCAAGGTCTTCGACCGACACGGCGACGTGGCCGTAGCCGTTGCCGAGGTCGTAGGGCTCGCTCTGCCCCTTGTTCACGGTGAGTTCCAGCTCGTGCCCGGTCTCGGCATTCGACAGGTAGACCAGGGTGAAGCCCTCGAAGTCGAAGCGGCCGGCGAGCGTCAGGCCGAAGGCCCTTTCGTAGAAGTCGCGCGAGCGCGTCTCGTCGAGGACGCGGATCATCGTGTGGATCAACTTGGCCAATCATGCACCCGTTCGTCCTGCCCGCATGGCTGCGGGGCCTTTCGTCGACGGGCGGTCGGGGGGCGAGCGGCGGCATTGCCGGCCGGCGATGCCGGCGCGAACGGTCAGGCCCTTCCTCCGCTTGCCGGCCGTGTCCGCCAGTTTGGAACGACTCTAGGCTCGATCCGCCGGGAGGGGGTAGTATGATAATAACACGGCGCGATTTCTCGGCCCGCAGCCGCGCGCCGCCGGGCCGGTCAGCCGGCGGGCAGCCGGTCGCCGAGCGGGCGGGACGGCCGTTCCCCGCGGCCCGCGGGCGCGGTCTTCGCCGCCATCGGCCAGGGGCGCGCCGCGTCGTCGCTCCGCTTTGCCGATCGCTCCAGATGGATCAGGCAGGTGCAGCGCAGCAGCGAGGTGAAGTTGCGCGCCTCGCCGTGCAGGCCCAGCACCTCGTCGTGCAGCGTCGTCAGGAACTTCGGCAGGGTCATGTCCTGCTCTTCGGCGAGGTCCTCGAGGATGTCCCAGAAGGCTGCCTCGAGCCGGATCGACGTCGCATGGCCGGAGAGCCGCACCGACCGCGTCTCGCTGTCGTATTTTTCCAGGGGAATGCCTGCGAAGAGCTGGCACATCGCGATCGACTTTCCTGACGTGACCTGAAGGCGAGTTAAGTCGCAATCGCGCCGTCTGGCAAGGCGGACGAGGAGCGCGGGGGCGATACGCCGCGGCGGAGTCGGCGTCAGCCGTGCAGCTTCAGCTGCGCGCCCTTGGCCGGCGAGATCAGGTCGGCGAAGATCGCGACGCCGCCGCGCAGCGGCCCGAGCAGCGTCCACTGGTGGCGCCGCTGCAGGCTCTTGTAGGCGGCGTTGGCGAATTCGCCCTTCACCAGGATGTCGTGCCGGCGGCCGAAGCCGATCTGGCCGACAGAGCCCGCCCGCGCCAGCGACAGGAGGCGGCCGCGGTCGCCGTAGACGAAGGGCTCCGGCTCGTCGCCGCGGATGAGCGCCGGGATCGCGGTCGCGAGATATTCGGCCTGCTGGCTGGCGCATTGCGCCGTCGGGGGCAGCGGCGCGCCGGCGCCCTCCGGCGTCAGGCTCGCCGCGTCCCCGAACACCTGAACGGCCGGATCGACGCTCGAGCGCAGGCGGTCGTCGACGCGAATGCGGCCCTTTCCATCGACGTCGAAATCCGCGAGTTCGCAAAGGCGGGGATTGCCGACGAGGCCCGCCGCCCAGACGACGATGTCGGCGGGATGGCGGGTGCCGTCGGCGTTAACGATGCCGTCCGCCTCCACCGCGGCGACCTTGGCACCCGTCAGGGTGTCGATCCGAAGCGCCGCGAGCCGCTCCTCGACGTTCGAGCGCAAAGTGTCGTCGGCGCCGGGCATCAGCTGCGGCGCAGCCTCGGCGAGGAGGATCTGGAGGATGTCGCGGCCGCCGCGATGCTTCGCCCCGAAGAAGCCGCTCTCGACCTGGCGCAGATGCGCGGCGAGCTCGGTGCCCGTCGCTCCGGAGCCGACGATGACGACGCGCGCCGCGCGGCCTGTCTCGCGGGCCGAGATCATCAGGGCGACGAAGCGCGCGCGGAACCGGTCGGCGTCCGCCCGTTCGTCGAGGCGGATGGCGTGTTCGGCGACGCCCGTCGTGCCGAAGTCGGGCGTCACGCCGCCCAGCGCCACGACGAGACGGTCGTAGGACAGCCGGCGCGGCGCGGCGCCGCCCCCGTCCGGCGCGGCCGGGCCGGTGAGCCCGACGCGCTTTTCCGCCCGGTCGATCGCGACCACGTCGCCCTGCTCGAAGTCGAAGCCGCGCATGCGCGCCAGCATGTAGTAGCTGAGGTCGGAGAGGGTGGAATCGATCGTCCCGGCGGCGAATTCGTGCAGCCGCGGCTTCCACAGATGCGAGGGCTGGCGGTCGACCAGCGTGACCGCGAGATCCGGCCGGCCGCCCAGCCGCGCCGCGAGCTCCGCGCCCCCCGCGCCGCCGCCGAGGATCGTCAGGCGGGTGCGCCCGGCCATCGCCGCGGCGCTCTTCTAGGTATGGATGAGGTTGGGGAACAGGCCCATCAGGCCGACGATGATCAGATAGACCGCGACGATGATGTTGAGGAGCCGCGGAACGACGAGGATGAGGATGCCGGCGACGAGGGCGACGGCCGGCTGGATGGCGATGATTTGCATGGCACGCTCTCCGATTGGCGGGGGTAGTTAGAGCATGATCCCGAAAAGTGGGCACCGCTCTTCGGAAAAGATCATGCGCAGACCGGAAGATGGAGCGGGATGACGGGCAAAGCGCATCCTGTCCGGGGCTGGCGGGGCGGGTTCGACGGTCGGTCCCGCACGACGCCGATCTTTCGTCGAATGTCGCAAGAGGGCCGCCGGGGCGATCCCCCCGATCGGGCGGGCAGGCCACCGCCGGAACGGTTTCGGGGGCAGCCATGGCCGCCCCCGGTGTCATCTCGTCTCTTGCGCCGCCGCGACGCCGCGCCGCGGCGTCCCCGTCCGCCGATCGGCGGGCGGCTCAGAACTCTTCCCAGCTCTCTTCGGCCGCGGCCGGCTTGCGGGCCGCGCCGCCCGAACCGCCGGCCTTGAGCTGCGGCACGGGGCGGGCCGCCGCCGGCCGGGGGGCAGGCGCAGCGGTTGCGCCGGCGCGCCTTGCGGGGGCGGCCGCCTGCTTCCGCGCCGCGGTCTTGAAGCGGGTGACGGTGTCGGCGAGGCCTTCGGTCTCCTTGGCCACCGTCTGGGCCGCCGCCGTCGTCTGCTCGACCATCGCGGCGTTCTGCTGGGTTACCTTGTCCATCTGGTCGGCGGCGCCCGACACTTCGCGCAGGCTCGTCGCCTGTTCGCGGGCGTTGTCGGCGATCTCGGCGATCACCTCGGCCATCCCGGCGACCTCCGCGACGATCTCGTCGAGGCTCCTGCCGGAGGCGGTGACCAGCTCGACGCCGCGGCCGACATGTTCGGACGACGCGTTGATCAGGCTCTTGATCTCCTTGGCCGCTTCGGCGGAGCGCTGGGCGAGCGCCCGCACTTCCTGGGCGACCACCGCGAAGCCCTTGCCGGCCTCGCCCGCCCGCGCCGCCTCGACGCCGGCGTTGAGGGCGAGGAGGTTGGTCTGGAAGGCGATCTCGTCGATGACGCCGATGATCTGGTTGATCTGCTGCGACGAGCCCTCGATGGCGGTCATCGCCGTCACCGCCTCGGCGACGATCTCGCCGCCCTTCTGGGCCTTGATGCGGGCCGAGTTCGCGGTGTTGCGGGCGGTGCCGGCGCCTTCCGCGGTGCGGTTGACGCCGCTCGTCACCTCGCCGAGGGCCGCGACGGTCTCTTCCAGGCTCGCCGCCTGCTGCTCGGTGCGATGGGCGAGGTCGTTGGAGGCGACGGTGATCTCGGAGAGCCCCGCCCGGATCGCCCCGACGGTCTCGACCACCCGGCCGATGGCGCTTTCCAGCTCCTCCACCGAGCCGTTGAACTTCGCCCGGATCGGCTCGAATTCCGGCGCCACCTTGCCGGTCATGCGCACGGTCAGGTCGCCGGTCGACAGCCGGTCGAAGCTCTGATCGACGACGCCCATGAATTCGCGCAGGTCCTCGGCCTTGGCGTGTTCCAGATCGGCCTGGCGCTGGCGCGCCGCCTCCTGGTCGGTGCGCGCGGCCTCGGCCTCGCGCTGCAGATCGTCCTGGCGCAGCGCGGCGAGCTTGAACACCTCGACGGCGGCGGCCATCTGGCCGACCTCGTCGCCGCGGCCCTGGGCCGGGACCTCGATGCTCTTGTCGCCGGCCGCGAGCCGGCGCATCGCCGCGGTCATCTCGTTGATCGGCCGGATGATGTTCTTGGCGAGCATCACCCCGAGCGACAGGGCGGCGACGGCGATGGCGACGAGCGCGATGACGATGGCGTTGCGCGACAGCGTGATCGACGCCTGCTCGGCGCTCGCGGCGGTCGCGGAGGCCTCGCGCGCGCCGTCCCGTTCGGCGTCGAGCGCGTTCTCGATCGGCTCGATGAACTGGTCGGCCTTGCCCGACTTGAAGATCGCCAGGGCCTGGGGATAGGTGGCCTCCGAGCGCGCCCCGGCGATGACCGGATCGGCGATCTCGCTCTGCCAGGCGGCCATGGCGGTCTTCACGCTGTCGTATAGTGCCGCGAACCCGCTGTCCGGGCCGGCGAGCTGGTTCAGCTTGTCCAGCGCCGTCAGGAAGCTCTTGTAGTGCTCCTTGACCCGGCCGGAGAAATACTCGTCGCGGGTGATCATGAAGCCGCGCAGCGAGTTTTCCTGGCGCGCCAGGGAGAAGCGCGCGTCGATGGCCGCGTCGGAGACGGCGGTGCGATGGTCCTTGACGGCCGCGGCGGTCGCGATGCTGCTCGTCGTCCAGAAGATCGTCGCGCCCATGGCCAGCGCCAGGAACGAGAGGAAGCCGAGCGTGAGTGCCAGCTTTCGCGAAATCGTCATGTTTTTCGGGTGCATCGCCGCATTCTCCAGCCGATCTGTACCAAGTGTCGGGTTCGGACCGGTCTGTTGTGGGAGAAATTGGTGAATTAAGGCTTATCGCCGTGGGAATTTCGCGTCAGCCGCAACAATGCGTTAAATATAAGACGAGCAAACGATACCCGTTTCTGACGGAAGCTCCGAAGTATTTTCAGCCTCGTGTTGGTATTTTCCCGGTTGCAGAAAGCTGTCCCAACAGCTCGTGCGCCTGCCGCTGCAGGACGCAACGGAACGGCGACACCGGCAGCGGCGGCCGTAAGGCAGGCGGCGCAGGCAAAGGGGCGGCGAGGCGGGCCTGCCGCCGGCGATGCGCCGCGACGATTGCCGCAACGCCATCTGCGGAAGATGACGGCCCGCCGGGCGTCGTCGACCTCCGCGGCGCGGCGGCGCGGCGGCGCGGCGGCCGCAAGACCGCGCCCCCGGCCGCCCATCGCCCGCTCAGGCCATGTACCAGCCGTGGCTCGGCACGATCGACTGCCCGGTCAGGGCGTTCGACTTGAAGCTCGCGAGGAACAGCGCGACCTCGGCGACGTCCTCCATGGTGGTGAAGGTCTGGTCGACAGTCTCGCCGAGCATGATCCTGTTGACGACCTCCTCTTCGGAAATCCCGAGATTCTCCGCCTGTTCGGGAATCTGCTTCTCGACGAGGGGGGTCTTCACGAAGCCGGGGCAGATGGTGTTCGACCGGACGCCATGCTTGGCGCCCTCCTTGGCCATCACCCGGGCAAGGCCCAGAATGCCGTGCTTGGCCGCCACATAGGCGGTCTTCAGCGCCGAAGGCTCGTGGCTGTGCACCGAGCCCATATAGATCAGCGAGCCGGATTTCTGCGGATACATGTGCTTGACGCAGGCCTTCGTGAGCAGAAACGAGCCGTCGAGATGGATCGTCACCAGCTTGCGGAACTCCGCATAGGGAAATTCCTCGATCGGATGGACGATCTGGATGCCGGCATTCGACACCATGGTGTCGATCCGGCCGAAATGCTCGGCGACCCTGTCGACGCCGCGGTTCACCGCCGCTTCGTCGGTGACGTCCATGGAAACGGCGATCGCCTCGCCGCCTTTGGCCTTCAGTTCGGCGGCGACCTTCTCGGCCCCCTCCATGTCGATGTCGCAGATCGCGATCCTGCCGCCCTCGCGCGCGAAGGTCTCGGCGATGGTCCTGCCGATTCCCGAGCTCGCGCCGGTGACGACGGCGACGTTTCCTTGAAGTTGCATGGCTGGCCGTCCTTTGCTGTTCGCTCCTGCAGCAAATGGACGCGGGCCGCCGGTCGCCAAGGCGTCGCGGCACGCTCATTGGGAAGTTTGCTGCATTGCGCGAGCGCGGGAGGCGCATTGCTTCCGGGGGATGCAAGAGCGCGCGCCGGTGGCGGCACCGGCACGCGCTGAGCTTTCGCGAGGCCGCCGAGCGCCTCCAGATCGGCTGGGTCGAACCGGTGCGGCCAAATCCGGCCCGACCCGAGCCGGCCGAAGGCTCAGAACTCCTCCCAGCTCTCCTCGGCTGCGGCCGCTGCGGCGGGCTTGCGGGCCGCGCCGCCGGTCCCGGCGGTCTTCAGCTGCGGCAGGCCGCGGGCACCAGGCCGCGCGGCGGTGCGCATGCCGCCCGATCCCGCCGCCCCGGCGGCCTTCGCCGCCGTCCCGGCCGTGCGGAACCGCGCCACCGCCGCCGCCAGGCCCTCGGTCTCCTTGGCGAGCGTCTGGGCCGCCGCGGTCGACTCTTCCACCATCGCGGCGTTCTGCTGCGTCACCTTGTCCATCTGGTCGGCGGCGCCGGAAACCTCGCGCAGGCTCGTCGCCTGTTCGCGCGCCGAGGCCGCGATCCGCCCGACCACCTCGGCCATCCCCGCGACCTCCGCGACGATCTCCTCCAGCGACCTGCCGGAGGCGGTCACCAGCGTGACGCCCTTTTCCACCTGTTCCGAGGAGGCGTTGATCAGCCCCTTGATCTCCTTGGCGGCCTCGGCCGAGCGCTGGGCCAGCGCCCTGACTTCCTGGGCCACCACCGCGAAGCCCTTGCCGGCTTCGCCCGCCCGCGCCGCCTCGACGCCGGCATTCAGCGCCAGGAGGTTGGTCTGGAAGGCGATCTCGTCGATCACCCCGATGATCTGGTTGATCTGCTGCGA
>NZ_JAFMPY010000036.1 GCF_017353515.1 Jiella sonneratiae
GCGCGCGGTTCCGCTCGCTTGCCCAACCCTGGGCCGATACCGATGACAGCACCGGCCGCCTCATGCTGGCCATCCTTGGCGGTCTCGCCGACGTTGAGCGGGATCTGATCAAGACCCGCACGGCCGAAGGCCGCGCCCGCGCTAAGGCGCGCGGCGTGAAGATGGGGCGGCGCCCAAAGCTGACGCCGGCGCAAAAGGCCGAAGCGCTCGAACGCAAGGCCAATGGCGAGCCGCACATGTCGATCGCCCGCTCGTTCAACGTCAGCAATCAGACGATTGGGCGGTTACGGCCATGACGGTGCAGCTCGACCTTCTGGACAGCCTGGCCGCCTCCCTGCCGCCGCGGCTTTATCTCTGCCGGATCAATCCCGAGCGTCGCATGTCGCGGTTCTATATCCTGGCGATCGAACCGACGCTGTTTGGCGGCTATGCTCTCACGCGCGAGTATGGCCGGATCGGCCGCGGCGGGCGAGTGATGCGGCAATTCTTTGAAACGGCCGACGCGGCCGTGAGGGAGTATGGTCGGCTTCGCCGGGTGAAGGAGCGCCGCGGCTACGCCTAAGGAGAAAGGTCACTGGCATGGCGCTTTCGTTCGCGCGGCTGAAACAGAATACGATGAAAGTGTTTCAAAATCGAGCGTTTGCATGACCCAATTGGGGAGAACCTGCTGATTAGTCCGATCTAGGGAGAACTCAATGTATTCTACGTCGTCATCTGTGGTTTGATCTGTCTCGTTAGTTCTTCAATCAGAATTTCTGGGTCTGTTGTCTTTGAAAATATAGGAACAGACGGAAATTCACCTTCCATCTCCCAGGGCCGTATGGTCCCTGTGTTGACCACCACCGGGCGCTCCAGCTCCACGAGACTTTTGAGAACAGGCGTAATGTCGCCGTCGAGAAGATTGACATCTAATATGGCGGCCGTGACCGGCTCGTTTCCAAGATGGTCCAAGGCCTCTTGGACGGTCGAGAATGGCCCAACGACTTCTCCTCCTGCATCCTGAACTGCAAACGCGATGTCTTGAGCGATGAACATCTCGTCTTCCGCGATCAGAACAATCTGATCTGCGAGGGGGTGATTGGAGAGAGTCATTGTACGTGATTAGGCCTGCAAACGAGACAAAGGTAAACAGAGTTCGACTACCAGCCCTTCCTGGCGCCAATCGAGATCGACCGTGCCACGCAGCTGGCTTCTGACACTCATGTCAATGAGGGTTGAGCCAAAGCCGGAGGTGGATTGTTCGTGTTCGACCGGAGGGCCACCGCTTTCGGTCCATGTCAGGTAGGCGACGTCAGCTCTTACCGACCAGCGCACGACAAGACGTCCCTGCGGAGCGGAAAGCGCACCGTATTTCGCCGCGTTCGTCGCCAGTTCATGAAGGACCATCGCAAGATTGGTAGATCCGTTCGCTCCAAGTGAGATTGCGGGACCTTCGATCGTTATCTGGTCATTCTCATGGGTGAGATGCGGTTCGATCAGAGACGCGACGAGATTTTGAAGGGAGACATCCGGCTGACCGATCTCTTCCTGCGTCACTGCTGGACGGATGAGTTCATGGGCTTGCGCCAAAGCACTGACCCGACCTCGTAACGCCTTAGCCATTTCGGCAGGGGTACGTGTGTGGCGCGCGGTCATGCCGATCATGCCGGAGACAACCGCGAACAGGTTTTTGACGCGATGGTTTAGCTCGCGAACGAGCAGCTGACGGGTTTCGACGACCTGTCGCTCAGCCGTGACATCGCGGAAAAAGACCGTGAGATCTTCCTCACTCGGGAAAGCACGCGCCTCATAACGTTGGTTGGTCTTCTCCAGGAACAGCTCCGCCGTTTCCATCACATCGTTTTCTACGGCATCGTGAAACGCATGCCAAAGCGGGTTTCCCTTCCAACCCGGAAAGGCCTTCCATACCGTTTCGCCGCTGAGGTCACGACCGCCAGCAAAGTTTTTGGTGAAAGCCTTGTTTGCGTAGGTGATCGTCCAGTCCTGCTTCAGAAACAGGATGGGATCACTGGTTGCTTCCAGGACTTTCAGAAGCTGAGCCCGCGCCTCATTAGCTGAGGTTTCGGCCTGCTTGCGATCGGTCACGTCGACGAAGGTGGCAACCGCTGTTCGCTGGTCTTCTCCGACGCGCCTAGAGCTGACCTCAAACTCGACGAGAGCGCCGTCGCCACGCCGATATAGCATCGGTTCATTGAGGACGACCTCTCCCTCTACGACAGTACGGACAAGAGGATATTCAGCCGGTTTGTAGCGCGCGCCGTTATGGTGCTGTGCGCCTAATCCTCGATAATCTTGAGCTTTCTCAGCCGAGACCTCTTCGTTGACGAGCGAAAGGCCAACATTGTTGGTCATCACGATTGCAGCGGAGGGGACTTTTGCAATGACAACACCGATCGGCAGCTGGTCGATCACGTCTCGAAAAAACGTCCTCTCCTGCTCCACATGCACAAGGCTTTCGCGCAAAGCGATTTCACTTTCCACGAGAAGGGCGATATCCGTGAGATTGGTAAGGTCATCATCCGTCCATTCTCGAGGCTCGGGCATGATCGCGCAGAGAGAACCAAGTACTTCTCCGCCCGGCGCACGCACCGGTACACCGAGATAGGCAACGACATTCAGATCGCGGATCGCGAGATTGTCTTTGACTCGGGGATCTGTTCGAGCGTCCGACATCCGCAAGGGGGCGTTCTGCTGAACGACGTGCTGACAGAACGAATGCGAAAGCGGTGTTTCTCGCGCTTCTGCGGCCGAGCCGGCCAACCCCGTCTGCGCTTTGAAAAACTGTCTTTCAGTGTCGACGAGCGACAGCAAGCTCACGGGGGCCTTCAACAAGCGGCTGGCAAGACTGACAGTCCGGTCGAAGACCTCCTCGGGAGCCGAATCCATCAAGCCCGATCGTTGTAAGGCTTGCAGGCGATCCTGGTCGCTGAGCGATGTGTCCGGGGCCGAAACGAACGATGTCTTTGCGGTTGCGGAGGAGCTTTCTGTCATGCTCACTTACAATTTGTGTGACTAAGTCTCTGATCATATGGCTGAAATCTCATAGATCATCGAAAGAGACCCAAAGCCAGACAAGGGCACCATTTCGTAAGAGCGTTGCCTATGTTGCAAATGACCGTGATGGGTTGGAAGCCACTATCCGATCAAATCTAAAACAGAATTGCGCATTCTGTTTCAGATGGCGACGCCTTGTTGGGATGTTTGCGAGTTTGCGCCTTTAAGGTCGCGCTGCGCGCGCTTCTCGGTCACCCGGATCGCTGAAACGATGGTCGCGTAAAGGTTTTGCGCCTCATGTACCAGTTCACGGTCTTCCAGGTGCTCCATCTTCTCGACCAGAGCCTTGGCCTGAGCTTCGATCATTCGCAGCATAGTTCCCCACCCTATGGCTGTCCAACAAATGGTTCGATAACAAAAGCTTAGCCGATTTTTCGGGGGTGTCATCCTGTTTTTTGCGCCGGCGCAAGTTTCGCGCATGTTTCAAGTTTCAGGCAGACGGATCGAAGCTCGTTCTTGAAACACTTTCATTGTATTCGGCTTCAACGCCTTAGCCACGCCAGCATGGGTTGACGGCTTGCGGGCCCGCCGAGACTGGTTGAGGTCCGGTCAGAATGGCCTGACCGCGCCCGCAGGGCAAACCAGCGGGCCTACAGGCTGTCACCGCCGCGCGGGCCCCCATGGCCATGCGGGAGGCCCGGTTGCGCAGCAAGCCCGCGAGACCCGTGGCTCGAGGGCAGAGCCGGAGCATTGACGTGGGGAAGCGGCGGGGAACCTGGGCGGGTGGGCTCGCTGCAATGGTCGATGCGACATGCATACGGTGTCCATGGGAAGGCCGCGCGCGCGGCCTCCGGTCACGTCCGGATGGCTCCGGCCTGGCGCGCCGCTTCCGCATAGGCTGACAACGGTTTGTCGGCGGTGAAGTGCCGATCGCGCTCCACCGGCAGCCCGAGCTTGCCGCGGATGCTGGCGATTTCCGAGATCCGCACCGAGCCGAGCTCCGGGCACTGCAGGCCGAGATCGCAAAGTCCGAAGGCGATATCGGGATCTTCCGGATCGAGTTCGCTCAAGAGCCAAGTCGCATTGGCATCCGGCGTGAACAGCTTCACCACCGGCAAGGGGTCGATGTCCTGGCCGGCAGCGGAGCGACGGCCGTTCTCGAGCATGGTCGCGCGTTGGGCGTTGGTGAGGAGGGTCATGGAGAAGTCTCCCGTTGATTGCTCTTTGCCCTGACGGGCACGGGAGAAGGCGCACACCGGCTTCAATCCGGCAGTCCTGCCCAACACGGTCTGGTGCGGGCCGGGCGTGGACGGACGGATGCCGGCGGGCAGACACGACCCTGCCGAGGGGCAGCAATCGACGACAAGCGGCATGCCATCCTTCACCGGCCACAACTGACACGTCTCGGTTGCCATCAAGAGGGCCACCCGGCTAGCATCCCGTTTGGCTGGGAGCGGGGTTATGGCGAAGACAAAGACTGGCAACACGATCGACGCGGCGGTCGGAGGCCGTATTCGTATGCACCGGCTTGCGCACGGCATGAGCCAGACCGCTCTGGCGCGCTCGCTCGGCGTGAGCTTTCAACAGGTGCAGAAATACGAAAACGGAACGAACCAGATCAGCATCAGCCGGCTGCAGAAGGTGGCGGACGTCTTCGACCTGCACCCCAGCGCACTCTTCAACGATGCGGCCGCCTCAAAAATCGACGACGGCGGGCTAGCGTCCTTCGTCCAGTCTCCTGAAGGTCTCGAGCTCAACAACGCCTTCGCGACGATCTCTGACCGCGACGTGCGACGCGGCGTCGCGCGGCTGGTCGAGGCGATCGTCAAAGACGCGGCGTCTCAAGCGACAGAGGAATAAAGGACATTATCATATATAGAAACATGTGCAGCATGTTTCTCGCGCTGCCCAACCAGGAGGAGCGACGGCAGTCGCATCCACGATCTGGCCGCCCATCGCCAGATAGCCACGCCTTGGCGAGATGTTTGTCGAAGCGCGCGAACAGGGTCTTGATCGCTCTGGCTTCGGCCAGCTGCTCTCGGAACAACCAAACCGTCTTGCCGTCCGGCACCTTGTCGGCGAGCCCGAGACCGAGAAAGCGCATGAACGACAGGCGGTCCTGGATCTGAAACTCGGCCTGATCGTCCGAACGATCGTACAGCGCCTGCAGAACAAAGACCTTGAACATCAACACAGAATCGTAGGGCGGCCTGCCGCCCTGCGATCCAATGGATCGCTTCCGCGCTTTGACAAGCGAGTACACCTCACACTGCACGATCGCATTCAGCTTTTCCAACGGATCGCCAGCCTCACTCAAACGCCCGTGACACTCGTCGATATTCCAAAACACGGCTGTCCGCGCATCCCGACCTCCTCATCGCTCCCAAGGCCATGGAATCACGAAACAGGGGCGTTGGGGAGGTATTTCAAAATCTCCATCCTGCCCAACGCTTACCCTAAAAACACTCCAACGCGCCAATCAGTCCAAGCCATCCCGGTCTACTAAGCCATATACGAGCTGGCTTTTAACAATCGATACGATTTTAGTAGCAACCCAATTTGATATATAATATAGTCTCTGTCGATATACTTATGTTTTTAATTGTCAAATATTGGATTCTCGAATGCCTCTAATCAATAAAAATATAATATCGCAAATGTCCCCGACGAAGCGACTTGCATTGCTTTACAGCGAAATAATTAAAACCGGTGTTCGTTCCGATCAAGGTCACTATGTCGTGTCATGCACCGACGGATTAGCGTCTTGTCTCAAATTAATCGGCGACGGCCTTGGCGTTCAATCTGAGTTTGTCAAGCCGCCCGCATATTGTGAAGACGGCAGTTACGGTCCCGTCGTTATCGTCACGCCCGAGCAACTAAAGAAGGCCGAAGATTTATCTTATAATGCGGAATCTCTAAACAAATTGTTATAAGCCACATATGTCCATATCTCCCCTGATTCAAACGGTTCTATTATAAATCCCCTTTTTTTCAAAAACTCATGAAAGTTTTTGCATTTATCCTCTAGGTATCCACCGCTCACAAAACACACCGGCTGTGACAACAGTATCTCTTCCCACATTTTTGAATCAAATACTCGATAGTAAGCATCACTGCGCGTAGGGCGAAAATTGATTTTTCCCGATGTCTGCAGGATAATTTTATTCGTTTTCGTTCTAAATATTGCGTGCTTAAATAAAACGTTTTTATACTCTAATATATAAGGGGCAAATCCGTCATTTGCATCAAGACCACCAAACGCAATAATCGCTATCCCAAGAGATTCTTGCTGCTCTAAGCATTCCTTGATTTTATTTGTAACCAAATTTATGCCGTCATCTGCGTCTTTCCTCAACGCATTACTATCATAATCTAACTTATTTACATCTGGTACGTCTTTTAAAACACCAATTGTTTTCCCATACTGAGGTGATATAGGAGGTTTTGGAAGATAAGTGACATCTATCACAGCAGGTAGTTGATATCGACGCAAGTCGAATATGATTTTCGCGAAAACTCCGTTCAAATATATTTTGATGATCTCTGGCACCTTACGCAAGGCATCGTCCGTTTCGAGAATATGCAATAACTCTATTGCCAGAAAATCACAACTAGAACCTGCTTCAATAAATATATTATGTTTTTTATCAATAATTAGTCTTGTCTTAAATCGATCGAAGAATACTTTAGCAATTGCTGCTTTTATCTCGGAATCTATATTAGATCTTTTGGTTAGTGCTTCAAACGCCTTTAGTCTTTGAAGTATATGTGTAAAAGTCCTACTTTTCGATTGTTCGGGATCGAGGTGACCGAGAGTATTGATTTCATCAAAACGACTGGAATGAACCCATCCCCCCTTCGGAACATCCCGAAGGGCGTCGATTTCACTTTGCAAGCCCTGCTGGACAACAACTGCGAGACTTTCGGGCTTTGCCATGCTAAAATGACGGTAGAAGGTTCCTTGAGTTTTAATTCTTGTGATAAAGCGGGTAAGTCGTTTGTCTGTGTTTGATTTTTCAAAGTCTTCGTCATCTGCAATAAAGGCAATACATTTAACCCCGGCGGCTTGTGCTATATTGTATTCGTACTCTGTAAAACTAATCCTGCCGCACTCTTTGACAACTCCGCCGATGAATGTACCAATTATTAGTACCAAAATGTCTGATTTTCGAACCTTGTCGGCAATATATGAAACATTTTTTTGAGAACTTGCTGCAAATGTCTCCATATTAATGGGGATATTATTTTGCCCATTAATAACCTCAACTACGGCCTGTCGATGAGCAGCTAGATCTCGGGTAGTTGAGCTGACGAAGATTTGATAAAGTCGGCCGTCAATCTGAGTTTTCATAGTGTCCCTATGTCACGCTCGGGAGTTACATAGCTGGTTATATCCCCCTACGAGCTTACAGTGCTTGTTACATGATGGGAAGTCCGGTCGCGCAGTGACAGGCGCGGCAACGACGATCGTGCCCCGTTAGCCCTTTTCTGATAAACGAAGACACGCTACACACGTGCGTCGCACCACCGCACCACCGATTTCCAGGCGGTCGCGGTTCACGCTTAGCGGGCGTAGGAGGGCTTTTCGGTGTGCCTTCGATGCAACTCACCTTGCTAGCCGTGTCGAGATAACGCTTGTTCTCGGCCTTTCAGTAGGGCTAACAACCCAGACGTTTGGATGCGGTATGCGAAAGACCGACCAGACCTTCGGGCAATCGAGCGCTTTCATTTGCAGCAGCATCCGCGACGCAAGACTTGCGGATAAAGTCATGCCTGCGATCAATCGAGATATGGTCTTGTACCTGAAGGCCAATTAGTGATGTCGGCAAAGCTCCTATGACCATCTCTAGCCATTTTGGCCTAGCAGAACTTGACCATCTAACGCGCGTCCACATCCTTCTACCACCCACGTCTGAAGGCTCCCGCGAACTATAAGTTTCTTCCTTCTTTAATCGCTTTCCAGTTGCATTGAGTCGCAAGCTAGCGTACGTTGCCGCAGGCAATGTATAAACGCGCCATTAGAGCCTTACCGCAACAAACCGGAGAGTTGAGCCAAGGGAGCGCACAGGGTGGCCATCTACGTCCTCTCGGCCAAGATCGTCGCCCGATCCAAAGGCCAATCCGCCGTCGCCGCTGCCGCCTATCGCGCCGGGGCATGCCTCCACGACGACCGTGTCGACGCCACCTTCGACTACACCCGCCGGGGCGGTGTCGTCCATGCCGAGATCCTGCTTCCCAAGGGCGCCCCTGACCGCCTCGCCGATCGCCAGACTCTCTGGAACGAGGTCGAGGCCACCGAGAAGCGCAAGGACGCCCAACTCGCCCGCGAGTTGATGTTCGCTGTCCCCCATGAGCTCGAGACCCTCGAGGAGCAGCGCGCCCTCGTCGTCGCCTTCGTCACCGACCAGTTCGTCCGCCGCGGCATGATCGCCGACATCGCTCTCCACATGGGCCGCACCGGCAACGGCAAGCCCGCCATCCACGCTCATGTCATGCTGACCATGCGCGCCGTCGGCCCGGAGGGGTTCGGCAAGAAGGTCCGCGAGTGGAACGCAGCCTTCGCCACTAAAGAGGCCGAGACCTTCACTGTCGGCACCAACACGCTGGCCGACTGGCGCAAGGCCTGGGCCAAGCATGCCAACGCCTCGCTCGCCGAGGCCGGCTCCGACGCCCGTATCGACCACCGCACCCTCGCGGCCCAGCGCGAGGAGGCCATGGCTGAGGGGGATTTCGCCAAGGCCGAGGCGCTCAATCGCGAGCCGCAGCCAAAACTCGGCGCGGCCAAATGGATGGCTGCCCGCGCCGCCGATCTGCGCGATGCCGTCGCCAAGTCCAAACTGATGGAAACGATCGACGCCTGGCGCCGCTGGGTTGGCGTCCGCCATCGCAACGGCGTGCGCGAGCGTGCCCGGGCCCAGGCCGAGCAGACCAGCCCCGCCGCCACCGGTGCCGAGCTGGTCGCCCGCATCGTCCGTCACGGGCCCCGCATGGGCCTCAAACCTCTCGGGCCGGGATGGCCCGACCCCGAGCATGAGGCCGGATCATGACGATGCGAGAGGATTTCAGCTTCACGAATCGATATGCGGGCGGCAGCCCCCCGAGCTTCGAGGAGAGCGAGGCCGTCAACGACCCGAAGCATCGGAGAAGCTATGCCGCCACCGAGATGATCCGCGCGGCAAACCGGCCGGGGTCCTGGATGTTTACCTGCCGCTGGCGCGAGCGCCAGGCCGGAGGCCTGCCGCAGCGCCGGGTCAAGACGCTGCCGTATTTTCATCTGGGCGAGATCGACACCCTCGGAACTGAGCACCTCTCCCTCATCACCACCTACAGCCTCATCCACATGGAAGGCGAAGGGCTCGATACGATTGCCGGCGAGCTCGCCCGCCAGCGCGTCGAGGCCCTGCAGGAATTCGACCCCGATCTCTGGGACAAGCCCGCCCCCGGCGCTGCCGTCATCGCCCGCATGTGGGTCGAGCCCCTCGGCAAGCTCGCCACCTGACGCCGCCCTAAACAACACTGTCGATCCCCGATTTTCCGCGCCGAGGACAAGCCCATGGCCGACGACAAGAGCAAGGACGCCGCTGCCGAGCCCCAGGAGAAGAGCCGACTGCGCCGGGGCCTCGAACAGGCCTTCGATGTCGCCTGGGAGCTCGGCGCCGAGGCGACCCACGACATCCGCCACAAGGTGGTCGAGGAGCCCTGGTTCGGCCGCGCCGTCACCGAGGCGCAGGAAACCAATATCTGGTCGACCCTGCCGGCGAAGCCCGACGCCGACGCAGCATCCGTCCGGAAGCCGAAACAGCCGAAGGCAGAAGCCGACAGGTCTCCCAATAGCGTGCCCGACGGGGCGCCCGATCTCGAACCCGAACTGTAGCCGGAGATTGTCGTCATGCCGGCTCCGCGTCAGCATGAACGCGCATCTCCACCGCGGGCGGGGCGCTCGCCCGCCGAGCGGCCGCCGTCCCGCTCCCGCTGGCGCGGTCTGGCGGGAACCGCGCTCGTTCTCGGCTGCATCGCCCTCGGCGCGGCTTTCGCCGGCGCCACGCCCGACAAGCTTCTCGCCGCGCTTCAGACCGGTCTCGGCCTTGCCGGCGGCGATCCGGGTCTCAGCGCTCAGGCGGCACAGGCCAGGACGGACGCCTTTGACGCCGCCCGGCCTTTCGCCCTTGCCCCGCTGTCGGCCGCCGAAGCGGCTGCCGCCCTGCCATACCTCGGCCTGTCCGCCGGAGCGGCCGCGGCTCTCAAGACCGATCTCGACAAGGGCGCCGTGCGCCTCGTCGCTCTGACCCTCTGGGACGATCAGGAGGAAGACGGCGATGTCGTGCGCGTCGAAACCGCCGGCTACGGCCGCGATATTCCCCTCGCCGCCGCCCCGACGCGCATCGTCCTGCCGGTCGACGGCGACAATTCCATCAGGGTCAGGGGCACGGCGGATGGCGGCGGCGGCATCACCATGGCGATCGCGGTGAACGGCAAGGCCGTGCCGCTGCCGCCGCTCGCCGTCGGCGAAACCGTCTCGCTTCCCATTGGCTGACCATGCCGGATTTCCTGCCCTCCGGCTTGATCGCACGCGCCGTCCTCGGACTGCTCGCCGGCTATTTCCTGTTGCATCTTCTGACGCAGGCAAGCTGGATTTTGCTTCTCACAGCATTCCTCCTGTGGTTGATGGTGACGGGCTGCGTGGTCCATGTCGCACGTACCCCCGGACGGGCTCCTTCCGCAAAAAGGCATTGGCTCATGGATATCCTCGACCGGCTCACCAATCGGGAAGCGCTGCGGGACGCCCTGAAGACCGCGCCGCCCTCCGGGCCGCTGTCGATCGAGATCGATGCGCCGGCGCTCGCCGACCGGCTCAAGGGCAAAGTGTTCGGCCAGGACGCGGTGTGCGAGGACGTCGCCCGGGAGATCAAGCGCCGGGCCGCGCGCACCGGACGTTCGGTGCCGCTCGGCATCTTCTTCTTCGTCGGTCCGCCGGCGACCGGCAAGACCCACTTCGCCAAGGTGCTCGCGGCGAGCCTGCCGAGCGAATTCACGCTGCTCTTCGTCGAAATGGCCCAGCATAGCGAGCCCCATACCGCCGCCGGTCTCTTCGGCCAGGCGCCTGGCTATGTCGGCTCCGACCGCTATGGCACCCTCACCGGCGCCTTGCGCAACAACTCCCGCACCGTCGTCGTCCTCGACGAATTCGAGAAGGCGCATCGCGAGGTTCAGGAAAAATTCCTCTCTGCCTGGAACGACGGCTTCCTCACCGAGAGCTCAACGGGCGAGAAGATCGCCACGGTCAACGCCATCTTCATCGTCACCAGCAACGCCGCAGAGCGCGAGGTCGGCGAACTCGCCAAAAGCTACGCCGGCGACCGCGAAGCGCTGTCGCAGGCCTGCAAGCGGGCGCTCGCCAGCCATTTCTCGGGGCCGGTCCTGTCGCGCGTCGATCGGGTCTTTCCCTTCCTGCCGCTCGGCGAGGAGGATCTCGCCCGGCTGATCGCCGGGCAGATCGAGCGCAACGCCGCCGAATTCGAGCTGGCGATCGCCCCCGGCGGCCTCGACTTCCGCATTCTCGTCGACACCATCCGCGACGCCAGGCGCACCGATGCCGATGCCCGCGAGATCAGCCGCATCGTCAGCCGCGCGATCGACGACGAGCTGATGGCCTTCAAGGAGCGCCATCGCGGCAAGACGGCGATCCGCCTCGGCCTGACCGAAGCCGGCGCCATCGCCGTCATGCCGGCCTGAGCCATGGCGGGCGCTGCGGCCTATGGTTCGGCGGTCTTCGATCTCTGGCGGAGAAGCCGTCCGTTTCGCCGCCTGGGCGTCGGTGCCGTCGTGGCGACGATCCTCGTCTTGTTGTTTCCGCCGCGCTGGCCGCAGGCAAGCCCGTCCCTGGGACAAGCGAGCTATGTCTCGACCACTTCGCAGCCGGGCTTGCCTCCACCCATTCCGACCGGTCCGACCGTCGGAACCGCCTCCGCCCTGCCCCGTCCTGCTCGGCTCGTCCCGCCGCTCCGGCCGTCCCTGATCGACGAGGCGACAACGTCGAACGCGAACCCCGGCATCGAGACCCGGGCCGGCGCCCAAAGACCGGCGCCGGCAGCTCTCTCGCAAGCCGAAACCCTGACGCCGGCCCGCCCGCCGCTCGGCATGCCGGGTACCCTCTCCGCGGCGCCGCGCGGCGATCCGCCGCCCGTGGCGAACGGATCGTCGATCCTTGTACCCTCTCGCCCTGCTCTTTCAGATCCGTGAGGTTCTCGATGCGACTGCCGCGCTGGTTCCTTGTCTCCGCCGGAGCGACGGTGGCCCTGTGGTTCTCCGCCCCGGTCTTTGCAGAGGTCGACCTGCAGACGCAGATCGACGCCCTCAGAACCGATCTCGACCGTCTCAAGACCGAGGTCGAAGCCTTGAAGGATGGCAAGAGTCCATCTTCTGGCAACACGGCGGCCGCACCCGCCATCGCCAATCCCGCCCCAGCCGCGCCGCCGCTCGAACCTGGCTGCATGCTGCAGGGATCGGTCAAATACTGCACCGGCTGGACGGTCAGCGTGTTCAATGTCGATCCACGCGGTGGTGCCGCTGCGCTCGTCGGCCGTTTCGTTCCTGAAAACGCCGCCCGCATCGGCATCGAGGATCACAAGGCCATCTTCGCAGCCAACTCGAACGATCTCGAATATCGCGGCGAAGGCTTCTTCAATGCGCGCGAGACCGGCGCCTACAGCTTCCTTCTCGACCTGACACCCGGCTATCGCGACAAGTGCCGCGCCAGCCTGTCGTTCGCCGGCACCGATCTCGTTTCCGCCGACGATCGCAGGCCCAACGGGTCCGCCACCAGCACGCTGCAGCCAGGGCTCTACCCAATCGGCTTTCGCCTCGCCTGCTCGATCTATCCCTACAAGCGGCAGAACCGATCCGACCCGTCGACGGTCCTGTTACGGGTCCTGACCCCGAAAAGCGGCGCGCCGCGGCCGCTCCGGGCAGCAGACAGCCCCGCCGACAGCGACGTCATCCGCGAGGCGCCCTGACCGCGATGATCGGCCTCGGCCTGCAGCTCGCAAAGTTCCTCGTCTGGCTTTGGCCGCTGTGGCTCTGGCTTCTCGCCTGGAACTGGGGAGGCGAACTAGTGCTCGGGACCGTCTTCTACCGCACTGGCCAGGTGGCCGCCTCGGCTGCCCTGCTCGTCCCGGCGACGCTGCTCGCCGCACGCGGCATCGGCCCGCCCTGGATCGCGCTTCTGGCCGCGATCGGCGCCATCGCAGCGGGGTATTCCGGGCTGGCCTCGGAATGGCAACGCGTTGGCCCCTTCGCCATGGCGCCCGGCCAGAACATCGCGGCGGTCCTTCCCTATCTCGACTATCCGCTGTTGGCGGTCTCCGTCGCGGCCATCCTCGGACCCTCCCTCGTCCCGGCGCTGCGCTGGCTCGCCTATCGCCGGAGCGCGACCGCGAAGGGCACGCTCCTCGGCAGCGCCCGCTGGATGAGCCTCCGTGAGGCAAGGCAGGTGTTCCAGAATGGCGATCTCGTCATCGGCGAAGCCTATGACGCGGTACGCGATCCAAGGGCCGGAGGCAGCGCGCCGCTGCTGCGACACCGGCCGAACGGTCATCTCCTGACCGTCGCCGGATCGGGCAGCGGCAAGACCACCAGCATTGCCATTCCGAACTGCCTCTCCTGGCCGGAAACCCTCGTCGCCCACGATCCGAAGGGCGAGCTGGCGCGGCTCTGCGGTCCGAGCCGGAGCAAACGGGGCCGCTCGGTCTTCGTCCTCGATCCGCTCGATCCGCAAACCGACAGCCTCAACGTCCTGTCCTGGCTCGATCCGACCTCCGAACGACTGATCGACGATGCCCGCGCCATGGTCAGCTGGCTCACCGACGGCAAGCCGCCCGAGGGCGAGAACAAGATCTTCGAGGAGAATGCCCGCGAGCTGATCATGACGCTCCTGCTGGTCGTCGTCTGCGACGATCGCTGGCCGGCAAGCGAGCGCACGCTCGAGCGGCTGCGGCGGTATTTCTATCAGGAGGATTTGCGCGGCATGCTCGCTGATCTCGCCGCGCATGGCGATCATCTGGCCTTCGGCGTGCCCGCCGCCAATGCCCGCGTCTTCCAGGGTTTTGGCGAGCGGCTCTGGGGCAGCGTGCTCGGCAGCGCCAAGGACCTCCTCAACTGCATCAGCGGCCCGCCCATGGCGCGCCTCGTCTCGGGCGGCGGCGGCAAGGTGTTGACCCGCGACGATCTCGCCGGCGGCAAGACGGATGTCTTCATCTCGATCCCCGTCAAGGACCTCGACGCCAATCCGGCGATCGCCCGGCTGCTGCTCGGTACCCTTCTCAACGCCGCCTACGAGATCGGCCAGGGCAATGCCGGCCAGAGAAATGCTGGAAAGGCCCGAACCCTCTTCCTCCTCGATGAGATGCCGCGGCTTCGCTACATGGGCCTGCTCGAGACGGCCCGCGACGTCGGCCGCGGCCATGGCCTCACCCTCTGGGCGATCGTCCAGGACCTCGGCCAGCTCGAGAAGCACTATCAGAAGGAAGGTCTCGTCAGCTGGCTGGAAAACAGCGAGGTGAAGAGCTTCTTCGGCATCGGCGAATATTCCACCGCCGAACGTCTGTCGCAGACGATCGGCGAGACGACGATCACCAGCCGGTCGCGCTCCTTCGAGCACCCGTTCGAACTTGTCTCCGGAAAGTCCGACAGCCCCACCGCCCGCGCGCTGATCACGCCGGACGAGATCATGCGCATGGCGGTCGACGCGCGCGGCCTGCCCGACGAGCAGATCGTGTTGTTACGCAATCAGGCGCCGCTGCGCTGCGGACTCGCCAAATACTACCGGCGCAAGGAGTTCGCCGGCGAGACCGGCGACACAAAGGGGTAGATCGACGCCATGATCGACGCGCCGGAACGGGAACGGCAGATTAAGAAGGGCGGGTTGTCTGGACAGACACGCTTTTAGGCCTCTTGCCCGCCGTCTGCTCGTTCTGCCAAGCCCCGATCTCCTTGATGGCGATCGCCTCGAACGCCTCGCGTGTCCCTTCGCCTTCGAGAAAGGCATCAAGGTGCGTCAGCTCGTCGGTCGTGCGTGATCTGGTGGCATTGGCTTTCATAATGTCAGCGTGCCGGTGACGAAGGCTGCTCGAAATGGATGCGAAGCTTGGTCCCGGTCGCGTCGGCATACTTTCTGAGGGTACTGGTCGAGGGCATCCTGCGGCCGCTTTCGAGCCGGGCGACAGCGGCTTGAGTGGTGCCCATCTTTTCCGCCACCTGCTCTTGCGTCATCTGCGCCGTCACCCGTGCGCCGATGAGCGCCTGGGCGATCGCAAATTCTTCCTCAAGCGCATCGTAGGCTTCGACGAATTTCGGGTCTTTAAACCACTCCTTCGCCACTTCCTCGACTGGAATATATTTGCGCGTCATATGACCTCTTTTGCCCTTCGCAAGGCGGTTTCGATTTCGCGGCGCGGGGTTTTCTGCGTCTTCTTCGAGAACACATGCACCACCACGACGCGGCGGCCGGACGCAGCGACATACGCAGCCCGCGCTATGCCATCTTTGCCCTTCATCCGCATTTCCCAGACCGGCCCTTCAAGGTGCTTCACATAAGGCTCGCGCATCTTATGAAGCCCCTCGCTCTCGATCAGCCGCACAATGCGCAGAAAGCTCGCCATGATGTCCTGAGACATCGCCTCCAGGTCTGCCTGCACGCCTGCATCGAAAAACTGAACCTGCCATTTCACCGCCATAATATACCATTTTTGCAATGTTTGTCGAGAAATATCGGTTCAACCCATTGAACCCATGTCAGCTCACTTTCACCGGGGGCAGATCTGCAAAGGGCCGCACCCAGCCTGCGACACCCTCTGCGACGGTGCATCCTGGCGCATAAGACACCGCGCTCCACCCTCGCCCCTTTCCCGCTACAGCCTGCCACCGTGCTCGCTCCGGTCAAGGACGCTGCGCGCCGCCTCCCGGCGGTGCCTGCGGCATCCCTGACCTACGCTGCGCGCGATGGCTGTCCGACAGGCAGGCCGGGACGAGGGAATGGCCTTTTCGCCTCCGGCGGAAGCCGAACAAGGGAATGTCCCCGAAAAGCGGGACAAAATAAGCCCCGCTTAGAGGTTCCGGGGAGCGACGGCGAAGCCGTGAACGCGCCGCCTATCCGCCAAGCCCCAACCACCCGCCGAGGATCGGCAGCATCCGGTCCGCATGGGCGAGAATGGGAATGGCGACGGGCAGGACGACGAAGAGCCGCTGCTTGCGCGGCAAGGGCCGCCGTAAGCGCAGGCGACCGCATCCCGAGGTCGGCGGCAGGAACGGCCGCTGCCAGTGCGGCGTGAAGGCCGCGAACCAGCCGCTGTTAGTGGGATTTCTCGGCCACCAGTCGGTCATGATGGCCTCATGGCAGCGCCGCGGCGAGTTTCGGTTTTGGCGTCGGTATCGGAATATTCGACGAGGGCGTCAGCTCACCGCTGGAAGAAGGCCCGGGAACCGTAGCGGCGGGCAGATCGGCGGCGGCGCGTTTGAGTTCGTCGTGGTAGCGCTTGCCGAGGAGTTCGCCGGCGATCAGGCCCATCTTCTGGGCGGTGATGGTTTCGCCGGTGGCGGCGATGTTCGCTTCGGTGATGTCGGGATTGTAGCAGGCTTTGGCCATGCGGCCGACTTGCTCGTCGGTGAAGCCGGGGCGGTCGACGGCCTCGGGATTGGCGGTCGCCCAGGTGACACCGGCATCGAGCGCCTGCGGGCAGGTGAGCGGTACGGTGCGCCCGGCGGCGTCGGCATAGCTCGTGTCGCCGCGCTCGGCGGCGGCGCGGATATGGCGCAGGATATAATTGGGCACCGTGGTCGGGGCATCGTCGGTGAAGCCGCCGGAAGCAGCCATTTGGATCTGGGCTTTGTCGGCAATTGCCTGCCAATAATCGGCGGTGTTCTGCACAACAATGGATTCGGTAACGATGGCATTGGCGGCCGCGCCCTTGCGGCGATCGTCGGCGGCCAACCCGGTGAAAGCGGCGCGGGCCTGCCGATAGGCGGTCCCATCAATGCCCATGCGCTCGGCAGTGGCCTCGGCCCGCGCAAAATCCTTGGCGTCCTGCCGCATGATGGCAGCCATGTTTTTTTGAACTGGAGGAGGGTTCTGGCGCGCGGGCTTGCCCGTGGTCAGGATATCGGCATGGGCATAGGCGTCGAATTCCTGCCCCTGCTCAAGCTGCTGCAGGCCGAGATTGAGGTAGAGTGCGCCCGTCTGGTTGCGATCTACGCTCTCCTTGAGCGCGGCAAGGCAATACTCTGAACCCTCAGGAAAGCTGTCGGGACCATAGGCCGCTTCGGCTTTGGCCTGCATTTTATCGATAAAGTGACTGGCGCAAATCTGTCGGTCCTTAGCCAGATCCCTGTTGGTCGTCTGGATGATTTCGTTGAAGAACCTCTGCCGGGACTGTTCCTGAGTCAGCGCTTTTTCGTCAGCCATGGCATGTCCTCCCCAGGAAATGATGTTTCCTCCGGCATACAGGGCAATAACCGCGCTGTGTGTGACAATTGCGAGAAGCCGCATTTTTAGGATGCCTTAGAACCGCTTAGGCATCTATGATAGAATTTATGCAACGTTATGGGCAATTTTGTTGCATTTACACTGACATAAAATATAAGAAAATCATAAGGATTGCCCAAAAATGCAGAATTTTAGCTTATATAATCAAAAAATCGGCGAATATCGACGCGACGCTCTTGCCCATAATGTTGCGGAGGAGCGCATGCCGCCATGGCCCAAGGCCGATAGCTGGCAGTTGTTCGACGGCTGCGGGAAGCGCAAATACGTGACGGCCGGGGAGCGCGCGGCGCTGCTGGCGGCCGTGGCGACAGCGCCGGTGCCGACGAAAGCCCTGGTGTTGGTTCTGATCTATACGGGTTGCCGGATATCGGAAGCGCTAAGCCTGACGCGCGGCCAGCTCGATACCGAACGCGGCGAGCTGGCGCTGCGCACCCTGAAGCGCCGCCGGCTGCATTACCGGATCGTGCCGGTGCCGCCGGCGGTGGTGCAGGCGCTACTGGCGCTGCCGGTCGAGGCGGGCGCGCCGGAGCGATTTTTTCACTGGCACCGCAGCACGGCCTGGCGGCGGATCAAAGCCTTCATGGCGCGGGCCGGTATCTGCGGCACACCTGCCTCGCCCAAGGGTTTGCGGCACGGCTTCGGCATGCGGGCGGCGGAAAAGAACGTACCGCCGGCGCTGGCCACCCGCTGGCTAGGCCATGCCTCGGCGCGCACGACGGCGATTTATCAGACCGCCACCGGCCCGGAGGAGCGCGCCTACGCGGCGCGGATGTGGTGAAGCGGCGCCTCGGGGATGGGCTTGCCCTGGCCTTCGCCCTGCTGGCGATCGTCGTTTCGCCGGAGGTGCTGTGTTTCTTCAGCCTGCGCCAGCTCGTGCGGCTGTGGCGAATCCGGCGTGGCCGCCGGTGATGGCTCCTCACGCCGTGCGTTCTCACCCATGCGGCGAGAGCGGACTTGCCATCAATACCCGCACTGCTCGTGACGATCGACATGGGGAGCCGGCATAGGCCATCAGATACTGACGCTGGTGCCTTTGGCGGGTTTGGCCTCGGCGAGCTGGACGGGGGTGATCTTCGGGGTGGCGTCTTTGGCGCCGGGATCGGCCTTGGAGGTATCCTGCGCGACCGGAGTGGCGGCGCGTTTGGCCTCCTGCTGCGCCTTTTCATCGAGGCCGACGAAGCGGGTCGGGACAGTCGGGCCGCTTCCCTGCGATGCGGCGGCTGCCTCTTCTTTCTCGCCCTGAAAGACCCGGGGCGCTCTTTCCGCCATGCCGGGCGTCTCCGAGCGGATTTCCTTGAAGATATTCTCCCGAAGGCCGCTTGCAGCGCGGCCCGCATTGGCGTTCATTTCGCCACGCAACGATGCGGCTCGCTCCGGCGAAATCAGACCTTGCTGCTCCGCTCTGTCGATCGCCTCCTTGTTGCGCTTTGCCAGACGCTGGTCGGTCTGCGTTTCGATCACGGCGGCACGCTGCTTCTTGTCGGTGAAGGCGGGACGCTCGCCGCGGGCGATATCCCGATCCAGCTCGTGCGTGACCTCGGCCTTGACTGCCTCGCGCGCCTGCTGCTCGGCCTGTTCGGCGAGCTTCTGGTAGTGTTCGGCCTTGCGGCGGGCGTCCTCGTCGCCGGATTCGCGAGCGATTTTAGCCCAGTAATCGGCGGTGTTCTGGGCGCTGATCGCATCGGTGACGATGCCGCCGACCCGATCGCCCTTCTGCCGGTTCTCGGCGGCGATGGCGGTGAAGGCAGCACGGGCCTGCCGGAAGGGCGTGCCGTCGACGCCGTAACGGCGAGCGGCGCTGTCGGCCTCGGCAAAGCCCTGGGCGTCCTGGCGCATGATGCCCTGCATGCTGTGCGCGATCGTGTCGAGGCGGGCATGATAGACGGCTTCGGCGAGCTGGTGCGAGGAAATGGCAAAACCCGAAACGCTCTGGGCGTTCTGCATGGTTTCGGCGGCGCCGCGCAGGGTCTCGCTCACCTGATGGCGCAAGAGCGCGATCTCGGCCGGGGAGCGGGCGTTTCCGAGGCGTTCGCGCAAAGCCTCCAGCTCTCCGGCGCGCTGCTCAAGCGCACCGCGCTGGGGGGAAACCGCCTCGGCATGGCCGAGCGCATGAAGCTGGTCCTGCAAGGCGGCGAGCTCGGCGGTGATGCCACGCATCAGCGCTTCACGGCGCTCATCGGCCGCGGTGCCGGTCTCCTGCCCTTGCCGTCCACGCGCCGCATCTGCGGCGGCGCGCGTTGAACGGTCGTCGGCCGGGGGCGTCGTATCGCCTGCGCGGTCTTGCGGCGGCGCCATTTGGTATCCTCCCTCGCCCGCGCCTCGTTGAAATGGGCGCGGTGCAAGGTCAGAATAAGTAAAATTGGTTCATATTTGATTAATTTTGAAAGGATGAATCTTAATAATGAATTAATAAATGAGACTTATACTGAACAGCATAGGATACGCCCGTCGCCGGAGCTATCCTGATGCTTTGCGCCGCCCGCGCCCTTCCGGCCGGGCGGCTTTTTCTTCGGCTGTAGATCGCGCGGCGGAACCGGCCCTTTGCGAAAATGCCCGTAATTGCCCCAGGAAGCGAAACCCGGCCGTTATGCCACCCTCCCCCGCACCCGACCTGCTGCCGCGCTCCAGCGAGGCAAAAACGGGGGCTATTCGCCTTTTTTCCGTCCTCTCCACCCCGCTAGCTTTTGGCATGGGCCGCTGACCTCGCTACCTCACCCTTTTCCCTGCCGAGCGGGGCGCGAAGCGCCCCTTGGGTGGGGGTTTGCGGGTCGCGCCGTGAGGCGCGAGGGGCATCTATGAGCAGAAACCAGTGCCGAAGGCACGCTTTTCAGACCAATCGCCGTAGGCGATGCTTTTAGGCGGCTGAAGGCCGCCGGGTTTTGTGCCGCTTTATCCATATTGTAGCGTCTTTCTAAGTCTTTAATAAGTCTTTAAGTAAGTCTTTAGGGCATGCCAAGCGGCTGGAATCCCTTGTGAAACTGGCTCTCCTTGTGGCCGCCGTTCCGGTATTTGTGGCCGCCCCTCCCGGTTTTGTGGCCGCCCCTCCCGCATATGTGGCCGCCCCTCCGCGTCCGACGATCCGAGTTTTCACGATATCCACAGCGGTGCGATTCGCGGCCGAAAGCCGGATAAGTGCCGGATTGCAAGGAAAAAAATGTGGCCGCTGTTCCGGTATCTGCGTTGTCTGTTCCCGAATATGTTGGCGCTGTTCCGCATGGTCTTGTAGGGTCGGCAGATGCCCATCAAGTCCCTCAGCCCGTCGGATCAGCGCCGTATCGATCGTTTGCGCAATCGCAAAGGCAGGCGCAAACCTGCGAAAGTTCCGGCGCGGCTGGCGCGAACCTCGGCCTTCGCGCCCAAACGGCGGGGGTTGATAACCGATAGCGGCTTCCAGCGGCTCTATGTCGTGCCTGGACATTCCGTGGTCCGGGTTCATGGCCGGGAGCTCGGTTCGCAACATCGCGACGCGTTGTACGCGATCTTCCGGCTGCCGTTTCAGCGGGTGGTGGAGAACGACCCGGATTCTCCGATCGGCCGCACCACACGGTTTCAGGTGACAACGACGTGGCGAGAGCTGATCGGGGCGCTTAACCTGACAGAACATGCCAACAATGTCGCCAGCCTTGCGTTGACGGTGGAAGAAATCATGCAGGTGGTTATCACTATTTACGAAGGAAACGTCGAGTCCATCGTTAAAACAATCAGCGAAGGCAGGCAGCCGGATACGCCCCATAGCGGCAAACATATTATTCATAGTTTTGAGGCCGAAGGCGCAAAACTCGATTCATCGGTTTATATTACGTACGGTCAATGGGCTACGGAGAGCATGGCGCGGCTGCGATTGGTCAGCTTGAATGCTGACGTGCAGTTCGAGCTGAAATCGGACTATGCCAAGTCGTTCTGGCCGTACATCGACAGCTTGCCCAACCATAACTGGGTCGATGAGGCCATGCTTTCGGCACTGGTCGGCCGCGATCTCTGGGCGGAGGACGAAACCGCCGCTTCACGCCGGGATTTTCGGGCGTATTGCCGTAAAGCGTTTGACGATATGGTGCATGCCGGCGGCCTGCTTAGCTGGGAAGAAGAGGTACGCGGGCACGGCCGCAAAAAGACCCGGCGTTACCATTACAAGCAAAAGCAGTTCGTCCAGATGGAGCTTGAGCTCGGGGACGCTGGGACGCCCGCCTGAAAACTGTGGTCGCCCCTCCGATACGAAACGATTGATTCCAGTGGCTTATCCAAAAAGGTCTTGCCATTTCGCCGCCTCCTCTAAAGCCTGAGCCATGGCTTCGGGTAGCCGCCAGCATGTAACCATGCTTCCATGGGATCATGGTTACATGCTGGCATGGTTTGTTGGTTCCATGCCACAGTCCCGGGCATTCACCACCAGAACCAGCGCAGGCTTCGCGAAGGGTTTGCATGGGAACATGGTTCGATGGTGTCATGCTTCCATGGAAACAACGAAAGGGGGAGAGATGGCTTACATTATCGGATTTGTTTCGCAAAAAGGCGGGGTCGGGAAATCGACGCTGGCGCGCCTGCTCGCCCGCGAGATTGCAGCGGGGGGCGCGTCGGTGAAAATTGCCGATGTCGATATCCAGCAAGGCACGTCTTACGAATGGGCCAAGCGCCGGGCGCAGGCGGGCATCGAGCCGGAGATCCGTATTGAGACATTCAGCTCGGTGCGCACGGCACTGAAAGAGGCCGATCAATACGACATCTACATCTTCGACGGCGCCCCTCATGCGTCGCGCGACACGACCACCATCGCCAAAGCGGCCGATCTGATCGTTATTCCAACGTCGCAGGGTCTCGATGATCTAAACCCGTCGATTCTGCTGGCGCATGATCTGCTGAGCGAAGGCATCCCGATCGAGCGCATCGCTTTTGCGATGGTCAAGGTGACGGATTCGGAAACCGAAACCAGCGGCGCGCGTGATTACATCACGCGGGCAGGCTACCGGGTGCTCGATGGTGAGCTGCCTGTGCGTACCGCCTACAGCAAGGCCCATGATGCGGGTCGCGCCGTGAGCGAAGCGCCGTTCGCCACCTTGGCAAAGAAGGCCGATCTACTGGCGCAAAGCCTGGTCGATGCCGTGGCGCATCTCGCCGCGCGGGAGGCGGCATAATGGCCGACATCACCGCCCTGAAGAGCAAAGGCAAAGGCCAGCCGCCTGCACGATCGGAAGCCCCGGCCAACACCAAGAACCTGCCCCGCGACAAAGCCGTGAAAAACCGCCCCCTGCAGGTCCAGGTGCCGGAAGACGTGTTTCTGGCATTCAGTGCCGAGGCCGGACAGCAATTCGACTTCCAGCATGGGGCGAAGTCGCAATTGTTTCTGCGCATGTGGGAAGCGTATCAAAACGCCAAGTAACCATGCTTCCATGTTTCCATGGAAGCATGGTTACTTGCATACATGGAAACATGCTTGCGCTTGCGGCTATCCTCCAAGGCACACTCCGGCCGCGCCCCACCCCATGGGGCGCGTGAGACCCGGCGGCTTGCGGCCAAGACGCCACGCCTTGTCGGATAGTAGCGAGCCTTTCAAGGTGGATGTGCGGTTTGCCTTGCTGCAGGCCTCAGGCCCGGACAGGCTGGCGGCCATGGAGGGGATTTCACCGCAGATCGAAGATATCACCGCATCGGTGTTTTTGCGGCTGTGCGAGCTGCAAAGCGAGAGCCTGCTGGCGATCGTCGAGGCGCAACTGCGGCTGCAGGCGCTGGCGGCGGGGGGTGACAAAGCGGCGGTGCTGGCGGAGCTTGGCGAAATAGAGGCCGCCCATAGCGGGTTTCAGGCGCGGCTGCGGCAAAGCGGGGAGGAGCGCACGACGCGCCAGCCGCGGCGGGCGCATTTCACGCCGCGCGTACCGCACAGCGTCGCCGCCGCCGGCGAGGACGCGCGCCAGCGCTATGTCGCCTTCTTTCATACCGAGCTGCAGACGGTTCCGACCGCCCGCCAATATGCAACGGCGGCAGGCCGGTTCTTTCACTGGTGCGAAAGGCGCGGCTTGGGTTCGGTGCGCGGGCTGACCCCGGAATTGATCGGGCAGTGGCAGCGCGCCGCCATCCAGGCCGCCGGTTCGTCCAAGGCGGCCAAGGTCAGGATCAGCCTGATCCGGCGACTGCTGGAATGGCTGATCTTGGGCGGCATCGTCGAGGCGCGCTGCCGGGAGGGGTTGGTTGAGGCCTCTCCACGATCACGGCGGCCCCGGCCGCCCCTTTGACAACGGCGGCAAAAAGCCCCGGCCCGGACATGTCCGGGCCGGGGAGGCGGCCAGCGATACCCCGCTTTACGCCGCCTGCGCGGCGGCTTCGCTCCGGGGCGAACGCAGCGGCGCGGGCAGCCAGCCGGGGCAGGCCTGCATCGCCTTGTGGGTCCGGCGCGCCGCCTCTTCCTTCTTGAGTTCCGAAAGCCGCACCGCGATGGGAGCCTTGGCCTCGGCAGTGATGGCAATGAGTGTTGCCTTGGTGAGCTTGCCGTAGAAGCCGTCAACGCTCGGCGTATAGTGCTCCGCCATGTTCAGACTGAGCGTTGCGGCCAGCCGGTCGGCATGAATAAGGCGCGGGCTGTCCTGCCAGTCATGCTTGGCTTGAACCGCGTTGACGGACAAGCCGGCGAGGAAGGCGAGCAGATCGAGCAGCACCTCCTGCGTCTGGCCAAGGCACCATGCGAAGAGGTCACGCGGGTCTCCGGGCAGGCGGTCGCCCCAGTATTCGCGCATCTGCGCGAATTGCCGATGCGCATCGCAGTCGCCGGTCGCCTCGGTGTGGCGGGCCAAATCCTCGCTTGAGGCTTTGAGGGCAAGGCTCGATGTAGCGGCCTCCCACGGCGCGTACAGCAAGGACAGGGCCAGCGCCTCGACCGTCGCGGCAAGCGCGGTCAGGGGATGGCTCGCCAGTTCCAGCCGCAAGGCGGCGGTGCGGTGGGCGGTCAGTTCCTCGACCAGCCGGGCGGGCAGTTCGCCGGGTTGCAGCTTGCGCTTCGCCTTGGCGGGTGCGTTGCCGTCTGCTGCTTCCGGCTCCCGGTCGTGGGGATGGACGAGACCGCGCCGGACGACAAGACCGCCGTCATGGCCGATGCGCAGCACGACGCCCGCGCGGGCCACGTCCTCGGGAGCATAGCGCTCCTCGGCTTCATCGTCCTCCTCGCCCGTATCCGCATCCTCATCGATGGGCAGGGCAGGGAGATGGTCGTAATGGACTGTGTAATCCGGTTCCGGCTCGGCCTTCACCCATTTCCAGCCCTCGGCCTCAACGGCGGTCACGGCTTCGGCGAGTTTTGCGTCGGCAAGCCGCATCAACAGGGCGCGGTCGGTGAGATAGCCGTCATTCGCCTCGTCGAACAGATCGCGGATGACCGCCCCGCCCGCCGCGACATAATCTTCGATGCCGACGAACAGCGCCAGCCGGTGGGTGGCGGGCAGGGTTTCGGCGGTGAGAGCGGCCCGGATGTCGCGCGGATGGCGGCTCCAGGTCGGCAGGCTCGTCCAGACGTCTTCCTGCGCCCGATGATCGTCGACGAGGGCGAAGGCCATCATCTGTTCGAGCGACAGCGTGCCCTTGCGATAGAGGGCGCGCAGCTTCGGCGAAACATGGGCGATTTTCAGGCGGCGCTGCACCACGGCGGGGGTGACGCCGAAGCGGGCGGCAACCGCTTCGATGCCCATGCCGTGCTCGTCGATCAGGGTGCGGAAGGCCTCGCACTGGTCGTCGGGATGCATGTCGGCGCGCATGGCGTTCTCGGCGAGCGAGATTTCCGTGGCGTCGTCATCCTCGTTCAGAACCTTGCAGGGGATCGGCGCATTGCGGGCGATCCGCTTTTGCTTGGCGAGCCGCTTGAGGGCGGCAAGACGACGGTTTCCGGCGACGACTTCGTGACGGCTGCCGTCCTCGGCGGGCCGCACGACGAGGTTCTGCTGCAGGCCATGGGCGGCAATCGAGGCGGCGAGCGCGTCGATACCCTCCATGCGAGCGGTGCGCCGGACGTTGGCCTTTCCGGCGATCAGACAGTTGAGGGGGAGGGTGGTTTCAAGCGTGGTCATGGGATTTCTCCTTTGAAAGGTTGATTGAAGGACGGGCCGAAGGGTGAGACGGGCGAGAGGCGGCGGTCGGCCCATGCCGCCGCCCCTCGCGCGAAAGGCTCAGGCGGCGCGGGGCGCGGCCCCGTGGTCGGCGTCAGTGTCCCCGATGCTCGCGGGGGCGGCATCCGGCTGCAGGGCGTGGAGAAAATCGGCGGCGCGCTGGGCGTGGGCGGCAGCGCTGACAATCGCGCGCGTGTCGCCTTTCAGGACTTTCAGCCACGAAGCGATGTAGGCGGCATGGTCTTCGCGCGGCTCCGGCGCAATGCCGAGGTCGGCGGCAAGGAAGGCGCTGCCGAGTTCGGCCACCAGCTCCTCGACGGCATAGCCTTCGTCGCCCCAGCGCTTCCTGCCGAAATCCCGGTCAAGCCGGGTCGCATGGCGCGTCCAGTGGGTCAGCTCATGGGTGAGGGTGGCGTAATAGCTCTCGGCGTCGCGGAAGCAGGCGAAGGACGGCATCTGCACATGGTCGCTGCCACCGGCGTAATAGGCTTGATTGCCGCCGTGCCGGATATCGGCCCCTGTCGCAGCGACGAAGGCCTCGGCATGGGCGATGCGCTCCACCGGGTCGAGCACGGGCGAGGCCGGGGCATGGTAATGCTCGGGGAGGCCCTCGATCTGCTCGACGTTGAAGACGGTGTAGCCCTTCATGAAGGGTATGGCCCGCTCGACATCCTCGCCGCTGTCGTCGGTTTCGTGCCTGTGGAGGCTGCCCGCATAGACGACGAGAGAGCCGGTCTCGCCCTTCCTCACATGCGCGCCAAGATCGAGCGTCTGCTTGAAGGTCATCCAGATCGGCGCGGCAAAACCTCGGGCGACGGCTTCCGACCAGAGCAACAGGACGTTGATGCCGGAATAGGGCAGGCCGTTATGGCGGAGGGGCCGGGTAATGCGTCCCGCCGCATGTCCGGCATTCCACGGCTTGAACCATGGGCGCACGCCTCGTTCGAGATCGGCGACGATGCGCTCGGTGACGCGGCTATAGACATCCTTGCGGGGGCTGTCGGTGCGGCTGGCTGCGGGTTTGGTCATGGAAGCTCTCCTTGGTTGGCAGGCGGGTTCAGGCCCGGTCCTGAACCCCTGCCTCGCGGCGAGCAGTGGGTGTGCAAACGGAGGGGTGGCTTCGCGGGGAACCGGCTGCAGGGAGCGCAGCGACCGAAGCTGGGCGGAAGACAATCCGAAGTGCGCCGAGGGCGAAGCCCTAAGGCGGGCGCTCCGCGCCCGCAGGAAGGCCGCGTCGGCGGCCGGAAAGACTCTGCATCAGGGATGGAAGCCGAATGGCCGTGACCGCATGAGCGGGCGCGGTTCACGACAGCCCGCCCGCCGGCGGCGGGGAGGCTCCGGCAAAATGTAATGACAAATACGTTACGATCTCCTAGAATAAAAACACACACGGAGTTTGACGATGCCATCCACCCCGCGCGAAACCCTCAATCTGCGCATCAAGCCGGAGCTGCGCGGCCTGATCGACCGTGCGGCCGAATTGCTGGGTCGCACCCGCACCGACTTCGTGCTCGAGGCAGCCCGGAAGGCGGCGGAGGACGCGCTCCTCGACCGGACGGTGTTCACGGTCGACGCAGCCGCCTATGCGGCATTTCTCGAGCGTCTCGACGCGCCGCCGCAACCGAACGAGCGGCTGCGCCGTATGATGGCGACGTCGGCGCCCTGGGAGGGCGTGTGAGGGTCGGCACCCCGGTTCCGCTCGCCGACCATCACCGTCTGGAGGAATTCGATTCCGGCGTTGCCGTCCTCGACGACTGGCTGAAACGCCGTGCCCGCGCCAATCAGGCGAGCGGAGCCTCACGGTGTTTCGTCGCCTGCGAGGGGGCAGAAGTGATCGGCTATTACGCGCTCGCCTCCGGGGCGGTGAAACTGCCGGAAGCGCCGGGCCGGTTTCGCCGCAACATGCCGGACCCGATCCCGGTGGTGGTGCTCGGCCGCCTCGCCGTCGACCGGCGTTGCCAGGGCCAAGGCCTCGGCCGCGCGCTGGTGCGAGACGCCGCGCTGCGCACGCTGGCGGCGGCCGAGACGATCGGCATTCGGGGTCTCCTCGTCCATGCGCTGTCGGAGGAGGCCCGCAGCTTCTACGAGGCGCTCGGCTTCGACCCGTCGCCGCTCGATCCGATGACGCTGATGGTGAAGCTCACGGATCTCTCCGCGGTAGAATAAGGCACCCCGCCGGCCTTTCCCGACATTCCGAGAGCTGCGAGACAATCCCAGGAATGGAGCGCACCCATGATGATCCGCAGACGAACCCAACTCATCGAGGCCGCGCAGATCGTGCCTCTGTCGTCCGACGACCAGGCGCACCTCGTCGAAGCGGTGCTGGCTCCGGCTCTGCCAACGCCGGCGATGCGACGCGCCGTCGCTCAGCATCGCCGGCTCGTCGGCGGCACAGGCTTACTCATGAAGGAAAGGGCGCCACGGTGAGGTGACGCCCAGAAGAACCTTCATGCCCGGATGTGCCCGAGCTGGCTCGCCTCCGCGGCATAGGCCGACAGCGGCCTGTCGGCCTCGAAAGAGAGGTCGCGCTCCACCGGCAGACCGAGACGGCCGCGGACCATTTCGAGTTCGGCGAGGCTGACGGAGCCGAGTTCCGGGAATCCGAGCCCCAGATCGCAGAGACCGAAGGCGATGTCCGGTTCCTCCGGATCGATCTCGGTCAGGAGCCGGGTGGCACCGGCGTCGGGGGTGAAGAGTTTGACCACGGGCGGAAAGTCGATTTCGCCTTCCGTGCCCCTGACGGGTTGCTGCTGGCGACCGTTCGCCAGCAGCTTGTCCCGCAGTTCCCGAGTGAGAAGCTGCATGTCAGCCTCCTCAGGCCTGGCCCTTGGCCGCATCGTCCTTGGGCGGCACCCTGAGGACGATCCGCCCGTTGAGCGGCAGGGCATCGAGGACCAGCGTCCCGCCATCGCCGTCTTCATGCTCGAAAAAGGCGCCGATCCGGGTCCAGTAGTTCTTCTGGCCCTCATCCTTCGCCTCGCGCACCGTATAGGCGAGAAGCACGGGAGCCTTCGGATCGGGTTTGGCCGGGGCCGAGGTGGTGTTGCGTTTGAACGTCATGATGATCTCCTTTGTTGTGGTTACTGTCCCGAAGGACGGTTCCAAAGGAGCCCGGCGCTGCCGGCGGCTTGTCCCCAACCCGGGACCCCGGACACCGCTCCGGGGGAATGGAGCGGGCAGGAGAAGGACAAGGCGTCCGCAAGCCGGGCAGGAACCCGGCCTCAACTTCGGGATCGGAAACACGACAAGGAGACAGCACCGTCAGGAATGCGATCTTCCGGCCGAAAACCGACCGTCTTCTAGCTTGCGACCATGGACTGGGACGCGAGGCGAAGGAGAAGCCAAAACTTGAGTGCCCGACTCGAAACTCCATCAGACATAACGGTATTTTGCGAGGCGTCGGGTGAGGAGGCGCACAGTGCACGACTCATTGGTTAGCCGGATGGGGGGCCACTTTAAGCGTCAGTGAAATCAACTATCCTCGCCGAGGCAATCCGCTATGCTCTGTCGCGGTGGGAAGGGCTTTGTCGTTTCGTGGTCCACGCCACGATTGAGATCGACAACAACACCGTCGGGCGTGTGATCCGCCCGCTGGCGCTGAAACGGAGGGCAATCCACACTCCACTTAAGCGCTTATCTGATCGACTGCCGCAGTCCCTCAAAGGGACATAAATCTATGAAAATTTTAGTCATGAAACACTACTAAAAGGTGTGTTAATAAAATTGATTGTAAATGCCTCCAATTGCAAACGTCTAGCCATGCCGTGATGGAAAAGGGCGGTGCAAACGAGGGGAAACGTTCGATGCGCCTGAGAGATGTACCCGTCGGTCTGCGTCTGGCCGCGACACTTCTGATACCTGCCGCCCTGCTCATCTTCATTGCTCAAGGCGAATTACGGGCGTCCTGGACCCGATATCACCATATGTACGATCTGCGTAACGCGACCAAGGAAATCGAAATCGTCGCCAACCTCATCCACGCACTGCAGGTCGAGCGCGGCACGACGGCGGGCTTCATTGGTAGCCGCGGCGCCCAGATGGGTGAGAAGATGCGCAAGGTCCGCGAAACGACCCATGAAGTTCATGAAGAGTTCGAGCATGCCGAGCATGTGATCGAAAAGGTCGGCGATCAATACGCCAAACCGCTAATGGAGCGGGTTGATCCTATGACTCATGACGGCCTGGAGAAGCTTCGCAAGGCGATCGATGCGCTGGCAGCGACGCCAGAAGAGGCCTTCAACTTCTACACCGATCTTATCGATGGGCTTGCCGCTCTAGCCGTTTCGCTTCATCACGGCATCGACGACATGGAAATTGCGGCACCACTTTCGGATTTCACCCTGCTCTTGAAGGCAAAGGAGTTCGCCGGCCAAGAGCGAGGTCTTGGAGCCGGCGCAATCGCAGCCCGGCGCTTCACTCCCGAGCATTACTTCCTGTTCGCCGAACTGGGCGGCAAGGAAGACGCGCTCATTGATCTCTATTACCAGGGGGTCGGGCCCGAACTCGCTGAAAGCGCTCGGCAACGCCTCGCGGCCGCGCGGGCAGCCATGATCGAAATGCGCCACGGCATGATCAGCAATGGCCAAATTACGGCCCTGTCGTCCTTCAGTGCAGAGAAGTGGTTCGACGTCGCGACGGCCCGGATCAATGTCCTCCGCGAGCTTGCTCAGGAAACGATTCATCGCATTGAGGCCAAGGCTGCTGCTCTGGGTGACGAAGCGCACGCCGACTTCATCAAGCTGGCAGGCATTGTGCTCCTGCTCACATTGACCGTCGCAGGTGTGACAATCGTCCTCGCACAATCGATTACGAGCCCACTGCAAGCTTTGACGCAAAGCCTGAAGGGCCTGCTTCAGGGAAGTATGGAAATGCAAGGCGTCGATGGCTCGCGCAAGGATGAACTGGGGGAGATGGCCCGCACCGTTCAGAACATCGTCGTCCAGACCAAAGAACGCGCCATGCGCGAACGCGAGGAAGAGGCCGCTCGCGTTGCCGAGCGTGAATGCCTCAGAGCCGAGACGGATGCCGAACGCGCCGAGACAGCCGCCGCATCCTTGCAGGCCGTGGAAGAGCTCGGAACGGCGCTGCAGCGGTTGTGCGATGGGGATCTCAGCTATCGCATCGAGACACGTTTTGCTGACGTGTTCGAGCCGTTGAGAGCGAATTTCAATCGCTCGCTTGACGCGCTTGACGAAGCGGTCAATGCGGTCGCTGAGGTGTCCGGTTCGCTGCGGGCCAATACGAACGAGCTGCAGATCGCAGCCGACGATCTAGCCCGGCGCACTGAGCAGCAGGCGGCTTCGTTGGAAGAAACGGCAGCGGCACTCGGCGAAGTCTCGCAGACGGTGTCTGACAGCGCGAAGCGGGCCGAGCGCGCAGGAAACATTGTCGCCAACACCGCGCAGGAAACGCAAAGATCTAATGCCGTCGTGAAGGAAACGGTCGAGGCTATCCGAACGATTGCGGCTTCATCCGATGAGATCACCCGCTTCGTCAGCGTGATCGATGAGATCGCCTTTCAGACAAACCTTCTGGCACTGAATGCCGGCGTCGAGGCGGCACGGGCTGGCGAGGCTGGCAAAGGCTTTGCTGTCGTCGCCAGCGAGGTTCGCGAACTTGCCCAGCGCTCGGCAGAAGCCGCCAGGGAGATCAAAGAACTCACCGGCCGTTCGGTGAGCGAAGTGGAAAATGGCGTCGCATTGTCGGAGCAGACCGGGGTGGCACTTGAGGGAATTCTGCAGCAAATCGATGCGGTCCATCTGGAAATGCAGGAGATGATATTATCAGCGAGGTCGCAATCGACTGCGCTCGCCGAAGTCAATCAGGCGATTTCACAAATGGATCAAACCACCCAGCAGAACGCCGCCATGGTCGAACAGTCGACGGCGGCAACCAACAATCTCGCCGAACAGTCCCAGATGCTCGATGCAAGGGTTGCTGAATTTACATTATCGAATAAGAAACAGGCAAGCTATGGCTTGGCTGCATGAAATTCGTCGGGATGCAGGTCGATAAAGCATATGAGGTGAGTGGGTATTAGGCGGGCATTGCCGCTTAATACCCATAAATCAAGACTTTCTATTTCGAATAGAAATTTAAATGTAGCTTTTGGTTGCATGGGACTTGTTGGCCGCGACTGAATTTTGAAGGCCGGATTGCTCGAGGCATCACACCGGAGTTCTTGCACTGTCTGTCTTTCCCGCGGCTATGGCACCCACCGACGTAATGAGGGGCCGCCGCTGCAGCGACCCCCCGCCTTCTGATCAGGCGACAGCCTTCTTATTTACCTTCGATTCCGCAATCTTCGTCAACTTGGCATCCGCGGCCTTCTCCTGCTTCAGCGTTTCGCCGAGAAGGGTAATGGCTTCCGTGTGGCCCAGTGTTTCGGCCCAGGAGACAAGCGTACCGTAGCGGGTCATCTCGTAATGCTCGACGGCCTGCGCCGCCGCAATGAGCGCGGCATCAAGGGTCTCGGCGTCCTCGATTTCGTCCATCAACTCCTCGGCCTCGGAGACGATGCCCTCGATCGCCGGACACTTCTCCGCCTTCGGCTTCTGGCCAAGCGATTTGAACACTGCTTCAAGACGCTCGATTTGTCCCTTGGTCTCTTCGAGATGGCTGTCAAAAGCTTTCTTGACGTCGGTCGACGTCACCTTCTTTGACATCTTCGGCAAGGCCTTGGTGATGGTCTTTTCGGCGTAGTAAATGTCCTGCAGGGTATGAAGAAAGAGATCGTCGAGGCTCTTTACCGACATGGTTTCAGCTCCAATAAAACGCGGCCCTTGCGACCGTCGCCGATCAAACGATTCCATCCCGCGCCTGTTCCTTGCGAAACATGCCGAATTTAGTTAGCTGAAGACCTCAAAGTCTGGGATAATAGCAATGACGAGGGAGGCCCGCAGGCCGTCAACCCGGACGGGGCCGCGGAGTTGGAGATACGCTGAAAGAGGTCGAAATCGAGCGGCGACTTGCGCCCGCCTGTCATTCTCCCCTTGCCCAAAGCTGACCTTTCCGGCACCGATGCAAAAAGTTGGATGACACCTCCGAGAAAATGGGTAAGCTCCTGTTATCGTTTATTTTGTTAGCCAGCCATAGGGCGGGGACTATGCTGCAGATAATCGAGGACCAAGCGAGAGCTCTTGTTGCGAAGATAGAGCGCCTTGAAGACGCGGAATTGGTGCATGAGGCGAGAAACCTCCACGCAACCATCTTTCGGCGATCCGCGTGACGGAGAAAAGAACGCAGCCAGGCCTAACCAGCGCTAATTCTCAGCCCTCACCACAAAGTGCGGCCATCTGAACAGTTAAGAGACCGAGCGAAAAGAAGTTGAGCGATCATCAGGTTGTGATTTTCCGTCGTTGTCGAGACGATGGGAGAAGACAATGCTGTGGGATGATACCGCTCGCCGCGAACAACTAATAAAGCGACCATTTAATAAGTCTTATATATCACAATTTCTGCACGGAAAGTTCATGACACTAGGCGAATGACTTTATCGCGGAAAGGTGCGACACGGCAGTGCCGTTTGGGCAATTTCCCAAACGATGGGCAATTGCTCGGACGATTGCCATTTCCCTGCCGTCTTTCACAAGAACAGTCATGTCCAGCTCCTCCGCTATCAATCGGCCTGTATTTACTATGGGTAAGATTACGAATATACCGTCTCTGCTGTGTGTGTGTCGCGATAGAGCGGAGCACGACCGCTATGTTGAATACGGTTCTAGACTTGGATGGAATGTACGCGCGACGACCGAACTTGATGAAGCGATTAGCCTTTCGATGCGTAATACATTCGACGTTCTCGCGATTGCTGGTCTAGTCCAGGGCGTGCTGGGGATCGATTTTCTCGAGAAAATTCGCAACGAACCTGGGGCGAACCAGCGCGCGCCGGCGATATTAGTGGCAAACCATAAGAACGTCCTCGAAATGAAGGCGATCGAGCGGCGCGACCATATCAACATTGAGCACATCGAGTTCGGCCAACTGCTGCTGTCCAGCTTCAGAATTATCGTCATCGGACTGATGGCAAGAACGATGAAAGCTTCAGTCACAGCGGAGCGCTCCGGTCCGTAATCCGGCAGCGATCGACGCATTTTCCCATAGCACTTGGGTACGGCTGCCACGAGGGGCGCGTGGCAGCTCGTGACGCGGCGACGGCAATCGGCGGCCGTCGCCGCGTCTTCGCATGATTTTTCCAGCATTCTGATACAGAATTCAAAGATAGCGAATATCAAGATTTATGGAATATTTTGATTGCGTAACCTGGCCAATGGGTTATCCTTTCCATAAATCATGGACAAAAGTCGCGCCCCCATCCGCTCCTTCGGCTATGCCCGGGTTTCCACCGTCGGCCAGACCCTTGAGGCCCAGCTCGAGGAGCTGCAAGCCGCCGGATGCACGATCGTCTTCCGCGAAAAGGTTTCCGGCGCCAAGGCCGACCGCAAAGAGCTGATGAAGCTCCTTAGCACCCTCGGTCCTGGCGATGAGCTGGTGGTGACCCGCATCGATCGCCTGGCTCGATCGACCTTCGACATGTTCGCCATCGTCAAGCGCATCGTCGACGCCGGCGCGCGGTTCCGCTCGCTTGCCCAACCCTGGGCCGATACCGATGACAGCACCGGCCGCCTCATGCTGGCCATCCTTGGCGGTCTCGCCGACGTTGAGCGGGATCTGATCAAGACCCGCACGGCCGA
>NZ_JAFMPY010000037.1 GCF_017353515.1 Jiella sonneratiae
AGATCCGCCATGCCGTGGACGAGTTCGGGGATGCCGACGCTCTCGGGACGCAGCTCCTGGCGCCGCGAGAAGGCGAGCATCCGCTGGGTCAGCGAGGCGCCGCGCTCCGCCCCGCGGATCGCCGTGTCGGCGAGCTGCCGGAGCTTCTGGTCGTCGGGAAGCCGCTTCTTCAGGATTTCGAGATTGGCCAGCACCGCCGCCAGGAGATTGTTGAAGTCGTGGGCGACGCCGCCCGCCAGCTGTCCCAGCGCCTCGAGCTTCTGCGCCTGACGCAGCTGTTCCTCGGTCTGGCGCCAGGCCGTGATGTCCATCAGCCCGCACAGCGCCTGCTGGAACCGGCCCTCCGCGTCGCGCTCGACATGCGCCGAGAGGAGGCAGTGAAGCTGCCGGCCGTCCTTGGTCACGAACTGATATTGCGCCCCGCGCAGCTCCTTGGACGCCAGGAGGGCGGGCCAGTCGACCTCGGTGCGGCGACGGGCGGACTCCGGGGTCATGAAGTCGGTCAGCGGCCGTCCCACCACCTCCTCGAATTCATAGCCGAGCACTTCAAGCCAGACGTCGCTGACATGCTCGATGCGCCCGTTCTCGTTCAGCGCATGCAGCGGCAGCGGCGTGCGGCGGTAGAGGGTGGCGAAGCGCTCCCGGCCTTCCCGCGCCGCGGCCGTCTCGCGGGCGCTCGCCAGGGCGAGGCGCCGGTCGACCAGCGACGCCGCCAGCGCCAGGAACAGGATGAGGAAGGTCAGGCCGGCGATCGCGAGGGCGAGGGCCATCGGGTCGAGCGCGGCCGCCGTGGGCATCGCGTCGTCGCCGGGCTCCCTGACGAAAGTCGCGGCGGCCATGCCGGTATAGTGCATCCCGGCGATCGCCAGCCCCATCGCGCCGGCGGCGGCGAGCTTGCGGGGCGCCGTGGTGCGCTTGAACGCCAGCCACAGGGCCGCGGTGGACGCGGTGATGGCGATCGCGACCGAGGCGGCGACCAGGGCGAGGTCGTAGTGGATCGCCATCGGCATGCGCATCGCCTGCATGCCGAGATAATGCATGCTGGCGATGCCGACTCCCATGATCAGGCCGCCTGGCAGAAGGACGGGCCAGCCCATGCCGCGCCCGCACAGAAGCGCAAATCCGATGCCGGTCACGAGCATCGGCAGGGTGAGCGACACCACGGTCAGGGTGACGTCGTAATTCACCGGCATCGGCATGCGGTAGGCGAGCATGGCAACGAAATGCATCGACCAGACGCTGCCGCCCATGGCGATGGCGGCGGTGGCGATCCACCCGGCCTGGGCCCATTCGGTGGCGTTGCGGATCCGGCCGGCGAGATCGAGCGCCGTATAGGCGGCAAGGGTCGCGATACAGACGGAAAGAACGACCAGCGGCCAGGAATAGCTGCCTTCGACGATCATGACATTCGCAACCACTTCTTGTTCGCAACGCGACGAGGCCGACGAAGGAAGGCTTTGGACGGATCGCATCCCCAGAAGACAAAAGGGAACAGGATAAGACCAGAGCAAGGGCCAAGCTGCAACCTGCGACCGTGGCAGCAGGCCGAGACCGTGACCTTCACCCTGGCGAACGAGGCGCACAGGCTCGGGCAAGCCGATCGCAGCACAGTGGCGACGCCGCGGCAAAGGGCTCTGCTACCGCAGGACCACCACGGCGCCGATTTCGCGACAGACCGGTGACGCAGGCAAGGGCGGCGCATGAACGCCCGCCCCTTCGGCACCGTTCGCCGGCGCGGTCGGCGATCGCGGGATATAGTGCGGGGCCTGCCACGAGACGCTCGACGGCGTTGCGGACGGCATCACCCGAAAAATACGAAAATTCGCATGAGATGGAGCGTGATGTCTGCGTCCTGCCGGGCGCAGGGGCTCTGGACCGAGGCATTCCCGAAGCAGGCCCCATGACGACGATCTCCTCCCAGTCGCTTCTCCAGATCAGGTCGCTGTCGACCGGCACGCTCGCCGGCTGGAGCGCCGACGAGCTGACCTCCCTCAGCAACGGCGAGATCGGCGCGCTGTCCGCCTCGCAGCTTTCCGCCCTTTCCAGCGAGGGGATCGCGGCGCTTTCCACCGCCCAGGTGTCGGCGATTTCCGCCAAGGCGATGCCGGGCCTGACGCTCGACCAGCTCGCCGCCCTCGGCTCCGACAAGATCGCCGCCCTTGCGAGTTCGCAGGTCGCGGCGATGAGCACGACGCAGCTTTCCGCGCTCAGTACCGACCAGGCAGAAGCCCTGACGCCCGCCCAGATAGCGGGCCTGGGCCGCACCCAGATCGCGGCGCTGAGCCCGGAAGAACTCGCGACCTTCTCGCCGGCCGACATCGCCGCGATCAGCACCGTCGCCCTTTCGGGACTGTCCGGCGAAAAGATCGCCTCGCTCGGCGTCGAGCAGACCTCGGCCCTGACGCAGGCCCAGATCGCCAGCCTTTCGGCGAGCCAGGTCCGGGCCCTGACGGGCGACCAGACCGCGGCCTTTTCGACGACGCAGATCCGCGCCTTCGGGCCGACGCAGATGGCGGCGCTTTCGCCGGAGAATTTCGCCCGGCTCTCGACCGACCAGGTCGCCGCGATCACCAGCCGCGCCGTCGCCGGCATGACCACCGCCCAGCTCTCGGCGATGGGCACCGACCAGCTCGGCGCGCTGTCGACGGCGCAGCTTGCCGCCCTGTCGTCGCGGCAGGTCGCCGCCCTCGGCGCCGAACAGGTGGCGAGCCTTGCGCCCGACAAGGTCGCGGCGATCGGTCCGAAGGCGATCGCCGGCCTCTCCGCGACGGCCATGGCGGCGCTGACGACGGATCAGGTCGCCGCCCTGAGGACCGGCCAGATCGCCGCCTTGAAGGCGAGCCAGATCAAGGCGCTCTCCGCCACCCAGCTCGCCGCCCTGTCGACCGGCCAGATGGCGGCGCTGACGGCGAGCCAGGTCGGCGCGCTCGGCGTCGAGGGGCTTTCCGCCCTTTCGCCGACGCAGGTCGCCGGCATCGGCGCCAAGGCGGTCCAGGGCCTCGGCACGGCGCAGATCGCCGCCCTGACCACCGCCCAGGCCGAAGCCCTCACGACGGCCCAGGTCGCCGGCCTCAGCCTGATCCAGACCGCCAGTCTGAGCCCCGAGCAACTCGCCGGCTTCTCGACCGCCGACATCGCCGCCATCGGTTCCGGCGCGATCGCCGGACTGACGCCGGATGCCGTCGCCTCGCTCTCCCTCGATCAGGTGTCGGCGATGACCGGCCCGCAGATCGCCGCGATGAAGCCGAGCCAGATGGCGGCGTTCTCGACCACGCAGATCGGCGTCCTCTCCGCCGCGCAGGTCCGGGCGATGAATGCCGCTCAGTTCGCCGTCCTGTCCGTCGAGGCGATCGGCGAATTCTCGGCCGAACAGATCGCCGCGATCTCGCCCGCCGCGATACCCGGTCTCTCCCTGAGCCAGGTCGCTGCCCTGACGCCTGGCCAGGCCGAGGCGCTGACCGTGACGCAGATGCCGGCGCTGACCCAGAAGCAGCTCGGGGCGCTCGACACGAGCGCGCTCGAAAGGTTCAGCCGCGCCGAGATCGCCGCGATCAGCCCGAAGGCGATTCCCGGCCTGACGGCCGACGCCATCGCGGCGCTCGGCACCGACCAGCTCGCCGGCCTCACGACGTCGCAGATCGGCGCCCTGAAGACCAGCCAAGTGGCGGCCCTGACGCCGCTTCAGGCCGAGGCGCTGTCGGCGACGCAGCTCAAGGTCCTTTCCGAGGGCCAGCTCGGCGCCCTGTCGCTGGACAGCCTCGCCGCCCTCGCCCCGGAGCAGGTCGCGGCGCTGAACCCCAAGGCCGTCGCCGGCCTGACGACGACGCAGGTCGCCGCCCTCGACCCCGCCCAGGTCGCGGCGCTGACGACGGCCCAGCTCGCCGGGCTGAAGGCCACCCAGGTCGCGGCGCTCGGCGAGGACCAGCTGGCGATGCTCGCGCCGGAAGGCGTCGCCGCGATCACCACCGCCGCCCTTGCCGGCATGCCGGCCGAACGGTTCGCCGGCCTCGCACCGGCCCAGCTCGCGGCGCTCACGGGCACCCAGATCACCGGCCTGAAGACGGCGCAGGTCGGCGCCTTCACCGCGTCCCAGATCACGGCGCTCACCACGGCGCAGATGCGCTCCTTCGGCGCCTCGCAGGTCGCGGCGCTGTCGGCCGAGGCAACGGCGGGGCTTTCGCCCGAACAGGTCGCGGCGCTGTCGGCGAAGGCGGTCGGCGGCCTCACCGCGGGTCAGGTCGCCGGGCTCTCGGCGCCGCAGGCCGAGGCCCTGACGACCGCCCAGGTCGCGGCCCTGACCTCCGGCCAGATCGCCGCTTTGAGCGCTGCGGATCTTGCGGTCTTCTCCACCGCCGACGTCGCGGCGATCGGCACCGGCGCGCTTTCCGGCCTGTCGGGCGAGCTCGTCGCGGGGCTGAGCCCGGAGCAGGTCGCGGCCCTCGGCACCAGCCAGATCGCGGCGCTGAAGCCGGCCCAGGTGGCGGCGTTCACGGCGGCGCAGATCGGCGGGCTCACCACCACGCAGATCGGCGCCCTCGGCGCCACGCAGGTCGCCGCCCTGACGGCGACGCAGCTTTCCGCCCTTGCCACCGACCAGACGGCGTCCCTGAGCGTCAAGGCGCTCGCGGGTCTTTCGGCCGAGCAGGTGGGGCGGCTCACCCCCGAGCAGATCGACAGCCTCTCGACGACGCAGCTTGCGGCGCTGACCGCCACCCAGACGGCGGCCCTGAGCGTGAAGGCGCTCGAAACCTTCTCGCCGACCGACATCGCGGCGCTCTCGCCGGCGGCGCTTTCCGGCCTTTCCGGCGACGTCGTCGCCGGCCTCACCAGCGACCAGATCGCGGGTTTGACGGCGACGCAGATCCCCGGTCTCGCAGCGGCGCAGATCGAGGCGATGTCGCCCGGCCAGATGGAGGCGCTCTCGACGGTGCAGGTCGCGGCCCTGACCGGGACGCAGGTCGCCGGGCTTTCCGCCGCAAGGGTCGCCGGCCTTTCCGGCGACCAGTTCGCCGCGCTGAGCGCCGGCGCGGTGGCGGGTCTCACCGCAGCGCAGATCGAAGCGCTGGGCGACGGCCAGATCGCCGGGCTGACGTCGACGCAGGTCGGCGCACTGACCGCGACGCAGACGGCGGCGCTGAACGCTGCCCAATTCCGGAACCTTTCGGCCACCCAGATCGCCGCCTTCGGCACGTCCGCCATTGCCGGCCTCTCGGCGGAGATCGTCGCAGGCCTCGGAGCCGACCAGATCGCCGGCCTGACGACGTCCCAGATCGCCGGTCTCACCGCCGGCCAGGTGGCGGCCCTGACGCCGTCTCAGGTCGAGGCGCTGTCGACGGCGCAGATCGCCGCATTCGGCGCCACCCAGTCGGCGGCGGTCTCGACGGACGGCATCGCCGCACTCACCCCGGCCCAGGTCGGGTCGTTTTCGGCGAAGGCGATCGCCGGTCTCACCCCCGGCCAGATCGAGGCCATGAGCACCGCCCAGATCGACGGGCTCTCTGCGACCCAGATATCCGCTCTCACCTCGGTCCAGGTGGCCGCCCTCAGCGCCGCCGATCTCGGCACCTTCTCGGCCGCCGACGTCGCGGCGATCAAGACGACGGCGATCCCGGGGCTTTCCGCCGACCAGATCGCCGCGCTCGGCAGCGAGCAGGTCGGCGCGCTTTCGACCGGCCAGGTCGCGGCGCTCTCCTACTATCAGCTGAGGGCCCTCGACACGGCGCAGATCCAGAAGCTCTCCACCGAACAGATCGGTGCGCTCAACGCCATCCAGGTGGCGACCTTCAGCACCGACAAGATCGCAGCCTTCTCGGCCGACCAGATCGCCGCCATCGGGGCGACGGCGATCGCCGGGCTGACGCCCGACATGCTCGCCGGCCTCGGCGTCGAGCAGGCCGAGGCCCTGACGCCGGCGCAGATCGCGGCGATGAGTTCGGCGCAGATCGCCGCGCTCGGCCCCGACCAGGTGAAGACCTTCTCGACGGCGGACATCGCGGCGATCAGCGCCGGTGCGATCGGCGGGCTTTCCACCGCCGACATCCAGAGCCTCAGCCAGGAACAGCTGCAGGCGATCACCACCACCCAGACCGCAGCGCTCGATTCGCTGCAGGTCGCCGCCATCGTCTCGAGCTATCGCGCGTTCCGCCTCGCCTGAACCGCCGATGCCGCGCCGCAGGTGACGGCGCGGCGCGGCATGAGGGTGCGGCCCGCGGCGGCTGGGAGGCGCTGCCGCGAGGCCGCCCGGCGAAAGCCGGCCTTACAGCGGGATCAGACGCCGAGCTTTTCCTTCACCGCCGGAAGACCCGGCGCGCCGTCGAGGGTCTCGACCCCCTTCAGCCATTCGTCCAGAAGCTCGGGATGCTTGCCGATCGCCTCCTTGGCGGCCTCGTCCGCCGAGATGCCGTCGCTGAGGATCTGCGCCATCATGGCGTTCTCCAGATCGACGGAGAAGGTCATGTTCTTCAACAGCGCGGTGAGGTTCGGACACTCCTTGGCAAAGCCCGGACGCGCCACGGTGCGCACCTCGGCCGACCCCATGTTCGGGCCGAAATACTTGTCGCCGCCGGTCAGGTAGGTCAGCTTGTATTCGGTGTTCATCGGATGCGGCTCCCAGGCCGGGAAGACCACCCACTTGTCCGAGCGCTCGGCGCGGCCGACCTGGGCCAGCATGCCCTGTTCGGAGGATTCGATCAGCTTCCAGTCGCCGAGGCCGAAGGCGTCGTCCTTGATCATCCGCAGCATGTTCTGGTTGACCGAGGCGCCGGCCTCGATGCCGTAGATCTTGTGGTCGAACTTGTCGGCGTTCTTGGCGAGGTCGTCGAAGCTGGTGACGCCCTTTTCCGCCACATAGTCCGGGACGGCGAGGGTGAAGCGGTTGCCGGAAAGGTTGACCTTCAGGACGTCGAGCTCGCCCTTGTCCACCATCGGATCGACGATCTTCGTCTGCGTCGGCATCCAGTTGCCGAGGAAGATGTCGAGTTCGCCGTTGGCGAGACCCCGATAGGTGATCGGCACCGACAGCGTCTTGATCTCGGCGGTGTAGCCGAGCGGGCCGAGCACGGTCTTGAGAAGCGCGTTGGTGGAGGAGATGTCCGTCCAGCCCGGATCCGAATAGCGCACGGTGCGGCAGGCATCCGGCTCCTTCGCGAGGGCGGTGCCGGCGAGGAGAAGCGAGAGGGCGGCGGTCGTCTGCAGGAGCTTGATCATTCCGTTTCCTTTCTTCCGGTTGGACGCGATGCGGCCTTTCTCAGCCGCGGGTGGATGAAGGGGGCGCCGTGTCTTGGTCGGCGGTGGGTGGCGGGGGCGGCGCTGCGGGGCGGATGGCGCGGCCCGCCGCCGTCCGGGTCTGAAGGTCGTCGGCGGGCTGCGCGACGACGAGCGCCGCGATGCGCTTCAGGATCGTCTCGGGCGCCGGCGCGGCCCGGCCGCTGGCGCGGTCGACATGCAGCAGCATGTGCTCGCCCGTCGCGACGACGGCCCCGTCGCCCGCCCGGGCCACCCGATGGAAGAGATGCAGCCTCTTGCCGTCGAAGGAGAGGACGCGGCTTTCCGCCGTGATCGTGTCGCCGAGCTTTGCCTCGCCGAGATGGCAGAGATGGCTCTCCACCGTGTAGTAGCTCGCGCCGGCCTCGACATAGGCGAGGTCGACGCCGATCCCGCGCAGCACGTGGTCGGTCGCATCGCCGAGAATCTGCAGATAGCGGTGCTCGGTCATGTGGCCGTTGTAGTCGATCCAGGACGGTGCGACGCGCACCGAATGGGAGCGCGGCGCGCCGGCGTCCGCCGCCGGCCGCTCCGCCGCGGCGCGGCTTTCAAGCCGTTTCTCGAAGTCGGCGAGGAGCTTGCCGGCGCCCCAGCCGCGGCCGTCGTCGCCGGCCTTCAGCGCCTGCAGGATGCCGACGAGGTTCCGGTCGCGGATCTGCTCGAGGCGGCGGATCGAGAGGCCCTCGTTCTGGGCGTCGGACTGCGCGGCGATCTCGTCGATCAACGCATCGTCGAGATCGACGACGTCGGTCAGCTTCGTCCAGGGCCATTTCAGCGCCGGGCCGAACTGGCCGAGGAAATGCCGCATGCCGGCCTCGCCGCCGGCGATGCGGTAGGTCTGGAAGAGGCCCATCTGCGCCCAGCGCAGGCCGAAGGAATAGCGGATCACGTCGTCGAGGGTCTCGACGTCGCAGATCCCGTCCTTGATCAGCCAAAGCGCCTCGCGCCAGAGCGCCTCGAGCAGCCGGTCGCCGACGAAGGCATCGATCTCCCTGGCGATCGGAACGCCCTTCATTCCCATGGGTGCGAGCAGCCGGACCGCATCGCCGACGACCTGCGGCGCGGTCATTCTGCCGCCGACGATCTCGACCAGCGGCAGCAGGTAGACGGGATTGTAGGGATGGGCGACGAAGACGCGCTCGGGATGCGACAGCCCAGCCTGCAGGTCGCTCGGCAGGAGGCCCGAGGTGGAGGAGCCGATCAGCGCGTCCGGACGCGCCGCCGCGTCGATCTCGGCGAGGATGCGGCGTTTGAGGTCGATGCGCTCGGGCACGCTCTCCTGGATCCAGTCGGCGCCGGCGACCGCCTCGGCGATCGTCTCATGGAAGGTGAGGGCGCCGCGTTTCGGTAGCGGCGCGTCGGTCAGCGCGCCGTAGGCCGCCTCGGCATTGGCGAGGACCTCGGCGACGATGCGCCTTGCGTCGGGATGCGGATCGAAGACCGCGACGTCGATGCCGGCGAGGAGGAAGCGCGCCACCCAGCCGCCGCCGATGACGCCGCCGCCGATGCAGGCGGCCCTGGCGATCCGGGCGGGCGAGGGGGCGGCGGCGGCCTTCGAGGAAGCGCTGCTGTCCATCCCGCTCACCACCGCCGCTCCAGCTTCAGCTTCTCGCGCACCTCGCCGGGGGTCATGACGCGGCTGCCCATCGCCTCGGCGATCGCGACCGCGCGTTCGACGAGGTCGCCGTTCGAGGCGAGCACGCCCTTCTTCAGCCAGATGTTGTCCTCCAGGCCGACGCGGATGTTGCCGCCGGCGGCAAGCGCCAGCCCCGCATAGGGCAGCTGGTTGCGGCCGATCGAAAAGGCCGAGAAGGTCCAGTCGTCCGGCAGGTTGGCGGTCATCGCGAGAAGCGAGCCGAGGTCGTCGGGCGCGCCCCAGGGAATGCCCATGCAGAGCTGCACCATCACCGGATCGGCGATCAGCCCCTGGTCCTTCAGCCACTTGGCGAGGACGAGATGGCCCGTGTCGAAGATCTCGATCTCCGGCCTGACGCCGAGCTCCCTGATCCGCGCGGCCATCGCCTTCAGCATGGCCGGCGTGTTGGTCATGACGTAGTCGCCCTCGCCGAAGTTCATCGTGCCGCAGTCGAGGGTGCAGATCTCCGGAAGCAGCGCGGCGACATGGGCGAGCCGCTCCCCGGCGCCGGCCATGTCCGTGCCGGCGGGATCGGGCGGCAGGGGGGCTTCGGGCGAACCCAGCACGAGATCGCCGCCGGCCCCGGCCGTCAGGTTGAGCACCACATCGACCCCGGAGGCGCGGATCTTCTCGACGACCTCGCGATAGAGCTCGAGGTCGCGCGACGGCCTGCCGGTCTTCGGATCGCGCACGTGGATATGGGCGATCGCCGCGCCCGCCCGTGCGGCCTCGACCGCCGCATCGGCGATCTCGTGCGGCGTCACCGGCACCTTGTCGGAGCGGCTGGTGGTGTCGCCGGCACCGGTCACGGCGCAGGTGATGAAGACGTCACGGCTGGGGCGAAGCGGCATCGGCTCGTTCTCCTCGGGTCGGGACGGGGCGCGGGCGCCCGGCCGGCAAGCGCCGTGGCGGCGCGCCGGCCCCGGAAGCAGCGGCGGCTGGGAAGACCGCGGCGGCGGCGTCCTTTCCGCCGGCCGGCCGCAGCTTCGGGCAGCACCCGTCCTTCTCTTGCTCGACGGGAAGATTGAGGCACCGGCTCGCGACAGGCTTGACCTTTTGCGACGATCATTTGACGATTTGCGCATGTCGCTGTTCGAAAGCACCGATCGGCCGCTCGAGGTGACGCTGGTTGTCCTGCCGGACACCTCGCTGATGTCGCTCGCCGCGACGCTCGATCCGCTGCGGGGCGCGAACCGGCTTTCGGGCCGGCCCTGCTATCGCTGGCGGGTCGTCTCGCCGGACGGCCGCGATCCGCGCACCAGCTGCGGCCTGACGATCAAGGTCGACGGGGCCCTCGACCCGGCGGCGCACTGCGACCTGCTCATCGTGCTCGCCGCCTTCAACGTGCATCGCCATGCCGACGCGGCCTTCCGCCACAAGCTCCTGACGGCGGCGCGCAACGCCGGCCATGTCGGCGGGATCGAGGCGGGGCCCTGGGTTCTCGCCCTGTGCGGCCTTCTCGACGGGCGCGCGGCGACGACCCACTGGGAGGATCTCGAAGACTTCGCCGCCGCCTTTCCGGACGTGCGCACCGTCTCCGACCGCTGGGTGGTCGACGGGCGGTTCTTCACCACCGGCGCCGCCGCGCCGGCGCTCGACTTCCTCCTGAACCTCGTGCGCGCACGCCAGGGGCAGGCGCTCTCGCTCGAGGTCGCCGGGCTCTACGTCTATGACGGCATGCGCGCCGGCAGCCAGGGCCAGTCGCCGGTGGCGCTCGGCCGGATCGCCGCCCGCGATCCGCAGCTCGCGGCCGCGGTGCGGATGATGGAATCGACCATCGACGAGCCGCTGGGCGTCGCCGAGATCGCCCGGCGGGCCGGCATCTCGCGCCGCGCGCTCGAGACGGCCTTTGCCAGGCTGACCGGCAAGGCGCCGGGAGCGTTCTATCTCGAGCTGCGCCTCAACGCGGCGCGCCGGCTGATCGTCGACACCGACATCTCCGTCGCCGAAGTCGCGGTCCGGACCGGATTTTCCTCCGTCTCCGCCCTGTCGCGCAGCTTCAGGCGCCATTTCGGCCAGCCGCCGCAGCAGGCGCGCCGCGACAGCAGCGAGACGTCCGGGATCAGCGTGCGGCCAGCGCCGGCGTCCTGACCAATCCGAACCGGCGTCTCCGGGCCCGGTCGTCTTCCCTGCAGGATCGACGGTCCCTGCGGGCAGGACGGCGTGTCGGACGGCCCGCAAGCGGCCGAAGACACAAAATCCTTGCGCCATCGTGAACGGACCCCGCTCGCCGATATGCGGGAAATGCACCGCTGATGTGCAAAGGTCTGCTCTTCTTCTAGGCACCGATGCCGAATATATGTGCGTTCAAGAGATCGGAACGCTCGGCCGCAATGGCCCCGGACCGGTCCCGAGCTTCGTAAAGACAACCGAATGAGACCGATCCGCACCGGCCCCAAGAGGGTGACCGGGTGTCGCTTCGTCGAGGAGTAGACAAAATGTTCCGTAATTTCGCCGACCGCTTCAAGTCCATGCGCGCCGCCCGCAGCGACATCCGCCAGCTGCAGATGATGGGCGACCGCGAGCTCGCCGACATCGGCGTCATGCGCGCCGACATCGAGCGCGCCGTCCGCTTCGGCCGCCGTTGACCTACGGGCGGCGACGTCGCCGCCTTGCCGGGTAGCAGAGTAGTAGAGTGCCGCTGCGGGCACTCGCCTGAAGAGCGCCTCTCCCTGACGGGACGGGCGCTTTTTTCGTTTGCGGACTGACTGCGGGGGGGTCTTCGCCGGCCGGCGGGCGCCGGGACGGAAATGGTGCTGGCGGACGGCCTTGCTTCGGGCGGCGGCGCAGGGCAATCAGCACCGGTCCCGACGCTGCCCGGAAATCGTCCCGCCATGCTCCTCGCCCTCTTCGTCGCCGCCGCGGTGCTGGTCCGTCTCGCCTCGGTGCTCGTTTCGGCGCGGCACGAGCGGGCCTTGCGGGCGGATGGGGCCGTCGAGGTGGGGGCGGGGGTGACGCGGACGATGGCCGCGGCCCATGGCGCCTTCATGATCGCCGGCGCGCTGGAAGCCTATGTCCGGCAGACCAGTGCGGATGCGCTCTCGGCGGCCGGCCTCGTCCTCTATCTCTTCGGCATCGCCATGCTGGTCGTGGTCATGCGCCTGCTCGGCCGCTTCTGGACGGTCAAGGTGATGATCGCCCGCGACCACCGGCTGGTCACCCACCCGCTGTTCCGGGCGGTGCGCCATCCGAACTACTTCCTCAACATCCTGCCCGAGCTCGTCGGCTACGGCCTCGTCCTGCACGCCTTCTGGACGCTGGCGATCGGCCTGCCGCTCTATCTCGTGGTGATGGTCGCGCGAATCCGTCAGGAAGAGGCGGCGATGCGCGGGCGCTTTGCCGACTATGCCGCCTGACCCGGCGCCCGGTGCGCGGCCTCAGCGGACCGGGCCGAGCTTCGCGCCGGTCACTGACCGAAGCTGCAGCGGCACGACCTCGAAGACGTGCATCGGCGAGCCCGCCGCGGCCCAGACCGTGGCGTAGCGGAAGAGGTCCTCGTCCATATAGACTGTGAGATCGCCGGTCGCGCCGAGCGGCGCGACGCCGCCGATGGCAAAGCCCGTCGCCTCCCGCACATAGGCGGCGTCGGGACGCTCCAGCGCTTCGCCGAGCGCCCCCGTCATCGCGCTTTCCTCGACCCGGTTGGCGCCGGAGACGAGGAGCAGATAGGGCCTGGCGCTGTCCTTCCCGCGGAAAACCAGCGACTTGACGATCTGGCCGACCTCGGCGCCGACGGCGAGCGCCGCCTCCGCGGCCGAGCGGGCCGACGTCTCGGTCCTGACGATCCTGATCTTCAGGCCGCCCGCCACCGCCGCATCGGCGACGCGCTGAACGGCAGGGGGAAGGGCTTCGGTCATGGGATCATCTTCGGTCACGCCGCACGGGCGAGGTTTTCTTCGAAGCGGCGCCAGCGGCGAAGCGAAGAGGCTGCCGGTGACGCCCGCGGCTGTTCGAGGACCTTGTAGACCCACTCGCGATGGACGATCCGAACGATCTCGAAGTCGGTGGTACGGACGACGTTGCCACCCTCTTCATGGTCCGACCCTCCGCACATGACGAAGGCTGCGCCCTTGTCGGGATCGACCGAAGCAGCATCGAACCCGGCAACGGCGTCGAAGAACGTCTGGTGCGGGCCGTAGAGGCTGACGATCCAAGGGTCGAAATCGGCGGGCGTCTTCCCCTGGTCATAGGCGTCGAAAAGCGCGCGATAGATGGTGAGCGGCCCCACCTTCTCCACCAGACTGCTGAAGATCGAAAGTTCCAGGGACGAAGGATCTGACGGCCGCATCGACCACAATGCGCCATCCGGCTCGAATCCGAGTGCGCGCAACGAGCCGAGATATCTTTCACCGGCCTCGAGCCGTTCCGGAGTTACGATCTCTTCAACCATTCGATCACACCATCCGGTCCGAAGGCTGCTTCGAACATCTGCCGCGCAACACGCCGCGGTACGCGATCACCGTTGTATTCGTGTTCCCGCCGCCAGCTTAGCACCATTCTCAGCGAGGCGCGAAGCTCCGCCGGCAATGCCTCGTGGGAAATCTGGGCGATGGCGAAAAGTCGGCCGAGATCATGAACGTAGAGATCGGGCCGATGCGACCGATCGGGCCACCGGTTCCAACCCTCGCGCCTCAAGATACACGCCTTCAGCGCAAATTCGACGGCGCTGCCCGATGCATGCCAGGCCTCCCCGGCATGCTTGCGGTCGTCCTTGAAGCGGGCGGCGACCGCCCGCTTGTCCTCGACGCGTCGCCACCAGTCTTCCGGTGTGTCCACCGCCGCCGTCGACCCCTCAGGTATTCATCGAATCGAAGAAGTCGGCGTTGGTCTTGGTCTGCTTGAGCTTGTCGTTGAGGAACTCGATGGCGTCGGTGGTGCCCATCGGCGACAGGATGCGGCGCAGGACGAAGATCTTCTGCAGTTCCTGGCGCGGCACGAGGAGGTCCTCCTTGCGCGTGCCGGACTTGAGGATGTCCATCGCCGGATAGGTGCGCTTGTCGGCGACCTTGCGGTCGAGCACGATTTCCGAGTTGCCGGTTCCCTTGAACTCCTCGAAGATCACCTCGTCCATGCGCGAGCCGGTGTCGATGAGCGCCGTCGCGATGATGGTCAGCGATCCGCCTTCCTCGATGTTGCGGGCCGCGCCGAAGAAGCGCTTCGGCCGCTGCAGGGCGTTGGCGTCGACGCCGCCGGTCAGCACCTTGCCGGAGGAGGGAACGGTGGTGTTGTAGGCCCGGCCGAGGCGGGTGATCGAATCGAGCAGGATGACGACGTCGCGGCCGTGCTCGACGAGGCGCTTGGCCTTTTCGATCACCATCTCGGCGACCTGGACGTGGCGGCTCGCCGGCTCGTCGAAGGTCGAGGAGACGACCTCGCCGCGCACCGAGCGCTGCATGTCGGTGACTTCTTCCGGCCGCTCGTCGATCAGGAGCACGATGAGGTAGCACTCGGGATGGTTGGCGGTGATCGAATGGGCGATGTTCTGCAACAGAACGGTCTTGCCGGTGCGCGGCGGCGCGACGATCAGCGCGCGCTGGCCCTTGCCGAGCGGCGCGACGAGATCGATGACGCGGGCCGACAGGTCCTTCTTCGAGGTCGGATCCTCGAGCTCCATCCGGAAGCGCTCGTTCGGATAGAGCGGCGTCAGATTGTCGAAGTGGCTCTTGTAGCGGATCTTCTCCGGGTCGTCGAAATTGATCGTGTTGACCTTGAGGAGGGCGAAGTAGCGCTCGCCTTCCTTGGGGCTTCGGATCGGGCCTTCGACGGTGTCGCCGGTCTTCAGCTGGAATTTGCGGATCTGCGAGGGCGAGACGTAGATGTCGTCGGGGCCGGGCAGATAGTTGGCTTCCGGCGAACGCAGGAAGGCGAAGCCGTCCTGGAGGATCTCGACGACGCCTTCGCCGATGATCTCGACTTCCTGGGCGGCGAGCTGTTTCAAAATGGCGAACAGAAGCTCCTGCTTGCGCAGGACGGAGGCGTTCTCGACGCCGTTCTCTTCGGCGAACGCAATGAGTTCGGGTGCGCTCTTGTTCTTCAGGTCCTGAAGTTTCATCGAGGGGGCTGATGCTCTTTGGCTCTCGGTCCGATCTCGCTGATCGGACGGGGCAAGTCAGGTGGGAAAGGAAATCGCTGTAGCCGAGATGGAAATCCGGCGGATGAGGCGTATCGGTCGAAACCGGTCCCCTGCCTTGGGAAGGCGCGAGTTCCCTCGTCATATAGCGGAGCCGGAAGCCGCACGCAAGAGGCCACCCCGGCAAAGCTGCAATATCAGGTTGCCTTCCGGAATTTCACCGCCCATGCGGGTTGCACGCGGCCGGGCGGCCGGCCACGTGTCGAGGTCGCGGAGCTAGTGGATCGAATTTGACAATTGAGTCCCGATCGGGTGAGGCGTCGTATCAAATGTCAAATTCAAAAAATCCACTATAATCATAAAGTTGACTAGTGGTCTTTCGATTCCGACATTTGCTGCATGGTCTCCACAGGACGGTGCCAAATGTCGGAATCGGACCACTAGCTGGACGTGCGGTCGGAGAAGCCCGCCATCGACCGGCTCTTCAACAGAGACGCAACGGTGGTGATCGCCAGGATCCCGATGATCACCGCGAGCGAGAACAGCGTCGAGATGTGCGGAAGCCCTTCGACCGGCTGGCCGCCGTTGACGAAGGGCAGGGAGTTCTCCTCCAGCGCGTGGAAGATCAGCTTGACGCCGATGAAGCCGAGGACGAGCGACAGGCCGACGCCGAGATAGACCAGCCGGTCGAGCAGCCCGCCGAGCAGGAAGTAGAGCTGCAGCAGCCCGAGCAGGGCGAAGGCGTTGGCGGTGAAGACGATGTAGGGCGCGTCGGTGAGGCCGTAGATCGCCGGGATCGAATCGAGGGCGAACAGGATGTCGGTCATGCCGAGCGCGACGATGACGATGAACATCGGCGTGAAGACGCGCTTGCCGCTTTCCCTGACGACGATCGCGTTGCCGTGGAACTCGCTGGTGACGCGCAGGTGGCGCTGGAACCACTTCACGACGGCGTTGGGCTCGTAGTCCTCGTCGCTCTTCTTGTGGCCGGAAAAGCTCTCCTTGGCGAGCTTCCAGGCGGTCCAGAGGAGGAAGAGGCCGAAGATGTAGAACACCCAGGCGAAACGCTCGATCGCCGCCGCGCCGACGGCGATGAAGATGCCGCGCAGGATCAGCGCCAGCAGGATGCCGACGAGCAGCGCCTTCTGCTGGTCCTCCGCCGGCACGCGGAACGACTTCATGATGATGACGAAGACGAAGAGATTGTCGACCGAAAGGCTCTTCTCGGTGATGAAGCCGGCGAAGAATTCGACCCCGTGGACGTGATCCCAGAACAGGAAGACGCCGCCGCCGAAGACGCAGGCGAGGGCGATGTAGACGAGGGACCAGACGCCGGCTTCCTTGAAGCTCGGCACGTGCGCCTTGCGCACATGGGCGAGGAAATCGAACAGGAAGAGACCGGCGAAGCCGGCGATCGTGGCGAGCCATATCCACATGGGAACCGTCCCGCTGCCGCCGCCGCTGCCCGCGGTACCCACGTCCAAGAAACCCACGCAAATCTCCTCGCCTCGTCGCCGGCGTCCCGGCGTCGAGCGTAGATGTGACGGGAATTGCGAAATTGTAAGCCCCGCCGGCGCGGGGCGCGTGCTCGCAAGTCGCGGGCGCGCTCGGCGCCGGACGACCGTCCGCGGGATTCGCGCCAGGACGGCGGGGCATGAAACGCCGCCGACGCGGCGAGGAGCCCTCGCCGCGCCGAAGACCGAGACGGCTGCGCGGGCTCCGGCCTTACGCCGCCCCGGCCGGCCGGCCGGCGGGAGCACCGTCGCGCGGCTTGCCGGCATGGTCGAGGGCGAACTCCTCCTCCGGCGAGAGGATGAGCCGGTGGCGGCCGACGAAGGCGAAATAGACGATGCCGATGGCGAACCAGATGGCGACGCCGAGGACGCCGGCCCGATAGACCGGGTCGGAGAGCTGGAAGCCGAGGGTGACGACGGCGATGACGATGGTCAGCACCGCTCCGGGAATGCCGAAGGGCGAGCGGTAGGGCCGCTCGATCGCCGCGTGGTTCCTTCTGAGGAGGATGAAGGAGACAGCCTGGGCGATGTAGGAGCACATGGCGCCGAAAACCGCCATGTTGAGCAGCGTGCCGCCGATCACCGCCGAGCCCGCGTCGGCGCCGAGGCCGAAGAACAAAGCGAGCATGATCGCGAGGCCGACGAGGGCGCCGGCGACCATCGCGACGTGCGGCGTCCGGCGCTTGTCGTGGGTGACCGACAGGAACGGCGGAAAGTAGCCGGCCCGCGACAGCGAATAGATCTGCCGCCCCTGGGCGAAGATGATGGTGTGGAAGGAGGCGACGAGGCCGATGATCGCGACGAAGGCGAGAACCTTCGCGAGGCCGGACCCGTAGATCGCGCGGAAGCCGTCGAGCAGCGGCTCGCCGGAGGAGCCGAGCTTGAACGAGCCGACGCCGGGCAGCGCCGGGTTGAGGAAGAGGATCAGGAAGGCCGTGAGGATCAGCGTCAGCATGCCGAGGATGATGCCCTTCGGCATGTCGCGCTTGGGATCTGCGGATTCTTCGGCCGCCAGCGGCAGCTGCTCGATGGCGAGGAAGGACCAGACGGCGAAGGGCATCGCCGCGAAGGCCCCGGCGATCCCCATCGGCAGGAACGGGCCGTTGCCCTCCGGCAGTTCGGTGCCGCCGGGGCCGATGTTCAGCGCCCAGCGCGAGAAGTCGAAGAACGGGATCGCCGAGACGAAGAATACCAGGAGGACGGCGAGGGCGAGCAGCGTGACGATCACCGTCACCTTGAAGGAGAGCTCGACGCCGGTGACGTTGAGCCCGACGAAGACGACGTAGCCGAGGATCCACCAGACCGGCTGGAATGCGGTCGGCGTTTCGAAGATGCCGGTGAGATAGGCGCCGATGAAGAACACCACGACGGCCGGCGTCAGCACGTATTCGACGTTTTCGAACAGGCCGGTGACGAAACCGCCCCACTGTCCCATCGTCGTGCGGGCGAAGGAATAGGCGGCGCCGGTGTGCGGCAGCGCCGGCGACATTTCGGCGATCGAGAAGGTGAGGCCGAGATACATGACCGCGATGATGATCGTCGCGATCAGCATGCCGCCCCAGCCGCCGGAGTGGAGGCCGAGGTTCCAGCCGGAATACTGGCCGGAGATCACCGCCCCGACGCCGAGCGCCCAGAGCGACCAGACGCCGGCATATTTGCGCAGCACGCGCTTTTCGAAATAGCCGGCCTCCGCCGCGATATAGGCGATGCCATGTTTTTCCGTCGCCATGACGTCTTCTCCGGTCCGTGCCGCATCCCACATCTGATGAGGATTGAGGCACCAAGAGAAAGTGCTGTCAATCTGAACAGGTCGCGACGGGGCGAATTTTCGGTGGACGGACGCGGCCCGCCACTTTCGCCGACGGACAGGTCACCCCGACGCGTCGCCGGAAAGCGCCGGGGCGGCGGCTCCCGCGACCTCGAGCCGGTCGTCGGCGTCGTCCTTCAGCGCCGTGCCGGAACGGCCGAGCTCGGCCGCCCGCACGACGAGGTCGGCCAGCTTCCTTCCGGCGACTTCCGGCCTGAGGCCGCCCGGCCGGATGTTGGAGACGCAGTTGCGCTCGGCATCGGCCCGGCCGGGCCTCGGCCCGAAGGTCAGATAGGCGCCGAGGCTGTTCGCTGCCGAAAGCCCCGGCCGCTCGCCGATCAGAATCAGCGCGAGGCGGGCGGACAGCGCTTCGCCGATCGGATCGGCGAGAGCGACCCGCGCGCCCTCCGCGATCACCACCGGAGCGATGTTCCAGGATGGCGGCAGGGCGGCGAGGAGGCCGAGGGCGACGGTCGCACCGTGGCCGTTGACGGCGGTCGCCGACAGACCGTCGGCGACGACGACGGCAAGATCGAAGGGCGCGCCCGGCACGGCCTCGAGCGTCTCGCGCGACCGCGACGACAGCCTGCGGCCGAGATCGGGGCGGCGCAGATAGGTCGCTCGGGTTTCGGCCTCGCTCGCAACGCAGAGGGTCGGGTGGCCGGCAGCGTCGAGTTCGGCGGCGATCGCCGCCGCCTCAAACGCCGAGTGGACCGCGTCGCGGGCCCGCGCATGCGCCTCGGCGAAATCGAGACGGGCGGCCGTCGGCAGCCCGGCGCCGCTTCGTCCGAGGCCGATCCGCGCCTCGGTGAATTCGCGCAGCCGCGACAGCGGGTGCTCCGCCGTCCGGGCGGGGCCGGCTTCGGCAGGGACGGCAGCGGCTGGGGGCTTTTCCGGAGATGGCATCGTCGTCGCTCCCTCGGCCGCGTCGATGCTGGCCGCAAGGTGCCGTCGGCAGCGACCATCGCCGCCGTCACGGGGCGAGTGCCACCAGACCACACGGGCGGCGCCTTGCAAAGCCGCTGCTTCGCAATGCAGCACGATTGCCTCGCCTCGTGATGCCTCGCGTCGTGATGCGACGAAAGCCGGCGCCGCGGCACGGCGGCCGGCGGCCCGACCCTATCCCCGCAGCCGCTTCAGCAGCGCCTCGACATGGGCGATCGGCGCGTCCGGCGTGATGCCGTGGCCGAGATTGAAGACCAGCGGCCCGCTGCCGAGATTTTCGAGGATGCGGTCGACGCCCTCGTCGAGAGCCCTGCCGCCGGCGATCAGCCGCAGGGGGTCGAGATTGCCCTGCACCGGACCGCCGGCCTGGATCGTCCGGGCGAATTGCATCGGCACCTGCCAGTCGAGGCCGACGGCGTCGACGCCGGTCTTCTCCCGATAGGTGGAGAGGAACGCCCCGGCCCCCTTGGCAAAGCCGATGATCTTCGCCTCGGGCCGGGCGGCACGGACCTTTTCGACCATGCGCCGGACCGGCCCGACGGCATAGGCTTCGAACGATGCCTCGTCGAGGACGCCCGCCCAGGAATCGAAGATCTGGACGCAGTCCGCCCCGGCGGTCAGCTGGCGGATCAGATAGTCGGCGCTCATCTCGGCGAGGAGGTAGAGCAGCTTCTCCATCGCTTCCGGATGGCGATAGCCGAACAGCCGCGCCGGCGCCTGGTCGGGGGTGCCGTGGCCGGCGATCATGTAGGTGGCGACGGTGAAGGGCGCGCCGCAGAAGCCGATCAGCGCCGTCTCGGCGGGAAGCTCCTCGCGCAGCCGCGCGACCGTCGCGATCACCGGGGCGAGATGGATCTCGGCCCGCGACGGGTCGAGCCGCGCCACCTCGTCCTCGCGCAGCGGCGTCAGCTTCGGCCCCTCGCCGGCGACGAAGTGCAGCCCGCGGTCGAGCGCGTCGGGGATGACGAGGATGTCGGAAAAGAGGATCGCCGCGTCGAAGCCGAAGCGCCGGATCGGCTGCAGCGTCACCTCGGTGGCGAAGTCCGGATCGTAGCAGAGTTCGAGGAAGCTGCCGGCCTTCGCCCGGATCTCGCGATATTCGGGGAGGTAGCGTCCGGCCTGGCGCATCAGCCAGACGGGAGGAGGGGAGACCGTCTCGCCCTTTAGGACGCGCATGAGCTTTCGCTGTTCCATCGGCGGCGTTCTCCCAATCATTCAAGAATCCATTTTTAAAAGAGATGATGATTCTTTGAGTCGGTGGATAGCCGGGATTCACACGCAGCGCCAAATTCCGCGGATTCGGCGAGCCGCCCGGCCACGCTCCTGCCGCGGCGCGGGGTGGCACCTGGGAGATCTGGGGACGGTCGGCGATCGGCAAGGCCGGACAGCGGGTTAGACACGCCGCATGCGATGCGCCGGCACGGGAGGAAGCATTAACGAGCGGTTAACCCTTGACGGCGGTTCGGCACAGATTCGCCTCCGCGCGTTCACAGCGCCCCCGCCGTCGTGACATGTGGAAAACCGACGGGTCCATGAACAGGGGCGCCGAGCCCGCCGCGTACCGGGCGAAGTTGCCCCGTCGTTGCCCACAGACCGAAGAGAATCCCGGGCGAATTCGCCTTTTCCCCTTGCGCCGGGAGGGCGAATCGAGTCCGCCAGCCCTTCAGAGTTCGCCGGCTTGCGCTATCAAGCACCCGAGCCGTGAAGATTTGATTAAAAGGCCAAACATCATGCCCAAAGGCATCGTCCTCGCCTCCGGCAGCGTCCATCGCCGCGAGCTTTTGAAGAATGCCGGCGTCGACTTCACCGTGCGACCGTCGGAGCTCGACGAGCGCTCGATCGAGGCGCCGCTGCGCGACAGCGGCGCGACGCCGGAGGACGTCGCGGCGGTGCTTGCCGAGGCGAAGGCGAGCGACGTCGCGGCCAGCCACCCGGGCGAGATCGTCATCGGCGCCGACCAGACGCTGGCGCTGGGCGACGCGGTGTTCCACAAGCCGGCGACGATGGAAGAGGCGCGGCGCACGCTGCTGGCGCTGTCCGGCCGGACCCACACCTTGAACAGCGCCGTGGTGCTGGTCGAGAACGGCAGCGTGACCTGGCGCCACGTCGCCGTCGCCCGGATCACCATGCGGGAACTGGAGCCGGGCTTCATCGGCCGCTATCTCGCCGGGGTGGGAGCCCGGGCGCTGACCAGCGTCGGCGCCTACCAGATCGAGCGGGAGGGGGTGCAGCTGATCGAGGAGATCGAGGGTGACTATTTCACCATCATCGGCCTGCCGATCCTGCCGCTGCTCCAAGAATTGAGACGAAGGGGGGAAATCGATGGCTGACGAAGAAAACGAGTGGACCCCGGCGCCCTATGTCAGCGGCGCCGACAGGCCGCGCGGCGCGGGATCGATCTTCGACCCGGCGCGCCGGCCGGCCGAGACCGACGGGCCGCGGGCCTTCATCACCGGATGGCCGGTCTGGCATTCGCGTTCGCCGGCGATCCATTCCGCCTGGCTGCAGGAATTCGGGCTCGCCGGCTCCTATGTCCGCAAGGGCGTCCCGCCCGAGGAGATCGAGGAGTTCTTCGAAACGCTCGGCGACAGCGGTTTCGTCGGCGGCAACGTGACCATCCCCCACAAGGTGGCGGCCTTTGCCGCGGTCTCGCGCCGCGACGGCGACGCCGAGGCGATCGGCGCGGTCAATACGCTGTGGTTCGAGGACGGCGCGCTCGTCGGCGGCAACACGGATGCCTATGGATTTGCCGCCAATCTCGACGAACGGCTCGCCGGCTGGAGCGATGCCGGGACCGCCCTGGTGCTCGGTGCCGGCGGTGCGGCGCGGGCCGTCGTCCATGCGCTGTTGTCCCGCGGGGTGACGAAGGTGGCGATCGTCAATCGCACCCCCTCCCGGGCGGTCGACCTCGCCGAACGCTTCGACGCCCTGTTTCCCGGCCGGGTCAGCGGCCATGGCGAGGCGGAAAGGACCGGGCTCCTCGGCCGGGCGGACCTACTCGTCAACACCGCGCCGGTTCCCGAGAAGGACCCCGACGACGAGACGCCGGATTTCTTCCCCGAAAGACTGCCCGACCTGTCGGCGCTTGCCGACCACGCGATGGTCACCGACATCGTCTACAAGCCGTTGATGACCCCGACGCTCAAGGCCGCCGAAGCTCGCGGCCTCAGATTCGCCGACGGGCTGGGCATGCTGCTGCATCAGGCGGTGCCCGGCTTCGAGCGCTGGTTCGGCCGGCGGCCGAGCGTCGGTGAGGCGCTGCGGGCGCGGCTGGTCGAGGATCTGGAGAGCGGACTATGACGATGTGGAGCGCGGCAGGCGGCGAGCGGCCGTCAGGCTTCCGCATGGCGGTCGAGGATCTGTTCGCCCGCTATGCCGAGGGTTTCGGGGATTTCGATCTCAACGCGGTGCTGGACTGCTTCGCCTATCCGGTGACGATCTGGCAGCTCGGCAAGGGGACGGTCTTCGCCGATGCGGAGGAACTCGCCGAGAACGTCGAGGCGCTGTTCGACGTCTTCGAGAGCGAGGAGATCGTCCGCTCGGAATTTGCGATCCTCGACGCCAGCGCCTCCGGCAACGCCGCTTTCGTCGCCCTGTCCTGGACGCAGGAGCGCGCCGACGGCGACCCGGCGATGGAGTTCACCTGCCGCTACGCGCTGCGGCGCAACGACCTCTCCGGCCAATGGCTGATCGCCCTCGTCGTCAACGAGGAAGAGGTTTCGCCGCGGTGATCGTCGTCGGCCTCACCGGCTCGATCGGCATGGGCAAGTCGACGACGGCGGGATTGTTCGCCGAGGCGGGCCTGCCGGTCCATTCCGCCGACGAGGCGGTGCATCGTCTCTATCGCGGCGCCGCTGCGCCGCTCGTCGAGGCGGCCTTTCCCGGCACGGTGGTGGACGGCGTCGTCGACCGCGCGCTGCTTGCCGGCAGCGTCCTCGGCGACGTGGCGGCGCTGAAGCGGCTCGAGGCGATCGTCCATCCGCTGGTCGGAGAGGCCGAGCGCGGCTTTCTCGACGCCGCGCGCGTCAGCGGCGCCCGGGCCGCGATCCTCGACATCCCGCTGCTCTACGAGACCGGCGCCGAGGCGCGCTGCGACCGGGTCGTCGTCGTCTCGGCGCCGCCGGAGGTGCAGCGCCGTCGCGTCATGGAGCGGCCGGGCATGAGCGAGGCGAAGCTCGAGGCGATCCTTCGAAAGCAGATGCCGGATGCCGAAAAACGCGCCCGCGCCGATTTCGTGATCGACACCTCCCGCGGCATCGAGGCCGCGCGGGCAGAGGTCGCGCGGATCGTCGAGCAACTCGCCGCCGAGGCTTCGTGCGGCGACGGCGCGTCGGGAGATCCCGCCGGCGGGCGCTGAACCGGCGGGTGCTGAGCCGGCGCGGCGCGCTTCGCCCCCGCAACTCGCCGGCCGCCCGTGGGCGGATCGGCGGCAGCCTCGGTGGCGAGGTCAGCCCGGCGCCAAGATCGTTGCGCAAACTCCGTCGATCGACCCTGGACTTTCCACTGCGCCCCCATCGTGCAACGGACCGACCCCGCCGCCGACCATGTGCCGACTCCTCGCCTATGCCGGTCCGCCGGTCTTCCTCGACAGCCTGCTGGTCGAGCCGCGCGCCTCGCTGATCGCCCAGTCGATGGCGGCGCGGCGGGCGCGCACGCCGGTCAATGCGGACGGCAGCGGCATCGGCTGGTATGGCGAGCGGCACGAGCCGGGGCTCTACCGCTCGGTGGTCCCGGCCTGGTCCGACGCCAATCTCGTCTCGCTGTGCCGGCAGATCCGCTCGCCGCTGTTCATGGCGCATGTCAGGGCGGCGACGAGCGGCGAGGTCTCGACCGCCAACTGCCACCCCTTCACCGACGGTCGGGCGCTGTTCACCCACAACGGCCAGATCGGCCGCTACGCCCTGCTGCGGCGGCGGGTCGAGGCGCTGATACCCGACGAACTCTATCACCTGCGCCAGGGCTCGACCGATTCCGAGGCGATCTTCCTCGCCTCGCGGCGGGCCGGCCTTGCCGGCGATGCGGCCGGCGCGCTGGCGAAAACCCTTTCGGCGATCGCCGCGATCCGCGACGCGGCAGGAATCGGCGACGCAGCGGACACGGCCGCGACCGCCGCCGGGATGGCTCTCGGTGCAGCCTCTCTCGATCCGGCGCCTCTCGATCCAGCGTTTGATTTCGCCGCAGGCGCCGCCCCTTTGGATCTCGGCGCGGCGGTTCCGCAGATCCGCACGCAACCCGGCAGCGCAACGGGCGAGACCCGGGGCCCCTGCGGGCGCGACGACACGGCGACGATCCGCTTTGCGGCCGTTCATGCCGACGGCAGCTGCCTGACGGCCTGCCGCTGGGCCGACGACGGCCAGCCGCCGTCGCTCTACTGGCGGGCGATCGAAACGGCGTCGGGCCGGGGCACGGTGATCGCCTCGGAACCGTCCGACGAGGCGGAAGAGGACTGGCATCTGGTGCCGCCCTCCTCGGTGCTCACCGCCTGGCCGGACGGCCGGATGACGCTGAAGCCCTTCGACCCGCTGTCGACGGGCCGCCCTGCTGATCGCCCGGCGCCTGTGGCATTGCAGGCGGCGGCCAACGTCTGACGTCGGCAGGACAATCCCCGGCCGTGCCGCGGAATCCCTGCTGCCGCCGGGCGCCGATGCGGGCGCGATCACCCGTCGCCGCTTGCCGCGTCAGACCGCCGCGCGGCCCAATCCCGACATTTGCTGCCGTCTCGTGGAAACGCTGTCGCAGATGTCGGTATCGAAGGACCGCCGACCGAGGTCGGGCCGCGAAGGGGGCCGGGGCCTCAGCCCTTCTTTTCCTCGCCGGCCGGCAACTTCGGCGGCGGCGCGTCGGTCTTCTGGTCGGCGGTGACGATCGGCGTCATCGGCGCCTCGGCCGAGACGTTGCTCTTGAAGTTGCAGGCGAACGCGCCGGAGGCGGCGGCGAGGACGAGGCCGGCGGCGGCCGTCGATGCGAGAAACGCTTTCATCGGAGGTGGTCTCCATCTGCGGTTTCGACGCTGCCGATGCTACGCACAGCGCGGCCGCAGGCAATCGCTTCCTCGTCGCGGGCGAATCACTTCTTGGTGTCGGCCGCATCGGCGGGCGCGGAATCCGGCGCTGCGGCCTTTGGCGGTCCTGGCGTGGCGGCGTCCGCTTCGGGAGCCTCGTCGCTCACCGCCTTGCCTGGCGGCGCGGGCGCGGCGAGGTCGATCCGCGTCACCGCGTAGCCGCGCCGGCGCAGCAGGGCGACGAGGCCCTTCTCGCCCGGCAGATGCAGCGCCCCGACGGCGATGAAGACGCCGCCCTTGCCGAGCAGCGGCACCAGGCGCTCGGCCATGCGGCCGTTGCGCTCGGTGATCACCTTCTCCTCGAAGGCGCCGTAGCCCTCGCCGGTGCCGACCATCATGCCGCCCTCCGGCACCGCCGCCTCGATCGCCGGAACGATCGTCGAAACGTCGCCGGCGAGATAGAGCTCGATCATCGTCTCGAAGATGTCGTCGAGTTCGTCCTCCGCGGCGATCAGGGCGACGAAGCCGTCCATCTGCTGTTTAATCGGGATGGCGGCCATCGACTGCAACTGTTCGAGGGCGGTCTCGAGCCCTTCGACCGGCTTTTGCGCGGCCTTCGCCATACCGGCGAGGCTGGTGTCGAGGACCAGCGGCACGCCGGCCTCGATCGTCTGCTTCTGGCAGTCCGGCAGCATGAAGCCGGAGGACAGGAACCAGGGCTGCAGGCGTTCGACCGCCTGCAGCGGTACGCCCTTCTTCGACAAGGTCGCGGCGAGCTTCTCTCTCTCGGCTTGCGTCAGATAGTCGTCGAGGGTCTTGCCGTCCGGCAAGGTGGTGAGCGCCGGGTCGGCGAAGAGGGCGCCGGCCATCTTCTTCTGGTCGAGGATGTCGGTCGTCTCGATGACGAGGCTGCGGCTTTGAGCGAAGGCCTCGCGGATCGGCGCCGGCAGGCGCAGCAGCCGCGGGTCGCCGAGATGCATGGTGCCGAGCAGGAAGGAGGGCGCGGCGCCTGCCGCCTCGATGCGGTAGAACCGCCCTTCGCCGTTCGGGACGGCGGCGGCCTTGGCCTCGACGGCGGCGAGCCTGCCGTCGGCGCGAAGTGCCGGAACGAAGCTCTTTCCCCGGCAGTCCGCGGGTGCCGCGAAGCCTTGCGACGGTGAAAGCAGGCCCGCCGCGACGAGGCCGGCGGCAAGGTGGGGGATGAAGCGGAAAAGACGGCCCAAAAGGGCCTTCGCGGCGCGGATCACGGGGGGCATCTATCGCTTTCGTCGGTATGGTTCGCTTCGGGTTTCGCCGTCGTCCGCCGGGCGCGCCGCGCAGGTGTCCGGCCGGCGGCGAGCGCTCTCAGCCGCGGCGGCGGGCCCGCGGATGCGCCTCGCGATAGATGGACATCAGCCGGGCGGAATCGACCGCCGTGTAGGCTTGCGTGGTCGAGAGGCTGGCATGGCCGAGGAGATCCTGGATGGTGCGAAGGTCGCCGCCGGCGGCGAGGAGATGCGTCGCAAAGGAGTGGCGCAGGGCATGCGGCGTCGCCGAGGCCGGCAGGCCGAGCGCGCCGCGCAGCCGCGCCATGTTGCGCTGGACGATCTGCGGGCGCAGCGGCCCGCCCTTGGCGCCGCGAAACAGCGGCGCGTCCCCGGTCAGCGCGAAGGGGCACAGGCGGCGATATTCGGCGACGGCTTCGAGCACCACGGGAAGCAGCGGCACGATCCGCGTCTTGCCGCCCTTGCCGGCGATCGGCATCGCCCGGGCCGCCGGATCGGCGAGCGCCGCACCGTCGAGGCCGAGCGCCTCGGAGATGCGCAGTCCGCAACCGTAGAGCAGCGTCAGCACGGCGACGTCGCGGGCGGAGATCCACGGTTCGAGGGCGAAGCTGCCGGCCTCTTCGGCGACCTCGAGGGCCGCGGCGACGGAAAGCGGCCGGGGCAGCGACTTCTGCGCCTTCGGCGCGCGCATCGCCCGGGCGCCGGCAGCCGAGACGAGGCCCTTGCGCTCGAGATGCCGCAGAAACGCCCTGACGCCGGAAAGATTGCGGCCGAGCGAGCGGGCGCCGGCGCCGTCGCGCCGCCGGTCGGCGAGAAAGGCGCGCAGCTCGGCTGCGGAAAGATCGGCGACGTCGGCGAGGCCGGCGGGCCGGGCGTTGTAGCCGGTGAGAAAGGTGAGGAACTGGCGCAGGTCGCGCTCGTAGGAGGTGATGGTGTGCGGGCTGGCATTGCGTTCGGCCGCGAGCGCCTCCAGCCAGGCGGCCTTTTCGGCGAGCAGCTCGTCGGTGGCATGTTTCAGGATCGTCTCGCTCATCGCCGCATCGTCCCCGTCCCGTCCCGGCCGTCTTGCTCTGCGCGCCGCTCTTGCCGCGAAAGGCGCGGTCGCGCATTCCCGGCCAGATCAGAGCACCGATCCTTGAACGAAGCGTTTGCCGCGCGAAAGCGGCGCGGCGAGGGCTCGCTTTGGTTCATGCGTGCACCATGTTCGGCGCCATCGCCGTCCCGCGGAACCTGCAAAACATGGGGACGGCCCGGCTACCCGCAAACGAGACAGGGAGACATCCTGATGAAACGTCATGCAACGGCGGTCTGGAAGGGCGCGCTTTCCGACGGCACCGGCTCGATCACCACCCAGTCGGGGGCGCTCGACAAGCACGGCTACTCCTTCCGCGCCCGCTTCGAGGACGAGAGCGGCAAGTCCGGCACCAATCCGGAAGAGCTGCTCGCCGCGGCGCATGCCGGCTGTTTCGCCATGCAGCTGTCGCACTTCCTCGCCGAGAACGGCACGCCCGCCGAGGAACTGAACGCCAAATCGGTGGTGAGCGTCGAGCAGGACGGCGGCGGCTTCGCCATCAAGTCGAGCGCCATCACCCTCGAGGCCAAGGTGCCGGGGATCGACGAGGGCACCTTCGGCGAGCTCGCCGCGAAGGCGAAGGAAGGCTGCCCGGTGTCGAAGGCGCTCGGCGCGATCACCGTGACCCTCGACGCCAAGCTGGTCTGACGGCGGCGGAGGCCGGCGCGTCCCACCTATCCCGGATGAGAAACCGGGAGATGGTGTGGATCTTTCCCGGCCCCTCGGGGCGGCGGTTCGTGCGCCGCCCCTTCTAAGGTCTCGGGGATTGGTCCGCACGTGCGGGTGCCGGCCTGACGGATCGTCCTCGACGATGCAGGGCCGTCCCGTCGCCCGCTGCCGGCTCACTTGCGCCGGCGGCCATAGAGCTCCAGCCGGTGCGAGACGATCTCGTAGCCGAGCTCGCGGGCGATCTCTTCCTGCAGCTTCTCGATCTTCTCGGAGCGGAACTCGATGACTGCGCCGGAATCGAGATCGATGAGATGGTCGTGATGGCGGCCGTCGGCATGTTCGAAGCGCGCCGGCCCGCCCTCGAAAGTGTGGCGCTGGATCGCCCCCTTCTCCTCGAGCACCTTCATGGTCCGGTAGACGGTCGAAAGCGAGATCGTTGCGTCCTGGCGCGAGGCGCGCCGGAACAGGGCAAGCGCGTCGGGATGATCGCCGCCCTCCGCGAGGATGGCGAGGATCACCCGCCGCTGCCGGGTGATCCTGAGGCCGGCCTCGCGCAGGATCGCCTCCAGATCGCTGGTTCCGCCCGGTTCGGTCGTCTCGGCCATCGTGGTCGCGCCGTCTCGTTCATGCGTTCGTTGCAGGACTCCTGCCCGGTTCGGCCCGGCGTGGCAACCGCCGAGGCCGCTCGGCGGTTTCGCCGCCCGCCGAATGTCCCGGCGGCTCGTGCGTCGCTGCAGCGGAGCAGCCGCTCAGTCACGCCCAGGTCAACTCTCTTGCAAATGATTTCCATTATCATTCTTATGTGCCATGGTGGCGAAGAGCTTCGGCGCGGCGCCCCGCCGCCGGCGGGCGCGACGGGTGCGACGGGCCGGGCGGGCGGGCGCTTCGGCGTTCCCGCTCCCCGGAAAGAGCTGAACCGCCGGTGATTCGCGTGGGGGCGGCCCCTGCCGTCGCCACGCAAGGAGAGACGATGGCCTTCGAGGAACGGATCGACGACGGATCGGCGGCGGGCTTTGCCGCGGGCGGGCAGTCCTCGCTCGACGAAGCCTATCGCTCCGTCGGGGTCGGCGGCGGCAGCGGGCTGCGGCGCTTCCTGGCGTTTCTCGGCCCGGGCTTCCTCGTCGCCGTCGGCTACATGGATCCCGGCAACTGGGCGACCTCGATCGCCGGCGGCTCGCAGTTCGGCTACACGCTGCTTGCGGCGGTGCTGCTCTCCTCGCTGATGGCGATCCTCCTGCAGGCGCTCTGCGCCCGCTTCGCCATCGCCACCGGCAAGGACCTCGCCGAGGCGTGCCGCGAATATTTCCCGCGCGCCGTGTCCTATCCGCTCTGGCTGCTGGCGGAACTGGCGATCGTCGCGACGGATCTCGCCGAAGTCATCGGCACGGCGATCGGCCTGCAGCTGCTCTTCGGCCTGCCGCTGGTCTGGGGCGTCGCCGTCACCGCCCTCGACGTCTTCCTCATCCTCTTCCTGCAGAGCCGGGGCTTTCGCTGGCTGGAAGCCTTCGTCGCGACGATGATCCTCGTCATCGCCGTCTGTTTCCTCGGCCAGATGATACTCGCCCATCCCTCCGTCGCAGGCGTCCTCGGCGGCCTCGTGCCGTCGCCGGAACTCGTCACCGACAACCGCATGCTCTACCTCGCCCTCGGCATTCTCGGGGCGACGGTGATGCCCCACAACCTCTATCTCCACACCGGCGTCCTCCACACCCGCGCCTATGCGCTCGACAAGAAGGGGCGGGAACAGGCGATCCGCTACGCGACGATCGATTCGACGACGGCGCTCTGCTTCGCCTTCCTGGTCAACGCCTCGATCCTGATTCTCGCGGCCGCGGCCTTCTTCTCAACCGGCAACGGCGCGGTCGAGGACCTCACCGACGCCCATGCGCTGCTCGAGCCGCTGCTCGGCTCGGCGCTGGCGCCCACGCTCTTTGCCGTCGCGCTGCTCGCCTCGGGCCTTTCCTCGACGGTGACGGCGACGCTCGCCGGCCAGATCGTCATGCAGGGCTTCCTGAGGCTGCGGCTGCCGATCGTGGTGCGGCGCCTGGTCACCCGCGGGCTCGCCATCGTGCCGGCGGCGCTCGCCATCGTCGCCTATGGCGAGAAGGGCGCTGCCGAGCTCCTGGTGCTCAGCCAGGTGGTGCTGTCGCTGCAGCTGCCCTTCGCCGTCGTGCCGCTGGTGCTGTTTTCGGCGCAGAAGTCGCGCATGGGCGCCCACATGCCGGCGCGCTGGCTGCTCGCCGTCACTGCGGTGATCGCCGTCGTCATCGTCGTCCTCAACGCCAAGCTGGTCGCCGACTTCCTCGCCGGCGCCGCCTGACGCGCGCCGCGATCGCCCGTCTGCCGTTCCGCGAACCGCCCGAGGCCATCGACGAGAGGGGAGGGGCAACCCGGAAAACAGACGGTGCGCGGCCGCGTCGCGCAGAGCCGGCGCTTCGTCCGCCCGATGGCAGGGTTCAGCCGGCAGCGACCGGGATCGGGCCCGAATTTTTTCCGGCGAAGAGCCGCGATTCGTGCCGGGGAAGGCTCCGGCATGACGCCGCCATGACGGCGCAAGCCACGGAAAACCATGGATTTCGGGCGATTTCAGGCAAAAAAAGCCGGTCTGAATTTTTCTCGAAAAAAGCCGTTGACTTCCAAAACGGGGAGGGCCTATAAGCCACCCATCGACGGCGACGGCGCCGCCGGCGAGCCAGACGGTTCGTCCCAACGGTAGCCGAAACGCTTCGAAACTGGTTCTTCAGACTTCGGTCGGAACTTCAAAATTGGGTGGTGACGCGGCGACGCCTTTTCACCCGACGGTCCCTCGACGTGACCGTGATCTTTGACATTGTTGGTATTGGAGACAAGAAAGAGAAGCGTGGGCGGCGCGGGTTTTGCGGCTCATCCTTGCCGGTATCCTTTCCGGTATGGGATGAGTTTGTGAGATGGCCCTGGCCGTCACGGACTTCTCTTTGGATGAGAATGGTCTCTCCGGTCTGTTTGACGGTTTGTTGGTTTCGCAAGGGACGGACGGGTCGTCGTGGCTGGAGGGCATGGCGTTTTCGGTCGCCGGGTTCGCAGGATTGCGGGCCGGGCATTTGGCATGGACTTTCGGGCTTTTGCCGGGCCGGGGATGCTGAAGAAATTCTCGTCAAGCTTTGAGACAGTGACGGCTGGGACAACTCTTATCAAACCTGAGAGTTTGATCCTGGCTCAGAACGAACGCTGGCGGCAG
>NZ_JAFMPY010000038.1 GCF_017353515.1 Jiella sonneratiae
TGTCCTCGGTCATCGGGTGCTCCGGTCAGGTTGAAGTCTCGCAACTCCACCTTAGCCGGCCATTCCGGTGGCCACCTCCGTCACACCTTCTGACATTCGATTTTCCACCACCACCGCGGACACTACCTGTCGACGACCCGAAGCCCGTGGAGGGGCCCAACGGCTTCCTCGGAGAAGGACTTCTTCGTCCAGTTCACGAGGCGGCTCCTTCCGCTGACTCTGCAAGATGTGCGGTGATCGCGTCCGCCGTCGTTCGGCACTCGGCGATGATTGTGTCGAGGCTTCTGCCGGAAAAGCGCGACCTCGGACCGGCCAGATTGACCGCCGCGAGGCATTCGCCCGAGACCGAGAAAATAGGAGCGGCGACACCCGAAGCGCCCTCCATCACGCCCTCGAGATTGACGACCAGTCCGGCGGCGCGAATCGCTTCGGCTTCCTTCGTGTCCGCAGCCGATCCATAGGCGAGCAGACATTTGCCCGACGCAACGAGGCTCGGCTCCCGGTCCCTCGAGATGTCGCGGTCGTAGACCATCTCCTGCCCTGCCGGCAGCTTTTTCACGATGTAACGGAGGCAGCCGGACCCGAGCAGTACAGTGAGGAAGGATGAGACGCCGGAACGCAACGCAGCGGCTGCCAGGATAGGTTCGGCGATTCCGGCAAGCTTGGATTGGAAGGGCGTGAGCCCGCCCAGGCCCACCGGCCGCACCAGCCGGTAGAGCTTCCCCTCCACCCGCTCGACATAGCCCTTCGCAACCAAAAGCGTAAGCAACCGGTGACAGGAACTTTTCGGGAGACCCAAGGAGACAGCTGCCGCGCTGACGCTGATCGGCTGCGACCGCCTTCCGAGCATCTCGACCAGATCCAGGACATCTGACACTCCCCCCGAGGTCACGTCAGTTGTTCCAAATATTGAACAAAAATTCCATATTCAGAACGTAGGGCAATCGAGGAGCTGGTCGCAACCAAATTCGTTGCTGCACTGCGGCAAGAGAGAGAGAGAGAGAGAGAGAGACGAGCCCGTCTGCTGTGCAAGATGCCGCAGCCAGCTGCACTCCGAGAATTCCCGTCCTGATCTCAGGGCGATCATCCAGGCGACGGTTGGCAAGGCAGGGCGGCACTGCCGAGTCGGAACCGCACCCTGCTGGCGGCGTCAAACGGCGTTGGAACGGGACCCCTTATCGGCGTCCAACGTTGGGCCCGCCCCGTTTGCAAGCGACGATTGGGTAACGGCGTGATCAGTCTGCACAAACCCGCGCATAGCCGACACGTGTCTTGAGGTGGGCCTTCTATCCGTCATTCCGTTGGGGAATCTGCCTGCGCGGAAATCCATGCGCAATGCCATATTGGCGGACATTTTGCCGTTGGCCGTCTTCGTGTCGTTTTCCGGACAGCCCTTGCCTTACCGTCACTTCATGCGATTGCAGAAGACCTGAAAGCTCGAAATCGTATCGTCCCAGCCGTATTGGGCGAGGTTAACGATGCCCTGGCTGCCCCAGAAGATGGCGTCGCCGCCACCCCGGTTGGCGTCGCGATAGACCGCGACGGAGCAATGGATCTTGGCGCTGTCGTCGCATCGCAGGGAGGAGATGCGATTGTCCCACCAGTCGCCGACGGTCGGCACATATTGGGAGTAGGAGTCCTGGCTGGGATAGCTGGCCGAAAGCCATGCGACCTGCTTCTTCCATCTCGTTCCACCGGCTTGGGCGTGTTCATAGAAGGTGCATCCTTTCGTCAGCACCGCGGCGAGCACCTGGCCTTTGCCCTTCAGAATGGTCGGATCGATCATGATGTTGCCCGGGCCGATCTTCGGCTGGGAATAGGCCGGCTTCGAGACGAGTGCGAGAGTGGTGAGGAGAATGAGGGCGGCGTGGAACGGTTTCATCGGGTGCACCTTTGATCGCGGCTGCAGTTCGAAGCGATGGGAGGCCCTCGCCGCGAACCGTCGTTTCTGTGATCTTGCGCGCCGGGTGGCTGGACGACCGGAGGCCGCTTTTTCGCCCGGCGCTCGAAGAGCCCAACTGTGCGATCCCGTCGTCGGACCCGCATCCTTCGAATGATGGAGCGACCGCATTGCGGTAGAATCAGATTGACAGTTCCGGATGTGGGGAAACATCGTATTCGCCGATCGTGCCCGTAGCCGAGGGAGCGAAGAGAATTGCAGGCGATCGTCGAGGGGATCTACGAAGCGGCGCTGGTGCCCTCCAAATGGAACGAGGTGCTCGGGCGGATCGCGGAAGTATCCTCGTGCGATTCCGGTGCCATGCTGATCATCGATCGGCGGCTGCCGCCCATGTTCGCAGCGACGGACAATATCAGCGAAATCCTCGGTCGTTTCGCTGAGACGCCCCAGTGGTACGACAATACCAGACTGAACCGGATGATGCGGCGCAATCACGCCGGCTTTCTCGAGATCACGGAATTCACGACCGACGAGGATCGCGCGCGGGAGCCGGAATTCGAGGAGATCAAGCGCCGTGCGGATTTCCGCCAGCAGATCGGCAGCGGCGTCGTGATGCCCGGGGGCGAGACGGTGCTTTTCACCTTCGAACGCGGCAGGACGGCGAACGATTTCAACCGTCTCGAACTGGCATGGTTCGACAGCCTGCGCCCGCATCTCGCGCGCGCCGGCCTCCTCGCCGTGAACGCCCAGATGGACCGGGCCCGTGCGACGATCGCCGCATTTCAGTCCCTCGGCATTCCGACGGCCATCGTCGGCGGAAGAGGGCTCGCGCTTCTCAGCAACGCGGCGTTCGAGGCCCTCGCCCCGGCCATCGAAATCGGCGGCATGAACCGCGTCCATCTGGCGGCGGCGGGGGCGGAATCGCTTTTGCAGCTTGCTTTGGAGAAGGTGGCGAAGGGCCACACGGCCATTCAGTCCATCGCATTGCCGCGCGAGGACAGGCCCGGCCTCGTTCTCCACGTCCTGCCGCTCGCCGGAAACGCCCGCGATCTTCACGCCCAGGGTCTCGCCATGTTGATCGCCAGCGGCTTCGACGCCGATGCCAACATCGCGACGAATGCCGTCCTGCGCGGCTTGTTCGACCTCTCCGCGGTGGAGGCGGCGGTAGCGGCCGACATCGCTCGGGGCAGGAGCCTCAGCCAGATCGCCAAGCAACGCGGGGTCGCGGTGTCGACGGTGAGGACCCAGCTCGGCCATATCATGGGAAAGACCGGAACCGCCCGTCAGGCGGAACTTGTCGCTCTCCTCAAAGGGACGTCCGTTCCGATAAGCTGACCGGCCCGCTCAAGGCCCGGTGGCAGGCGGGAGGAGCGCCGCGTCACCGGGCGGCGGGCCTGCGGGAAGACGAAGGAAAGACACAGAAAAGACGGCGCTCTCCTTCGTTTGCATGATGCGGCACCGCCGCGCCCGGGAGAGGCTTCCGCGCATCGCAACCCGATGTCGAAGGAGGTCCCGATGACCCGATCTCGCGTTCCCGCGCTTCTGGCCTGCGTTGCGCTTCTCGATCTGGGAAGCGGGAATGCCCACGCCACTGGCTGGGGCGTCCGCCATTATCCGCAACTCGGCAAGCCGGTCGCGGACGTGAAGCTGCGGCTGGGACCGGGCGCGTTCTTCAAGCAGATCGACATGATCAAGCGCGGCGAACTCGTCGTCGTCCAGATCTGTGCCCGCAAGTGGTGTCAGATCACCCAGCAGGACGGCGGTCCGGGCGGCTACATGACCGAGGAATACATGATTTTCATGGGGGAAATCCGTGGATAAGCTCCGCATTACGACGCTCGCGGGTCTGAGTGTCGCCGCACTTCTTTCAACACGTGTCCCGTCGCGCGCCGCCGATCTCGACTGCACGGCCTACATGACCGGCAAATGGGTCGGAACGGGCGCAGCTCCGGGCGGGATCGCCATGGAACTTCAGAATATCTACAGCTTCACGGCCGACGGCGATTTCGAGACGATCAACCGCTACCGCGCGCCCGGCAAGGAATGGAGCGAGCAGACCGTGACGGGCGAGTGGACGGCAAAGCCCGACACGGACGCCCCGCAGGGCTGCGCGGTCTCGATGACCAGCACCGACGAAAGCGGGTCGGCGACCTCCGTTGCAACTTACGTCCGCATCGACGACGAGACACTGAGCACGATGGGCTTCGAGATGCATCGCGAAAAGTGACGGGCGTCATTCGTCGGTCCGGCTCGCGCTGAATCGCGGCCGGGCCGGCTACCGCACTTCCAGGACGCGATCGATATCGAGACGTGCGGTCTTGCCGTCCGGCTCGATCCAAAGGCGACCCTCGACCGTCCTGAACACAGGATAGCGTCCGGAAAGCCTGAACCGTCGGCCCGCGACGAGGTCGACAACGATCGTCGCGGCCCGTGCGACCAGACGGCCGGAGCCGTCGACGATGCTGTAGGCGCCCGGTGGACAGGGCGCGCGGACACACATGATCGGATGGTATTCGATCGTCAGCCTGCCGGAATGGTCGGCGGGCCCGGAACGCTGCGCGGTTACCACGCCGCGAACCTCGCCGACGCTTTCCGGGCGGATCGTCGCCTGACTGCCGTCATGGGTTCGGATCGTCACCTCGCCGGAAAACTCGACCGAACAGAACGTGCCTCGCCTGAAGACCGGAACGAAATCCGGATCGGCGGCGGCGGGCAACGTGATGGCGTGAACCGGTAGGGTTTCACCCGAGTGATCGATCCAATAGGGCAGCCGTAAGCCGGAGGGAGGGCATGCCGTTCCGTCCACAAGCGGCCCGGAGGCATGCAGGACGAAATCGCCCGAGAGCTCTACGACGGTCATGCGCGGATCGCCGCCGTCCTGAGCCCACGCAGCGCCCATCCATGCGAGGCCTGTCACAAGAGCCCATGCCATCACCTTGCCCATCATGGCCTGGTCTCCGCGTTTCTCAGGGGACCGGTGGCTTCACTCGCCTGCCGGGATTGGAGGCTCGCCGCCATGCGCGTCCAGCGGATCGGATCGCCGCTCGATCGCGGCGCGATGCCGATCGCCCCGTCGAGCATCGTCTCCTGACCGAGATTGCGATCGATGACGAAGACGATTGTCGGCGAGGTCGAGGGAGGGGATGTCTCGGGAAGCATGTGCCATTCGATGCCGGGCGGCGTCGTCACGGTGGCGAGCCCGGCGGCGCTTGCGAGTTCGAGCGCGAAGAGCGCGGGGGCGAGTTCCTCCGCGTCCGGCTCCGGCTGGATGACGCCGGGATAGGCCGTCACGAAAGCGAGCGGCGCCCTGTCCCGCCACGGAGTCCAGGCCGCGTAAAGGTCGAGCGGCTCCGTCGAAAGGCACCGCCGCCCGAAGCAGTCCGCTTTTCCGGCCGCCTGCGCCGTCATCTCGCGCCGACCGGCGGCGACGAGCACCGCCGGCGACTTGGCCGAGGGGACCGAGACGATGCGCCAGCCGACATCCGGCCCGACGCCGAAAGTTTTGGCTTCGGCCGTGATCTCTTCCCCATAGGCCGAGATCGTCTCGGCCCGAAGAGCGGGGCCGAGATTGAAGCGCTGGACGTCGACGAAGGTCGCCGTGACGCCGCCGAACGATGTCTCGTGAATTCTCATGGCATAGCGGACCCGCGTCAGCGGCTCTTCCTCATGGTCGACGAGAAGCAAGGCCTTCTCGACAGGAGAGATGTCCTTTTCGGCCAGATTCATGTGTTCGGGGTCCTCGCCCGAAATCCCGGTGAAGCCGTCGATCGGATCGAGCGACACCGGCCGGTAGCCGTCGGCCGAGACGTAGTCGTGCGCCGCCGTCTCGATCGTCTCGTCGGCCGAGGCGGGGAACGAGTGGAGAGCGACGACGGCAAGCACCAGCGTCGTCATCGGGAAGCGGATCGGTGGCATGGCGAGGTCTCGTCCTTGTCGTTGACGAGTTTGCGGTTTCAGAGGTGGTCCACGGCCATCACCGGCTTCTCGGCACCCTCCGCCGCCTGATAGAAGGGCGGCAACACACGGACGCCGGCGAGACCGGAGACGAGCGGGCCGGGAAAGGTCTCGGCCCGGGTTTTCAGGTTGTTGACGGCGTTGTTGTAGAAGCGCCGCGCGGCGGCGATGCTGGCCTCCACCTCGCGATAGGTTCGCTGCGCCTCGACCATCGGGCCGCTGGAGGTGAGCTGAGGATAGTTTTCCGCAAGGGCGAACAGACGCGTCATGTCCGCGGCGAGGGCGGTCTCGGTCTCGAATTTATCGGCGATGGCCTGAAAATCCCGCTGGCCGAGCTGCGGCTGCGCCTTAGCCCGCAGCGCCGTGATCTCTTCGAGGAGCGTCGTCTCGTGCTGCAGGAAACGGCGCGCGATCGCCAGAACGTTGGGGATGAGATCGTGGCGCTGCTGCAGCTGGGTGTCGATGCCGCCGAGAGCCTCCCCGACCCTGTTGCGCGCCGAAACGATCGCGGCATACCAGCCATAGAGCACGGCGGCGGCGGCCATGGCGAGGACGATCAGAAAGACGGTCACAATCTGCTTTCCATGGGATGGGTGTCGCCGGCGACCGGCCCGAGCCGCACGCCCGGGATCTGGTCGACCACGTCGAGAAGGTCGTCGACCAGCGCCATGACGGCATCGAAGTCGTCGGCGATCTGGCGAAGATGCCGCATCATCTGCGGGTCGGTGACCTTGCCCGGCTCGAACATGTCGCGCGCGGTCGCCTTTTCGAAGAGGACGGTCAGCGTTCCGTCCTCGGCCAGAAGCGACGGTGGCAGGAGATCGGTCTCGTCCGCGATCACCAGGAGGCGATGCATCACTGCCGGCGTCAGAAGCGTGCGACAGCCGATCTGGTCGCTTCCCCAGACCTCGTAGATTTCGTGAAATTCCGGATCTTCGAGACGGATCGGCACGAGCGCCTTGGGGCGCGGCAGTTCGCGTCCGACGAGGGTCGTCGCCGGCACCCGCCCTGGAAACGCGATCTGGACCAGAAGGCCGTTGATGGGCACGCGCTGCCTGCGCGGCCGCCGGTCGTTTTCGATCTTGCGCTCGGCAGGAAGGGCATTGAACTCGGCGATGGTGACCGTGGCGCCCCTGTAGGCGTAGTGAAAGGCATCGTCGCGCCTCGTGCGGGTCTGAGGTGCGATCAGATTGAAGGCGACCGCCCGCTCCAGCGCGACCGGCGCGGCGCTCTCGATTTCCTCGAGCCCGTGGCGGACGAGGAGCGGCGGGAGGACGCGTTTCTTGAACGCGTCGCGAAACTGCTTCTGGTGGTGGTCCGTCGCCGCGAAATGGAAGACGGAATAGACCCCCACCCCGGCGATGATCGAGGGGACGACCATTGTCGCTCCCCCGACGATGAAAGCGAGCACGACGAGACAGGGCACGGCGACGATCGCCACGCGTCTGACCAGGCGGGCGCCGCGACCGAATTCCGTCGCGAGACGGGTTCGCTCGTTCTCGAACCCGGCGAGGATCGCCGCCATGTCAGGATCGTCGGCTGCGTCTTTCGTCGTCGTGTGGTCGCGGTCCTCGGCGGCGGTCCAGAGGTCGAGGCCCCGCGCGGCGAAGAACTTGTGGTGAAGCAGCGCAAAGGCGCCCAGCGCGGCGACGAACGGCGCGAAGTTTCCGAGAAAGCCGATGAGGAAGAAGGGGAAGGCGAGTAGAAAACTGCCTGTGGTGAAAAAAATGAGAAAGCCGACGAGCGAGGACCCCAAAACGATGGCGAGCGTCAGAGGGATGGCGCGCCGCCCCTTGTCCTGAAGGCGCGCGCGATCCACCGCGCTCAGCTTTCTCCACAATCTGTTTGCCGAAGCGCTCACCGCTCCCCTCTCCTGCCGAACGGCCCGAGATTAGGGGAGCGCTTCGCCGAGCGGATCATGCATTTGATGGAGAGAGGACCCCGCGCGCTGAAATGGAGGCGGAGATCGCGACATTTCGGCCGAAATCGTTGTTTGCAACGATCACGGCGATGTTCCGCAGCGCCTGGGGCCAGCGGCTGAAGCAGGCCGACACGATGAAGACGGCCCTGCGGCACGAGGCCGCCAAACTCGACCGCGAAATCGGGCAGCTTCTCGACCGCGTGGTTGAAGCCACCAACACCACCGTCATCGCGACCTACGAGCGGCGGATCGCCAAGCTGGAGAAGGACAAGCTGATCACCGCGGAGAAACTGGCAAGATCCGGTAAGCCGCAGCGCCCCTTCGACGAAATGTTCGAACTCGCCCTGGGATTCCCGTCAAACCCGCGGAAACTCTGGGCTTCGGGCGAAATTACCCTGCAGAAGACGGTTCTGAGATTGGCCTTTGCCGACCGTCTCGCCGTAAGCATCCGGCCTGGGCCGCGGCGATCAGTTGATCCGGTTCTGGCTCTTGGCGAAGGCTGCTTTGCTACGGTTCGGCGGCGGGCGAGCTTGGCGACGCGTTTCCGGATATCGTCCAGGTCGATGGTTCGGGGATCGAACGCGCCGCCCGACCAGTCATCACGGTAGGCGGCGAGATCTGAGGCTGACAGGCCGATGAGCGTCCGGTGGGCGAGATCATGCTGCAGCAGCACGTCGATGCGCTGGGCCTCCTGCACGTGGCCGCGCTTCTTCGGAGTCACCTCCAAGTGGTAGCGCCGGAGAAGATCACCGAGCGTCGTGCTCTCGAGGATCTTCGTGTCAGGCGCAGCGCCGAAGCGATCGACCTGGGTCTCCAGATCGCGCGCCCAGCGCTCAGCCTCGCCCTTGGTGTCGAAGGACTTGGCCCGAGGCTTCATGCCTCTCCGGCGAACCTGCGCTTGCCAGCGGCCTCTGAGTTTTCGGATCGTAGCCATATGCAATCTCCGGTGGTAACTGGAGATTGCGTAGGACGGCGGCACACCGGCGCCAAGGATTATCCCGGTCAGTCGCAGATCGACTCGTTGAGCAGCTTGTCTACGGGCATGAAGAAGCCCGTCACCGAGGTGACGCGAAGGTCACCATCATCAATGCTCAGATTTGCGGTGTAGCTTTGCATGCCAGGGTCGAGCCGAGGCGAGCCGACCTTCAGGATCGAGCCACAAACCTTGCCGAGGTCACGTTCGTCACGAGGCAGCCGCAACCGCTCGACCGTCAGTAGTCGGTTCTCGGCGTCAATCAGCCAGTAATGCGCCGCCTGGTTGACGAGATATTGCACTTCACCACGGGTCGGGACGTCGGCTGCTGCGATCGACACGGATGCCAGGAATGCAGCAGCAGAAGCAGAGAGAAGCCGCCCGACGCGGGCGGTGATGGACGAGGTCATTTCAGAACTCCAACGAGACAACCACCACAGGATGTGGCGACTGTTGCCTCGTAGGACGCGGTCTTGCCGGTGCCAAGGATGGCTTAACGTCGTCGTCAGGTTCCGATTGCAACCCGGCGGTGCGTCATGTCCAATGCCCCCGAGGAAGTGAAGCGCATGAGGACATGACGTGATTTTGCGGATCATCGGATGGCTGCTGGCAGCGTTGGTGGTGCTCTCGCCGGCGGCGTCCGTCGCAGGGACCAAGGCGTTCGGCGCGTTTTCGGTTGATGACGCAGCGCCCGACGTCATCACCATGCGCGGCGCCATCGACGCCGGAGCCGCGCTCAACTTCCGCCGGGCTCTCGCTGCGGCCCCCGAGGCGGAGCTCCTCGTGCTCGACAGCCCCGGCGGGCTCGTCGCCATCGGCCTCCTGATCGCCGACGACGTCCATCAGCGAAAACTCGCCACGCTCATTCCGGCCGGCTCAGGCTGCTACTCGGCCTGTGCCTTCGTCTTTCTGGCTGGTCATGAACGCCAGGCAGATGGCGAACTCGGCGTCCATCAGATTTCGTCGGATTCGACCGACCTCGTCAGTGCCCAGCTGTCCATCTCGGACATCCTCGACGTTCTCGGGCGGTTTGATACGCCGACGGAGGTGCTAACGGCGATGTTCAAGACGCCGCCCGACGACATGCATGTCTTCACCAAGGCCGAGGTTGAGCAGTTCGGCATCAATCGACGGCAGAACGGCGAAGGTATCGCCGCGACCGCGCCAGTCTCGGCCACCTCTGCTGCTCCGCGAGGGTCCGCCGTCGCGCTCGGCGGTTCGAAAAGCGATGACGTCGATGCCAGTGAGCCCGCGGCTCCGTCTTTGCCCGCCGCCTCGACGTCGAGATTGTCCGCACTGGAGGAATATGCTCGGCGTCCCACTCGCATGGCCCTCCACGCGGGCCTCGACTTCTACGGCGGCGACATCGCATCTCTCCGCACGGGCGACGCAGCCGCCTGTGCGCGCCAATGCCTTTCGATGACAGGCACATGCAAGGCCTTCACCTTCAACACGAACGAGCGGATCGTCAGCGGCCCCAACTGCTTCCTCAAGTCCGAGAAGGGCATCGTCGACGGCAACATGGTGGCGATATCCGGCGAGCTGCTGACCAGTGCGGATCGCGATCCCGGCTCCTTCGTCATGGGAGTGATTGATCCCAAGGCGAGTGTCTTCGACAATGTCGATCTGCCCGGCGGAGACCTATCAAGGCGGCCGGCTGCAGGCGCCTATTCGAAGGATCAGTGCCGCCTCGCCTGCGTCGAGAATGACCGCTGCCTCGCCTTCACTTTCGTCGCGCCCAAGCGCGAGTGCTGGCTGAAGTGGACGATCGGGACGCCACGTTATCGCGACGGCATGGTCAGCGGCGCGAAGAAGCTGATCACCTTCGAAGCAGCCACGATCGTCGAGCTGGAATAGCGTCCGCTCATCCGTGGCCAGAGGTAGGATCTGGCCGACCGTCGAGGACTAGCTGCCACTTCACCCAATGAGAAAGCTTCAGTCGGGCGTCATCGCCATCAGCGCCCTCGTGCCATCGAAGACCTCGACCAGTTTCGCAAAGCGGTTGCCGTCGAAGGTCCACCAGTGGCCGAGCCATGTGTGTGCGACCTTGTTAGTCGCCTTGGCGCGAACCTTCACGATCGAGAAGACCGCCACTTCGTCGCCTTGTTCGATGAAGGTCTGCGGATCGTAGGACAAAGGTTCCCAGTCCCGCTCCATCGCGTCGAAATACGCGCCGATCTCCTCGCGTCCCCGGTAGATATCCGCGATCGCCAAAGGATGCTGGGCCTTCTCGGTTTGCAGGGAATGGAGAACCGGATCGTCGGCGGCAAAATCCAGCCAGACGTTTCGGTCCGCGCCGGAACAGTCCACCCAGCATCGATATGCATGCCTCAGGATCGCGACGCGTTCGCTGTCAGCCATGGCCTCCTCCCCGGCTTGTCTTCAGTCAGAATACAACCGGAAAGCCTTCCGCGCCATCCTGTCGCCGCTGCGCTCCTCGTGCTCAATCGCCCAGGCGAGCGACGGTGAAACCAGCCAAATTTGATAGGTTGCTAACAACTGTATGGGATATTTACATTTTTACGAATCGCAAACGATCATCGGATTATCTGCTTCAACGCGAAGTATCGTTGATTCGGGAATACCCGTGACCAGCTTGATGACAAACCTTGCCGCGATGACGGCGCTCCAGGCCCTGAAATCGACGTCCACTGCGCTTGAACGGACGCAACAGAACGTCTCAACGGGCTATCGCGTCGATGACGCAAAAGACGACGCGGCATACTGGTCTATCTCGACGACGATGCGATCGGACGTGCAGTCGATCTCCGCAATCCAGGACGGGCTCGGGATCGCCTCGGCGATGGTCGACACGGCCTATACCGGGCTCACGTCAGCGCTGGACGTCGTGTCCCGGATCAAGTCGCTGATCGTCGCTGCCGAGACTGACGGCGTTGATCGGGCGAAGATCCAGTCCGAGATTGCCGCGTCCCAGGACGCACTCCTGGACATCGCGAAGTCCGCAAGTTTCGCAGGCGTGAATTGGCTGAACACGAAAATCCCGGACATCCAGAACGCCAGTGACGACCTGCGGCTCTCGCAGATCATGAGCGGGATCCAGCGAGGATCGGATGGAAAGCTCGACTTGTCGACCATGTCGGTCGACGTCGCCGAGGTGAGTCTCTTCAACGCCGACGGTGGAGGGCTCCTGCAGGCCGACAGTCGTTCGCCGAAGACGATCGGCGGAATCCGCCACCTCGACTCCTATGATCCCTGGACGACGAACGTTACCGGCTATGAGACCTACGGGCCCGCAAGCATCGGTTCTCGCGCCACGCAGATCTTCCTGTTCGACGGGCCGATCACCTTCGGGGCTTCCGACACGATGTCGTTCGACGTAACCATCGGCGCAGAGGATGACGGCAATGCCGATCTCCCAGCGCCCTACGGAACGGGTCACACGACCACGCTGACGATCAACCGCGCCCTGGTCGATACCGTCCTGCCGAGTGCCGGGGGCGTCGTATCGACGAATGGCGAGTGGGCAGCAGTGCTCCGCGCGGCGGTGCCTGCCGGCGACGCGCCGTATGTCAGCATTGTAGCGTCGACCTATGAGCACCCCGTCACGCACGCCTACACTTACTATATCGATTTCACCGACACGCAGGCCTGGCCTGGCAGCGAGGGGACATCGATGGCGATCTCGGGTTTTGCGACGACGACGTCGAGCAGCGGCGGCGTCGGCAATACGCCGTTCACCGACTACGGCTCGACGGCCTCCGAAGTGAACCTGTCCTTCTCGGCGTTCCATGTCGCCCAGGACGTCGAAATCAACTTCAGCCTTGGTGTCTACGGGCATTCATACAGCTACGAAATCGACCGCGACACGATCGAGACGGTGCTCAACCAGAAAGATGGCGTCGTCGAGAGCGCGGACGAAATGGTCACGGTTCTGTCCTCGATCATCACCAACGTGCCGAATCTCATCATCGATTCGTCAGGCGCCGGCAACGTCCGGCTTGCGATCGACCGCGCGGCCGACCGAAGCTCGGGGATCCATACCGGGTTTTCGATATCGAACATCGACGTCAACATCGAGCCGCTCCCGGCATACGATATCCTCGACGTCGACGTGGAAGATGACGGCATGATCGACATCTATCTCCAAGTGGTCGATGCGATGGAAGGTCGTGTCACCGCTGCCGCGGCGAAGATGGGCGCGATGCAGAACGCGATCGCGAGCCAGCGCACCTATCTCGAAAAACTCACGGACACGGCCAACCGCGGCATCGGCGTCTTGGTGGACGCCGACATGACCGAGGAGACGACGAGGCTGAAGGCGCTCCAGACGCAGGAGCAGCTCGGCCTCCAAGCTCTTTCGCTTGCAAACGGCTCGCCACGGGCCTTGCTGTCCCTATTCCAATAAGGCCTGTCCAACGACGCGCCCCAAGACCAGCCGCGAACCATCATGTTGCAGGTTCTTCGGCGGACCACGACGGCGCTGGCTGAGGTGCGACAGGAGGATCTCGGGTTCGCCCGGCTTGCTCCGATCGCCGCCGTCAGGATCGCTATCCCCATCCCCGACGTGCCGAGGGTGTGGCTCTGTCGCTCGGCACTCGGTTCCAGCATAGCCGGAGGCGCCTTAGACGCCAGTCGCATTTTCTGCTAACAGTCTGCTATGTCGAAAGATTTTTGGCGGAGAGGGGGGGATTCGAACCCCCGATACGGTTGCCCGTATGCCGCATTTCGAGTGCGGTGCATTCGACCACTCTGCCACCTCTCCAAAGGCGCGTTTGAACCGGGCGGCCGGCCGCTGATCGCGCCTGGCCGCACGGTTGACGCACGGATGACCTGCCGAGCGGCGGATCACCCTGCCGAGGGCGCGCCTCAGGCGTGCCGCCGGTCCTGCCGGGACGGGGTCGACGTCGCCGGCGAGGCGTCTCTTATCAGCGCAACCTTTCCCGTGACAAGCCAAAAGCGTCGCCCTGCGGCGCTTTTCGAACGGTGACCTGGCGCCGACGAGATCTGCCGGTCGGCTGCGCCGAACGGGCGGACGGCGGCGCGGTGCGGCCCGAGACGACAGCCGACGCCAGCCGTGCTTCCGGACGTTCGCCGCGAGAGGCGGCGAAGGTCGGCAATCTGGGCAATCTGGGCTTCAGCCCGAGGCAGCCCGAGGCAGCACGAGCGCCGGCACGACGCGCTGCCCCGGGACAGCACCGCATTTCATCGAGCCGGCGCCGAGGCCCGCCGCGGCTATTCCGCCGCTATTCCGCCGCTATTCCGCGGCGACGCCCATGCGCATCTTCTCCATCTCCTGCAGCGCCCGGCGGTATTCCACCGGCATCACCTTGACGAAGCGCGGCCGGAAACTCTCCCAGCTGTCCAGCATCTCCTTCGCCCGGCCGGAGCCAGTGTAATGGAAATGGTTGGAGATCAGCTGGAACAGCCGCTCGTCGTCGTGCCGCGTCATGTCGGAGGAGACGTCCACCCGGCCCTTGTGCTGCAGGTCGCCGCCGTGGTGATGCAGCTTTTCGAGGAGGTCGTCCTCCTCCGGCACCGGCTCGAGGTCGACCATCGCCATGTTGCAGCGTTCGGCGAAGTCGCCGAGCTCGTCATAGACGTAGGCAACGCCGCCCGACATGCCGGCGGCGAAGTTGCGCCCGGTCTTGCCGAGAATGACGACGACGCCGCCGGTCATGTATTCGCAGCCGTGGTCGCCGGCGCCCTCGACGACGGCGACGGCACCGGAATTCCGCACCGCGAAGCGCTCGCCGGCGACACCCCGGAAATAGCACTCGCCCGAGATCGCGCCGTAGAGAACCGTGTTGCCGACGATGATCGATTCCTCCGGCACGATGCGGCTTTCCGGCTTCGGCCTGACGATCAGCCGGCCGCCGGACAGCCCCTTGCCGACATAGTCGTTGGCTTCGCCGGTCAGCTCGAAGGTGACGCCCCTTGCGAGGAACGCGCCGAACGACTGGCCGGCAGTGCCGGTGAGCCTCACCGTGATGGTGTCGTCGCGCAGCCCCTTGTGGCCGAAGCGCTTGGCCACCTCGCCGGAGAGCATGGCGCCGGCCGAGCGGTCGACATTGGTGATCGCCGTCGCGATCTCGACCTTCTGGCGGGCGGTCAGCGCCGGCTCGGCCTCGGCGATCAGCCGGCGGTCGAGAACGTCGTCGATCGGGTGCTTCTGGCGCTCCGACCAGCGCAGCGCCTCGGGGGCGCCCTTCGGCTTGAAGAACACCCCGGAAAAGTCGAGCCCGCGCGCCTTCCAGTGGTCGATCAGCTCCTTCTTGTCGAGGAGCTGGGTCTCGCCGATCAGCTCGGCGAGCCGGGTGACGCCGAGCGAGGCCATGATCTGGCGCACCTCTTCGGCGACGTAGAAGAAGTAGTTGATGACGTGTTCGGGCGTGCCCTTGAAGCGCTTCCTGAGGACCGGATCCTGGGTGGCGACGCCGACCGGGCAGGTGTTGAGATGGCACTTGCGCATCATGATGCAGCCCGCCGCGATCAGCGGCGCGGTGGCGAAGCCGAATTCGTCGGCGCCGAGCAGCGCGCCGACGACGACGTCGCGGCCGGTTCGAAGGCCGCCGTCGACCTGCAGGCAGACGCGCGACCTGAGGCCGTTCAGGACCAGCGTCTGCTGGGTCTCGGCAAGCCCCATCTCCCAGGGGCTGCCGGCATGCTTGATCGAGGTCAGCGGCGAGGCGCCGGTGCCGCCGTCATAGCCGGCGATGATGATGTGGTCGGCCCGCGCCTTGGCGACGCCCGCCGCGACGGTGCCGCAACCGACTTCCGAGACCAGCTTGACCGAGATGTCGGCCGCGGGATTGACGTTCTTCAGATCGTAGATCAGCTGCGCCAGATCCTCGATCGAATAGATGTCGTGGTGCGGCGGCGGCGAGATCAGGCCGACGCCCGGCGTCGAATGCCGGGTCTTGGCGATGGTCGCATCGACCTTGTGGCCGGGAAGCTGGCCGCCCTCGCCGGGCTTGGCCCCCTGCGCCACCTTGATCTGCAGCATGTCGGCATTGACGAGATATTCCGTCGTCACGCCGAAGCGGCCGGAAGCGATCTGCTTGATCGCCGAGCGCTCGGGGTTGGGCGAACCGTCGCGGAGCGGAACGAAGCGATCCGATTCCTCACCGCCCTCGCCGGTGTTCGACTTGCCGCCGATGGCATTCATCGCCCGGGCGAGGGTGGTGTGGGCCTCGCGCGAGATCGAGCCGAAGGACATCGCGCCCGTGCAGAAGCGCTTGACGATCTCCTTGGCCGGTTCGACCTCTTCCAGCGGCACCGGGCTGCGCCCGACCTCCGCGGCCGACCTGATGCGGAACAGGCCGCGGATGGTCGAGGTCTCGACCGCCGCCTCGTTCACCTGCCGCGCATAGTCCTGATACTTGTCGAAGGAGCCGGTGCGCACCGCGTGCTGCAGCGTCGCGACGGCGTCGGGCGACCACATGTGGCTCTCGCCGCGCATGCGGTAGACATATTCGCCGCCGACGGCGAGCGAACGCTTCAGCACCGGATCGTCGGAAAAGGCGAGGAGATGGCGCTCGGCGCTCTCGCGGGCGACCTCGTCGAGGCCGACGCCCTCGATGGTCGTCGCCGTGCCGGTGAAGTAGCGGGCGACGAAATCCGACTTCAGCCCGACGATGTCGAAGATCTGGGCGCCGCAATAGGACTGGTAGGTCGAAATGCCCATCTTGGACATGACCTTGAGGATGCCCTTGCCGATCGACTTGATGTAGCGGGTCACCACCTCGGTCGGATCGACTTCCGGCGGGAACTCGCCCTTGCGGTGCATTTCGGTGAGCGTGTCGAAGGCGAGATAGGGGTTGATCGCCTCGGCGCCGTAGCCGGCGAGGCAGGCGAAGTGGTGCACCTCGCGCGGCTCGCCGCTTTCGACGACGAGGCCGGCGGCGGTCCTCAGGCCCTTGCGGATCAGGTGGTGGTGGACGGCCGCGCAGGCGAGCAGCGCCGGGATCGGCAGCCGGTCCGGCCCGACCTGGCGATCGGAGAGGATGATGATGTTGTAGCCGCCGACGACGGCGGCTTCCGCCCGCTCGCACAGCCGGTCGAGCGCCCCCGCCATGCCCGCCGCGCCCTGTTCGGCCGGATAGGTCATGTCGATGGTCTTGGTGTCGAACCGGTCCTCGGTGTGACCGATGTTGCGGATCTTCTCGAGATCGCCGTTGGTGAGGATCGGCTGGCGCACCTCGAGCCGCTTCTTGCGCGAGGAACCTTCGAGATCGAAGATGTTCGGCCGCGGCCCGATGAAGGAGACCAGCGACATCACCAGCTCCTCGCGGATCGGGTCGATCGGCGGGTTGGTCACCTGGGCGAAGTTCTGCTTGAAATAGGTGTAGAGGAGCTTGGAGTTCTTCGACATCGCCGAGATCGGCGTGTCGGTGCCCATCGAGCCGATCGCCTCCTGCCCCGTGGTCGCCATCGGCGCCATCAGCGTGCGGGTGTCCTCGATGGTGTAGCCGAAGGCCTGCTGGCGATCGAGCAGCGAGACGTCGGAGCGCGAGGCGCGCGGCGCCACGGGCTTCAGCTCCTCCAGGATGATCTGGGTGTTCTTCAGCCAGCTGCGATAGGGGTTGGCGCCGGCGATCTCGTGCTTGATCTCGCCGTCGTCGACGATGCGGCCCTTTTCGAGGTCGATCAAGAGCATGCGGCCGGGCTGCAGCCGCCACTTCCGGACGATCTTGGTCTCGTCGATGGCCAGCGTTCCCGCCTCCGAGGCCATGATGACGAGGTCGTCGTCGGTGACGACGTAGCGGGCGGGCCTGAGGCCGTTGCGGTCGAGCGTCGCGCCGATCTGCCGTCCGTCGGTGAAGGCGACGGCCGCCGGCCCGTCCCAGGGCTCCATCAGCGCGGCGTGATACTCGTAGAAGGCCTTGGTCTCGGCCGCCATCTGCTTGTTGCCGGCCCAGGCTTCGGGAATCAGCATCATCATCGCATGGGTCAGCGAGTAGCCGCCCTGGACGAGGAATTCGAGCGCATTGTCGAAGCAGGCGGTGTCCGACTGGCCCTCATAGGAGATCGGCCAGAGCTTGGAGATGTCGTTGCCGAAGAGTTCGGAATCGACCGAGGCCTGACGCGCCGCCATCCAGTTGACGTTGCCGCGCAGCGTGTTGATCTCGCCGTTGTGGGCGACCATCCGATAGGGATGGGCAAGCTTCCAGGACGGAAAGGTGTTGGTCGAAAAGCGCTGATGGACGAGGGCGAGCGCCGATTCGAAGCGTTCGTCGGCAAGATCGAGGTAATAGGCGCCGAGCTGGTAGGAGAGGAACATCCCCTTGTAGACGATGGTCCGCGCCGACAGCGAGACGACGTAGAAGCCGATGTCCTCGCCCCCCGTCTCGGCCTGGATGCGGTTGGAGACGACCTTGCGCAGGATGTAGAGCCGGCGCTCGAAATCGTCCTCGCTGCCGACCGAGGCCGAGCGGCCGATGAAGATCTGCCGGTGGACGGGCTCGGTCGCGACGATCTCGGGCGCCTTCGACAGGCTCTCGTTCGACACCGGCACGTCGCGCCAGCCGAGAACCGCCTGCCCTTCCTCGCGCACCACCTCCTCGAACACCTGTTCGATATGGGCGCGCCGCTCGGCATCCTGCGGCATGAAGATGTGGCCGACGCCGTAATGGCCGGGCTCCGGCAGGGTCACGCCCTTTTCCGCCATCTCTTCGGCAAAGAAGCGATGCGGGATCTGCACCAGCATGCCGGCGCCGTCACCCATCAGCGGGTCGGCGCCGACGGCGCCGCGATGGGTGAGATTTCGGACGATCTCGACGCCCTTCTCGACGATCGCATGCGACCTGACGTTCTTCATGTTGGCGATGAAGCCGACGCCGCAGGCATCGTGCTCGTTGCGCGGATCGTAGAGGCCCTGGCGATCGGGAAGACCGTATTTCGCGGGCGCGGAAGCGGCGGCGCCCGGAGCGGCCGGCATCGACTTCGTCGTCGCATTCGTCATGGTCTCGTCTCCCGTCCTTGCGCGTTCGGATCTCGCCCGCGCGAATTCGACCCGTCGCGGACCGGACCGCCGGGCCTCATGCCCGCGATCCCGTCCGGCGGATCCGTGTTTTCTCGAGCCGGCCATTTGCCATGCCCGGCCGTGTCAGGATAGGACCTGCGCCGTGTCGGCGCTGCCGCCGCGTCTCGTTGCATCCGGCGACAATTTAGGGCAGCACCACTGTCCTATCCGATGCAATATGGCAGAAGTCCCCATTCACCACAAGATGGCCGCAGCCGTCACTGTCGAATTCCTCAGAGTTCCGGTCCGGCGTTTCTTCCAGGCAAGGCGCAGGCGCGGCTCGCCGCAATACTCTCCTTAAGATTGCATTTTCGCTTTGAGTGACGCATCCTTCGGTTGCAGATTGCCGCCGCCCTCCGCCATCCGGACGGCGTCACGACAACAAGGGAGGTTCTCATGAAGACACGGGTCGGGAAGACGAGGCCCATGAACAAAGGGACCATGAAGACGGGAGCCGTTCTCGCTTCGGCCGGCATCTTCGCCGCCGCGCTGGCGGCCGCGCCGGCGGCGGCCGACTCGGTGCGCGCCGTGATCGACCTGTCGGTCGACGCCGGCGGCGGGGCGGTGCCGCTCAAGGTCGAGCAGGAGGTCGGCTTCACCCCCAAGGCCGGCACCATCACCGTCGAGGTCAGCGGCTACAAATGCACCATGGGATCTTCGACGCAGGGCTCGGTGCCGAAGGGCTGCAACTATTCGATCGACATCACCGGCAAGGAGCCCGCGGTCGTCGCGCGGGAGGCATCCGGCGCGTGCATGAACGTCAAGCCGCAGTGCTCGCGCTAACGCACTGACACGGGCGTTCGGCTCCCCTCGCCGCGAGCTGCGCCGGACGCCCCTGCCGACAGGGCGGGCAGAAAGGACAGCCTGCGGGGTGTCGTTTCCGGTGAAGCATTTCGGCTCGGCGCTGGCGCGGCGCGCTCGCCGCAGGCGCCCCCAACGTCACCGTCGCTCCCTGAAGACGCGAGAACCTCCGCGCGGCCGCGCCGACCGCCGGCCCGTGCCACAGCGCTCACGACGATGTCATCGCAGCCATCAGCCGATGTCGTAACGGGCGGTTTGCGGCCTTCGAACTTCGAAGCGACGCCGGTCCGGCGCCGCCAACGGAGTATCATCCCATGCGCAGCCTCATTCTCGCCGCGGCACTCGCCGCAACGGCCCTGAGCGTTCCGGCCTTCGCCCAGGACACGATGAAAACCGACACGATGAAGACCGACACGATGAAGACCGACACCATGGCGCCCGACACGATGAAGTCGGACACGATGGGTTCGGACGGCATGAAGTCCGACGCGATGCATTCGGACGCCATGCCGATGGAAGGCGCCATGATGACGATGATGAAGGCCGGCGAGGTCTACGCCGTCATGCCGGACGGGCACATGGGCTCGACCATGTCGGACGACAAGATGATGATGGACGCCATGATGAAGCACGGCAAGCCGGTCGAGCACTGCATGCTGTTCATGAGCGGCGAGGACGGCAAGATGATGATGATGGAGGCAACGGCGAAGACGACCGTCGCCGAGTGCGAGAAGATCGCGAAGTAGGAAGCCGGGGCGGGCCGCCGGCGCCTGTCGCGCGGCCGCCAGGTTCGGCGGCGACCCAGCGGATCGCTGTCTTTCCGGGCCAGGGTGATCGCCCGATTTCGGGGCGGAGCGGAGCGACTGGGTTTGTCGTTGCCCTGCCCGGGAGACCGAGGCGTCGCGAACGGCCGGTCGCTTCGCGCGAGCGAGTTTTCCGGCCGCCACCGCCGTGCTTGCCCTTCGCCGCGCTGCGGTATAGGCGTCGAGCCCATGATCTTCGCTTCCGACAACTGGTCCGGCGCCCACCCGGCCGTCAACGCCGCGCTCGCCCGATACAGCGAGGGCATGGCCAGCGCCTACGGCACCAGCGAGCTCGACAAGGCGGTGGAAAAGCGCTTCGACGAGATCTTCGAGCGCGAGGTCGCCGTGTTCTTCGTCGGCACCGGCACGGCGGCGAACTCGCTGGCGCTGGCCTCGGTCAACCGGCCGGGCGGCGTCGTCCTCTGCCACCGCGAGGCGCATGTCGTCGAGGACGAGTGCGGCGCGCCTGAATTCTTCACCCATGGGGCGCGCATGGCGCCGGTCGACGGCCCGGACGGGCTGATCGACCCGGCAAACCTGAAACGCGAGATCGCCCGCTTCAAGCCGGACTTCGTCCATGCCGGCCAGCCGATGGCCGTGTCGATCTCGCAGCCGGGCGAGGCCGGCACCCTCTATGCGGCCGAGACGATCGAGACGATCGCCGCGATCGCCCACGAGCGCGGCCTGACGCTTCACATGGACGGCGCGCGCTTTGCCAACGGCCTCGTCGCGACCGGCCTTTCGCCGGCCGAGATGACCTGGAAGCGCGGCGTCGACATCCTTTCGTTCGGCGCCACCAAGAACGGCTGCTGGTGTGCCGAGGCGATCGTCGTCTTCGATCCCGCGAAGGCGACGCAGTTTCCCTATATCCGCAAGCGCGGGGCGCAGCTCTTCTCCAAGACCCGCTTCGTCGCCGCGCAGTTCATGGCCTATTTCGACGACGGCCTCTGGCTCCGGATGGCCGGCCACGCCAACCGCATGGCCGACCGGCTGCGCCAGGCCCTCGCAGCCTCGAATGCGGCGCGGGAAGCCTGGCCGACCCAGAGCAACGAGGTCTTCGCCGTTCTGCCGAAGGATCTCGCGGCCCGCATGCGCGAGGCCGGCGCCGTCTTCCACGATTGGAACGCGCCGCATTCGATGCCGGAGCTCGCCGGAGAAGACGAAACCCTCGTTCGCCTCGTCACCAGCTGGTCGACCAGCGAAGAGGACGTCGTGCGCTTCGCCGGGTTCTTGCGGTAACGGTTTCCCCCGCCGGATCATTACTCGCGCGATCGCTCCGCCGGATCAGGCGGAACCGCCGCGCCGGGAGAAATATTCATATCCAATCGTTGCAATAACTGTCGTATTCAGAGAGTATTTTCGCTTCGCCGTTCGAGCCCCTGTCGCGATGATGGCAGCATCGGGCGAAAAGACGCCTCCCCTACAATGAGTTGCATCGGTAACACACCGGTTCGATCTTTATCGGCCCGGATATGCTTATGCGATTTATAGAATAGAGCAATCATTGCGCTTCGCAATCGCTAAATGATTGACTTTTTTGAATAGCAGACGGACGGCCAACAATACCCGCAGCAATCATTCACGACGCTGCGTCATCTGATCTGGATGGCTGTGCTTTTCCCGCACTGGCAACGCTCCTGCAAGAATTTAGGGTCGACCCGTCATTCGATGCTGGAGGGCAATCCATGAAAACGAGGCACATTTACGTTGCGGCCGCGTCACTGGCCGGACTGGTCACCGGACAGGCGAAGGCGGCGGACGTCGTAGGCTACGAACCCGCTCCGACGGCGGTCACAATCGAAACCACCGATTCGATCGCCGACGTGAGGATCGGCGCGGCCTATCTCAACCAGGACATCGTCAACGGCTACGGGACCGTGATCGACGATGCCCCGTTCAATTTCCTGGGTCAGGCCGAAGACGGCCGGGACCTCAGCCGTGTCGGCGTCGAAGGTGGTTTCGACATCTGGTCGTCGCTCAGCGCATCCAGGAGCCTGTATCTCGGATTCAACGGCGTCTACACCCAGGGAGCCGAGATCGACGACGGCAGCCTTCCCACCGCCGGCCCGGTGCCGTTCCTCGATGTCCTCCCGATAACCGGCGCCCCGTCTCCCGGTGCGATCGACAGCGGCTTCGGCACCACCTACAACGTCAATGCAAGCTTGGAATACAAGCGCTTCGACGGCAGCATCGGCTACGGGCTTCCGCAGTCCTACTTCGGCGCTGACGTCGCATTCGGTGTCTTTGCCTCCTATGGCGGGATCGATCTCAACACGACGATCAACACCCAGAACGGCGGTTTCACCTTCCTGCACGAAGACGTCGACATCGGGTCGGTCGGGCCGATGGTCGCGGCACGCAAGAGTTTCGACCTCTCCTCCAACGTCGAGGCCTTCGTGGAAGGGCAGGCTGCCGTCGTCTACGCCCACGGCAAGCTCGACGCCTTCCAGAATGCTTCGAACTTCGCCAATCCGCTGGCGGTTTCGGATTCGAGCAGCGACATCGCGGGTGTCGGACAGTTGCGGGTCGGATTCAACTTCATCCCCGCGGGCGGCAAGTCCAAGCTCGGCATTTACGGCGGCGTCGGCGTTCGCAACGATACCTACGAGATCGTCAATCCGCGCTCAGCGTCCGGCCTGGTCGCGAACAATCCGGCTTCATACTCGCCCGAAGCGTCGCATCTGGAGCAGACCCTGCAGTATTCCGCCTCGATCGGCGCCAATCTGTCGATTCCCTTCTGAGGGTCGACGGTCCCTGCCGGGCATCGCCACCGCGCTGGACTGGCGGCGATGAGGATACCACGAATGCTTCGCCTCCGATCCGGTCAGCTCCGTCATGGGCTGGTCGGATCGGGGCGTTTTCGCCGCGTGGCGCGTGGCGACTGCGGCGGCCGATGCAATCGAAAAATGGCGGTGGGACATGGCGCCGCGCGTCTTCGGGAACGGCTGCCCGGGCAAGGTGTTATCGTAGTGACGTCGGCGGAGACCAGGTCGAGCCGTTGGCCCGAACGCCCGCCGACGACGCCGGGCCCAGGTTTTCCGCGAACCGGCAAAGACCAAAGAAAAACGACAGCGAAGGGAGACGAAACATGACGACCGACGCTTACGCGCAGGGCCGGATGGCCTTCGAACACAATCACCCGATGTCGTCCTGCCAGTATCCGGTAGGCTCCGACCTGCGGGGCAAATGGATGGACGGCTGGCATGCCGCCCGGAACGCGGCGCCCGCCGGCGATGGCGCGCATTCCGGCATGATGGCCGACGCCAGGCGCGCAGCCTCGCTCGGCCGGCCCGACGCGCACGAGTCCTGAGCGCGCCTGCGTCTATTATCCCGGGATCCGGCCGCCCGCCGCGCGGTCGCAGGACGCGCCGGTCTGTCCCGGCCGGCATCATCAGGGCCGGCATCATAGGCGACGGATTTTTCCCCGCGACCGCGGTCGCAAAGGCTGCTGCGGCGGCTGCCGGCTGAGCGCCGCCCGGCGCCCGGCCTCGGCGGCGCCCCCCGGTCCCTTGCAAGGCGCGGCGTCCAAGGCGCGGCGTCCCTTCCCTCGTTCCGTCCCAGCCTGTATCCTGCCTGCCAAGCCCCTCAGGCCCAGCAGACAGGCATTCATGTCCATACCGAAAAAACCCGGCTCCTCCCGTCCGACGACGCCCGAACGGATCGATGCGCGGCGCCGGCCGGCCGGCGGCGGCGGCAACGAGGCCAGCCCGATCAAGGGCGCGCCGATGCCGGTCAAGCGCGACCTCGCCCATCTGAAACTCTCGCCGGAAGAGACCCGCGCCTTTCTCGAATCCCGCCGGGGCGTGCGCTCGATGGAAGAGGCGCGCGAGTGGCTGGCGCTGCGCGGCATCGACGATCTCGAATGCATCACGCCGGATCTCGCGGGCGTCGCCCGCGGCAAGATGATGCCGGCGAAGAAGTTCGTCGCCAACACCTCCCTCGCCCTTCCCTCGGCGCTGTTCATGCACACGATCTCCGGCGAATATCCGGAGGAAAGCGGCGAGTTCCGCTATTCGCCCAACGACGGCGACCTGAAGCTGGTGCCCGATCTCTCGACGCTGTGCCTCGTGCCCTGGGAGAACGATCCGACGGCCCAGGTCATCTGCGACCTCGTCGACCATGCCGGCAGCGCCGTCGGCTACACGCCGCGCAACGTCCTCAGGCGGGTGCTGCAGCTTTATGAAAACCGCGGCTGGCGGGCGGTGGTGGCGCCGGAGATCGAGTTCTACCTCGTCTCCAAGAACGTCGATCCGGACTATCCGCTGGTGCCGCCGATCGGCCGCTCGGGCCGCCAGATCCAGTCCGGCCAGTCCTATTCCATCGGCGGGGTCAACGAGTTCGACGAGCTGATCGACGACATCTACGACTTTTCCGACGCGCAGGGGCTCGAGATCGACACGCTGATCCACGAGGAGGGCGCCGCCCAGCTCGAGATCAACCTCAGGCACGGCGATCCGCTGGAGCTCGCCGACCAGGTGTTCATGTTCAAGCGGACGATCCGCGAGGCGGCGCTCGGCCAGGACATCTATGCGACCTTCATGGCCAAGCCCATCCAGGGCCAGCCGGGATCGGCGATGCACATCCACCAGTCGGTGGTCGACGCCCGCACCGGCAAGAACGTCTTTTCGAACGACGACGGCACCGCCTCCGAGCTCTTCCTCAACTTCCTCGGCGGGATGCAGCACTACGTGCCGAAGGCGATCCTGATGATGGCGCCCTACGTCAATTCCTATCGCCGGCTGACCTACGGCATGGGCGCGCCGACCAACACCGCCTGGGGCTACGACAACCGCACGACGGCCTTCCGCGTGCCGAATTCCGATCCCGCCGGGCGAAGGGTCGAGAACCGCCTCCCCTCCTCCGACGCCAATCCCTATCTCGCCATCGCCGCCTCGCTCGCCTGCGGCTATCTCGGCATGGTGGGCGGCGTGTCGCCGGGCGAGCCGACCGACCTCACCGTCAACGAGGACGGCGAGATCGAGCTGCCGCGGGGTCTGCTGGAGGCCGTCGCCGCCTTCGAGGCCGAAGAACACTTCCGGGAGGTGTTCAGCCGCGAATTCGTCGGCACCTATGCCGGCGTGAAGCGCGGCGAACACGAGACCTTCATGCAGGTGATCAGCCCGTGGGAGCGGGAGTTCCTTCTTCTCCAGGTCTGACGTCTCGAACGGGACGTGACGGGCTTCGCTCGTTGCCCCGTTCTTTGTCTTCTTTTGTCCGCACGATCCTCTCCGAGAGGCGATTCTCGCTCTTCGGGATCATGCCTCAGCCGAAGGTCCGCCACGATGGACGCCCATCTGTCGCCGATCGCCCCCGGCCGCAGCTTCTATCAGGACACGGTCGAGCGGCCGCGCCATCCGCGCCTCGAAGGGCCGGTGCGCACCGACGTCCTCGTCGTCGGCGGCGGCTTCACCGGCCTTTCCGCCGCCATCCACCTTGCGCGCAGCGGCGTCGACGTCGTCCTCGTCGAGGCGCACCGCTTCGGCGACGGCGCCTCGGGCAGGAACGGCGGCCAGATGGGCACCGGCCAGCGGATCTGGCCGGGCGAGGTCGAGGCGCTCTACGGCTTCGAACGCTCCAAGGCGCTGTTCGACCTCGCCGAGGAGGCCAAGGCGCATCTCTTCGAATTCATCGCCGCCAACGGCATCGACGCCGATCTTCGGATGGGCCAGCTCTCGGTCGCCCACAAGCGCTCCTACCTCCCCGAATATCGCGGCCAGGTCGATTCCCTGCGGGAGCGCTACGGCTATCGGAGCGTCGGCTACATGGACGGGGCCGAGACCGCCGAACGGCTCGGCTCGTCGCGCTATTTCGGCGGCATCCGCGACACCGGCACCGGCCACGTCAATCCGCTGAAGTTGATCGTCGGCCTCGTCAGGGTGGCGGCCGAAAGCGGCGCCCGCCTGTTCGAGGAGACGCCGGTCGTCGCCACCCGCCGCGACGCCGGCCGCATCGTCGCGACGACCGGCGGGGGCGAGATTTCCGCCGAGCGCGTGCTCTATGCCGTCAACGCCTACGGCCCCGGGCTCGACAAGGCGATCGACTCGCACGTCATGCCGATCGGCTCCTTCATCGGCGCGACCGAACCCCTGGCCCAGGACGCCGGCGTCCTTCCCGGCGGCGAAGCCTGCGACGATTCACGCTTCGTCGTGCGCTACTTCAGGAAGAGCGTCGACGGCCGCCTGCTGTTCGGCGGGCGCGAGGCCTACACCTCCGAAGCCGGCGACATCACCCGCCACATCCGCAGGCAGATCGCCGAGGTCTATCCGCATCTGAAGGGCATCCGCCTCACCCATGCCTGGGGCGGCTCGGTCGGCATCACCATGCAGCGCCTGCCCTTCGTCAGGACGCTCGCGCCCGGCGTCACGACGATCGGCGGATTTTCCGGCCACGGCGTCATGCTGGCGAATTTCGCCGGCCGGCTCTATGCCGAGCGCGTCGCCGGCAATCGCGACCGGCTGGCGGATTTCGAGGCGCTCGACATTCCGGCATTTCCCGGCGGTCGAAAGTTGAGGGCGCCACTCTTGTTTCTTGCCATGACGTGGTTTTCGCTGCGCGACAGGTTCTGAACCACCGAACGACGTTTGATCCAGTCGTCGCACGTGGCGGTTGGTGCCGTTGCCGCGGTTTTTTGTCATTCGTTCCCGGCTAAACATCAATTCGACGCAATGCCGCGGCTTCCACACGCAAAACACTGTCCGAAGCGTGGCGCGGGTCTATCTGGTTTGAGCCCGTGCGAAGCGCGGGACGAGGATCCGTCGCGGCCCGGATGCGTTGAGGGTCCTGCGACGAAAAAACGCGTGCGCCGTGCCGGCGGCGAACGGCCAGATTTTTCAAGATCCAAAGAGACTTTTCGGGAGACGGCGTCGCACCCGCCGTCGCCTTGGACTTGTAAGTGCATCAAAGGACGTACATTTCGCAATTCGATGAACGAGATTTCCAGCTTCCCTCCGGCCCCCGCCTCGGCGCGCGGCGCGCCTGTCCTTTCGCCGAGACGCAGCGCCTCGATGCGGCATGCCGGCGCACGGGTCGACGGCCGTGTCATGGAAGTTCACGGCGGCCGTGAGGTGGGGGCGCGATGAACTCGTTCGGTCCCTCCCCAGACCAGGTCGACCTGTCGAACTGCGACCGCGAACCGATCCACCAGCTCGGGCGCATCCAGAGCTTCGGCTACCTCCTCGCCATTTCGATGGACTGGATCATCCAGCACGTCTCGGCCAACATCGCCGACATTCTCGGCCGCCGGCCGGACGAACTGCTGGGCCTGCCGCTGAACCAGGTGCTGCCGCTGGCAACGATGCACACCGTGCGCGGGAAGCTGCAGCTGCTTGCGCCGAATGCCGGATCCGAGCGGCTCTTCGGCTCGGAACTCTTCGGCGACGGCCGCCGCTTCGACGCGGCGATTCACATCTCCTCCACTTCCATCGTCATCGAGTTCGAAGAGGCGCGCGAGGAGACCTTCGGCAACGGCAATCCCGGCGCCGTGATCAAGGCGATGATGGCGCGCATCGAGCGCTCGACGACGAGCGACGCGGTGTTCAACGAATGCGTGCGGCAGTTGCGCGCCGTGACCGGCTTCGACCGCGTCATGCTCTACCGCTTCAACGACAGCGGCTCGGGCGCCGTCGTCGCCGAGGCGCTCAACCGCGACATCGAGCCATTTCTCGGCCTCAACTACCCGGCGACGGACATCCCGCGCCAGGCGCGCCAGCTCTATCTGCGCAACCGCGTGCGCATCATTTCCGACGTCGATTCGACCGACGTCGACATCGTGCCGCCCACCGGCCCGACCGGCGAGCCGCTCGACCTGTCGCTGTCGGTGACGCGGGCGGTCTCGCCGATCCATGTCGAGTATCTGAAGAACATGGGGGTTTCCGCCTCCTTCTCGATCTCGATCGTCATCGACGACAGGCTCTGGGGGCTGTTCGCCCTGCATCACTACCATCCCCGGCATCTCTCGATGGAGATGCGCTCCACCATGGAGCTGTTCGGGCAGGTGATCTCGCTGGTCATCGAAGGCCGGCTGTCGAAGGAGATGCGCCGCGTCGAGGAAGAGGCCCGGGACCTCCACGACCGGGTGGTCGGCCGGCTCGTCGCCACCTCGCCGACGATGGAAGAACTGATCGACTTTGCCGACGACTTCCGCGAACTCATCCATTGCGACGGCTTCGCCATCTGGGCAAAGGACGTCGTGCGCACCGTCGGACGCTGCCCTTTTCCCGACGACATGCCGGGCCTGACGCGGTTTCTCAACCGCGCCTCGGCGAGCCGGGTCTATGCCAGCGACGACCTCTCCTCGGTCTATCCGAAGGCCCACGACTTCATGGACCGGGCGGCGGGGCTCCTCGCCATCCCGATCTCGCGCTCGCCCCGCGACTACCTCATCTTCTTCCGCAAGGAGATCGTCGAGACCGTCACCTGGGCCGGGCGGCCGGACGAGAAGCCGGTCGAATTCGGGCCGAACGGGCCGCGCCTGACACCGCGCAAGAGCTTCGAGGCCTGGCAGGAGACGGTGCGCGGCAAGTCGCGGCCGTGGTTGTCCTCGGAGCTGAAGGCGGCAGAGGCGCTGCGTGTCTCGATCCTCGAGGTGCTGCTGCGCTTCAACGAGGAGGCCGAGCGCCAGCAGACGCTCGCCACCCAGCGCCAGGAACTGCTGATCGCCGAGCTCAATCACCGGGTCCGCAACATCCTCAGCCTGATGCGGGCGCTCGTCGTCCAGAGCCGGGTCAGCGCCAAGAGCATCGACGACTTTTCCGCGATCATCGGCGGGCGCATCCAGGCGCTGGCGCGGGCCCACGACCAGATCACCGACGACAAGTATCAGGCGCAGAGCCTTCGATCGATCATCCAGACGGAGATCGAGGCCTATGTCGGCCACAAGGTCACCCGGGTGCATCTCGACGGCCCCCCGGTGCTGGTCGAGGCCAAGACCTTCTCGACCCTCGCCCTCGTCTTCCACGAGATGGTGACCAATTCCGCCAAATATGGCGCCCTGTCGGATTCGCTCGGCCATGTCGACGTCGAGTGGCGGGTCGACGACAACGAATGCTGCGAGATCCGCTGGCGCGAGAGCGGTGGCCCGGCCGTGCAGCCGCCGACGCGCCGCGGCTTCGGCACGACGATCATCGAGCGTTCGATCCCCCACGACCTCGGCGGCGAGGTGACGATCGACTATCATCTCGCCGGGGTCAGGGGCCGCTTCCTCCTGCCGCCCCGGACGTTCTGGCTCGCACCGGAAGGGGGCGAGGCGGCCCACCCCCGAAACGAAGAAGGCAAGCCCTTGCGGACCGACAAAAGCGCGGGTGCCGCGCAATCACGCCTCGCCGGCAAGCGCGCCCTCATCGTCGAGGACAACATGATCATCTCGCTCGACGCCGAGCAGATGCTCGTCGACAGCGGAGCCGCCCACGTCCTCACCGCGATGAGCGTCAGCGAGGCACGGCGGATCATCGAAAGCGAGACCATCGACGTCGCGCTGCTCGACGTCAATCTCGGCGGCGAGACGAGCTTCCCCCTGGCACCGCTGCTCGAAAAGGCGCGGATCCCCTATGTCTTCGTCACCGGCTACGGCGAGAAGCTGGAACTGCCGCAGGACGTCGGCACCGACGTCGAGGCGATCAAGAAGCCCTTCGCCACCGACCAGCTGATCGCGGCGCTCGAACGCGCGCTCGATCGCCGCGGGGCCTGATACCGAATTCGGGGGATTGATTCAGAGGATTCCCGCTTGGGCTCGAATTTCATAGGCTTGATGGGAGCGATTTGAAGGAGGCCTTTGATGGCGTTCAGTCCCGAGCCGCTGACGATCGATGAGCTTGAACGGCGATTTCGCGACGCCGCCGACGTCGTCGAGCGCAACCATTTCCAGACGATCCTGCTTCTGGCGAAGGGTCGATCGCGGGCAGAGGTGGCGGAGATCCTGGCCTTTTCGGAACGCTGGGT
>NZ_JAFMPY010000039.1 GCF_017353515.1 Jiella sonneratiae
TCGAGCTCGTTCTCGAAAAACGCTGCCGCGAACTCGACCAACAACGCCAAACCGTCGCGGCGCATACAAGCTTTACATGGTGGCCCAAGCCAGTCAGGCCGACCTGATCACCCGAATCTGGTATGAGACTGGCCGAGGGCCCATGGCCCGTCCACTGTACGGAGCCGGCAGCGATGGGCCGGCGGCGGTCCGCTGGCTGTGGTGTGTTGTGCGGGTTTTCCGGCCGGTCGGGTCATGCGGATTTTTGGGGATAGCCGGCTGGTTGGGCTGACTGGCTGGTTGAGAGAACCTGCGGCGCAGACTGCGACGCAGACCGCAAAGCCTCGACAGCCGAGCCTGGACGTGAACCACGTCGTTCATGCCGCCCGACCTCAAAGGCGCGAGCGACCAAAAAGACAAACAGTATCCAGAATATAAAACGACACCTGAAGTATCATTCAAGCATCATCCAAGCCATCCCGCCTTCGCAACCGAGAAATGCTCTCGCTTGTCGCGCGTATGGAACGACCTTGAAGGAAATTCGCAAGCATTCCAGGAGGCGGCGAAAGGTCGAGCCTGTTTCACGGCTCCCGCGGCTCGTAGGCCGCCTCCCGAAACCCGACAGTGCTGTGCCGCTGGTCAAAGCCCCGTGCGTCAGGCAATGACGTCTATGCGGCGACCTGCTGGGGTGGCTCCATTTCAACCTCCCGCCTGGTTGATGTGACAATTCGAAGACTACGCTCTTCGGCCGATACGTCAAGCATCTTTCGACATTTACTTGGAATGCGACAATCTGCCCGCCGCACCGCGCCCGGAAGAGTCCCGCCGCAGCGGCCGCGACGCGCCACGGAGCCGGCAGGCCGCCGCCGAGAAGCGCCGCACGCCGGGCGACGTCGCCGCGGCCTCAGTCCGCCGGCAGCACCGTGCGGATCTCGCCGGTGCGGGTGCCGCGCCAGTTCTCGACGCTGCGGCGTGCCATTCCCGAAAAGGCCTCCGCGAGGCCCGCGTCCCCGCCCTCCAGCGCCTGGGCGAGGACCGCCGCCGCCAGAGCCTCGCTGGCCCGCCTGGCGCCGTCGTCGATCTTCAGCGCAAAGCCGAGGCCGAGCTCCGGCAGCGCGCCGCAGAAGACGCCCTCGGCGCCGGTCTTGACGAAGACTTTGCCGGGCGCTGCCTCCATCATCGCCATGCAGGCGCGGCCGGTGCCCGACATTTCGAAGGGCTCGGCCATGCAGGCGCGCATCAGCGCCTGTCCGGCCTCGGCCCGCTGCGGCTCGACGCCGCGGCCGGAGGCGATCTTGGCGAAGGCAAGGGCGAAATCGCGGAGCGGCGCGGCATAGGTCGGGATCGAGCAGCCGTCGGTTCCGCAGACGTCGACATTCAGGCTGTGGCCGGTCAGGTCCTCGATCACCGCCTTGGCCCGCAGCTGCACCGGATGGTTCGGGCCGACATAGCCGGCCGTCTCTTCGCCGCGATGGACGGCCGCCAGCAGGAAACCCGCATGCTTGCCGGAGCAGTTGTTGTGCAGCGGACAGGGTGTCTCGCCCCGCCGCACCATGTCGCGCGCGACGTCCGCCTCTCCCGGCCAGTGGCTGCCGCATTCCAGCGCCTCCTTGTCGAGCCCGGCCTTCGCCAGCATCGCGCCGGCGCGGCTGACGTGCGCGGGCTCGCCGGAATGGGAGGCGCAGGCGAGAGCAAGGTCGCCGTCGTCGAGGCCGTAGCGGGCGGCGGCGCCGGTCTCGACGAGCGGGATCGCCTGCAGGAGCTTGACCGCCGAGCGCGGGAAGATCGGCCAGTCGACATCGCCGGCGGCCGCGACGAGCTTTCCCTCCGCATCCACGAGGGCATAGGCGCCGCGGTGGAAACTTTCGACACGTTCGCCGCGCGTGACTTCCACGAGGATCGGATTGACCATAGGTTCGACCTGCCCTTGCAAGGTTGCTGCCCGCGGCAGAGATAGCGCAAGAGGGCCGGCCTGCGAGCCGCTCCGGCGATCGCCGAGACGAGGACGATGAAGATCCTGAAATTCCTGCTGGCCGGCCTCGTCGCGATCTTCCTCCTGCCGACCGCAGCATCGGCGGCGCTCTGGTATCTCGGCGATCACGCGACGTCCTGGCGCACGGCCGACTGGTCGTCTTCCGGCCTCCTGCCCCCGGCAGGAGAGGTCGCGGAGGCGCGCGTCTACGTCATGTCGGCCCGCACCGGCGGCCTGAAGGGTGCCGTCGCCGAACATGCCTGGATCGTCGTCAAGGACGAGGGCGGCCGCCCCTACGAGCGCTGGGACAAGGTCGGCTGGGGCATGCCGGTGCACCGCGACGCCTTCCCGCCCGACGGGGTGTGGTATTCGAACGAGCCGCACGTCGTGTTCGAGGCGTCGGGCGCGGCGGCCGAACGGCTGATCCCCGAGATCCGGGCGGCGATCGCCGACTATCCCTTCGCGATGCGCGGCGGCTACCACATCTTTCCGGGCCCGAACTCCAACTCCTTCGTCGCGCATGTCATGCGTCACGTGCCGGCAATCGACGCGGTGCTGCCGCCGGTCTCGGTCGGCCGCGACTATCCGACCGACGGAAGCCTCGTCTTCGTCGATCCTGACGGGCGGGACGTCCACGCCTCGCTGTTCGGCTATGCCGGGATCTCGGCCGGCTGGAAGACCGGTTTGGAGATCAACCTCCTCGGCCTCGTCGCCGGGGTCGACATCCGCCGCCTCGGCATCAAGGTGCCGGCCTTCGGGACCTTCGCGCTGCTTGCCGAGTGACGGCGCGGCGGAGAGGCAGGATTGCGGCACGTCTCTCATGCCTCCCTCGCCACACGCCGGGAGAGCATCATTCGCTGGACGACAGGACCTTCGGCTTTATCGGCGTTTACGGCAGGGGCCGCGGATCGTCGCATCCGATGCCGCGCCGCGGCGGGGACCCCGCCCGTCCATCAGGCCGACATCGCGAAGCAGTGCCTCGGGAGCCGTCTCCGGCGTGATCGCGATGCGCCTCGGCCGGGGGTTCCCGCCGGCTGCGGAGAGCTTGGCGAAGGCACGCAGCATCGCGTGCCCGGTTTTTGGGAGCCAGGTCATGGAAAATCCCGTCCGCGACGCGCGCGGCGCCGCCATGTCCTTGTTGCGATGGGCCTATCCTGGCGCGGCGACGGCTTGCGGACCAACGAAACCTGGCGCAGCATGCATAAGGAGGATTGATGCATGCGCCATCGCGACCTGCCGCCGCTCGCCGCCATCCGCGCCTTCGAGGCGGCGGCGCGCCACCTGAGCTTCACCCGCGCGGGCGAAGAACTCGGCATGACCCAGGCGGCGGTCAGCTATCAGATCAAGCTGCTGGAGGAACGGCTGGGCGCGCCGCTGTTCCTGCGCCGCACCCGCGCCGTCGAACTGACGCCGGCCGGCCGGCGGCTCGCGCCGGCGGCGAGCGATGCGCTCGACCGGCTGGCCGACGCCTTCGCGGCGGCCCGATCCGACGCCGGGGGCCTCCTTTCGATCAGCGTGCTGCCGACATTTGCCGCGCATTTCCTGGCGCCGCGCATCGGCCGCTTCCAGATCCGCCATCCGGCGATCGCCGTCCGGACCAGGGCGACGCGCGACCTTGCCGACTTCCAGCGCGACGAGGTCGACGTCGCGATCCGCAGCGGCCTCGGCGACTGGCCGGGGCTGGAGGTGCACCCGCTGTTTCCGGTGGACTTCACGCCGATGCTGAGCCCGAAGCTCGCCGGAACGAAGGGGCCGCTCGAAACCCCCGCGGATCTTCTGAGGCTCATTCTGATCGACCCCGGCGACCGCTGGTGGCCGCTCTGGTTCGACGCGATGGGGGTCGAGGGTTTCGAGCCGACCGCCCATCCCGACACGCGCATGGGCGACCAGCATCTGGAAGCGCGGGCAGCGATCGGCGGCCATGGCGTCGCCATCCTGACGCCGGCCTTCTACCGCGAGGAAATCGCGGCGGGGATGCTGGTCCAGCCGTTTCCGGCGGCTGCCGAGGAAGGCCAGTTCTATTTCCTGGTCTATCCGAGCGCGCGCCGCAACGTGCCGAAGATCCGGGCCTTCCGCGACTGGCTGCTGGAAGAGGTGCGGTCCGACGAGGCGGAATTTGCCCCGGTCTCGGCCGGCCCGCAGCGGCGGGTGCCGATCGCCCGTCCGCCGGCTGCCGCAGATACGCCGGCCGGCCGGCGCCGGGGGGAATGAGACCTGTCCGAAAAAGGCCGGCGCGGGCGGCGAAAGATCTCATACGGTTTTTGGCAGATCACGTCGTGATGCCGGAAACAACGGCGCTCATTCGCCGCGCGGGCTTGATCCGAGCCCCGCTCTGGTCGAACGGATCGCGTATCAGGCGGTCTTTTCGGCCGTCAGGCCGAGCAGTTCGGCCATCTCGCTCCGCAGCACGAACTTCTGGATCTTGCCGGTGACCGTCATCGGGAAGGCCTCGACCAGGACGACGTGCCGCGGGATCTTGTAGTGGGCGATCTTGCCGCGGCAGAAGCCGACCACCTCCTCGGCGGTGAGCGAGGGATCGGCCGCGACGACGCAGGCGCAGAGCTCCTCGCCGTATTTCGGATCCGGCACCCCGACCACCTGCACGTCGCGGATCTTCGGATGGGCGTAGAGGAACTCCTCGACCTCGCGCGGATAGACGTTCTCGCCGCCGCGGATCACCATGTCCTTGGACCGGCCGACGATGTTGCCGTAGCCTTCGGCGTCGATGGTGGCGAGATCGCCGGTGTGCATGAACCCCTCGGCGTCGAGCACCTCGGCGGTGCGCGCCGGATCGTCCCAGTAGCCCTTCATCACCGAATAGCCGCGGGTGCAGAGCTCGCCGGTCTCGCCGCGGGCGACCGTCCTTCCCTCGAAATCGACGATCTTCACCTCGCAATGCGGCTGGACGCGGCCGACGGTGGAAACGCGGCGCTCGATCGGATCGTCCATCGAAATCTGGAAGGAGACCGGCGAGGTCTCGGTCATGCCATAGGCGATGGTGACGTCGTCCATGCCGAGTTCGCCCACCACCTTCTTCATCACCTCGATCGGGCACGGGCTGCCGGCCATGATGCCGGTGCGCAGGCTCGAAAGATCGAAGGACCGGCGGTCCGGATGGTCGAGCACGGCGATGAACATCGTCGGCACGCCGTAGAGGCCGACGCAGCCCTCGGCCTCGACGGCGCTCAGCACCGCGCCCGGCTCGAAGGCGTCGGAGGGATAGACCATCGCGGCGCCGTGGGTAAGGCAGCCGAGATTGCCCATCACCATGCCGAAGCAGTGATAGAGCGGCACCGGGATCGACAGGCGATCGCCGGGCTTCAGGCCGATCGCCTCGGCGACGAAGAAGCCGTTATTGAGGATGTTGCGATGGGTGAGCGTCGCGCCCTTCGGCGTTCCCGTCGTTCCCGACGTGAACTGGATGTTGATCGGATCGTTGCGGTCGAGCGTTTCGCCGAGCGCTGCGAGGGCGGCACGCTCGTTTCCGGAGGGTTCGGCGAGGAGGTCGTCGAAGCGGATGAAGCCCGGGGCGGCATCTTCCGACAGGACGATCGGAAATTCGAGGGCCGGCAGGCGGGCCGCAGCGAGCGGGACGGCGCCCTCGTCGAGCTCGGGCGCGAGCTCGCGCAGCATCGCGACATAGTCGCTCGACTTGAAGCGCTCGGCGGTCACCAGGGCGCGGCAGCCGACCTTGTTCAGGGCGAATTCGATCTCGGTGAGCCGATAGGCGGGATTGATGTTGACGAGAACAAGCCCGGCCTTGGCGGTGGCGAACTGGGTGATCGCCCATTCGGCACGGTTCGGCGCCCAGATGCCGACCCGATCGCCCTTTTTTAGACCGAGACGAGCGAGCCCGCAGGCGAGCCTGTCGACCTTTTCGCCGAGTTCGGCATAGCTGAGACGGATGCCCTGATGGCGCGAGACGAGGGCGAGCCCGTCGCCGCGGGCCGCGACGGTCTCGTCGAAGAACGCCCCGATCGTCCGCTCGATGAGCGGCACGTCCGTCCGCCCCACGACATGCGCGCGTTCCGCCACATCAGCCTCCCGGCGACGCCCGTCTCGGCCGGCCGCCTCGCCGCTGCACCGGCGACCGGCAGGGCCGGCGAATGGACGATCGCTGCAACGAAGGCTAGATGCAAACAGGGCCCGAGACAAGCCGAGCCAAGGAGGCGCCGCGGGGCCCGCGACGGCGCCCGGGGAGGCAAGCCGCGATGTTCGACCAGACGATGAAATTCGCCCTCGGCGACGAGATCGAGGCGCTGCGCGACATGGTGCGGCGCTTCGCGCAGGAGAAAATCGCGCCGCGGGCCGCCGAGATCGACGCCACCAACGCGTTTCCGAACGAGCTGTGGCGCGAGATGGGCGACCTTGGTCTCCTCGGCATCACCGTGGAGGAAGAGTTCGGCGGCTCTGGCCTCGGCTACGTCGCGCATTGCGTCGCCGTCGAGGAGATCTCGCGCGCCTCGGCCTCGGTCGGGCTGTCCTACGGCGCGCATTCGAATCTCTGCGTCAACCAGATCCGCCGCAACGGCACCGAGGACCAGAAGCGGACATATCTGCCGAAGCTGATCTCCGGCGAACATGTCGGCTCGCTGGCGATGTCGGAGAGCGGCGCCGGCTCCGACGTCGTCGGCATGAAGCTGAGGGCCGAGCCGAAGAACGACCGCTTCGTCCTCAACGGCAGCAAGATGTGGATCACCAACGGACCGGATGCCTCGACCCTCGTGGTCTATGCCAGGACCGATCCCGCCGCCGGACCGCGCGGCATCACCGCCTTCCTGATCGAAAAGGGCATGGCCGGCTTTTCCACGGCCCAGAAGCTCGACAAGCTCGGCATGCGCGGCTCGAACACCTGCGAACTGGTCTTCGAGGACTGCGAGGTGCCCTACGACAACGTCCTCGGCGAGGTCGGCGGCGGCGTGAAGGTGCTGATGAGCGGCCTCGACTACGAGCGCGTCGTGCTTGCGGCGGGCCCCGTCGGCATCATGGCGGCCTGTCTCGACGTCGTCGTTCCCTACGTGCACGAGCGAAAACAGTTCGGCCAGGCGATCGGCGAGTTTCAGCTGATGCAGGCGAAGCTCGCCGACATGTATGTCCAGACCAACGCCGCGCGGGCCTATGTCTATGCCGTCGCCGCGGCCTGCGACCGCGGCGAGACGAGCCGAAAGGACGCCGCCGGCTGCATCCTCTATGCCGCGGAAGCCGCGACCCAGATGGCGCTGCAGGCGATCCAGGCGCTCGGCGGCAACGGCTACATCAACGACTATCCGACCGGGCGGCTGCTCCGCGACGCCAAGCTCTACGAGATCGGCGCCGGGACGAGCGAGATCCGCCGCATGCTGATCGGCCGGGAGCTGTTTGCCGAGACGCGTTGAGGCACCTTTCGTCCGGCGGCGCAGGCCGGCAAGGCCGAGATGCCTTGATGCTTAGGGCGAGAATGTATAGATTATGCCATCATCCATACATGGAGGAATACGATGTCACGCGCGACGATCCCGTCCCCATCGCAGCGGGCGATATCGACCTCCAAGACCGGCCGCGTCTGGGAGATCGCCGACGCGCTGAGCGAAAAGCTCGGCCGCCGCGCCGACCGCAGGTCGGTGATCGACGCCTATGTCGCCGAGGGCGGCAACCCCAATACCGGCTCGACGCAGTATGCCTATTGGAAGCGGGCCTTTGAGGAGAGGCATTCGGACAGGCAAGAGGGCTTTGCATCGGTGCCGACCATGCGGCTGACGATCGGCAAGGATGGGCGCCTGGTGATACCCGCGGAAATGCGCGCCGCCATGCTTCTCGGCGACGACGAACCGGTGAGCGCCGAGGTCGTCGACGGCGAGTTGCGCATCCTCTCCCTCAAGGGAGCCGTCAGCCATGTTCAGGCCATGGCGCGACGGTTCGACAGGGGCACGGGCTCGCCCGTCGATGAACTGATCGCCGAGCGGCGTGAAGAAGCACGGCGCGAAGACGAGAGCCACTCCCGGTGATCGTTCTGGACACGTCGGCCGTTCTGGCCCTCATTCAGGGCGAGCGGGGCGCGGACGTCGTGGAAGGATACCTGTCGAATGCACGGATGCTGACAGTGAACGTCTGCGAGACGGTGTCGAAGCTGATGGATCGCGGCTTCGACGCGGAGGCGGCGCGGGCAGCGGTGACGAAACTGCCGCTGATCATCGTCGATTTCGATCTCGATCTGGCCCTTCTCGCCGCCTCGTTTCGTCCGGCGACCCGGAGCCTCGGATTCTCTCTTGCGGACCGCGCCTGCCTGGCTCTTGCGAAGCATGGCGAAACCCGAGCCCTGACGGCGGACCGTGCCTGGAAGGACGTCGATCTCGGGATCGAGATCGAACTCATCCGATGACACCCGGGAGCGCGCAATGCCCGTCCTGACATCCACCGTCTCACCGCGTTCCGAAGCCTTCGCCGCCAACCGGCGTGCGATGCAGGCACAGCTCGACGCCGTGCGCGCGGCGGCCGAGGCGGCGCTTGCGGGCGGCGGGGCGAAGGCGCGCGAGCGGCATCTCTCGCGCGGCAAGATGCTGCCGCGCGAACGGGTGGAGGCGCTGCTCGACCCGGGTTCGCCGTTTCTCGAGATCGGCCTCTTCGCCGCCCACGGCATGTATGGCGGCGAGGTGCCGGCGGCGGGCGCCATCGCGGGGATCGGCAAGGTGGCAGGCCGGACCGTCATGGTGCTCGCCAACGACGCGACGGTGAAGGGCGGGACCTATTTCCCGCTCACCGTGAAGAAGCATCTCCGCGCCCAGGAAATCGCCGCGGAGAACCGTCTGCCTTGCGTCTATCTCGTCGATTCCGGCGGCGCCAACCTGCCGAACCAGGACGAGGTGTTCCCCGACCGCGAGCATTTCGGCCGGATCTTCTACAACCAGGCGCGGATGAGCGCCGCCGGCATCGCCCAGATCGCCGTGGTGATGGGCTCCTGCACGGCGGGCGGCGCCTATGTGCCGGCGATGAGCGACGAGACGGTCATCGTCCGCGACCAGGGGACGATCTTTCTCGCCGGACCGCCGCTGGTGAAGGCCGCAACCGGCGAGACGGTCAGCGCCGAGGAGCTCGGCGGCGGCGACCTGCATACCCGGCTTTCCGGCGTCGCCGACCATCTGGCGGAAGACGACGCCCATGCGCTCGCCATCGCCCGGCGGATCGTCGGCCATCTGGGCCCCGCCGATCCTGCCCGGCTCGCCGTCGCCGCGCCCGAGCCGCCGGTCTACGATCCGGCGGAACTGATGGGCATCATTCCCGCCGATCCGAAGGCGCCTTACGACATCCGCGAGGTGATCGCCCGGATCGTCGACGGCTCGCGTTTCGGGGAGTTCAAGGCGCGCTTCGGCGAGACGCTGGTCTGCGGCTTCGCCCACCTCCACGGCATTCCGGTGGGAATCCTCGCCAACAACGGCGTCCTCTTTTCCGAAAGCGCGGTGAAGGGCGCGCATTTCGTCGAGCTGTGCTCGCAGCGGAAGATTCCGCTCCTCTTCCTGCAGAACATCACCGGCTTCATGGTGGGGCGCAGCGCCGAGGCCGGCGGCATCGCGCGGCACGGCGCCAAGCTCGTTACCGCCGTTGCGACCATCGCCGTGCCAAAGATCACGATGATCGTCGGCGGATCCTACGGCGCCGGAAACTACGGCATGGCCGGCCGGGCCTACTCGCCGCGCTTCCTCTGGACCTGGCCGAACAGCCGCATCGCCGTCATGGGCGGCGAACAGGCGGCAAGGACGCTCGCCATCGTCAAACGCGAGGCGATGGAAAGGCGCGGCGAGAGCTGGAGCGAAGAGGACGAAGCCGAATTCCGCCGGCCGACCGAGGCGATGTTCGCGGCGCAGAGCCACCCGCTCTACGCCTCCGCACGGCTCTGGGACGACGGCATCGTCGATCCGGCGAAGAGCCGCGAGGTGCTGGCGCTGTCGCTGGCCGCAAGCCTCGATGCGCCGATCGAAGAGACCCGCTTCGGGCTGTTCCGGATGTGAGCGACCGGCTATGATATCACAGCAATATCGAGGAGGCGGACGTGGGCCAGATGCTGGTGAGGCAGATCGACGACGCGGTTCTCGACCGGATCAAGGCGCGGGCGAAGGCCAACGGGCGATCGGCCGAGGCCGAGGTGCGGGACATTCTGGAAAGAGCGGTCCGCGAGCCGGTCGAGCGCCGCTCGCTGCGTTCACTCATCGGCGCCGGCGCATCTCCGACCTCCTTCAAGAGCACTGAAGAGATCGTCGCCTACGTCCGCGCGCTCCGCGACGAAGGCGGAGACTAGATGGATAATCCGCCTGTCTATCTCGACACCAATGTCCTGATCGCTCTCGCCGAACCAGTCCGCCCCCTCACGGCGCCCCAGAGCGGCTTCGTCGAAAGCCTCGATCATGGCACGCGGATCGCCGTGACCAGCGAGATTTCGCTTTCGGAATGCCTGGTCAAGCCTTTGGCTGACGGACAAGTGGGAACTGTTCAGGCCTATTTCTCGATGTTTACCGACCAGAGCTGGTTGCAGGTCCTGCCCGTAACCCGTTCCGTGCTCATCGAGGCAGCGCAGGTCAGGACACTCCATCGAATGGCCTTGCCGGACGCCATCCATGTCGCGTCGGCGAGACTGGTACGCTGCCAGAGTTTCCTCTCGGACGACAAGAGGCTGAAGACGGTCGGGGTTTCGAAAATCAGCTGGTCCCAATTCCCGCAGACTCTGTGATGGCGGGAACATGAGCAGGCGGCATATCCGGCTGTTTCGGATCGCGGACGCGGACTATGATGAGGTTGGTCCAGCGCGAAGGACGTGAGCAATGGGCGAAATCATCGTGCGACAACTCGACGACGACCTGATCGAAGCGGTCGAGCGCTCGGCCGTCGCCAACAACCGATCGCTGGAGGCCGAACTCCGCGCCCTCATCGAGCAGCGCTACCGGCCCAAGCTGCCGACCCGCCTCGACGACGACGGGCGGTCGATCCTCGATTACGTGGGGATCGCACCTTCGAACCGCACGACGGAAGAAATCGTCGCGGAGATCCGCGCGCTGCGGGACGAGTGGGACGATTGATGCGCCTGATCGGCGAACGGCTCTACCTCGACGCCAACACGATCATCGGCCTGCTCGAACGCTCGCGGCCGTTGCGGGCCGCACAGTCCGCGTTGATGGCGGCGATCGCCGGCGGGGAGAGCTTCGCCGTCACGAGCGAGATCGCCGTCGCCGAATGCACCACGCGCCCCTTGCGCGAAATGAACGAGACCCTGGTCGAGGACTATCTGCGCTTCGTCGACCGCCAGCTGTCGCAGCCGCCGATATCCGTCGATCGCCGGATCGCCCTCGCGGCTGCCCGGCTCCGCGCCGCAACGTCGATGAAGCTGCCCGACGCGCTGCATGTCGCCTGCGCCGAACTCGCCGGCTGCACCGTCTTCGTCAGCGCCGACCAGCGCGTCCGCCTGCCGGCTTCCATGCGCCGCGTCGGCTTCGACGACATCGGCCGGGAGGCAGGATGATCAACACCCTCCTCATCGCCAATCGCGGCGAAATCGCCTGCCGGGTGATCCGCACCGCCAGGGCCCTCGGCATCCGCACCGTCGCCGTCCACTCCGATGCCGACCGCGGGGCGATGCATGTCCGGATGGCCGATGCGGCGGTTTGGATCGGCCCGGCGCCGGTCTCGGAAAGCTATCTGAACGGCGCGGCGATCATCGCCGCGGCCAGGCGGACCGGCGCCGACGCGATCCATCCCGGCTACGGTTTCCTGTCGGAAAGCCCGGATTTCGTCGAGAAAGTCGCGGCGGCCGGCCTCACCTTCGTCGGCCCGTCGGCGGCCGCGATCCGCGCCATGGGCCTGAAGGACGGGGCCAAGGCGCTTATGGAGAAGGCAGGCGTTCCGGTGGTTCCCGGCTATCACGGGGCGGAGCAGGACCCGGCCTTCCTCTGCGAGCAGGCGAAGACGATCGGCTTTCCGGTGCTGATCAAGGCGCGGGCCGGCGGCGGCGGCAAGGGCATGCGGCGGGTCGAGCGGCCGGAAGACTTCGCCGAGGCGCTGTCGAGCGCCCGCCGCGAGGCGGAAGCGAGCTTCGGCGATTCCCGCTGCCTCGTCGAAAAGTTCGTCGAAAATCCGCGGCACGTCGAGATCCAGGTCTTCGGCGACGCCGCCGGCAATGTCGTCCACCTGTTCGAGCGCGACTGTTCGCTGCAGCGCCGGCACCAGAAGGTCATCGAGGAAGCGCCCGCGCCAGGCATGACGGCGGAGCTTCGGGCGGCGATGGGGGCGGCCGCCGTCGAGGCGGCGAAGGCGGTGAACTATGTCGGCGCCGGCACGGTCGAATTCATCGTCGACGGGGCAAAGCTGTCGCCGGACGGTTTTTGGTTCATGGAGATGAACACGCGGCTGCAGGTCGAGCACCCGGTCACCGAGGCGATCACCGGCCTCGATCTCGTCGCTCTGCAGATCGCCGTCGCCGAAGGCAGGCCCCTGCCCTTCCGGCAGGAGGATCTTGAGATTTCGGGCCATGCCGTCGAGGCGCGGCTCTATGCCGAAGATGCCGGTGCCGGCTTCCTGCCGGCGACGGGCCGGCTCGAGCGCCTGGCGTTTCCGCCGGCGGAAGACGGCATCCGCGTCGACACCGGCGTTCGGGAGGGCGACGTCATCACGCCGCACTACGACCCGATGATCGCCAAGGTGATCGCCCACGGGCCGGACCGGGCGAGCGCGCTGCAGCGGCTGGCGCGCGCCCTCGATGCGATGGTGGTTTCGGGCTGCGTCACCAATCGCCTCTTCCTGTCCCGGCTCGCCGAAGATGCGGACTTCGTTGCCGGCCGCGTCGACACCGGCCTCGTCGGCCGCACGCAGGCGGACCTGACGCGGATCCCCGAACCGGAGGCCATCGACTTCGCCCTCGCGGCCGTCGCGGCGCTTTCGCCGCAAGGCGGCGGTGCGAGGAGCGCCGATCCCTTCGCGGCGTTCCCGAACTTCCGAAACTTCGGACCCGCGCGCCAGTCGGTCGTCTTCGAGGTGGACGGGAAACGCCTCCGCGTCGCCGTCGAGACGTCCGGCAACGGTGCGCGGCGCATCGAGACGCCGGCCGGCGCGGTCACGCTCGAAACCTGCGAGCGCCACGGCGACCGGCTCGTCACCGTCGAAGCCGGCGTCCGCCGTTCGGCGCTCGTCGTTGCGGGAGCCGGCGCCGTCGCCGTGCAGCGCCATGGCGTCGAGCATCGCTTCCGCCTCTCCGTGCCCGGCGGCTCCGGCGACGAGACGAGCGGCGACGCCGTCATCGCGCCGATGCCTGGCGTCGTGCGGCTGGTTTCGGCGCGGGCCGGCGATCAGGTCCAAAGGGGCGCGCGGCTTGCGGTCCTCGAAGCCATGAAGATGGAGCACGGCCTCGCGGCGCCCCGCGACGGCGTCGTCGCCGCGGTTTCGGTCGCCGAGGGCGACCAGGTCGAGCAGGGGGCGACGCTGTTCACCCTCGAGCCGGAGGGCTGAGATGGCCGGCTACGAGACGATCCGGGCGGAGACCGACGGGCGCGGCGTCTGTGCGCTGACGCTCGACAGGCCGGCGAAGAAGAACGCGCTCTCGGCCGCGATGATGGACGAACTGACGGACTTTGCCGAAAGCGCCGAGGCCGATCCGGCGATCCGCGTCGTCGTCCTGTCGGGCGCGTCCGGCTGCTTCTGCGCCGGCGGCGATCTCGCCTGGATGATGACCCAGATCGAGGCCGACCGGGCGGGACGGATGGCGGAGGCGCGGCGCCTCGCCGCGATGCTGCGGGCGCTGAACGAGATGGCCGTGCCGCTCGTCGCGCGGATCGAGGGCGTCGCGCTCGGCGGCGGCATCGGCCTTGCATCGGTGGCGGACGTCGCGGTGGCGGACGAGGAGACGCGCTTCGGCTTCACCGAGACCCGGCTCGGCCTCATCCCGGCGACGATCGCCCCCTACGTTCTCGCGCGGATGGGGGAAGGCTGGGCCCGTCAGGTCTTCATGAACGCAAGGCCGTTCGACGGCAGGCACGCCGCGCGGCTCGGCATCGTCGCCAGAGCCGTTCCGGCCGCCGAACTCGATGCGGCGGTCGAGGCCGAGGTCGCCCCCTATCTTGCCCTGCCGCGCGGCGCCGTCGGAAGGGCGAAGCGGCTTGCCCGGGCGCTCGGTCCGGTCATCGACGACGCCGTCATCGACGCGACGATCGCGCGGCTCGCCGACGCCTGGGAGGCGGAGGAGGCGCGCGAGGGGATCGCGGCCTTTCTGGAAAAGCGCCAGCCCCGCTGGTCACGGTGACGGCCGGCGAACCCGGGGCCGGGCACAGGAGGACGAGAAAGGGTCAGACGGAAACTGCCGCCCGCCGCCGGATCCTCGGAACGGCGGAGGCGTCGGCGGCCTCGCCCGTCGCGATCAGAGCGCGGCGGTGACGCAGATGCGCGCGCCGGGGCCGCCGCCATATTCGAGCTCGGCGCCGAGGCTCTGAGCCATCGCGCGGATCAGCCGCGTGCCGACGCCGGTGCCCTTGGGCTTGGCGCCGAGGTCGACGCCCGGCCCGTCGTCCTCGACCCTGAGATGGAAGCGGCTCATCTCCTTGACGAGACGGATGCGCACCACCCCCGCCTGGTCTTCGCCATAGGCGTATTTGCAGGCATTGCCGACGAGTTCGGTGACGATGATCCCGAGCGAGACGGCCCGGTCGGTCTTCAGCCGCATCGGTTCGGCGGTGAAATCGACGGTGCGGGGAGATTTCGGGGTCGACCAGGTCGCCTCGAGTTCCTTGGAGAGTTGCAGCAGATATTCCGCCATGTCGATCGTGTCGACGACGTCGGAATTGTACAGCCGCCGATGCACCTGGGCGATGGCGGCGATCCGCTGCTGGGTGTCGCGCAGCGCGCTCTTGGCCTCGTCGCTGCCGACCGCCGAGGCCTGGAGGTTCACGAAGGCGGACAGGATCTGCAGGCTGTTGGCGACCCGGTGGTTCGCCTCCTTGACCATCGCCGCGAGGCGCTCGTTGGAGGCCCGGAGTGCCTGCTCGGCCTCTTCCTTGGCGGCGAGCAGCGCCCGGCGTTCCAGCGACTGCCGGAAGCTCGAGGCGAGGAGGTCGAAGAAGTCGTCGCCGACGGTCTTCACCACGTAGTCCGTCGCGCCGGCCTTCAGCGCCGCGACGGCGACGCTCGTCTCCTCCGAGCCGGTGACGTAGACGACCGGTGGCGGCGAGGCCAACGCACCGATCATCGCCAGCGCGTCGAGCCCGGTCTTACCCGGCATGTAGTGGTCGATCGCGACGAGGTCGAACCCGCCTTCGGAGAGGCGCGCGACGCCGGAATCCGCATCGGCCGCCGTCTCGACCGTGAAACCGAGACGCCGCAGCCTGCGGCTCGTGAGCAGCCTCAGCCCTTCGTCGTCGTCGATGTACAATACACGCGGCATAGTGCCCGATTTCACAGCGGAGCCCTGCCCGGGGGCCCATCCGGCCTTTCCCGCCGGCCGCGGACGCACCGCGACAATCAGGAAATACCGGCTTTGGATCAACCGGTTGGAGAAAGCAATCGAAAACGCTCAGTCCAGCTCCGGCTCCGGCACCTGGATGACCGACAGGAACAGGCCGAGCTGGCGGATCGCCTGGGCGAAGGTCTCGTAGTTGACGGGCTTGGTGATGTAGACGTTGGCGCCGAGATCGTAGCAGCGCTCGATCTCCACCTTGTCGTCGGTGGTTGTCAGGACGACGACGGGGGTGCGCCGCAGCGCGCTGCCCTGCGCCTTCATCTTCTGCAGGATGTCGATGCCGCTCATGTCCGGCAGGTTGAGGTCGAGGAGGACCAGCGCCGGGCCGTTCTTCGCCGGCCCGTCCGGCGCGTCGAACAGATACTGGATCGCCGCCGTGCCTTCCATGAAGTGGCGGATCGGATTGTTGACGCCCGCGCGGCGGATGTTCTTCTCGATCAGCCGCGCGTGGCCCTCGTCGTCCTCGATCATCACGATGTTGACGGTCTGATGTGCGCTCACGTGTTCGACCCCTGTTGCGGTGCGAGTGCGGTCGGCAGCGACAGCCGGAACGTCGCGCCCTCGTCGAGCGCGGACTCGCAGCTGATCGTCCCGCCCAACCGGTAGGCCAAGGCCCTGACATGGGCAAGTCCGATCCCCTCGCCCGGTTGATCCTGCGTTCCCGACCGCCGGAAAAGATCGAAGATCCGCTCGTGATCCTTGGGATCGATGCCGCGGCCGTTGTCCTCGACCTCGATCAGCACGCGGCCGGCATTCTTGCGGCCCCTGACGGTGATCCTGCCCGGCCGGCCGGGCTTGAGATACTTGATGGCATTCTCGACGAGATTGGAAAGAACCTGCTCGACGGCGAGCCGGTCGGTGACGACGGTCGGCACCGGCTCGGCCTCGACGGTGATGCCGAGTTCGTCGATCCGGTGCTGCAGGCTGTCGACGATGCTGGAGACCAGCGCGTTCATGTCCACCGCCTCGGGCGCCAGCACCCGCCGCCCCTCGCGCGACAGGCGAAGGATCGCGTTGATCAGCCGGTCCATCTTCTCGGTCGAGGTGCGGATGAAGCCGATCGCCTCCGGCAGATCCTCGCGCACGGCATAGCGGGTCTCGTCCGTGACGATCTCCGGCGCCGCCTCCTCGGCCTTGTCGATCAGTTCGCCGAGCGGCTTGATCGCCGCGTCGAGTTCGGCGGTGAAGCCCATGACGTTGACCAGCGGCGAGCGCAGATCGTGCGAGACGATGTAGGCGAAGCGCTGGATCTCGGCATTCGCCCGCTGCAGCTCCGCCGTCCGCTCGAGCACTGCGGATTCGAGGTCTTCGTTGAGGTTCTGCAGCTGTTGGCCGGTCGATGCGAGGGCCCGCAGCGTGCGCCGCGTCGCCCAGATCGTTCCGAGCGCAACGAGGATCAGCGTCACCGCCGCGGCGACCGCGATGACGGTGGACAGATAGACGCTGCGCTTTTCGTCGCTCTCGCGCGCGATCAGCAGCCGGCGTTCCTCGAGGCTCATTTCGTCGGCGAGATCGCGCAGCCGCTGGACGACCTGAATGTCCTCCTCGTCGAGCAGGCTCGCACCCTTGACGCCCGAGCCGCCGGCCTGCTTGTCGGCGATCGATTCCCGCATCAGGCCGAGATACTGGTCCGTCAACCCGCGGAAGTCGGTGATGCGCTTCACCTGCTCGGGATTGTCCGCGGTCAGTTCGGCGATCCGCTGGATCTGGCCGGGAATTTCCGCCGCCGTCGCCTCGAAGGTGTCGAGGAAGCGCGGGTCGCCCTCGAGCAGGTAGCCCCGCCGGGCCGTCTCGATCCGCTCGTTGAGGCGATTGAGATCGGCCACCGCGGCCTCGACCTCGATGGTGTGGGCGACGAGCTCGCTGTAGTCCTGGGCCCGCTGAAACGCCCAGACGACGGCCGCCGCCGCGACGGCCAGCATGACGAAGCCGGCTGCGACGGCGAGGAAGATGGCGCGGTTGGCGCGCCGCTGTGATCGCATCATGCGGTCGGCTCGGTCCCGTTCGGAAGACGCCCCGCGCAGGAGCGCGCAATCGGGACGGTCGCGAGGAATCGCTCGTCATCGAGGACGGGCGACGGAATTTCGACAGCGGCTAAGTAGTCCGGCCGCCCTCCGGGCTCAAGCCCTGTCGGAACGCGGCGCCGGACGGCGGAACGTCGCGGGCGGGCGACGCGCCACGGCCATCCCTCGCGGTCGTCACTTGACGAAGACGTCGGCGCTTGCCGCGGCGCCCGTCGCGTCGACCACCGAGATCGCCAGAAAACCCGGCTCCCTCGGCCGGAACACCGACTGGCGCAACAGCTGGCCGCGATCGACCGGCAGGCCGTCGACATACCAGGTGAAGGGCGGCCGGCCGTTGCGGACCTTCAGATAGAGCGGCGCGTCGCCGCCGAGCCCCGCGGCAAGCTCGACGCGGCTTCCGGCCGGCGGATAGACGATTTCCGGGGCGAGCCCGGCCTGGCGGCGCTCCGCCGCCCGTCCGACCCGCTTCAGCGGCGGCGGCAGGCCGGCGCCGGCCGAGGCGAGGATGCCGGGGGGCGGCCCGGCGAGACGCGTCACCGGGCCGATGCGCGAGAACACGTCGTGCATGACCGGCACCGCCGCATCCTGGCCGACGAGCCCCGGCACCGGCGCGCCGTCCGGCCGGCCGAGCCAGACGCCGACGACATGGCGGCCGTCGTAGCCGATCGTCCAGGCATCGCGATAGCCGAAGGAGGTCCCGGTCTTGTGGGCGATCTCGCCGGGCGAGCCCTTGCTGGTCGAGGTCGCGCCGGCGAGGATCGAGGTGACGTACCACGCCGCCTGTTCGCTCAGGATCCGCCTTTGCCGCCCCGGCTCCGCCGCCTCCTCCACATGCAGCGGCGCCGAGACCCCGCCATTGCCGATCGCCGCATAGATGCGCACCAGATCCTCGAGCGTCAGGCCGAGGCCGCCGAGCCCGATGGCGAGGCCCGGCAGCGAGCGGTCGCCGAGTTCCGGCTCGGCGCCGGTGCGGCGCATGCGCTGGACGAGGCGGCTCGGCCCGACTTCCGAGAGCAGTTCCACCGCCGGCAGATTGCGCGACAGCTGCAGGGCCCGGCGGGCCGTGATGATGCCTTCGAACTGATGGTCGAAGTTCTGCGGCGTGTAGCCGGCGAAGCCGCCGGGCGAATCGTCGACGAGGCTTTCGGGATGCGCGAGCCCGCGTTCGAAGGCGAGGCCGTAGATCAGCGGCTTCAGTGTCGAGCCGGGCGAACGCCGGGCCTGGGAGAGGTCGACGAAGCCCTGGCGGGATCGGTCGAAATAATCCGGCGAGCCGACCTCGGCGAGGATCTCGCCGGTGGCGAGATCGGCGACGACGAGCGCCAGGGACAGCGGGCTCTTCAGCGTCTTCGCCTTGTCCGCTGCATAGGCCTCGAGCCGGGCCTGCAGGCGGCCGTCGATGGTGAGCGCGATCGGGCTGCGCGCGGGATCTGCCGCGTGCAGCCGGTCGGCGAGATGGGCGGCCATCAGCGGCATCGCGCCGCGAAGCTTCGGCAGCGCCTCGTTCTCGGCCCGTCGCGTCTCGCGCCGGTCGATCACGCCGAGTTCGGCCATGCGCCGCAGCACGCGGTCGCGCGCCGCCTCGGCGCGGGCCGGAAAACGGTCCGGCCGGTAGCGCTCGGGCGACTGCGGCAGTGCGACGAGCAACGCCGCCTCGGCCGCCGTCAGCCGCCGCGGCTCCTTGCCGAACAGGGTCAGCGAGGCCGCCCTCGCGCCTTCGACATTGCCGCCATAGGGCGCGAGGCTGAGATAGAGCGACAGGATCTCGGCCTTGCCGTAGCGCCGCTCGAGCGCGACCGCCGTCAGCATCTGCTCGAGCTTCGCCCGGAAGCTGCCGGTCGGCAGGTCGAGCAGCATGCGCGCCACCTGCATCGTCAGCGTCGAGCCGCCGGAGACGATGCGGCCGTATCGGGCCGACTGCCATGCGGCCCGCAGCAGCGCCTGGCCGTCGATCCCGCCATGGTCGAGGAAGCGCTTGTCCTCCCAGGCGAGCAGCATCTTCAAAAAGCGCGGGTCGACGTCGCCGCCGGTGGCCGCGAGCCGCCAGCGGCCGCCCTCGACGGGAAAGGCGCGCAGGAGACGGCCGTCGCGATCCACCACCTCGACGCCGGTCGCCGGCGCCGCAAGCGCCGCGACCCGCCGCGCCACCGCCCTTTCGAAGGCCGAATAGCCCGAGAGGCCGGCGATCAAGAGGACGAGCAGGCCGGACAGCAAGAACTGGGCGAGACGCCGGCGGGGCGACATGTCAGCGGCCCCCCGCGGGGCGAAAGAGTCGGCCCGGCCGCCTCGATGGTCGCCGCGTTACCCCCCTCTGTCGGCTTCGCCGACATCTCGCCCGCAAGGGGGGAGATCGCTTGGCGCCGGCTTCGATGTCGGCCGATCTCCCCCCTTGCGGGGGAGATGCCCGGCAGGGCAGAGGGGGGTGCGCCGCAGAAGCCCCTCGCCCTTCGAGGCTCGCCGGCGCTGCGCTCGGCTCGCACCTCAGGATGAGGGTGCTTCTGCCCTTCCCCGCGCCGGCCGAAGCCGGCAACGCTGCTCCTGGCTCGCACCTCGGGATAAGGCTGCTTCTGCCTCTCCCTGCGCCGGCCGAAGCCGGCAACGCTACGCTCGGCTCGCACCTCAGGATGAGGGTGCTTCTGCCCCTCCCCGCGCGGGCCGAAGCCGGCAGCGCTGCGCGGTCGGCCCGGCCAGCAGGATGCCGAGGGCCTCGCCTCACTTCAGCGGCCCGATCACCGTGACGCGGCCGGCATCGGTGCGGCCGCGCCGGGAGGGATCGTACATGTTCTCGATTGTCGCCGCGGGATGCTCGAACTCGCCGGGTGCGACGGCCCGGACGATATAGGCGAAGCGCCGCGTCGCGGTGTCGTCGCTGCCCTGGTCGATGGCGGCGAGGAAGCGGTCGGAGCGGAACTCGGTGTGCGCGGCATCGCCGGCGAGTTCCAGCCAGTCGAGCGCCGCGACGTCGCCGGAGCGCAGGATCGCCGGATTGTCGATGGCAAGGCCGGCCGGCAGCGGATCGTCGAGCATCAGCCGGGCCGGACCGGCATCCACCGGCGTCACATCGTCGACGACCACCAGCCGGTCGCCCTGCCCGATCTTGCCGGGATCGGCCGGCTTGCCGTCGAGGGTGTAGTAGCTGCGGGCGATCGCATAGCCGGCGCTCGAGGCCGGCGGGGCGACCTCGGGCACGCCGCGGATCGTCACCTCAGCCGCCACCGGCGCGTCGGCGCGGTTGGCGATGTCCGTCCCGGCGGCGAGGCCGTCGGCGTCGAGCGACGCCGAATAGGGGCCGTCGACGTTTTTGCCGGCAACCGTCAGCTTCGGCGGATTGCGCCCGAGAAGCGCATGGGCGGCGAGCAGCGACCAGGCGTCCTCCTGGGTCGAGGTGTAGCGCTGGCTCTGGCGCTGGGCGTTCACCTTGGTGACCAGCGTGTCGAAGGAAACGCCGTCGACGGCGGTCTCGAGCCCCAGCGTCAGCACCGCCGCGTCGTCGCGGAGCGCCGTGCCGTAGTCGGATCGCCTCAGGCTGGAGCGAGGCTCCATCGTGTCGTCCACCGAGGCGCGGAACACCCGCTCGGCCCGCATCCGGTCGCCGTAGAGCGCCAGGGCCGCCGCCATCTGCGCCTTGGAAAGCGGCGTCGGGAAGTTCGACAGCTCGTTGTCGGCGTAGTAGCGCAGGTCGCCGATCGAGGTGCGGCCGTTGCGGGCGAGGACGTAATAGGCATAGGCGACCGGGCCCCAGTCGGGCTGTTCCGGCAGATAGGCGAGGCTGTTCCTCAGATTATCGATGGCGAGGATGAAGCCCTCCTCCGGCACGGCATAGCCGGCCTCGCGCGCCCGGGTGAGGAAGTCGGTGACGTAGGCATCGAGCCACAGATCGCCGTAGCCCGGCTCCCAGAGCCCGAAGGAACCGTTGGAGGCCTGGTTGGCGAGCACCCCCGATATCGCGGTGTCGACGCGCTTCCTCACGTCCTCGCTGCCGCCGAGACCGGCGGAAAGGATCGTCTGGTCGAGATAGACCAGCGGCATCGCCCGGCTGGTCAGCTGCTCGGTGCAGCCATAGGGGTAGCGGTCGAGCGCCCGGACGACGCCGGCGACGTCGAACTCGGCGGCACCGGTGATCGAGATCGTCGCCGAGGCGGTGCCCGGCACGTAGCCGGCGAAGAGCTGCGGATCGAGACTGAGGCGGCCGCCATTGGCGGCGAGCGTCAGCCGCGACTTGGCGACCTCCTTCGGCGCGTTGGAGCGCACCGGCAGGACGACCGTCTTGCGCAAAGTGTCGCCGCCGGGCGTGGTCAGCGCCACCTCGATGGTGGCGTCGCCGACGCCCTCGGCCGTCACCGGCACGAGCACCCGCTCGTGGCCCTTGTCGGCAAGCGTCAGCTTCGTCTCGGCATTGTCGCCGAGCGAGGCCACCGAGCCGCCGCCGCGCAGCGACAGCGTCGCCCCGCCGGCCGGACCCTCGACATGGGTGACGTCGACGGCAAGGCGCGACGTGTCGCCGGGCGCGAGGAAGGCCGGGCGCGACACCGCAACGACGACCGGATCGCGCACGATCATGTCGCGGTTCGCCTCGCCGACGGCCGACTTCGACCAGGCGATCGCCATCAGTTTCAGCGTGCCGTTGAAATCCGGCACGTCGAGCGCCACCGTCGCCTTGCCGTCGGGCCCGACGGCCACCGGCCCGGAATAGAGCGAAACGAGTTCGTCCATCGGCGGCGGGCTCTCGTAGCTCGCCCCGGCGTCACCGCCCGAGCGCACGGTGCCGGGGGCGCCGGCCATGCGGTCGATGAGCTTGGAGTACATGTCGCGGATCTCGACGCCGAGCCGCCGCTGGCCGAAATAGTAGTCCTTCGGCGAGGGCGGCTCGAAGGACGTGACGTTGAGGATGCCGACGTCGACGGCGGCGAGCGTGACATAGGCGGTCTCGCCCGCAGCGACGCCGCCGATCGTCAGGCCGATCTCCTGGGTCCGGCGCGGCTCGATCTTCTCCGGCGCGTCGATCGCCACCGAGAGCGCCCGCTCGCCGGGCTCGACCTCGACATGGGCGATGCCGATCGCCCGGCCGGGCATGCGCTTCTCGCCGAGGTCCATCGGCCGGTAGACGACCGCCGCGACATAGGCCCCCGGGCCCCAGTCGCGCGTGACCTTCAGATCGACGGTGCCGCCCGCGGCCGGGATCTCCGCCGTCGTCCGGTCGATGATCCGCTCGTCCATGACGAAGACCTCGGCCTTGCCGGCAAAGCGCGGCTCGATCTTCACCTTCACGGTGTCGCCGAGCCGGTAGGACGGCTTGTCGAGCGAGACGTTGGCGACGTCCGGCGTGTCGAGCGACCGGGTCGCCACGTACCAGCCGGCGTCGAAGGAGACGCTCGCCGGGATCGCCGTGCCCGCCGGATCGACGAGGGAAAGCTCGTATTCGCCCCATTCCACCGGCAGCGACAGGGAAGCCGGCACGTCTTTCGCGACGTCGAGCGTGCCGGAGGCGATGCGCGCCGAGGTCTTCACCGGCTCGTAGTTCCACGAGCCGGAGCTCTGGTACCACTGGAAGTCGATCTCGACCCGCTTCAGCTCCCATTTGAGCGCCGGGGCGGCGACCCGCCCGCCGGCGGCATCGATGGCGATCACGTCGAAGCCGGCCTCGGCCCCGTCCGCGACCGCGCCGTCGAAGCGCGGCTTGATGCCGAGCCTCGGCGCCGAGCCGGCGACCGGCAGCGCCCTGGTCCGCTCCACCGGCTTGCCGCTGGCGTCGACGACCCGCATCTCCAGCTCGGCGGAGAGCGGCCGCGTCGTCGCCGGCGGCTCGAAGGCGGCGAGCGACAGCTCCGCCTTGCCGTCCTCGTCGGTGCGAACCGCGTCGAAGGCCTGGCGCGTCGCGGTGATCTCGTCGCTGGCGAGGCCGAAGGCATAGCCCGGATAGGCGGAGATGCCGGAGGAGGCCGAGATGACGGCCTCGCCGTTCACCTCCAGATCGGCGGCCGGCGCACCGAAGAGGTAGCGCACGTCGACGGCGACCGTCGGCGGCTCTGCGGGATCGAGGGCATCGGCCTTAGTCGCGACGTCGAAGTCGATCTTCTGCGGCTCGAAGTCCTCGACGAGGAAGCTCGTCTCGGCGAGCGCCGGCTGCTTCGGATCGGTGTGGAGCGCCACCTTCCAGAGACCGCGCATCGCGGTCGCCGGGACGGCGAGCTCGAAGGCGTAGCCGCCGGCGGCGAAGTCGGAAACGCTCTGGCGCGAGAACTCGACCCCGTCGGGCCGGCTGACGATCTCGGTGAGCGCGAGGCCCGGCATCGCCTCGCCGGCCGGGCTGCGCGACAGGGCGTTGAAATGCACCGTGTCGCCGGCGCGGTAGATGCCGCGGTCGGCGGTCAGGAAGACGTCGACCGGGCCTGCCGGGGCGCGGCCCTCGACGCCGCGGTCGGTGAGATCGAAGGGCGAATCGCCGAGCGCGAGGAAATCGAAGTCGCCGGCCTTCCTGGCGACGAGCAGCGCCGGCCGGTCGCCGCCGGTGCCGCGCATCAGGCCGGCGGGAAGCCTGAGATGGCCGTCGGCGTCGCTCTTGGCCGTGCCGAGGATCTGGTTGTTGGCGGCAACGAGCTCCACCGAGACGTCGCCGAGCGGCGCGGCGCTCGCAAGCGACCGCGTGACCACGTAGAAACCGTCGCTCGCCGAGAAGGTCGACAGGCCGATGTCGGAGACGACGAACCACTGGGTCGCCAGCGTGTCCTGGTATTGCGGGCCGTTCTTCGCCCTGGCCGAGAGCACGTAGACCCCCGGCTGCATGTCCTTGACGATCTCGGCCACCGGGATCGCCGTCGTCACCTCGGCATTGGTCTGGCGCCGCACGGCGACCGTGCCGCTCCAGACGTCCTCGCCGGAATTGCCGGAGATGTCGTCGACCTGATACTGCGACAGCGCCTTCAGGAAGGTCTCGCCGGACAGGAGGCCGGCCAGCCCCCTTTCGCCGATGCGCTGCACCTTCGCCTCGATGGTGTCGGCATTGACGGTGACGACCGGGATCGTCGCATTGCCGCCGGCGGGCAGGACGTAGGCGTTGGTGGCGAAGCGCACCGACGGGTCGCGGTCGCGGACGTAGATCGACAGATCCGCCTGCTTGGCCAGCGTCTCGCCGTCGATCGAGGCGATGCCCGGCCGCGCGACGATGCGGTAGCGCTCGCCGTGCTTGACGCCGTCGATGCACATCTGGTTGCCGTCGGCGCTGACCGGCAGCGTCTCGCCGCCCTCGACGGAAAGATAGTCGCCGGGATTTTCCGAGGTCGTCAGCTTGCGCGACAGCTGGTCCGAGAAAACCAGGCAGATGCGCGGATCGGCGGCGTTGTTGTCGACGGTGTGCTCGCTGATGCGGAACCCGTGGGCGGCGACGGCGGAATCGAGCCGGGCCGCGACCTCCGGGTCGTCGACCGCCGCGATGCTGCGCCGGTAGGCCCGGATCGCGAGCTTCCAGTTCTCCTCGCCGACATAGGTCCCGGCGACCGCCGCCAGCGCCTTCGCCCGCCCGGCATCGTCGGCGGCGGTCAGATAGGCGTTCACCGCCGCGTCCTTGCGCAGCTTGGCGTTGGTCTGCTGCTGGTCGTATTCGGTCGGCTGGAAGGCCAGCGCGGCGTCGGCGAGCCCCTGCCAGGCGGCTTGGTCGAGCGGCTGGCGCTTCAGGACTTCCTGCCAGAGCCGGATGGCGTCCGGAAAGGTCAGAGCCGAGACGGCCTCGCCCGAAAGAGCCGCCGTCGGCCTTGCCGCGAGGTCCTTGTCGCGCTCGGCGCCGGCGAGTTCGAGGCGGTAGCGGTCGGCCGAGGTGACCGCGGCCGCGGGCATGAAGTCGAGTTCCTTCGCCCGCGCCTTCAGGCTCGCCTCGTCCACCGGCGGGGGCGCGACGATCTCGCCCGAGACGGCGCCGGCGACGTGCCGCAACTCGCCGACCCCTTCCTTCAGGAAGCACCAGCGGGTCTTTTCGTTCAGCGTGAAGGCCTTGCAGCGCTGGTCGGCCTTGCAGGCCGCCGAGCAGGCGTCGAGATCGGTGTTCTTGAGGACGTCGTAGTCGCGGCCGAAATAATCGGCATCGCGGGTGACGACGACGTTGCGCTCGCCGCTCGCCTGCGCCAGGGCGCCGGAGCCTCCCGTGGCGAGACCGCCGAGGATCGCAAGCACCCCGAGACCAAAACCGCCGAACCTTGTCACCGGATCGACCCCCCGTTTCAGCTTTTGCCCCGGGCGGATTCTTACGACGAAGCAAGATTTGCGGCTAGTCGGAAAAGCAAAACATTCGGTGATCGGATCGCCGGCCCCGGTGCGGCCGAAAGATCAGGCGGCGCGACGTTCCGGCAGGTGCATTTCGGCCCTCGCCCGCGACGTCCGGCGCCGTGCCGGCCGCATCCGTGCGACGGCAGGGGCGGCAGCGGCGGCGGCGGCGGCGCGAGTTTTTTTTCGGCCTTCCGCGCAAAAACGGCTCTCGGCCTTTCACTCTCCGGGCATCGGTCACCGAGACCGGCATTGGTCAACCAAGGAGAGCCCGACCATGATCCGCAACGCCATCATCGCCCTCGCCACGGTCGTCACTGCCGGCGCCGCCCTTTCCGCCCCCGCCAGCGCCAACGGCTACAAGTCCCACCACGGCGGCTACGACTACGTCCGCTACGAGAAGGTCTGCCACTGGAAGAAGATCAAGGTCTTCGGCGGCTACGACGAGTGCGGCAACAAGATCTGGGTCTGGAAGCGCGTCAAGTCCTGCCACTGAGCCGGCGACACCGCAGACGATCCTCCCGGCGTCCGGCCCTGTCCGTCTCGTTACGGCCGGACGCCCATCGAAAGCCGCCCCGTCCTCCCCGGGGCGGCTTTTCGCGTTCCGCCGGGCGGACCGGACGGACGGGCATCCGGAGCCGGCGCGGAAAGCCGGGGCTTTCCGCACCCCGCAGCATTTGCCATAGATCGCCGGTCGGTTTCTTCGAAGGGCAGTGCGGGCGTTCGTGGCGCAGAAGGTGAAATTGTCGACCATCGCGGAAGCCCTCGGGCTGTCGACCGCGACCGTGTCGCTGGCGCTGCGCGACAGCCCGCTCGTCGCGGACGTCACGAAGGAGCGCATCAAGGAGGCGGCCCGCGAGCTCGGCTACATCTACAATCGCCGCGCCGCATCGCTCCGGACCTCGCGCTCCGGCATCGTCGGCGTCTGCGTCCACGACGTGATGAACCCGTTCTACGGCGAAATCCTCAAGGCGATCGAGCACGAGCTCGACCGCAACCGCCAGACCTTCATCCTGTGCAACCACTATGACGACCTGTCGAAGCAGCGCTCCTTCGTCGACACGCTGCTGCAACTCGGCGCCGACGGGCTGATCCTCTCGCCCGCCCTCGGAACGCCGCCCGCCGACATCCGCCTGGCGGAGGAGAACGGCCTGCCGGCAATCCTGATCGCGCGCACCATCGACGGCGCGGGCGCCCTCGGCTTTCGCGGCGACGACGCCTACGGCATGGGGCTGGCGGTGGATCATCTCGTCTCGCTCGGCCACCGCTCCATCGCGATGATCGGCGGCACCAGAGCGACCTCGACCGGGCGGGAACGCGAGGCCGGCTATCTCGCCGGACTGGCGCGGGGCGGCATCGCCTTCCGGCCGGAATGGCGCATCGAGGGCCCGCGCAGCCGGCATTCCGGCTTCGATTCCGCCGGCCCGTTCCTGGCGATTAAGGACCGACCGACGGCGATCGTCTGCTTTTCCGACCTCGTCGCGCTCGGCGTCATGTACGGCCTCGCCCGTCAGGGCATCCGGCCGGGCGTCGACGTCGCCGTCGTCGGCTACGACGACATCGACGAGGCCGAGATCGCCATGCCGCCGCTGACCACCGTGTCCAACGGCCAGAGCGAGGTCGGCGAACGCGCCGCCGGGGCGCTGCTCGAGCGGCTTTCCGGCATGGAAGCGCGCGAGCACACGACGCTGATCCGGCCGCATCTGCGGGTCCGCCAGTCCTGCGGCTCGCCGGAGGCGGGCTGAGGCCGGCCGGGCGGCGAGCGGGCGCCGGCCCGTCGGTGCGCGCGATGCTCCTCCCCTCATCCTCCGGCCGCTCACGAAGGCGCCGACGCCTCTCGGCGGACGCCGTGCGCCGGAGTGCGCGCGATCCGTCGCGAGGCGCGTGCCGCCGGCGCCTCACGTCGATTTCATAACGAAATCTGACCAGGCCGGCCGCTTGGCAACGTTCGATTAAGCTTTGCGGGTCGATAATCGGGTTCAGGCAATTTTAACGGATCGAAGGCCCATGAACTTCACGGCCACCGTCCTTGGCACCGCCGTCGCGGCGCTGATGATCATCGCCAAGCTGCAGGCCGCGCCCGAGCCCGGCGCCAATCTCGGCAACGTCCTCGGCGGAACCAAGGTCGCCTCGCTCGACCCGTCCGTCGTCGGCAGCATCCGGGCGGAGGACGACCGGTCCGCGGCGATGCGGCTGATCGACCTGCGCTCCGGCACGAGCTGCAAGGTGGCAGGCGTGCGGCCCTCGACCGGCGGCTTCGAGCCGGCGCCGATCGGGCCCGACTGCGCCACCTCGCCGGAACTCGCGCGGGTTTCGCAGTGGCGCGCCGGAAAGGACGGAACGCTCGTCCTCGCCGACGTCCACGGCCGCACCGTCATGCGGTTCATGCCGGGCGACGGCGTCCTCTACGAATCGGTCTATCCCGCCGACGCGATCGTCACGATCGTTCCGGCGAGAAGCTGACCGCCGCCCGCCGAAACATCCGACCACACCGCGCGCGTCCGGAGCCGTGAAGGCCCCGGGCGTCGCCGCGCGCCTCCTTGCCGCGGCGGATTGCGCCGCGCCGCCGGCGACCCGCTTCATACGGTTTCCGTCAAATCACTTCGTGATGCCGGAAACAGCGACGCTCATGCGCCGCGCGGGCTTGATACGAGCCCCGCTCTGATCGAGCGGATCTCGTATCACTTGCTGAGGCGGAGCGACAGGGCGGTGGTGGTGTTGACGGCACTGAGCGCCGGGGTAACGAGGCCGTTGAAGGCGTCGAAGACCTGCTTGACCGGGACGTAGGGAGCGGTCGCGACATAGACCATGTCGCCGGAGCGGATCTTGAAGTCCTGGGCAAAGATCAGCCCGGACGGTTCGCGCAGGTTGAAGCGGTAGACCACCGGCACCTGGCCGGTCAGCCGCGTCGCCTCCGGATCGCCCGGGTCGCTGCGCTTGAACGCCTCGCCCTCGTAGCGGGCGAGCATCTCCGCCCCCGCCTCGCGCCTGAGGACGAAGACCCCCATCGGATTGGCGAGCGCCGGATTGAGCCCGCCGACCTGCGCCAGCGCCTCGGCGAGCGACATCTCGTAGCCCTGCAGCGGCAGCTGGTCGCTGCGCCCCGTCGCCCCCAGCGCCACGTAGGTGCGCGGCTGGCGGGTCATGAGCACGACGTCGCCGGGGCGCACATAGACGTCCTCGGTCGGATCGTCGACGAGTTCGGAGAACGGCATCTGCACCGTCCGTCCGCCGCGGGTCAGCGACACCGCGGTCTCGAAGATCGGCGTCTTCGGCCCGCCGACCCTCGCAATCAGGTCGAGGATCTTCAGCCCCGAGGTCGGGATCGGCACCGAGGCGCCGCCGATCGCATCGCCGGTCACCGTCACCGTCGTCGAATTGCCCTGCGAGACCGCGACGACGGCCTGCGGCTCGATCGCCCGGTCTTTCAGGGCGGCGACGATCCGCTTTTCGACGGTCGCCGCCGTCGAGCCGGCGACGCGGATGCGCCCGGCATAGGGGATGGTGATCGAGCCGTCGCGGGCGACCTGCTGGGCCGGCAGATG
>NZ_JAFMPY010000040.1 GCF_017353515.1 Jiella sonneratiae
CGAACCCTCCGCTGATCGCGAGGTGAATCGGACCACAAACCGGCGGAATTGGGAATCCGAAATCGCAAGAAACCCGGTGTCAAAACCCAGCTTTCCTGCAAAATCGAAACCTTGCCGAAGCCAAAAAGCCAAACCCTATCAAGCCGTTATCGATACTTCACGGATGACTTCGAACGATGGCACATGACCTCGTCGGTGCCGAAAAGGCGCTGTCCTCTCAGCTACCGATCTCCCCCCTTGCGGGGGAGATGCCGGCAGGCAGAGGGGGGTATGGCGTAGCGACCGGCGAAAAATGCCCGGCCTCGCTCGAGGCCGGGCCTCTACCCCCGCTCGATCGCCTCCGCCGGATAAAGCCGGTCGAGCAGCGGCAGGTGCTTCGCCCCGCGCTCGACGAGGAACTGCTTGAAGGCCTTTTCCGCCGGGGCGGCGATGCGCTCCTGCCGGCAGACCGCATACCACTGCCGGCGGATCGGCATGTCGACGACGTCGAGCACTGCGAGCCGGCGCATCTCGACCTCGAAGGCGATTGTGTGCGCCGAGATGAAGGCGATGCCGAGCCCGGCCATCACCGCCTGCTTGATCGTCTCGTTCGAGCCCATCTCGACGCTCGCCACGGCGAGCCGGTCGAGATCGGACGCGAAGAAGGCCTCGAGCGCCATGCGCGTGCCCGATCCCGGTTCGCGGATGATGATCGTCTCGGCGAGGAGCTTCTCCCGGCCGATGTCACGCTCGCGCGCCAGCGGGTGGGACGGCTCGGCGATGATGACCAGCGGATGGTCGCCGAAGAAGATCGATTCGACCGGAAACTCCAGCGGCGGGCGGCCCATCAGCGCGACGTCGAGCTTGTAGTCCTTCAGCTCGGCGACGATGTCCCGCCGGTTGCCGACCCGAAGTTTCACCTCGATCTCGGGATGGCTCTGCCTAAAGGCGGCGATCAGCCGGGGCGCGAAATATTTTGCCGTCGAGACGACGCCGAGATGGATCTTGCCCGAGCGCACGCCCTTGATCGAATCGATCTCGTCGCCGAGGGCCCTCAGGCTGGTCTCGATGGCGTTGGCCGCCGCGAGCACGGCCTCGCCGGGCACCGTCAGCCGCATGCCCTCGCTGGTCCGGTCGAAAAGCGCCAGACCGGCTTCTTCCTCGAGCTGCTTCACCTGGAGAGTCACCGCCGGCGCCGTCAGCCCTAGTTGCCTTGCCGCCGCGGCGATGGTTCCGTGCCTCGCGATCGCCTGAATCGATCGCAACTGACGAAGCGTGAGGTTGCGCATGTCCCCCTAGTTAGTTTGATTTACGGCTTGCGTAAAGATAATAAATTTTACTTACCCGGTCAGGACGCCCATGCTCACTTTTGACGGAGCGAGCGGGGCGCAGAACCTCGCAGCTCGATGGAGGAAGGCATGGCATCGTCCCTGGACGCTCATCTCGGATCTCAATGCGGGAGCGACCCCGTCAAGCGGCAGGTCGCCGACACGATCCGCAACCTTTGCGGCGCGGCGGTCAAGCTGCGCAACAAGATCATCGCCGGCGGCGAAGGCCACGGCCAGGCGCACGGGGCGACGAATGCCGGCGGAGACGTCCAGAAGGAGCTCGACGTCGTCGCCGACAGGCTGTTCATGGAGGCGGCCGAGGCTTCGCCGCTCGCCTTCTTCGGCTCGGAGGAACAGGACGAGGCGGTTCCCCTGAAGCCGGACGCGTCGCTGGCGATGGCGATCGATCCGCTCGACGGTTCGTCGAATATCGAGACCAACGTGTCGATCGGCACGATCTTCTCGATCCTCCCGGTCGACGAGGAGCATCGTGCCGACCCCTCGAAGGTGTTTCGCCAGAAGGGCTCGCGGCAGCTCGGCGCCGGCTTCTTCATCTACGGGCCGCAGTTGCTTCTGGTCATGTCGATGGGCAACGGCACGCATGTCTTCATCTTCTCGCCGGCCTTCGGCGGCTTCGTCGAGATGAAGACCTCGATCGCGATCGTCGACAAGGCCAAGGAATTCGCCATCAACGCATCGAACTACCGGCAGTGGGACCAGCCGATCCGCAGCTACATCGACGACCTCCTGGCGGGAAGCGAGGGCCCGCGCGAGCGCGACTTCAACATGCGGTGGGTCGGCTCGCTGGTCGCCGACTGCTACCGCATCCTCCTGCGCGGCGGCATATTCCTCTATCCCGGCGACGGCCGGAAGGGATATGCCAAGGGTCGGCTGCGGCTGGTCTACGAGGCCAATCCGATCGCCTTCTGCGTCGAGCATGCCGGCGGCCGGGCGACGGACGGCACGACGCCGATCCTCGACCTCGAGCCGGAAGGCCTGCACGACCGCACGCCGCTGGTCTTCGGCTCGAAGCGCGAGGTGGAACGGGTCGGCCGCTACATCGCCGATCCGTCGGCGCTGGCGGAGCGCTCGCCGCTGTTCGGCAAGCGCAGCCTGTTCAGGGCCTGAGGCAATTTTGCCCGGCGTGTCGGGAGCCGCGCCGGGCCGGGAGGGAACGATGTCCGCCAAGCATCCGATCATCGCCATCACCGGCTCCTCGGGGGCGGGAACGACGTCGGTGAAGAAGATATTCGACCAGATCTTCCGCCGCGAACACGTGCGGGCCGCCTTCATCGAGGGCGACGCCTTCCACCGCTTCGACCGCATGGCGATGCGCGAGAAGGTGATGCAGGAGGACGAGAAGGGAAACCGCAACTTCTCGCATTTCAGCCCGGAGGCGAACGTCCTGGAAAAGCTGCAGGAGGTCTTCCAGGACTACGGCCGCAAGGGCAGGGGCGAGACGCGCCACTACATCCACGACGAGGAGGAGGCGCAGGTCTACGGCGCCGCGCCTGGCACCTTCTCCGACTGGGCGCCCCTCGACGACGACAGCGACCTCCTGTTCTACGAGGGGCTGCACGGCTGCGTGAAGACGGATGCGGTCGACCTCGCCCCGCTGGTCGACCTGAAGATCGGCGTCGTGCCGGTGATCAATCTCGAATGGATCCAGAAGATCCACCGGGACAAGGCGACGCGGGGCTATTCGACCGAGGCCGTGATGGACACGATCCTCAGGCGCATGCCCGACTACGTGAAATACATCTGCCCGCAGTTCGCCCGTACCGACATCAACTTCCAGCGCGTGCCGATCGTCGACACCTCCGATCCGTTCATCGCCCGGTGGATCCCGACGGCGGACGAATCGATGATCGTCATCCGCTTCGCCAAGCCGCGCGGCATCGATTTTCCGTATCTGTTGTCTATGATCCCCGGGAGCTTCATGTCCCGCGCCAATTCGATCGTCGCGCCGGGCAACAAGCTCGACATCGCAATGCAGCTCATCCTGACGCCGCTGATCCTCCAGCTGATGGAAAAGAAGCGCCGGGCGTCCTGAGCTCGAACGAGTTTCCAAGGGAAGACATCATGTCCCAGACCGCCGACAAAGCACCGCACGAGATGGCCGGCGTCTCGATACGCGAAATGGCGGACGCCATCCGCGCCCTCTCCATGGACGCCGTGCAGAAGGCCAATTCCGGCCATCCCGGCATGCCGATGGGCATGGCGGACGTCGCCACCGTGCTGTTCTCGAAGTTCCTGCGCGTCGATCCGAGCCGGCCCGACTGGCCGAACCGCGACCGCTTCGTCCTGTCGAACGGCCATGGCTCGATGCTGCAGTACTCGGTGATGCATCTCCTCGGCTTTCCGGAAATGACCATCGAGGAGATCGAGAACTTCCGCCAGCTCGGCAGCCGCACGGCCGGCCATCCGGAATACGGCCATGCCGCCGGCATCGAGGCGACGACGGGTCCCTTGGGGCAGGGCATCACCATGTCCGTCGGCATGGCGCTCGCCGAGCGCATGCTCAACCAGCGCTTCGGCGACGATCTCGTCGACCACTACACCTACGTCTTCTGCGGCGACGGCTGCCTGATGGAGGGCATCTCGCACGAGGCGATCGATCTCGCCGGCCATCTGAAGCTCGACAAGCTGATCGTCTTCTTCGACGACAACCACATCTCGATCGACGGCGACACCAAGCTCGCCACCTCGATCGACCAGCGCGAGCGCTTCGAGGCGCATGGCTGGAACACCTTCGCCGTCGACGGCCACGACCACGCGGCGATCGAGAAGGTCATCGAAGAGGCCCGGCGGAGCGACAAGCCGGCCTTCATCGCCTGCCGCACCATCATCGGCTACGGCGCGCCCAACCTTCAGGGCACCGACAAGGTGCACGGCAACGCGCTGGGCAAGGACGAGGTCGCCGCGACCCGCAAGAACATCGGCTGGACGTCCGAACCCTTCGTCATTCCGCAGCCGATCACCGACGCCTGGCACAAGGCCGCCGACAAGGGCCGCGAAGCGCGCGAAGCCTGGGAAAAGAAGCGCGACGCCGCGGCGAACCGCGCCGCCTTCGAGACGCAATACGCCACCACCCTGCCGGAAAACCTCGCCGAGCTGATGGCCAAGGCGAGAGCCGACGTCGTCACCGACAAGCCGAACGTCGCCACCCGCAAGGCCTCGGAGATGGCGCTCGAGGTGATCAACGGCGCGACCGAGGTGACGATCGGCGGCTCGGCCGACCTGACGCCCTCCAACAACACCAAGACCAAGGGCCTGAAGGACATCGCGCCGGGCGACTATGCCGGCCGCTACATCCGCTACGGCGTGCGCGAGCACGGCATGGCCGCCGTCATGAACGGCATCGCGCTGCATGGCGGATTCGTGCCCTATGGCGGCACCTTCATGTGCTTCACCGACTATGCCCGCGGCGCGATCCGCCTGTCGGCGCTGATGGGAATCCGGGTGGTCTACGTCATGACCCACGATTCCATCGGCCTCGGCGAGGACGGCCCGACGCACCAGCCGGTCGAGCATCTGGCGATCCACCGCGCCACGCCCAACCTCCTCCTGTTCCGGCCGGCCGACGCGGTCGAGACCAACGAGGCGTGGGAGATCGCCCTCGGCGAGCACAAGCGGCCGTCGGTCATGGCGCTGTCGCGCCAGGGCGTTCCGACGGTCCGCGCCGGCTCGGTGTCGGAGAACAGGACCCGCAAGGGCGCCTATGTCCTGAAGGACGCCGACGGCGCCCGCGACATCACCATCCTGTCGACCGGCACCGAGGTCTCGATCGCGCTCGAAGCGGCAAAGCAGATCGAGGCGAAGGGCCTGAAGGTCGCGGTGGTCTCCATGCCCTGCTGGGAACTCTTCGAGGAGCAGGACGCGGCCTATCGTAAAGGGGTGCTGGGCACGGCGCCGCGCATCGCCATCGAGGCCGCGGCCCGGCTCGGCTGGGATCGCTGGATCGGCGAGGAGGGCCGGTTCATCGGCATGAATTCCTTCGGCGCCTCGGCGCCGGGACCGGAGGTCTACAAGCATTTCGGCATCACCGCCGAGGCGGTCGTCGCGGCCGCCACCGAGATGCTGAAGCCCTGATCGCGTGAATTTCTGAAATTCGCTTCGGGCCGGGTCGGCCGGTCCGAAGCAGCAGGACCGACAGCCGCGGGGATCGCCGTTCCCGCGGGAGGGGAGGCCGTGCGCGAAACGGGAGGTGTTTCGCCATGGCATGGATCACGCCGAGACGGCTGCCCGCGGGAGAACCACCGACGGGCATCGGAGGATAGACGGGCGACCACCAAGGGAGAAGGTGCAATGGACAGCGCAACGCAGACCGTCACCGGCAAGGACCGCTACAAGTCCGGCGTCATGCAGTACAAGCAGATGGGCTATTGGGAGCCCGACTACGAGCCGAAGGACACCGACCTCGTCGCCTGTTTCCGGATCACGCCGCAGGACGGCGTCGACCCGATCGAGGCGGCCGCCGCCGTCGCCGGCGAGAGCTCCACCGCCACCTGGACGGTCGTCTGGACGGATCGCCTCACCGCCGCCGAGAAATACCGGGCGAAGGCCTACCGGGTCGACCAGGTGCCGAACGCCGAGGGCCAGTATTTCGCCTATATCGCCTACGACCTCGACCTGTTCGAGCCGGGCTCGATCGCCAACCTCACCGCCTCGATCATCGGCAACGTCTTCGGCTTCAAGCCGCTGAAGGGCCTGCGGCTCGAGGACATGCGGCTGCCGACCGCCTATGTGAAGACCTTCCAGGGGCCGGCGACCGGAATCGTCGTCGAGCGCGAGCGGCTCGACAAGTTCGGCCGGCCGCTGCTCGGGGCGACGGTGAAGCCGAAGCTCGGCCTTTCCGGCCGCAACTACGGCCGCGTCGTCTACGAGGCGCTGAAGGGCGGGCTCGACTTCACCAAGGACGACGAGAACATCAACTCCCAGCCCTTCATGGATTGGCGCGAACGCTTCCTCTACTGCATGGAGGCGGTGAACAAGGCGCAGGCCGCCACCGGCGAGATCAAGGGCACCTATCTCAACGTCACCGCCGCCACCATGGAGGACATGTACGAGCGCGCCGAGTTCGCGGCCGAGCTCGGCTCGACCATCGTGATGATCGACCTCGTCATCGGCTGGACGGCGATGCAGTCGATGGCGAAATGGGCCCGCCGCAACAACATGATCCTGCATCTCCACCGCGCCGGGCATTCCACCTATACGCGGCAGAAGAGCCATGGCGTCTCGTTCCGGGTCATCGCCAAATGGGCGCGGCTCGCCGGCGTCGACCACATCCATGCCGGCACGGTGGTCGGCAAGCTCGAGGGCGATCCGGCGACGACCCGCGGCTATTACGACATCTGCCGTAACGACTTCACCGAGAAGCGGCTGGAAAACGGCATCTTCTTCGACCAGCCCTGGGCGTCCCTCAACAAGATGATGCCGGTCGCCTCGGGCGGCATCCATGCCGGGCAGATGCACCAGCTGATCGATCTCCTCGGCGAGGACGTCGTGCTGCAGTTCGGCGGCGGCACCATCGGCCATCCGATGGGCATCGCCGCCGGCGCGACGGCCAACCGCGTGGCGCTCGAATGCATGATCCTCGCTCGCAACGAGGGGCGCGACATCGTGCGCCAGGGGCCGGAGATCCTCAACGAGGCGGCAAAGAGCTGCGCGCCGCTCAAAGCCGCGCTCGATACCTGGAAGGACGTCACCTTCAACTACACCTCGACCGATTCGCCGGACTACGCCGTCACGGCGACGGCGGCGTGAACGGGCCAGCGACCTTCAGGGAGAAACGACGATGCGCATCACGCAAGGCACCTTTTCCTTCCTGCCCGATCTTTCCGACGAGCAGATCACCCGGCAGGTGCAGTACTGCCTCGACAACGGCTGGGCGGTGAACCTCGAACACACCGACGACCCGCATCCCCGGAACACCTATTGGGAGATGTGGGGCCAGCCGATGTTCGACGTCGCCGACGCCGCCGGCATCATGATGGAGCTCGCCGCCTGCCGGAAGGCCTATGGCGACCGCTACATCCGCCTCTCGGCCTTCGACTCCAGCCATGGCTGGGAATCGGTGAAGCTGTCCTTCCTGGTCAACCGGCCGAGGGACGAGCCCGGCTTCCGCCTGCGCCGCCAGGAAGGTCCCGGGCGCAACATGCGCTACACGACGGAGCCATACGCGACCGACAAGCCCGAGGGCGAGCGCTACGGGGTGTGACCCCGACGAAAAGGGCGCCCTCTCTCCCCTGGAGGGAGAGAAAGCGATTTCATCGGCTTAGCGACGCAGTCGCTAAACGGTAGAAATCGCAAGAGAGGGGTTTCACCGTGTCCGTCTGCGCCTCCGTGGCAGACGTGGCCGAGTGATCTTACTCGCTTGACGTCGGCGTTGCGGACCAGCCGGTGAAACCCCTCTCTTGTCATTCTCAAGGTTTGGTCCTCGCTCTGCTCGGCCCAATTCCTTGGAATGACGTTCTCTCCCACAAAGGGGAGAGAGGGCGCCCTCCCATTTTCGCTCGCGCCAGCACGACCGCGGCCTCGGTGCGCGGTGGGGGCGATATCCTCAACGGGAGGTCATCCGATGAGCTATCTCGATCAGCTGAACAAGGCCGGCAAGCCGGAAGGCGATGCCGGAAAGCCGACGGCCGCTGCGTCCCCCATCGATGGCGGCCAGGCGAAACCGGCTACCGGCGCAGCCTCCGACCTCCCTCCCACCACCGTCGACCTCCGCCGCGAATACGAAGACGCCGGCGTCCGCGGCGTGCTCGAAGAGCTCGACCGCGACCTCGTCGGCCTTGCGCCCGTCAAGAAGCGCATCCGCGAGACGGCGGCGCTGCTCCTCGTCGAGCGGGCCCGGCGCAAGCTCGGCCTCGCCCACGAGACGCCGACGCTGCACATGAGCTTCACCGGCAATCCCGGCACCGGCAAGACGACGGTCGCCCTGAAGATGGCCGATCTCCTCCACCGGCTCGGCTACGTCCGCAAGGGCCATCTCGTCTCGGTGACCCGCGACGACCTCGTCGGCCAGTATATCGGCCACACCGCGCCGAAGACGAAGGAGATCCTGAAGAAGGCGATGGGCGGCGTCCTGTTCATCGACGAGGCCTATTACCTCTACCGGCCGGAGAACGAGCGCGACTACGGCCAGGAGGCAATCGAGATCCTCCTGCAGGTGATGGAAAACCAGCGCGACGACCTCGTCGTCATCCTCGCCGGCTACGCCGACCGCATGGACCGCTTCTTCGCCTCCAACCCCGGCTTTCGCTCGCGCATCGCCCACCACATCGACTTTCCGGACTATTCGGACGAGGAACTCTGCCGGATCGCCGTCGGCATGCTGGAGCGGCAGAACTACCACCTCGCGCCGGAGGCCGTCCCGGTGCTCGCGCGCTACGTCGAACGGCGGCGGGCGCAGCCGCATTTCGCCAATGCCCGCTCGATCCGCAACGCCCTCGACCGGGCAAGGCTCCGCCAGGCCAACCGGCTTTTCGAGACGGCAAAGGGGCCTCTCGGCGCCGCCGCCCTGTCCGAGATCGCGGCGGAAGACATTGCCGCAAGCCGCGTCTTCCTGCAAAAGCCCGGCCAGACGGCCGCTCAAGGCCCCGCCGCTTCCGCCGACGAAGAGACACGACTATGACCCGCCCGATCGTCATCGCCCCCTCGATCCTTTCCTCGGATTTCTCGCGCCTCGGCGAGGAGGTCGCCGCGGTCGACGCCGCCGGCGCCGACTGGATCCATCTCGACGTGATGGACGGACATTTCGTGCCGAACATCACCTTCGGCCCGCCGGTCATCAAGGCGATCCGCGGGGCCTCGGCGAAGGTCTTCGACTGCCACCTGATGATCGAACCCTGCGACCCCTACATCGAGGCCTTCGCGGCGGCCGGCTGCGACGTCATCACCGTCCATGCCGAGGCGACGACCCATCTCGACCGCTCGCTGCAGGCGATCAAGGCGACCGGCAGGAAGGCCGGCGTCGCGCTCAACCCGTCGACTCCGGAGGAGGTCATCCGATACGTCCTCGACCGGCTCGACCTCGTGCTGCTGATGACCGTCAATCCGGGTTTCGGCGGTCAGGCCTTCATCCCGGCCGTCTGCGACAAGATCGCACGCGTGAAGAGGATGATCGGCGACCGGCCGATCGACATCGAGGTCGACGGCGGCATCGCGCCGGAAACGGTCGGCCAGGTGGTCGCCGCCGGCGCCAATGCCTTCGTCGCCGGCTCGGCGGTCTTCAAGGGCGGTACGCCGAAAGACTACGAGCGCAACATCGCGGCGATCCGCGATGCGGCCGCGGAGGCGGCGGCACGGGGGACGTGAGACTTTAAAGGGACTGGCGTCCCATTTACGCCTTGTCATCCCGGGCTTGACCCGGGATCCATTCCTTTGCCCTCAAAGCATCTCATCGGTGCAGAAAAGGCATTCCTCGCGTTGACGACCGTCCTTGCGCCGTCGACGATTTGGAATGGATCCCGGGTCAAGCCCGGGATGACGAAGTGTCCAGAAAGGTGCCTGCTTATCGGCCAAGCGAGGCATGACGAGGTGTCGAGGGGACCTGCTTGTCTGCTCAGGTCGGATGACGAAGTGTCAAGGGAGACGCCTGCCTGTTCTGACTGTCGGCAGCCGGGACCACCAGCGGACAAATTCCCGTGGACCAGCGCCACGATCCCGCGCCCCCTCCGACATCGCGCGGCGTCCTCAGCTTTCGGCGTCGCTGATCCGCTTGCTCTCGCCCTGCAGGAGGTCGATCAGCTTCGAGGCGTCGGCCTTGGTGAGGGTCTCGTCGAAGGGATGGCCGGTCTCCTCGCACAGCGTCTTGAGATAGGAAGCCTGCGCGCCGGTCATCGGCTCGCCGCCGGTGGTCCATTCGGCCGGGTCCTTCTCGGTGTTCGAGCCGGTATCTGCCTTGGCGTCGACGTTACTCATGGGTCATCTCCGGAACGGTAGGGTTGTTCCTGAAATGTTCTGGAGCACCGATGGTTCCGAACGCGGTTCGCGGCTGCCGTCCCCGCGTGCCGGCGACGGCAGATGCCCGACAGACGGCCGAAGGACAGCGGCGACGTCGCCTCGCTCCCTATTTCCCCGCGTCGCCCTGCTGGACGATCTCTCTTGTCGCGTCGAAGGCGATGTCCTTGTTGCGGCTCATGATATAGCGCAGGTCCCACTCGTCCTTGCAGAGATAGACCGGCCAGTCGTCGCGGTCGCGCACGACGTTGAGGGTGTTCTCGCGGACGAACTCCTTCAGCGCCCGCTCGTCGTTCGAGCGGATCCACCGCGCGACGTTGTACTGCACCGGCTCGAAGGAAACCTCGGCCTTGTACTCGCCGGCAATGCGCGCGGCGAGAACGTCGAGCTGCAGCGGGCCGACGACGCCGACGATGAAGTCCGAGCCGATGGTGGGGCGAAAGACCTGGACGAGGCCTTCCTGGGCGAGGTCCTCGAGCCCGCGGCGCATCTGCTTCATCTTCATCGTGTCGGCGAGCCGGACGCGGCGCAAGACCTCCGGCGCGAAGGCCGGCAGGCCGGTGAAGCGGAAGCTCTCGCCCTCGGTCAGCGTGTCGCCGACCTGCAGGGTGCCGTGGTTCGGGATGCCGATGACGTCGCCGGCATGGGCCTCCTCGGTCAGCGCCCGTTCCTGGGCGACGAAATAGATCGGGTTGGAGACGGCGATCGGCTTGCCGGAGCGCACGTGGTCGAGCTTCATGCCGCGCTTGAAATGGCCCGAGCAGAAGCGGACGAAGGCGACGCGGTCGCGGTGCTTGGGGTCCATGTTGGCCTGGACCTTGAAGACGAAGCCCGAGACCTTTTCCTCCGACGGATCGACCGGGCCGCGGTCGGAAGGCTGCGGGCGGGGCTCCGGCGCGTGTTCGGCGATGAAGTCCATCAGCCGGTCGACGGCGAAGTTCTGCAGCGCCGAGCCGAAGATCACCGGCGTCAGATGTCCCTGGCGGTAAGCCTCGGGGTCGAAGGCCGCATAGCCTTCCTGGGCGAGTTCGGCGGCGTCGCGGAAGCCCGCATAGGCGCTCTCGCCGAGCGCCGCGCGCAGCGCCGGGTCGTCGAGCCCGCCGGCATAATGCTGCGTCCTGTCGCTGCCGGCGAACAGGAAGTCGTTCTTCGCGAGATCGTAGCAGCCCTTGAACAGGCCGCCCTGGCCGACCGGCCAGACCATCGGCGCGACGGTCAGCGCCAGTTCCGCCTCGATCTCGTCGAGGATCTCGAACGGGTCGCGGCCCTCGCGGTCGACCTTGTTGACGAAGGTGATGATCGGAATGTCGCGCAGCCGGCAGATCTCGAAGAGCTTCTTGGTCTGCGCCTCGATGCCCTTGGCCGCGTCGATCACCATGATCGCCGAATCGACCGCCGTCAGGGTGCGGTATGTGTCCTCGGAAAAGTCGCTGTGGCCGGGCGTGTCGAGGAGGTTGAAGTTGATGCCCTCCTTCTCGAAGGTCATCACCGATGAGGTGACCGAGATGCCGCGGTTCTTCTCGATTTCCATCCAGTCGGACTTCGCCCGTCGGCCGTTGCCCTTGGAGCGGACGGCGCCGGCCATCTCGATGGCGCCGCCGGACAAAAGCAGCTTTTCGGTCAGCGTCGTCTTGCCGGCGTCGGGGTGGGAGATGATCGCGAAGGTGCGCCGCGTCTCGTAGGGGCGCCGCGCGCCCGGCCGGGCCGGCGCGGCGTCGCTGCGCGTTGCGGCGTCGCTTGCGAGGGTGCTCATGGGCTCACTTTCCGGTGCGTCTTCCAGCGGCCGGCGGCGACGGACGTCGCCCGCCGCGCCGGCGGCCGCCGGCGGTTTTGCCCCGCCGTCTACAGCATCGCGCCCGAAATCGGAACGATTTTCGAAGAAACGGAAGGCGCCCCCCGAGCCGCGAGCCGAACGCGGAGGGCGCCGCCGGCTCTCAGGTCTCGCTCTGGTGGCGCTGCAGCGCGTCGACGATCTCCTGCGGCCCGATCTGGCCGAGGATCTTGCCCTTCTGGCTGACGACGACCGAACCCCGCCCGCCGCTCACCGATTCCATCACCCGCTTCAGCGGCGTCGAGGGATCGGCCATCGCCGCGACGTTGGCGGGCGCGGCGTCCTCGCGGGTCACCGGCTTCATGACGTCGCCGGCGGTGAGGACGTTCAGCGGGTTCATGTGGGCGACGAAGTCGGAGACGTAGTCGTCGGCCGGGCGCAGCACGATGTCCTGGGCGGTGCCGATCTGGACGATCCGCCCGCCTTCCATGATGGCGATGCGGTTGCCGATCTTGAACGCTTCGTCGAGATCGTGGCTGACGAAGATGATGGTCTTCTTCAGCTTCTGCTGGAGATCGATCAGCTCGTCCTGCAGGCGCGTGCGGATCAACGGGTCGAGGGCAGAGAACGGCTCGTCCATCAGGAGGATCGGCGCGTCGGTGGCGAACGCGCGGGCGAGGCCGACGCGCTGCTGCATGCCGCCGGAAAGCTCGCCGACCCGCGAATGCGCCCAGTCCGAGAGGCCGACGAGCTCGAGCTGCCGCAATGCGCGCTCGCGCCGCGTGGCCTTCGCCTCGCCGGCGAATTCGAGGCCGAGCGCGACGTTGTCGACGACGCTGCGCCAGGGCAAAAGCGCGAACTGCTGGAACACCATCGCCACCTCGTGGCGGCGCAGTTCGCGCAGCCGCTTGGCGCCGCAGTCCTTCGGATCGACGGGCTCGCGGCCGGTGTCGATGACGACGCGGCCGCGGGCGACGGGGGCGAGGCCGTTGACGGCGCGGATCAGCGTCGACTTGCCCGAGCCGGACAGGCCCATCAGGACGGCGATCTCGCCCTCCGCGACCTTGAGGTCAGCGTTGGCGACGCCGAGCGTCGCGCCGGTCTCCTCGCGGATTTCCGAGCGGGTCTTGCCCGCATCGGCGAGTTCCAGCGCCTTGTCGCGGTTGCGGCCGAAGATGATCGAGACGTTCTCGAAGGATACGACGGTCTTGGTCACCGGCCTTTCTCCTCGACCCGGAAGAAGCGATCGAGGATGATCGCCAGAAGCACGATGGCGAGGCCGGATTCGAAACCGTCGCCGACATTGATGGCGTTGAGCGCGCGCAGCACCGGAACGCCGAGACCGGGCGCGCCGACGAGCGCGGCGATGACCACCATCGACAGCGACAGCATGATCGTCTGGGTGAGGCCCGCCATGATCTGCGGCAGCGCATAGGGGATCTCGACCTTGAACAGCCGCTGCATCGGCGTCGCGCCGAAGGCGTCGCCGGCTTCGAGGAGCTGGGTCGGGGTGGAGGCGATGCCGAGCCGGGTCAGGCGGATCGAGGCGGGCAGCGAGAAGATCACCGTCGCGACGAGGCCGGGCACCATGCCGAGGCCGAAGAGGATCAGCGCGGGGATCAGATAGACGAAGGTCGGGATGGTCTGCATCAGGTCGAGGATCGGCCGGATGACGGTATAGACCCATTCGCGCCGCGCCGCGGCGATGCCGACCGGCACGCCGATGACCATGCAGGTCGCGGTCGCCGCGATCACCAGCGCCAGCGTCTGCGTCGTCGCTTCCCAGTAGCCGAGATTGATGATGAGCAGGAAGCCGAGGAGGGTGAAGATCACCGGGAAGACGGAGCGCCGGGCGAGCCAGGCGATCAGGCAGAAGGCCGCGACGACGACGAAGGGATGCGGCCAGGTGAGGACGAAGAGGATGCCGTCGATCACCGCCTGCAGGAAGGCCGTCAGACCGTCGAAGACGGGGGTGAAGTTCGCCGTCAGCCAGTCGACGAAATCTTCGGCCACCTGGCCGATGGGCAGGGGGTGCGCGCTAAGCCATTCCACGTTGAGTTCGATCCTCTTCACTCAAGATACCGGGGCGGGGGGGGGGGGGGGGGGGGGGGGGGCCGCCCCCCCCCCCCGGGGGCCCCCGCCGGGGCGGCCCCCCCGCCCC
>NZ_JAFMPY010000041.1 GCF_017353515.1 Jiella sonneratiae
GGCCTGGGGGGGCGCGCTACCCCATCCCCCGTTGGTTTCGATCCTCTTCACTCAAGATACCGGGGCGGGCAGCCGGCTGCTGAAGAGCCGGCTGCCCGAAGCCATGGGGACCGGCAGACGGGCCGGCCCAGCGGAGACGTCGCCCGGTCGGGGCGACCGGCGCCTCAGGACGAGATGCCGAGGGATTCCTTGACCGCCGCCTCTGCCGGCTTGCCGTCCATCGTCTCGACGCCGTCGAGCCACTTGGTCAGCCGGTCCGGATTGTCCTTCAGCCACTCGGTCGCGGCCTGTTCGGGCTTTTTGCCGTCGTCGAGAATCTTGCCCATGATCTTGTTTTCCATGTCGAGATCGAAGGTCAGATTCTTCAGCAACTTGCCGATGTTCGGGCAGTCCTCGCTGTAGCCCTTGCGGGTGACGGTGTAGACCGTGGCGCCGCCGTAGTTCGGGCCGAAGGTGTCGTCGCCGCCGGTCAGATATTCGATGTCGTAATTGGTGTTCATCGGATGCGGCGCCCAGCCGAGGAAGACGATGGGCTTCTTCGAGCGCGTGGCGCGGGCGACCTGGCTGAGCATGCCCTGTTCGGAAGAGGCGACGAGATCGAAGCCCTTGAGGTCGAACTCGTTCTTGTCGATCATGCCGATGACGAGGCTGTTGCCGTCGTTGCCGGGCTCGATGCCGTAGATCTTGTGGTTCAGCTGATCGCCGAACTTGTGGATGTCGGCAAAGTCGTGGAGGCCTTCGTCGTAAAGATATTTCGGCACGGCGAGGGTGTATTTGGCGCCCTCGAGATTGGTCTGCACCCGCTCGATCGTGCCGGCGTCGACGTATTTCTTGATCGGCTCGGCCTGGGCGGGCATCCAGTTGCCGAGGAAGACGTCGAGATTGTTATCGGCGAGCGAGGCGAACGTCACCGGCACCGACAGGATCTTGACGTCGGGGTCATAGCCCATGCCGGAAAGGAGCTTCGACAGGACGGCGGTCGTCGAGGTGATGTCGGTCCAGCCGACGTCGGACAGGCGCACCGTCTTGCAGCTTCCGGCGTCGGCTGCCGTGGCGTCCGGCGCCAGGGCGGGCAGCATCATGAAGGACGCTCCGAGGACGAGGCCGAAAGCCTTCAGATTCCGTATCATACGGTTCTCCTGTGTTGCTTGAAAATGAGAGATCCGGCGCGAGAGCTGCGCCGAAGGCCGCGCAATATCACCCCCTAACAGGTGCACACGCAACAGCCGAGCCCGGATTTGTCCCATTTAATTCATCCGGAATGACCTAATTTCCCGGTCGCGGCCGGCGCCGTCCATCCGTTCGGCAGCCGAGGGTTGCGGGTGTAGCCCGGCCCGATGGTCAGCGGCTCCGGCGGCACGATCCGGTCGGAGATCTGCGAGGTCACCGTAAAGTCGTCGGCAAAGAGCAGGGCGCCGTCGCCGTTCTGCAGGAGCCGGACGGAGACGTGATAGGGGCGATCGGCCTCGATGCCCCGGAGCGGCGGCGACCTGAGGCCATAGCGGCTGGTGCGCGGGGTCAGCCGCGCCGTCACCACATGCGCCGGGCCGCCGGCCGGATCCTCGAAGCTCGCCTCGATGGTGGAATAGGCCTTCACCGGCTTCTGCACGAGGGCGGTGAAGCCGTAATAGGCGTCGGCGACACGGTAGTTGAAGATGAAGCCGGAGCCGGCAATGCGCAGATAGGGCTTTTCGGCGACGTCCTCGCGGGTGAGGAGACCGACGAGGAAGAGCGCCGCCGCCAGCGAGACCGATCCGACGACGACATGGGAAAAGCTGATGCGACGGAGGATCTGCTGCATGGCCGCCTCGCGGGAACCAAGATGCACGAAGATTGCACATGCCCAAGGCGAGCGCAATCGATCATGGCCATGCCGAGAGATGGCGATGGTCCCGCCCGGGCTGCGGCCGGACGCGGCTTGAGGGGCGGGGGCGACGGCCGCGTCTCAGAAGTCCCAGCTGGAGGAAATCCGCAGCGTCTTCGGCCGGCCCTCGGCAATCGGCTGCGTCTCGAGATCGAGGCTGAGCGAAAGCTCCTGAAACAGCGTGACGTTGGTCCCGACGTCGAGACGCAGCATCCGACTGGTGGAAAGCGAGCCGCCGATCTCCTCCGCGCCGGCGTCCTGCGATGCCGTGATCGCCGTCGGCGCCAGATCGTCGAGCGCGTAGCCGATCTCGACGCCGGCCGTCGGTTCGACTGCGATCCAGTCGGGCAGCCGGCGCACCGGCATCGCGGCGTCGAGCCCGACGGTGCCCGAGAGACGCGCCGCATATTGCGGCCCCTCCCGGTAGCTGGCTGTGCCGATCGTCTGCGAGGTTTCGCCGAGCCGGGCGATCTGGCCGGTGGCCTTGAGGTAAGGCGAGAGCTTCAGGTCGCCCCAGCGGTCCAGGCGGCCGATCGAGGCCGTCAGGAAGCCGGCGAGACCGGGATGTTCGACATGTCCCGAGAGAGCATCGCCGGCACCGACGACGCGGTCGCTCATTTCGAGCCGCGCCGCTCCGACGGCGCCTTCGGCGAAGGTCGAGGCGGTCGGATGATAGGAGGCGTATGCGGCCATCGCGCCGAGGCCGGCCGAGCCGCGCGTCCTCCCGTCCGATTCGATCGTGTCGCCGTTCGAGCCGCCGAGCGCCAGGCCGACGGCGAGGTCGGCGCCGAGCCGGGCGTCGAGCCCGGCAGACAGATTGCTTTCGAGCCGCTGGAAGTCCCGGCCCGAGGTGTCGGGCGCTCCGTTCGCGAGCGTCAGCGACCCGCCGGTCCAGGCGCGGGCGGCATTGGCGCACCGCTTCGTGCTCGCCGGCGTCGCAAGCGTCTTCGACCTTGTCGCATCGTCGGCGTCGAGCAGGCTCTCCCAGGCCGCGGTGGCATCGGTTTCGCCGAGCGACACCGCGACCGCCACGGGGCCGCAGGCATCGTTCCGCAAGCCTTCGAGGTGGCTCTTGAGATTGTCGGTCTGGCCGGCCGCCAGTCGAAGGGCCAGCGCGCCCTGGCGGGCGATCGAGGCGACGGCGAAGGCGCGGCCGTCGTCGTCGAGCCCATCCGCATCGGCGGGTCTTGCGACCGGCAGCGCCGCGACGACGAGAAGCGCCGCGGCAGGAAGCGACCGGACGGCGCCGGCGACACGATGCCATGCCGGCCCGCCGCAGCTCGGCCGGATCTGTTCCATCTGCATGGTCGGTCCGCTTCGCAGTTGCAGTGATCGATGGCCCAAAAAGGCCGTGCCGTGGTTAACGAGCGGTTAAGACGGGAGCCGCGTTCACGCCGATGTGCCGACGGCGCCAAGGCGCCGGGACTGCGGCCGAAATCGTGCCGAGAGGCGCAATCGCCCGCCGCAGCAGGGGATTGGCGCAAACGGGTGCGGGGGGAGACGGGTGGAGGCGGAAGGTCGACGCGACCGCGGGGCCGGGCGATCGGTCCTGCTGCGATGCAGCAATGTCACGCCCCGCGTAGCCGGCTGCGGGCGGACGGACACGGGACCGGTGCGGCCAGGATCGACTTGCGGCGCGTGGCGGCGGATGCCTCCGGCAGGCGTGCCGGGAAGGCAGGACGGCGGCAGGAAGCCTCTTCGCTGTCAGTCGAACAGGCTGGAGACGGACTCTTCGGACGCGGTGCGGGCGATCGCCTCGGCGAGGAGGTTCGCCGTCGTGACGATCCGGATGTTCTGGGCACCGAGGATCGCCTTGGTCGGCATGATCGAATCGGTGATGACGAGTTCCTTCAGGCTCGACGCGGCGATGCGCGCGGCCGCGCCGCCCGACAGGACGCCGTGGGTGATGTAGGCCGAGGCGCTGCGGGCGCCGGCCTTCATCAGCGCGTCGGCGGCGTTGCACAGCGTGCCGCCGGAATCGACGATGTCGTCGATGAGGATGCAGTTGCGGCCGGTCACGTCGCCGATGATGTTCATCACCTCGGACTCGCCCGGCCGGTCGCGGCGCTTGTCGACGATGGCGAGCGGGGCGTCGAGGCGCTTGGCGAGCGCGCGCGCGCGCACCACGCCGCCGACGTCCGGCGAGACCACCATCAGGTTTTCGAGGTCCTGATGTTCCTTGATGTCGCGGGCGAGCAGCGGCACCGAGAAGAGGTTGTCCGTCGGGATGTCGAAGAAGCCCTGGATCTGGCCGGCATGAAGATCGAGGGTCATCACCCGATCGGCCCCCGCCTCGGTGATCAGATTGGCCACCAGCTTCGCCGAGATCGGTGTGCGGCCGTTGGCCTTCCTGTCCTGCCGGGCATAGCCGAAATAGGGCAGCACCGCCGTGATGCGCCGCGCCGAGGCGCGCCGCATCGCATCGATGATGATCAGGAGTTCCATCAGGTGGTCGTTGGCCGGATAGGCCGTCGACTGGATGATGAAGATGTCCTCGCCGCGGACGTTCTCCTGGATCTCGACGAAGATCTCCTGATCGGCGAAGCGTCGCACCATCGCCTGTCCGAGCGGCAGCTCCAGATAGTTGCCGATCGCCTCCGCCAGGGCCCGGTTGGAATTGCCGCTGAAAAGTTTCATCGCTTTCCTGCCGGTCGATCGGGGGGAGGTGAGGTCGTGGTTGCGCAAGCTGCATTACCTTCCGGACTGGGGCCTGTATAGGGCACCGCAAGGACCGTTTCCATCCGCCGGCGGCGATGGCCGCAAACCGGTCTTCTCTCGCGCCGCGGCCGATCGCGACGGAGTGCAGCGCCGGGTCGGACGTGCCGCGGCCGTCCGGCCAGGCATGCCGCCCGGGCTGCGGATGGAGCCTCTAGCACCCCCTGCCAAAACTTCAACCCGGCATGTGTGCGGTGCGGCAACAGGGTGAACGGGGCGTGAGCCCGGAACGGCCGGTCAGCCGACGGACGATCCGACGGTCGCCGCCTCCTGAAACGTCTCGCGGGCGACCTTGCGCAGGGTTTCGAGATCGACCTTCGACCATGGATCCTGCGCGGTGTCGGCGATCCGTTCCTCCCCCTGGATGCGGCGGATCCGCTGGTCGTCCTTGTCGAGGACGTCCCAGACATAGACGAGGACGGTGTCGCCGCCGTCCTCGAAGGCCGAGAAATAGCCCTTGAGCCGGATCGCGGCGACGGCGTCGCTCGCCGGCCGGATCGCGACGCCGGCCTTCTTCGATTCTTCCGACAGCGCGCGGGCGAGAAGTTCGGCCTCGTGCTGCGGCGCACCGACGACGGGCAGGAACTGGACCTCGGTGCGGGCCGAGGACGGGGAGACCTGTCCGCGCATGGCGGCGGGCCGCAGCGGCGGCTCGCCGGCCGCGGGGGCGAGCGACGCCTGCCGCAGCGGCGGGGCCTCGTCTGCCGCCGCTTCTTCGGCAGGCTGTTCGTAGGGCGCCGGCTGCGTCGCGGCGGGCTGGCTCGCGGCCGGTTCCGACACACTGGCGATCTGCGGCGCCGGCTCGGCGTCCTGTCCCACCGGCTGGGCGCCGACCGCCCAGCGCATCTGCGGCGAGGCGCCGCCGCGCGTCGAGGTGGCGGGGGCAAGCGGGCTCCGGCCGATGGCGGGCTCGGGCGAAAGCGGGGCGGAAACGACGCTGCCGGACGGGGAAGCCGCGAGCGGGGCGGCGTCGGCGAGTGCGGTCGAGGCGGGTGGCGCGCCGAGCGTCGAGGCGGAGCCGATGTCGGCCGGCGGGACGGGGCCGTTCGGCCCCATGGCGATCGACAGGTCGGAGCCGGTGCAGCCCGACAGAGCGACGCCGAGGCCGGCCGCGACGAGGAGCGGGGCACGCGGGTGATGCGGGGCGCGTGGGGCGAGCTTTCCAGCCACCGGTTTCGTTGCCACGGGCGATCTCCTTCCGGCCGTGTTTCGGCATCGAAGCAGATGCAACAATGCCGGGAGGGTCGGAAGAAACCGTTAAGACGCCGGGCCCAGCCGAAATGCGACGGGCCGGGCGTCGCAATCCGGCGCCGAGACGCTCAGCCGACGACCGTGAGCTCCAGCGGCAGCCGCGACAGCGGCTCGGGCTCGGTCTCCGTGGTGAGGTAGGTGCGGCCGAGGGTCATCGCGGCGCCGCTGTCGGAATCCATGATGATCATATGGGCAAACAGCGTCATGTTCGGCTGGATGATCGACGGATTGGCGCCGTGGAACATCGGCGTGTCCATCCAGGAGGGCGCATAGCGGGCGCCGAGCGAGTAGCCGCAGGCCGAGAGCCGGTGGCGGACGAGCTCGTGCGCTTCCATCACCGCGGCATGGGCGTCGAAGACGTCGCCGAATGTGTGCTCGGGCCGCATGACCTCTTCGACGGCGGCGAGCGCCTCGCGCGCCGCCTGATAGAGTTCGAGATGCCGCGGGCTCGGCTCGCCGACGATCACCGTCCGCATCAGCGCGGCGTGGTATTGCGCCTTCACTCCGGCCCATTCGAGCGTCAGCTGGTCGCTCGCCGCGAGTTGGCGGCGCCCCGACTTGTAGCGGCACAGGAGCGCGTCGCGGCCCGAGCCGACGATGAAGGGATTGGCCGGGTAGTCGCCGCCGCGGCGGAAGACGTGTCCCTGCATCACCGCGAGGATGTCGGCCTCGTCGGTGCCGGGCGCCAGCAGCGGCAGCACCTCCTCGAAGGCCTCGTCGGCGATGCGCGCCGCCTCGCGGACATAGGCGATCTCGGCCTCGCTCTTCACCGCCCGCAGCATCGGCACCAGGTCGGAGGCGTCCTTCAGCGAAGCGAAGGAGCCGAGGCGCTCGCTGACGCCGAGGCCCGCCGCTCCGGTCAGGCCGTGGGTCAGCCATTCGACGCCGATGCGGGTGCCGAGCAGGCCCATGTCGTCGAGCATGTTGCGCAGCTCGATCACCGCATCGGCATTGCCGCGATCGCGCCAGATGACGATCGCCTCGAGGATCGAGGTATGCCGCGCCTGCCTCAGATCGGCCGAGCGGGTGAGCAGCTGCATCTGGCCGTCGGCCTTGAGGACGAGGCACTGGAAGAAGCAGAAGCCGAAGGAATCGTAGCCGGTCAGCCAGTACATCGACTCCTGCGAAAACAGCAGCATGGCGTCGAGCTTGCGGTTCGCCATCTCGGCGAGGACGCGGTCGCGGCGCGCGTCGAATTCGGGCTTGTCGAAGTGCAGCATCTGAGATCAGTCCCGCAGGGTGATCGCCGCGAGCTGCCGTCCGTAATCGGGCTCGCCGCGATGGGTGGTGCGGCGGAAGGAAAAGAACGCCTCCGGCTCGCCATAGGTACAGCGGCCGACGAAGGAGGCCGAAACGCCCGAGCGTTCGAGGAGGTCGACGATGAAACCGGGAAGGTCGAACTGCCGCTTTTCCGGAGCCTTCCCCGGCTGGAAGAATCGCTCGCGCGCGGGATCGCCCTCGACGAAGGCGGCCACCATTTCGAGGCCGACCTCGTAACTCGGCTGGGTGATCGTCGGCCCGAGGACCGCGACCGTCGAGGCGCGCTCCGCGCCGACGCTTTCCATGGCCGCGATCGTCGCCTCGAGCACGCCGCCGAGGGCGCCGCGCCAGCCGGCATGGGCCGCACCGACGACGCGGTTCTTCGGATCGGCGAAGAGCACCGGGCCGCAATCGGCGGTCACGACGCCGACCGCAAGGCCCGGCGTCGCGGTGACGATGCCGTCGACCTTCGGCCGCTCGCCGGCAAAGGGCGCGTCGACGACGATGGCCTCGGCCGAATGGACCTGGAAGGGCGTTGCGAGCCGCGAGGCGTCGAGGCCGAGCGTCGCCATGGCCCGTGCGCGGTTCGCCGCGACGCTCGCGGCATCGTCCTTCGAGCCGATGCCGACGTTCAGCCCCTCGTAGAGGCCGCCCGAGGTGCCACCCCGGCGGGTGAAGAAGGCATGCGAAAGGGCCGCGTCCGAGAGCTCTGTCGCTCGGATCACGTCATGGTCGTCGAGCGCGTCTGCGCGGAACCCGGTGTCGGACATGGGCGAGATGGTGGTGGAGGGGTGGGGCGAAGTCAATCTGACGCAGCGGAAATGAACGGCGGCACCGCCAGCGGCCGGTCGGCGACGGCGACGACCTTGAACAGCGCTCCCATCTCGCCCGGACCGCGGCCGGCCAGGCGCGCGACGGCGCGCTCGACGTCGCGGCGTCCGTTGCAGTCGAGGGGCGCGCCGAGGACGCCGGCCCGTTCCAGCAGGCCGAGCGACAGGAGAAACGTTCCCTGTTCGACGATTTGAGACACTGCGAGGCCGCGCGCGGCGAAGATGCCGGCAAGCCGCGTGAAGTCGACGTGGCTGGTCAGATCCGCCTCGCCCGGCCGGTCCAGCGGATCGGCATGGGCGTGGGCGCGGACCGCCTGCAGCGTGTCGCCAAAGGCCGGGCCGGCATGGCCGTAGTCGAGAAAGAGGGCCGCGCCGCTCTCTTCCGCGAGGCGGCTTGCGAGGACCGCCGCGAGCCCGTCGCGCTCCGGCGCGACTTCGAGGACGGCGCCGGCGGCCGGCGGATGGGGGAGGGCGCCGGCGGGCGGGCGTTGGCCGCGACGATCGCAGAGCACGAATTCCAGCCTGCCGGTCGGCGAGACGCCGACGCAGCGTTCCCGAAACGCCTCGCCGTCGAAGACGAACTGCCGGATGGCGAGGGCGTCGAAGAGTTCGTTGGCGACGAAGACGGCCGGACCGGCAGGCACCTCCTCGATGCGGCGATGGCGGCGGATCGGCAGGTCGAAGCGGGCGAGCGTCTCCGCCTGGATCGCCGCCAGCGTCTCGCTGGTCTCGACGAGATGCACCGTGGCGGCGGCGAGGCAGGCCGGCGCGGCGCGGCGCAGCGTGCGCAAGATGTCGGCCATCAGCGTGCCGCGGCCCGGGCCGATCTCGACGAGCCGGAACGGGCGGGGCGCGCCGAGCCCCGCCCAGGCGCTCGCCAGCCACGCCCCGAGGAGTTCGCCGAACATCTGGCTGACCTCCGGCGCGGTGACGAAGTCGCCGGCCCGGCCGAACGGGTTCTTCGTCGCGTAGTAGCCCGCCCGCGGGTCGAACAGCGCGAGATTCCAGTAGCGGTCGATGCCGATCGGGCCTTCCCGCCGGACGATCTCGGCGATCCGTCTTGCAAGTTCGTTCACGGCCGCGCGGCATCCTTCGAAGCCGCCGGGGCTTGCGGCGCAACGTCTTCGGGGGGCTGCCAGGTCGAGGTCTTCGCCGTGGCGATCGCCCAGAGGCCGACGAGGATCATCGGGAAGGAGAGGAGCATCCCCATGGTCAGCCAGCCGCCGTAGAGATAGCCGAGCTGGGCGTCGGGCAGCCGCCAGAACGCCTCGACCATGGTGCGGAAGATGCCGTAGCAGAGGATGAAGATGCCGCCGGTGAGGCGGGGCCGGTGGAGGCTCCTGAAGCCGTGGGTGGCGATCCGCAGGATCACCCACAGGAGGACGCCTTCGAGCGCCGCCTCGTAGAGCTGGCTCGGATGCCGCGGCTCCGGCCCGCCGGTCGGAAAGACCATCGCCCACGGGACGGTGGAGGGCGAACCCCAGAGTTCGCCGTTGATGAAGTTGGCGAGGCGGCCGAAGAACAGGCCGAACGGCACTGAGGCGGCGACGACGTCGATCAGGCTCAGCAGCGGCACCCTGTTCTTCCGGCAGAACAGGAAGAGCCCCAGCGTGACGCCGACGAGGCCGCCGTGGAAGGCCATGCCGCCGTCCCAGACCGAAAACACCGTCAGCGGGTCGGCGAGATACTGCAGCGGATTGTAGAACAGCACGTAGCCGATCCGGCCGCCCAGCACGATGCCGAGGACGAGATAGAGGATGGCGTCGTCGAGCTGCAGCTTGGTGATCGGCGAGACGCCGTTCTTCCAGAGCCGCGGCGTGCCGACGAGATAGCGGCCGTAGAGCCAGCCGCAGAGAATGCCCGCGACATAGGCGAGGCCGTACCAGTGCAGCTTCACCGGGCCGATTTCGAGGAACACCGGGTCGATATTCGGATAGGCGAGGACGCCGAAGGCTTGGAGGGAGAGCATGTCGCGGGCCGGCCTCGTCAAGATTGTGTCGCGGATCCGGGGACTTCGGCGCGCCAGCGCCGCCGGAAACCCGTGCCCCCTTTAAGCCGAAGCCGCGACGCTTTGAAGACCGGGCGGGGGATCCGCTTGTCCGAGGCGGCGGGCTCGAAGGCCGGCGCCTTGCAAAGATGACCGACGGCCGCGTGCGAGCCGGTTAGGGCGGAGGCGTCCGGCGCTATTGTCTAACCTGCCGCGCGTCTCTACCTGCGGATAAACCTTCCCAATCCGGAGACGACGATGCCGAACCGAGCCCCGAACCGCCTTCTCGACGAATTCGCCCGGGTGATGACCGACGCCGCCGGGACGGCCCAGGGCATGCGCCGCGAAGTCGAGACCCTGTTCCGCACCCAGGGCGAGCGGCTTCTCAACCAGATGGACCTCGTCCAGCGCGAGGAATTCGAGGCGGTGCGCGAGATGGCGATGAAGGCGCGGATGGAGAACGAGGCGCTGAAGAAGCGGCTCGCCGACCTCGAGGCGAAGCTCGGCGGGACGCCGGGCGAGGGGGCCTGAGAGGCCTTATCCACAGGCTATCGACAGGTGCCGCGGGTTTTTGCCGACGCTTTCCTGAGTCGGAAATCCGTGGCCGCAGAGTCGCTTAGCGCCGCGGCGATTTGCCGATTCGGCGCGGCGGCACGCCCATCAACATGAAAAAACGGTTAACGCACTTAGCCTGAAGACTCCCCGACTGTATGCTGATTTTCAAGGGTGATTCGTCGGCGGCGGCGAACGGATCACCCCTGCGGGCGGCTGCCGCGGCGGGCGGCTGCCCGCCCTCTCAGTTCATACGGGGAAGAGCATGCACTTCGACGATCTGACAAGTTTGCGACATTCGAATCCGGTCGACGTGATCGAATGGGTGGCGACCTCCCGGGAGTGGGCCTTCGAGCGCTCCTGCGAAGACGAACTGGCGGTGGCGGTCGCCGGGGTCTGGACCGACTATTCGGTGTCGTTCTCCTGGATCCACGACATGGAGGCGCTGCACATCGCCTGCGCCTTCGACCTCAAGGTTCCGCCGCACCGGCAGGCGGAGATCCAGACCCTCCTCGCGCGCATCAACGAGAAGCTGGTGGTCGGGCATTTCGACCTCTGGCGGAAGGAAGGGGCGGTGATGTTCCGCCACTCCCTCCTGCTGTCGGGCGGCCTCGACGCGACGACCGGCCAGGCCGAGCGCATGCTTGCCACGGCGCTCGAAAGCTGCGAGCGGTTCTATCAGGCGTTCCAGTTCGTCATCTGGGCCGACAAGTCGGCCGAGGACGCGCTGGAGGCGACGATGTTCGAGACGGTCGGCGAGGCCTGAGGGCGGCATGGCGCCTTCTTCCGCCCGGCAGGCAGAGGCAGGGCAGATGATCGACGCGCGCATCCTCCTTCTCGGTGGCGGCAACATGGGGTCGGCGCTGCTCGGCGGCTGGCTCGAGCGGGGGCTCGACCCGGCACGCGTCACCGTGGTCGATCCGGCCGTCGGACCGGCGCTGCAACCGCTGCTCGACAAGGGCGTCCGCCACGGACGGACGGTGCCGGACGGCGCGTTCGACGTCGTGGTCCTGGCGGTGAAGCCGCAGATGATGGCCGCGGCCGTGCCGCCGCTGAAGGCGGCGATGCGGCCGGACACGCTCGTCGTCTCGATCGCGGCCGGCACCACCGTCGCGGCGATCGAGGCGCTCCTCGGCGAACACCCGGTGGTGCGGGCGATGCCCAACACCCCGGCGCTGATCGGGCGCGGCATCACCGGCGCCTATGGCAACGAGCGGACGGGCGAGCGGGACCGCGCGGCGGCGACGCGGCTGCTCGAGGCGAGCGGGCCGGTCGAATGGGTCGGCAGCGAGGCGCTGATCGATGCGATCACCGCGGTGTCCGGCAGCGGGCCGGCCTATGTGTTCCACCTTGCCGAATGCATGGCGCAGGCCGGCGCGGCGCTCGGCCTTCCGGCCGACCTCGCGATGCGGCTCGCCCGCCACACCGTGGCGGGGGCAGGCGAACTGATGATCCGTTCGAGCGACGCGCCGGCGCAGCTGCGCAAGAACGTCACCTCGCCGAACGGCACGACCCAGGCGGCCCTCGACGTCCTGATGGGCGAGGAGCGGCTGGCGAAGCTGATGGAACAGGCGATGCGCGCGGCGCGGGACCGGGCGGAAGCGCTGGCCAAGGGCTGATCACCGGCGGCGGACCGTCGACAGGAAGAAGCGATTGCTGCCGGGACATGGTGGAATGCAGGCGGGCGTCGTCCGATCGATTTGCCTATCAACGCTGCGCCCGTAGCACCCCCCTCCGCCCTGCCGGGCATCTCCCCCACAAGGAGGGAGATCGATCTCGCGCAAAGGTACTCGCCAGCTTTTCGACCATTCAACCGGCATGTCCGTCAAAAAGATGCTGCCCCTCGACGCCGGATGATCTCCCCCCTTGCGTGGGAGATGCCCGGAAGGGCAGAGGGGGCGCAAAGGGGGCTTACTTGGACGGTAAGCGCCGCCAAGGCACAGGACATTCGATCATGACCACTCCAGAGCGCGCACCCGAAATCAGCTTCGACGACTTCATGAAGGTCGACATCCGCGTCGGCACGATCGTCGAGGCGGCGCCGTTTCCCGAGGCGCGCAAGCCGGCGATCAGGCTGATGATCGATTTCGGCGGCGAGATCGGAGTAAAAAAGTCGTCCGCCCAGATCACCGTGCATTACAGGCCGGAGGAACTCGTCGGTCGGCAGGTGGTCGCCGTCGTCAACTTCCCGCCCCGCCAGATCGGACCGATGCGCTCGGAGGTGCTGACGCTGGGCGTGCCCGATGCAAACGGCGAGGTGGTGCTCCTCGGGCCGGGACACGCGGTGCCGACGGGCGGCCGGATGTTCTGAGGGAAAGGGTCCGGCGGCGGGTTTAGCCCGTTGCTCTGGTGTGCCAAGCGCCCCTCGCCCTTCGAGGCTCGCTCCGCTCGCACCTCAGGATGAGGGGCTACTGTTATGCAGCAACCGCCGTCGAGCCAAGCCCCTCATCCTGAGGTCAGGGCTCCGAACTCATATGACAGCAGGTGACGCATTGCGCGGAGGCTGATTCTGTGGCGGCGGTTGATTCGAGGAGCCGCCGCGATGAGCGCTTGTGCCGACGATTGGGGTTCGAAGTCCCGCCTT
>NZ_JAFMPY010000042.1 GCF_017353515.1 Jiella sonneratiae
ACCTCGAGCTCGTTCTCGAAAAACGCTGCCGCGAACTCGACCAACAACGCCAAACCGTCGCGGCGCATACAAGCTTTACATGGTGGCCCAAGCCAGTCAGGCCGACCTGATCACCCGAATCTGGTATTACGCGTCCAATGACGAAGAGAAGAGCAAATCGTTGCCCGTATTTTCATCAATATGCACTGTCGAAGACCACGACTTACCGAAACTTTATTGCTTCACCATCGCCGGTAGATTGAATTCGGCAGTCGATCAGGCTGCAAGTCGAACGTCGCATCCAATGTCGAGTTTCGAGGGCCGAGAACAATCACCGACGTGACGGCTGGTCCTTTGGATTCCGGCATTGCCGAACGGTCTTTACGCCATGGAGCGGGGGCGATGGCCGAGCCGCTGGAGCAGGATAGATGAGCCCCGTTCGCGACCCTGCCTGATCTTCCCCTGTACGCATGGTCTTCTCGGAAGACCGGTTCCAGCGTTTCGGGATCATGTTCTACGCCCTGACCCGGGTCTTCTCCGGATCGAAATGGGGAAACGGCACGACCCGGGCCGGGATGCGCTTCTGCTGCCCGTCGAGCTTGCCGATCTCGACCGCGGTCCCGATCTCGGCCATCGAAACGTCGAGCCTGGCAAGCGCGATGGTCTTGCCAAGGATCGGCGAGCGCGTCGCGCTGGTGACGACCCCGATCTGGGCGCGGCCGAAATGAACGCAGTCGCCATGACCGATCGGCTCGTTGCCGGCGACGTCGAGGCCGACGAGCCTGCGGTGCGGGGTCGCGCGCCGACGCTCGATCGCCGCCTTGCCGACATAGGCGTCGGGCTTTTCCTTCGGCACGGTGAAGCCGATGCCTGCCTCGAACGGATCGGTGTCGTCGGAAAAGTCGTATCCGGCGAAGACGAGGCCGGATTCGATCCGCACCATGTCGAGCGCGGCAAGGCCCATCGGCGTCAGGCCATGCGGCGCACCGGCGGCCATGATCGCATCCCAGACTTCGACGGCCCGCAGCGGATGGCACCAGATTTCGTAACCGAGTTCGCCCGTATAGCCGGTCCGCGAGACTACGACCGGCACCTCGCCGATCCGGCCGATGGTGAAGCGGAACCATTTCAGTTCGGCGAGCGTCGGCTGGTGCGGTGGCGTCGTGACCAGACCGGCGAGGATGTCGCGTGATCGCGGGCCCTGGACCGCCAGATTGTTCAACTGGTCGGTGGAATTCCGCACCCAGACGTTCAGGTCGTGCGCGGCAGCGAGCTCGCGCAGCCAGACGCCGGAATAGTCGTCGCCGCAGACCCAGCGGAAGTTGTGCGCGCCGAGCCGGAAGATCGTGCCGTCGTCGATCATGCCGCCGTGCCCGTAGCACAGCGGCGTATAGACGACCTGCCCGACGGCGAGCTTCTTGACGTTGCGCGGGACGGCACGCTGCATCAGGTCCTCGGCATCCGGGCCGGTCACCTCGAACTTCCGCAGCGCCGAAAGGTCCATCACCACCGCCCGCTCCCGGCAGGCCCAATATTCGGCGATTGGTCCGTCGCTGGAGAAGCAGCTCGGAAGCCAGAAGCCGCGATAGTCCTCGAACTTGCGGGTCAGGGCGGACAGGCGCGGAAAGAACCCGCTTTCGCGGCTGAGGCGGGGCTCGGCGTCGGGCGTCATGCGATGCGCACTCCCGCGTTCGAAGTTGCAGGCGGACCCGTCATAGACGCGGACGTGGATGTCGGTCGGCTGCCAACCATTGGCCGGATCGATATCGTCCGCGCAGGAGGAAGAGGCGCAGACGAGATCCGTCAGAGCCCGCAGGAGCACGTAGTCCCCCGGCCGGGACCACGGCTCGTCCATGCCGATGCCGTCATGCGCATCGACGAAGGTGTTGTAGAAGAAGTTGATCGCCGGCCAGCCCGTTCGCGGTTTGATGCCATAGGCGTCGAGACAGTGGTTGAAGTTCTCGGTGCAGTTGGAATGGCCCGGATAGCCCATGTCCTCGTAGTATTTGGCGGTACAGGCGAGGAGGAAGGTGTCGTGCCGGCCGACGGTGTCCTGCACGACCTCCAGCAGCGGGCGCATGCGTCGGTCGAAATATTTCGAATGCAGGCCGGGCCCGGAAAAGCTCTTGCCCATCAGCGTGCGGGTCGTCGTGGCGTCGAGGTCGAACTCCTCGCCCTCGGCAAGGGCCGCGGCGTCGAAGGCGAGGAAATCGGAGCACTGGCGGCCGTCGACGTCGATGATCTGGATGTAGTCGCCGGCCTTCACCCGATAGGCGCCGGCGGTCGCGGCGTCGATCCGCAGGTCGAGGACGACGGCATTGGCGAGCGGCGGCGGCACCTCGCCGGTTCGCGGCACCGCGGGAACGGTTTCGACGACGATGTCGGTGGGCGCATCCTGCTCGTGCGGCTGCATCGCAACGCCCGGCACGACGATGGCGCAAAGGGCCGCCGTCTCGGCCTCGAGCGTCACGGCGGATCCGGAAGCCGCCCCGTCGCCGAACAGCGAGACGCCGACGGGTTCTCCCGACGCCGCTTCGGCCGCCGCGCGGGCCGGTTCGTTGCCCAGGATCCCGTCGAGCACGGCTGGCAGAGGCGGTGCCGGGAGGGTCGGCAGGCCGCGGAACGCTCCGTCCGCCCCGAAGAGATAGAGATAGGCCGGCTGACGTCCCTCGGGATCGCGAACCGTCAGCCGATCGCCCGCGGAGAGACGAAACAGCCGAACGCTGCCGCCCCGGACGACCGCCGCCGTCGGGCGGCCTGCAGGCCGGGGCGCCTCGCCGCCTTCATTCACGGGAACCCAGATGGTCATCGGCGAAGGCTCCTCGGAAAAGCCCGGTGTTTCTATCGGAGGCCGTCGCTATTCGGCCGCCTCCCGGACGGTCAGAAACGCCTCCAGCGAATCGTCGAGCGCCTTGATCCAGGGCGTGTGGTGGACCGGCGCCATGTTTCCCGTCAGCGTCGACGGATAGGAGCGGTCGCGATAGGTCAGGATACCGTCCTCCTTGTGATGCTCCCACTCCTTGAACAGCTCGGCGACGCGGTCGACGTCGAGATGCGGATAGTCGGTCGCGGCGAGGAGGTCACGGACGTAGTCGGTCTGGAAGTCGATCTGCTGGAACGGGTTCTCCAGCGTCTCCTCGCGCGCCCGCCAGGCGGCGATGTCGGAGGCTCGTTCTTCGGCAGACGGCAGTTGCATCCGGCCGAGCACGACGTCGCGGGCGTACCAGGCCTGGGCGTCGAACATGTTGAACGTGTAGTACTGGTCCTGCATGCCGATATACATCAGCTTCGGATTGTCCTGCCAGAAAATGCCCTTGTAGAGGCCGAGCGGATAGAGGCGGTTGTTGGTCTTGAGGCGCAGATCGTCCGGCAGGAACGGATAGCTGTGCTGGTATCCGGTGCACAGGACGATGGCGTCGACCTCCCTGGTCGAGCCGTCCTTGAATGTGGCCGTCTTGCCGACGAGCTTTTCGAGGAGAGGCTTTTCCTCAAAGCCGTCGGGCCAGTGGAAGCCCATCGGCTTGGTACGATAGCTGAAGGTGATCGACCGGGCGCCGTATTTGTAGCACTGGATGCCGATGTCTTCGGCCGAATAGCTCGATCCGACGAGCAGGACGTCCTTGCCGGCGAACTCGTCGGCGGCCCGGAAGTCGTGAGCATGCAGCACCCGGCCGGGAAAGCGCTCGATGCCCTCGAAGCTCGGGACGTTCGGGGTCGAGAAGTGGCCGTTCGCCACGATGACGTAGTCGAAGGCTTCGGTATAGTGCCGGTCGGCAGCGAGATCCTTCACGGTGACGGCGAAGCTCTGCGTCTCTGCGTCGAAAGCGACCCCGCGCACCGGCGTCAGGAAGCGGATATAGGGGCGCACGCCGCTCTTCTCGACGCGGCCGGCGATGTAGTCGTGCAGGACGGCGCGCGGCGGGTAGGAGGGGATCGGCCTGCCGAAATGCTCCTCGAAGGAGTAGTCGGCGAATTCCAGGCACTCCTTCGGGCCGTTCGACCAGAGATAACGGTACATCGAGCCGTGGACCGGCTCGCCATATTCGTCGAGGCCGGTGCGCCATGTGTAGTTCCACAGGCCGCCCCAGTTCGCCTGCTTCTCGAAACAGACGATTTCCGGCACCTCGGCGCCGGCGCGCCGCGCCGTCTCGAAGGCCCTCAGGGCGGCAAGGCCGCTCGGGCCCGCTCCGACGACGGCAACTCTGGTGACCATGTGCGGAACTCTCCCTTGTGAAGCATTGACGAGGCACGACCTCAAGGGGCCGGCGGCGCTGCGGGGAATTTTCTTCCGGGATGCCGACGCCTAACTTCCGTCCATTCTTCTCATAAGTCAAATATTTTTCTTTACGAGAATATTGCATCGTATCAGACGCCGGGTGCAACCCGGCGACTTCGGGAACGGCCCCGCCCCGGTCGAACGACGGGAGGCGCCGGCGACGAGCCGCGCCTCCCCTTCCCGCTTCGGCTCACGCCATCAGGGCTTCTTCAAGAACTTCGCGAAGTCGCGGCTTTCATGGCGCGTGCCGTACCAGATGATGGCGACGAGCAGCGCGACGGAGCCGATGAGCGACAGCCACAGGCCGAGGCCGCTGTCGGCGAAGGTGAAGTAGGCGGTGGCGCCATCCCAACTTGTGATCGGGGAGGAGTTCATGGTTGCGGTCCTTTCTCCTGTTCTGGCAATTCACTCGGCGGGAACGGCGGTCGCCGAGCCGAAATCGCCGGTCGGGACCAGCGTCTCGGCGGCGGGGCGGCCGATGTTTTCCGGATAGGCCTCGATCGGCACCTCGACGAGATCGAGCCCCATGATCTCGACGTCGCGCGGGACCCTGAGCGTGCCCATCGCCTTCATCACCGCGCTGATCGCGTAGCCGGGGACGAAGCCGAGCAGACTCATGACGACGAAGCCGACGAGCTGACCGAAGAAGGTCACCGGCGGCGCCCCGTTGACGTTCGGATAGCCGGCGGCGAAGACGCCGACCACGAGGACGCCGATGGCGCCGCCGCAGCCATGCACGGCGACCGCACCTACGGCGTCGTCGATACCCTTCTTCTCGATGAAGTTGGCGATCATCGGCACGACGATGCCGGTGAAGGTGCCGATCAGGAAGGCGAGCGGCGGATACCAGACGTCGAGGCCCGAGGCGACGGAGATGATCCCGACGAGGCCGCAAGACATCATCCAGAACGGGTCACGCGTCTTCACCCAGCCGCCGATGATCCCGCCGGCGAAGCCCATCAGCGTGTTGAAGGCGAAGGACGAGAGCGTCGCCGGCTGGCCGAAGATGTTGGTCCACTGGCCACCCGGATTGTAGATGATGCAGCCGCCGAGGAAGCCGAAGAAGCCGACGATGATCAGCATCAGGCCGACGACGGTGAGCGGCACGGAGTGGGCCTTGAGAGCGTTGGGCGTGCCGTCGGCGTTGTATTTGCCGAGGCGCGGCCCGAGGTTCAGCAGCACGCCGAGGGTGAACGCGCCGGCGATCAGATGCACGCAGCCGGCGGCGGCCGCATCGTGGAAGCCGAACTTCGTCGTCAGCCAGCCGGAAGGGTGCCAGCCCCAGGCGGCGGCGAGGATCCAGATGACCGAGCCGAGAATGACCGCCAGCACCAGGAAGGCGGTGAGCCGGATCCGCTCGATGACCGCGCCCGAGAGGATCGAGGCGGTGGTCGCCGCGAACAGCGCGAAGGCCGCCCAGAACACGCCGGTCGCGTTGTCCGACAGGTTCGGCCCCATGCTCATCGACCACGGCAGGGCGGCGCTGGCGCCGTCGGCGATGGTCAGGCCGCCGGGGAAGGCGTTGTAGATCCACCAGCCGAAGAAGAAGAAGGTCGGGCAGACGAAGGCGAAGGCCAGAAGGTTCTTGATCGCCGAGGCCAGCACGTTCTTGGCACGCGAGGCTCCCATCTCATAGGCGAGGAAGCCAGCATGGATCGTGATCATCAGGGCCGTACACCACCAATAGAAGATTTCCATGTTGATCGTGTTCGCCATGGTCGAGGCGGCCTCGAGCGCGGCCACCTTCTGCCCCAGGTCTATGATTTGCTGATCCATCCGGTTCTCCTTGGCCCGCCGCACCGCTGCGGGGCGCATCGAGTTGCGTGGCGTCTCCCGATCCGGGGCGGATTCATAGGAAACAAATTTTCCCGATGCGAGAAGCGTGCCAAGATCGGGCGGACGAGCGGATGGGAGAGCGTTTTCTTTTCCTCGATGCGGTTCTGCCCCGTGCAGGGAAAAAACGTTTCGAGATAAGCCTCGGAAAGAAATATCACTCTCAGGAATGACGCGATCTGCTGGATCGCGGGACATGATGCGTCGATCCCCGTCCCCGCGCCTGATGTCGCTGCCCGCTCGCGCATCAACGGCTTGTTCAAAAATCGAGCACCCCGAACCGCCCGCCCGAGCACGCCGAAGCACCGGAACGACGCCCGGACCAAGGAAATTCGCGAGCCGGCCGGGCTTCGCCGTTTCTTTCCGGTGTCCGAAACTGCACGGCCCGGCGATCATGTCGCCGGACCGTCATTCGCGTTGCCGCTCGCGCCGTCTCAAATCTTCCGCTCACCCCGCAGAGCCGCCGGCCGAAGCTGCGGCGCCGGACAATCGTGCAGGCGATCAGCCGGCCCGTTCGCGCAATGGGTGGGTACGCAGGCGCATCGGGTCGTAGAACGGCGTGCGCACGATGGTGGCGGCGAGGTCGCCGGTCTTGGCGCGGACGGTCAGCGCGGTACCGATCGCCGAAAGCCCCGGCTCGACGTGGCCGAGCGCCAGCGACTTCATCAAGTGGCGACTGTAGGTGGTGCTGTTGACGCTCCCGACGGTGCGACCGTCCTTGACGATGGGGCAGCCGGGCTCGACCGCGTCCGGCGTCTCGATCTCGAGGCCCACCTGCGCGACGCGCTGCTGCGCCTTCCGGGTCACCAGCGCGGACTTGCCATGGAAGTCCGGCTTGTCGAGATCCACGGTCCAGTCCGCGCCGACCTCCCAGGGCGTGGTATCGCCCTGGGGCATGTCGTTGGGAAAGAACAGCAGCGCACCTTCGACGCGGACGATGTCGAGACAGGCCCAGGATGCCGGCAGAACCTCGAACGGCTTGCCGGCATCGAGGATCGCGTCCCACAGGAAGACGGCATCGCCCGACGCGCAGAACACCTCGAAACCGAGCTCTGCCGAATAGCCGCCGCGCCCGATCGACACCGGCCGGCCGAACAGTTCGGTCTCGGTGTGGGAGAAGTAGCCGAGCGTCGACAGATCGGCGGGCGTATGGGGATCGAGGATCTCCAGCGACCGCGGCCCCTGCAGCGACAGGACGTGGACGTCGTCGTCCTTCGCCCACGTCGCGTCTCTGCCTTCGAAGAACTGGCCGATGACCTCCTCAAGGCGGCCGCCGCCATGCGACAGGCGGAAGCGGTCGGCGGCGTCGCGATAGACGAGAACGTCGTCGATCAGGGAGCCGTTGTCGTCGACGATGTTGGAAATCGCCGAGCCGCCGGGCGCCAGCTTCTCGACGTCGGACGTCAGCATCCGGTTCAGCGCCGCAACGCTGTCCGGTCCCGAAACGTCGATCATCTGCAGCGCCGAGACGTCGAAGAGGCCTGCACGGGTCCGAACGGCCGTGACCTCGTCATACGGGTCGGTGGCGTAGGTCTGCGGCAGCGGCATGCCGTTCCACTCGCCGTCGAGCGTCGAGCCGAGCGCGCGGTGGCGCTCGTTCAGGATGGAATTGCGGGTGGTCGTCATAGCCTGCACCTCCTCGGGACGATGGTCGAAAACCCCCCTGCCGCGCGCGGCCGGTCACGGCCCGGCCGGATCGCCGAACCGACAGGCTCGCCGAGCTGAGAGACGCCCGCCCGGCTTGCTGCCGGAGTTTCGGGCGATCCGCGCGGACAGGGCGGCTGTTCTGGTCAGTCGGGATGAAAACCCGGCGAGGTCGGCGCGCCGTCGTCGTATTTCGACAGCCAGGCGACGGTGGTCTCCCGGTAGTTCGTCAGGCCCTTGTAGTCGGCGAGTTCGCCCGGCAGGTCACGCAGCACCCGGTGCAGCCGCCGCGCCCATTTCGGCTGGGTGACGAGTTCGCGCATCTTGATGAGATAGCAGCGGATGGAGAAGACGATCGCGTTCGAACGCGGCAGCCGCCAGAGCGCCTGCAGTTCGACCCGCAGATGCACCTTGTCGCCGACGTTGTCGGGGGTGACGGTCGTGCGGTCGATGCCCCAGCGGTGATAGTTCTCAGGGCTCGTGTCGAGGCGCGGATTGATCGTCATCGTCCAGTTCAGCCGGCGCACCGGCCGGCCCTGCTGGAGATTGAGCAGGAATTTCAGCGCACGCTCGAACACGCCGATCTCGTGGGCGAGCGGAACCGGCCCGTGCCATTCGATGAAATTCATGCCGAGGTCGAAATCGAGCGACCAGTCGGCCTGGGTCGTGACGATGCCGGCGTCCATCCAGAGATTGTCGTCGCGCTGGTCGAGCAGGCAGAAATCACCCTGGCACTGCCGGGTGATGTATTCCATCGGCGACAGCGGCAGCGTCGCGGGGTCCTCGAAAGTGAACCGCTGGTCGATGCCGAGGGGCCGGTTGATCCAGTGCCATTCGCGCCCGCTGCGCTCGAGCGAGAAGTGCTCGGGATAATCCCGCGCCATCGACGTCATCAGGAGTTCGAGCAGGTCCCATTCCGCCGTCATCATGTGCGGCAGCGACTGGCATCGCAGCGGGTCGGCCTTCAGGACGAGGTCGCGGTCGGCCATTTCGGCCACGTAATGCTCGTCGATGTCGATCGGAAACTCGGTCGCCGACTTCGCCGGCCCCGGCATGTGCTGTTCGATGTTGACCGCATACATGTAGGCGTCGCGGTCGAAGGGAAACGGAAAGCGGCGGATCGCCGCCTCGCTGTTGGAGAAGGTGAAGTCGTCCCGGAATGTCTCGGTCTTGAACGGGATGGTCATGGCGCTTCTCCGGGCTCAGAGATCGAGGACGAGCTCGCGGCCGCGAAGCCGCGAGACGCAGGGCATGATCTTGCAACCGGCGGCTTTCTCCTCGGCCGAAAGATAATGATCGCGGTGGTCGATCTCGCCGTCGGCCGATACGACCGGAAGCTCGCACTCGCCACACACGCCGCCGCGGCAGGAGAACGGCGCCTCGATGCCGGCCGCCTCGATCGCCTCGAGCAGCGTCTGGTCCTCGCCGACCGTCGTCGCCACACCGGATTTCGCCAAACGCAGCGCGAAGGGCGCGCCTCCCGCCGCCGCGAGGAAGCGCTCGGCGTGAAGGCTCGTCTCCGGCCACCCGAGCGCCCGCGCATCGGCGAGGACGTTTCCGATCATGCCTTCCGGCCCACAGACATAGAGATGGGTGCCGAGGGGTTGACGCATGAGGATGTCGTGCACATGCAGTCGCTCCTGGCGCTCGCTGACATAGAGCCGCACCCGCTCGCCGTAGCGCCCGGCGAGGTCGCCGCAGAACGCGCCGCGCGCCTCGTTCCGCACGGCGTAATGGAGTTCGAACGAGGCATTGACCTTTGCGAGTTCGTCGGCCATCGCGCCGATCGGCGTGATCCCGATGCCGCCGGCGACCAGCACGTGATGGCGGGCGCGGCGATTGAGCGGGAAGAGATTGATCGGCACGGACAGCGTCAATTCGTGCCCCTCCCCGACATGGTCGTGGACGAAAGCCGAACCGCCGCGCGAACGCGGCGCGCGCAGCACCGCAACCTCGTATGCGCCGCCGGCAAGCGTCGAGCCGAGCAACGAATAGGCGTTGCGGATGACTCGCTCGCCCGACGCCATCGTCAGGACCGTGTGCGAGCCGGCCGAATAGGGCGGCAGCCGCGCGCCGTCGCGAGCCACCATGCGCAGGCGCTTGATGGTCGGCGTGATCGCCTCGGCCGCGACGACGCGCACCGCGATCGTTTCGCCGCTCATGCGTCGATCCTCGTCGGCTCGGGAAGCACGCCCGGCGCCTCGGCGTCGGCACAAACCCCCTGGAAAGCGCCGAGGCGGCGGGAGTAATGGTCGCGCACCGTCAGGTGAAGGCCGCAATGGTCGCAGACCACCGGGCTCATCGTCACATCGGCCATCATCCCCTTGCAGTGGACGCATTGCACCCGCCGGCCGGTCGAGCCGCAATGCTCGGTCTGGACGCCGTCGCCGGCAACGCCGCAGGCCTCCGCAAGGCATGTCGCCTGATCGAGAAAGGCCTCGCCGCCCGCAAGATAGAGTAAGGTCCCCATCGCCGCCTGCGACAGCGACACCCGCAGCCTGACCAGCACGGTCTCGACGCTCGGAAATTCGTGCACCGCCTCGAAACCGAGAGCGTCGAGGCGTTCGCTGCGGGCCGGCGCGAAGTCCGGCGGGACGATCAGGTTGAGGCTGGTCCGCTGCCGGATCGAGTCCGTTCCGGCGAAGGCCCGCTCGACCGCGCCCAGCCCCGCGACCTCGCAGAAGACGAGATGGCGCCGGGCAAAAGGCGACGGCGCGAGACGGCCCCATACTGGTCGGCTTTTGACTACTGGCACGTCAGGTGATCCGCTTCGTTCGAAGAAGAAGGACTGGCGCCGATGATGATCGGTGCCGAACCGCTTGTCAAAGAATATTCCTTAAGAGAATGATTTTTTCTTCCCTATGCTCAAGCTGACGGCATCTGCTGGGGAATTGGGCAACCGATCGCCGATCACACCCTCCCACGCGCTCCATCCGCGTCCGCCGGACGAAGAGGAAGACGCCGGCGGGCCGGCAGGGAGCGGGCGAACCGCTACACGTCGAGCGTGGTGTCGCGTTCCCACTGGGTGAAATGGCCGCAATAGCTGTCCCATTCGCGGCGCTTCAGCTTCAGATAGGCCGTGGCGAATTCCGCTCCGAGCATCGCGGTCAGGCCCTCGTCCCGCTCGAATTCGCGCAGCGCGTCGAGAAGGTTCAGCGGCAGTTTCGGCGCATCGGTGACCGTATGGCCATCCTGATACATGTCGATGTCGCTGTGCGGTCCCGGATCGGCCTTGGAGCGGACGCCGTCGAGGCCGGCCGCGATGATCACCGCCTGGAGCAGATACGGATTGGCGGCGCCGTCGGGCAGCCGCAACTCGAAGCGCCCGGGTCCCGGAACGCGCACCATGTGGGTCCGGTTGTTGCCGGTCCAGGTCACCGAGTTCGGCGCCCAGGTGGCGCCGGAAACGGTGCGCGGCGCGTTGATCCGCTTGTAGGAATTGACCGTCGGATTGGTCACCGCAGCGAGCGAGGAGGCATGCTGCATGATGCCGCCGAGAAAGCTCTTGCCCTGCGCCGAAAGGCCGAACGGAGCGGCTTCGTCGGCAAAGGCGTTGGTCCGGCCTTCGGCATCCCAGACCGATACGTGGCAGTGGCAGCCGTTGCCCGTCAGGCCCTTGAAGGGCTTGGGCATGAAAGTCGCCCGCAGGCCGTGCTTCTCGGCGACGGACTTCACCATGAACTTGAAGAAGGAATGCTTGTCGGCGGTGGCGAGCGCGTCGTCGAACTCCCAGTTCATCTCGAACTGGCCGTTCGCATCCTCGTGGTCGTTCTGATAGGGCTTCCAGCCGAGTTCGAGCATGTGGTCGCAGATCTCGGCGACGACGTCGTAGCGCCGCATCACCGCCTGCTGGTCGTAGCAGGGCTTTTCGGCGGTGTCGTGCTCGTCCGAAATCGCCTTGCCGTCGGGCGTGATCAGGAAGAATTCTGCCTCGACGCCGGTCCTGACCCTCAGGCCGGCCTTCGCCGCCTCGCCGACCAGCCGTTTCAGGACGATGCGCGGCGCCTGGTCGACCGGCTTTGCCTCCATCATCAGGTCGGCGGCCACCCAGGCGACCTCGCGTTTCCAGGGAAGCTGGATGACGGCAGCCGCGTCCGGCATGGCGAAAAGGTCCGGATGGGCGGGCGTCAGGTCGAGCCAGGTCGCGAAACCGGCAAAGCCGGCTCCGTCCCGCTGCATGTCGGCGATCGCCTGGGCGGGGACCAGCTTGGCGCGCTGGCTGCCGAACAGGTCCGTATAGCCGATCATGAAATACTTGATGCCGTTTTCGGCCGCGAAGGCCGACAGATCGCTCGCCATGATGTCCTTCCGGGTGGTTCGGTTGATGGACGTACCGCGGCGCTTCCTTCCCTTCGGCCTCGGGGTCTTCAGAGCCCCGTCTTGCCCGGTATCCAATCGGTGCCGGCGAGCGGCACCTGAGCCATTGCCGCCGCCTCAATGGTCAAGGCGCACAGATCCTCGGGTTCGAGATTGTGGAGGTGATTGTGGCCGCAGGCCCTGGCGATGGTCTGTGCCTCCAGCGTCATCACCTTCAGGTAGTTGGCGAGACGCCGGCCGGCCGCGACCGGGTCGAGCCGCGCCGCGAGCTCCGGATCCTGGGTGGTGATGCCGGCCGGATCCTTGCCCTCGTGCCAGTCGTCATAGGCGCCGGCCGTCGTTCCGAGGGCGTTGTATTCGCGCTCCCACTTCGGATCATTGTCGCCGATCGCCACCAGCGCCGCCGTGCCGATCGAGACGGCGTCGGCGCCGAGCGCCAGCGCCTTGGCGACGTCGGCGCCGTTACGGATGCCGCCGGAGACGACGAGCTGCACCTTGCGGTGCATGCCGAGATCCTGCAGCGCCTTCACCGCCGGCCGGATGCAGGCCAGCGTCGGCTGCCCGACATTTTCGATGAAGACGTCCTGGGTCGCCGCCGTTCCGCCCTGCATGCCGTCGACGACGACCACGTCGGCGCCGGCCTTCACCGCAAGCGCGGTGTCGTAATAAGGGCGCGAGCCGCCGACCTTGATGTAGATCGGCTTCTCCCAGTCGGTGATCTCCCTGAGTTCGAGGATCTTGATCTCCAGATCGTCCGGTCCCGTCCAGTCCGGATGCCGGCAGGCCGATCGCTGGTCGATGCCCTTCGGCAGGGTTCGCATTTCGGCAACGCGGTCGGAAATCTTCTGGCCGAGCAGCATCCCGCCGCCGCCGGGCTTGGCGCCCTGGCCGATGACGATCTCGATCGCGTCGGCGCGGCGCAGATCGGCAGGGTTCATGCCGTAGCGCGAGGGCAGATACTGATAGACGAGGAGGTCGGAATGGCCGCGTTCCTCGTCGGTCATGCCGCCGTCGCCGGTGGTGGTGGACGTACCGGACAGGGTGGCGCCGCGCCCGAGCGCCTCCTTGGCCGGACCCGACAGGGCGCCGAAGCTCATCCCCGCGATGGTGATCGGGATCTTCAGATGCAGCGGCTTTGCGGCAAAGCGTGTGCCGAGGGTCACCGAGGTGTCGCAGCGCTCGCGATAGCCCTCGAGCGGATAGCGCGACATCGAGGCGCCGAGAAACGACAGGTCGTCGAAGTGCGGCAGCTTCTTCTTCGTGCCGCCGCCGCGGATGTCGTAGATGCCGGTGGCGGCCGCGCGGCGGATCTCGGCGAGCGAAGCGTCGTCGAAGGTCGCGGACTTGCGCGGCGGGGTCGGCGGATTGTGATAAGTCATCGAGGGTCGTTCCGGCTTAGAGCGAGATGAGATGAGCTTTGCCCGTCATCTCGCTCTATCTTTTTGTTTTCGCACGATCTTTTTTGAAAACCGGCTGCCACTTTTCGGGATCATGCTCTAGTAGGCGTCGGCGTTGTCGATGTTGAAGTTGTAGAGCTTGCGGGCCGAGCCGTAGCGCTTGAACTCGGTGGTCTCGACGCCTGTGACCCCGGCCTTTTCCAAAAGCGCCGCCAGCACCGCATGGTGCTCCGGCCGCATCTCCTTCTCGACGCAGTCGGCCCCGAGGCTCTTCACCGTGCCGCGCACGAACAGCTTGGCTTCGTAGAGGGAGTCGCCCAGCGCGTCGCCGGCGTTTCCGAGGACCACGAGATGGCCGGACTGCCCCATGAATGCCGACATGTGGCCGATGTCGCCATGGACGACGATGTCGATGCCCTTCATCGAAATGCCGCAGCGCGAGGCGGCGTTGCCCTTGATGACGAGCAGGCCGCCGCGGCCGGTGGCGCCGGCATATTGTGAGGCGTCGCCCTCGACGATCACCGTGCCGGACATCATGTTCTCGGCGACGCCCGGACCTGCCGAGCCGTGCACGGTGATGGTGGCGGCCGAATTCATGCCGGCGCAGTAATAGCCCACCGAGCCCTTGATGGTGACGGCGACCGGCGCCTGGCAACCGACCGCGACGGCGTGGCTTCCGCGCGGATTGGCCACCTCGAATTCGCGGTCGTTGGCCCCGGGCGCGATCGCGTGGAGCGCCCGGTTGAGCTCGCGCAGCGGCGTTTCGGACAAGTCGAAGTACGGCAAGGACGGATCTCCGCGTGGTCAGGCCGCCATGGTGCGCTCGCCGGCGGAGCGATCGCGGTCCCAGAAGTAGACGGAGGCGGGTTCGGGCTCCCAGATCCGCGCCTCGTCGATGCAGGGCAGGCCGACGAGCGCCCGGTACTCCGAGCCGAAGGCGACGTAACGCTCGGTCTCGGCCATCACCGCCGGCTTGCAGGCGATCGGATCGCGCAGCACGCCGAAGCCCGTCCGCGTGCCGACGACGAAGGTGAAGAAGCCGTCGAGGTCGTCGAGCGCCTTGGTCAGCGCCCCGCCGAGATCGAAGCCTTCCGCCATCCTCGCCGTCAGATAGGCGGCCGCGACCTCCGAATCGTTCTCGGTCTCGAAGATGATGCCGGATCTCGCCAGTTCGCGGCGCAGATTGTTGTGGTTCGACAACGAACCGTTATGGACGAGGCACTGGTCGAGACCGGTGGAGAACGGATGTGCGCCGAGCGTCGTCACCGCCGATTCCGTCGCCATGCGGGTGTGGCCGATGCCGTGGGTGCCGCGCATCGACCGGATATCGAACCGCGCCACCACGTCCTTCGGCAGGCCGATTTCCTTATAGATCTCGACGCTTTCGCCGGCACTCATTACGCGAACCGACGGCAGGGCGCGCCTGATGAAGGCCCGAGCCTCGTCGAGGGCCGCTGCCGGCAGTTGGACGACGGCATGGCTGCTCTTGACCGCGACCTTCGGCGCCGTGCGGGTAACGTGGGAGAGCCGCTCCGCGATCGTCTCGAAATCCTCGTCCGGCCGGTCCGACTGCAGCGTCAGCTTCACCCGGCCGGGGCCGGGCTTGCCGTAGATCGCGATCCCGGCCGAATCCGGCCCGCGGTCGGTCATGGTGATCAGCATGTCGGACAAGAGCTCGCCGAGCCTTGGCTCCAGCGCAGGATCCTTCAGAAACAGGCCGACAATGCCGCACATTTCAGCGTCCTTCTCTCGCCACCGCTGTCGAAGCTATGACACAAGACCCGGAGGCGCTCAACTGTCAGGAATAATATTTTCTCCGCAATTGATATCGGCGCTCCATCTGCGTTCACCACGCGCCGGCCGGTCACGGCTTTTCGTGCTGGGGATAGCAGATGATCGAGAGATAGCGGCTCGGCAGCTTGACCAGTTCCTCCGGCCCGTGCGGCGCGTCGGCATCGAAGAAGAAGCTGTCGCCTGGGCGCATGTGGTAGCGGCTGTCGGCGTGGCGATAGACCACCTCGCCCTCCAGCATGTAGAGAAATTCCATGCCGGCATGCTGGAAGGTCGGGAAGACGTCGCTGTCGGTCGTCAGCGTGATCAGATAGGGCTCGACGGTGACGCCGCTGGTGTTGTTGCCGATATGGCCGAGCAGGTTGTACTGATGCCCGGCCCGGGTGCCGCGCCGTTCCAGCTCGACGCCCTCGCCGGCCTTGACGAAGACCGCGTTGCGCGCCTCCTCGAAGCGCCGGAAGAAGGCGGTGAGCGGAACGCCGAGCGCCCGCGACAGCGCCTGCAGCGTGGTCAGCGACGGCGAGATGTTCCCGTTCTCGATCTTCGACAGCATGCCGAGCGAGACTCCGGTCGCCGAGGCGAGATCGCTGACGGTGATGCCGAGCTTCTTGCGGAAGGCGCGGACCTCGTGGCCGATCGCCGCTTCGAGGTTGTTCTCCTTCGGCTCGCGGACCGCATGCGGATCCTGGTTGAAGGCGGGCATGGCCGTCGCCGCCGACTGATTATGCTGCTGTTTTGATTTCGACATCGCTTGTCCGCCTGGTCATCCCGCGATGAACTATCGCTGGAGTGAAGAATATTCAACTCCGGAGAAAGTCCCGCGGCGGCGCGCCGCGCTGGGTGCATGGCCGTAGGCCATGCGGAAGGCGCGCGAGAAATGCGCCGGGCTGGCAAATCCGGTCGCGAAGGCGATCTCGGCGACCGACAGTGCGCTCTGCCTGAGGAGACGCGCGGCATGGGCGAGGCGGATGCGCTTGTACTCGGCGCCGAAGCTCGTGCCGCGATGCGCGGCGAACAGCCGGTCGAGCTGGCGGACGGAGATCCCGGCGAGCTCCGCCATCGCCTGCCGGCCGAGTGGCGCCTCGACCGTCGCCTCCATGGTCTCGATCACCGACAGGAGCGCGGGGTGGTGAACGCCGTAGCGTTCCGCGAGCGAGGCGCGCTGCGGCGCGGCCGACGCGCCGATCTCGGTGTGCAGGAACCAGTCCGAGACGCGCCGGGCGAAGTCGGACCCCAGGCGCTCGGCGATCAGGGCATGGGCCATGTCGAGCGGGGTGACCCCGCCGCCGCAGGTCAGCCGGTCGCGATCGATGACGAAGCGGGCCGGGCGGGGCCGCAGCTCCGGAAACGCCTCGATCAGCGCGGCGGCATGCTCCCAGTGGATGGTGAAGTCGCGGGCCTTCAGCAGCCCGGCTGCGGCGAGGACGTACGGCCCTCCGGAAATGCCGCCGATCCTGACGCCCTGCAGCGCGAGACGGCGGAGCGCCGCGTGGATCGCCGGCCGGTCCCACTCCGAAGGCCGACCGCCCGCGCAGACCATGACGGTATCGAGGCGCGCTCCGAGCGCGGCCTTCAGTGGTTCCGCCGGGATCTCCGCGCCCGAGGAGGATTGGACGACGTCGCATGTCTCGCCGAAGCATCGCACGCGGTACAGCGCGCGCTCGGCCAGGATGTTGGCGGCCCGGTACGGCTCGCTCGCCGCGGCGAAGGACATCAGCGCAAAGCCCGGCAAGAGGACGAAGCCGATGTCGTGAATACGCTCGTCCGCGCGCACCGCCATGCGACGCTCTCCAATCGATGTCGAGGCGCTGTCAGATATGAAACGGTCTTTTGCAGACAACAAGCTCGGCTCGGTTGTCGCCATATTACGACCGTCGAAAAGATCGGGCCGACGCAGTGCCGCCGGCCATCGAGGAAAGGACAGCGCGATGCCCGGCCCGACGGTCGAACCGGTCGAAAGCTCCTTCGCACAGCCGCAACAGGCGGACGTCGTCGTCGTCGGTGGCGGGATCGTCGGCACGTCGACCGCCCTGGAGCTCGCAGAACGGGGTCTCTCGGTCGTCTTGTGCGAGAAGGGCACCGTCGCCGGCGAACAGTCGAGCCGCAACTGGGGCTGGGTCCGCCTGTCGCGGCGGGACCCGCGCGAGATCGACCTGATGGCCGCGTCGATCCGCCTATGGGAAGGGATGAGCGAGCGGGTCGGATATGACGTCGGCTACCGCCAGTGCGGGGTCCTGGTGCCGTTCTATGACGATCGCTTCCGGACCGAGAACATCAAATGGCTCGACTACATCGCGGGAACGCAGCACCGGGTTGCGGCCGTGGACAACGCGCGGGTGCGCGAGCTCGTGCCGGACATGAATCTCGACTACGACGGGGCGCTCTATTCGCCGACCGACGGGCGCGCCGAGCCACAGAAGGCCGCGCCGGCAATCGCCCGGGCGGCGAGAGCCAGGGGCGCGGCGGTGCTGACCGGCTGCGCGGTGCGCCGGATCGAGACCGAGGGCGGCGCCGTCTCGGGCGTCGTGACCGAGCGCGGCCGGATCGCCTGCGACGCGGTGGTGGTCGCCGGCGGCGCCTGGTCGCGGCTTCTCCTGCGCGACGTCGGCCTCGCGCTGCCGCAGCTCAAGGTTCTGAATTCGGTGCTGCGCACCGAGCCGGTGGACGGCGGCCCCGAGGTGACCGTGCGCGGGCCGGGCTTTTCGGTGAGAAAGCGCGCCGACGGCGGCTATACGGTCTCGACGCTGGCTTCCAACGTCTACGATCTGACGCCCGACAGTTTCCGCTTCTTCCGGCAGTTCATGCCGGCGCTGAAGATGGAATGGCGGTCGATGTCGCCGCGGATCGGCCGGCGCTTCGTGGAGGAATGGCGTGACCTGCGTCCGGCAAGGCCCGGCGAGACGAGCCCTTACGAACGGACGCGGATCCTCGACCCCGAACCGAACCTGAAGATGGGCGACAGGGCGATGGCGCGGCTTTCTGAGGCCTTTCCGGTCTTCCGGGATGTGAAGATCGCCCAGCGCTGGGCCGGGCTGATCGACGTGACCCCGGACGCCGTCCCTGTGATCTCGACCGTCGAGAGCCGGCCGGGCCTCGTCGTCGCCACCGGCTTTTCCGGGCACGGCTTCGGCCTCGGGCCGGGGGCGGGCCGGCTTGCAGCCGATCTCGTCACCGGCGAGACCCCGATCGTCGATCCGAGCGCCTTCCGGTTCTCGCGCTTTTCGGATGGCTCGAAGATCGTTCCTCTGACCGGCGTGTAGTCGGAAGGCCGGACGCGCCCTCGCCCGCGACCGAAACGACACGGCGGCAAGAATGGTCTGAACTCGGGCCGCAAGCGTCAGTCGCCTCGCGAGAACGACCTCAATAAGGGTCGTCGCGTCACGGGTCAGTTCACCATGGGCAGTCGCACTTGGCAAGCAATCTGAACCACCCCGACCTTCCCGGAGGCTCCGGTGAGGTGGTCCCGGTTTCCCGGGACCACCTCAAACCTTCGCCGCAGAATTCGCGGTCGGCCAGAAGCACCCGGATCGATGCGGCATCGAAGACCGCGAGATAGCGCTTCACAAGGGCGACGCGTTGCTCGCAGGCCGAGTTGCCGCGATGGCCGAGCAGCGTGAAGAACAGCGGGACGCGAAGCGCCGCGTGACGAGCGCCAGGGTCAGGATGTTCACGTCGCTGCGCCCGATGGTCCAGTTGGTGCGGTCGAGCGCCAGATCCCTTTGGCGAAGAATCGTCAATCCGACCCGTTCACACCGCCTCCCGCAACACTGTCGTGCACTCTGGGAGACGACAATCGAGTCCTTCCGCGGCGCCCTCATCCCAGCCCGCCATCGGCGGCTGTTCCCTGCCGCCGAGATGAGACGATTTCACCAACGCCAATGGCAGGTTGGGCCGCGACCAGCCGCCCGGCACAACCCTGGTTTGGCAGTGTCTCGACGCCCATGAAGGCAAATCCGGCGCCGCGAAGACTACTTCGAAACGTCCAGCGGCGTGCAGTCCTTCATACAGGCCGTCGTCTTCGCCAGCGTCTTCGTGTCCATCTGAACGAAGCCGTCGCGGTTCGGCATTTCGACCTTCGCCAGCGTCTCCTTGTCCATCACCGCGTCGTCCGGAACGATCCCGTTGAGGTTCAGGACATAGGCCGAGACGGCGTAGACCTGATCCGGCGTCAGCGACTGCGGCGCGTTGAATGGCATGGCGCGGTGGACGTAGTCGTAGAGCGTCGTGGCGTAGGGCCAGTAGCTGCCGACGGTCTTGACCGGCTTGCCAGTCGCGAGCGTGTCCTTGCCGCCGACGAGACGGCCACCGATCATGCCTTCGCCGCCCTCGCCCTTCTCGCCATGGCAGGCGGCGCAGGTGCTGGCGAAGATCTCCTGCCCCTGCGAGACGGAGCCGCTCCCGTCCGGCAGGTTCCTGCCGTCCGGCGCGATGTCGATGTTCCAGGCCTTCATCATGTCGTCCGACGGGGTCGAGCCCAGTTCAGTCTTCGTCACGCCCTCCTTGCCGGCCGACTGCGCGAAACCGGCGGCGGTGGAGGCAGCAAGGAAGACAGCGGCCAGCGCCGCTGCAGTCTTATGCTCCTGCAGCATAGGCATTGGTGACCTCCCCGTTCTGGCCGATCTTCCACGGCGCGATGGCGTTGTAGTGATAGGTGTAGGCGTTGCCGCGCTCCGAGATGAGGTCCTTGCGCGTCGGCTGGACATAGCCAGTCTCGTCGGTCACCCGGCTCGCGATGACCGTCGGCGAGCCGTCCCATCGCCACGGCAGCCGGAAGCGCGTCAGCGCTTTCGGCAGCGGCTCGCCGTCGAGCGTCGCCTCGCTCCAGGAGCGGCCGCCATCGACGGAGACGTCGACTTTCTTCACACGGCCGGCGCCCGACCAGGCGATGCCGCTGATCTGGACCGGTCCAGGGCCGCCCTCGATCATGCCGCCGGCGGCCGGGCTGGTGATCACCGACTTCGCCTGCATGGTGAAGGTGAACTGCCGCGCCTTCCCGTCCGGCATCAGGTCGGTGTATTTCGAGGTCTCCTCGCGCGTCATGAACGGCTGGTCGCCGACCTTCAGGCGCCGCAGCCACTTGATGCTCATATTGCCCTCGAAACCCGGCAAGAGCAGGCGCACCGGATAGCCCTGCTCGGGCCGCAGCGCTTCGCCGTTCTGGCCGAAGGCGATCAGGGCGTCGTCGAGAGCCTTCTCCATCGGGATCGAACGGGTCATCGCCGCGGCATCGGCTCCCTCGGCGAGTATCCACTTGCCCTCCGGCTTGACACCGACCGCGTCGAGAAGCGTCGACAGGCGCACCCCGGTCCATTCGACGCAGGACAGAAGACCATGCGACGTCTGCACGTTTGCCGCGGGCTTGCTGCCGTATTCCGACAGCGAGTTGCCCGAGCATTCGAGGAAGTGGATCACCGACACCGCCGGGAACCGCATCAGGTCGTTCATGGTGAAGACCAGCGGACGCTCGACGAGGCCATGGATCATCAGCTTGTGCTGGTCGGGATCGATCGTCGGGACGCCGTTGTGGTGGCGTTCGTAGAACAGCCCGTTCGGCGTGATGATGCCGTGCAGGTCCTGCAGCGGCGTGAAGCTCCAGGACGACAGGTCGGTGGGCGTCCCATCCGTCGGGCGACGCACCACGTCCTTCTCGAACTTCGAGGGGACGCCGTAGGGCGGCGTGACGACCGGCTGCCCCTGCTCGAGCATCGACTGCGGGACGAGAGGTCCGGCCGCCTGCGCCATGGCCGTGCGCGCCATGAGCACGCTCGATCCGCCAAGCGCCGCGCCTGCGATCAGGCGGCGCCTCCCGCGATCGATTCCTCCGACGTCTTCGGCTTTCGTCATGCTTGCCTCCCGGGTTCTTGTCTCCTGTAACCTAAGCTTATCCGCCGATCCGTCAGGACGTCACCGCAGAATTCCTTCCGCCGGGTCCCTGCGCTCGACGCGACGCAACGCAACAACGTATCACCGGTCGACCGCGGCGCCGTCCGCATGACAGGCGCGTAGGGAGCTGTCCCACCCGGACGACATCGAGGGCGCGCCGCCGTGTCCAAAGGGTGCGGGACGCCGATCCACGGCCGGCAGCCCCGGCAGGCCGACCCTCCCTGCCTGCCACCTTTGCTGTTGCTGCCGGCGTCCGCAGATGGACATGGCGCCGGGACTCGCATTCCGACGAGCGGTCCCGCCCGGCCAAAGGGAGTCGACGCGCTTCCTCCACGGCGCCCCTTAACGCGCCGACGGTGTCTGCGTGGACACGCTTCCGCCGAACCATCGCGTCAGAAAAATTATTGCTTCTCAGGAATATCGAAGTACCATCGAACCGGGAAAGCGTCCGATCGGGCGCCAGAGCGCGCGAACGAGGCACGAGCAATGTCGAAACGTCTGGACGGGCAGGCAGCCGTTGTGTCCGGCGGCGCGACGGGGTGCGGCGGGGCAGCGGCACGCCTGTTCGCGGCCGAGGGCGCGCGGGTCACCATCGTCGACATCCAGGAAGAGGCCGGGGCGGCGGTCGCCGAGGCGATCCGGCGTGTCGGCGGACAAGCGAGCTTTGCGCATGCGGACGTCTCCGAGCGCGATGAGGTCGAGGCGGCGGTGGCCCACGCCGCCGAGACCTTCGGCCCGCCGACGCTGCTCTTCAACCACGCCGGCTCGATCGTGGTGAAGCCGTTTCTCGACACCACGGATGCCGACTACGATCGGCTGATGGACGTCAACGTGCGTTCGATGTTCCTGATGACCCGCGCCGTGCTGCCCGGCATGCTCGAGGCGGGCGGCGGCCGGATCGTCTGCACCTCATCGATCTCGGCCGTGGCGGGAACGCCGATGGAGGTGCTCTATGCCACCACCAAGGGCGCGGTTCATATGTTCGCGCGCGCCGTCGCGGTGGAGTTCCGCGACCGCAACATCCGCTGCAACGCCATCTGTCCCGGCTTCATCGACACACCGCATGGACGGCGCGAGGTGGAGGCGCTGACGCGCTGTGGCATCGACGTCTCCGAAGCGGCGATCGCCGCGCAGCAGGGGCGGATGTGCCGGCCGGAGGAAGTCGCAAGCGCGGCGCTGTTTCTGCTCAGCGACGAGGCGAGCTTCGTCAACGGCGCGCATCTTTTCGTCGACAACGGTTTCACCGCGCTCTGAGGCGCCGCCATCATCGGCGGGACGCCGAGCCCCTCCCCTGCCACCGGCACTTTTGGAAGGACGGATCGCATGCAGTTCGAAAAGGGCGGCCTCTGGCGCAACTGGGTCGGCAACCAGTCCTGCATCGCCCGCTACAAGGGCGCGCCGCAGAACGAGGGAATGCTGGCCGAAATGGTCGCGGAGGCAGATGCCAGAGACCTCAACATCCGCGTTTCGGGCTCGGGCCATTCCTTCACCCCGGTTGTCGGGACCGGCGGCCTGTTGCTCTCGCTCGCCGAGATGAAGGGCGTTCTCGCCATCGACGGCGATCTCGTCACCGTGGCGGCCGGCGCCAAGATCGGCGACGTGGGCCGCGTCCTGAAGGCGAAGGGCCTGTCGCTCGTCAACCAGGGCGACATCGACACCCAGGCGGTGGCCGGCGCCTATACGACCGGCACGCACGGAACCGGCGCGCGGCTCTCCTGCCTGGCATCGCAGGTCACAGGGATGCGGCTCGTCCAGCCGGACGGATCGATCCTCGTCGTCGACGGCTCGGACGGAGACCTTCTGCTGGCGGCCCAGGTCTCGCTCGGCACGCTGGGCGTCATCTCCGAGATGACGCTGAAGACGATGCCGGCCTACAATCTCCACGAACATCTCTGGCGCGACGATTTCGAGACCTGCATGGAGCGCCACGACGAACTGGCGGCCGAGCACCGCCATTTCGGATTCTTCTGGTGCCCGGTGCCGGAGAGCCGGCACCTCTACTGCCTCGCCGACACGGCGGAGGCACCGCGGACCACGACCGACAAGATCGCCGACGTCTGCGAGATGAAGGTGATCGACATCACCGACGCGCCGCCCATGGAGAGCGCCTTCGAGAAGATCGCCTATTCCTCGGAGATCTATCCGATCGAATACGTGCCGAACTTCCACGAACTCGAATATGCCGTCCCGGTCGAGCACGGGAAGGACGCCGTGCGGGCGGTCCGCGAATTGATGCTGACCAAGCACACCAATTGCATCTTCCCCATCGAATACCGCTTCACCGCCGGCGATCCGGCCTGGCTCTCGCCCTTCCACCACCAGGATTCGATCACCCTGTCGGTCTCCGGACAGCCGGGAATCGACTATTGGGATTATCTGAAGGACGTCGATCGGATCCTCAGGCAGTTCAATTCCCGCCCGCATTGGGGGAAACTGCATTTCCTCGACACCGACGACGTCACGCATCTCTATCCGCGGGCGGACGATTTCCGTGCCCTGCGGCGCCGGCTCGATCCGAACGGCCGGTTTCTCAACGAGCATGTCCGCATGCTTCTGGGATGAGGGTCGGCGGGCGGCCCGGGGAGCGGCCGGCGGAACGTGCCGGCAAGGCGGCGACGGGACTACGGCGGACGGTCAGGCGTCTCCCGTGAAGAATTCCGAAGCCACTGAAATGGCTGACTGATCGGCATCTGCAAAGATTTAACTTCTGCCAGTTTCAGCCGGCTGTGGGCGGATAAACTTGCAAATTGCGTTGCGGCGTCGAGCGTGATTCCATGGCTTTCGGGTCCATGGATTGGGAGCGCCGGGATGCTTCCGGAAAAGCGGCGGGACAGCGGGCAGACGGACATGTTCCGCGCCCGGCTCGACCAGATCGTCGACATGAGCCATGCGCTCGCCAGCGTCATCCCTGCCATCGAGGCCCAGTCGGCGCGCCCCTTACCCGGATCATCGCCGACGCCGGCTACAAGGGTCACAACGCCCCGCAGAGCCACCGCTTCAAGGTCTACACCTCGGGCCAGAAGCCACTGCTGTCCGGTTTAATTTTATGGACAGAGTGCATGACATTGATTCTACTCGGTTCCAGACGTTTCGCGGCGTTCGGGACACGAGATTGGAGATCAATGTCATGCGGCACGACAATAGCGTTTTTCACGGGCTGCAGAAACACATTCC
>NZ_JAFMPY010000043.1 GCF_017353515.1 Jiella sonneratiae
CGCCTATGATACTTCGTCTCAAGACGCGGGAAAGTCGGTCGCTGCCAGGTCTGCCAAGCCCAAGCCAATTCTTCTCCACATCCAACGAAAACGCCCCGCTCCGGTCCAACCGGCGGGGCGTTTTTTTTGCGTCCGGGCCTCAGGCGATCCGGCCAGCCTCCTGCCGCAGACCCAGACGATCGAATGCCTCGCAAGGGGCATCCGTCGCCCGCATCAGCCGGACCATCTTCTCCACCATCAAAGACTCACGGGTCGCGTCGCTCAGCGGCCGTTCCTGGCCGGGATCGGCCGCCTTGGCCGTCAGGCGTTGGAGCGTTGGAGTGCCCCTTCGCCGTCCGCCGATGCGTCTCCATGACCGGCGCAAGCCGGTCGCTGCCCGTGGCGGCGGCTTGTCGACGGCCGATCGGCCTCGGCGCGTCCGGCAGGGCGCCGCCTGAAGTGCGAGGAGTCCATCGCGCGGCGCCGGCGCAGGCGGCCGCGCGTCCGATTTTGGGCTGCTGCTGCCTGCGCTCACCGCGGCATGGTCGCCGAACGATTCATTTGCGATCAGAGCCGGCGGATCGGCATCGTCCAGGCAAGGCCCATCGCCAGCACCGAAAAGCCGGCGATGCAGAGGAAGGCGTTGCGGAAGGCGTCGTCGAGACCGTTGCGGATCGCGGCCTGCTCTGCCGCCGCGAGGCCGTCGAGGGCCTGCGGTCCCTGTTGGAGGATCCGCGCGAAGGCCTCCCCGGCGCCGGGATTGCCGTGGGTCATGGTGGCGAACAGCACCGTCGCGACCAGCGCCGTGCCGACGGCCGCGCCGAGCGAGCGCGAGAACTGCACGGTCGCGGCGCCGGCGCCGAGCTGCCGCGCGCCGGCGGCGAGCTGCACGGTGAGCTGCACCACGCCCATCACCGTCCCCATGAAGATCGCATTCAGCCCGAAGCCCCATGCCAACGTCTCGGCAGAAAGATGCGGCGCGAGAAACGCTGCCGAAAGGAGGCCCGTCGCGACGATCGTCAGGCCGCAGGACGGGTAGATCGCCGTATAGCCCGTGCGCCCGACGATCCGGCCCGTCGACAGCGAGCCGATGCCGATGCCGATGGTCATCGGCAGGAGCAGGATGCCGGTCTCGGCGGCCGAGGCGCCGTGCACCATGCGGTAGTAGAGCGGCAGGAAGGTGATCAGCGAGACCAGCATCGCCCCGTGGCACGCGGCGAGGCCGTCGCAGCGCCAGATCGCCGGGTGCTTCATGAGCGGGATCGAGAGGAGCGGGGAGGGGGCGCGCCGCTCGCGCCGCACCAGGAGGACGACGGCGGTGACGGCGAACACCCCGAGCGCCACCGGCAGGGCGAAGGCGCCGGAAGCGAGTTCCTGCGCCTCCTCCAGCATGATCAGCGTCGAGGCGATGAAGGCGGCGAAGAAGACGAGGCCCGGCGTGTCGAAGCGGAAGGCCTCGCCGGTGCCGCGCCGGGCCGGCAGGCGCAGCGTCATCAAGACGGCGCCGATACCCACCGGGATGTTGACCAGAAACACCGACTGCCAGCCGAAATGCTCGGTCAGATAGCCGCCGGCGACCGGCCCGAAGGCGCTGGAGGAGACCGCGACGGTGGCGAGATAGCCCTGATAGCGCGCCCGCTCGCGCGGCGGGATCGCCTCGCCGATCAGTGCCTGCGACAGCGTCATCAGCCCGCCGCCGCCGGCGCCCTGCAGGATGCGCGCCGCGGTCAGCGTGAGGATGTCGCCGGAGACGGCGCAAAGCAGCGAGGCGACCATGAAGATCGCCAGCGCCACGAACATCAGGCGGCGGCGCCCGTAGACGTCGCCGAGCCGGCCGTAGACCGGCGCGGCGATCGTCGTCGCGACGAGATAGGACACCACCACCCAGGAAAGCCGGTCGACCTCGCCGAGCGAGGCGGCGATCGCCGGCAGCGCCGTCGCCACGATCGTCTGATCGACGACGGCGAGGAACATCGGCAGGACGATCGACGGAAAGAGCGCGAAGAAGCTCTGGCGGGAGCTGGTCGGTCCGTCCTCCTCGGACGGGACCGGCGCATCGGGCTGTGGCATGGCGGGAAGTCGTTGGTGGGTGTGACCGGTCAGTGCCGCTTACATATGTCGGCGGGGCCGGGGGTGAAGATCTTTGCCGACGTCAGAAAGCCGCACGGCAAGGCCGTTCCCGTCCGCCGGCCTTGCTTAGCTGCCGGGGCGCAGTCTCGTCCGTGGGCGGGCCGGGCAGCGCCGCTTGCGAGGCACGGTGGCCACCCCCGCCTTGTTGCCTCGAAGCCTCCGCCGCGCGACTGTGGGCGCCGACCAGCCAAAGAGGCCCCCCGCATGCACGACACCCTGACGATCCTCGAGCGGCTGATCGGCTTTCCGTCGCTGTCGCTGACGCCCAACCGGCCGCTGCTCGACTATGTCGCGGGGCTGCTCGAGCCGGCGGGTGCGCGGATCGACTGGGTCATGCATCCTTCCGGCGAGCGCGCCAATCTCTTTGCGACCATCGGGCCGGAAGGCGTTCCCGGCGTCATGCTTTCCGGCCACACGGATGTCGTGCCGGTCGAGGGTCAGGCCTGGACGGTCGATCCCTTCGCCCTGACGCGGCGGGACGGACGGCTCTACGGCCGCGGAACCGCCGACATGAAGGGCTTCGTCGCGTCCGCAGTCGCGGCGGCGCTCAGGGCCTCCGAGCGGCACCTCAGGACCCCGCTGCATCTGGCGCTGTCCTACGACGAGGAGATCGGCTGCATCGGGGTGCGCGATCTCGTCGACATCCTGGCGAAGGCGCCGGTGAAGCCGCTGATGTGCATCGTCGGCGAGCCGACCGAGCTGAGGACCGCGACGGGGCACAAGGGCAAGGGCTTCTACCGCGCCACCTGCCGGGGGAGGGAAGGACACACGGCGCTGGCGCCGAAGGCGATGAACGCCCTGCATCTTGCCGCCGACTTCTCGCTCGCCGTCCGCAGTCTGCAGGCCGAGATCGCCGAAAGCGGCGAAAAGGACGACGACTACGACATCCCCTATACGACGCTGCATGTCGGCAGAATCGCCGGGGGAACCAGCCCCAACATCGTGCCGAACCATGCCGAGGTCGATTTCGAGATCCGCCACCTCGCGGCCGACGATCCCGCTGCGCTGATCGCCCGCCTGACCCGCGAGGCCGACCGCATCGTCGCCGAAACGGGGGATGGCGACGCGGGGATCTCCATCGAAAAGACGAAGGGCTATCCGGGCCTCGACACCAGGGCGGATGCCGGGGTGGTGGAATTCGTCCGATCGCTGACCGGCGGCAATTCGACGATCAAGGTCGCCTTCGGCACCGAGGGCGGGCTGTTCTCCGAGGCGGCGGGCATTGCGACGGTGATCTGCGGGCCGGGCTCGATGGACCAGGGGCACAGGCCGGACGAATTCGTCACCGAGGAGCAGCTGCGGCGCTGCGACGCCATGCTCGACGCGCTTCTCGACCGGCTGGAGGAAGGCCTCTGAGCAGCCGGCTCGTCACCCCGGGGAATGGCGAGGCGGAGGATCGGGCAAACGTCCCTCAGCCGCCTCTGCGTCGCTCGCTCCGGTAGACGATCGCGGCAGCAACGAGGGTGAGGCCGGCGAGCGCGAACCAGGTCAGCGCATATTGCAGGTGGGCGTTGCGGAAGGCGACCTGCGTCAGGCCGGTGACGGGATAGGTTACGCTCTCCGGCGGCGGCGCGCCCATCTCGGCATTCGGCAGCTGCGGCCGCTCGAGCGGCGAGCCCTCGTCGACGAAATAGGGCGCGACGGGACCGTCGAGTTGCAGCGACTTCGCGATCGCCGCGACGTCGCGGGAATACCAGCGGCCCTCTGCCGGCACGTTCGAGCGGAGGAACGCCCCGCCCGGCTGGCTCACGCGCAGGAGGCCGGTGACGGTTTCTGCCGTCGCGCCGGATGCCGCGACATTGCCTGGAAGCGTCTTCGACGGAACGAAGCCGCGGTCGACGAGGAGGGTGAAGCCGCGCTGGTCGCGGAACGGCTGCATCAGCCAGAAGCCCGGGCCGTAGTCAGTCGTCGCCTGGACGAAGGCGTAGTCGCCGGCGACGAACCGGCCCGTCGCGCTGACGTGGCGGTACTCGTCATCCGCAAATCCGATGCCGTCCCAGGCGCCCGGTCCGGGGGCCGGGGAAGGGGCGGCGGCGACCCGTTCGTTCACCGCCTCGATCAGCGCGAGCTTCCAGGCCCGGCGCTCGATCTGCCAGACCCCGAGGCCGCAGAAGGTGCAAAAGAGCACGATGCCGGCAAGAGCCAGAAGCGCGCGGCGAAGGATGCCGCGCCGGCGCTTCGATCCCCCGGCGGCAGCCAGGCTGGCCGGCAGGGGCTGTTCGTCGACCGCCCGGCTGCTGCGCGGGCGCAAGAGCTACTGCCCCGTGGCGGCGCCCGTCTGCGCGTCGCCCCGGCCGTTCTGATGGCCCATTTGATGGCCCATGTCCATTCCGGGCATGGCGGCGTCGCCGGCATTGTCCTGCTTGGCGTCGCCGGCCGGGTCGAGGGCGCCCTGGCCGTGCTGCATGGCGCCGCCATCCATGTCCATGCCGCTCTCCATCGGCATCATGTTGCTGTTCAGATGGTACATCACCCAGAGCGAGCCCGAGATGGTGATGACGAGGAGGACGACGGTGAAGATCAGCGCCATGATCGTCCAGCCGCCCTCGGATTTGGCGTCCATGTGGAGGAAGTAGATCATGTGGACGACGATCTGCGCGACGGCGAGGAGGATGACGAGGATCGTCGTGACGACGCCGTCCTCGATCGGCCGCGCCATCACCAGCCAGAACGGGATGACGGTGAGGACCACCGAAAGGCCGAAACCGGTGAGATAGCCCGACAGCGTCGAGTGGGACTCTCCGCCTTCGTGATGGCCGTGGTCCTCGTGGCCGTGGCCGTGGCCATGGCTGCCGTGATGGGCTTGGGATGCGCTGCTCATCAGATCACCCGGATCAGATAGACGAAGGTGAAGACGCCGATCCAGACGACGTCGAGGAAGTGCCAGAACATCGACAGGCACATCAGCCGCCGCCGGTTCTCCGCGCCGAGGCCGAGCCTGTAGACCTGCACCATCAGGACGATCATCCAGAGGATGCCGAAGGAGACGTGCAGACCGTGCGTCGCGACGAGGGTGAAGAAGGCCGAGAGGAACGCGCTGCGTTCCGGCGAAGCGCCTTCCCCGATCAGCCCGGCGAATTCGTAGAGCTCGATGCCGACGAAGCAGGCGCCGAACAGCGCGGTGACGACCAGCCAGAGGAGCACCGCCTGCTTCTGGCGGTTCTGCATCGCGATCATCGCGAAGCCATAGGTGATCGAGGAGAACAGCAGCATCGCCGTGTTCACCGCGAGCAGCGGCAGTTCGAAGATCTCGTCGGGCCGCGGGCCGGCCGCATAGGCTGTCGCCAGCACGCCGTAGGTGGCGAAGAGGACCGCGAAGATGAGGCAGTCGCTCATCAGGTAGATCCAGAAGCCGAGCATCGTGTTGCCGCCCGGCTCGTGGTCGTGCTCGTCGACGGCGAAGAACACCGGTGCCTCGGCTTCGCCTCGTTGGACGATGGTTTCCATCAGATCAGCTCCCGACCGCGACGGCACCGGCGGAGGCCCGCTCGGAGGCGGCGACCTCGTCGGCCGGGATGAAGTAGTCCCGGTCGTAGTTGAAGGTGTGGGCGATCGTCGCCGCGACGAGGCCGATGAACGACAGCGCCGCCAGCCACCAGATGTACCAGATCAGGGCGAAGCCGCAGACCGTGGCGAGTGCCGCGATGATCACGCCGGCGCCGGTGTTCTTCGGCATGTGGATCGGCTTGAAGCCCTCCATCGGCCGCGAAAAGCCGCGGCGCTTCATGTCGGCATAGGCGTCGAGCCCGTGCACTACCGGCGAGAAGGCGAAGTTGTAGTGCGGCGGCGGCGAGGAGGTCGCCCATTCCAGCGTCCGGCCGTCCCACGGATCGCCGGTCGTGTCGGCCAGCGCCTTGCGGTTCCGGACGGAGACGAAGATCTGCATCAGGAAGGCCGCGATGCCGCAGGCGATCAGCACCGCGCCGAAGGCCGCGATGATGAACCAGATGTGCAGCGACGGATCGTGGAAGACGCGCAGCCGGCGGGTGACGCCCATCAGGCCGAGCACGTAGAGCGGCATGAAGGCGAAGTAGAAGCCGACCACCCAGAACCAGAAGCTGACCGTGCCCCAGAACTTGTCGAGCCTGAAGCCGAAGGCCTTCGGGAACCAGTAGTTGATGCCGGCGAACATGCCGAACAGGACGCCGCCGATGATCACGTTGTGGAAATGCGCGACGAGGAACAGCGAGTTGTGGGTGACGAAGTCGACCGGCGGGACGGCGAGCAGGACGCCCGACATGCCGCCGAGGGTGAAGGTCACGAGGAAGGCGATCGTCCACATGATCGGCAGTTCGAAGCGCACCCGCCCGCGATACATGGTGAACAGCCAGTTGAAGATCTTCGCGCCCGTCGGGATCGAGATGATCATCGTCGTGATGCCGAAGAAGGAGTTCACGCTCGCGCCGTTGCCCATCGTGAAGAAGTGATGCAGCCAGACGAGATAGGCGAGGATGGTGATGACCACGGTGGCGTAGACCATCGAGGTGTAGCCGAACAGGCGCTTGCCCGAGAAGGTCGCGGTGACCTCGGAGAAGATGCCGAAGCACGGCAGGATGAGGATGTAGACCTCCGGATGCCCCCAGATCCAGATGAGGTTGAAATACATCATCGAGTTGCCGCCGAGGTCGTTCGTGAAGAAGTGCGTTCCGACGTAGCGGTCGAGCGACAGGAGGGCGAGGACGGCGGTGAGGACCGGGAAGGAGGCGACGATCAGGATGTTGGTGCAGAGCGCCGTCCAGGTGAAGACCGGCATGCGCATCATGGTCATGCCCGGCGCGCGCATCTTGATGATCGTGACGAGGAAGTTCACGCCGGAGAGCAGCGTGCCGACGCCGGCGATCTGCAGGCCCCAGATGTAGTAGTCGACACCCACCCCCGGACTGTTCGACGCGTCGGCAAGCGGCGGGAAGGCGAGCCAGCCGGTGCGGGCGAACTCGCCGATGAACAGCGACAGCATGACGATGATGACGCCGCCGGCGGTCATCCAGAAACTGAAGTTGTTGAGGAAGGGGAAGGCGACGTCGCGGGCGCCGATCTGCAGCGGCACGACGATGTTCATAATCCCGACGATCAGCGGCATCGCCACGAAGAAGATCATGATCACGCCGTGGGCGGTGAAGACCTGGTCGTAGTGGTGCGCCGGCAGGAAGCCTTCCGACCCGTTGAAGGCGATGGCCTGCTGCGCGCGCATCATCAGCGCGTCGGCGAAGCCGCGAAGCAGCATGACGATCGCTAGCACCATGTACATGATGCCGATCTTCTTGTGGTCGACGCTGGTGAACCACTCGTTCCAGAGATAGCCCCAGAGCTTGAAGTAGGTGAGGGCGCCGAGGAGCGCCGCGCCGCCGATGGCGACGACGAGGAAGGTGCCGATCAGGATCGGCTCGTGATACGGGATCGAGTCGAGCGTCAGGCGCCCGAAGATCAGCCGTGTGACATCCAGATTGCCCAGCATGATGTATGGTCTCTTGCCGTTAGCGCGCGTGCCCCGAAGCCGCTCGGGGCCTTTCGTCAATCGTTGTGGAGTTGCGGCGGGGCGATCGTGTCCTCGCCGCTCTCGGAGTTGCCCGACTTCGTCTGGTCGCTGTGCGGCAGGCGGTTCGCGGCCGGGGCGGTCGCGCCCTGCGCCTCGCCGGAACCGTAGGCATCGAGGTCGTAGGAGTCGTATTTCAGCTGGTCGATCGACACGTCCTTGCCGGCTTCGGCCTTGCCGGCGTCGATGTTCACGATCTGCTGCATGCACAGCTTGCCCGGCTCCACGCACATGCCGAGGACGCGCTTGTAGAGGTCGGGCTCCACCGAGGAGAAGTATTCGACCGGCACCGCCTCGCTCGGCTTGGCGAGGTCGAGATAGGCGTTGGTGTCGAGCGCCTTGTCGGAGGCCTTCAGGTTCTGGATCCAGGCGTCGAAATCCGCCGCCTTCTGGCTGTAGAACTTGAAGTGCATGTCGGAGAAGCCCGCCCCGTTGTAGTGGGAAGCGAAGCCGTCGAACACGCCCGGCGTGTTCATCACTGCGTGAAGCTTGGTCTCCATGCCGGGCATCGAATAGATCATGCCTGCCATGGTCGGCACGTAGAAGGCGTTCATCACGGATTCCGCGGTGAGGTCGAAGCGGATCGGCCGGTCGACCGGCGCGGCGAGTTCGTTCACCGTCGCGACGCCGTATTGCGGATAGATGAACAGCCACTTCCAGTTCATCGCGACGACCTGGACCTCCAGCGGTTCCTCATGCAGCGCGACGCTGTTGCTGGTGGTGATCCTGTCGAGCGGACGGAACGGATCGAGCAGGTGGGTGCCGACCCAGGTGACGGCGCCGAGGACGATGATGATCAGCAGCGGGCCGGTCCAGATCGCCAGTTCGAGCTTGGTCGAGTGATCCCAGTCGGCGTCGTAGTCCGTCGCCTTGTTGGTGGCGCGGTAGCGCCAGGGAAAATACAGCGACATGAAGATCACCGGCACGATGATCAGCAGCATCAGCCCGGTGGCGATGAGCAGCATGTCGCGCTGCCGCGCTGCAACATCGCCGTCCGGAAACAACACCGGAAAATCGCAGGCGGATAGCATGAACGGCAACGCGGCAAGGGCGAGAAAACGAAACGGACGCAATGGAGCGGCCCCGTATTGGTCTGACATGGCGCGGCCGATCTCGGCTCCGGCCGGTCATTGACTGCCGCGCGGCGCTGGTATTGAACAAATCGCGCTCGGCCTCAACCCCCCTTGTGCAGGTGCACAAAAGCCTTTCGGGTTGTTAATGTGCGACGCACTTGCCGCATCTTCCTATTCATGCTTGGGACCGCAGAATGAGCGAGACTGTTGCCCACCCCGATTTCAACGGCCCGTCGCCGACCAGCGCGTCGCGCGGCCATGTCCTCAATCCGAGCGAAATCGCCATCGGTGTGGTGATCGGCCGCACCTCGGAGTTCTTCGACTTCTTCGTCTTCGCGATCGCCTCGGTGCTGGTCTTCCCGCAGCGGGTGTTCCCCTTCGTCGACGAGGTGACGGGGGTCCTCTACTCCTTCGCGATCTTCGCGCTCGCCTTCATCGCCCGTCCGTTCGGCACCTGGCTGTTCATGACGATCGACCGGCTCTACGGCAAGCCGACGAAGCTGACGATCGCCCTGTTCCTGCTCGGAACCTCGACCGTCGTCGTCGCCTTCCTGCCCGACTATCGGGATGCCGGGGCGTGGTCCATCTGGCTGCTGGCGCTGTTCCGCATCGGCCAGGGGCTGGCGCTCGGCGGATCCTGGGACGGCCTCGCCTCGCTGCTCGCCATGAACGCGCCCGACAGGCAGCGCGGCTTCTGGGCGATGGTGCCGCAGCTCGGCGCCCCCTTCGGCCTGATCGTCGCCTCCGGCCTCTTCGCCTTCTTCCACGGCTTCCTGCCGACGGAGGAGTTCTACGCCTGGGGCTGGCAGTTCCCGTTCTTCGTCGCCTTCGCGATCAACGTCGTCGCGCTGTTCGCGCGACTGCGCATCGTCGTGACGCCGGAATACGTCCACCAGTTCGAGCGCCGCGAGCTGCAGGCGACGCGCGTCCGCCGGACGGTGCGGCAATATTCGACCTACATCGTCGTCGGCACCTTCGCGCCGCTGGCGAGCTTCGCGATGTTCCACATGGTGACGGTCTTCCCGCTGTCCTGGGTCAATCTGTTCACCGAGGAGTGGGCGACGCGGTTCCTGATCGTCGAATGCGCCTGCGCCGTCATCGGCGCCATCGCCATCGTCGCCTCGGGCTTCCTCGCCGACAAATACGGCCGCCGCAACCTGCTCGGCGTCAGCGCGCTCCTGATCGCCGTGTTCAGCGGCTTCGCGCCCTCGCTTCTGGCGCAGGGCTTTGCCGGCGAGCTGATCTACATGGTGTTCGGCTTCGCGCTGCTCGGCGTGTCCTTCGGCCAGTGCTCGGGCGCCGTCGCGTCGAACTTTCCGCGGCACTACCGCTATACCGGCTCGGCCATCGTCTCCGACCTCGCATGGCTGGTCGGGGCGGGCTTCGCACCCTTCGTGGCGCTCTACCTCTCCTACCATCTCGGGCTGGTCGCGGCGGGTCTCTACCTGCTCTCCGGCGCCGTCGGCACGATGCTGGCCCTGCGCTACAACGATCTCCTGGAATATCGCGAGTAGGCCTCCGCCAAACCGCGACATTTCAGATGCCTTCCAACGGCCGGCAGCCACTGCCGGCCGTTTCGATTCGGACAGCTGACCGGCGCGCGATGACGCGAGTTCCGCTGCGATCGGCGGGTGCTCGCATCGCGAAGCGCCTGCCGGCCATGCACTCTCTGCATGCGTGCTGCGGCAATTATAGGCAGGAGAGATCGGCCCCGAGCGCGCTTTCCTTCCCGTCGCTTCCCGGCCGCCGGCTTGCCGGGTCGCCCTGCGGCTGTCGCCGGTTTCCCGGCACCCCTTCGACCGAGCCTCTGCAGTCCTTGCCTTGTCGCGGCCGGCCCGTGCCGCATGTCGGTGGGAGCGGACACAAGGGGAGAAGACGATGAGCCTTTCGCTGTTCGACCTGCGGGGCCGGCGGGCGCTGATCACCGGCTCGTCGCAGGGGATCGGGCTCGCCCTCGCGCAAGGCCTCGCGGCGGCCGGAGCCGAGATCGTCGTCAACGGCCGGGACGGCGAGAAGCTGGCCGCGGCCGCGGGCGGACTGCGCGACGCCGGGGTGACGGCGCGGGAACTCGCCTTCGACGTCACCGACCATGCGGCGGTGCGCGCAGCGGTCGACGGGTTCGAGGCCGATGTCGGCCCGATCGACATCCTGATCAACAATGCCGGCATGCAGCAGCGCGGCCCGCTGGAGGAGTTTCCCGCCGAGGGCTTCGAGCGCCTGCTCCAGACCAATGTCGCCAGCGTCTTCCATGTCGGCCAGGCGGTGGCGCGGCACATGATCGGCCGCGGCCGCGGCAAGATCGTCAACGTCTGTTCCGTCCAGACGGCGCTGGCGCGGCCCGGCATCGCGCCCTACACCGCGACGAAGGGCGCGGTGGCGAATCTCACCAAGGGCATGGCGACCGACTGGGCGCGGCACGGCCTGCAGTGCAACGGTCTCGCGCCCGGCTATTTCGAGACGCCTCTCAACAAGGCGCTGGTCGAGGATCCGGCCTTCACGGACTGGCTGTCGCGCCGCGCGCCGGCCGGCCGCTGGGGCCGGGTCGAGGAACTGGTCGGGGCGGCGATCTTCCTGTCGTCGGACGCCTCCTCCTTCGTCAACGGCACCGTCCTTTATGTCGACGGCGGCATCACCGCGTCGCTCTGAGCGGCGCCCGCGGGCCGTCGCGCCTCACCTGTCGTCGCGCCGCGCCGCGCCCTCGATCGGAAAAAGCGGCAGGTGCGGCGCCGTCTCCGCCGGAAACAGCCCGATGAGCCGCGGATCGTCGGCGAGTTCGAGCATCTGGCGGACCGGCACGAAGCCGGCCCTGCGATAAAAGCCCATGGCCCGCGGATGGTCGTTGGTGTTGGTGTGCAGCCACAGCCGCCCGATCGGGCGGGAAAAGGCGGAGCCGAGGAGGTGCTGCATCATGAACCGCGCCGCCCCGCTGCCGACGAGCGCCGGGGTCACGCCGAAATAGACGAGTTCGGGGCCGTCCGGCTCGGTGAAGTCGAGTTCGGCGATGCCCTCGGCGCGGCCGTCGACGGTGAGCGCGTGGATGACCGTCGCGGGATCGCCGATCTTCGCGGCGATCGCGGCCGGCCCCTGGATGAGGCGCTGGTACCACAGATGCTGAGAACCGACCCGGCTGAGAAGGTCGACATACCAGTCGAGGCCGGGCCGCTCGACCGCCGCAAAGTGCCATTCCGGCCGGGCGGCCGCGTCGAATTCGCCGGGACGCGGCGGGACCCGCCGCTCGAGAACGGTGGCGATGGCCGCGAGTTTGCCGGGGGGAATGTCGGTGAAGCCGTCGGGAAGTGTCATCGGGTTCGCTGCTTCAAGACCTGGAGAGGCGGGGAGTCGGGTCGCTGGAGACGAGGCGGCGGGGCCGGGCCGGAGCGATAGCGGGCCGCGCCGCCGCGCACAACCGGTCCGTGGGGCCGCCGCAAGGAGGCGGACCAAGGGAGCGACCGGCGGTTCTCATTTCACCGCGCATCGGCTACAGGAGCGGCCCGAACAACAGAAATCGCCTTCAATAGAACTCGATAGGGGAACGGGGCGCCGGCGTATCCATCGGGCTCGCGCGGCGGACGCGCGGTACCCCGTGGACGCGGCCCGGCCGCGGCACTGCAGGTGCCGGCGGCCGTCCATCCTTCGTTTCCGTCTTCCGTCTCTCTCGACGCCCGCCGCGCTTCGGCCGGAGCCGCCGGGGGCGACGCCACGACCTCTTCGACATCCAAGCCGGGATTGCACCATGTCCAGGATCTTCGCCGGTCTCGACTTCGGCACGACCAATTCGACCCTCGGCCTCGCCGGCCGGGGCAACGCCGGCCCGCGCCTCCTCGCGCTCGAGGGCGCCGCGCTGACCATTCCCTCGGCGCTCTTCTTCAGCTTCGAGGACGGGCTGACCCGCTTCGGTCGCGCGGCCGTCTTCGAATATGTGGACGGCGCCGAGGGGCGCTTCATGCGGGCCCTGAAGTCGGTGCTCGGCTCGTCGCTGATGGAGGAGACGACGCGGATCGGGCGCGAGCGTCTCGGCTTCGTCGAACTGATCGCCCGCTTCGTCGCCCATCTGAGGGAGAAGCTCGAAGCCGAGGCCGAACGCGCTGCGGCGGCCGGGGAGGGCGAGATCGCGCTCGACCGGGTGGTGCTCGGTCGGCCGGTCCATTTCGTCGACGAGGACGACGCTGCCGACCGGGCCGCCGAGGGGCAGCTCGAGCGTGCGGCCCGATCGGTCGGCTTTTCCGAGATCGCCTTCCAGTTCGAGCCGGTCGCGGCGGCGCTCTATTACGAAAGCACCATCGCCAGCGAGGAAGTCGCGCTCGTCGTCGACATCGGCGGCGGCACTTCCGACTTTTCGGTGGTGCGCATGTCGCCGGAACGGGCGAAGGCGGACGACCGCCGGGCCGACATCCTGAGCTTCGCCGGTGTCCATGTCGGCGGCACCGACTTCGACCGGCAGCTCTCGATCGCCGGGGTGATGCCGCATTTCGGGCTCGGCAGCGAGACCGCCGACGGCAAGCGGCGCCTGCCGGTCTGGTACTTCAACGACATGGCCACCTGGCACCGCATCAATACGCTCTACACGCCGGAGATCGCCCGCGACATCAGGGCGCTCGAGCGGGAGGCGGCGGAGCCTGAAAAGCTCGCGCGCTTCGCGCATCTCTTGCGGCATCGCTCCGGCCATCGCCTCGCCGGGGCGGTGGAGGCGGCCAAGGTCGCGCTCAGCGACGCCGAGGCGGCGCGGGTCGTCCTCAACGAGCCGGGGCTCGACTTTGCGGCGGACGTCGACCGCGCGGGCTTCGTCGCGGCGACGCGCGACCTCGTCGGCCGGATCGGCCTCGCGATCGACGGCGCGCTCGACGATGCCGGCGTGGGCGCCGGGGCGATCGAGACGGTGATCCTGACCGGCGGCGGTGCGCAGGTTCCGGCGGTGCGCAGTGCCGCGGTCTCGCGATTCCCGCATGCGCGGATCGCCCAGTCCGACGCATTCGGCTCGGTCGGCCTCGGGCTGGGGCTCGACGCCGCCCGCAAGTTCGGCTGATTTGCGGCGGCGGCCGGCACTGCCGCCGCGCTACATCTCGATGACGTGGCGCACCGTGCGTCCCTCGGCGAGGGCGTCGAGCGCCCCGTTGATGTCGTCGAGCCGTCCCTTGCTGGTGAGAAGCCGGTCGACCGGCAGGAGGCCCGCCCGGAACAGCCCGACATAGCGGGGAATGTCGCGGCTTGGGACGCAGCTGCCGATGTAGCTTCCCTTCAGGGTCCGCTCCTCCGCGACCAGCGAGACGGGCGCGAGCGCGAAACGTTCCGCCGGCGCGGCAAGGCCGCCGGTGACGGTGAGGCCGCCGCGGCGGGTGATGCGATAGGCGAAGTCGAGGGCCGGCACGGCGCCGGCGAGTTCCACCGCCGCATCGACTCCGCCGGCGGTCAGCGCCCGGACCTTGGCGTCGGCGCCGTCCTCGCGCGGGTCGACCGCGTCGCTGGCGCCGAGTTCGAGGGCGAGCGCCCGCTTTTCGGGGATCGGGTCGACGGCGACGATCCGCGCGGCGCCGCTTGCCCGCGCCCCGAGCAGCGCGGCCAGGCCGACGCCGCCGAGGCCGATCACCGCGACGCTCTGGCCGGCCCGGACGCCGGCGGTATTGACCACTGCGCCGACCCCGGTGAGGACGGCGCAGCCGAACAGTGCGGCGTGTTCGAAGGGCAGGTCCCGGTCGATCTTCACCAGCGAGTTGCGCGACACGACGGCGGCCTCCGCGAAGGCCGATACGCCGATGTGGTGATGCACCGTCCCGCCGCGCCAGGAGAGGCGGATCGCGCCGCCGAGAAGCGTCCCGGCGCCGTTCGCCGCCGCTCCCGGCTCGCAGAGCGCCGGCCGCCCTTCGGCGCAGGGCAGGCAGTGGCCGCAGGACGGGACGAAAACCATCACGACGTGGTCGCCGACGGCAAGGTCGTCGACGCCTTCGCCGAGCGCCTCGACGACACCGGCCGCCTCGTGGCCGAGCGCCATCGGCACCGGCCGCGGGCGGGCGCCGTTGACGACGGAAAGGTCGGAATGGCAGAGGCCCGCCGCCTTGACCCTGACCAGCACTTCGCCCCGGCCGGGGGCGGCGAGCTGCAGCGTCTCGATCGAAAGCGGCCGGGTCTGCGCGAAGGGCGCGGCGACGGGGGAGGCCCGAAGGACGGCGGCGCGGATCTCGATCACGGTTGTCTCTCCCATCTTCAGGCGGAATCGTTGCGGCGATTCGGCCGCCGTTGCGTCCATGGCCGAGGCTAACCCATCTTTTCGGCCGCGACAGGCCTCTGCGCGTCCCGGATCGCCTTCGCCTTCCACCGGTGCCCACGACGCCGCCCGGCCGCGCGAATGAAACTGACGGTGCGACAGATGGTAAGTTGTCAGATGAAATCGTCACGTAATTCGAAAATCTGCACGCAACGGTATTTCATTGCCGGCGAAATTGCGGCATAGTTTCCGCGTCGATTTCACCTGTTTCCGAGCGAGCAGTTGGCAACGTCCCGCCGCAAAATCACTGCGCCACCGCAACGCTGAAAGCCTCCTAATCGCCGGGAATTGCCGGCGATCGCTTCAATTCGGGGTGAGGGGCAGGGCGACTGGCCCGATCTCCCCCGAGACGAGAGATCCGAGCGTCGCCCATGGCGCGGCTTGCGAGGCGGGCGCCGCGGCAGAATGGTCCTTCGCGGCTTTCGGCCGCTCGCCGGCATGGCGCCCTCCGCCGTCGCCGAGGCACGGGCGCGCCGATGCGGGAGCAATCGCGATCGCGATCGGGCCGTGCCTGCCCGTCCGGTCCGCGCGGCGTGGCGCGGAGCCTTCCAATTGCGCTGCGCTGCGGCGGCGTTCCTCCGGCCGCGCCGCGCGTCGTCTCCCGCCGCGCTGCGGGCGGGGCGCGGGAACCGCCGAGCCCTCAAACGGCCGCATTTGCGAAACAGGTCCGGGGCCGTTAAGGAACCCCCCATCGAGTTGCAAACTACGCGCCGAAAGGACATGAGGCCGTGCAAGACCGGATGACGAACGCTTCTCTTACGAAGCTCGCGGGCGTGATCGTGGGTACAGCCACGCTGCTCGCCGGTGTTTCCCTGGCCAGGGCACAAGATTCCAACGCTGCCGGCCAGGTTCTGCCGACCGAGTGGTTCAAGGTTTGTACCAAGCAGGGCGACAACGACATCTGCAACACGCAGTACTCGCTGATCGCCGACACGCGGCAGCTGATCACCGCCGTCAACCTGATCAACGTCAAGGGCAAGGTGAACCAGAAGGTCATCCAGGCGGTCGTGCCGACCGGCCGCGTGATCCCGCCCGGCGTGCAGATCAAGATCGACAACAATCAGCCGCTGACGCTGAACTATTCGGTGTGCTTCCCGAACCGCTGCATCGCCGAGGCGGAGCTGACGGACGCCCTGGTCGCCAGCATGAAGAAGGGCAGCCAGATGGTCGTCACCTCGATCAACTTCCAGCGCCAGGCCAATCCGATCCCGGTGACGCTGAAGGGCTTCACCGACGCCTATGACGGCCCGCCGAAGGACGAGTCGGCCCTCGCCCAGCGCCAGAAGGAGCTGAACGACGCGCTGCAGAAGCAGGCTGAGGAGCGGCGCAAGAAGTTCGAGGACGCGCAGAACGCCGCCAAGCAGGACGGCGGCGCCGGCACCTCGTCGCAATAGGCGAGCGGCAGCGCCTCGCCGCCGCAAGGCGGCTCCGGCAGCACGACCCTGCACCGGCTTGCCCGGGAAAGGCAGGCCGGTCCCTCGACCGGCCCGCTTTCTCATGGACGACGACATTCGGCCGGCGGCCTCACGGGGCCGCCGGCCGCTTTGTTTTCCATGTCAGGCGACGGGGGTCAGGCGACCGGGCCCCGGGACGGCGGCGACAGCCGCCGACGGGCCGCAGACTCAGCCGGCGGAAGGTTCACGATCCGGACCGCCGACTGCGCTGGCGCGGTGCGTCACGCCACAGCGCAACGGCCCCCGTGCGGCCGAGGGCCGACGCTCAGTTGTGGTTCTCGTTCTTCAGCCTGTAGGCCCCGTCGACTGGCCCGACGAACAGCTTGCCGACCTGCGGGTGCCGGACCGGCGCGCCGGTCTCGTCGGCGACGAGGTTCTGCTCCGACACATAGGCGACGTATTCGGTCTCGGCGTTCTCGGCGAGCAGGTGGTAGAAGGGCTGGTCCTTGCGCGGACGCACGTCCTCCGGGATCGACTGATACCACTCCTCGGTGTTGTCGAAGGACGGATCGACGTCGAAGATCACCCCGCGAAACGGAAAGACGCGGTGGCGGACGATCTGGCCGATGTAGAAACGGGCGGTTTGCATTGCCGTCTTCTCTCCGTTACAGCCCTGGCGCAGGAACCGGGGATGCGCCTCGGCCGGGCTGGTAGTTCGATGCGTGGTTGCAAAGTGTCAGACGGTCCGTTCGGGCAAGGAACGCTCCTCCGAAACCCAGCTTTCCGGACGCCGGCCTGTCCGCCGCCCCGGATCCTCGTTCTAGCATGACATCGAACGACGTTGGATCGCCCCGGTGATCGAAATCGTCGGACTGATCTCGCCGTTCTTCGGACTGATCGCGCTCGGCTTCGCCGCGGGCCGGCTGGCGCCGCATCCGATCGGCGGCCTCGCCTGGCTCAACGTTCTCGTCATCTACATCGCTCTGCCGGCGTTGCTCTTCGAACTGGTGTCCCAAACGCCGGTCGACAAGCTGGCGAGCGTCGGCTTCATCACCGCGACCACCCTGTCGACCTTCATCGTCTTCGCGGCCGGAATGGGTATCGCGCTGTTTCGTTCCGGCGGCGACGTCAGAAGCGCGACGATCCAGGCGCTCGGCGGAGCCTATGGCAACATCGGCTTCATGGGGCCCGGCATCGCCCTCGCGACGCTCGGCCCGGCCGCCGGTGTGCCGGTCGCGCTGATCTTCTGCTTCGACAACGCCCTCCATTTCGTCATGGCGCCGCTGATGATGGCGCTCGGCGGCGAGCGGTTGGCCTTCCTGCCGATGATCCGCCAGGTGCTGTTCCGGATCTTCACCCATCCCTTCATCATCGCGACGATCGTCGGTGCCGCGGCGGCGGTCGCCGGCGTGCATCCGACCGGCCCGCTCGAGACCTTCCTGAGCCTTCTCGCCAGCGCCGCCGCGCCCTGCGCGCTCTTCGCCATGGGGGTGACGCTGGCGCTCCGGCCGGTGAAACGGATTCCGCCGGAGCTCTTCACCATCGTTCCGATGAAGCTGCTGCTGCACCCGCTGGTCGTCTGGCTGGTGCTCGGCCTTGCGGGCAGGTTCGATCCGGTCTGGGTCAAGGCCGCCATGCTGCTCGCCAGCCTTCCCACCGCCACCAACGTCTTCGTCATCGCCCAGCAATACGAGGTCTGGGTCGAGCGCGCCTCGACCGTCGTCCTCGTCACGACGGTCCTGTCAGTCGTGACCGTGACCCTGCTGCTCTACGGGATCACCAGCGGCCTCGTGCCCGCCCATCCATTTGCGGACTGACCGCGGCAGGCCGACGAGGCCGGCCCCCGGCACCAGCCCCTCGCGCATCGCGAACTGCCGCAGTGGCCCGACGAGGCCCATGGCGGCGAGGACGGAGCTGCGGGCGACCTGCCCCGGCAGGAAGTCGACCAGCAGCGAGCGGTTCAGGAGGTCGACGCCCGCCGTGCGCGACAGGACGTCGCCGCGCCGCGCCGCCTCGTAACGCCGCAGCGCCAGGCGCGACCCCGGGTCGTCACGGCTTTCCGAAACGAGACGGATCAGCGCCTCGGCATCGCGCAGGCCGAGATTGAGGCCCTGTGCGCCGATCGGCGGGAAGGCGTGCGCCGCCTCGCCGACGAGGGCGAAGCGCTCGGCCGTGAACCGGTCGACGCGGCTGCCGCCCAGCGGATAGCGGGCGAGAGGCCCGTCGATCGTCACTTCGCCGAGGATCCAGTGCATCTTTTCCGCGATCGTCTCGGAAAGCTTTTCCGGCCTCAGATCGACATAGAGGTCGGCGAGTTTCGGATCCTCGACCCAGACCAGCGACGACGCCCGGCCGGGCAGGGGAACCTGGGTGAACGGGCCGGTCCGCGTGTGGAACTCGGTGGAGACGGAGGCGTGGTCCCGCGAATGGGCGATGTTGGTGACGAGCGCGGTCTGCGGGTAGCGCCACTGCCGCGAACCGATGCCGGCCGCTTCGCGCATCGGCGAACGGCGGCCGTCGGCGGCGACGACGAGATCGGCGCCGATCGCGGCACCGTCGTCGAGCGTGACGATCGCCCGATCCGGCGAAAGGGTCAGGCCGCGCGCCGCGGCGGAGCGGATCTCGAGGCGCCCGAGCGTTGCGGCGCATCTGCCGAGCGCCTCTGCGAGATCGGCGTTGAGGGCGTTGATGCCGAAGGCCGACAGGCCGATCTCGGCGGCCCGGAATTCCACCGTCGGGGCGCGGAACAGCCGGCCGAGATCGTCGACGATCCGCATGACGGCGAGCGGCGCCTGGCGATCGCCGAGCGCGTCGACGACGCCGAGTTCGGCGAGAAAGGCCAGCGAACGGCCGAGAATCGCGGAGGTTCGCCTGTCGTCCGGGGCGGGCGGTGCGAGAAGCAGCGTGTCGAAGCCTGCCGATGCCAGCCCGAGAGCCGTCGCGGTTCCGGCGAGGCCCCCGCCGACGACGATGATCTGCCTGCGCTCCATGACGGATTCCCCTGACCTCGCTTCGTTGGCCGGCTCCGACTTGAAAGGTTCGGAGCCCATGTGACTTGGATTTCGCAGATACCCCAGCTACAGCCGATGGCAATGGCCGGAACGAAGCGCGCGTTGCGGGGTTCGCGGAAAAGAGTGCAGTCCGGCCGAAGGGACGACAGCCAGCCGATGTCAGACGCAACCGAGGAATACGACCGGGCCGATCGCTGGCGCGCCTTCGCGATCCATCTGCTCACCGCGAGCGGCGCCTTCATGGCCTTCCTCGCGCTGATCGCGGCTGCCGAGCAGCGGTGGGTGGCGATGTTCGGCTGGCTGGGTCTCGCCCTGTTCGTCGACGGGATCGACGGGCCGCTCGCCCGCAAGGTCGACGTCAAGGGTGTCCTGCCGAACTGGTCCGGCGATCTCCTCGATTCGATCATCGATTATGCGACCTATTCGCTGATCCCGGCGGTGGCGCTCTACCTCTCGGGCATGATCGGTCGCCCCGCCTCCTTCGTCGCGGCGGCGCTCATCGTCATCTCCAGCGCCATCTACTATGCCGACATGCGGATGAAGACGAAGGACAACTTCTTCCGCGGCTTTCCCGTCGCCTGGAACTTCGTCGTCTTCACGCTCTTTGCCGTCGATCCGCCGGAATGGATCGCCTTCGTCCTCGTCGTCCTCTGCTCGGGAGCGACGTTCCTGCCGGTCAAGTTCGTCCATCCGGTACGGGTGCTGCGGCTGCGCCCGCTGACGCTCGCCGTCGTCGCGCTCTGGTCGGTGCTCGGGGCGGTCGTGCTCGCCCAAAATTTCGCGGCCGATCCATGGGTGAGGTGGGGACTTGTCGCCTGCGGGCTCTATCTGCTCGGCATCGGCGGCGCCCTGCAGCTCTTCGATCGGCTTCGCCCGGCCCGCCGGAACTGACGCACCGACCGGCCCGATGGCCGACGAGACACCGGCCCGATGGCCGACGAGACAGGAGAATATGCGCCATGAGTAAGGCGATCATCGTCAAGGAGACAGGCGGTCCTGAGGTTATGGCCTTCGAGGATCGCGACCCCGGCCAGCCGGGCAAGGGCGAGATCCTGGTTGAACAGAAGGCCGCCGGCGTCAATTTCATCGACGTCTATTTCCGCACCGGGCTCTACAAGTCCGAGACGATGCCCTTCGTGCTCGGCAAGGAAGGGGCGGGGGTCGTCGCCGCCGTCGGCGAAGGCGTCACGCTGTTCAAGGCCGGCGACCGGGTCGCCTATAACGGCATCAGCGGCACCTATGCCGAGAAGATCGTCATCGCGGCCGACAAGGCCGTCCTCGTGCCGGAAGGAATTTCGCTGGAAACCGCTGCGGCCGCGATGCTGAAGGGCATGACGGCGGAATATCTCCTGCGCCGCACCTATCCGGTCGATTCCGACACCGTCCTCCTGTTCCATGCCGCGGCGGGCGGCGTCGGCCTGATCGCCGGTCAGTGGGCGAAGCATCTCGGCGCGACGGTGATCGGCACCGCCGGGTCGAAGGAAAAGTGCGACCTCGCCCGCAAGAACGGCTACGACCACGTCATCAACTACCGCGAGGCGGACTTCGTCGAAGAGGTGAAGAAGATCACCGGCGGGCGCAAATGCGACGTCGTCTATGATTCCGTCGGCAGGGACACCTTCCCGGGCAGCCTCGACTGTCTGCGCCCGCGCGGCCTGTGGGCGACCTTCGGCCAGTCTTCGGGCAAGCTCGATCCGATCGACACGGCGATCCTCAGCCAGAAGGGGTCGCTCTACGTCACGCGGCCGACGCTGTTCAGCTACGTCGCCACGCGGCCCGAACTGGAAGCTTCGGCGAGGGCGCTGTTCGACGTCATCGCCTCCGGTGCGGTCAAGATCACCATCGGCCAGACCTACCCGCTTGCCGACGCGCAGAAGGCGCATCGCGACCTCGAAGGCCGCAAGACCACGGGCGCCTCGATCCTGACGATCTGACGCTTCTCGCAGCGGCGGCCGCCCCGCTGCCGGCCGCCGCGCCACGTCGCCGCCCGAAGCGGCCTGCGGAGCGATGTCGCCGGGGGGCGGGACGATTTCCGCGGTGACGGAGCCGGCGGCGGAACCAAGTCGGGTCCGCCGCTCTTATGCTGCGTCCAACCCACACCGCCCCCGGAGCATCATTCGTGACCATCCAGATCCGACCCAACAGCACCCAGACCCACCGTGGGCCGACCGCGGTGCGCCGCCGGCGGATCCAGGAGGGACGCCCGTTTCCCCTCGGGGCGACCTGGGACGGAATCGGCGTCAACTTCGCGATCTTCTCGGCCCATGCAACGAAGGTCGAGCTCTGCCTGTTCGACGCGGCCGGCGAGACCGAGATCGAGCGGATCGAGCTGCCGGAATATACCAACGAGATCTATCACGGCTATCTGCGCGACGTGCGGCCCGGCCAGATCTACGGCTACCGGGTCTACGGCCCCTACGAGCCGGAGGCCGGCCACCGCTTCAATCCGAACAAGCTGCTGATCGATCCCTATGCCAAGCAGCTGATCGGCGAGGTGAAATGGGACCACGCGCTGTTCGGCTATACGATCGGCCATGCCGACGGCGATCTGTCCTTCGACGAGCGCGACTCGGCGCCGTTCGTTCCGAAGTGCCGCGTCGTCGACCCGGCCTTCACCTGGGGCGACGAGCGGCGGCCGAAGGTCTTCTGGGACCGGACGATCTTCTACGAGACCCACGTGAAGGGCTATACCATGCGCCATCCGGCCGTGGACGAGCCCTATCGCGGCAAGTTCGCCGGGCTGATGACGGCGGAGGTCATCGATTATATCCGCAGCCTCGGCGTCACTTCGGTCGAGCTCTTGCCGATCCACGCCTTCGTCGACGACAGCTATCTCGTCGAGAAGAAGCTGCGGAATTACTGGGGCTACAATTCGATCGGCTTCTTCGCGCCGGATCCGCGCTATCTCGCCGGCAACTCGATCGCCGAGTTCAAGGAACTGGTCTCGGCCTTCCACCATGCCCGGCTCGAGGTCATCCTCGACGTCGTCTACAACCACACCGCCGAGGGCAACGAGCTCGGACCGACGCTCTCCTTCAAGGGCATCGACAACGCCACCTACTACCGCCTCCTGCCGGACCAGCCGCGCTATTACATCAACGACACCGGTACCGGAAACACCGTCAACACCTCGCATCCGCGGGTGATGCAGCTCGTCACCGATTCGCTGCGCTACTGGGCGGGCGAGATGCGGGTGGACGGCTTCCGCTTCGATCTCGCGACCATCCTCGCGCGCGAGCCGACCGGTTTCTCGGAGGAATCGAGCTTCCTGCACGCCACCATGCAGGACCCGCTGCTGTCGGAGGTGAAGCTGATCGCCGAGCCGTGGGACTGCGGCCCGGGCGGCTATCAGGTCGGTCGCTTCCCGCCCGGCTGGGCGGAATGGAACGACGGCTATCGCGACACCATCCGCTCATACTGGCGCGGCGACGACGGCATGATCCCGGCCGTGGCAGGCAAGATGTCGGCCTCCGCCGATCTCTTCGACAAGCGCGGCCGTAAGCCCTGGGCGTCGGTCAACTTCATCACCGCCCATGACGGTTTCACGCTGCACGACCTCGTTTCCTATAACGACAAGCACAACGAGGCGAACGGCGAGGACAACCGCGACGGCCACTCCCACAACCTCTCCAACAATTACGGCGCCGAAGGCCGGACCGACGATCCGGAGATCGTCGAGACGCGCTTTCGCCAGCTGCGCAACTTCTTCGCGACGCTGTTGTTCTCGCGCGGCACGCCGATGATCCTTGCCGGTGACGAATTCGCCCGCACCCAGGGCGGCAACAACAACGCCTACGCCCAGGACAACGAGATCGGCTGGGTGGACTGGAAGATCACGCCGGAAAGCCGGGCGCTCGCGGAATTCGTGCAGAAGCTGATCATTTTGCGCCAGTCGCTGGCGATGCTGAGGCGCGGCACCTTCCTGCACGGCACCTTCGACGACGAACTCGGCGTCAAGGACGTCGCCTGGCTGAAGCCGAACGGCGAGGAATTCGTCGACGGCGACTGGGCGGACGCCGAGGCGAAGTGCTTCGGGGTGCTGCTCGACGGCCGGGCGCAGGAGACCGGCATCAGGCGCCCCGGCACCGACGCGACGATGCTGATCGTCATGAACGCCCATTTCGACGTCGTGAACTTCACCCTGCCGGAGGCGCCGGGCGGCAAGCGCTGGCGCTGCGTCATCGACACCAACCTGCCGGACCGCGAGGAACTCGCGCCCTTCGACTTCGGCAAGGCCTACATGGCCACCGGCCGCTCGTTCCTGGTGTTCATGCTGGAGCCGGACGACACCGCGGAGAGCGAGGACGCGCGCCGGTCCTTCGCCCATGTCTCCGAGGCCTTCGCCCGCTCGGCCGGCGACCGGCTGCGGGTGTGAGGCGGGCGCCGCGACCGACGCGGTGTCACTGCCTGATGGCACGGGCCGCCCGCGATGCTCCGATCTCCCCCCTTGCGGGGGAGATGCCCGGCAGGGCAGAGGGGGGTGCGAGGGTCGCAGTGGTTCGCCGTAATAAGGCTACTCCTCACCGCCTCCTGACTTTAGCGAAGGGCGGCATCTCCCACACAAGCAGGGTGATCGGGCCGGCTGCCTGGGTCTGCCGCCGCTTCGAGCGGTCGCACCGTGCCTACTCGGGCCAGTCGACGCCTCCGAATCGGCGGCTCATACCAACCGCACCGGATTCTGACTCTGGGTGGATTCCCATGGCGCTGAAAGTCTGACTCTCTGTGATTTGCGACAGGGAGGCGTCGATGGCAGGGATCGAGATCACGCGTTTGGAGATGAGTTCGTCCGAGCTTCGGGCGGCTTCGGCGAAGGCGCCGAACGTGAAGGCGGCGCGGCGGATGCTGGCTCTGGCGATGGTGC
>NZ_JAFMPY010000044.1 GCF_017353515.1 Jiella sonneratiae
ATCGCTTCGTCATCCTCGTCCTCGACGGGGCCGGCTATCACACAAAGCCCAATCTCGCCGTTCCAGACGGCATGCGTCTCGTCCATCAGCCGGCCTACACGCCAGAAGTCCAACCCGCCGAACACCTATGGCCGCTCGTCGACGAACCGCTCGCCAATCGATACTTCGAAACGCTCGGGGACCTCGAGCTCGTCTCGAAAAACGCTGCCGCGAACTCGACCAACAACGCCAAACCGTCGCGGCGCATACAAGCTTTACATGGTGGCCCAAGCCAGTCAGGCCGACCTGATCACCCGAATCTGGTATGACCCCGCGAGCGCCTGCCGGTTGCTCCGCCTCCGTCGCGGCTTAGATGATATCCGATGCATCGTCCGGTGGCCCGGGCGGCGCCCTTCGGGCGCTCCGCCCGCCTCGCCGGACGTTCGCGCGACGCGGGGAGGAATTTTTATTGGCACTGGAAAAATTCAATCGATTAGACTAAGGCAGCGCCAATGGCGCAGATCCGGTATTCCTGCCGTGCCGGAATCAGCCGAACCTCGATCAGGAAGCGACACATGTCCAGCCAGATCATTCCGGTCGATCCCTTCGACTACGTCGTCTTCGGCGGCAATGGCGATCTCGCCGAACGCAAGCTCCTTCCGGCGCTCTACCACCGCGACCACGACGGCCAGATCCCGGCCGAGGCGCGCATCGTCGGTGCGTCGCGCTCGGACCTTTCCGACGAGGCCTATCGCGAATTCGCCCGCACGGCCCTGACCAAGCACGTCAAGGCGGAGGACATTCACGAGGTCTCGCTGGAGAGGTTCCTCGGACGCCTCCACTACCGCACGATCGACGCCCAGGCCGACGGCGGCTGGGACGATCTGCGCGCCCTCCTCGACGAGGCCGGGCAGTCCCGCATCCGCGCCTTCTATCTGGCGGTCGGCCCGTCGCTCTTTGCGCCGATCGCCGAGCGGATCAGCGGCAAGGGCCTCGCCAACGAACGCTCCCGCCTCGTGGTGGAAAAGCCCGTGGGCCGCGATCTCGCCTCGGCGCGCGCGCTGAACGAGACGATCGGCCGGCACTTCCGCGAGGACCAGATCTTCCGCATCGACCACTATCTCGGCAAGGAGACGGTGCAGAACCTGATGGCGCTGCGCTTCGCCAACGCCCTCTACGAGCCGGTGTGGAACTCGACGCACATCGACCACGTGCAGATCACTGTGGCGGAGGAAGTCGGCCTCGAGGGCCGCGCCGGCTACTACGACAAGGCCGGCGCCCTGCGCGACATGGTGCAGAACCACATCGTCCAGCTCATGTGCCTCGTCGCGCTCGAGCCCCCGTCGGCCCTCGACGCCGACGCGCTGCGCGACGAGAAGCTGAAGGTGCTGCGCGCGCTGAAGCCGATCGACGCCTCGAACGTCGAGAGCCGCACGGTGCGCGGCCAGTACAAGGCCGGCGCCTCCGGCGGCGCGGCCGTGAAGAGCTATTTCGACGATCTCGGCAACGGCGAGAGCGACACCGAGACCTTCGTCGCGATCAAGGCCGAGATCGGCAACTGGCGCTGGTCCGGCGTGCCGTTCTACCTCAGGACCGGCAAGCGGCTGTCCGAGCGCATGTCGGAAATCGTCGTGACCTTCCGCCCGATCCCCCACAACATCTTCGAGGCCGTCGCCGGCAACATCGTCGCCAACCAGCTGGTCATGCGGCTGCAGCCGAACGAGGGCGTCAAGCAGTGGCTGATGATCAAGGACCCGGGCCCCGGCGGCATGCGGCTGAAGCACGTGCCGCTCGACATGACCTTCGCCGAATCCTTCATGACCCGCAATCCGGACGCCTACGAACGGCTGCTGATGGACGTCATCCGCGGCAACCAGACGCTGTTCATGCGCCGCGACGAGGTCGAGGCGGCGTGGGAGTGGGTCGATCCGATCCTCAAGGCCTGGGCCGAAAAGAGCGTCAAGCCGCAGGGCTACACCGCCGGCACCTGGGGTCCCTCCGCCTCGGTCGCCCTGATCGAGCGCGACGGGCGGACCTGGCACGAGCCGAACTGACGATCGCCGGGCGCCCGCGCGGCCCCCGAGCGATCGTCGCGACATCGAAGATGGGCCGAAGCGCGACATGACAGAGCCGGTGATTCATCGCTACGAGAGCCGCGAGGCGCTGGCCGAGGCGCTGGCGGCCGGCGTTGCGGCCGTCCTCGCCGGGGCGCTCGCCACCGACGGCGAGGCGCGGCTCGCCGTTTCCGGCGGTTCGACGCCGCAGCGCTTCCTCGCGCGGCTCGCCGGAGCCGCGATCGACTGGGCCGCCGTCACCGTCAACCTCGTCGACGAACGCTGGGTGCCGGAAGAGAGCGAGCGTTCCAACGCCGCGATGGTGCGCCGGCATCTTCTTCAGGGACACGCCGCCTCGGCGCATTTCGTGCCGTTCCACGAACCGAGCGACATGCCGGAAGAGGTGCTGGAGACGCTCGAGGAGCGCTTCCACCGGACCGGCAGGCCGCATGACGCGCTGATCCTCGGCATGGGAGCCGACGGCCACACCGCCTCCTGGTTTCCGCATGCCCCGGGCCTTGCCGCCTGCCTCGACCCAAACGGCACGGATGCCGTCGCCGCGGTGCATCCGCGCGGGATGGACGAGCCGCGGGTGACGCTGACCTATCCGGTCGTCAATGCGGCGCGCTTCCTCGCCCTTCACATCGAAGGCGCGGAGAAGCTTGCGGCCTTCGAAGCCGCGTGCGGCGACGGGCCGGTCGAGGACATGCCGGTGCGTGCCGTGCTGAGAGCCCATCGCAGCCAGCCGCTCGACGTGTTCTGGGCGCCATGACGATTTTTCAGGGAAGCGGCCTTCGCCCTTCCCGGCGAGACGACGAACCACCGCAGGACCGGGCGGACGCCACGCCGCCCGTCCCCGCCTTCATACGACAAGGGGCCGAAGCATGACCGCCGACCGTCGCATCGAAGAGATCACCGATCGCCTGCGCGAGCGCTCCGCGCCGACGCGGGAAGCCTATCTCGCCCGCATCCGCGCCAAGGGCGCCGAGGGTCCGAAGCGCACGACGCTGACCTGCGGCAACCTCGCCCACGGCTTCGCCGCCTGCGGCCCGCTCGACAAGGAGCGGCTGATGGGCGACCGCACGCTCAATCTCGGCATCATCACCGCCTATAACGACATGCTCTCGGCGCATCAGCCCTTCGAGCGCTTCCCCGAGCTCATCCGCGCGGCGGCGCGCGACGTCGGCGGCACCGCGCAGGTCGCCGGCGGCGTCCCGGCGATGTGCGACGGCGTCACCCAGGGCCAGACCGGCATGGAGCTTTCGCTGTTCTCGCGAGACGTCATCGCCATGGCGGCGGCCGTCGGCCTGTCGCACGACATGTTCGATGCGGCGGTCTATCTCGGCGTCTGCGACAAGATCGTGCCGGGCCTGGCGATCGCGGCGCTGACCTTCGGCCATCTGCCGGCGATCTTCGTTCCGGCCGGGCCGATGACCTCCGGGCTTCCCAACGACGAGAAGAGCCGCATCCGCCAGCTTTACGCGGAAGGAAAGGTCGGCCGCGACAAGCTGCTCGAGGCCGAGGCCCAGTCCTATCACGGGCCCGGGACCTGCACCTTCTACGGCACCGCGAATTCCAACCAGATGCTGATGGAGATCATGGGCCTGCACACGCCGGGCTCGTCCTTCGTCAATCCGAACACGCCGCTGCGCGACGCGCTGACGCGCGAGGCGACCCGCCGGGCCCTGGCGATCACCGCGCTCGGCAACGAATATACGCCGGCCGGCCTCGTCGTCGACGAGCGCGCCGTGGTCAACGGCGTCGTCGGCCTGCACGCCACTGGCGGCTCGACCAACCACACCATGCATCTCGTCGCGATCGCCGCGGCCGCCGGCATCAGGCTGACCTGGCAGGACATTTCCGACCTGTCCGACGTGACGCCGCTGCTCGCGCGGGTCTATCCCAACGGCCTTGCCGACGTGAACCACTTCGCCGCCGCCGGCGGCATGGGCTTTCTGATCCGCGAGCTGCTCGACCGCGGGCTGTTGCACGAGGACGTGCGCACCGCCTGGGGCCGCGGCCTCAGGGCCTATGCCATCGAGGCGAAGCTCTCCGCCGACGGCGAGAGCGTCGTGCGCCACGAGGCGCCGCGCGAGAGCGGCGATCCGAAGGTGCTGACGACCGCCGACAGACCGTTCTCCAGCAATGGCGGCCTCAGAATGCTGAGGGGCAATCTCGGCAAGGCGGTGATCAAGGTCTCGGCGGTGAAGCCGGAGCGCCGCGTCGTCGAGGCGCCGGCGAAGATCTTCCACGACCAGAACGAGCTGAAGGTCGCCTTCGACGCCGGCGAGCTCGACCGGGACTTCGTCGCGGTGGTGCGGTTCCAGGGGCCGAAGTCGAACGGCATGCCGGAGCTCCACAAGCTCACCCCCCTTCTCGGCGTCCTGCAGGACCGCGGCCACAAGGTCGCGCTCGTCACCGACGGGCGGATGTCCGGCGCCAGCGGAAAGGTGCCGGCGGCGATCCACGTCACCCCCGAGGCGAAGACCGGCGGCCCGATCGCCCGGGTCAAGGACGGCGACGTGATCCGCCTCGACGGCGAGACGGGCACGCTGGAGGTGCTGGTCGACCCGGCCGAGCTCGATGCCCGCACGCCGGAGACGCCGGACCTTTCCGGCAACGACTTCGGCCTCGGCCGCGAACTCTTCGCGGCGTTCCGGTCGGCGGTCGGCGACGCCGAGAGCGGGGCGAGCGTGTTCTGACGGGGCCTTGCGTCCTGTCAAATTGACGACGGCGCGCTCAGCCCTTGGCCTGCGGCCAGACCATCAGCACGAAGCCGATCAGCCCGAGGCCCATGCCGATCAGCTGGGTCAGCGGCGGCCGCTCCTGGAAGACGGCGAAGGCGATGACGTTGATGAGGATGAGCTGGGCGACCGAGGAGGCGGAGATGGCGACGCCGAGCCCGCTTTCGCGCATCAGCTTCACCATCATCAGATTGCCGACGCAATAGAGCATCAGGGCGCCGGCGAGCACCCACGGCAGCCCGTTCGATACATAGGAGCGCGTCGCCGAGGCAGCGGCGAGAAACACCGGAACGGCACCAGCCAACCACAGGATCGCCGCTGCGCTCATGCTTTCACACTTTCGACGTTCAGGACGTCATGCCTATCGCACAAGCCAGCGAAGCCGCCTAGGCGCCATGCCCCTTCAGCCGCGACGACCCGACGGCGCTCCCCCTGCCCTCAAGGGAAATGGGAAGAGATGGGCGCCATGATCACACCCCGCTCATCGGAATGCCCGTGCGCTCGACCTTGCGCGGCGCCGTCAGTTCCTTCCAGGTCGACAGGGCCTTGTTGACTGGCGCGTTGGCCGGGCGTTCGACGAAGCGGCCGTCGCCCTTTTCGGCTCGGACGTCGCCGTCCTTGTAGACCAGCCTGCCGCGCGAGAAGGTCATGACGGGAAGTCCTGTGACTTCCACGCCCTCGAAGACGTTGTAGTCGATCGCCGATTTCTGGGTCTTCGCCGAGATGGTCTTCGTCGCCTTCGGGTCGAACACGATCAGGTCGGCGTCGGCGCCGACGAGGATCGCGCCCTTCTTCGGATAGACGTTGAGGATCTTGGCGATGTTGGTCGAGGTGACGGCGACGAACTCGTTCATCGTCAGCCGGCCGGTGACGACGCCCTTGGTCCACAGCACCGAGAGACGGTCCTCGAGGCCGCCGGTGCCGTTGGGGATCTTGGTGAAGTCGCCGAGCCCCATGCGCTTCTGCTCGGTGGTGAAGGCGCAGTGGTCGGTCGCCACCACCTGCAGCGAGCCCGATGCGAGGCCGGCCCAGAGCGAATCCTGGTGGCTTCTGTCGCGGAACGGCGGCGACATCACCCGGCGCGCCGCGTGGTCCCAGTCGGGGTGGGAATATTCCGAATCGTCCAGGACGAGATGCTGGATCAGCGGCTCGCCATAGACGCGCATGCCTTTCTGCCGTGCCCGGCGGATTGCCTCGTGCGCCTGTTCGCAGGAGGTGTGGACGACATAGAGCGGCACGCCGGCCTGGTCGGCGATCATGATCGCCCGGTTGACCGCCTCGCCCTCGACCTCGGGCGGCCGCGAGAAGGCATGGGCCTCCGGGCCGTTGTTGCCCTCGGCCATCAGCTTCTGTTGCAGGAAGGCGACGACGTCGCCGTTCTCGGCATGGACCAGCGGCATCGCGCCGATCTCGGCGCAGCGGGTGAAGGACGCGAACATCTCGTCGTCGTTCACCATCAGGGCGCCCTTATAGGCCATGAAGTGCTTGAAGGTGTTGATCCCGGCCTCGACCACCTTCGGCATCTCGTCGAAGAACTTCTGGCCCCACCAGGTGACGCCCATGTGGAAGGAATAGTCGGTGCGGGCGGGCCCGGCCTTCTGGAACCACACCTGCAGGGCGTCCATCGGCCCCTGGTCCGGCGCCGGCAGGCAGAAATCGACGGTCATCGTCGTGCCGCCGGCGAGCGCTGCCGCCGTGCCGGTGTCGAAGTCGTCGGCCGAATGGGTGCCCATGAAGGGCATTTCCATATGGGTGTGCGGATCGATGCCGCCGGGCATGACATAGGCGCCCGAGGCGTCGATCACCTCGTCGCCGGAAAGGTCCGGCCCGATGGCGGCGATCGTCTCGCCCTCGATCAGGATGTCGGCCTTGTAGGTGAGATCGGCGGTGACGATGGTGCCGCCCTTGATGACTGTGGTCATGGCATAGAACCTTCTGCTGTGATGGTGACCGCGTCGACAGTCATCGCTTGATTTCGAGAAGATCGAGAAACAGGGTGAGGCCGTGCCCGATCGATTTGATTTCATGCGCCGCCAGCATGCCAATCGGACCACGGACCTTGGCACGCGGAAACGTCATCATCTTTTCGATCTGGACCTGCGACACGAGCCGCAGGCCATTTTCTGAAGCAGGTTCAACCGTGATGCGCATTGGACCATCGCGAACCAGATCGCTGGTCATCATGCAGACGGTGATGCTGTCGAGCAAACCGATCGTTTCGGACCGCTGGACGACGACCGCAGGTCTCGGCTTCCCGTAGTCTCCCTGGGCGGAGACGATCACGACCGAGCCACGCTTCATCAGTCCAAATCGTCCCACAGTTCACGGGCGAAAGCATCAAGAACGTCGTTCATCCCCGTACGCCTGTCGGACTCGCGGATGAGCCGGCAATCCTCCTCGATCCTGGCCCTGAACACCGGATTGTCCCAATCCGGCACCCAGACCTCGGCCTGGATCGGCTTCCAGCCTTCGGCCAAGAGCTTCTGGCGTTCTTCTTCCGACAATTCCTTCGGGCGTCCCATGTGCGCCTCCTCGACGATGTCGCAAAACCGATCCTACCCCAGCATGCCGGCACTCTCCAGCGCGCCGGGAGAAGGGGGCGGGAAACCGGCCACCCGCCATCTCGCCGAGATAAGCCGCGATCCAAGCGACCACATCGTCTGCTCTTCGGGCATCCGTGATGGCGAACGTGGCCCCCCAGGCAGCGCAGTCATGGATGATCCTCTGGCTCGACCCGCTCGACGGTGACCGAGGCGGCGGACCTATTCGTCGGCCCGTGATGGACGGCCTCGACATTGTTGCCGTCGGGGTCGAGCAGAAAGGCCGCGAAATAGCCGGCGTGATAGTCGCGAAGGCCGGGCGCGCCATTGTCGCGACCGCCGGCCGCGAGCCCCGCGGTGTGGAAGGCGGCGACGGCCTCATGGTCCTTTGCCTGGAAGGCGAAATGCAGCCGCGAGACCGCGCCGTCGGCCGCCGAGACATAGAACTCGTCGCACCAGAAATCCTCGCCGTCGCCTTCGATGCGATGGCCGAGGGCGCCGAGCACGGCTTCGTAGAAGCGCCGGCTCGCGGCGATGTCGGCGACGCGGATGTGGACGTGATCGAAGAGACGGCCGAGATGTTCAGTCATGGACGGGCTGCCCCGATCTCGGCCCGGACCAGTTCGGCCTCCTGCCATGGTCGGACAACCGCGCAGGTCGGACCAAAGCGATGGAATCGTCCTTGCCGACAGAGGTCATGTCAGTTTCCCGATGGCCGACACGATGGCCGCCGACTGAGTCAGGCCCAGGATATTGATGAGAGCGGCGTCGATATGATCGAGATCCCCGCGCTCGAGACTGCCGATGCGATCTCCCACCTCCCGCGGCAGCGCGACGCCCAATCGTTCCAGCATCGCATCGGAGACAAGGCGAAGGCCATTGATGGCAGACGGCTGGATCCGCACACGAGCAAGTGGCGCATCGATCAGGTCGCTCGTCAACGGGCACAGGATGACCGGGCGGTTCGTACGAATGAATTCATCAGCCATGAGGATCACCGCCGGCCGTGGTTTGCCGGCAGCGCCTCGCGTCGAAACAGTGAAAACGTCGCCGCGCTTCAAGGTTCTTCATCGTCCCAGAGATTGCCCCGAAGCTGAATGATCCAATCGTCGATGCCGGGATCGTTGCGATCCGCCTCTGCAATGGCATCGAGCTCCCTGTCAACTTCTGCGCGGTACGCCGGACTGTCCCGGTCGATCACCCAGACCTCAATTGGCCGCCAGCCCTTCGCCAGAAGTTCGGCCCTCTGCTCCGTGGTCAATTCCTTCGGCCTACCCATGGCAGCCTCCTGAATTCTGTCGCCGCTCGGCCGACCCTACTCCACCACCCCCGCCGTCTCCACCACCGCATGCATCAGCACGTTCGCGCCGTTCCGCGCCCAGTCCCGGGTGATCTCCTCGGCCTCGTTGTGGGAGAGGCCGTCGACGCAGGGGCACATGACCATCGCCGTCGGCGCGACGCGGTTGATCCAGCAGGCGTCGTGGCCGGCGCCGGAGACGATGTTGGTATGCGACAGGCCGAGCCGCTCGGCGGCGTCGCGGACGGCCTTCACGCAGCCCGCGTCGAAGGTGACGGGATCGAAATGGCCGACGATCTCGACCTCGGCGGCAATGTCCATCGCCTCGACGATCGTGTCGATGCCGTCCTCGATCCGCTCGCGCATCTCTTCGAGCGTTTCGAGGGACGGAGAGCGGATGTCGATGGTGAAGACGCAGCGGCCGGGAATTATGTTGCGGGAGTTCGGATAGACCTCCATGTGGCCGACGGCGCCGACGGCGTTGGGCTGATAGTCCATCGCCGTCTCGTGGACGAGCTCGGTCACCCGCGCCATGCCGAGGCCGGCATTGCGCCGCTTCGGCATCGGGGTGGAGCCGGTGTGGCTCTCCTTGCCGGTCAAGGTCACCTGCAGCCAGTAGAGCCCCTGGCCGTGGGTGACGACGCCGATGTCGATCCCCTCGTCTTCCAGGATCGGCCCCTGCTCGATGTGGAGTTCGAAAAAGGCGTGCATCTTGCGCGCGCCGACGGGCTCGTCGCCCTGCCAGCCGATGCGGGCGAGTTCATCGCCGAATTTCTTGCCCTTCGCGTCGACCCGCGCCTTCGCCCAGTCCTCCTCGTGGACGCCGGCAAAGACGCCCGAGGCGAGCATCGCCGGGGCGAAGCGCGTTCCCTCCTCGTTCGTCCAGTTGGTGACGACGATCGGATGCTTCGTCCTGATGTTCAGGTCGTTGAGCGTGCGCACGATTTCCAGCGCACCGAGAACGCCGAGGACGCCGTCATACTTGCCGCCGGTCGGCTGGGTGTCGAGATGCGAGCCGACATAGACCGGCAGGGCGTCGGGATCGGCGCCCTCGCGGCGGAAGAACATGTTGCCCATGCTGTCGACGCCCATCGCCATGCCGGCGGCCTCTGCCCATGACTGGAAGAGCTTGCGCCCCTCGCCGTCCTCGTCGGTGAGCGTCTGGCGGTTGTTGCCGCCGGCGATCCCCGGGCCGATCTTCGCCATCTCCATCAGCGCGTCCCACAGCCGGTCGCCGTCGATCTGGAGGTTGGAGAGCTGGCTCATGAGGGTGTCCTTTACGAGGGCTGGATAAAGAGGCCGAGCGCTCTCTTCTGGCATCTTGGTTCACGCTCGCGCTCGCGGCGACATGGCCGAGCGGGCGCCGCACCTCTCCGCGTCGTCATTCTCGGGCCCCGTCCCGAGAATCCAGAGATCATCGAGCGCCCGTTCGGTTCATCTGCGAAGGGCCGCAACCGCGGGCGTCGCGGCAACCGCCCCTGGATTCTCGGGACGGGGCCCGAGAATGACGACGTTTCGGTATCCCCGCCTTCTTCGGCGATGTTCGGCGGAACCTCTGCCGGTGGGTGCCCCAGCCCGCAGGACGACCGAACGGGCAGGCACTCACTCCAGCCCCTGCAAAATCCCTTTCAGCGTATCGACGATCTCGCCGATCTGCGCCTCGGAGACCATCAGCGGCGGCGACAGGGCGATGATGTCGCCGGTGGTGCGGATGAGGAGCCCCTCCTCGAAGGCCTTCACGAAGGCCGAGAAGGCGCGCTTGGTCGGCGCGCCGGCCATGGATTCCAGCTCGATCGCGCCGATCAGGCCGATGGTGCGGATGTCGGTGACGTGGCGCGTGCCTTTCAGTGAGTGGATCGCGTCGGCCCAGACCGGCTCCAGCGCCTTGGCGCGCTCGAACAGCCCCTCCTCGAGATAGGTCTCGAGGGTGGCGAGGCCGGCGGCGGCGGCGATGGGATTGCCGGAATAGGTATAGCCGTGGGCGAACTCGATCAGGTGCTCCGGCCCGGTCATGAAGGCGTCGTAAATCTTCGCCGAGGCGAAGACCGCGCCCATCGGGATGACGCCGTTGGTGAGGCCCTTGGCGGTGATCATGATGTCCGGCGTCACGCCGAAATAGTCCGCGGCGAAGGCCGTGCCCATGCGCCCGTAGCCGGTGATCACCTCGTCGAAGATCAAGAGGATGCCGTGCTGGTCGCAGATCTCGCGCAGGCGCTTCAGATAGCCCTTCGGCGGCGGCAGGACGCCGGTCGAGCCGGCGACCGGCTCGACGATGACCGCAGCGATCGTCGAGGGGTCGTGCAGCGCCGCGATGCGCACGAGATCCTCGGCGAGCTCGACGCCGTGTTCCGTCGCGCCCTTCGAATAGCCGTTCCTCTCGGGATCGTGGGTGTGGCGCATGTGGTCGACGCCGGTCAGAAGCGTGCCGAACATCTTGCGGTTGCCGACGATGCCGCCGACCGAGATACCGCCGAAATTGACGCCGTGATAGCCGCGCTCGCGGCCGATCAGCCGGAACCGCGCCCCGTCGCCCTTCGCCCGATGATAGGCAAGCGCGATCTTCAGCGCGGTCTCGACCGATTCGGAGCCCGAATTGGTGAAGAAGACGTGGTCGAGGCCTTCCGGCGCGATGGTGGTCAGCCGCGAGGCGAGCTCGAAGGCCTTGGGATGCCCCATCTGGAAGGCCGGCGCGTAGTCGAGCTCGGCCGCCTGGCGCTGGATCGCCTCGGTGATCTTCGGCCGGCAATGGCCGGCATTGACGCACCACAGCCCCGCCGTGCCGTCGAGTACCCGCCGCCCGTCGGCGGTCACGTAATGCATGTCCTTCGCGCCGACAAACATGCGCGGCGCCTGCTTGAACTGCCGGTTCGCCGAGAACGGCATCCAGAAGGCTTCGAGATTGTTGGGGACGATGCGTGCCTGCTCGTTCATGGCGTTCCGCCCAAACCTGCGTCCGGCCTTGCGGCCGCGTGACGATTTCTTGACTATTTGGTCAAAGCAGAGGCTAGAAGCTCGCCGGAAGCCGGTCAAGCGCCGCGACGCGGGGCGTGGCGGGCGCGGCGCGGGGATGCGGAGAGGGACGATTGGACGCCAAGGCCGGGGCGAGACGGAAGAACGAGGCGGGCGACACGCCTAATCCGGAGGGCGGCGAACGCCAGCCGACCCGCATCCAGGCGATCAACCGCGAGATCATCCTCGACGCCGCGCTGGAGGTCTTCGCCGTCCACGGCTTCCGTGGCTCGACGGTCGATCAGATCGCGGCGCGGGCGGACATGTCGAAGCCCAACCTCCTCTACTACTACCGCCGCAAGCAGGACATCTATCGTGCGGTGCTGGAGGCGACGCTGGGCGACTGGCTGGCGCCGCTCGCGGCGATCGACCCGGCCGGCGACCCGATCGAGGAGCTTCGCCGCTACATCTCCCTGAAGCTGGCGATGTCGGCCGAGAAGCCGGCGGCCTCGCGCCTCTTCGCCAACGAGATCCTCGCCGGGGCCCCGGTGATCGGGGATTTCCTCGAAACGCGCCTGCGCGCCCTCGTCCAGGAAAAGGCCGGCGTCATCCGCCGCTGGGTCGGCGAGGGCCGGCTCGCGCCGGTCGACCCGGTGCATCTGATCTTCACCATCTGGGCGGTGACCCAGCATTACGCCGATTTCGACGTGCAGGTGAAGGCGGTGCTCGGCAGCCAGGTCGACGCCGCGGGATTTCGCGAACAGACCGCCCAGGCGGTGCTGTCGATCGTCCTCAACGGCATCCGCCCGCGCCGTTGACCCCCGGCGGAAGGCCTCCGCTGGCCGCCGGCATCAGGCGGCGAGCGAAGCTTCCGGCACGTCGAGGTCGTTCATCCAGCGCTTGGTGATGTCGGCGATGACGCGAGGCAGTTCCTCCTTCGGCTGCGGCGTCGAGAAGAAATAGCCCTGCATCTCGCGGCAGCCCTCGGCAAGCAGCCTGCGCATCTGGCCCTCGGTCTCGATACCCTCGGCGAGAACCTGCATCTTCAGGGACTTCGACAGGCCGATCACCGCGCGGACGATGGCGATGTTCTCCGCCCGCTCGAGGTCGCGGACGAAGGACTGGTCGATCTTCAGCTTGTTGAAGGAGAAGCGGCTGAGATAGCCGAGCGAGGAATAGCCCGTGCCGAAGTCGTCCATCGAGACGGTCAGGCCGCGACGGCGCATCTCCCGCAGGATGTCGAGGACGCGGTCGCTCTCGTCGAGGAACAGCGATTCGGTCACCTCGATCTGCAGGCGGCTGGCGGCGAGGCCGGATTTGGCGAGGGCGCGGTCGATGTCGGCGAGCAGCGTCGGGCTCTTGAACTGCATCGGCGAGAGGTTGACGGAGATGGTCATCGACTGCGGCCAGGTCGACGCCTCGGTGCAGGCGGTCTCGAGGCACCAGATGCCGAGCCGCTCGATCACGCCGGCCTCTTCGGCAAGCGGAATGAAGTCCCCCGGCGAGATCATGCCCTTTTGCGGATGGCGCCAGCGCAGCAGCGCCTCGAAGCCGCTCACCCGCTTGTCGACGATGTCGACGAAGGGCTGGTAGTAGAGTTCGAACTCCTCGGAATCGAGCGCCGCCTTGAGGTCGAGCTCCATCTCCCGGCGCTGCTTCAGCTTGGCGCGCATCGCCGGCTCGAACACGCGGAACGAGCCGTTGCCGGTGCGGTCCTCCTTGGCCTTGTAGAGGGCGAGGTCGCAGTTCTGAAGCATGATGTCGGCATTGGTGCCCTCGGCCTCCGCCTTGGCGGGATCGTGGGCGACGATGCCGACGCTGACCGCGGCGAAGATCCGCCGGCCCTCGACCTCGATCGGTTCGTCGAAGGACTTGACGATCGTCTGGCCGAGCGCCCGCGCCTCTTCCGTCGACTTGGTCTGCGGCGCGATGACGGCGAATTCGTCGCCGCCGAGCCGGGCGACGCTGCCCCGCGCGTCGACGAGGCCGGCCAGCCTCTCGCCGCAGCATTTCAACAGCGCGTCGCCGAAGGGATGGCCGTAGGTGTCGTTGATGGACTTGAAGTTGCGGATGTCGACCACGACGATCGAGAACGGCTTCTTGGCGTTCCTCAGCAGCTGGTCGAGCTCGTCGCCGAACTGGCGACGGTTGGGCAGATCGGTGAGCTGGTCGTGGCCGGCGAGATAGTGCAGGCGCTTCGAGATGCGCTCGCGCTCGGTGATGTCCTCGAAGGTGACGAGCAGCCCCTTGCCGGACATGCCGCGACGCTTGACCTCGAGGATGGTGCCGTCGTGCATCGACATCTGCAGCGAGTCGTTCTCGTTCTCGCGCAGCGCACTGGTGAGGCTCGGATCGGGCAGGAATTTCTTGGCGGGGGTGAGGATGTCGAACTCGCCGAAGCGCTCGTTGAAGACGCCGTTCGACAGGAGCAGCCGCCGCTGGCCGTCGAGCATGCACAGCGCCTGCGTCATGTTGTCGAGCGCCGCCTGGAGCTGGCCCTGCTGCGCGGCGATCTGGTCGGAGAGCATGTTGGTCTTGGCGTCGAGGGTCGACCGGAGGACGATGTAGCGATCCTGCATGTCCTTCAGCGCGGAGAAGGCGCCTCGCACCTCCGACGGGCCGGTCGGGCGGATGTCGAGTTCCTCCTCGCCGGCGACGAGGGCGCGTGCCGTGTCGGACAGCCGCCTCAGGGGCGAAGAGACCGAGCGGATCAGGAAGACCAAAAGGCCGAGCATCGCGAAGATCACCATGCCGAGACCGACGGCGCCCTGCATCGTGCCGGACTCGAAGGACTGGGTCGCGTCGGCACCCCGGGCGGCAATGTCGTTGCGGACGATGCGCGAGGCCGATTGCAGGCCGAGCGCGATCTTTTCGAGTTCGCGCGCCACCGTCGGCTTGGAGACCGAGGCATAGCCCGTCTCGATCAGGCCGAGCGAGTAGACGAGACCGCGCAGGTCCGCCTTGGCCTCGTCGGGAATGCCGGTTTCCAGAAGCGCGCCGACGTTCTGGCGCACGTCACCGACCGCTGCGAGAATGCCGGCGAGATCGCCGCCGGAAAGCGCCGAACGTCTGGCCGCCTCGCCTTCCGCGGCAATGCGGCTGTCGAGATCGTTTCGCACCGCGTCGAGATTGGTCAGCGTCGACTGCAGGCGCGTCAAGGGGTCGATGCCGGTGTCGACGAAGGCGGCCAGCTTGGTGATGGAGTCCATCTGGCCCCGATAGGACAGGAGGCCGAAGGCGATCGAAAGGCCGGCAAATATCAGACAGCCCAGGATGAGCCTCACCTTGATCGACATTACGCGTCTTTCTCGGCTGCAGAACAGGAATACACAGTGGCAGTCGAAGCCTCGGCCCATGCCAGGCGTCACTATGCATTCGCCAGGTTACTCCGGCGTTACTATTTCAATTTGCGATGTTTTTCCGGTTGCAGCATCGGACTGCATCACGCTGCGCCCGCGGCATGGCGGCCGGCGGCGCGGCCGGAGAACAGGCAGCCGCCGAGGAAGGTGCCTTCGAGCGCGTTGTAGCCGTGATAGCCGCCGCCGCCGAAGCCGGCCGCTTCGCCCGCCGCATAGAGGCCCGCGATCACCTGGCCGTTTGGGGCGAGTACCCTTGCGTCGAGGTCGGTGTGGAGGCCGCCGAGGGTCTTGCGCGTCAAAACGTTCAGCCTGACCGCGATCAGCGGCCCGTGGGCGGGATCGAGGATCCGGTGGGGCCTTGCCGTGCGGATCAGACGGTCGCCGAGATAGTGCCGCGCGCCGCGGAGCGCGACGATCTGCGCGTCCTTGGCGAAGGGGTTCGCGATCTGCCGGTCGCGCGCCTCGATCTCGGCGCGCAATGCTCCCGGCGACAGGAGGTCTTCGCCGGCGAGCCGGTTCATTCCGGCGACGAGATCGCCCAGCGTCTCGGCGACGACGAAGTCCTCGCCCTTCTGCTTGAAGGCTTCGACCGGCGGCGGCGCCTTGCGGCCGAGACGGCTCTTGAGAACCGCCCGCCAGTCCTTTCCCGTCATGTCCGGATTCTGCTCCGAGCCCGAAAGCGCGAATTCCTTCCTGATGATCGACTGGGTGAGGACGAACCAGGAATGGTCGCGGCCGGTCGAAAGGATCCGCTTCAAGGTCGCCATGGTGTCGAAGCCCGGCATCGCCGGCGCCTGCATCCGCCTGCCGAGGGCGTCGAACCACAGCGAGGACGGGCCGGGCAGGATGCGGATGCCGTGCATCGGCCAGATCGGATCGAAATTGGCGATGCCCTCGGTGTAGTGCCACATCCGGTCGCGGTTGATGACCCCGCAGCCGGCAGCCTCGGCGACCTCCAGCATCTGGCCGTCGACATAAGCCGGAACGCCCGAGATCATCCGCTTCGGCGCCGGACCCAGCCGCTCGGTCGGCCAGTTCTTGCGGACGAGATCGTGATTGCCGCCGATGCCGCCGGAAGCGACGACGATCGCCCCTGCCTCGATGCAAAAGTCGCCGACGACGTCGCGGCCGGTCGCACGGCCCCTTGGCTCGCCGGCCGGCGCGAGAATCTCGCCGGAGACCGCTTCCGCCCGGCCGCCGGCGATCGCCAGTCCGGTCACGCGGTGGCGCGGCCGGTAGTCGACGCGGCCCGCCGCGACATGCTCGCGCAGCCGCCGCTCGAAGGGCGCGACGACGCCGGGGCCGGTGCCCCAGGTGATGTGAAAGCGCGGCACCGAATTGCCGTGGCCGGTGGCGAGCGAGCCGCCGCGCTCGGCCCAGCCGACCACCGGAAACCAGCGCATGCCGAGACCATGGAGCAAGCGCGCATCTCGCCCGCGGCAAAATCGAGATAGGCCTCGGCGACGCGCCGCGGCCAGTGGTCCTCGGGCCGGTCGAAGCCGGCGGAACCGAGCCAGTCGCTCGTCGCGAGGTCGAGCGTATCCCTGATGCCGCAACGCCGCTGTTCGGGCGTGTCGACCATGAACAGCCCGCCGAGCGACCAGAAGGCCTGGCCGCCGAGCGACTGGCCGCCCTCCTGGTCGAGAAGGACCACCCGCCTGCCGCGATCGGCGATCTCGCAGGCCGCGACGAGCCCCGCGAGCCCCGCCCCGACGACGACGGCGTCCGTGCGTTCTGTCATGCCGGTCTCCTCCCCGCAAAGAGACTGGCACGGCGATCGGCCGGCCGGCAATCGCCGCTGCGATCGCTCGGCTGCAACGTCCGAGGCGGCGACGTCCGAGCCGGCGACGTCAGGCGAATGCGGCGTGTTCTTCGGCGACCAAGCGGGCGGCGTCCTTCGCCGCCCGGCGCAGCCAGTCTTGCGGCCGTGCGGCGAGATCGGCGCGGACGGCGCCGATCTCGACAGGCCCGGCGGCGTGGCAGTTGCCGACTTCGGCCCCCATCAGTTCCAGCATCCGCAGCGAGAGAAGCTCGGCCACCGCGGATTTGACGTCGAGCTTGCGGCTGTTCGGCGACAAGCGGCGCAGCACCACCCCGCCGTCGACCCGGTAATGCGGGTCGGCCGCACGACCGCGGCCGGCGGCGATTTCCCCGATCCGGATTTCGGCGTCCTTCGGTCCGTGGCAGAGCGTCCAGGCAGAGGGCAGCACGGCCTTGGCCTCGCGCACGACCGGTCCGCCGCACCATGTGGCGCGGGCGACGAAGCGCGGCCGGCCGAGACTGCCGAGGCCGGCGCCAGTCCTTCGCCCGATGACCACTTCGGTGGCGCCTGCCGGCAGCGCCCGACCCAGCGCCGCGACGAAGCGTTGCGGAACGGGCTGCCTTCCCGGCTCGATGGCCTCCATCTTCTCCCAGAAGCTCCTGCGCTCGCCTTCCGGCAGCATGACCGCCTTGCGCAGCCATTTGTGATCGCGCTCGAGGACGATCGGCTGAGGCGCCTCGAGGGCGCGCCGATAGCCGGAGAGGATCGCCCGCGCGACGGCGCTCGAACCCGGTGCGGCGTCGGCGCCGCGCCCGAGGAGGGCGCTCGCGGCGAGGCGGACGAGATCGAGCGCGTAGGGCATGACCGCCGCCTCGTCGAAATCGTTGACGCCCCAGATGAGCCGCCCCTCGGCGTCGCGCCAGGTGCCGAAGTTTTCCAGATGCGTATCGCCGACGGCGAGAAGCGGCGGCGCGGCGGCGAGATCGGGGCAGACGTCGAGGATCGTCTCGGCAAAGCGCCAGTAGGTCGCGCGCAGAAAGGCGAAGGGCGACTTGGCCATCTTCTCGTGCTTGCAGTCGAGATCCTCGACGACGAGTTCGCCCTTCAGGGCTTCGGCGAGCCAGTCCTCGAAGCGCTGCATGGAGGAAGCGAAACCGGCCATCGAACCGTCCCCGAGCAGTTGAGGCGTCGGAGATTACACCTTCGTCGGGATGAATTGTAGCAGGCTTCCTGCGGCCGCCCCTACTCCGCCGCGTCCGGCAGCGTCACCGGCTCGGGCGCGTGCTGCATCTTCTCCCGCGCCATCGGATTGTTCGGATGCGCCGTCCAGTTGCCGTATTCGGCCGGGATCGGCTTCCTGGTGCGCGGGTCGTATCCGGCGATCCGCTCCATGGTGATGCAGTCCTCCACCGGGCAGACGTTCACGCAGAGATTGCAGCCGACGCATTCCTCGTCGATCACCTCGAACCGGCGGACGCCGTCGACCATGCTGGTGATCGCCTGGTGCGAGGTGTCCTCGCAGGCGATATGGCAGCGGCCGCAGGAAATGCACTTGTCCTGGTCGATGCGCGCCTTGGTGACGTAGTTGAGGTTGAGATACTGCCAGTCGGTGACGTTCGGCGCGGCCCGGCCGCGGAAGTCCTCGATGGTGCGGTAGCCCTTCTCGTCCATCCAGTCGGAAAGGCCGGAGATCATCTCCTTCACGACCTTGAAGCCGTAGGTCATCGCCGCGGTGCAGACCTGGACGTTGCCGCAGCCGAGCGCGATGAATTCCGCGGCGTCGCGCCAAGTGGTGATGCCGCCGATGCCGGAGATCGGGATGCCCGCCGTCTGGGGATCGCGGGCGATCTCCGCCACCATGTTGAGGGCGATCGGCTTCACCGCCGGACCGCACATGCCGCCATGCGAGCCCTTGCCGTCGATCGTCGGGGTCGGGGCGAAGCTGTCGAGATCGACCGACATGATCGCCGACACGGTGTTGATCAGCGAGACGGCGTCGGCGCCGCCCTTCTTCGCGGCGCGGGCCGGATAGCGGATGTCGGTGATGTTCGGCGTCAGCTTGACGATCACCGGCAGCTTCGAATGCTGTTTGCACCAGCGGGCGACCATCTCGATATATTCCGGCACCTGGCCGACGGCCGAGCCCATGCCGCGCTCGCTCATCCCATGGGGACAGCCGAAGTTGAGCTCGACGCCGTCGGCGCCGGTCTCCTCGACCAGCCGCAGGATCTTCTGCCAGGGCGCTTCCTCGCAAGGCACCATCAGCGAGACGATCAGCGCCCGGTCCGGCCAGTTGCGCTTGACCCGGGCGATCTCCTCGAGGTTGGTGTCGAGCGCCCGGTCGGTGATCAGCTCGATGTTGTTGAGGGCGAGGAGGCGCCGGTCAGGCCCCCAGATCGCGCCGTAGCGTGGGCCGTTGACGTTGACCACCGGCGGATCCTCGCCGAGCGTCTTCCAGACGACGCCGCCCCAGCCCGCCTCGAAGGCGCGGTTGACGTTGTATTCCTTGTCGGTCGGCGGCGCCGAGGCGAGCCAGAACGGATTCGGCGAGGCAATGCCGAGGAACGACGTCGAGAGGTCAGCCACGGGTCCGGCTCCTTTTCTGGCGGGCGGCGGCAAAGGTCGCTAAGGTGGAAACTGTCGGCACGAGACTTCGAGGTGCATGATGAGCGGAAGCGTCACCTATACGGTCCAGCTGCGGCCCGAGCCGGAGGGCGGCTACACCGTCCTGGTGCCGGCGCTGCCGGAAGTCGTGAGCTACGGCGAAAGCCGCGAAGAAGCGCTGGAGAACGGTCGGGAGGCTATTCACGCCGTCCTTGAATATTACGACGCCGAGGGTATCCCCCGTCCCGATGACGTCGTTCCCCTGCTCGAACTCGTGACTGTGGCTGCTTGACCTTTGACTCGGCTTCCGGCCGTCAGTGGAAAGCAGGTCTTGCGGGCGCTGAAGGGTGCTGGCTTCACTCTCCATCATGTCACCGGCAGTCACCATGTCATGGAACGGGTTGCGCCGGTGCGCAGGGCCGTCGTCGTACCCGTGCACGGAAACCGTGACATTCCGATTGGCACATTGCGTGCGATCATCAAGCAAGCCGGCATGTCGGAGGAGGATTTCATCGCGTTGCTCTGACTCTCGATTTGCCTTTGGACACCAGCCGCTCGGTATTTCGGGTGTTACAAAGCGCTGGGGCCTATTCCGCCGCGACCTTCTCCGCCGCCGTCAGCGCCGCATGAATATCCAGTGCCGCGATCTTGCCGTCCTCGACGGCGACGACGGTGAGATCCTCGCCCTCTGAAATGCAGTCGCCGCCGGCCCAGACGCCGTCGAGCGAGGTGCGGCGGGCGGAATCGACCCTGATCCGGCCGCCTTCCAGCGCGATGCCGGCCCCTTCCCCGTCGGTGCCTTGCGGCGAGAAGCTCTGGCCGATCGCCTTGAAGACCTGGTCGGCCTCGATCGTCACCGTTTCACCGGTGAGCGCCAGCCGGCCGATCTCGATGCGGGTGCGCTCGAATTCAATGCCAACGACGTGGCCGTTCTCGGCCAGAATCCGCTTCGGCTGCAGGTTGAAGCGCAGATGGACGCCGCGCGTCACCGCGACCTCCTGCTCGTAGGCCGAGGCCTTCATCTGGTCGCGGCCGCGGCGATAGGCGATCGTCACCTCTTCGGCGCCGAGGGCCTTCGATTGGACGGCGGCGTCGATCGCGGTCATGCCGCCGCCGATGACCACCACCCGCCGCCCGACCGGCAGTTCGGCGAGATCGCCGGTCTGCCGCAGTTCCGCGATCCAGGCGACGGCGTCGTGCGAACCACCGGCCGCCTCGCCGTCTGCGCCCAGCGCATTGACCCCGGCAAGGCCGAGGCCGAGGAACACCGCGTCGAAGTCGCGGCGAAGCTCGGCAATGTGGACGTCGCGGCCGAGCGCCTTGCCGGTCTCGACGACGATGCCGCCGATCTCAAGAAGGAACGCGACCTCGCGCTGGGCGAAGTCGTCCGTCGTCTTGTAGGCGGCGATGCCGTATTCGTTGAGGCCGCCGGCCTTCTCCCGCGCATCGAAGATCGTCACGTCGTGGCCGAGCATCGCCAGGCGGTGGGCGCAGGAAAGCCCCGCCGGCCCGGCGCCGACGATCGCGACGCGCCGGCCGGTCGGCGCGCTCCGGCGGAACGGATGCCGCCCGGTCGCCATCATCGCGTCGGTGGCAAAGCGCTGCAGCATGCCGATCTTCACCGGCTTGCCCTCCGCAACCTGGCGCACGCAGACCTCCTCGCAGAGCGTCTCGGTCGGACAGACGCGCGCGCACATGCCCCCGAGGATGTTGGCCGAAAGGATGGTCTTCGCCGCGCCGATCGGATTGCCGGCCTGGATCTCGCGGATGAACAGCGGGATGTCGATCGTCGTCGGGCAGGCATTCATGCAGGGCGCGTCGTAGCAGAAGTAGCAGCGGTCCGCCTCGACCAGCGCCTCGTGCTTTTCCAGCGGCGGGTGGAGATCGGCGAACCCTGCCGCCAGGGCCTCGGCCGGCAGGCGTCCGGGCCGGATGTCGGGTCGTTTCGGCAGCGGATCGGACATGGCGATCATTTCCCTCGCTCTGGCCCTCGATCTGGCAGTCGCCTTTTCGGCTCGCATTCCAGAATGATTCCATTTTTCGCCGCCGTCAAATTTTTTATCGTTTGGTCAAAATCGCCGCCGTGTGCCCGTTGCTCGGGCCGCGACGATAGAGCCTCGGCGCGGGAGCCGCGGCAGACCGCGCAGGCGCGCGGCCGAAAGCGGCACGGCCCGGCGGGCGCCGGGAAACGCGCGATCGTCGAGGATGCGGTCGACGTTGACCCCCAAGTCGAAGCGTCGGCCTCGAACCGAAGGACCCTGCCGTTGAGCGCAAGTGCATCGGCAACGGCATGCGCGCCGCGTTCGGGAAAGTGGTGCGGACGACGGGACTCGAACCCGTACTCCCGGTCGGGAAGCAGATTTTCGTACCACTTCGGCTTTCGCCGCCGCCGTCCGGCGTTCGTGGTCTGGACTGTCCCTTCGCCATGGCCGGCATCGCCCGCGTCATAGACGACGCGGAAGGCACGCTGCGGGTCGTCTCGACGCCGCAGCGTCCCCGCCGAAGCCCGGCCTTCAGGGCTTCGGACGGATGCCACCGGCTTTAGGCGCCGCCCGTCCAGTCTCTACACCTTCCCCGCAAAGGGGCTTGGCTCGGGATCGGCCTGGGGCGTTGCCGCCCGTTAGCGTTCCCCGACTTTGAGCGGTTCTACACCGCAGGTTTCCCCGCGGGCACTCCAATTTTCCAAAGTCTGCTGCGTCTACCGATTTCGCCACGTCCGCCCATGCCGTCCCGGATGACGCACCGCTCTGCGGTTGCATCGGCGCCGGCCGGCATGACGGGCACGTTCTGCCCCGAAGCCGGCCCCGACGCAAGGCGGAGACGGGTGAGTGGCAGGGCTCCGAACTCATATGACAGCAGGTGACGCATTGCGCGGAGGCTGATTCTGTGGCGGCGGTTGATTCGAGGAGCCGCCGCGATGAGCGCTTGTGCCGACGATTGGGGTTCGAAGTCCCGCC
>NZ_JAFMPY010000004.1 GCF_017353515.1 Jiella sonneratiae
CGAACCCTCCGCTGATCGCGAGGTGAATCGGACCACAAACCGGCGGAATTGGGAATCCGAAATCGCAAGAAACCCGGTGTCAAAACCCAGCTTTCCTGCAAAATCGAAACCTTGCCGAAGCCAAAAAGCCAAACCCTATCAAGCCGTTATCGATACTTCACGGATGACGATGTTGGAGTCGACCGTGAAATAGCGCTTGCTGAGCGGACTGTACCAGATCTCGTGATCGCCCTTCCCCTGACGATGAAAGTGGCACCCTGCGGCCTGAAGCATTTCCTTTAGTTCGCGGCTGTAGCCTGGCATGTCCTACTGGCACGGATTGCGGATTCGATAGAGGTGTTCGGCCATGAAATGGACCGGGATGTCCGGCGTCTCATAGCGAAGGCCGTTCAGCTCGATGAGATCGTGAAGCGCCCCGAGGACCTTGTCTTTCAGGCGCTCAAGATTGTCCGCTTCCAACGAAAGTCCGGCCACGTCTTCGCTGCTGGCGACCCAGACGCCCGCTTCTTCGTCCCACTCGGCCCGCACGACGATGGTGGCGTGCTGCATGTGATCGGATCTCCTCTTCCTCGATTGTATCGATCAGATCGTCCCCGGGGTTACGACCGTCAATCTCGAATTGTGGTCATGGCGAGGCGCCGGTCAATGGCGAAAGGCCACGCATCGGCTTTTGTCGAAGAGACGACGTGCGTGCCTGCGGTCGGCGGTGCCGACCCGCGCCCTCCCTGCCTCACCCCATCGTCTGCGGCAGGAACAGGACGATCCACGGCACGGCGATGAGGATCGCCAGGCGGATGAGGTCCGTCACGACGAAGGGCGAGACGCCGCGGAAGATCGTCACGAGGCTGACGTCCCGGGCGATGGTGTTGATGACGAAGACGTTCATGCCCACCGGCGGCGTGATCAGCCCGAGCTCCACCGTCATGACGATGATGACGCCGAACCAGACCGGGTCGAACCCCATTGCGACGATCACCGGAAAGACGATCGGCACCATCAGGATGATCATCGCCATGGCGTCGAGGAAGCAGCCCATGACGACGAAGAGCACCATGATCAGGACCAGCGTCCCGTAGCTGCCGATGTCGAGGCCGATCAGGAACTCCGTGAGATTCTGCGGCACGCGGGTGACGGCGAGGAAATAGCCGAAGAGGATCGCGCCGATGAGGATCGTGTAGATCGCGACCGAGGTGCGCAGCGCCTCGACGAGGCTTTCGAGAAGACTCTTGACGCCGAGGCGGCCACGGACGAGGCCGATCAGCGCCGTCAGGACGGCGCCGACGGCGGCGGACTCGGTCGCCGTCGCGACGCCGAAATAGATCGACAGAATGACCGCGACGAAGAGCAGCGCCACCGCCCAGACGCCCGAGAGCGCCCGCAACGCCTCCGGGGCGCTGAAGCGTGTGCCGGCGGGCAGCCGGCGCCCGTACCACAGGCGCACCGTCGCCATGTACATGAAAACCGCCAGGATGCCCGGCAGGATGCCGGCGATGAACAGCCGGCCGACGTCCTGGCCGGTGATGTAGGCATAGACGGCGAGCACCACCGAGGGCGGGATCAGGATGCCGAGCGTGCCGCCGGCGGCGATCACCCCGGTCGAGACGTCGTCGGGATAGCCGGCCTTCCGCATCTCCGGATGGGCGATGTTGGTCATCGTCGCGGCGGTCGCGACCGACGAGCCGCAGATCGCCGCGAAGCCGGCGCAGGCCCCGACCGTCGCAAGGCCGAGCCCGCCGCGGAGCGAGCCGAAGGTGGCGTTCGCCGCCCGGAAGAGCTCGCGGCTCATGCCCGAGCGCGTCGCCAGCACCCCCATCAGGATGAAGAAGGGGATGAGCGTCAGGTTGAAGTCGGTGACGGTCCTCAGCGGCGAGGTGGCGAGAAGGTTCAGCGCCGGGCGCCAGCCGACGGTCATGCCGAAGCCGCCGATGCCGACGAGCCCCATGGCGACGCCGATCGGCACGCGCACGATCATCATCAGGAACAGGACGACGAAGCCGCCGGCGGCGACGAGATCCTTCTCACTCATGGGCGGCCCCGTGCGCCTCGTCGTCGGCCAGCGTCTCGTAGGGCTCGAGCCCTTCGCCCCATCTCAACACCAGCCAGAGCCGGATCAGCGTCGTGACCACGGCCATGACGAGGCCGGCGACGACGAAAGCGAGGAACGGCCATTGCGGCAGGCGCAGATCCATAGTCGTCTCGCCGCCCGGCATCTGCGACAGGACGCGGCCCCCGAGCTTCCAGACGAGAAGCAGGGTGAAGAGCAGGAGCCCCAGCCAGGCGAGAAGATCGAGAACGCGGCGGGCTCGCGGCCCGAGCATTTCGGCGAGGATGTCGACCTTGATGTGGCTGCCCCTAAAGCCGAGCGAGGCGAAGCCCCACATGATCGCGATCGCCAGCGACAGCCGCGACAGGTCGAAGGCGTCGGGCACCGGGCTTGCGAAGAGATAGCGCCCGATCGCCGAGACGAAGACGAGGATCGTGACGAGGCCGAGCATCACCGCGGCGATGCGCTCGACGATGGTGACGACGCGCTCGGTGAGGCGGGAGCGGGTCATGTCCGGGGTGCCCGCGCGGCGGCTGCGGGTAAAGCACAAGCGGAAAGGTCGGCGCCTAGCGTACCCACCTCTGCCCTGCCGGGCATCTCCCCCACAAGGGGGGAGATCGATGCGGCGTCGATGCAGTCGTCTGCTCGTCGATAGACGCCCCCTGCAGCAAGGTCTGAAGAATGGGCGGCAGACGGCAACGCTGCCGATCTCCCCCCTTGTGGGGGAGATGCCCGGCAGGGCAGAGGGGGGTACAGGAGCACGGCGTCGAGCATTTGGGCGTTTGGTACCGCAAGGCAGTGGCAAGAATGACGGCGTCGGCCAAGGCATAAGCCCGGGATCCGACGGAACAGAAGGGCCCGGCAGCGCATGCGACGCGCCGCCTGGCCCCGTCAAAGCCTCAATACTTCGCGCCGTTGTCCGCGAGCGCCTTCTCGTATTCCGACAGCACCTTTTCCGCATCGTAGCCGGCCTTCTTGGCGTCGGCCTTCCAGGCCTCCATCGTCGGCTTGACGCTGTCCCTCCACAGCTTCACCTCGTCCGGCGTCGGCTCGTAGACGGTGTGGGCCGGATCGGCGAGGATCTCCTGGCGCACCTCGTTGTCGTATTTCGACCAGCCCTCGGAGATCTTCTGCGACCATTCCGGCGTGCAGTGATCGTCGATGACCTTCTTCAGCGTGTCGGAAAGCCCGTCGTAGCTGTCCTTGTTGAACAGCATCACCTGGGAGGAGAGGTAGAGCGGCAGGTCGTTGTGGAACTTCACGACGTCGGCCATCTTGAAGCTCTTCATCGCCTCGTAGGGAAAGGTGACGGCGTCGGCCGTGCCCTTGGCGATGGCGTCGCGGGCTTCCGGCGCCGGCACCTGCACCGAGGTGCCGCCGAGCGAGTTGATGTAGCGCGCCATTGTGGAGTGGGCCGGGCGCACAGACTTGCCCGCGACGTCCGCCGGCACTTTCAGCGGGAAGTTGGCGTGGAAGCGGCCGGGATTGTGCGGATTGACCAGGCAGAAATAGACGTCGCCCATCTCCTTTTCCGCATAGCCGCCGTTCTTGTAGAATTCGTGGATGGCCTTGGCCGCCTTCGGCCCGTCATTGGCCTCGAAGGGAACGCCGGTCAGCTCGTAGACCGGGAAGCGGCCGGCGGTGTAGCCGGGATTGACGTAGCCGATGTCGACGATGCCGTCGCGCGTCATGTCGTAGTGGTCGGGTGCGGCGCCGAGCTGCTGCGCCGGATAGATCTCGATCTTCAGTTCGCCGCCGGAATCCTCCTCGATCGATTTCGCCCAGGGCACGATGCCGTTTGTGTGCATCGGATGGGTGGCGGGCAGCCAGTGCGACAGCCTGAGGGTCGTCTCGGCCCGCGCGGCGAAGGTCGTCGCGGCCAGCGCCGCGGCGAGGATCAGAAGTCTCTTCATCGCATTTCCTCCCGATTGTGCCCTTTCTCCCGAAGGGCGTTGCGTCGTCACATGAAGTCGATGCCGACACTCTGCTTGGCGCCGGCAAGCTCCGTCTCGATCGCCGCGGCGATCTTCTCCGCGCTCCAGCCGCCGTCCTGGAAGGCATGGGCCGCCTCGGCCGGATGCGCCCAGACCGACAGCCGGTCGCCGCCAAGGCCGATCGCCTGGCCGGTGACGCCCGCCGAGCGCTCCGAGGCGAGATAGACGAAGAGCGCGGCGACGTCCTCCGGCCCGCCGAGGCCGAAGTCCTTGCGCACCTTTTCCGGCAGCGCCTCGCCGCGCTCCAGCATCTCGGCGAAGGGCTTCAGCATCGGCACGGTCGCGGTCATCGTGGTCAGGGCGTTGGGGACGACGGCGTTGACGGTGACGTCCGCCTTGGCGAGCTCCATCGCCCAGGTGCGCGCGAAGGCGGCGATGCCGGCCTTTGCCGCGGCATAGGCGGTCTGGCCGAAATTGCCGCGCTGGCCGGCCATCGAGGAGACGAGGATCAGCCGCCCGCCGTGGCCGGCCGCGCGGAAGTGGCGCGCCGCGGCCCGCGCGCAGGTGAAGGTGCCGCGCAGATGCGTGGCGACGACGGCGTCGAAATCCTCGTCGGTGGTGTTCCACAAGACGCGGTCGCGCAGGATGCCGGCATTGGTCGCCATCACGTCGAGCCGGCCGAAAGCCTCGAGCGCGGTCTTGACGCAGAGATCGGCCGCCTCCGCCGAGCCGATCGCCGCGACGGCGGCAACGGCGCTGCCGCCCGCCGCCGTTATCTCGGCGACGACGTTCCCGGCGGCTTCCGCGGCGACGTCGTTGACGACGACGCTGGCGCCGGCCTTCGCCATGGCGAGCGCCGCGGCGCGGCCGATCCCCCGGCCAGCGCCGGTGATCACCACGCTGCGGCCGTCGAGCCGGACCTCGTTGGCGCTCATGTCCGATTCTCCCCCGCCGCCATCAGCGCCCCTCGAAGCGCGCCGGGCGCTTTTCCATGAAGGCGCGCGGCCCTTCCCGCGCATCCTTCGAGGCCATGACGATCCGCCGGGCCTCGTCCTCCAGGGCGAAACCTTGTTCGAGCGGGACGCCGGTTGCAAGCCTCACCGTGCGCTTGATCTCACGGATCGCCAGCGGCCCGTTCGCGGCGATCGTCTCGGCGAGCGCGATGGCGCGGCCGAGAACCTCCTCCTGCGGCGCGAGCTGATTGACGAGGCCGAAGGCGAGGGCGCGGGGCGCGTCGATCGTCTCGCCGGTCAGAAGCATTTCCATCGCGATCGCATGCGGCAGCTGCCGCGGCAGGCGGGCGAGCGAGCCGGCAAAGGGAATCAGCCCGCGTTTTGCCTCCGGCAGGCCGAAGCGCGCGGTCTCGGAGGCGACGCGGATGTCGGTGCTGAGCATCGTCTCCAGACCGCCGGCGAGGCACGTGCCGTTGATCGCGGCGACGATCGGCTTGTCGATCGCCGTGTGGCGGAGCGCCGAGCGGTCCATCACCGCCGGATCGTCGAGGACGCGGCGGTCCCACGCGTCCGCCGGTTGCCGGGCGCCGGAAAGCAGCGGCATCGTCAAGGCGAGATCGCCGCCCGAGCAGAAGGCCTTGTCGCCCGCGCCGGTGAGGACGAGGACGCGCAAGGCTTCGTCCTCGGCAAAGCGGCCGTAGGCGTCGGACAGGCGGCAGGCCATCTCGGGGCTGATGGCGTTGCGCGCCCTTGGCCGGTTGAGCGTCAGGAGCAGGATGTCGCCGCACCGCTCTTCGAGGAGATGCGGCTCGCCGCCGCCGCCGCTCACGCCCGGCCCTCCGCGATCATCGTCTTCGCCAGTTCCCGCAATTCCACCTTCCGCACCTTGCCGTTCGCCGTCTTCGGCGTTGCTTCGATCACCGCGACATGGCGGGGCATCTTGTGCCGCGCCATGTGCTGCCGGCACCAGTTCCTGAGCGCCTCGGGCTCGACCGTCCGGCCGTCGCGGGGAACGACGAAGGCGAAGATCTCCTCGCCGAATTCTGCGTCCGGAACCCCCACCACCTGCGCCTCCGCGACGTCGGGATGGGCGAGCAGCCGGTCCTCGATCTCCACCGGATAGACGTTCTCGCCGCCACGGATCAGCATGTCCTTGATCCGCCCGACGATCCTCAGATGGCCGCCTTCGTCCATCACCGCGATGTCGCCGCTCTTCAGGAAGCCGTCGGCGTCGATCGCCGCGGCCGTCGCCTCCGGCATGTCGAAATAGCCGGCGGTGACGAGGAAGCCGCGGATCTGCAGTTCGCCCTCCCGGCCGATCGGCACGATCTCGCCGGTCGCGGGATCGACGATGCGGATCTCGACATGCGGCAGCGGCACGCCGGCGGTCGCGACCTTCTCCTTGAGCGGCTCGTCCGGCACGGTCTGGGTGATGATCGGCGAACACTCGGTCATCCCCATGATGATCGCCGGGTCGCAGCCGACCGTCTCCTTCAGTTCCAGCATCAGGCTCGGCGGGATCGACGTGCCGCCGACATAGGCGATGCGCCAGGCCGACAGGTCGCGCCGGCCTTTGCGCAGCGCCTCGTCCTGAAGAAGCCGCACATACATCGTCGGCACGGCATTGACGATGGTGCCGCGGTGGCGCTCCAGAAGGTCGAGCATCGGGCCGGCGTCGAAACTCTCCATGGCGACGAGCGAGCCGCCGACGGCCGCCATGCCGACGACGTTGCAGACGCAGCCGGCGGTGTGGAAGAACGGCATGGCCGAGACCATCACGTCGCTCTCCCGGTAGCCGGCGCGCCGGCCGGCGAAAAGGGCGTTGTTGACGATGCCGCGATGGGTGAGCATCGCGCCCTTCGGCTTGCCCGTGGTGCCGGATGTGTACTGGATCTGGACGATGTCGGCCGGCGCGACGGCGGCGGCTCTGGTGGCGAGCACCTCGTCCGAAATCTCTTCGGCCCGCGCCAGAAGGGCGGTGAAGGCGAGGGCGCCGGGGATCTGCGGCCCGCCGATCGAAACGACGCGCCTAAGGGCCGGATAGGCTCCGTCGCCGGCGCGCGCGCCGCCGTTTCGGCCGGAAAAATCCGGCATCATCTCGCACAGCATGTCGGCGATCGGGAAGCCGCGATGTTCGCCGGCCGCAAACAGCATCGCCGCTCCGCTCTGGGCCAGGAGATAATCGAGCTCTGCCCGGCGCAGGGCCGGATTGACGGTGACGAGCACGGCGCCGATCCGGGCAAGCGCATATTCGAGCAGCACCCATTCCGGCGAGTTCGCCGCCATCACCGCGACGCGGTCCCGATGCCCGACGCCGATCGCGATCAGCGCCTTGGCGAGACGGTCGACCGCCGCGTCGAGGTCGCGGTAGCCGTATCGGACGGTGCCGAGCGGCCCGTCGAACAGGAGCGCGGGACGCTCCGGAAAGCGGCCCGCCTGCTCGGCGAGCAGCGCGCCGAGCGTGATGTCCCGCAGCGCGGCGCCGTCGCTTTCAGGCAGCCAGTGCGAGAGCGGACCCGCAAGTCCCATGCGACGCTCCTCCCAAAGCTTTCGCACAGCGGCGTGCTGCTCGCCGTTGCCCGGCGCAGCGCCTTCGTCCAAGATGGATACGGCCGACCCTGGATTGTTCGATGTCGAACAATACGGCATCGCCGCCGGGCGTCAAGCGGGTCTGGTGCGCCACAGGGCGGCGCGGCCAGCCGAGAGGGCGATCCGGGCGGAGGGGAGGAGCGTTGGCGCAGGAAGCGGAAGATGACGGTGCGCAGACGTTTCTGCTGACCGCCGGGGAGGCGGAGGCGACGGTCGGCTACAAGCTGAGACTGGCCCAGATCCTCGCCTTCCGCGCCTTCGAGGAAAAGCTCTCGGACCGCGGCCGGGCGCCGCGCTATCTCGGACTGCTGGCGATCATCCGCAACCATCCCGGCCAGCCGCAGAGCCGGCTCGCCGAGGCCGTGGCGCTGCGCAGGTCGAGCCTTGTGACGATCCTCGACATTCTTGCCGGCGAAGGGCTGGTCGAGCGCCGACCGGTGCGCGGCGATCGCCGTTCGAACGGCATCTGGCTGACGAAAATGGGCAGCCGCGTCGTCGACGAACTGCTCGCCGAGAGCCGGCGGCACGATGCGATGCTGACCGAAGGATTGTCGCAGGAAGAGGTCGGGGCCGCGCTGCGGGCGCTCGACCGCATGATCCTCAACATGCGGAACGCGGAAGGCGGCTGAGCCCGCCGGCGTCTGCCGCGCGACCGGCCGGGCGAGCCGGGCTGCGGCGGAAACGGGCGCCCGGGGCGGCGCCCGCGGTCGTCAGCTGCGGCCGCGGCGAACGGTCTTCGCCCGCTTGGCCTTCACGGGCTCGGCGGGGGCCGCGCCGGCTTCGTCGTCGCGGGCGATGCGCTCGGCGCGAAGCCGCGCCGACTTCGCCCTCTGGGCCTCGGTCGCCTGACGGATCAGCGTCATCGCCGAGCCTTTTTCGTGCCGATCGTTCTGATTGGGAAAAACCCGATCGGCCTTCTCGCGGATCTTCTCGTTCATCTGAGTTCTCCCGACGAAAACGAGCTGTAAAACAAAAAAGGCCGGGCGAGCCCGACCTTTTCCCTCTCGACTTCAAGCCCGTGCGGGTCTCTCCAGCACGGGCGAGGCCGAATCAGGCGGCCGACAGGTTGTCGGCCGAACTCTTGCCGGTGCGACGGTCCTTGACGACCTCGAAATTCACCCGCTGTCCTTCGACGAGCGGCTGCATGCCCGCACGCTCGACGGCGGTGGCATGGACGAACACGTCGGTCGCGCCATCCTCGGGGGCGATGAAGCCGTAGCCCTTCTGGGTGTTGAAGAATTTTACCGTTCCAACGGCCATGACGATCTCCTGCGTATCGACTGGAAGTAGCTGATCTGCCGGCGCGAGCCGGCCTTGAAGTTCGATATTGAAGAGAAGATCAGTCGAGGCGCGGCGCGCGAAACCAAAATTTACCTGCAAGATCGATGCGGTTCATATGTAGGAGAAACGCGTCCGGAACAAGGCGCCAGGCGCGATTATTTCGGTGGCGGGCCCGCATCGACCCCGGTAGGCCGCCGCGTCGCCGTGGCGGTTGCGGTTCCGCGCCACGGCTTCATCACGCAGCGGCGGCGGCCTGCGGATGCCTTTCGTCGCCGAGATCCGCCTCGATCTCTTCCAGCGACCGCCCCTTGGTCTCGGGGACGAGGCGCAGGGTGAAAAGGATCGCCGCGACGGTGAGGACGGCGAACAGGAGGAAGGTCGAGCCCGAGCCGACCCCGTCGATCAGCAGCAGGAAGACCTGCGAGACGACGAGGTTCGACACCCAGTTTGAGACGGTCGCGATGGACATGCCGCGGCCGCGCACGGCGAGCGGAAAGATCTCGGCGATCAGCAGCCAGAACACCGGGCCGAGGCCGATGGCGAAGAAGCCGACATAGGCCGCGACCGAGAGGGTGGTGATCCATGCGAGCAGGCCGGAATTGCCGAGGAAGAACCCGCCGGCGAGGATCGCCAGCGTCACCGCCATGCCGACGAGGCCGGTGAGGAGCAGCGAGCGGCGGCCGGCCCGGTCGATCAGCCGCAGCGCCACGAAGGTCATCACCACATTGACGACGCCGACGCCCGCAGTCGCCAGGATGGAGGCCGAGGTGTCCGGCATCCCGGCCGAGTTGAAGATCGTCGGGGCGAAATAGATCACCGTGTTGATGCCGGTGATCTGCTGGAAGACGGCAAGCCCGACGCCGACGATGAGGGCGTATTTCGCCTTGCCGGTGAACATTTCCGACCACGGCGCGACGCGGCCGTTCTCGCGCTTCAGGTCGGTGCGCAGCTCCTGCAGCTGGGCGTCGGCATCGCGCGGTCCGTTGATCCGGCGCAGCGCGTCGCGGGCGTCGTCGAGAGAGCCCTGGCCGGCGAGCCAGCGCGGGCTGTCGGGGAGAAACAGCATGCCGACGCTGAGGACGATGCCGGGCACCGCGCCGAGGCCGAGCATCCACCGCCAGCCGCCGTCGACATGGGAGAAGGCGTAGTCGACGAGATAGGAGATCAGGATGCCGCTGGTGATGCACATCTGGTTGAGCGACACGACCGCGCCGCGCTTGTCCGCCGGCGCCATCTCGGAAAGATAGAGCGGCGTCAGCATCGATGCGACGCCGATCGCGAGGCCGAGCACCAGCCGGCCGGCGAGCAGCAGCAGGTAGCTGTCGGCGAAGGCGCAGAGGAGGGCGCCGACGACGAACAGCGCCGCAGCGGCGATGATGACCTTGCGGCGGCCCAGACTGTCGGCGATGCCGCCCGCAAAGCCTGCGCCGAGCGCCGCCCCGGCGAGCGCGATCGAGACGACCAGCCCCTGGTCGCCGGCGCTCAGACCATACTGGTCCTTGATGAAGGGGAGGGCGCCGGAAATGACGCCGGTGTCGTAGCCGAACAGCAGGCCGCCGAGGGATGCGGTCGCCGCGATCTTGCCGAAACTCATGGCCCGCCGCTCGCGATCGAAGGTTGGACCCGGCTAACTGTCAGCGCGACGAATGGTTCCGGCCGCCGGGCGCCCGCGCTTGCCGATTTGTCATGGAGCGAAGCACCCGCAAGCTTCGTTCGCCCATCGGTCGGCGGCCTCGTCCGGCCGGCCGGAGCAGTCACGCAGCCCGATCCGAAGGAGGAGAGACATCATGGCCGACGCCACCGGAACAAAAGCCCACCAGCCCCCCGCAAGGCCCAGCGACGAAGCCGACCGGAACCAGCTGGACATGGCCAAGGCGGAAGGCGAGAAATATCTCGCCTCGCTCGACTACATGGCGACGAAAGTCGCCGACGCCGGCGGCAAGACCCGCGCCGGCGACTACATCGTCGCCTTCGCCCAGGAACGCGCCGAGGGGATGTATCACCTGAAGGGCGGCGCTCTCGAATGGGTCGAGGCGCCGGAGACGATGAACTGCCACATGGAGATCGCCGTCGCCGACGCCGCGGACGGCCGCTTCGTTCCCTATCTCGACATCGACTGCGTCCTGTCCAAGGACGGGCGGGACGTCGTCTCCTTCAAGCCGGAGTTCCTGTGGCATCCGGGCCTTTATCATTACGGCAAGGACCTGACGCTGCCGGACGGCGACGGCACCTACGACCTCAGCATCCGGATCGCCGCACCCGCCTTTCCGCGCCACGACGAAGATAACGGACGGCGCTACGGCGAAGCGGTCGAGGTCGCGTTCACGGGCATCAAGGTCGAGACCGGCCACGAGTGACCGGCGACGGCGCCGCGCCGCTCACCCGGACGTCGCGAGTCCGAAAAGGATGGCGATCTCGCAAAGCTGCTGGGCCGCGCCGAGGCAGTCGCCGGTCTGGCCGCCGATGCGGCGCAGGATGAAGCGTCGGAACCAGGAAAGCACGAGCGCGGCGAGGATGGCGGCGAGAAGCACTTGCGCCAGCCCGGCGGCCGGCAGAACGAGAAGCACCGCGATCCCGGCCCCGATCAGAAGCGACCGGCGGCCTTTCCCGCGCGGCGGCTGCCCGGCCCTGGCCGCGAGGCCCGAATCGAGGGCCGAGGGCGTCGTCGCCCAGATGAACGCCATCGCGCCGCGGCTTGCGGCGGCGGCGGCGAGGACGACAAGGGCCGCGCGCGCCGGATCGTCGGCGACGAGATCGCCGACGAGGCCCGCCCGCAGCATGAGCGAGAGCACGAGCGCGATGGCGCCGTAGCTGCCGACCCGGCTGTCATGCATGATCGCGATCGCCCGCTCCTTCGGCTGGTGGCCGAAGAGGCCGTCGGCGACGTCGCCGAGCCCGTCCTCGTGCAGGGCTCCCGTCGCCGCGACGAGGGCGGCGGTGGCGAGAATGCCGACGACGAGCGGCGACGGGCCGAGAACCGGCAGGACGAGGACGAGGAGCGCGGCGGGTGCCGCGGCGATCAGCCCGACCAGCGGAAAGACCGCGGCGTCCTCGCCGAGTCGGTAGCGGGCCGGGGCGTCGGCCGCGGGCGTCGCGGCGCCGGTGCCCTTCGCCGGATCGCCGTTCGAACCCTGTCCTGTCGCCGTGTCCTCCGGCTGGAGGGCCATGTCATTTCCGGGGGATTGGGCCGGTGCGCGGCTTCCGGCCCCCTCGAAGTGTCGGCCGGAAATGCTAAGGCGGGTGAGAAAGGCCGAGGCCCGCATGGTTGCGGCGTAGACGGCCGTGACCTGATCCAAGACGCCCATCTCGACGATCCCCTGCCGTTGCCCCAAAGCTGCCCGGATCCGCCCGGCGGCGAAGCGCGGCCCGCCCGGCGGCAGAACACCAAGGAGCCCCCGATGTCCACCACCGGCCTTCCCTTCGACGACATCCGCGATCTCGTGAGGACGATGCCCGCGCCCGACGTCGCGGCCGCCCACGCCGCCCGCCACCGGGAGCAGGAGCTGACCAAGCCGGCCGGCTCGCTCGGCCGGCTGGAGGAGATTTCCGAGTGGCTCGCGGCCTGGCAGGGCGGCGTGCCGCATGTCGACCGGCCGCTGGTCGCGGTCTTCGCCGGCAATCACGGCGTGATGCGACAGGGCGTCTCGGCCTTCCCGCCGGAGGTGACGGCCCAGATGGTGGCGAATTTCGGCGCCGGCGGCGCGGCGATCAACCAGATCTGCGCGACCTTCGACCTTTCCCTGAAGGTCTACGACCTCGCCCTCGAGATCCCGACCGAGGATTTCACCGAGGCTGCGGCGATGGACGAGCGGACCTGCGCGGCCACCATGGCCTTCGGCATGGAGGTGCTGATGGACAAGCCGGATCTCCTGTGCATCGGCGAGATGGGCATCGGCAACACCGCCGTCGCCGCCGCGCTCTATGCCGGCCTCTTCGGCGGCACCGGCGCCGACTGGGCCGGCGCCGGCACCGGCCTCGCCGGCGAGGCGCTTGCCCGCAAGGCGGCGGTGATCGACGCCGGCCTTGCCTTCCACAGGAGCCATCTCGGCGATCCGCTGGAAGTGCTGCGCCGCCTCGGCGGCCGCGAGATCGCCGCGATGGCCGGGGCGATCCTCGGCGCGCGGCACCAGAAGGTGCCGGTCATCATCGACGGCTTCGTCGCCTCGGCCGCCGCCGCGGTGCTCTACAGGCTCGACCCGCGGGCGCTCGACCACTGCCTGTTCGGCCACGTCTCGGCCGAGCGCGGCCACATGAAGGCGCTGGAGGCGATGGGCAAGGTGCCGCTGCTCGCCCTCGGCATGCGGCTCGGCGAGGGCACCGGCGCGGCGCTCGCCGCAAGCATCGTCAAGGCCGCCGCGCGCTGCCACCGCGACATGGCGACCTTCGCCGAGGCCGCGGTCTCGAACCGGGACTGAGGCGGGCCGCCGCCGCTTTCGGCTTTTCGGGTCGCTCGCCGGCAGCCCGGCTGATCTTATGTCTCTCGACATGACCGGCCGGCGCGGCCGGCGAAACCACCGGGGGTGGGACGATGACGAAGACTGCGGTGATCGGGGCCGGCGCGATCGGCGGCTATCTGGCGGCGATGCTGGCGGATGCCGGGCACGAGGTGACGCTCTGCGTGCGCACGCCCTTCGAAGAGCTGACCCTCGAAGACGAGGGGAGCCGCAGGAAGGTCGCCGCGGCGATCGCCGCGGATCCGGACGCGATCGCCGACGCGTCGAAGCCCTGCGACCTCGTCGTCGTGGCGACCAAGGCGCAGGATACGGCGAGCGCCCGGCCCTGGCTGGAAGTGCTCGCCGGCGAAAGGACGCTGGTCCTGATGGCCCAGAACGGCGTCGACCATGCGGCACGGATCGCGGAATTCGGCCTCGCCGGGACGGTGGTCCCCTCGGTGGTCTACGTCGCGGCCGAACGGGTTTCGCCGGGGGCGATCGTCCATCACTACAGCAGCCGGATCATCGTGCCGGACGATGCGGCCGGCCGGCGGGTCGCGGACCTCTTCGCCGGCTCGGCGCTCTCCGTCGAGCGGGTGCCCGACTTCGTCACCGTCGCCTGGCGCAAGCTTCTGTCGAACGTCGTCGCCAACCCGGTCACCGCCCTGACGCTGCGCCGCATGGACGTTTTCCGCGACGAGGCGGTGCAGCGGCTCGGCATCGCGCTTCTCGCCGAAGCGGTCGCCGCAGGCCGGGCGGCGGGCGCAGAATTCGGCGAAGACGAGCTGGAACGGACGCTGAAGCTCTATGACGGCGTCAATCCGGAGAGTGGGTCGTCGATGCTCTACGACCGGCTGGCCGGCCGGCCGCTGGAGCACGCCTATCTCACCGGCGCGGTGGTGGCGGCGGGAAGGCGGCACGGCGTGCCGACGCCGCTCAATGCCGCGATCCTCGCGCTCCTCGGCGCCGTCGACCGGACGCCTATCGAACGACCATGACCGAGGCCTTCGCATGGGCCGCGACGTGGCCGGCGTGGGCGGCGAAGAAGTGCTCGGCAAAGCCCGGCCGGTGCGAGGCCATGACGACGAGGTCGGCGCCGCTCTTGTCGATGGCGGCGAGCAAGGCGTGATCGAGCTGCCGGGCGGGATCCGGCACCACCTTGTACTCGGCCGTGGCGGCGACCCCGTCCTTGCCGGAGCGCTCTTTGGCGAAGGCATCGAGCTTCTCGCCGAATTCCTCCGGCGTATGGGCGATCGGCCCGGGGCTCGAAGCGGTGATGCCGAGATAGCTGAGACGCGCGCCGTAGAGCTTGGCGAGTTCGGCAGCCGTCCGGAGCGCCTTCTCCAGCGTCTTGACGTGGGCGAGATCGACGGGGACGATGATCTTCTCGTACATGGCGGGCCCTTCCTTCCTGCGGGCTGGGGTCGAGATTCGGGCAGCGCGAGCATCGTCGCGCGGCTGCCGGCGGGACGGGGGCGGGCGGTCCGGAGCCGGTGACGGGAAAAGCCGGTGGGTCACCGGCGACGAGCGGAGACCGGCGACGACGTTCCGCAGCCTGTGACCCGCTGCCCTTTCGGGGAACCTTCGGCCGGCGGGGCGGTTCCGTCGATCGGACGAGGCGCCGCGTGGTGCGGCCCATGGCGCTGCCCGCGACCTCTCTCAGGCATCGGCGCAGCGAGGCCGGGGCGCTGCGCGATTGAAGGCTCTCAGGCGGGCCGGCAGCCGCTCCGTTCCCTCGCCTGCGATGCTTTCGACCGCCTGCGATACTTCGACCGCCGTTGATCCCCTCCGACAAATGGAGACGTTCTTGAAGCCCTTCCTGTCCGCCGGCCTCGCCGCCCTTCTTCTTGCCGGCGCCGCCGGCCAAGCGCTCGCCCAGGATGGCGGCACCACCCAGCCGGACGATGCCGCCAAGGCCGGCCAGGCCGCGCCCGCCGGCAACCAGATCCCCTCCGACGCGGCGGCCGGCGTGCTCGCGGCGCTCGGCGAGGACGAGGCCCCGGTGCCGCAGCTGAACCTCATGGTCGGTCAGGTCGAGGAGATGGACGTCGTCGGGCCGAACGGCGAGACGGTCGGCGAGGTGGACGACGTCCTCGGCGATGCGAACGGCAACGCCAAGGCGATCACCGTCGAGGTCGGCGGCTTCCTCGGCATCGGCCAGAAGACGGTGATCCTGATGCTCTCCGACGTCTCGCTCGACATGGGCCGGGTCAAGACGCCGCTGACCAAGGACCAGATCGAAAAGCTGCCGGCCTTCGGCGGCTGACACGCCAATCCCCGGCGCGGCTCATCCGCGCATCGTGCGGGTAGCAGGGTGGGATGGTGCCGGCGTCCGGGGCGATCGTGACGCTGGCGTGATCCGCCCGATGGCATGGCCTCGACGTTTGAAGCGCCACGCCGGGCGGCGGGACGATGCGAGGATCGTCTGGCCGCCCATCATGGCATGATTCGGGGCGTGGAGAAACAGGACGGCCGGCGGTGCTTGCGGTCGCCGGCCGTTGTAATTTCAGAACTCGTCCCAGACTTCTTCGTCGTTCGCGGCGGCGGGGGCGGCCTTGGCGCTGCCGCCGGCGCTGCGCATCTGCGCGACGGGCCTCTGCCTCGCGGCCGGGGCGCCGCGCGCCGCCTCGGCGCCGGCCCGCGTCTTGAAGCCGGCGACGATCTCGGCGAGCCTGTCGGTGTCGCCGCCGAGGGTCTGGCAGGCGGCCGTCGCCTGTTCGACCATCGCGGCGTTCTGCTGGGTCACCTTGTCCATCTGGTCGGCGGCGGTCGAGACCTCCTTCAGGCTCGTCGCCTGTTCCGAGGCGTTCTTGGCGATTTCGGCGATGATCCCGCTGACCGCGGCGAACTCGGCGACGATCTCCTCCAGCGACTTGCCCGAGGCGGTCACCAGCGTGACGCCCTTCTCGACCTGTTCCGAGGAGGCGTTGATCAGCCCCTTGATCTCCTTGGCGGCTTCCGCCGAGCGCTGGGCGAGGGCGCGCACTTCCTGGGCCACCACCGCGAAGCCCTTGCCGGCTTCGCCGGCCCGCGCCGCCTCGACGCCGGCGTTGAGGGCCAGGAGATTGGTCTGGAAGGCGATCTCGTCGATCACCCCGATGATCTGGTTGATCTGCTGCGAGGATGCCTCGATCTGGCTCATCGCCGTCACCGCCTGGGCGACGATCTCGCCGCCCTTGCGGGCCTTTTCGCGGGCCGTCTCGGCGGTCTGCCTTGCGTGGCTCGCGCCATCGGCGGTGCGGTTGACGCCGCCGGTCACCTCGCCGAGGGCGGCGACGGTCTCTTCGAGGCTCGCCGCCTGCTGCTCGGTGCGCTGGGCGATGTCGTTGGTCGCGACGATCATCTCCGAGATGCCGGTCTTGTTGGAGGCGATCAGCTTCATGACCTCGCCGAAGGCGGCCTCGAGGGCGGTCACGCTCTCGTTGAAGAGCTTGCGGACGCCCTCGTAGTCGGAGGAGAAGGGCTTGTCGAGGCGGACGGTGAGGTCGCCGCCGGCGAGCCGGCCGAAGCCGGTCTCGACCTCGGACATGAAGAAGTGGTGGGCCCGGACGTATTCCTCGCCCATCTCGTCCTGGCGCCGGCGCTCGATCTCCTTCTGCGCCGCGGCGTCGATCGCCTCCTGCTTCAGGCTCTGCTGCTCGATGACGGCATGGCGCAGCTGCTCGACCGAGCGGGCCATCTGGCCGATCTCGTCGCGGCGTCCGAGACCTTCGACCTTGCCGTCGACGCGCCCTTCGGCGACGTCGCTGATCGTCCTGGCGAGGCCCTGCAGCGGCTGGAACATGCGGCGCGAAGTGACGAGCGCCAGCAGGCCGACGACGAGGGCGACGAGAACCGCGATGATGCTGAAGCGCAGCTGCAGCGCCGAGACGGAGGTCAAGAATTCCGACTTCGGAACGCCGACATAGAGGATGCCGATGGTCTGGCCGTCCTTGCCCTTGATCGGATCGTAGGCGGTGAAGAACGGCGTTCCGAGGATGTCGGCCTCGCCGCGATACGGCTTGCCGTCCTTGATCACCGCGTCATAGACCGGCCCCGGGGCGAGCTTCGTGCCGATCGCCCGGCTGCCGTCCGGCTTTTGGACGTTGGTCGCGACCCGCGTGTCGCCCATGAAGATCGTCGCCGTGCCGCCGACGAGTTCCTTGATCCGGTCGACCGGGGTGTTGAACTCGTTCAGCGGCTGGAAGCCGGCATAGAGCTTGCCGTTGTCGACCTTGAACCAGGAGCCGTAGCGGCCGATCACGTCCCAGGCGACACGCATGTTGGCTTCCTGGCGCTCGTTGGCGCGCTCGATGCCGTCGTTGCTGACTTCGATCAGCGCGATCGCCGAAAGGGCGACGGCGACGATCGCGATGGCGCCGAGCACCATCGCCGAGACTTTTGCCGAGAGGCTGGATTTGAACATCGTGGGACCTGCGACACTGAAAAGCGGATCGACTCTTTCGGCAGCAGGACGCCCGGGCCGGAAATGCATACCTGCTGCTTACGAACGAAGTCGCGTTCACCTTCCCGTGTAAGGATAAAAATTTCGTTTCCGGCTCGTCGGACCGCAAACTCTCCAAGGGCGACGCGGTTATTGTCGCGAATACAAATATATCCTGTAGCGCAATATGTTCATGCGCGCATCGTTGCAGGTCGGGCCAAGCCTCTTTGGACGCTGCGTCGTCCGGTTCCGGGTCGTCCGCCGGATGTCTCGCAACGGCAGGATGAGGCTTGCTTTCTCCGATGCCGGAGAGGCCGGCGACGCCGCGAGGCCGCGCGGGAGCCTCGAGGGATTTCCTCGCAGCGCACTCGCCGTGACCGGCTTCCCGTCCGGCCGCAAACTTGGCAATACAAAGGATCGACCGGTGGCGGCAGAAGCAGGAGCGGCGCATGAGCGAAACGCGCAGTGTGATGGCAATGGAGCCGTTCGAGGCGGTGGCGCCACGGCTGGTGGACGTCGCCATGGGCCGGCAGAAGGCCGATCTGGTGGTGCGCGGCGCCCGCTGGGTCAACGTCCATTCCGGTGAGATCATCCCCGGCACCGACATTGCCGTCGCCGCAGGCCGCTTCGCCTTCTGCGGGGCCGACGCCTCGCACACGATCGGGCCGGATACCACGGTGGTCGAGGCGGAGGGGCGCTACGTCGTGCCCGGGCTCTGCGACGCGCACATGCATGTCGAGAGCGGCATGGTCACGGTGACCGAGTTCTGCCGGGCGGTCATTCCCCACGGCACCACCTCGATGTTCGTCGATCCCCACGAGATCGCCAACGTCCTCGGCCTCGAGGGGGTGCGGCTCATGCACGACGAGGCGATGGACCAGCCGGTCAACGTCTGGGTCCAAATGCCGTCCTGCGTGCCCTCCGCGCCCGGTCTCGAAGAGGGCGGGGCGGTGCTCGGCCCGCGCGACGTCGCCGAGGCGATGGGCTGGCCGGCGATCATCGGTCTCGGGGAGGTGATGAACTTTCCCGGCGTCGCGGCCAACGACGCCGTGATGGTCGGCGAGATCGCCGCGACCCGGGCGGCGGGCAAGACCGTCGGCGGCCACTACGCCTCGGCCGATCTCGGGCGGCCGTTCCACGCCTATGTCGCCGGCGGGCCGGAGGACGACCACGAGGGCACGCGGATGGAGGACGCCGCGGCCCGCGTGCGCCAGGGCATGAAGGCGATGCTGAGGCTCGGCTCGGCCTGGTACGACGTTGCCAGCCAGGTCAAGGCGATCACCGAGATGGGGCTCGATTCGCGCCACTTCATCCTGTGCACCGACGACTGCCACTCCGGCACGCTGGTCCGCGACGGCCACATGGACCGCGTCGTCCGCCACGCCATCGCCTGCGGCCTGAAGCCGATGACCGCGATCCAGATGGCGACCATCAACACCGCCGAGCACTTCAAGCTCGAGCGCGAGATCGGGTCGGTCACCCCCGGCCGGCGGGCCGACTTCCTGATCGTCTCCGACCTCGCGGCGCTTTCGATCGACGCCGTCTACGGACGCGGCGTCCGGCTCGCCGCCGCCGGGCGGCTGGAAGCCGACATGCCGGCCCGCAGCTATCCGGCCTCGGCGACCGGCACGGTGCGGCTCGGCCGCGGGCTGACGGCGGAGGACTTCGCGGTGAAGGCACCGTCGGGCGCCGGCGGCGAGGTGACGGCTCGGGTGATCGGCGTCGTGGAGAACCAGGCGCCGACCCGCGCGCTGACGGCCCGCCTGACGGTTTCGGACGGCGTCGTCATGACGGACCAGGCCGCCGACGTGTGCCGCATCGCCCTCGTCGAGCGCCATCGCGGCAGCGGCGCGGTGACCAACGGCTTCGTCTCGGGCTTCGGCTACCGGGGCTCCTGTGCCATGGCCTCGACCGTCGCCCACGACTGCCACCACATGATCGTCGTCGGAACCAGCGCCGAGGACATGGCGCTCGCCGCCAACCGGCTCGGCGCGGTGGGCGGCGGCGTCGCCTTCTTCGCCGGCGGGAAGGAGAAGGCGCTGATCGAGATGTCGATCGCCGGGCTGATGTCGAACGAGCGGGCGGAGACCGTCGCCGAAAAGGCCGACCGGCTGATCGCCGCCATGCGCGATGCCGGCTGCACGCTCAACAACGCCTACATGCAGCACTCACTGCTCGCGCTGGCGGTCATCCCGTCGCTGCGGATCTCCGACAAGGGCATCGTCGACAGCGTGAACTTCCGCCTCGTCGACCTCTTCGTCTGAGGCTGCCGCCGGAAGACGCGCCCCGTCGTTCGGCAGGGCACGGCAGGGCGGGCACGGCCGGATTCGGCGCGAGCCAGGCTTGTGCGCGAGGAAGGGCAGGATCGGGCGAGAGAGCCAAGGCGTGTCGTCGGGGGCGTCGGGCCCGGCCTCGGCAGAAATGGCGGCGGCTCCGACGATTTGGGGCGTTGATCGTCGGAGCCGTCTAATCCCGGACCGCAGCGGCATGCGCCCCGGGGAGATTTGTGCAGCCTTCGATGCGGGGACGTGTTGTCCTGGCTGCGATGGGATGAAGGTTAGACCGGGGATGTTTCGCGGGGATGGCGTCGAAGTCCCGGCCATGTTTCGCCAGCGTTTCTGTTTCGCAACGGTCGCTTCGAACGAAACGTTGCGATTTGGGCCGGTGCTCACTCGGCCGGGATGCCGAAGACGACGATCGCCGCGCCGAGACAGACGAGCAGGACGAAGGCGAGCGCGCGTGCCGGCCGCTTCGCACGGTGCATCGCGATGGCGGCGATCGCCGCCTGCAGCGCGTAGTAGAGGGCGAAGGCCCGCGAGGCATAGGCGATGATCGCAAAGACGTTCGAGGTCCAGGTGAGGCCGGTGCCGAGAAGGCACAGGACGGCATAGGCCTGGCGCTGGCTGAGGCGGCCGCGCGTCAGTTCGACGACGAGGCCGCCGGAACCGCCGGTATCTGCGACCGCCGCGGAGAACTGCGCGGCGAGCGCCGCGGCGACCAGCATCAGCGGCAGGATCGGCGCGACCACCCCCATCATGTCGATGATCGCGGTTTCGGTGAGGTGGCCCTCGCCGGCCGGAAAGCCCACCGTCAGCAGCCCGATGTAGACGAGGTAGATCGCCGCCGAGACCGCCTGGGCGAGACGCATGGAGGCGATCCGCGTCGGCGCGTCGTAGGTCTTTCCGAGATAGCGCGACGTCTCGAAGCCCTGGACGGTGACGATGAGGCCGAAGGCGAGGGCGATGCCGTGCCAGGCGGTCGAGGGCTCGGGATTGTCGTTGAGCCCGCCGCTCCGCCAGAGGCCGTAGACGAAGATCGAAAGGCCGGCGATCAGGCCGGCGATGATCGCGAGCTTCAGGCCGACCGTCACCGTCTCCATCCGCTCCAGCGCCTTGAAGCCGAAGCCCCAGCCGACGACGAGGATGAGGGCGAACATCGCGGTCGTCAGGAGCCGCGCCTCGAAGGGCGAATCGAACGGCGTCAGATGCAGGGCGAAGGCGCCGAAGAGATTGAGATAGTAGGCGACCGAGACGACATAGGCGAAGGCGAGCGCCCAGGAGGCCGCCGCTTCCAGCCATTCCTCCGCCTGCGAGCGCTCGGCCTTTTCGGCCCGCACCCGGATGTTGCTTCTGACCGCCGCGCCGAAGCTCCAGGCGGCAAGGCACAGCATCGCCATGACCAGCGGGGCGTAGCTGCCGTATTCGCTGGTCAGGATCGGGCCGAGCACCAGGAAGCCGCTGCCGATGATCGAGGCGAGCGGGGTCACCGTCGCCTGCCACAGCGTGTTGCGGCGCACCAGCGGCAGTGCGAGGACGACCGCGGTGAGAACTGTCAGAAGGACGACGAGCGCGTCGGTCATGGCATCCTTGCGAAAACGCCGCCGGAACCGTTCGGGCGGGCGGTCCCTCATAGGGGCACGGACCGGCGCTGGCGAGCCGGAGCCGGCGGTTTCCCGCCATGGCCGCGTGAATGCCGCACCGGGGCCGACTTTGACAAAACGCCGTTCCTGGCGCATCACCGCCGGAAAGTTGCGGCAACGGCCAGGAAGGGAGCGCCCGAAATGTCGATGGATCGGCCCGCGAAGCTCATTTCGCTACCGACGGTCCTCGCCGGGCGTTGCATTCGCATTATCGGCGCCGGCGCCGCCGAAGGCCTGGGCCAGACCCGGGGCTGACGGCCGCGACCGGCCGCCGGACATGGCGCCAGCGCCATCCTTCCGGCGATCTTCCCGCTGATTCTGGCCGCCGACCGGCGGCGCGGGCAGGCGAGGAACCGCCCCGGACCGGGCCTTGCGCCGCGGCTCCCGCCGAACGTTCCGACCTGTCCTGCAAGACGAGACATTCGACCGACATGAACGACGACTTCCATCTGAGGGTCGCGGCCGCGGAAACCGCGCTGCGCGACCTGTTCCCGGCGACCCCGCTGCAGCTCAACGAGCATCTTTCGAAGAAATACGGCGGCCGGATCTTCCTGAAGCGCGAAGACCTGACGCCGGTCCGCTCCTACAAGATCCGCGGCGCCTTCAACTTCATGCGCAAGGCGATGGCCGAGACGGCGGCAGGCCGGACCTTCTGCTGCGCCTCCGCCGGCAACCACGCCCAGGGCTTCGCCTTCGCCTGCCGGCATTTCGGCGTGAAGGGCCGGGTCTTCATGCCGGTGACGACGCCGCAGCAGAAGATCGACAAGACCCGCGTCTTCGGCGGCGAGGCGATCACGATCGAACTGACCGGCGATTTCTTCGACGACTGCTATGCCGCGGCCAAGGCCTATGCCGCGGCGGAGGGCGCCACCTTCGTGCCGCCCTTCGACCACGAGGACATCGTCGAGGGCCAGGCGAGCGTCGCCCGCGAGATCCGCGACCAGCTCGGCGGCGAGAGCCTCGACGTCGTGGTGATGCCGGTCGGCGGCGGCGGCCTCGCCTCGGGCATGACGCGCTATTTCGACGGCGAGGACGCCGAGACCTGCGGCAGGCCGGCGCTGCGCTTCGTCGAGCCGCTCGGCGCGCCGAGCCTGCGCTCCAGCCTCGAACGCGGCGAACTCACCCGCATGCCGCAGATCGACGGCTTCGTCGACGGCGCCGCCGTCGCGATGATCGGCGCGATCCCCTTCGAGACGCTGACGCGCTTTGCCCCGGCCGACGTCGTGCTGGCGCCGGAAGGCCGGCTCTGCAACACCATGCTGGAAATGCTCAACGTCGAGGGCATCGTGCTCGAGCCCGCCGGGGCGCTGGCGATCGACGCCCTCGCCGACCTGAAGGGCGAGGTCGAGGGCAGGACGGCGGTGCTCGTCGTCTCCGGCGGCAATTTCGACTTCGAGCGGCTGCCGGACGTCAAGGAGCGGGCGCTGCGCTTCACCGGGCTGAAGAAGTATTTCATCCTGCGGCTGGCGCAGCGTCCCGGCGCCTTGAAGGACTTCCTCAATCTCCTCGGCCCGGACGACGACATCGCCCGCTTCGAATATCTGAAGAAGTCGGCCCGCGACTTCGGCTCGATCCTGCTCGGCATCGAGACCCGGGATCCGGCGAACTTTCCGGCGCTGATCCGGCGCTTCGAGGCGGCGGGCATCCGCTACCAGGACATCACCGAGGACCAGATCGTCGCCGATCTGCTGATCTGACGAGACATGGAGCTGGGCGGGGGCGCTCTGGCGCCCTGGCGCGGCGGCCGCCCTCAGCCGGCGGCCGCCAGGCGGCCTGTCCGCGGCAGCATGGCGCCCGCATCGATCACCCGGTTACGGCCCTGGCGCTTGGCCGCATAGAGCGCGGCGTCGGCCGCGGCGACGAGCGCCGAGCCCCCGGCGCTGCCATCGCCGGCCTGGCCGAGCGTCGCGACGCCGGTGCTGACGGTGACGACGCACCAGCCCGGATTGCCGGCGTGTTCGATGCACAGCTTCTGCACCTCGGCGCGGACCACCTCGGCGATCCGCGCTGCCTCGCTCTCGCTGCAGTTCGGCAGGAGCACCGCGAACTCCTCGCCGCCGTAGCGGGCGACGAGGCTTTCCGGCCCCTGCACCACGCGCTCGATGGTCTCGGCGATGGTGCGCAGGCAGCGGTCGCCGATCTGGTGGCCGAACGTGTCGTTGAAGGCCTTGAAATGGTCGACGTCGAGGAGAAGCAGGGCGATCGGACCGCCGCCCGCGCTGCCGTGCTCGCTCATCGCCGCGGCGAGCGCGAGGTCGAAGCCGCGGCGGTTGGAGACGCCGGTGAGCGGATCGAGGAGCGCCAGGCGCTCCGCCTCGGCATTCCGCTCCATGCGGCCGGTGATGTCGGTGGCGATCTTCATCACCTTGACGGGACAGCCCGAGGCGTCGAGGACGGGGGTGTAGCTCGCCTGCATCCAGACCCGCCTGCCGTCGGCAATGGTCGAGAAGACGTCCGCCTGGATGCACTGCCCGCATCTGAGGCGGGTCCAGAAGGCCAGCGCCGCGTTGTCCTGCGCGTCGCCGGTGGTCACGAAGTCGAAGTGGTTGCGGCCGAGCAGATCGGCGGGCGGGCAGCCGATCAGCTCGCCATAGTTCGAATTGGCCGCGAGGATCGTCCCGTCCATGGCGAACTCCGCCATCGCCGTCGAGCGGGAGATCGCCGCGAGGATGGTCTCGTGATTGGCGGCCCGGCGCTTTGCGGCGGTCACGTCCGTCGCCATCTCGATGACGCTCTTGACCGTGCCGTCTTCGGCAAAGACCGGGGTATAGCTCGCCTGCACCCAGACCTCGCGGCCGTCGCGCAGCAGCCGGCGCGATTCCTTCTGCATGAATTCGCCGGCGCGGAGCGCTTCCCACATCGCCGGATACTGCGGATCGTCGCGGTCCTCCGGGACCATGAAGAAGCCGTGCGGCCGGCCGAGAACCTCCTCCGCCCGGTACTGCGTCAGCGCCAGGAAATCGTCGTTGGCCGCAATGAGGGTCGCGTCCGGCGCGTATTCCGAGATCACGGCCGAGCGTGGCAGGCCGATCCGCGGCGCGCCACCGCCGACGGTGCAAGAGTTGTTTCGTGTCAAAGCCTTGTCCATTGCCGTTCGCCCCGCAGACCCGATGCTGAAAGCTCGGGCGGCGCCGAAAGGTTGCCGGCGGAAGCCGGCCGAGGACCGGACATGGTTAGCGAGTGGTTGCCGGCGACGCGCAGTTTCTCGCGGCACTGCAGCAAAGCCGGCGGGGCGGGGACGGGCCGGGGCTCCACGCCCGCTCATTCGCCGAGGGCGACACCCTCCCGGCGCGGGTCGGCGCCGCCGGAAAGTCCGTCGGGGGTGATGGCGATCGCCTGGATGCCGGAATTCAGGTCGGTCTCCTTCACCGTGAAGCCGAGGTCGCGCAGCGCCCCGGAAAGCTGCGTCGCACTCGTGCCGGCCTCGACCTCGAACGGGCCGAAGCGGTTGAGGAGATGCGGCAGCCCCGCCGCCTGCTGGACGTTCATGTCCCAGTCGAGGACGGCGATCAGGGCCTCGGCGACGTAGCCGATGATCTGGCTTCCGCCGGGCGAGCCGAGGGCGAGCACCGGCTTGCCCTCCCGCATCACCACCGTCGGCGACATCGACGAGCGCGGGCGCTTGCCGGGCGCCACGGCATTGGCGATCACCCGGCCTTCCTCGTCGTGGGTCTCGAAGGAGAAGTCGGTCAGCTCGTTGTTGAGCAGGAAGCCGCCCGTCATCAGCCGCGAACCGAAGCCGTTCTCGATCGTCGTCGTCATCGAGACGACGTCGCCGGCGCCGTCGACGATGACGAAGTGGCTGGTCGAGGGAAGCTCGATGGCATCGTCGTCGCCGCGGAGCATGGCGTGGTCGAAGGGCGGCGTGCCGGGCGCGACCGCGTCGTCCGAAAGCGCCCGGCCGCCGCGCAGAAGCTCAGACCGGCCGGTGAGATAGTCCTTGTCGAGAAGGCCCTTCAGCGGCATCGGCACGTAGTCGATGTCGGCCATGTAGCGGCCGCGATCGGCGAAGGCGAGGCGCGAGGCGTCGCCGATCAGCCGCCAGGCCTCGGCGCTGCCGGGGCCGAGCCCGGCGATGTCGAAGGGCTCGATCAGCCCGAGGATCTGCCCGACCGTGAGGGCGCCGGAGGAGGGCGGGCCCATGCCGCAGACCTCGTAGACGCGATAGGCGGCGCAGACCGGCTCGCGCTCGACGACGCGGTAGTTGCGAAGGTCGGACAGCGCCAGGCGGCCGGGATTGCCCTCGGCATTCTGCACGGTCGCGACGAGCGCCTCGGCGACCGGCCCCTCGTAGAAGCCCGCGGCACCCTTTTCGGCGATGGTCTGCAGCGTCTCGGCGAAGGCCTCGTTCTTCAGGAGCGTCCCGGTCGCCAGCGGTTCGCCCTTGGCGTCGAAGAAGTATTCGCGGGCGGCGGCGTAGCGCTTCAGGCGGTCGCCCTCCGCTGCGATCAGCGCGTGGAGGCGCGGCGACACCTCGAAGCCGATTTTCGCAAGCGTGATCGCCGGTTCGACGACGGTCTTCCAGTCGAGCGCGCCGAAGCGCTGGTGGGTGTCGTAGAGAAGCCGCAGCGTTCCCGGCGTTCCCACCGAGCGGCCGCCGACCACGGCGTCGTAGAATTCCAGCGGGTCGCCGGCCTCGTCGAGGAAGAGTTTCGGATCGGCGCCGGCGGGGGCCGTCTCGCGGCCGTCGAAGGTCGTCAGCCGGCCCGCCTTGGCGTCGAAATAGACCAGGAAGGCGCCGCCGCCGATGCCCGAGGACTGCGGCTCGACCAGATTGAGGACGAGCTGCGTCGCGACCATCGCGTCGATGGCGTTGCCGCCCTTCTTCAGTATGTCGAAGCCGGCCCTGGCGGCGACGGGATTGGCGGCGGCGACCATGAAGGTCTTCGCCTTCGCCGGTTCGGAAGCGGCCGGCCGCATGCCGCTTGCCGCTTCCGGCTGCAGCCGGTCGGCGGCCTGCTGCGCGACAGCGGGAAAGCTGAAAAGCAGGCCGGCGATGGCGGCGGCGGCGGCGAGCGGCAGGCGGAACTTCGTCACGGCTTGGCTCCAACGGTCTGGCGGGCTCGAACGGCAAGGTAGGGCCGGAGCGCCGCGAGCGGAAGCCTCGCCGGCGGCGCGGGATCGGCCGGGCGCTCTCCGTCGGGAAAAATCAGCCCACGAGCTCGCCCCAGCGCCGGACGAGATAGTTGTGCTCGTCCATCGTCGTGTTCCAGACGGCGATGTTGGAGGCGCGGCTCCAGTAGGAGCCGCCGCTGCGCAGCGAACCCTTGGCGATGGCGGTCTCGCCGTCGGGATCCGGCAGGTCGGTCGCCGCCGGGCGGCCGTCGTACCAGTAGGCCCACTCGGCCTCGGTGAGATTGTCGCGCACCCGGTCGACGACCGACATGTAGTAGCCCTGGCGCGCCACAACCGCGCCCGGCCAGCCGGAGAGCCACCAGTTCAGATAGTCGTAGGCGGCGTCGAGCTCGCGGCCGCCGAGCCGGCTCGACAGGCAGAGGCCGCCATGCCAGGCGCGGTAGCCCTCGACCGGCACGGCCTGGCGCACGTGGACGCCGCGCCGCTTCAGCGCAATCACGCTCGGCGACCACAGGCTGCCGACGCAGAAGCGGCCGGAGGCCATCATCGCGGTCGCTTCGGCGGCGGTCTTCCAGAAGCCGGCGAAATGGCCTTCGCGCTTCTTCTCGACGAGGATGCGGACGAGGGCGTCGATCTCGTCGACGGAGAGATTGCCGATGTTCTGAAACTGCATCAGCTTCGCCGACTGCGCGGCGAGCGCGACGTCGAAGATCCCGATCGCCGGCTCGTCGACGAAGGACACCCGGCCGTGCAGCGCCGGGTCGAGCAGCGCCGCCCAGGAGGAGACGCGGCTCGCCGAGACGCCGGCGGCGTCCTCGACATAGCCGAAGGAATCGAAATTGTGCACCGTCGGCAGCATCGAGATCAGCCGCGACGGATTGGCCGAGAGCGACTGGTCCGGCTGCACGAACAGCTTGGCCACCGGCACGTCGCCATGGCCGATGTGGCCGGACGGGCCGATCGTCCCGGTGCGGGTGAGGCTCGACACCTCGTCAAACAGCGGGATGCGGTCGGTGTCGATCGCCTGGATCGCCCGCCAGTACCAGACGATGTCGAGATTGTGGAAGCACTGGTCGTAGACGTCGTAGGCCTCCGGCGACCGCGCCGCCTTGCTCTGCGCGCCGAGGAAATCGAGATTGTCGAAGGCGAGGCGGATGCCGAGGTCCGCCTCGGCCCGCCGGCGCAACTGCTCGAGCAGCGTGATCTCGGTGCCGAGGACCCGCAGCAGCACCTTGCCCCGCGCGTGGACCGCCGGCGCCGCGACCGTGCGGCCCGCGGTCCGGCCCCGGATCCTGGAGGCCTCGTTCATGCCGCGGCTTCGCCGGCTGGCATGTCGTCCGCGAGCGCCATGAAGGTCTCCAGCGAGGCGCGGACCGTCGCTTCGGCGAGGCCGTCGACGATGAAGACGAGGCGCGACTGGCGCGGCCCGGCCGGCCATGCCGCCATGTGGACCGGCGGGTGGACGAGATGTTGGACGCCGTGCACGGCGACCGGCCTCTCCTCGCCGCAAAGATCGAGGATGCCCTTCACCCGCAGCACCTTCGCGCCGTGCCGGTTGAGCAGCATGGTCAGCCAGATGCCGAAGCCGGTCCAGTCGATCGGGCGGTCCAGCGTCACCGAAAAGGCGTGAATGGTCGCGTCGTGCCGGTTCGGATCGTGCCGGTTTCCATGCCCATGCCCATGCCCATGCCCATGCCCGTGCCCGTGCCCGTCGTGATGCCCGTGGCCCTGGTTCTGGTCCGGGGCCTGACCGGCGCGGGGATGATGATCGTGGTCGCCGTGCGGTTCGCCATGCTCCTCGGCGGGCCTTCGCGCCAGCGGATCGCCCGTCGCGGCGTCCTCGGCCATCAGCCAGGCGGCAGACCAGCTTGAGCCGTGGACGTCCACCGCCTCGGCGGTCGGATTGAGGGCGAGAAGTTCGGCCGAAAGCGCCGCGACGGCGTCGGGGGCGGCGATGTCGGTCTTGGTCAGGACGATCCGGTCGGCGCTCGCGACCTGCTTCAACCATTCCGGCCGGCGCAGCGTCTGCCGCGCGGCGGTTGCCGCGTCGACCGTGGCGACGACGTTGCCGAGGGTGAAATGGCTCGAAAGGACAGGATCGGCCCTGACGGTCGAGAGGATCGGGAACGGGTCTGCGAGCCCGGTGCTCTCGATCACCAGCCGGTCGAAGCACGGCACCAGCCCGCGCTCGCGCTTCGAATGGAGATCGCGGATCGCCTCGGAGAGTTCGCCACGGATGGTGCAGCAGACGCAGCCGGCCTTGAGCAGCACGGTCGTCTCGTCGATCCGCTCGATCAGGTGATGGTCGAGGCCGACCTCGCCGAATTCGTTGATCAGCACCGCCGCCCCCGCCAGCGAGGGGTCCTGCAGCAGCCGGCGCAGCAGCGTCGTCTTGCCGGAGCCGAGGAAGCCGGTGAGGAGGTTCACCGGGATGAAGCCGGGATGCCCGCTCATCGGCGCGCCGTCAGGCGCGACAGGAGGTCCGGGTCGAGCGGATCGAAGCTGCGGCCCGACAACTGTTCCGCCGCGGGCCAGAGATGGGCGAGGCTGTCGATCACCTCGGTCTTGCCGGTCGCCGTCGACAGGAGATAGGCGCGGCCCTGCCAGTCGCCGAGTTGCAGCCGGTAGGCCGCGAGCACGCGGTTGGCGAGGCGGATGCGGCGGGCGCGTTCCAGCCGGCGCGAGCGCGTCTCGTCGTTGCGCGAGAAGACGCCGGGCCGCGCGACCGCGTCGGTCCAGTGGTTCTCGACGCCGAGAATGCCGCACAGCGAGCACATGTCGGATCTCCTCGCGGGGGGAACGCGGCCGCCCCGAAGGGCGGCCGCAACGGGCGGTCTACTTGGCGCGCGGGAAGCGCGCGGCAAAGTCGTCGGCCATCTCGTTCATCGTCACGAAGCGCACGCCCTCGTGGCCGGCCATGTATTCGTAGAGCCGCTCCAGCATCAACAGCACCTGCGGCCGGCCGGAGACGTCGGGGTGGATGGTGATCGGGAAGACGGCGTAGTCCATCTCGCGATAGACCCAGTCGAACTGGTCGCGCCACATCTGTTCGATGTCGCGCGGATTGACGAAGCCGTGGCTGTTCGGCGCCTTCTTGATGAACATCATCGGCGGCAGGTCGTCGAGATACCAGTTGGCCGGGATCTCGATCAGATCGGTCTCGTGGCCGCGCTTCAGCGGCTGCATCCAGTCCTGCGGCTTGCCGGCATAGTCGATCTTGGTCCAGCTGTCGCCGACCCGCACGTAATACGGCATGAAGTCCTTGTGCATCAGCGAGTGATCGTACTTGATGCCGCGCTCGAGCAGCAGCTCGTTGGTGACGGTGGAGAATTCCCACCAGGGCGCGACGTAGCCGGTGGGGCGCTTGCCGGAGAGCTGGGTGACGAGGTCGATGCACTTGTCGAGGACGGCGGTCTCCTGCTCGCGCGTCATGGCGATCGGATTTTCGTGGCTGTAGCCGTGGATGCCGATCTCGTGGCCGGCCTCGGCCACCGCTTTCATCTGGTCCGGGAAGGTCTCGATCGAGTGGCCCGGGATGAACCAGGTGGTCTTCAGGCCGAGCCGCTCGAACAGCTTCAGCAGGCGCGGGGAACCGACTTCGCCGGCGAACAGGCCGCGCGAGATGTCGTCCGGCGAGTCCTCGCCGCCATAGGAGCCGAGCCAGCCGGCGACGGCATCGACGTCGATGCCGAAGCCGCAGAGAATTTCCTTCGCCATTGTTGAGATCTCCCTATCCGTGATCGTCTTCGTGACTAGGCTGCAAGGACCGAGGAGCGCTCCGGCTCCCAGGTGATGGTGACGGTGTCGCCGGGTCCGGCCTGAAGGCCGGCGAACCTGTCGACATGCGATTCGACCAGGATCGGCTCCGCGCCGTCGAGGGCGAGGCTCAGATGGCCGATATGGCCGACGACGTCGCGAGACAGGACGGTGCTCGTGACGGTGTTGATGCCGCTGCCGGACCAGCCGGCGGGATGGACGGCGATGGCGTCCGACGGAATGGCGATGATCGCGGACCGGCCGGCGAGCGCGCCGGCGTCGCCGACGCCTTCCATCGGCCCGAACCTGGTGTCGATCCGGCACCGGCCGGGAGCCCCGCCCTGCGAGGCCTCGCCCCGGAAGATCGTGTTCGCGCCGATGAAGCCGGCGACGAAGGGCGTCGCCGGGCGGGTGTAGAGTTCGCGCGGGGTCGAGATCTGCTCGACCTTGCCGTTGCTCATCACCACCACCCGGTCGGAGAGGCCGAGCGCCTCGGACTGGGCATGGGTGACGAAGACGAAGGTGATGCCGAGTTCGCGCTGCAGGATCTTCAGTTCGTCCTGGATGACGCGGCGCAGATTGGCGTCGAGCGCGCCGAGCGGCTCGTCGAGGAGAAGGATGTCCGGCTCGACGACGAGGCCGCGGGCGAGCGCGATCCGCTGGCGCTGGCCGCCGGACAGGTTGTCGGCACGCTCCTGCGCGATCGCCGACAGGCCGAACTTGTCGAGAATGCGCCCGACCCGCTCCTGCCGCTCGGCCTTCGCCAGGCCGCGCACCTTGAGGCCGTATTCGACGTTCTCGAAGACGTTCATGTGCGGAAACAGCGCGTAGTTCTGGAAGATCATCGAGGTCGGCCGGCGCTCCGGCGGCAGGTCGCTGACGTTGCGGCCCTTGATGACGACGTCACCGGAGGTGATCGTCTCGAAGCCGGCGATCATCCGCAAGGTGGTGGTCTTGCCGCAGCCGGACGGTCCGAGAAAGGCGACGAACTCGCCCTTTTCGACCGCGAGATCGAAGCCGGCGACGGCCACCGTGCCGTCGTCGTAGACCTTCCCGACATTGATCAGTTCGAGATCGTGCATCGTCGCCGTCCGTGTGGGAAAGACAAGGGTGGCGGGGGAGGCGGGCCTCCCCCGAAGGCCGTCAGGCGTTGAGGAACTCGTCCCACTTCTGGATCAGGTAGTCGTATTCGTCCGGCCACTGGTGCCAGTAGGCGACGTTGGCGGCGCGGGTCTCCAGCGAGCCGCCGTCCCGCAGGTCGCCGGGCTCGATGCCCCGCTCGGCCGGCCCGTCCCACGGCTTGCCCTCGTACCAGAAGGCGTACTTCTTCGGGTCCATCACGTCCTTGATGTTGGTGGACGGCGAGTAGTAGCCCTGCTCCGAGACGGTGATGCCGGGTTCGCCCGAAAGCCAGTAGTCGGCATAGGCGGTGACGGCGTCGGCGTTGGGGGTGCCCTTCAGCATGGCGGGGCCGATCGCCCAGGCGCGGTAGCCTTCCTTCGGCACGGCGTATTTGCAGGCCTTGCCCTGCGCCTTCACGGCCATGACCGCCGGCTGCCAGGCGTCGCAGACCACCATCTCGCCGGAGGCGAGCAGGTTGACGAGTTCGCCGAAATCGCCCCACAGCGCCCGGAACTGGCCGCCCTTCTTCTTCGAGATCAGGAATTTCGAGGCCTCGTCGATCTGGTCGGTCGAGGGGTTGCCGGGATTGGGCACCTCGCTGAGGCCGAGGCTGTTCATCGCCAGGATGGCTTGGCCGAAGGCGATCAGCGGATCGGTGTTGAGGCCGGACTTGCCCTTGAACTTGTCGTCGAAGATCGCCGTCCAGGTGTTGGCCTCCTCGTCGGAGACGAGGTCCGGGTTGTAGCCGATGGAATCGTAGTTGTAGACCGCCGGCACCATCCAGAGATCGGTCTGGTTCTCGTCCGTCCAGATCTGGCCGACGATCTGGGCCGAACGGTCCCATTTCGGGTCCACCTTGGTGAAGGTGTCGCGGATGTTCGCCCAGTTCTTCAGGTTGGCGGCCGGTATCGGCTCGGCGTGGTCGGTCATGGTGATCGCCGGGAGACGCTCGCCGATGATTTCCCAGCAGTCGTAGTCCGACGAGCCGGAGAGGATCTTGGTCTGGGCGTCCGGATAGGTCGCGGCGGTGCCCGACACCGAACCGACGCCCGACTTCTGCTTGAAGTCCTGCAGGATACGGTCCTGCACCGTGACCGACAGACCGGTGGTGCGCAGGCTCTCGGCGGCAAGGTCCTTGGCCTGCGCGAAGGCGGCCCGCGCGTTGAGGAACGGTGTGCCGCCGCCGATCGCCAGCGCCATCGCGCCTGCGGTGCGCTTGAGAAGCTTGCGCCTGTCGATGGATCTGCTTGTCATGCCGGACTCCCCTTTGAAGGTCGTGATCTTCGGTGGCTGCGGGTCACGCCGGCTCCTGCCGGCGGTATTTCGTGCGGGCGCGCTAGTAGCGCCCGACCAGGAGGCCGCCGTCGACGGCGACGGTCTGGCCGGTCATGTACCGGGCCGCCGGCGAGGCGAGGAAATGGATGACGTCGGCGATGTCGGAGGCCTCGCCGAGCCGCCCCATCGGAATGAAGGCGGCGGCCGCGTCGGCGCCGGCCGGCCCGAGCGAATGCTTTTCCGACAGGAGCTGGGCTGTGCGGATGTAGCCGGGCGCGACGCCGTTGACGCGGATGCCGTCTTTGGCGAGCTCGACCGCGAGGCCGCGGACCAGGCCGACGACGCCGGATTTCGCCGCCGAATAGTGGACGTGCTCGTCCCAGCCATAGGCGACGCCCATGATCGAGGAGAGGCAGACGATGGCGCCGGCGCGGCGCGCCCGCATCCCGGGCACCGCCGGCCGGATCACCCGGATCATGCCCTTCAGGTCGATCTCGAAGGTGTGGTCCCACTTCTCGTCGGAGAGCTCGGCGAGCGGCACGCGGTGGGCGATGCCGGCATTGGCGACGATCACGTCGATGCGGCCGTGCCGGGCCTCGACGTCGGAAACGAGGGCGTCGGCCGCCGCGGTGTCGGTGACGTCGAGGCGCAGGAACTCGGCCGAACCGCCGGCGCTCTCGATCGCCGCCGCCGCGGCGGCGCCTTCACCGGAAAGGACGTCGGTGACGACGACGTGGTCGCCGGCCTTCGCGAAGGCTTCTGCGGTGGCCCGGCCGATGCCGATCCCGGCGCCGGTGATGAGGACGATGCGGCTGTCGCTGGTCATGGGAGCTTCCGTGGTTTCACAGCATCACGTCGCCGGAGTTCGGTCCGAGCGTCTGGCCGACGAAGATCGCCGCGTCGGGGGAGGCGAGGAACGCCACCGTGCCGGCGACGTCCTGCGGCTCGCCGAAGCGTCCGAGCGGCAGCTCGGCCTTCTTCGCCGCCTGCCAGGTGGGCGAGAGGGAGCGGACCAGCGGCGTGTTGATCGGCCCGGGCGCCACCGCGTTGACGCGCACGCCCGCCGCCGAGACCTCGCGGGCCAGCGCCTTGGTCATGCCGATGATCGCCGCCTTGGCGGCGGAATAGTGCACCAGCTCGACGCCGCCGATCTGGCCGAGCTGCGAGGCCATGTTGACGACGATGCCGCGGCCGCGCTCCAGCATCGACGGCAGCACGGCGCGGGTCATCAGGAAGGTGCCGCGCACATGGACCGCGAACATCCGGTCGAAATCGGTGGGCTGAAGGTCGACGAAGCGGGACTGGTGGGCGTGGCCGGCATTGTTGACGAGGACCTCGACCGGGCCGTGCGCCGCTTCCGCGCGGCGCACCGCGGCGCTGACCGCGGCTTCGTCCGAAACGTCCGCCGCGACCGCTTCGGCGGCGCCGCCGGCAGCGCGGATCGCCGCGGCCGCGGCGAGCGCTTTCTCGCCGTCGAGATCGACGAGGAGGACGCGGTCGCCGTCCGCGGCGAAACGTTCGGCGATGGCGAGCCCGATGCCGGAGGCGGCTCCGGTAACGACGACGCTGCGCATCACGCGGCCTCCGCGGAAACCTGGCGGCTCTGCCGGACCGAACGCATCATCAAGATGGCGTAGACCGCGAGCAGCGCGAAGGAGAACAGGGTGGTGAGGACGCCGAAGGCGAAGACGTTCGGATGGATCTCCACCGCGAAGGTGCCGTAGATCGCCAGCGGCAGGGTCAGCCTCGGCCCGGAGGTGAAGAGGGTGCGCGCGAACTCGTCGTAGGAGAGCGTGAAGGCGAAGAGCATCGCCGACAGGACGCCCGGGAAGATCACCGGGAAGGTCACCTTGCGAAAGGTGGTGACCGGCGAGACGCCGAGCGACCAGGAGGCTTCCTCGATCGACCGGTCGAAGCGGTTGAAGATCGCCAGCATCACCAGGAAGGCGAAGGGATAGGTGTAGACGACGTGGAGGACGAAGGCGGTGCCCCACCAGGAGCGGTCGACGCCGACGAGATTGGCGAGGAGCGCGGTGCCGAGGCCGACCAGAACGCCGGGCACCATCATGCCGAGGACGATCAGGTAGAACACCGGGCCGGAGCCGCGGAATTTTTGACGGAAGGCCTGCGCCGAGGCGACGCCGAGCACGGTGGAGACCACCATGGTCATGAAGGCGAGCGCCAGGGAGCGGATCAGGCTGTCGCCGATCGGCAGCGGCGCGACGCGCGACGGCGGCACCAGGCCGAAGAGGTGGCGGTACCAGTAGGTCGACCATTCGATGATCGGAAACTGCGGCCCGCCTTCCGGCCCGGACTGGAAGGAGAGGATCCCGAGGACGATGAAGGGACCGTAGAGAAAGGCGATGAACAGCGCGGTGTAGACCGCGAGCACCGGTTTGAGGACGCCGGCCTGCATCGTCAGAGCTCCTTGCGCAGATTGACGACTTTGAGGAGCCCGGCGATGACGACGCCCATCAGAAGCGTCAGGATCACGCCGGCGACCGCGGCGAAGGCCCATTTCAGCGAACCGACCTGGCTGACGATGATGTTGCCGAGCATGTTGGTCTTGCGGCCCGAGAGCGCGGCGGCGGTGGCGAATTCGCCGAGCACCATGACCGAGACGAAGATCGCGCCGACCACCACACCCGGCATCGACAGCGGCAGGATGATGGTGCGGAAGATCCGCCAGAAGCCGGCGCCGAGGTCGCGGGCCGCCTCGATGACGTTGGGATCGATGCGCGACAGCATGAAGGTGATCGGGCCGACCATGAAGACGCAGTAGATCTGCGTCATGCCGATCAGCACCGACAGCTCGGAGAACAGCAGCATCTCCAGGGGATGGCTGATGATGCCGAGCTTCATCAGGATCATGTTGATCGCGCCCTGCGTGCCGAGCATCGGGCGCCAGGCGAGGACGCGGATCAGGAAGGACGTCCAGAAGGGAATGACGCAGAGGACGAGGAGCACCGTCTGCAGCGTCTTGTTGCGGACGAGGAGGCCGATGAACAGCGCCACCGGATAGCCGACGACGAGGGTCGAGGCGAGGACGAGCAGCCAGATCCGCACCGTCGTCCAAAGCGCGTCGAGATAGGTCGGGCTGGTGAGGAAGCGCACCCAGCTCGCGGTGGTCAGCTTCGGCTCGACCGTGAAGGTGGTCTGCGTCCAGAACGAGACGTAGAGCACCATCAGCATCGGCAGGACGAGGAACAGCGTCATCCACAGGACGCCGGGGCTCAGGAGCAGCCAGGACATGCGCCGCGCCTTGCGCCGCTGCGCGGCGGCGGAGGAGATGCTGCCGGCCTCGGGGACCTGACGCATGGCCGGCTCTTCGCTCGCCTCGATGGTTCTCGACATCAGAAGGCTCCGCTCAGGCGTAGACGATGGCGGCGTCGCGCTTCCAGGCGAGGCCGTAGCGGGAATTCGGAACGAGGCTCAGCGGCATGCCGCGGCTGAGATGCTCCTCGACCTCGACGATCTGGCCGGTGTCGAGCGCGAAGAAGGAGAGCATGGAGGCGCCGCCATATTCGCTGGCGACGAAGCGGGCGGGGACCATGATCTCGTCGGCGCCCGGCACAGATTCCGGCGCGCGGACCTCGATGCGGTCGTGGCGGATGGCGTAGACGCCGTCTGCCGCGGCGGGGCCCAGATTCGACGAGGTACCCGACGGGGCGCTCGGCGGGGGATTCGACGAGGCGCTCCGGGCGTCGCCCGACGCGGCGAGCGGCAACGGGCCGAGCGCACTGACGAAGCTTGCGCCGGAGCGGCTGCCGCGGATCAGGTTGTAGGCGTTGAGATAGCGCGCGACTGCCGGCGAGGCGGGCGCGGCGTAGACCGTCGCCGGCGCGGCGAACTGGCCGATCCTGCCGTCGTCGAGCACGATCAGCCGGTCGCCCATGGTCAGCGCCTCGGTCTCCGAGCCGGTGACATGCAGGAAGGTGACGCCGAGGCTCCTGCGGATCTGGCGGAGCTCGTCGCGCATGCGGGCCCGCAGATGGGCGTCGAGGGCGCCGAGCGGCTCGTCGAGCAGGACGAGGCGCGGCCGGGTGACGAGCGTGCGTGCAAGGGCGACGCGCTGGCGCTGGCCGCCGGAGATCTGAGAAACGCCGCGCCGCTCGAGGCCGGTGAGCCCGACGAGCCGGATCACCTCGGCGACGCGCCGGTCGAGCTCGGCCTTGTCGCGCACCGGGTCCCGCCGCCGGTTGACGAGGCCGAAGGCGATGTTGCCGGCGACGTCGAGATGGGGAAACAGCGCGAAGTTCTGGAAGACGAAGCCGATGCCGCGCTCGTGCGCCGGCGTGCCGTCGATGCGTTCGCCCTCGAAGACGATGCTGCCGGTCTCCGGTTCCTCGAAACCGGCGATCAGCCGCAGGAGCGTGGTCTTGCCGGAGCCGCTGGCGCCGAGCACCGAGACGTAGGAATCGCCCGCAATGGCGAGGTCGATGCCGCTGACGGCCGGCTTGCCGCCATAGGTCTTCGACACGTCGTTGAGCGTCAGGACTACGGTCATCCTCTCCCCGGGGCTCGGTGGGTGCGCGACGGGTCCGTGAAGCGCTGCCGCCCCGACGTTAGCAATAACGCATACTGCATTCAATAGTCATTTTTTCGTCATCGAAACGATCGGCTTGCCGCATCGATGTGCATCGCGGGAGGTCGCCCTTCCTGTGTGCGATGGTCACCACTCCGCGGCTTCGAGCCGTCGATCCGGTGGAAACTCCACCCGAAACGGGCATTTGACCGATCTCGAGCGCCCGGTCGCCCGGAGGAAGGCGTGTGCGTCGCTGTATCCGGCGCGCATTCTTGCCCGTGGATCATGCGCGATCACTGTGCATCTGCAGCATTTGTATGCAATATGCATTTCATGCTTTTTGACAAGCCGGTCCGCGTGATATGGAACGGGGCCGATTTTCGAGGCTCGGGCGAAGGGACCGCTATGGCGCAGGCGCAGGCAACGGCATCCGCGACGCTTCCCCGCCGCTACGAGGTCGTCGCCGAGGTGCTGCGGCAGAATATCCGCGAGGGGCGCATCCCGCGCGGCACTGTCCTGCTCGAAGGCCCGCTCGCCGAGCTCTTTCGAACCTCCCGCGCGCCGGTGCAGCGGGCCCTGGCGCGGCTCGAGGAGGAGGGGGTGGTGCACCGCTTTGCCGGCCGCGGCTATCTCGCCGGCGCCGCGGATCCGAAGGTCAGCCGCCGCAAGGTCGATCTCGCGACGCTCGACCTCGACCTGCCCTTCGAGGCCGACGAGGGCTTCGGCAACCGTCAGGCTTGGCGGCGGATCCAGGCGACCGTCGAGGCGGACGTCACGCGCTGTCTGGTCTTCGGGCAGTTCCGGATCGTCGAGACCGAGCTCGCCGACCATTTCGAGGTGAGCCGCACCATCGTGCGCGACGTGCTCGGCCGGCTGCAGGAGCGCCGGCTGGTCGACAAGAATGCCAGTTCGCACTGGGTGGCCGGGCCGCTGACGGCGCGCTCGATCAAGGACCAATTCGAACTGCGCAAGATCCTCGAGCCGCACGGCCTCGTCTCGGCGGCGCCGCTCCTCGACCATCGCCAGCTCGAGGCGGCGCGCGACCGGCTGCGCGCCGCCGAGGGGACGCAGGCGAGCGACGCCGAGCTTTCCGCCCTCGCCAACCTCTTCGTCAACGACCTCGTCCTCGCGACGCCGAATCTCAGCCTGCGGGATCTCATCCGGCGCAACCTCCACACCGTCCTGATCTCGCAGCAGGTGCTGCGCCAGCTCGGGCTGCCGCAGGACCGCGCCTCGATCGTCGAGCAGCGGATGATGATCGAGCTCCTGATGCACGGCGCGGTGGATGCCGCCGCCTCGATGCTTTCCACCCATATCGAGGCGGCCAAGCAGCGCACCATCGCGCAGATGAAGATCGTTGCGGTGATCCCGCAGCCGATATCGCTCGCGCCCTATCTGCGGCGCACCGACGCCCAATCCGAATAGTGGCTTGGCCGAACAGGGACTTGGCCGAATGGGGGCCTGGCCGAACAGAGCCAGTCCGAACAAGGGCCAGTCCGAACAGCAGCCAGTCCGAACAGGGGAACCCGCCTTGCCGACCATCCAGCTGATCACCACCGGCGGCACCATCGCCTCGCGCGCCGCTTCGGCCGGCGCCGACGTCGTCGCCTCCGTCGCCGGGGAGGAACTGCGCGCCTCGCTGCACGATCCGCTGGCCGGGATCGATCTCGCGGTGGACGACTTCTGCCGCGTCGGCAGCTTCGCCATCGACCTGCCGCTGGCCTTCGCCCTCGCCGGGCGGATCGCCGCGCATGTCGCGCGGCCGCAATGCGACGGCGTCGTCGTCACCCACGGCACCGACACCATGGAGGAGAGCGCCTTCCTCGCCGATCTGATCGTGCCGGGCGACAAGCCGGTGGTGTTCACCGGCGCCCAGCGCAGCGCCGACGGGCCCGACACCGACGGGCCGCGCAACATCGCCGCTGCCGTGCGCCTCGCCGCCGCGCCGACGGCCCGCGGGCTCGGCACGACGATCCTCTTCGAGGACGACTTCCACGCCGCCCGCGACGCCACCAAGACCCATGCCTCGCGCACCGACACCTTCCGCTCCGGCGAGCACGGCAAGCTCGGCGAGGTCGACGGCGACAGGGTGCTGGTGCATCGCCGCCCGGTGCTGCGCCGGACCTATGCGCCCGAAAGGATCGAGCCCGAGGTGCATCTCGTGCGCCTCGCCATGGGGGTCGACGGGCGGCTGATCCGCTTCCTCGTCGCCGACGGGGCGAAGGCGATCGTCGTCGAGGCCTTCGGCCGCGGCAACGCCACGCCCGGCGTGGTCGAGGAAATCGCCGCCGCCGTCGCCGCCGGTGTTCCGGTGATCGTCACCTCCCGCTGTCCCGAGGGGCGGGTGAAGCCGGTCTACGGCAATGGCGGCGGCAAGGACGTCGAGCGCGCCGGAGCGATCTTCGCCGGCGACCTGACCGGTCCGAAGGCCCGCATCCTCGCCGCGGTGGTGCTCGGCCTGCCGGACGGCCGCGACAGGCTGCGCGCCGAGATCGAGGCGCTCGGCGGCTGAGCCGGACGCCAGGGCGAGGCGGGGCCGGCGAGCCGGTCACAGGTCCTGGTAGCGGCAGGCGCGGACCCGATCGAGGAAGCAGCGCTGCGGGGCCGTCGGCAGCCAGTCGATGCGGGTGATCGTCCCGAGCATCCGGTTGCTGCCGGGCACCTGGTAGTCGAGCGTCGTCAGCGCGTCCACCTCGTCGCCGTGCAGCGACTGCTCGCGGGAGAAGATGGTGATCCGGTCGCCGCCGAGCAGCAGCCGCTGGGTGAGCGTCAGGGAGCTCGTCTCGACCTGCGCGCGCGGGCGCACCCGCAGCCGCGCGAAGAGCTGCTCGGCCGCCGCGCGCCGCGGCGTGCCGAGCCGCGGCAGGATCCACTCGTAGTCGCAGATTTCGACGTCGCGGATGTCGCTTCTGGCCGCCAGCGGATGGTTGCGGCGCGCCACCAGGCTGTAGGGCACGGGAAACAGTGCATGCTGGTGAAGCTCGCGCAGGTCGCGGTCCGACCGCAGCGTCGTGACGATGACGTCGATCTGGCCGGAGCGCAGCCAGTGTTCGAGGCTTTCGAACGGACCCTCCAGCACCTTGATCGAGGCGTTCGGAAAGCTTTCCGCCAACCCCTCGATGGCGATCGAGACCAGCCGCGCCGCCGAGATCGGCAGCATGCCGATGACGATCGAGCTCGCCGCGACGGCGTTGAAGTCGGCGGTCTCCTCCCACCCGGCATCGACCTCGCGCAGGGCAAGGCGGACCCGCCCCGCCATCCGCTTGCCGAAGCGGCTGGTCGTCCGTCCGCTCGACGCCGCCAGGAACAGCTCCTGCCCGACGAGCAGTTCGAGGTCGCGGGCGTGCTTGTTCAGGGCGGAGGGCGAGATGCCGAGTTCCTCGGCGGCGTGCCGGAAGGACTGCTGCGCGTCGATGGCGACGAGGGCCGACAGCTGCGGTCCCGTCAGGCTGCGCAACAGCAGGCCGCGACGGGCGGTATCGCCGTCCCGCCCCGGCGACGAACCTTCGAGGGCGGAGCGCAGGAAGCGCAGCGCCCGCTCGACGCGCAGGAGGAACACCTCGCCCTCGCGGGTCGGGAAGCTGCCGCCGGCCTGCCGGTCGAAGAGCTGGCAGCCGAGCAGGGTTTCGAGGCGCAGCAGGCTGTAGGTCAGGGCCGGCTGCGTGACGTGCAGTTCCTCCGATGCCCGCTTCAGGCTGCCGAGCCGCGCGATCGCCTCGAAGTAGAGGAGTTGCCGCAGGCTCGGGCGGCCGGCCTCCCTTTTGGTGCCGTCGACAAACAAAACTTATACCCGCCCGCGCCTAATTCATTTGGATGCCGCTCAGATTCGGATCAGTGTGCGCCGGCGTCAACGGCCACGACCGTGACGCTTGATGGCGGTTGGGAGAACCGCCACGACGGCTGCAGGCCAGCCGGCAACAGGGAGGATCCACATGAACGATACAGCATTCCGGCTGTCGCGCCGCCGCGTCCTTGAAATGTGCGCCGGTGCCGGCCTCGCCGCGGCGCTCCGGCCGGGCCTGGCGCTCGCTCAGTCCGCCAAGGACCTGCCGAAGCTCTCCTACCCGGTGAACATCGTCAACACCGGGTCGAACGCCACGCTGGTGCTGCAGAAGCTCCTCGAAAATCTCAACTATCTCGACGAGTTCAACGTCGAGACCAAGACCATCAACGTTCAGGACGGCTCCAAGCTGATCGGCAGCCTGCTCAGCGGCGGCAACGACATCTGCCTGCTCTCGGGCTTCTCGCAGGTGCTGCCGGCGATCGAGAAGGGCGCGACGCTGAAGCTCGTTGCCGGGGCCAACATCCTGATCGCCCAGGCGCTCTACACCAGCAATCCCGACGTGAAGTCGGTGAAGGACCTGCGCGGCAAGACCATCGGCACCGGCGCTCCCGGCGCGCTCCTGCACGAAATGATGGTGGCGCTGCTGCGCAAGCACGGCGTCGACCCCTCGGAGGTCCAGTTCGTCAACATCGGTTCGAGCGGGGCGGTGTTCAAATCCGTCGCGGCGGGCCGGGTCGACGCCGGGCCGGCGATGACCGACGTCTACGACCAGCAGGAAAAATACGGCGTCAGGGCGATCGCCGACTTCTGGTCGGAACTGCCCGACTATCCCTATCAGGGCTCGTATGCCAGCGAACAGGCGATCGCCGACAAGCGCGACGGGCTGGTGCGCGTGCTCGCCGCCTACTGCAAGATGTACCGCTTCATGATGGACGATCCGAAGGCTCCCGAGGCCTTCATGGACGCCTATCGCAGTATCATCCGGACCGGCGACGAGGACCAGGGCGAGATGATGATCCGCTTCACGCGCGAGAAGAAAACTTATGCCCGCGACCTGATGCTCACGCCGAAGCAGATCGACTACATGCAGGACCTGAACCTCGAACTGGGCATCCAGAAGGAGCGGCTCGCCTTCGACAAGGTGGCCGACATGTCGCTCGCCAAGGATGCCGTCGCTCTCGTCGAGGGCCGGGCGTGATGGGTCCGCAGGTGAGCATGGCGGTCGGCTCCTACGGCTGCACCGAGGCGATCAAGGACGGCCGCGTCGCCGTCGAAGGCGTCGAGCTGAAGCCGGTGGAGGTGCAGCCGATCATCGCCGCCTTCCGGCGGATGGTGCGCGGCCTGGAATTCGACGTCTGCGAACTGGCGCCGACCACCTATGTGATCGCCCGGATGGCCGGGGTGCCGATCACCGCGCTGCCGATCTTCGTCAGCCGCCGCTTCCACCATTCCGGCCTGCTCGTCAGGCCGGAGGCGGGGATCGCCGCACCCAAGGATCTCGAGGGCAAGCGCCTCGGCGTGCGGGCCTATTCGGTCACCACAGGGGTCTGGACCCGCGGCATCCTGATGAACGAATACGGTGTCGACAACGACAAGATCACCTGGTTCGTCGACGACGAGGAGCATGTCCAGTCGCTTCGCCTGCCGGACAACGTGCGGCACGTGCCGGAGGGTACCTCGCTCGCCGACATGATGGCCGAGGGGCGCCTCGACGGCGGCTTCGGCGCGCGCGCCGGCATCGGCCGCAAGGGCAAGCCGACGGCCGGCTGGGAAGCGGCCGGCGGCGAGGCGCCGACCTATCGCGAACTGTTCGAGGATGCCGCCGAACGCGAGGCCGAATGGTACCGGCGGACCGGCATCTATCCCGTGCATGGCTGCGTCGTCGTGAAGACGGCGCTCCTCGAGGCGCATCCGTTCCTGGCGCGGTCGCTCTACGAAGCTTTCGACGAGGCCAAGCGCCTGTGGCTCGAGCGGCTGCACGCCGAGGGCCCGGCAGCCCCCGACCACGCCAAATATGCAGAGGTCATGGGCTTCGTCGGCGACGATCCGCTGCCGAACGGGCTGGAAGCGAACCGGCCGACCCTCGAGGCGCTGGTCACCTATGCCTGGCAGCAAGGCCTGATTGCGGAGCGGCCGGCGGTCGAAGACCTGTTCCTCGACCCGCGCTGACCGCCCGACCATTCCCGAAAATGAGGTTTTCGATGTCTCGACGCATCGTCGATATCCATCCGCACGTCATCGCGTCGGACACGGCGCGCTACCCCATGGCGCCGGTCGGCGGCAACCAGTCGAACTGGTCGGCCGACCGTCCGGTCTCCTGGCAGCAGCTCCTCGCCGACATGGAGGAGGCCGGCGTCGACCAGGCGGCGATCGTCCAGGCGTCCACCTGCTACGGCCACGACAACAGCTACGTGACGGACGCCGTCGCCGCCGAGCCCGGCCGGTTCACAGCCGTCGGTTCGGTGGACGTCCTCGCCGACGACGCCGTGGAGCGCATCCGCCACTGGCAGGCGCGCGGCATGACCGGGCTGCGCCTGTTCACTACCGGCAGCACCATGCCGGGACAGGCGACCTGGTTCGCCGACCGGCGGACCGATCCGGTCTGGGACTATGCCCAGGAGGCCGGACTGCCGGTCTGCATGCAGATGACGCAGGACGGGCTTTCGGATCTCGAAGGCGTCCTGCGGCGCTTCCCGAAGGTGACGATCATTCTCGACCATCTCGCCCGGCCGGACCTTTCCGGCGGGCCGGACTTTCCCAAGGCGGCGAAACTCTTCGACTTCGCCGGTCACCCGACGGTCCATCTGAAGCTCACGGTGCGGGCCTTCGAGGCGCTGGCCGCCGCGAAGGCGCGGCCCGAGCCGTTCTTCGAGCGCCTCGTCGAGGCCTACGGCGCCGACCGGATCGCCTGGGGCTCGAACCATCCCGCCTCGGCCGGCGGGCTGAAGGCGCTGCTCGCCACGGCCGAGGCGGGTCTCGCCTTCCTGCCGTCTCAGACACTCGACATGATCTTCGGGGGAACGGCGCTGAAGCTCTACCCCGTCCTTGCGGCCGAGGCCGGCCGTCGACAGGAGGTTGCGGCTCATGGCTGACCAGTCCTTCACCGTCGCCCTCGGCGACTACCCGCTCTCCCGCAAGATCCGCGAGACCGCCGGCCCGGAATTCACCTTCGCCGAGGTGGCCCCGGTCACCAAGACCTTCAAGCCGATGCTCGACCGCCAGGCCTACGACATCGGCGAGATGGCGAGCGTCACCTTTCTCCAGGGCAAGGTCTGGGGGCGGCGGGTGCACATGCTGCCGATCACCATGCTGGCACGGTTCCAGCAGCGCACCCTGGTCGGCAACACCGAGTTCGGCCTGCCGAAGGTGAGCGAGCTCGAGGGCAAGACGGTCGGCGTGCGTTCCTACGCCCAGACGACGGGCGCCTGGGTGCGCGGCCTGATGTCGCGCAACTACGGCGTCGACCTTCGCAAGATCAACTGGGTGAGCTTCGAGGACGCCCATGTCGCGGAGTTCCGCGACCCGGCCGGCGTCACCCGCGCGCCGGAAGGCAGCAAGGTCGCGAAGTGGCTGCAGGAGGGCAAGGTGCAGGCGGCGATCATCGGCAACGAGCTGCCGAAGGACGACGCGCGGCTGCAGCCGATCCTCGAAAATCCCGAGGGCGACGCCTTCGCCTGGTACGAGCGGACCCGTATCGTGCCGATCAACCATCTCGTCGTCGTCAGCGAGACGATGCTCGACCGCCACCCCGACAAGGTGCGGGACTTCTACAGGCTGGCCGTCGCGGCCAAGCAGGACGGCGGCGGCCGGGTGGAACAGGGCATCGACATGAACCCGGTCGGCTTCGAGGCGCTGGAGGCCTCGCTGGCGTTCCTGATCGACATCGCCCACGAGCAGGGGCTGATTCCGGAGCGCCTCGCTCCGGGCGATTTGTTCGATCCGCGCATCAGGGAGATCTGCCGATGACGGCGATGGAGGTCGCGCGCCCCGAGCCGCTGGCCGGCGGCGCGGCCGCACAGACGCCGCGGCTCACGGTGACGAATGTCAGCAAGGCGTTCCGCGTGCGTCACGGCGTCAACCAGCCGAGCTCGCTGCTGCAGGTGCTGAAGAATGTCAGCTTCGAGGCCTATCAGAACGAGATCGTCTCGCTGATCGGCGAGAGCGGCTGCGGCAAGACCACGCTCCTGCGCATCATCCAGGGGCTGATCCGCCACGACGCCGGCCAGCTGGCGGTCGAGGGCCGGGCGGTCAGGGGGCCGGGCCGCGATCGCGGCTTCGTCTTCCAGCAGCCGAGCCTGCTGCCCTGGCGGACGGCCCGCGAGAACGTCGAGTTCGGCCTCGAACTGTTGCGCATGCCGGCGCCCGAGCGGGAGCGGCGGGCGCGCGATCTGCTCGAACTCGTCGGGCTCGGCCACGCCTCCGAACAGTTTCCCCACCAGCTCTCGGGCGGCATGCAGCAGCGCGTCGGCCTGGCGCGGGCGCTGGCGATCGAGCCGGCGCTCCTGTTGATGGACGAGCCCTTCAGCGCGCTCGACGCGCAGACGCGCGAGGTCCTGCAGAAGGAACTGCTGCGGATCCAGGCCGAGACCCACAAGACGATCATCTTCGTCACCCACGATCTCGACGAGGCGCTGTATCTCTCGGACCGGATCATCGTGCTCGGCGCCAAGCCCGGCCGCGTCAAGGAGATCATCAAGGTCCCCTTCGGCAGCGAGCGCCCTGAGCTGCCGCTACTGCGCGGCGACCCGCAGTTTCAGGAGCTGCGGGCGCGGATCTGGCAACTCATCAGCAATCAGACGACCCACTGAGACCGGCGGCGGGAGGAACCAATGACGCTGTCAACGAATGTCGAGGATGCGGCGGACGAGACCGAGCTGGAGGAGCTCGGCCAGAAATCCGCCAGGAAGCACTACTGGCTGGTCCGGGCGGTCTCGATCGTCACGGTGCTGCTCCTGTGGGAGGTCGCCGGGCGGCAGGTGAGCCCGCTGTTCATGAGCTATCCGAGCGCGATCGCCGCGGCCGCGGTGCAGCTGGCGGCAAGCGGCGAACTCGGCGAGGCCTTCCTCTCCAGCATGCAGACGCTGACGCTCGGCTTCGTGCTCGCCTCGATCGCCGGCGTGCTGCTCGGCCTCCTCATCGGCCGCTACCGCTATGTCGACGCCGCCAGCGACTGGCTGGTCAACGCCCTCTACTCGACGCCGCTGGTGGCGATCACCCCGCTGGTCATCCTGTGGTTCGGGCTCGGCTTCAGCGCCAAGCTGTTCATCGTCTTCATCCTGGCGATCTTCCCTGTCCTCATCAACACGGCGAGCGGCGTGCGCAACGTCTCGAGCCAGCTGATCGACGTCGGCAACGCCTTCGCCGCCTCGGAGCGGGAGATCTTCGTCAAGGTCATCCTGCCGGCCTCGCTCCCCTACATGATGACCGGCATCCGGCTCGGCATCGGCCGCGCGATCATCGGCATGGTGGTCGCCGAATTCTTCACCGCCATCACCGGCCTCGGCGCGATGATCATCAAATACGGCAACCAGTTCGACACCGCCGCGATGTTCGTGCCGATCATCTGCCTGATGCTGATGGGCGTCGTCTACACGGCCATCGCCATCCGCTTCGAGCGCTGGGTCGCGCCGTGGCGCTACACCGAGGACGAGTGAGAGGAGCTCAGCCCCGCCATGATCATCGACATTCACGGCCACTACACCACCGAGCCCCAGGCGCTGCGCAGCTTCCGCGACCATCAGCTCGCCGCCCTCGTCGACGGGGCGCGAAGCGCCAGCCTGCGGGTGCCCGAGATCGGCGACGACGAGCTGGTCGCCAGCGTCCAGCCGCAGCTGCGGCTGCAGAAGGAAAGGGGCGGCGACCTGACGCTGTTCTCGCCGCGCGCCTCCGGCATGGCCCATCACGTCGGCACGGCACAGGTCTCCGAGGAGTGGACGCGGGTCAGCAACGACCTCATCCATCGGATCTGCACGCTGCTTCCGGAGAACTTCGCGCCGGTCGGCCAGCTGCCGCAGTTTCCCGGGCGGGACCCGGCCGACTGCATCCCGGAGCTGCGGCGGATCGTCGGAGAGCTCGGCTTCGTCGGGGTCAATCTCAATCCGGACCCGTCCGGCGGCCGCTGGCTCGGGCCGCCGATCACCGATCGCAGCTGGTATCCGCTGTTCGAGGCGATTTGCGAACTCGAGGTGCCGGCGATGATCCACGTCTCGTCGTCCTGCAATCCGAACTTCCACGCCACCGGCGCGCACTACATCAACGCCGACACCACGGTGTTCATGCAGCTGATCCAGGGCGACCTGTTCCGCGACTTTCCAACGCTGAAATTCGTCATCCCGCACGGCGGCGGCGCGGTGCCCTACCACTGGGGCCGCTATCGCGGGCTGGCCCAGGAGCTGAAGCGGCCGCTCCTGGCGGAGCACCTGATGCGGAACGTCTTCTTCGACACCTGCGTCTACCACCTTCCCGGCATCGAGCTGCTCGCCAAGGTGATTTGCGAGGACAACATCCTCTTCGCCTCCGAGATGCTCGGGGCGGTGAAGGGGATCGACCCCGAGACGGGGCACAATTACGACGACACGAAACGCTATGTCGACGCGCTCGACTTCCTTGCCGCAGACGCGCGCCAGAAGATCTTCGAGGGCAATGCCCGCCGCGTCTATCCCCGCCTCGACCGCCGGCTGAAGGACATGGCTTCCGGCAAACCCGCACAGGTGCGTTCACATGCGTCTTAACGGACTGATCGGCCGCCTCGAGCGCGGCGAAGTGGCGCTGTCGCTGTTCGCCCCGGCCGTGCCGGAGACCGCCGTCGAGCTGCAGGCCTCGCCCTATCACGGCGTCGTCTTCGAGGGCGAGCACCGCGGCTGGGACATCGCTGCGCTGCGCGATACGCTGCAGTATCTGCTCAATCGCGGCCAGATCCTGTCGCAGGGCACGCCCGCCCCCGCCGTCACGCCGCTCGCGCGGATACCGGCGAATGGCTGCGAGATGAACCAGTTTCTCGCCAAGCAGGCCCTCGACATCGGGGCCTACGGGGTGGTCTGGCCGCATATCAGCACCGCCGAGGAAGCCTACAACGCCGTCGCGGCCTGCCGATACGCCCGGCTGAAGGACAAGCCGCGCTTCGAGCCGGCGGGCATCCGCGGCGACGGGCCGATGCAGGCCGCCCGCTACTGGGGCGTCACCCAGGCCGAATACTACCGCCGCGCCGACGTCTGGCCGCTGGCACCGGAGGGGGAGATCCTCGTCGTCATCCAGATCGAGGATACCGCCGGCATCGACAACCTGCCGCAGATGCTGAAGGAAGTGCCGGGGATCGGCGTCGTGCTGATCGGCGAGGGCGACCTGTCGCAGGAACTCGGCTATCCGCGGCAGACCGAGCACAAGGCGGTGCTCGACGCGATGGCCGCGATCGTCAGGATCTGCGGCGAACACGGCGTCGTCGTGGGGCATCCCCATGCCGGGCCGAAGAATGCCGCGCGGCTGCTCGACGAAGGCTACCGCTTCCTGATGTGCGCGGCGCCGCGCAATTTCGGCCATGCCGAGCATCTGATCGCGGCCGGAGACGCCACGTTGGCCGGCGGCTAAGGGACGGGCTCGCCGGCCTGAGGCCGGCGCCCGCGACCGGTCGCGGGGGCGGGCATCATGCGGGGTCCCGGCGGGGTGGCGTCTGCGGCCCTGCCGCCTTGCGCCTCATACGGTTTCCGGCAGATCACGTCGTGATGCCGGAAACAAAGACGCTCATTCGCCGCGCGGGCTTGATACGAGCCCCGCTCTGATCGAGCGGATCTCGTATTACTCTTCGCCGTCGAAAGCCCCGAGCACCGCGTCGTGGACGACGCGTTCGATCTCCATCGTGTAGGCGGCGCGCAGCTTGTCGGTCAGGTCGCGGTGGTCGTCGGCTGCGGCCGCGTCGCCGCCGGCCCCGGCATGGACCGAGAGCGCGGCCTCGATCGCGGTCAGTTCCTCGACCAGCCCGTCCAGCCTGCCGAGGGCGGCGCCGGCGTCCGAGGTCAGCCCTGAAATACGACCGCCGAGGTCTTCGAGCACCGTGGCGGCGGCGCGGAACTGAGCGTCGACGCTCTGCAGGAAGGCCTGGCTCTTTTCGGCATCCGCCACCAGCGTGGCGAGGCTGCGGCCCGCCGACGTCCGGCGCGCCTCGGTCAGTTCGGCGGTGACGGTGCCGAGCTCGCAGAGCGCCGTCGAGACGCTCTCGGCCCGCGTCACCATCTCGCCGACCAGTTCGCGCATCTGCAGCGAGACGACGCCGAGCGCCTTGCCCTCGTGGCCGAGCTTGGAGCAGGTGATCGCCGTATTCAGGCTGACCAGCCGCATCTCGAACTCCAGCGTCCGCATCTCGGCGGCGCAGGCGCCGAACCGTTCGACGTCCGCACCGATCGCCTCGGCCAGCGTCTCGACGTGGCGATGCTCCTCCTCGGAGCGGGAGAGTTCCGCCGCCGCCTGGGCGACGCCCGTGGCGAGGCGCTTCGCGCCCGGGGCGTCGGAGCCGCCGGCCTTGGCAAGATCGGTCCGCAGCGTCGTGAAGGAGCGGTCGATCCGGCGCGAGAGGGCGAGGATCGCCTCGCGGCCCTGTCCGGTCTCCTCGACCAGCCGGTCGCGGGTGTCCTCGATCTGGGCCATCTCGAGCCGCAGGATCACCGGCCGCGCGGCGGGCTCGTCGTCGGCGAGGGCGAGCCCCGCAGAAGCGTGTTCGAGCCGCTGGCGGGTGTTGTCGCCGATCTGCAGCGAGGCGACGATGGCCGAGGCCTCGTCGGTGAGGGCGCGGCAGGCGGCGCTCGCCGACGCGCCGACCTCGGCGGCCCGTTCGCGCTCGTCGACGGCGCCGCGCAGGTCGACCTCGATGCGCTCGCGCAGCCGCTCCGTCGCCGCCCGGAAGGTCTTGCCGAAGCCGTCGCTACGGGCGGCGGCGTCGGTGAGCAGCGCATGCAGCCGGCCCTGGCCTTCCTGCAGCCGTTCCACCACGCTGGTCGCCCGGCGCGACAGCTCCAAGACGTCGTCGGTGAAGACCGCCAGCTCGGAAGTGCCCTGGTTGCGCATGCCGGCCGCGGTGACCCGGGCATTGATGGCGATCGCCGCGATCATCGCGACGGTCCGGCGCAGGTCGCCGATCTGCGGCGCGGCGGTGGCGATGGTGCGGGTCAGGCGCTGGATCAGCCCGCGCTCCTGGTCGAGGCGATCGAGCAGCCGGTCGCATTCGCCGACCAGAGCGCGGATCGCCGCCTCGGCCGAGGCGAGTTCCGGGCTGGCATGGGCGTCGGTGATGGCGCCGAAGGCGGACTGCATCTCGCCGAGCAGGCCGACGCAGGTGATCAGCCGCTCGCCGAGACCGACGAAGACCCTTTCGATCTGCGCGATGGTGGCGTCGAGTTCGCGGCGGTGCGGGGCGAGGCCGCCGGCGGTCGCGGTGCCGTGGTCGTCGTCGTCGAACGAGGCGGCGGGAAGGAGGGCGAGGGCGCTCACGAGGCGATCCTGGCGGCGGGAGCTGCGGCCATCGCATGCCGCAGGATCTCTTCGGCGACCTTGCCGAGCGGCAGCACCTTGCCGGCGGCGCCGAGCTCGATCGCCTCGCGCGGCATGCCGAAGACGATGCTCGTCGCCTCGTCCTGGGCGACGGTGGGCGAGCCCATCGCCTTCATCTCGGCGAGGCCGCGGGCGCCGTCGTCGCCCATGCCGGTCAGAAGCACGCCCATGGCGTTCGCCCCGGCATTCTGCGCCGCCGAGCGGAACAGCACGTCCACCGAGGGGCGGTGGCGGCAGACATAGGGCCCTTCCTGGATCGCCACGGTGTAGCGGCTGGCGGTGCGGCGCATCAGCATGTGGTGGTTGCCGGGCGCGATCAGGACGCGCCCGGGCAGGACGAGATCGCCATCCTCGGCCTCCTTCACCGTGACGGCGCAGAAGCCGTCGAGGCGGCGGGCGAAGGCGGCGGTGAAGCCTTCCGGCATGTGCTGGACGATGAGGATCGGCGGCGATGCGGCGGGCAGCGCCGAGAGCACCGTCGCCAGGGCCTCGGTGCCGCCGGTGGAGGCGCCGATGCACACCAGCGGCTCGGTCTTCGGGATCGAGCGCTTCAGCGATGCGGCCCGGGCCTCCGAGACCGGCGGAATGACGACGTCGGCGAAGTGCTTGGCCTCGATCACCGGCCGCACCTCGCGGCGGGCGCCGGCCTTGACCCGGGCATGCGCCGCGGCCTTGGCGACGTCGCAGATCAGCATGCGGGAATCGGTCAGGAACTGCTTCGTGTCGACGCGCGGCTTGGTGATCACGTCGACCGCGCCGGCGGCGAGCGCCTCCATCATCACGTCGGATTTCTCGCTGGCGAGGCTCGAGCAGATGACCACCGGGATCGGGCGCTGCGCCATGATCTTCTTCAGGAAGGTCAGGCCGTCCATGCGCGGCATTTCGATGTCGAGAAACAGGACGTCCGGTATCTCGCGGCGGATCTTCTCGGCGGCGAGATAGGGGTCTGCCGCCGTGCCCATCACCTCGATCTGCGGATCGTCGGCGAGAACGGCGCTCAGCGTCGCGCGGACGGAGGCGGAGTCGTCGACGATCAGGACGCGGATCTTCTCGGCGGCTGCGGGGGAACGCTCTGTGGACATCTCGCTCTCCTGGAGCATCGGGCGGGGTGTCGGCACGGCCTGCCGGGGCGTTGCGGGCGAAGCCGACGAGACGCTTGACTATCTCGGCGTCCCGGCCGGCTGGGCGCGGAACCGGCCGCGACCATCCTTACGCTTCGCGCCCTAACCCTTCCTGAAAATGGTCGGGCCGACGGGCCGCAAATTCTTCTCCTGGACGACCATCGATTCGGAATGGCCGACCACCAGGTAGCCGCCCGGCCGAAGATGCGAGGCGAGCCGCGCGACGACCGCCGCCTGGTCCGGCTTGTCGAAATAGATCAGGACGTTGCGCAGGAAGATCACGTCGACGTCGCGATCGTAGGGATAGCGCTCGTCCATCAGGTTCATGCGTTCGAACCGCGTCCGGCGCCGCAGCTCCGGCACGATGCGCACCGCGCCGCGCAGTTCCGGATCGCGGCTGTCCATGACGTAACGCTGGCGCTTGTCGCGGGGGACGGGCGCCATCGCCTCCATCGGATAGACCGCGCGGCAGGCCTGGGCCAGAACCACGTTGGATATGTCGGTGCCGAGAATGGCGTAGCTGAAGTCGCGGCGGCTGCGCTCGAGGTCTTCCAGCACCATGGCGATCGACCAGGCCTCGGCGCCGTTCGAACTCGCCGCGCTCCAGATCTTGAGGCGCCGTCCGGAGCGCGGGCGCCCCAGGAGGTCCGGCACCATCTGCTGCTCGAGGAAGTCGAGATGTTCCGGTTCGCGGAAGAAGTCGGTCTTGTTGGTGGTCACCACGTCGATGACGTGGGTGATCTCGCTTTCCAGCCCGCCCTGGTCGAACAGAAAGCGGCAATAGGCATCGAGGTTCGGCTGGTTGCAGGCGCGCATGCGCTTGCGCAGCCGGCCCTCGATCATCAGCCGCTTGGCCGGCGGCAGCTTGATGCCCGTCTCGATGGTGACGAGCGCGGCGAGGCGCTCGAAGTCGGCGACGTCGATCTGGTCGATCGCGGCGGCGCCACGTCCGGCAGTCGATCGCTCGGCAAGCGCTTGTAAGGAAGGCATCACGCTGGTCCCGTTGGAATGACGCTGCGGTCGGATCGTCGGTGTCAGGCGGCGATCTCGCCGCCGCCGACGTCGCCGGCGCGGAACAGGCGGTCGAGATCGAACACCGTGACGAAGGCGCCGTTGCGCCTGCCGACGCCGTCGATGCAGTCGGCCGACCAGCCCATGCCGATCTTCGCAGGCGGCTCCAGCGGTCCGTCGAGTTCGGCGACCTCGAACACCCGGTCGGCGCGCAGCGCCACCTTGCGCATGGCGCCGCCGAGATCGACGTCGAGGACGATGATCCGCGTGTCGAGGGTGTCCTCGGCGGCGGGCATCTCCAGCCGCAGGCGCAGGTCGATGACCGGCACGCTCTGGCCGCGCACGTCGATGATGCCGAGAAAATCCGCCGGCGCGCGGGGCATCCGGGCGAAGGGCTGGGGTTCCAGGATCTCCTGCACCCGGGTCACTGGAACCGCGAAGAGCGAGTCCGCGACCCCCAACGTCACATACTGCTTCAGGTCGGCCATCTCATGGTCCTCGTCGGCTCGTCCGCATCAAGCTTCCCGGTCCTGACGGGCCGGGAAGCCGTGTCACTGCCGCCGGTCAGGCGGCGCGGCCGTTGCGCACGAAGCGGCCGTCCAGATCGTCGTCGCCGGCATCCATGTCGAGGTCGAAGCCGCCGCCCTTGCCCTTGCCGGCGTGTTTGACGCCGGAGGACATCGTGGGCGCGGCGACGCGGATCGCCTCGTGCATGTCGGCGACGCCGAGGCCGGGCTTGCGGCCCTGGCCGGCCGCCGCCTTGCGCCGGGCGGGCGCTTCCGCGGCCTGCGGCGCGCGGGCCGCCTGGTCGAGGCGGAAATAGGCGATCGCCTGCTGCAGCTGGTCGGCCTGGCTCGCCAGCTCCTCCGAGGTCGAGGCCATTTCCTCGGCCGCCGAGGTGTTCTGCTGGGTCACCTTGTCGAGCTGCTGGATCGCCGTGTTGATCTGGGCGGCGCCGGCGTTCTGCTCGCGGCTGGCGTTGGAGATCTCCGACACCAGCTCGGCGGTGCGCTGGATGTCCGGCACCAGCCGGGTCAGCATCTCGCCGGCCTGCTGGGCGGCCTTCACCGTGTCGCCGGAAAGCCCGGAGATCTGCTGGGCCGCGGCCTGGCTGCGCTCGGCGAGCTTGCGCACCTCCGAGGCGACCACCGCGAAGCCGCGGCCGTGCTCGCCGGCACGGGCCGCCTCGACGGCCGCGTTGAGGGCGAGGAGGTCGGTCTGGCGGGCGATCTCCTGGACGACAAGGATCTTCTCGGCGATCGTCTCCATCGCCTTGACGGCCTTGCCGACGGCCTCGCCGCTCGCCTGGGCGTCCTGGGCGGACTGCCGGGCGATCGTCTCGGTCTGGCTGGCATTGTCGGCGTTCTGCTTGATGTTGGACGCCATCTGCTCCATCGACGAGGAGGCTTCCTCCGTCGACGAGGCCTGCTCGGTCGCACCCTGGCTGAGCTGCTCGGCGGCAGCCGACATCTCCTGGCTGCCCGACGAGACGTTGCGGGCAGAGCTCGACACCTCGGTGATGATCGCCTGCAGCTTGCCCACCATGTCGCGGGCGGCGGCGAGGAGGCTGTCGTTGTCGCCCTTGCGGGTGGTGACCTGCATCGTCAGATTGCCGCCGGCGATCTCGCGGATCACTTCGCGGGCATAGTCCGGCTCGCCGCCGAGGGCGCGGAGGACGTTGCGGGTCAGGAAGACCGCGGTGCCGACGCCGATGAGCAGCGCGAGGCCGACCACGGTGAACAGGATGGTCTGGGCGCGGGCGTAGATCGCGTCGCCTTCGGCGCTCGCCGCCGCGCCGGCGTGGGCATTCATGTCGACGAGCTTGACCAGATCGCCGGAGAAGTCGTCATAGACCTTGCGCGATTCCTGCATGAGGTTCGCGGCCTGCTCGTTTTCGTTGCGGCGCGAATATTCCAGCATTCTGTCGCTGAGCTTCAGATACTCGTCGTACTTCCGGGAAAAGCTCTCGTAGATGCGTCTTTCCTCGTCCGACGAGATCAGCTTCTCGTAGTTCTGGCGAAGCTGGGCGAGGGACTGGTCGGCCGCCTTGATCTCGCTTTCGACGTTGCGCATCGCCGCCGGATCGGTCGAGACGATGTGGCGGAATTCGAGGATCCGGAAGTCGGAGGTCGCGGTGTTGAGGCGGTTGACCGCATCGACGCTGGGCAGCCAGTTCTGGGCGATCTCGGTCGACTTGTCGTTGATCTGCGACATCTGGATGATCGCCACGGCGGCAAGGCCGGTTATGACCATCAGAAGAATGCCGAATGCCGTGGCGAATTTCGCCTTGAGCGAGAGTTTCATCGTGGTGTCCTTGGTTAACCGTTCTCGGCGGCGAGGTTGGTTCTCGCCCCAAAAATCTGCTGCATGTCGGGAATGATGACGAAGTCGTCGTCGCGGCGGCCGATGCCGCGGACGTATTCGGCGGGCCAGCGCATGCCGACCTTGGGGGCGTCCTCGATCGAGGCGGCCTCGATGTCGGTGACGTCGTAGACCTTGTCGGCGAGGATGCCGGCGACCATCGGTTCGCCGTCGAGGCTGATCTCCATGACGACGATGCGCGTGTCGGCGTCCTGCGGCGGGCGGTCCATGCCGAAGCTGACCCTCAGATCGGCCAGTGGCACGACGCTGCCGCGCACGTTGATCAGCCCGCCGACGAAGGAGCCGGCATTGGGCACGCGGGTGATCGGCACCGGGTCGAGGATCTCGCGGACATGCGTCGCCTCGAGCGCGAACATCTCGTCCTGAAGCCGGATGGTCAGGGCATGCATGGGTCTGGTCTCCCGGGAAGTGGTCGTCGCCTGGCCGCCGCTCATGCCGCTCTGCCCAAAGTTTCCGCCCGGCGCCGTTCCTCGAGCTTCTGGCCGAAGCCGACGAGATGCATCACGTCGAGGATGAGCGCGACGGTGCCGTCGCCGAGGATGGTCGCGCCGGAAAAGGTCTTCAGGCCGGAATGCAGCCGCGAGAGCTGCTTGATGACGGTCTGGTTGTTGCCGATGATCTGATCGACGACGAGGCCGACCCGCATGGAATCGGAGGAGACCACCACGACCTTCTGATAGGGGTCCGGCTCACCTTCGGTCTGGAAGAGGCCGCGCAGCTTCAGGAAGGGCACCAGCTCGCCGCGCAGGTTGAGGAAGCTGCGGCCGCGCGCGTCCTTGTCGACGCCGGTGGGCAGTTCGAGGCACTCCTCGACCGCGGCGAGGGGGATCGTGTAGCGGTCGTCGCCGACGCGCACCAGGAGCCCGTCGATGATGGCGAGCGTCAGCGGCAGGCGCAGCGTCACGGTGGTGCCCTTGCCGGGCAGCGTGTCGACGTCGATCGAGCCGCGCAGGCCGTCGATCGTCTTCTTGACGACGTCCATGCCGACGCCGCGGCCGGACAGCGCCGTCACCTGCGCCGCCGTGGAGAAGCCCGGCTGGAAGATCATCCGGTTGAGTTCGCCCTCGGAGATCGCCTGCCCGGCCGCCAGAAGCCCGGCCTCCTCGGCGCGGCGGCGGATGCGCTCGGCGTTGAGGCCGGCCCCGTCGTCGGAGACGGCGATCGCCACCTCCGCGCCGCGATGGCTCGCCGAAAGGCGCAGCGTGCCGGTGGCGGGCTTGCCCGCCTCGGCCCGGCGGTCGGGGTTTTCCAGGCCGTGGTCGACCGAATTGCGGATCAGATGGACGAGCGGATCGGCGAGCTGCTCGATCACCGTCTTGTCGAGTTCGGTGTCCTCGCCCTCGGTAACGAAGCTGATCGGCTTGCCGAGGTCTTCCGACAGGTCGTGGACGAGGCGGCGGAACCGGCCGAACAACGAGCCGATCGGCACCATGCGCGTGCCCATGGTGGTGTCGCGCAGGCTCGCCGTCAGACGCTCGATCTCTTCGGCGACGTTGATCAGCGAGGCGTCGTGGATGGTTTCGGCGAGCTGGCTCAGCCGCGCCTGGGCGATCACCAGTTCGCCCACCCGGTCCATCAGCTCGTCCAGCCGTTCGGCCGGAACGCGCAGCGTCGCGTTGCGCTCGACCTTGGCACCGGCGCCGCGCTCGGTGCCACCGGCCGCGGCTTTGGCGGCAGGGCGCTGGGCGGTCTGCGGTTCCGCTGCGGGCGCGGGAGCCGCCGGCTTCGGCGATTCCGCCATCGCCGGCAGAGCGGCCGGCGCGCCGGGCACGTCTGCGGCATCGGCCGCGAGCGGCTCGATCGAAAGCTCCATGTCGTCGCGCACGAACAGGAAGACATCGTCCACCGCGTCCTTGGCAACGTCTGCCCGCAGCGTCACGTCCCAGGCGAGATAGCACTGCTGCGGCTCGATCCTGTCGAGCGTCGGCACCTCGCCGGCGAGCGCCACGACCTCGCAGGGGCCGAGCCCGCGCAGTTCGTCGAGGAGAAGCAGCGGATTGGTGCCGAGCGTCAGGGCGTCGGCGGGCAGGCGGAAGCGCACGTGCCAGCCGGCGCCGGCAGGCTGGGCCTGCGAGGTGGCGTCGATGCCGGCGGCCGGGGCGTTTGGCGCCGACGTCGCGGCGGGCGCCGCCTCGCCGCTGACGGCGACCTTCAGGGCGGCGAGGATCGCCTCGCCCCGCTTCGGATCGCAGTCCGGGTCCTCGATCAGATGGGCGACGTGGTCGCGCGCCTCGAGGGCCGCGGCGATCAGCCGCCGGTCGGCTGCCGCCTCGCCCTTGCGGACGCGGTCGAAGGCCGTCTCGAATTCATGGATGAATTCGGAGACCGCCGTGAAGCCGAACATCGCGCCCGAGCCCTTGAGCGTGTGCAGGGCGCGGAAGGCGAGGCCGACCAGTTCGCGGTCGTCCGGCCGTTTCTCGAGATCGAGCAGCGCCTGTTCCAGCGTCTCGATCAGTTCGTTGGCTTCCTGGCGGAAGACGTCCGCCGGATCGAGCTCGCTCATGCGCCGGCAACCTTGCGCATGACTGCGAGGAGCTGGTCGGGCTTGAAGGGCTTGACCATCCAGCCGGTGGCGCCGGCCTGCTTGGCCTGGGCCTTCAGCCCCTCGTCGGATTCCGTCGTCAGGAAGACGATCGGCACGCCGTTGCTCGCCGGCGTCGCCCGGTACTGGCGGATGAAGGACAGTCCGTCCATGCCGGGCATGTTGAGGTCGGTGATCACCGCGTCGACCCGGCTCGCCGTCGCCTTCTGCAAGGCCTCGCGGCCGTCGCATGCCTCGACGACGGTGTAGCCGGCCTGCTTCAAGGTCATGCCGACCATCTGCCGAACCGAGGCAGAATCGTCGACCATGAGGATGGTCTTGCCCATGGGAGCTCCCGAGAGAGATTGCGGTTTTCGTGAAGAGGCGGGGCGACCCGCCGGAGATGCCCCGCCGAGCGGGACGCGTGCGACGCGACCGCTCAAGGGCGGTCCGCGCGCTGTGCGGGATCGGCGAGCAGCCGAGAAGCGGCCGGTCAGGCCGAGCCGGCGATCAGGACGTCGTCGAATTCCCGGCGAAGCCCGGCACGATCGATCGCGAGAGCCAGCGTTCCGGCTTCGTCCGCGTCGATCGAAAACGCGCTTCCGGCAGCCGAGGCGGACTTTCGCGCCGACAGGAGAAGCTGCAGCACCGCGACGTCGATCGACTGAAGGTCGCCGGTCCGGATCGCAAGGGCACCGCGGGCGAGGCGATCGCGCAGGTCGGCGGCGAGAGCATCGACATCGCGAATACTCACGTCGCCGGCGAGTGCGTAATCCGAAGGCGTCTCGCCGCCGTCCCTCGTCTGTGTCTGGTGCCCCGCGTCCATACTCTCGTCCAATGCTTTGATCTTCAACAAAGTCGCTCTGAACCCATTGATAAAGACCTAACGACGCGCCCGCTGACGAAGAACTGTGACATTTCAGGATGGCCGATGGTCTCGAAAGTCTAAATATCGAAAATAACGGCCGGCCGGCGCCGTGTTTCATAAGCTTTCCGACCGATTCGGTCGGCCGTTGCATGGCGGTGGGCGAGGGCGCCGGCGTGACGGCTTGTCCGACACATCCGGATTCTCGATTGCAAACCAAGTCTCGATGAAAATCAGTATTCCAGGCCTTAGCCATCGCCGATGCCACCCGGCATCGTGGATCGCGCCGGGATCGGGCGATCGGTACCCTATGCAGCGACGGTGAGATCGGCGGGCTGCGGCGCCGCGACGAGGGCGGCGATCTGCGGCCAGCACGCCACGAAGGCCTCGACGCAGGCGGGATCGAAATGGCTGCCGCCGGATCTGACGATCTCGGCGAAGGCCTTCTCGACCGGCCAGGCCGGCTTGTAGGGACGCTGCGAGCAGAGCGCGTCGAAGACGTCGGCGACGGCGGTGATCCGGCCCTCGACCGGGATGGCACTGCCCGACAGCCCGGCCGGATAGCCGCTTCCGTCCCATTTTTCGTGGTGGGTGCGCGCGACCTCGGCGGCGACGCGCACCACCTCGGTCGATGCGTCGCCGAGAATCTCAACACCGAATTCGACATGGCGGCGCATCAGTGCCGTCTCGTCGGCAGTCAGCCGGCCGGGTTTCTGGAGGATCGCGTCGGAAATGCCGATCTTGCCGATGTCGTGCAGCGGCGCGGCGAGATAGAGGATGCGGGAGGCCTCGTCTCCGAGACCGAGCCGCAGGGCGATCAGGCGGCAGATCTCCGCCACCCGCGAAACGTGCTCTCCCGTCGTGCCGTCGCGGAATTCGATGGCCCGCGCCAGCCGCCAGATGATCTCTTCCTCCCGCGCCACGAGCTTCGCCGTTGCCGCCGCGACGTCGGCGGCGAGCAGGCTGGCGCGGTCGGAGAGCTCGATCTGGGCCTGGCGCAGGGCGACGAGATTGCGCACCCGTGCCTCGAATTCCACCCAGTCGAAGGGCTTGTTCAGAAAGTCGGTGGCGCCGGCCTGGATGGCTTCGCGTTTCAGTTCCTGGCCGATGGTCGAGGCGACCATGATCATCGGCACCAGCCGGTAGCGATCGAGGCCGCGCAGGACCTTCAGCACCTCGATGCCGTCGAGCTTCGGCATGACGTAGTCGACGAGGACGAGGTCGAACTGGCAGCGCCGGCATTCCTCGAGCGCGAGTTCCGGGTCGAGGCAGACCGAGGCGCGCAGCCCCGGGATCTCCGCGATCCTGGCCGCGATGGCGGCGGCGCTCGATCGGCTGTCGTCGATGACCATCACGCGCATGCCGGTCGATCCCCCCAACGATCGCAGAGCAACTCTTCTTTGCTTAAAGTCTCCCACCTAAAGAAACGTTGAAGTGTTGCGGGTCGAATGTCTCGATACGAAGCATCAGGCTGCCGGTCATATCAGAGCCGGCGCAGTGCTTCGAAGCAGGCGGCGAAGGCCGAGCCCTGTCGCCAGAACACCGGCGGCGCGCCGATGGGCGCCTCGACGGTGACCTCGCCGCCGCCGGCGAATGTTTCGCCCGACCACAGATGCACCCATGTCTCGCCCTGAGGCAGATAAGTCGTCCACCGCGTCTCTCCGGCCTTCCAGACCGGCGCGACCAGCATGTCGCGGCCGAAGAGATAGGCGTCGAAGACCTCGAAGCAGCGGCGGTCCTCCTCGTGATGGAAGAACAGCGGCCGCTGCAGCGGCCAGCCCTTTTCCGCCGCCTCGTCGCGCAGCGATGAGAGATAGGGCAGGAGCGCCCGGTGGATTCGTGTCATCCGGGCGAAGTGGGCGAGCACCGCGCCGTCCTCGTGGATCTGCAGGTTCTGCTTCGGCCGGTTGCCCTCGTGGCTCCGCATCACCGGCGTGAAGGCCGCCATCTCCGCCCAGCGCATGATCAGCTCGGGGGTGCGGAGGTTGCCGAAGAGGCTGGTGTATCCGCCGATGTCGGAGTGGTGATAGGCGTTGCCGAGGAGCCCGGAGGACAGCGCCCCGACGATGGCGGTGACGAGGCCGTCGTGGCGGGAGAAGTCGACCGACTGGTCCCCCGCCCAGACGAGCGGGCAGTGCGCCTGGATGCCCGAATAGCCGGCCCGCATGAAGAACACCACGTCGCCGGTGCGCCCGCGCTTCTCGACGGCGCGGGCATTCACCGCCCCCCAGAGCACCGGCCACAGGTTGTGCATCAGCCGCGGATCGGCGCCGTTCTTCAGATGGAGGTCGATCGGCAGATATTCCCCGAAATCGGCCATCCAGCCGGACAGGCCGAGATCCAGCATGTTCTCGCCGATCACCCGTTCCTCGAACCAGCGGCAGGCGTCGGGATCGGTGAAGTCGACGACGCCGCAGTCGAACTCGCCGAAATCAACGAGATGGGTGCGGCCCGCCTCGTTGGTCGCGAAATAGCCCTTCGCCTCGGCCTCGCGGAACAGCGCGCCGTCGTCGCAGAGATAAGGATTGACGTAGCCGAGGAAGCGGATGCCGCGTTCGCCGAGTTCTGCGATGCGGCGCTTCAGGTCCGGATAGCGCGTCCCGCTCGCCTGCCAGTCCCAGAAGAGGCGGGTGCCGAAGGAGGTCTCGCGCACCCCCGACCAGTCCTCGCACCAGAGCGCCGAGACCGCCGCGCCCGCTTCGACGTAGCGTTCGAGCGTGTCGAAGGAGGCGGCCCCGTGCTTCAGCCCGACGATCGCGCCTTCCATCGCCCAGTCCGGCAGCTTCGGCTGGCGGCCGAAGCGATCGGCCATGGCGGTGACGAGGCCGGCGATCGAACCCCGCGCGAAGAACTCGATGCGCTCCGGCATCGCCCAGACCTCGATCTCGTGGAAGCCCCGGTGGCGGAAGTCGAGGACCGCATAGGCGGTGGTCTCGACATGCGCGGCGTAGCGGCGCGAGGAGAGGAAGGTTGGCTGCGGATAGTTGGTGTTGAAGTAGTCGCCGCCGGCGCGCCCCGTCCGGTCCGCCTCGAAGGTGATCGCCGTCGTCTTGTCGCGGCCGACGCCGGGCTCGGAGGTCCACATCGGAAAGCGCCGGCCGGAAAGGTCGAGATAGGACATCTGCTCGCCGCCGCCGAAGAGACGTTCGCCCTCCTCCGCGACGAGCCGCAGCCAGAAGCGGTTGAAGCCGGGTGCGGCGGCTTCGACCCGAAGCATCGAGCGACCGGGCTCGGCGGTCACCGTCAGCCAAAGCAGCGGCGGCTCGGCGGGCGAGGGCGCGAGCGCGATGCGCCAGCCGTCGCCCTGCCGCGACGGCGCGGCATCGGCAAGCGGCAGGCGGGCGGTGACGTAGTCCTCGATGTCGAAATTGCCGCGATACATCGCCATCCGCTCCTCGCCGCGGCCGAGGAAGACGGCGGGCGCCTCCCGTCGGTGCGAGAGGATGAGGCGGTCGTCGAGGAAAAGGTCGAAGCCGCCGTCGGCCGGTTCGCAGCGCATCGTTCCGGGCGCCTTTCCGCGCGTCAGTTCTGGGTGAGGCCGGCATCGACGACGAAATTGGCGCCGGTGCAGCCGGCGCTCTCGTCGGAGCCGAGGAAGAGGGCGAGCCGCGCGACGTGGCCGGCGTCGAGGCGAAACTTCAGTGCCTGCAGGCGGATGAACTCGGCGTCGAGCTCCGGCGTCAGCCACAGCGCCTTCTGGCGCTCGGTGAGGATCGCGCCGGGGACGAGACAGTTCACCCTGATTCCCGACGGCCCGAGCTCGCGGGCGAGGGTCCTCGTCATGCCGTTGATTGCGGCTTTCGCCGTCGTATAGCCGACCATGCCCGGCCGGCCGCGCATCCAGGAGATCGAGCCGAGCATGACGACCGAGCCGCCGCCCTTCGCCGCCATGCCCTTCGACACCGCCTGGGTGGCGAAGAACTGGTGGTCGAGATTGAGCGACAGCATCCGCCGCCAATACTCGGGCTCGACGGCGCCCATCTCGTGCCGGTCGTCCTTGCCGGCATTGTTGACGAGGACGTCGACGCCGCCCGCCGCCGCCTCGATCGCAGCGATCGCCGCGCGCAGCCGCTCGGTGTCGGTGACGTCGCAGGCCGTGAAGCTCGCCCCCGTTTCCGCGGCGACGCGCTCGCCCGCCGCGACGTCGACGTCGAGAAAGGCGACCCGCGATCGCTGCGCCGCGAAGGCGCGGACGATCGCCTCGCCGATCCCCGACGCACCGCCGGTGACGAGCACCGAGCGCCCTTCGAGGGAGCGGTAGCATACGCGGTCATCGGGGGTGGCCTGAGGCGTCGCGTCCATGGCTCAGACCTCCGCGTCGAAGAGCGGTTCGGCAAGGCCCGGAACCTCGGTCTCCATGGCGAAGACCCCGCCGGAATGCGGCAGGCGCTCCAGTTCCTCGGGCGCGCGGCCGCTCCGCGCCGACGTGACGTAGAGCGTCCTCAGGTCCCTGCCGCCGAAGGCGACCATCGTCGTGCACCGGGCCGGCACGGGATATTCGGCGAGCAGCTCGCCGCGCGGTGAACGGCGCTGCACCCGGCCGCCCTCCCAGAGCGCCGACCAGTAGCAGCCTTCGGCGTCGACGGCGCCGCCGTCCGGCCGGGCGCGGTCGGCGGCATCGGGGTCGAGCCGGGCGAAGACCCGGCGGTTCGTCGCCGCACCCGTCTCCTCGTCGTAGTCGTAGGCGTAGACGGCAAAGCGCGGCGTGTCCGAGTGGTACATCGTGCGGCCGTCCGGCGAGAAGGCGAGGCCGTTGGAGGTCATGATGCCGCCCTCGATCCTCTCGAGCCCGCGCCTGTCGTAGCGATAGAGGCCGGCCGTGCCGCCGTCGCCGGTCTCGTCGATGGTGCCGAGGACGAAGCGGCCGCGCGGGTCGGTGCGCCCGTCGTTGAAGCGGTTGGTCGCCGCGGGCTCGGCGTTCGGCGCCAGCATGGCGATGCGCTCGCCGTCGGGGCCGAGATGCCAGACGCCGGAGCGCAGGCCCGCGACGAAGCCGCCGCCCTTGCGGATCGCGAAGCAGCCGATCTCTTCCGAAAGGCCGATGGTGGTGTGGCGCCGGCTTGCCGGCTCGAAGCGATGGAGCTTCATGCCCTTGATGTCGACGAAGTAGAGCGCCTGCTCGGCGCCCGACCAGACCGGTCCTTCGCCGAGCTCGCAGCGGCTGTCGAGGACGAGGGAGAAGGGCGAGGTCATGACGGTTGTCCTTATCTGCGGCCGGGCATCACGACCGCGGTCGAACTGGTTCGCCTGGTGAAGAACTCTCAACGCGTCGTCATCCCGGCCCCCGAGCCGGGATCCATTCCAAATCATTGCCGCTGCAGCGACAGATCAATACGATGTCGGTGCGCTATCCGGGCCGATTTCCCGGTTGCGAGGCAGAGGAATGGATCCCGGGTCAAGCCCGGGATGACGAAGCGTTGATGCGTCTACAGGGGTCTCCAACATCGATGCATCGGACAGGTGGCCGGCCTGTTGTGTCCGAAAAGTGATCTTTGAATCTTGTGGGTCCCCGTCGCAAGAATGACCGCGCGACGGGCCTATGCCCCGGGTCACGGCAAGCTATGCTCCGCTGACCTTTCTGCGATGCCGCGGATTTCGACGAAGAGGTCCGGCCGGCCGCGGCCGGTCGCCTCTTCGGTAACGGTGAGGCGGACGCGGGCGTCGTCGCAGGCAAGGTCGCAGGCAAGCCGCGAGCAGTCGCCATCCCGGTATCTCCAGCTCTCGCCGTCGTCGAAGAAGATGGTGCGCCGGCTCGTCGAAGCGGCGTCGGCGGGGGCGGCGAACGCCGTCAACGCCACGGCCTTGGCTTCATGGGGACTCGTCGCCGGCCAGTCGAAGGCGAGCGGCAGCACGGCTCCCGAACGCACGAAGATCGGCAGGCGGTCGAGCGGAGCGGCGACGGTGACGTGGCTTCCGCCCGGATGCATCGTCTCGCTCCAATAGTCGTGCCAGCCGCCCGCGACCGCGGGCAGATCCACCGAAACCGTTGCGGCGCCCTCGGTGACGTTCGGCGCGACGAGGACGTCCGGCCCGAGCATGAAGGCGTCGGGATCGTTCCGGCAGGCGGCATCGGCGAAGTGATAGAACAGCGGCGCGACGATCGGCTCGCCGGCCTGGTGGCAGTGATGGGCGAGCGAATAGATCAGCGGCAGGAAGCGGTAGCGCAGCCGCAGCGCCGCCTTGACGTTTTCGGTCGCTTCCGGGTGCATCCAGGGCAGGTTCACCGGCTCGGCGAGCTGCGGCTTCCAGGAATTCATCACCGCGCGCGGGTGCAGCGCCATCAGCTGGACGAAGCGGGTGAAGAGCTCGGGTCCCGGCTTCGGCCCGGCAAAGCCGCCGATGTCGTGGCCGATGAACGGCATGCCGGAAAGGCTCATCGACAGGCCGTTACGGATGTTCCACTTCAGCGTGTGAAAGGAGGTGTAGTTGTCGCCCGTCCAGGTCTCGCCGTAGCGGGCGATGCCGATCGGCCCGGCGCGGCTGATTGTATAGGGGCGCCTGTCCGGATCGCGGTCGCGCGTCGCCTCGAAGGTGGCGCGGGTCATCAGCAGCGCCTGCAGCGGCTTGGCGTCGATGGCGGGCAGGGGCCGGCCGAAGCCGTCGACGCTCGCCGTCTCGTCCCAGAGTTCGGCCTCGTTGTTGTCGTTCCAGGCCGCGTCGAAGCCCTCGCCGAGCACCTTTTCGGCGATCCCCGCCTGCCACCAGGCGACGGCGGCGGGATTGGAGAGGTCGAGGCTCGATCCCTCGCCGCCCCAGAACATCTCGACGGCCGGCCCGCCGTCCTGGCGCTTGACGAAGAGGCCCCTGGCGGCGGCCTCCGGATAGGCGGGATGCTCCTTCAGGAGCACCGGCTTGACGTTGGCGCAGCTGTGGTAGCCGAGCTCCTTCAGCCGCGCGAAGAACGCCTTGCGGTCGGGGAACTTCGTCTCGTTCCAGGTGAAGACGTAGCGCCTGCCGTCGGCGCGCGTCGTGTAGCCCGAGCCCGAATGGATGGCGCTGATCGGGATGTCGTCGCGGCGGCAGCGCTCGGCGAAATTCGTCATCACGGCCTGCGCGTCCGGCGCGTCGGCATGGTGCATGGTGGTGAAGGCGAAGCCCATCGACCAGCGCGGCGGCAGATGCGGCCGGCCGGTGAGGCGCATCAGCCGCGGCACGACGTCGGCGATGCGCGGGCCGTCGAGGACGTAGAGGACGAGGCCTTTTTCGAGGATCTCGACGTGGCGGTAGGGCTCGTAATAGTTCGAGTGCTCGGCGCCGAGATCGACCGCCATCTCCGCCATGGTGTCGTAGAGAAGGCCGGTGGCGGTTCCGTCCGCGCCTTCCACGATGACGAAGGGCGCATGCTTGTAGAGCGGATCGGTCAGTTCGGCATCGTAGCCCATCGAGTCGATCTGCAGCACCCGGAAGCGCCGGCCGGTGCGGTCGAGCGGGCCGGTCTTGTCGCCGAGGCCGAAATGCCGGTCGGCGGCCGGCCGCGTCTGGTAGTGGCGAAGCACGCCGCGCTTTTCCAGAAAGTCGTAGGCGCTGCGTTCGCGGTCCTTCAGGAGGGTGCGCCAGCCTTCGCCGTCACGCCTCTGGACCGTCAGGCGCAGCGGCGCAGGCTCGACGCGGATGCGGGTGTCGCCGGCGGTGAGGGTGGCGATCCCATCGGCGGTCTCGTGGACGACGCCCGGCGGCGCGAAGCCCTCGACGGACAGCCGGTCACGGCCCTCCCAGGGCGTGTCGCCGTCCGGCGCGATCATCCAGGTCCGGTCGACGGCAAGGCCGCCCTCGGGGACGACGGCGATGCGGGTCAGCCCGTCGCCCAGCGCCTCGACGGTGAGGGTGAAGCCGAGATTGAGCGGCAGCTTCAGGCCGCAGCGCGTCTCCTGCGCCGGGCCGCTGGCGCGAAGGATGGTCATGGGTGGGGTCCTCTGGAATCCGGGAGGCGCGGCAGGGCGAAGGTGCGGACTCTGCTATGCGGCGCGACGGGATAGGCCTTCAGATGCCGGCTATGCGAAGTTTGCGCCGAGGCACCCCCCTCTGGCTTGCCAGCCATCTCCCCCACAAGGGGGGAGATCAGCGGTTTGGCCGCTTGCGCTGAGTTCGTCGACGAGTGCGCCAACCACGACAATGAACGTCTGGCGGGACGCGGGCGCGCGATCGATCTCCCCCCTTGCGGGGGAGATGTCCGGCAGGACAGAGGGGGGTGCACAGCCGCCATCGTTCAATCGTTCGGGACTGAAGTGAATCCCGGCCTCACGCTTCCTCGCCGATCCTGAGCCGTTCGAGCGCCGATCCGTCCTCTCTGAAGACGTGGATCGCCTCCGCCGGCAAGAACACCTTTGCCTCCTCGCCCGCCCTGATCCGGGTCTGGCCGGACTTGTGGACGGTGATCGGCCGGCCGTTGCTGTCCCTGCAGTAGAGATAGGATTCGCCGCCGAGCTGTTCGATCGTCTCGACGGTGACCGGATGCCCGCGCTCCGAGCCGATTTCGAGATGCTCCGGCCTGACGCCGAGGGTCACCGGTGCGCCCGGCTCGACCCTCTCCGGCGACACCGCCGCCTCGACCCTGCGGCCGCCTTCGTCGGTCGCGACGATGCCGCCGCGCGCCTGCTCCGCCACCGTCGCCTCGAAAAAGTTCATCCGCGGCGAGCCGATGAAGCCGGCGACGAACTGGTTGGCCGGGCGGTTGTAGAGGTCGAGCGGCGAGCCGACCTGCTGGATCGTGCCGAGCTTCAGGACGACGATCTTGTCGGCCATGGTCATCGCCTCGACCTGGTCGTGGGTGACGTAGATCATCGTGTTGCCGAGCCGGCGGTGGAGCTGCGAGATCTCGCCGCGCATGACGACGCGCAGCTCGGCGTCGAGATTGGACAGGGGTTCGTCGAACAGGAACACCTTCGGCTCGCGCACCACGGCGCGGCCGATCGCGACGCGCTGGCGCTGGCCGCCGGAAAGCTGCTTCGGCCGGCGCTCCATGTAGTCGCCGATCTGCAGCATGCGCGCCGCCTCGTCGACGCGCCGGCGGATCTCGTCCTTCGGGGTCTTGATGTTCTCCAGCCCGAAGGCGAGGTTCTCGCGCACCGTCATGTGCGGATAGAGCGCATAGCTCTGGAACACCATGGCGAGCCCGCGCTCGGCCGCCCGCTCCTCGTTGACCCTCCTGCCGTCGATCCTGAGTTCGCCGTCCGAGATCTCCTCCAGCCCGGCGATCATCCTCAGAAGGGTCGACTTGCCGCAGCCGGATGGGCCGACGAAGACGCAGAACTCGCCGTCGTCGATCCGCAGGTCCACCCCGTGGATGGCGCGGAATCCGGCATAGTCCTTGACCAGCTTCTGAAGTTCGACGACGGCCATTGTCACTCCGATCAGCTATTTCACGCCGCTCTGGGCGATGCCGGCCGTGATGTTCTTCTGCAGCAGCGCGAAGACGATGGTGATGGGCAGCAGCGTCAGCACCGTCATGGCGAGAAGCCCGCTCCAGGAGGTCTGCAGGTCGCCCTGGAAGGCGTTGAGGGCGAGCTGCAGCGTGAATTCCTCCGAGCGGGTGAGGACGATCAGCGGCCAGAGGAACTCGTTCCAGCGCCACATCACCGAGAAGATGATCAAAACGGCGATGGCCGGGGCGGCGAGCGGCAGGACGATCCGCCAGTAGACCCGCCATTCCGAGGCGTGGTCCATGCGCGCCGCGTCGAGCAGGTCGTCCGGGATCGTCAGCATGTACTGGCGCAGCAGGAAGACGCCGGTCGGCGTCGCCACCGCCGGCCAGATGACGCCCCAGGGCGTGTTGACGAGGCCGAGCTCGTTGACCACCAGATAGATCGGCACGAGGTTGATGGTCGGCGGAATCATCAAGGTGGCGATGATCAGGAGGAAGACGGTGGTGCGCCCGCGGAAGCGGTATTTCGCCAGCGCGAAGGCCGCCATCGAATTGAAGATCACCGTGATGATCGTCGCGACCACGGTGATGAAGACGCTGTTCCAGAAGTAGCGCATGAAGTTGAAGCGCTCGAACAGCTTCGAATAGTTTTCGAAGGCCATGGCGAATTCGCGCGCCGGCGCCCGGTCGCCGATCTTCACGTTGATCTTCTCGGCCGGGTTCTGCGGATCGACCATCTGGGCGTTGAGGCCGATGCGGCGGATCTGCGCCAGCACCTCGCCCCGGTGTTCGCCGGCGGTGATCTCGTAGAGCGGCAGCGGGTCGTCGTAGCCCTCGACCATCACCGTCTTCGGGGCGAACGGCAGGAAGCTCGGCGGATATTCCGACAGGGCGGCGTCGGTCTTGAAGGAGCTCATCGCCACCCACAGAACCGGCCCGAACATCAGGACGATGCCGAGGATCAGATAGCCCCAGGTGAGCCAGTCGGTGACGTCGAAGCGGCCGCGGCCGCGGGTCCTCGAAATGAACGACCAGACCATCGGCTCAGCCCTCCGCCTGGCTTCGCGTCGCGCGCAGCTGCAGGAGCGTCAGCACCAGCAGCACCACCGCCATCAGGATCGAGGCCGCGGCGGCGAGGCCGAAGAGCTGCGGGCGCGAGGCAAAGCCCGTCTCGTAGATGTATTGCAGGATCAGCGTCGTCGCCGAACCGGGCCCGCCGCCGGTCAGGACGAAGATCTCGTCGAAGGCCTGCACCGCCCGGATGAGGCTGAGCACGACGACGACGACCATGGTCGGCATCAACAGCGGCATGGTGATCTTCGAAAACACCCTGAAGCGCGAGGCGCCGTCCATCTCCGCCGCCTCGTAGACGTCGGAGGGGATCGCCTGCAGGCCGGCGAGCAGGATCAGTGTGTAGAAGCCCATATGCGCCCAGATCGAGACGAAGATGATCCAGAAGAACGCCCAGTGGGCATCGATCAGCCAGTCGACGGGGGCGAGGCCGAGATCCTCGAGGCCGGCATTGAAGATGCCGTAGCGCTGCAGGATCCACTTCCAGATCAGCGCGACGACCACCGGCGAGAGCAGGACGGGATAGAAGAACACGCCGCGGAAGAAGCCTTTCAGCGGGATGTCGCGGTTGAGGATCAGCGCCGTGACCAGCGAGAAGGCGATCATGAAGCCGACCTGCAGCACCACGAACCAGCCGGTGTTGTAGACCGCGCGCCAGAACACGTCGCGCCGGCAGCTGTTCGGGTCGAGATAGTCGGTGCAGGACAGCAGCGAGGAGAAGTTCTCGGCCCCGACATAGGGGCGCTGGGAGAGCAGGATCGCGTCCGAGCCGGTGGTCGCGTAGAAGAAGTTGAGGATGATCGGCAGGAAGGTGAACAGGCCGAAGATCAACAGGTTCGGCAACAGGAACAGCCAGGCGACGCGGGAGATGCCGACGAGGCGCTGGGCGCCGGCCATCGGCCATTCGAACAGGTTGAACGCCGTCCGGTAGCCGAGCTGGACTGCCTGGGTGAGGGGCTTGAACATCGGATTTCCGCGGGCCTTCCTCCCGGACGCGAAGGAAAAGGCCCTCCCTTCGCGCGGGAATCATGCGGGTGAGGGCGGGGCCGCCGGAGCGGCCCCGGTCCCTTATTTCGCGTCGCCTGCCGCCTTGACCGCCTCGTCGACGTCGGCGTCGATGCGGCCGAACGCCTCGTCGAGGCTGGATTCCCCGACGATCGCCTGGGTCAGCCGGGCGACGGTAGCGTTCATGATGGCGCGGTTGTTCTTGTAGCCCTGGAAGGCGAAGGCCCGGTCGGAAAGCTGGCCCGCCGCCTCGGTGAACTTGGCGAGCGCCTTCTTCACGTTGTCCGGCGCGCCGGAATAGTCGACGCCCTTTTCCTGCAGGCCCTTGTTGGCCGGGATCGCCCGGGTCTTGCCGATGAAGTCGGCATAGACGTCCGGCTGCGCCATGAAGTCGAGCAGCTTGGCGACCGCCTCCGGGTGCTTGGTGTGCTTGAAGCCGACGATCGAGGCGCCGCCCGGAATGCCGGTGCAGGCGGCCGGCCCGCAGGGCGGCGAGACCACTTCCCAGTCGAAGGCGTCGCCGATCTCCTTGCCGAAGCGCGCGACCTGCCAGGAGCCCGACATGTAGAACACCAGCGAGGCGTTGATGAACTCCTTCGAGGCGTCCTGATAGGTGGCGCCGCCGGAGCCTGCCCAGACGTCCTTGGCGACGGTGCCGTCCTCGTTCCACTTCACGAAGGCCTCGGCGAACTTCTTGAAGCCTTCGTCGACGGTGATCGGCTTGCCGCTGTCGTCGAAATACTGCGCGCCGTAGGAGATCGCCGGTCCGGCGAAGCGGTGGCCGGAGCGGTCCATCGCCATCGGGTAGGGCGTCTGCGTCGCCTTGGCGACCTCGACGGAGGCCTTCGCCCAGTCGTCCCAGGTGGCCTTGTCGCCCGGCATCGCGACGCCGGCCTGGTCGAACAGGGTCTTGTTGACGAAGGGCCCGGTGATGGTGAGCTGGTCCGGCAGGTTGTAGATGCCGTCGTCGCCCTCGCCGTTGACCCGCGTCCACTTCAGCTCGGCGCCGTAGTTCTTCTCCCAGTAGTCGGCGTCCTTGAGATGCGGCCGCAGGTCGAGCATGTACCGCGCCAGGCCGCCCAGATCGCTGACGCGGGCGACGTCGGGGCCGCTGCCGCCGGCGAGCTGGACGGGGAGGCTCTCGAGAATCGCCTTGTAGGGCACCTCGTCGATCGTCACCTTGATGTCCGGATTGGCCTTCTCGAACTTTGCGATCTCCTCGCCCCAGCTCTGGCACTCGTTGCCGTCCTGGTAGCACTGGAATCGCAGTTCGGTGGTCTGTGCCGAGGCGGGCGACAACGCCAGCGTGCCTGCCGCGGTCGCGGCAAGCATGAGTGCCCGTTTGACCATGATTTCCTCCCAGAATTTTTGGTCTGGGCAAGCTGTAGCCCGGCTCGTCCCGGGTCGCAACGCCGCCTGCTCGGCGGCGGCTGCGAAATGGACCGGAGCGGCCGGGGGCGAATCTTACCGGAGCATGAATTTTCGCCTTGCCTTGCACTTGCAGCGCGATCGGTCCTTCACCTCGCGGTCCGCAGGTGCATAATGTATGCGTTGATGTCCGGCCGGATCGGCAGCCGCTGGGAGGTGGCGCAGGGCCGCGACGAACCGCGGGAGGAGACCAGCATGCAGCGCAGGCAGTTCATCAAAAGCGTCGCCGGCGGCGTCGCGGCGACGGCCGTGTCGGGCCTGATGGGGCGGCGGGCCTTCGCCGCCGACAAGTGCATCATGCCCTGGGCGTCCGACACCCCGATGGTGAAGCGCGAGGCCAAGAGCGGCCCGTTCAAGATCGCGCTCTCCAACTCCTATATCGGCAACACCTGGCGCACCGAGATGGTGCAGATCGCCAAGGCGTATACGGAGCGCGACGACGTCAAGCCGATGATCGCGAGCTTCCAGGCGACGAGCTCGGGCAACGAGGTCTCGGCCCAGATCGCCCAGATGAACCAGATGATCCTGTCCGGGGTGGATGCGATCATCCTCAACGCCGCGTCGCCGACCGGCCTCAACTCCGTCGTCGACCAGGCGGTCGACGCCGGCATCCTCGTCGTTTCCTTCGACAACGTCGTCACCACCGAAAACGCCGTGCTGGTCAACGAAGACCAGTATTCCATGGGCAAGCAGTGGGCCGACTTCATCGTCGACAAGACCGGCGGCAAGGGCAACATCCTGGTGGTGCGCGGCGTCGCCGGCACCTTCGTCGACCAGGAGCGCACCCGTGCGGCCAACGACGTCTTCGGCAAGCATCCGGAGATCAAGACCACCGAGATCTACGGCAACTGGGACGACGGCACCGCCCAGAAGGTGACGGCCAACGCCCTCGCCTCGGGCACCAAGTTCGACGGCGTCTGGAGCCAGGGCGGCGACACCGGCGTGGTGCGCGCCTTCCAGCAGGCCGGCATGGACATTCCGCCGATCGCCGGCGAGGCGGAAAACGGCTTCCGCAAGCTCGCCTCCGAGCTGAAGTTCCCGATGCTGTCGATCGGCCAGTCGCCGGCGCTCTCGGCGCTGTCGATCAAGGTCGCGCTGGACATCCTGCAGGGCAAGGAGACGCCGCGTTCGGTGAGCGCGCCGCTGCCGACGGCGACAACGGATACGTTGAAGTCCGGCGAGAACTTCTTCCCCGACCTGCCCGACAGCTTCTTCACGCCGATCTCGATCCCGGTCTGCGGTCTCGATTTCGACGTCAACCAGATCCTCAAGCAGAAGGTCTGAGAGCGGCCGGAAGCGGCGCGCCGGCAGAGGCGGTACCCCCCGTCTTCGGCCGGCCGCCGCTTGATCCGGCATCGCCCTCGGCGGAGCCTCGTCGCCCCGCCGGCGGCCGTGCCGGCCTTGCAGCGGTGCCGGCGGTCCGGCCGGCGCCGACAATCGGGCGGAGAGTGCGATTTGCGTCCAGGAACCGACAAGGCCCCGTTAGAGGAGGGCCGCCCGCTGCTCGACGCGCGGGGCATCTCCAAGAGCTTCGGCGGCGTCCATGCGCTGGAAGCGGCGGACTTTTCCTGCCGCGCCGGCGAGATCCACGCCCTGCTCGGGGCGAACGGCGCCGGCAAGTCGACCCTCGTGAAGGTGCTGAGCGGCGTTCAGCGCCCCGATGCGGGGACGATCACCCTCGCCGGCGAGACGGTGCAGTTCTCCGGCCCCGCCGAGGCGGCGCATCACGGCGTCGCGACGGTGTTCCAGGAGCTGTCGCTGTTTCCGCATCTCACGGTGGCCGAGAACATCTATGTCGGCCACGAGCCGACCGGCCCCCTCGGCCAGATCGACCAGCGGCGCATGCGCAGCGACGTGCGGGCGCTGTTCGACAGTCTCGGCGTCGGCCACATCGCGCCGGGCGCCCATGTCAGCGACCTGTCTCTCGCCGACCGCCAGCTCGTCGAGATCTTCAAGGCGCTGTCGAAAGAGCCCAAGCTCCTGATCCTCGACGAGGGCACCTCGGCGCTCGGCCGCAAGGAGGTGCAGCGGCTGTTCGACCTCCTGCGCAAGCTGAAGGCCGCCGGCACCTCGGTGATCTTCATCTCCCACCGGATGAGCGAGATCCGCGAATTCGTCGACCGGATGACGATCTTCCGCAACGGCCGCCACGTCGCGACGGTGGCGGCGCGCGAGGCGAGCGACGCCGAGATCGTCGAGATGATGCTCGGCCAGCGGGTCGAGCGGTCGTTTCCGGAGCGCACGGAGGTCTCGCGCGACGAGCCGCCGCTCCTCGAACTCTCCGGCTTTTCGGTCGGCTCCGACCTTGCCGACGTTTCCCTCTCGCTGCGCCGCGGCGAGGTGCTCGGCCTCGCCGGCCTCGAGGGCCAGGGGCAGGGGACGCTGCTCCTCGCTTTGTTCGGCGCCTATCGGGGCGTCGCCGGCGAGGCGCTGATCGACGGCCGGCCGGTGCGGCTCTCTTCGCCGAAGGCGGCCATGGAGAGCGGCATCGCGCTGATCCCCGAGGACCGCAAGACGGAAGGCCTCGTCCTGCCGATGAGCGTTCGCGAAAACATCACCTTCTCGGTGCTCTCGCGCCTCGGCCGCTTCGGCTTCGTCAGCGCCGCCAGGGAAAGGGCTTTCGTCGGCCGCATGATGGAGCGCCTCTCCGTCAAGGCGGCGTCGATGGAACTGCCGGCCCGGTCGCTGTCGGGCGGCAACCAGCAGAAGCTGGTGCTCGCCAAGTGGCTGGAGACCGGCGCCGACGTGTTCCTGTTCTACGATCCGACGCGCGGCATCGACGTCGGCACCAAGCAGGCCTTCTACGAACTCATCGTCGGCCTCACGCGGGAGGGCAAGGGCGTGATCCTCTATTCGACGGAAACCAGCGAGCTGATCGGGCTCTGCCACCGGGTCGCGGTGATGGACGGCGGGCGCGTGGCGCTGACCCTCGAAGGCGGAAACATCACCGAGGAGGAAATCCTCGCCGCCTCGCTCGGCGTCGGCCGCGGCCGGAACGCGGCCGGCGCCGACATGGCGGAGGCAGCCCAGTGAGCCTTCGTCGCTACCGTTCCTCGCTGCTCGCCGTCGTCGGCCTGATCGTCCTGCTCGGCTACTACTGGTACCAGCAGCCGCTGATCCTCTCGCCCTTCGGCTTCCGCCTGCTCGCCAACCAGGGCACGACGCTGGCGCTGGCGGCCCTCGCCCAGCTCACCGTCGTGCTCACCGGCGGCGTCGACCTCTCGGTCGGCGCCATCGTCTCGCTCTCCAACACCATCGCCGCCACCTATATGGGCGACAGCCCGGCGAGCGTCGTCGGCGTCGTTTTGCTGACGCTCGCGGCGGGCTCGGCGGCGGGGCTGGTCAACGGGCTCCTCGTCGCCTACGGCCGGATCCAGCCGATCATCGTCACCCTGGCGACGCTCTACATCTATTCCGGCTTCGCGCTGCTCATCAGGCCGCAGCCGGGCGGCTCGGTGCCGGGCTACTACGCCTCGACGCTGACCGGCGCCTGGGGCTATCTGCCCTATTCGCTGATCGTCCTCCTCGTCGTCGCGCTGTGCTTGCGCATGCCGATCATGCGCTCGCGGCTCGGCACGGCGATCTACGCCGTCGGCGACAATCCGGGCGGGGCGCACATGTCGGGCATCAACGTGCCGCGGACACTGGTCTCGGCCTATGTGATCGGCGGCTTCCTCGCCGCCTGCGCCGGTCTCTTCCTCACCGCCCAGACCACGTCGGGCGACGCCACCGTCGGCACGTCCTACACGCTGAACTCGGTGGCCGCCGTGGTCTTCGGCGGGGCGATCCTCGGTGGCGGCAGGGGCGTCGCGCTCGGGCCGATCGTCGCGGCCTTCTTCATCTCGATCATCGTCAGCGTGCTGTTCGCCGCGGGCGTCTCGTCCTTCTACCAGAGCGTCTTCCAGGGGGCGATCCTGATCGTCGTCCTGATGTTCGGCAACGCCTGGACGCTGAGGGCCCGCAACCGCCTCGCGGTGCTGAGGAGCTGATCCGATGACCACGGCCACCCTCAAGAGCCGCTTCGGCGCCTTCACCCGCCACGGCGTCGCCGTGTCCTACGCGCTGCTCGTCGTGCTCATCGTCGTCGCGGTGATCCTCAACCCGGCCTTCGCCTCCTGGGCGAACGTCAAGGCGCAGCTGCAGATCGCCACCTTCATCGGCATCATCGCCATCGGCCAGACGCTGGTCATCCTCACCGGCCAGATCGATCTCTCGGTGCCGTGGAACCTCACCTTCTCATCGATCCTGATGGCGACGCTCTACGGTGAGGGCTACGGCTTCGCCGTCGCGGTCGGGGCGGCGCTGCTCGTCGGGATCGGCGTCGGCCTCGTCAACGCCATCGGCGTCGCGGTCTTCCGGCTGCATTCGCTGGTCTGGACGCTCGGCATGAACGCCCTCCTCGAGGGCGCGACCATGGTCTATACGAACGGCCAGCCGCCGGATTCCACCATTCCGGGCTTCGTGCGCTTCCTCGCGGTGGGCAATCTCGGCGGCCTGCCGGTGGCGCCGCTGGTCTGGGCGGTGCTTGCCGCCGTCACCATCCTCGTCCTCGCCCGCTCGCGCTTCGGCCGCTTCCTCTACGCCACGGGCAACAACGAGCCGGCGCTGTTCCTGTCGGGCGTCGCCACCCGGCGCGTCCATGTCGGCGCCTTCGTCGCCTCCGGCGTCTGCGCCGTCCTCGCCGGCATCCTCCTCACCGGCTACGCCTCGCAGACCTATCTCGGCATGGGCAACGACTATCTGCTGGTGCCGATCGCCGCGGTGATCATCGGCGGCACCAACATCATGGGCGGCGCCGGCGGCTATGTCGGCACCATCGCCGGCACGCTGATCGTCGTGCTTTTGCAGTCGATCCTGTCGATCGCCCAGATCGGCCAGGCCGGCAAGAACATCACCTTCGGGCTGATCATCATCGCACTGGTCCTGCTCTACGCCCGCGAGGCGCGGCCGACGGACTGACGCCGCCCCGGTCGCCGCGGCCGCCGCGGCGCCTGCCCGCGGGGTTTCGCCGCGCCGAGACTGGCCGCCGCCGCGTCGCATCGGCCGGCGATTTCGCCTATCACCGGCCCCCGATTCACCCTAACCTTGCTGCCGATGTCCCTCCTCACCATCCTGCTGCTCTTTCTCGCCGGCTTTGCCGCGGCCGCGATCAACGCGGTCGCCGGCGGCGGCACCTTCATTTCCTTCGGGGCGCTGTCGCTCATCGGCGTGCCGCCGATCTCGGCCAACGCCACCTCCTCGATCGTCCATCTGCCGGGCTACTTCACCTCGACGCTGCCGTATCTCAAGGACATCCGGACGATCTGGCGGGGCATCGCCGTCCTCGCCGCCGTTTCGATCGTCGGCTCGCTCTGCGGCGCGATGCTGCTGCTGTGGCTGAACAACGCCCAGTTCGCCGCCGCGGTGCCCTGGCTGCTGCTCGGCGCGACGGCGCTCTTCGCCGCCGGGCCGCTGCTGAAGCCGACGCCGCGGGAGGCCGGGTCGAGGAGCGAGAAGCGCGGTGTCGCCGCGCCGCTGATGCAGTTCGTCACCTCGATCTATGGCGGCTTCTTCGGCGCCGGCATGGGCATCATGATGCTGGCGACGCTGGGCCTCACCGACAGCGGCGACTATCACCGCCTCAACGCCATCAAGAACGTCCTCGCCAACGTCATCGCCGTCGTCGCGATCGTCGTCTTCGTTTCGGGGGGCGTTGTGAACTGGCCCGGCGCGCTCGCCATGGTGCCGGGCGTCGCCCTCGGCGGCTATTCGGGGGTGTGGATCGCCAAGCGCGTGCCCCAGATCGCGGTGCGCAGCTTCGTCATCGCCGTCGGCCTGTTCCTCGCCGGCTACTATTTCGCCAAGGGCTGACCGGGGCGCCGCCGACGGCGCCCCTTTGTCACTGTGCCGGCTCGACCGTCAGCACCGCGCCGTCGGCGCCGGTGATCCGCACCCGGGTGCCCTGCGGCAGATCGGGGCCCGAGACGCTCCACCAGCTGTCCTCCAGCGCGATGCGGCCCCGCCCGTCGACGATCGCGTCGGTGAGCCGCGCCTCCCGCCCGACGAGACGCCCGGTGCGGCGGTTGAGCGGGCCGGCGTCCTCCGGCCCCGGCGCCTGGCCGTACCAGCGCCGGCCGAGATAGATCGCGACGGCGGCGACGACGACGAAGGCGATGACCTGTTGCGGAAAGCCGAACCAGCCGCTGCCGCCGACGAGGAAGGCATTGGTGCCGACGACGAGGGCGGCGAGGCCGAAGAAGACGAGATAGATGCCGGGGACGACCACCTCCAGCACCAGGAGCACCAGGCCGACGATCCACCAGCCATAGTCGGCGAAGGCCTGCAAAAGCGCGTCCATGCCGCTCACCCGGCCTGTGCCGGCCCCGCGCCGCCGGTCGTGTCGGGGACGCGGAAGGCGGGACGTTCGCGGCGGGGCGGCCGTGGCGAAGAAGGCGGCGGGGTCGAGGCGCGGTCATCGCCGAAGGCGGCCCTGGCGATCTCGGCGATGCCGGAGACCGAGCCGATCAGCGAGGAGGCTTCGAGCGGCATCAGCACGACCCGCTGATTGGGCGCCGATGCGAGCTTGGCGATGGCCTCGGTGTATTTCTGCGCCACGAAATAGTTGATCGCCTGGACGTCGCCGGCGGAAATGGCTTCCGAGACGAGCCGCGTCGCGGTCGCCTCCGCCTCGGCGAGGCGTTCGCGGGCTTCGGCCTCGCGATAGGCGGCCTCGCGCTTGCCTTCGGCCTGCAGGATCTGGCTCTGCTTCTCGCCCTCGGCCCTCAGGATCGCGGCGTTGCGCGCGCCTTCCGCCTCGAGGATATCGGCGCGCTTCTCGCGCTCGGCCATCATCTGCCGGGCCATGGCATCGACCAGATTCTTCGGCGGATTGATGTCCTTGATCTCGATGCGGGTGATCTTGATGCCCCAGGAGTGCGAGGCCTGGTCGACGACGCGCAGGATCCGCTCCGAGATCGTGTCGCGGTTGGAGAGGAGGTCGTCGAGGTCCATCGAGCCCATGACCGATCTGAGATTGGTCATCACCAGGTTGAGGATGGCGTTGTCGAGGCCCGAGACCTCGTAGGCCGCCGCCTTGGCGTCGAGGATCTGGTAGAAGGCGACGCCGTCGGCCGCCACCGAGGCGTTGTCGCGGGTGATCACCTCCTGGGTCGGGACGTCGAGCACCTGCTCCATCATGTTCATCTTGCGGCCGACCCGCTCGATGAAGGGGACGAGGATGGAGAGGCCGGGCTCCAGCGTGCGGGTGTAGCGGCCGAAATTCTCGACGGTGTAATTGTAGCCCTGCGGCACGATCTTGATCGTCGAGGTGAGGACGACGACGGCGACGAACAGGAGGAAGACGAGGAGGATGGTTCCGGAGGTCAGCATTCGGGTCTCCAGAGCCGGCGATGCGCCGGACGGTGATGTGACGCGCCCCGTCAGCGACTATCGCGCGAATGCCGGCAAACGCAAGAGCCGTGCGGCCGGCGACAGCCGCGCGGCCTCTGAGCCCTCAGTCGAGCCAGCCCCGGAGTTCGCGCCGGACCATCGCCTCGATGACGTCCATGCCGGGCTCGGAATCGTTGAGGCAGGGGATGTGCGAGAAGTTCTCGCCGCCCGCCTCGTGGAAGATCTCGCCCGCCTCGCCGGCGATCTCCTCCAGCGTTTCGAGGCAGTCCGAGACGAAGCCGGGATTGAGGACGGCGATCGACTTCACCCCCTCCTTGGCGAGCTTCTCGACGGTCTTGTCCGTATAGGGCTGCAGCCACTCCTCCGGCCCGAATCGCGACTGGAAGGTGGTGATCAGCCGCCCCTTCGGCCAGCCGAGCCGCTCGTCGAGGAGCCGCGAGGTCTTCTGGCAGTGGCAGTGATAGGGATCGCCCTTGCGGAAATAGCTCTGCGGGATGCCGTGATAGGAGGCGATGACGTGTTCCGGCTCGAAGTTGAGGCTCTCGAGATGGCTCTCGATCGACCGGGCGAGGGCGTCGATATAGACCGGCTCGTCGTGATAGGCGGGCACCGTGCGCACCGCCGGCATCCAGCGCTGCGCCATCATGTGCTCGAAGAACTTGTCGTTCACCGTCGCCGTGGTCGAGGCGGAATATTGCGGATAGAGCGGGAAGACGAGGATCCGGTCGCAGCCTTCGCCCATCAGATAGTCGGCGCGCTCGGCGATCGACGGCGTGCCGTAGCGCATCGCCCAGTCGACGACGACCTCGCCGTGGCCGGCGAGACGGACGGCGAGCTTTTCGCCCTGCGCGCGGGTGAAGGTTCTGAGCGGCGACTCGTTCCTCTCGGTGTTCCAGATCTCGGCATAGGCCGCGCCAGACTTCTTCGGCCGGGTGTTGAGGACGATGCCGTAGAGGATCGGATACCAGGCGATGCGCGGCCATTCGATGACGCGCTTGTCGGAGAGGAACTCCTTGAGATAGCGCCGCATCGGCTTGAAGTCGGTGCCGTCGGGCGTCCCGAGATTGACCAGGAGGACACCGATCTTGGCGGTCTTGACCCTCGGGTGTTCCGCCGGAAGAGGGCCGGTGGCGCGCTCGGCGACCGTCTTGGTGAGGGCGTTCATCCTGCCATCCCGAAATGATTGCGTTGCCGACCGGGTAAGGGTCGGCATAGGCCGATCCGGCGTCGACGCCGCCTGCGGGCGCTGCGCCCGCAGGCGCGCGGCACCGGCGCTCGGCCCGCCCGATATAGGGGATTGCGCCGAAATTTGAATGCGACGAAGGACAAAGATCGCGGATGGATTGCCGCTGCGGCCGGGCGGGGACGAGCCGGGGCGGATTTGCGAGAGGCAGGAATTGCCGCGCGCCACGCCGCGGCGTCCCCGTCGTCCCTTCTTCCGTTCCCCGTCTTCTGCTCGTCAGGCGGGCCGGGTCAGGCCCGGCCGAACTCGAAGCGCGTGCCGCTCGAGGCGGCGCAGGCCAGCCGGTCCGGCTGCACGAGGTTGCAGTTCGCCGACTGCTGCTGGTTGGTGGTGCGCGAGGTGTAGAGGATGTTGATCTGGCCGGGGCCGAGATTGGAATAGGTGCCGGTGGCGAGGACGCCGCCGGTTCCCTGTTCGACCGAGGCGAAATGGCCGTTGTTGAAGGTCGCGGAATACGCGACCGGGCCGCCGAGGGCGTTCCAGCGGCCCTCGATGCCGCGCGGCTTCGGCGCGACCGCCGCGCGCTCGCTGCTCTGGCAGGCGCCGAGCGCGAGCGCGGCCAGGGTGACTGCGACTGCCGTCTTGTAAGTCCGCATCAAAGTCCTCGTGTTCGGCATCTGGCGGCGGAGGCGGCTGCCGCGGCCGCAGGCGGCGATCGTCCGCCGCCCGACATCCTCGGGGAATGTTTCAGAACGAGACGGCGTGAGCGTCAAGGGAAAATCGCCGTCTGAAGCTATTTTCCCCGATGATCGCCGGCGCGCTTCGAGAAGAACGCCGGCCGGCGGCCTCAGCGCACCAGGATGTTCTTGAACTGCCAGGGGTCCTTTTCGTCGATGTCCTCGGGGAAGAGGCCCGGCCGGTCCACCAGCGGCGTCCAGTTGGTGTAGTAGCCCTTGACCGGGCCGAGATAGGGCATCTGCACCTCGAGGCAGCGCCGGTAGTCCATCTCGTCGGCCTCGACGATGCCGGCCTCCGGATTCTCCAGCGCCCAGACCATGCCGGCGAGCACCGCCGAGGTCACCTGCAGGCCGGTGGCGTTCTGATAGGGCGCGAGCTGGCGGGTCTCCTCGATCGACAGCTGCGAGCCGTACCAGTAGGCGTTCTTCTCGTGGCCGTAGAGCAGCACCCCGAGCTCGTCGATGCCGTCGACGATCTCGTTCTCGTCGAGGACGTGGAGCTCGGGCTGGATCTTGCCGGCGGCGCCGAACAGCTCGTGCAGCGACAGCACCGCGTCGTTGGCGGGATGATAGGCGTAGTGCGCGGTCGGCCGGAAGGTGACCTCGCCGTCCTTGTTGGTGTGGGTGAAATAGTCGGCGATCGAGATCGACTCGTTGTGCGTCACCAGGAAGCCGTACTGCGCGCCCGGCGTCGGGCACCAGGAACGCACGCGGGTGTTCGCGCCGGGCTGTTCGAGGAAGATCGCCGCCTGGCAGCCCTTCTTGTGGCGGTGGGCGTTCTTCGGCATCCACTTCTCGTGGGTGCCCCAGCCGAGCTCGGAGGGCTGCATGCCTTCCGACAGGAAGCCCTCGACCGACCAGGTGTTCCAGAACACGTTCATCGGCTTCGGATGCTTGGCGCGCTGGGTGTCGCGCTCGGCGATGTGGACGCCCTTGACGCCCGCCTTCTTCATCAGCTTGGCCCAGCCGTCGCGGTCGTCGAAGGACGGCTCGTCGAAATCCATGCCGGTTTCCTTGGCGATGTCGACGAGCGCCTGCTTGACGAACCAGGAGACCATGCCGGGATTGGCGCCGCAGCAGGAGACGGCGGTGGTGCCGCCGGGGTTCTTGCGCTTCTCCTTGCGCACCGTCTCGCGCAGCGCATAGTTCGTGCGCTCGGCATTCGACATGTTCTTGTCGAAATAGAAGCCGAGCCAGGGCTCGACCACGGTGTCGATGTAGAGGACGCCGAGCTCGCGGCAGAGCCGGATGAGGTCGAGCGAGCCGGTGTCGACCGACAGGTTGACGCAGAAGCCCTGTCCCTCGCCGGCGGTCAGCAGCGGCGTCAAGAGTTCCTCGTAGTTCTTGCGCGTCACCGCCTCGTGGACGAAGCGGATGCCGCGCTCGTCGAGCAGCGCGCGGTCCCTGTCGTCCGGATCGACCACCACGAAACGGCTGCGGTCGAAGTCGAAATGCCGTTCGATCAGCGGCAGCGTGCCCTTGCCGATCGAGCCGAAGCCGATCATCACGACGGGGCCGGAAATCTTGGCGTGGACCGGATGCTGGTGCTCAGCCATGTTCGCTCTCAACTCCTTTGGCGGGCGCGCGGCCGCAGGTCGGAACCCCGACGCGCGCGTCGGGGACGGGTCGGCGCCCCGCTAGACGGTTTCGCTGTCAAATAAAAGCGAATTGTCCGCTTCAACCCGAAAAGCGCCGGCATCGGCGCCATGCTCGGGCCGGCAGCCGGGCCCCCGGCCGACGAGGCGCCGCGGGGCGGCCGGCATCTTCGAAGTGCCGGCAATGTTTTAATCGATTGGGGAGCGCCCGCCCGTCTGGACGGCCGGCCGATATGTCGACAAAAGAAACCCCAAGCATCCAGGAAGGATGCCCGATCCCTGTCGTCTGCCGAAGGACACCGACATCATGCACAGAACCGAGGTCGTACGGAACATTCTCTCCTGGTACGAAGGCGAGACTCCAGGACTGAAGAGCAACCTCTCGCGGCTCTTGATGCACGGGCGGCTCGGCGGCACCGGCCGCATGGTCATCCTGCCGGTCGACCAGGGCTTCGAACACGGCCCGGCGCGCTCCTTCGCGCCCAATCCGGCCGCCTACGATCCGCACTATCTCTACGAACTCGCGATCGAATCGGGCGTCTCGGGCTATGCCGCGCCGCTCGGCCTCTTGGAACAGGGCGCCGACACCTTCGCCGGCGAGGTGCCGCTGATCCTTAAGGTCAACAGCGGCAATTCGCTGGTCTCGAACAACGACCAGGCGCTGACCGGCACCGTCGACGACGCGATGCGCCTCGGCTGCATCGGCGTCGGATTCACCATCTATCCGGGGTCGGAATGCTCCTACGACATGATCGAGGAGTTGCGCGACGTCAGCCACTACGCCAAGTCGCGCGGCCTCATCTCCGTCGTCTGGTCCTATCCGCGCGGCGGCAAGGTGACCAAGGACGGCGAGACCGGCACGGACATCATCGCCTATGCCGCGCACATGGCGGCGCTGATGGGGGCGACGATCATCAAGGTGAAGCTGCCGACCGCGCACATCGATCTCGACGCGGCGAAGTCGACCTACGAGAAGTACCCGGTCGACAGCAAGAACATGGCCGGCCGCGTCAAGCACGTCATGCAGGCCGCCTTCAACGGCAAGCGCGTCGTCGTCTTCTCCGGCGGCGCCGCCAAGAACACGCCGGAGCTCCTGGAGGAGGTCCGCGCCATCCGCGAAGGCGGCGGCAACGGCTCGATCATCGGCCGCAACTCCTTCCAGCGCCCGAAGGAAGAGGCGATCGACCTCCTCAACCAGGTCATGGACATCTACGCCTGAGCGGGCGAGGCCGCCGCAGCGCCACGATGCCCGCGCCGCGCCGGTCAAATCGTCGCGGCGGCTGACCTTTCGTCGGGCGCCGCGCTATCCTCCGGCCATGGCGATGGCGCGGATCACCGGCAGGTCCCTGGCGGGGGCGGACGAGCCCGTGAATGACGGGCGGCGGCGCTTGTGGCTCGCCGCCCTGCTGCTGCCGCTCGTCCTCCTCGCCGCGTCCGTCGCGCCGGCACCCGCCCGGGCCGCCGAACTGTTGATGTTCGAGCAGCCGGGCTGCCCGTTCTGCCGGAAATTCGACGCCGAGATCGCACCGGACTATCCGCAGAGCCGCATCGGCAGGATCGCACCGCTGCGGCGGGTGAACATCTGGGATGATCGCACCGGCGGCATCGCCGGCCTGACGCCGGCCGCCTTCACGCCGACCTTCGTGCTCGTCGGCGACGACGGCAGGGAGATCGGCCGGCTGGAGGGCTATCCCGGCCGCAAGTGGTTCTATCCGGAGATCGAGGCGATCCTCGACGGGCGGGAGACGCCGTCAGGCGACGCGGCGGGCCGGTCCGATGCGACGGCGGGGCGGTGAGCGCGCTATCCTCGCGTGGCGGCTTTCGACCCAACTCGGCCTTCGACATCGTCTTTGGCACTTCTCCTGAGCGGCCGTTCGTCGGCTGTTAGATAGCATCGACCCAGGGTCGGAAGCAGTTGATTTAGCTTTCGTCTCTGTTGATCTGCACTACTTCCTTTGGGTCGAAATGCGCCAACAGCCATGCAGTTCGCCACGCTCGCGGATCCGAAGCAGACCCATATCGCGCAGCAGCTGCATGCCGCTCTGATAGGCTCGGATCCCGCGGCACGCCAGAGTTCACAACCTGTGCTTTGAAAGGCAGCGAGCGGCTTCCTAGGCAGAGCGGGGGTGGCTCGGGCATGATGAGCGTAGGCCGTTGAAAAGGTTGGCTCACGTCTACCTTCGTGCTTTCTATGCCAGATCCGATCAAAAGGCGTGACCGCAAGAGGGCTCTGTGAAAGAACGTCAGATCTCGGAAGCTGACGCGCTTGTGCTGTGCAATCGCGCCGAGGGTCACTTCTTCGATCGTAAGGCAGCGTCGATCTCGGGCCAGAAGGTGCAGAAGATCGTGGTGGCCTTCGCGAACGCCGATGGCGGCGAGGTCGTCATTGGGATCGCTGACGACAAGGATGAGCGCGATCCCGCGAAGCGGTGGAACGGCCATGCGACGGCCGAGGACTACAATGGCCTCCTGCAAGCCCTCCACACGCTCAATCCTTCCGTCGATGTGCGGTACGAGTTCCTAAAGCATGATACCAAGGGAACCATCGCCCTCCACATCTTCGTAGAGCGCGGCGCTGATGTGAACAAGACGGCTGACGGAAAGGTCTATTAGCGGTCTGGGGCGCAGTCCCTGCCGTTGTCGGCCGAGCAGATCACTGAGCTGGGTTTCGCCAAGGGCGCCCGCTCTTACGAGAATATGAAGCTACCGAATCTCCCGCCCGAGCAGATCGCAGATGCGTGCGAGCTGGCGTCCTTCCTAGCGGACTACTCTCCCTCGACCGATCCGCTAGACTACGCCGTCAATCAGCACCTCATGGATATCCAAGATTGGACGCCCGTGGTAGCCGGCATCCTACTTTTCGGCGACAACCCGTCCGCGATGATGCCCCGGAAGTGCGGGGTCCGGGTCTCGCGATATGAGACCCGCGAGGACGATCCGGAGCGTGAACACCTCAAGGAGAGCTACTACATCGAAGGTCCGGCCTATCGCCTCATCCATGCGCCGGTGGACAAGATCATCTCTATCCTATCCAGCATCTCAATGTGGGGCAGCGAGGGCTCGGAGAAGAGGGGCTACCCGCCGGAGGCAATCTGGGAGGTCTTCGTCAACGCCATCATCCATCGGGACTATTCGATTTCGGACGATGTGCATGTGACGATCTTCAATGATCGGATCGAGATTTCCAGCCCTGGTAGGCTGCCGGGGTATGTCCGCGTCGAGAACATCTTGGACGCCCGCTTCAATCGGAACTCGAAGCTGGTGCGGTGCCTTAACCGCTACCGCGACGCCCCCAACAAGGACATGGGCGAGGGGCTAAATACGGCCTTCCAAAAGATGAAGGAGTGGAAGCTTAAGCCCCCGATTATTTCAGAGGAGGGCAACTACATCAAGGTCGTGATCCGGCACGCTCCCTTGGCCCTGCCGACAGAGGCAATCATGAATTTTCTCGAAGCGGAGCCCGAGATCACGAATAAGCAAGCGCGGATTTTGACCGGGATCAAGTCGGAGAACGCGGTCAAGAAGGAGTTCCTAAAGCTGCGCGATCAAGGCATGATCGAGCGCGTTCCGGGGCGCGGTGGCGGTCATGCCGCCTGGAGGAAGGTCGTGGCGCCCGAGGACTTATCGTAGGGCAGCGCCGTACCAAGGTGCTTTGCACCGGGGTGAAACAGTCGGCGGGATCCTCCTATCATGGTTGATCGTCTAACCAGCCAGGGTCGCCCGTCGCTCGCTAAACCGCGCCGTGTAAAAACTGCTTCCCACCAAACCGGCCGCACATTTGCGTGCGTTCTCGGACAACCTTAAGCTCTCGGGATTCGCGTGAACTTCTCGGCTCTCGAACACGGAGCGGCCCATGTCTGCGACTGAAGCGTCCACCCATGCGGCTGAAGACTTTCCGCCGCCCTTCGCGCAGCCCTTCGCACCCGACGACCAGGCGGCCGTCTCCGCGCTCCTCAAGGCCTCCGAACGCTGGCCCGTCGACGAGGACAAGGTCGACGAGCGCGCCCGCGCCTTGATCGTCGGCATCCGCAAGGCGGCCGGCGGCATCGGCGGCGTCGAGGACTTTTTGCGCGAGTTCGGCCTGTCCAGCCGCGAGGGCCTCGCCCTGATGATCCTCGCCGAGGCGCTGCTCAGGGTCCCCGACGCGGCCACCCAGGACCGGCTGATCGAGGAGAAGATCGGCGCCGGCGACTGGGCCCATCACGAAGGCGGCGAGGACCGGCTGATGACCGCCGCCTCGGCCTGGGCGCTCGGCATTTCGGCGCGGATCATCCGCCCCGGCGAGACGCCGCAGGGCGTCATGGCCGGGCTCGTCAAGCGGATCGGCGGGCCGGCGGTGCGCCAGGCGACGCGCCAGGCGATGCGCTTCCTCGGCCGGCATTTCGTCCTCGGCGAGACCATCGAGGACGCGCTGGAGCGGGCGCGGGGCTTCGAATCCAAGGGCTACCGCCATTCCTACGACATGCTGGGCGAGGGCGCCCGGACCATGGACGACGCCGAGCGCTACTACCGGTCCTATGCCGACGCCATCGAGAAGATCGGCCGCAAGGCCGGCAACAAGACGCTGCCGGACCGGCCGGGCATCTCGGTCAAGCTCTCGGCGCTGCATCCGCGCTACCAGCCGCTGCAGCGCGAGCGCATCCTCGCCGACCTCCTGCCGAAGGTGACGGCGCTCGCGGAGAAGGCGCGCGGCTATGACCTCAACCTCACCATCGATGCGGAGGAGGCCGAGCGCCTCGAACTGTCGCTCGACGTCATCGACGCGCTGGTCCGACGCTTCGACTTCAAGGGCTGGAACGGCTTCGGCCTCGCCGTCCAGGCCTATCAGAAGCGGGCGCTGGCGGTGATCGAGCATGTCGATGCGCTCGCCGGGGCGGCCGGCATCCGCATGATGGTCCGCCTCGTCAAGGGCGCCTATTGGGACAGCGAGATCAAGCACGCCCAGGAAAAGGGCCTCGACGGCTACCCGGTCTACAGCCGCAAGCCGGCGACGGACCTGTCCTATCTCGTCTGCGCCAAGGCGCTGCTCGACCGCCGGCAGCGGCTCTATCCGCAATTTGCGACCCACAACGCGCTCACCGTCGCGACCATCCTCGAAATGGCCGGCGGCGATCCGACCGGCTTCGAGTTCCAGCGCCTGCACGGCATGGGCGAGGCGCTCTACGAGACGCTGCGGCGCTCCGGCCCGAAGCCGGTCGCCTGCCGCATCTACGCGCCGGTCGGCGGCTATCGCGACCTTCTCGCCTATCTCGTCCGGCGGCTGCTCGAAAACGGCGCCAACTCCTCCTTCGTCGCCAAGGTCGGCGACGAGGACGTGCCGATCTCCGAACTCCTCGAACGGCCGCGCGCCCTCCTCGCGGACGGGCCGGCCCGGCATCCGAAGATCGGCCTGCCGCAGGACCTCTTCGCGCCCAGGCGCAATTCCGCCGGCATCGAGTTCGGCGACCGCCGGGCCGTCGCCAGCCTCGTCGCCGAGCGCCGCCGCATAAGGGTCGCGGGGCTTCGGGCGCGCTGCGCCGCCGACGCCGCGCAGACCGCCGGCGCCGCGCATCAGGTCGAGATCCGTTCGCCCGTCGACGGCGCCGTCCTCGGCGAAAGTCACCATCTGTCGGCCGAGGCGGCGCATGCGCTGGTCTTCGAGGCGGCGCGCCACTGCCGGGCCGCCGAGGCGGTCTCCGCCGTCCGGCGGGCCGAGATGCTGCGCAAGGCGGCGGGGCTGATGGAGGAGCGCCAGAGCGACCTCCTGGCGATCCTTTCGGCGGAAGCCGGCAAGACCCTCGACGACGCCATCGCCGAGATCCGCGAGGCCGTCGACTTCCTGCGCTTTTATGCCGACGAGGCCGTGCGGCTTTTCGCCGCGCCGGTGAACCTTCCCGGCCCGACCGGGGAGGAGAACCGGCTCGCCTACCGCTCGCGCGGCGTCGCCGTGGCGATCTCGCCCTGGAACTTTCCGCTGGCGATCTTCACCGGCCAGGTTGCCGCGGCGCTCGCGGCGGGCAACGTCGTCATCGCCAAGCCCGCGGAGCAGACGCCGCTGATCGCCGCCCGGGCCGTCGAGATCCTGCACGAGGCGGGGTTTTTGCGCCAGCACCTTTATCTCGCGCCGGGCGACGGCAGGACCGGCGCGGCCCTGACCGCGCACCCTCAGACGGCGCTCGTCGCCTTCACCGGCTCGACGGAAACCGCCTTTGCGATCAACCGGGCGCTCGCATCCCGCGATGCGCCGATCGCGCCGCTGATCGCCGAGACCGGCGGCATCAACGCGATGATCGCCGACGCCACCGCGCTGCCCGAACAGGTCGCCGACGACGTCGTGATGTCGGCCTTCCGCTCGGCCGGCCAGCGCTGCTCGGCGCTGCGGCTGCTGTTCCTGCAGGAGGACGTGGCGGACCGCATTCTCGAGATGATCGCCGGCGCGGCGAAAGAACTCACCATCGGCGACCCGCGCGACCTTGCCACCGACATCGGCCCGGTGATCGACGCCGAGCAGCTCGCCATGCTGCGCGGCCACGTCGCGCACATGGAGCGGGAGCAGACGCTGCGCTATCGCGGCGCGGTCGAAGGCGGGCTCGCGGCGAAGGGGCACTACTTCGCGCCCCACGTCGTCGAGCTCGACCGGCCGGAGGCGCTCGACCGCGAGGTCTTCGGCCCCGTCCTCCACGTCGTGCGCTGGAAGGCGAAGGACTTCGACCGGATGCTCGACGCCATCGAGGCGACCGGCTTCGGCCTGACCCTCGGCATTCACAGCCGGATAAACCAGACCGCCGAAAAAGTGATCGCCCGTCTGCCGGTCGGCAACGTCTATGTGAACCGAAACATCATCGGGGCGATCGTCGGCTCGCAACCTTTTGGCGGATCGGGTCTTTCCGGCACGGGACCGAAGGCCGGCGGCCCGAACTACCTCGCCCGCTTCGCTCGCGAACAGGTGATCTCGGTCAATACTGCCGCCGCGGGCGGTAACGCCAGTCTGATTGCGATGGAAGCGTAGCAACGACGCCACAGCAAGAATCGTGAAACCTGTGCTAGGTTACCTGCGTTAGGGCGTTTGTGGTGGCTGTCCCGTTCCTCCCACGGCGACTGTCTCCGCATCCTGACCGAGTAGCATGAGGCGGCACGCGCTTTTCCTCCCATCGCGCGCCCCGCCGATCGAGACGAAGAAGAGCCCGGTGATCTCCTCCCACACCGGGCTCTTCTTCCGTCCACCCTGCCGGACTGCAATAGCCGGACGACCGGCGTCCCGTGGTCTTCTGGACCTTCCGCTCCTTCCGCCCCTTTCGACAAGTCTACGGCGCTGCCGCCTCGCGGGCGAGGCAGCGCGCATCGAGCTCGCTCAGGCAGCGATGGCCGGCGAGCGCCAGCGTCAGGTCGAGTTCGGCGGCGAGATGGTCGACGACCGCCGCGACGCCGGCCTCTCCGGCGAGCGCCAGTCCGAAGACGTAAGGGCGGCCGATCAGCACTGCGGCAGCTCCGAGAGAGAGCGCCTTGAAGACATCGGCGCCGGTGCGCACGCCGCTGTCGAAGAGGACGGGAACGCTACCCCCCACCGCCCGGACGACGCCGGGCAGGGCGTCGAGGGCGGCGATCGCCCCGTCGACCTGGCGGCCGCCGTGATTGGAGACGATGATTCCGGAAGCGCCTTGGGCGACGGCCGCCTGCGCATCTTCCGGATCGAGGATGCCCTTCACGAGGATCGGCAGATCGGTCCAGCCGCGCAGCCGGCCGATGTCGGCGAAGGTGAGGTCCGGCCGGGAATAGATCGCGACGAAACGGCGGATCGCCGCCAGAAGCTCGCGGCGCGGCCACCGGCTGGCGGGCCCCCGGCGCTGTGCCGCAACGAGTTCGAGGAGCCCGGCGAGGATGCCGGTTCCCGGCCGCCGCGGGGCCGGCATCGCGCCCGGCGCTGCGGCGACCGCCGCGAAGGCCTCGTCGGTGAGGTAGTTGGCGATGCCCCGCCCGCGCAGGAACGGCAGATAGCCGCGATCGAGGTCGCGTGGCCGCCAGCCGAGCTGGGTCGTGTCGAGGGTCAGCACGATCGCCTCGTAGCCGGCGCGCTCGGCCCGGCGCACGAAGCTCCGGGCGACGGCGTCCTCGCTCGACCAGTAGAGCTGGAACCAGCGCGGCGCAGTGCCCGACGCCGCGGCGATCGCCTCCATCGGATGGCAGGCCTGGCTGGAGGCGACGAAGGGAATGCCGGCCCCTGCGGCGGCCGCCGCCGCGGCGAGGTCGCCGCCGCGATGCGCCATGTCGAGGACGCCGATCGGCGCGAGCAGCAGCGGCAGCGGCAGGCGGCGCCCGAAGAGCTCGACGGAAAGATCGCGGCTGCCGACGTCGCGCAGCATGCGCGGCACGATCCGCCAGCGTTCGAAGGCGGCGCGATTCGCCGCCATCGTCGTCTCGAGGCCGGCGCCGCCGCCGAGATAGGCGCGGGCGTTCTTCGAGAGCCGTGACAGCGCCTTCGCCTCGAGCCGGTCGGGCCGGACCGGCACGGCTTGCCGGCGGCCGAACAGGCCGTCGACATAGATCCGCGTCTGGTGCGACCGTCCGATCGGGTCCATGCCGTTCTCGTCCCTTGCCGCCGGTCAGCCTCTCACGGCGGTCCGCCCCTCTCAGCCTCAGCCGCCGCCCTCCCACATTCACACATCGCTCTTTGGACACCAACCGCGGGCCGCCTGTCCGACGCATCGACGTTGCAGACCCCGGTGAAGGCATCGACGCGCCGTCATCCCGGGCTTGACCCGGAATCCATTTGTCTGTCTCGCAACCTTCCGGTCGGACCGGATGATGCGGGCCGGCCGGGCTGGCTCATCCCCGGGCGCGTCGGGCGCGGGCGCCCGATCCCCGGTCCCATGCGCCGCAGCGACCGGATGCGGCACTGCGTCTTGTTGCATGTCCAACATTTTATGTTGTATATCGGTCGCTCGATCGGCGATGGGTTCGACGGATGTATGACGAGACGTTCCTGAAGAGGCTCGAAACCGGGCTGGTGCGGATGCTGCCCGCCTGGGGTCTCGAACCGGGAACGCAGCTGCGCCTCCTGACGATCTCGGAGAACGCCACCTTCCTAGCCCGCGATCCCGCGGGAGGGCGGCTGGTGATCCGCGTCCACCGCCCGCATTACCACAGCCGCGCCGAGATCCTCTCGGAACTCGCCTGGATGGCGAGCCTCATCGAAGGGGACGTCGTCGAGACGCCGCGGCCGGTCGCGGCAAGAGACGGCCGGCTGCTCCTCGATCTCGACGACGGCGGCGAACTGCGCCACGTGGTGGCCTTCGAATTCATGAGCGGCGAAGAACCGAAGGCGTCCGGCGATCTCGTGCGCTGGTTCTTTCGCCTCGGCGCGATCACCGCGCGGCTGCACGGCCATGCCAGAAGCTGGCGGCCGCCGGCCGATTTTTCCCGCAAGGTCTGGGATTTCGACGCCATGCTCGGCGACCGTCCGCTCTGGGGCGACTGGCGGGCGGCGATCGGACTCGATCCTGCCGACCGGCCGGTTCTGGAGCGGACCGCCGAGGCGCTGCGCTCCCGCCTCGAGGCCTATGGCATGGGGGAGGGGCGCTTCGGCCTCGTCCATGCGGATCTCCGCCTCGCCAACCTCCTGGTCGACGGCGAGCGGCTCGGCGTCATCGACTTCGACGACTGCGGCTTTTCCTGGTTCGCCTACGACTTCGCCGCGGCAATCAGCTTCATCGAGACCGATCCGATCGTGCCGGAGCTGATGAGCGCCTGGATCGCCGGCTACCGGACGGTGGCGCCGTTCGGCGATCAGGATGCGGCGATGCTGCCGGTCTTCGTCATGCTGCGCCGGATGCTGCTGACCGCCTGGCTCGCCTCGCATGCCGAAACGCCGACGGCGCAGGAACTCGGGCCGACCTATACCGAGGGCACCCTGCGCCTCGCGCGTGCCTTCCTCGACCGCCCGCAATGATCCGGCGAGGCCGGGGAGACCCTCAGATGAAGACGACGAAATCCATCCTCGCGCTGAACGCCTTCGAGCCGGGCGCCGCCGGCATCGAAGACGCCCGCCTCGCCGGCCTCGTGGCGCGCCGGCGCAGCCATGCCGGCGCGGCCTCGGTGCTGTTCTACGAGGAGCCGATCGAGATGGTCCGCGCCAGCGGCGTCTTCATGTTCGACGCGAAGGGCAACCGCTATCTCGACGTCTACAACAACGTCCCTTCGGTCGGGCACTGCCATCCGCACGTCGTCGCGGCGATCGCCCGCCAGGCCGAGACGCTGGCGATCCACACGCGCTATCTGAACGAGACCGTCGAGGCCTATGCCGACCGCCTGCTCGCGAGCTTTCCGGGCGAACTGTCGAACCTCGTGATGACCTGCACCGGCTCCGAGAGCAACGATCTCGCCGTCAGGCTCGCCTGCAGCGCCTCCGGCGGCACCGGCTTCGTCGTCACCGAGACGGCCTATCACGGCAACACCGCGCTGACGACGGAGATCTCGCCTTCCTCCTTCAAGACCGGCCACATCCCGCCGCATGTGCGCACCGTCCCGATGCCGGCCGGGCGCCCGGGCGACGGCCCCGGCGACCTCGCCCGGCGCTTTGCCGCCGACGTCGGGGCGGCACTCGGCGACCTTGCCGAAAAGGGCATCCGGCCGGCCGGGCTGATCGTCGACACGATCTTCTCCTCCGACGGCGTCTTCGCCGATCCGCCGGGCTTTCTCGAACCCGCGGTGGCGGCCGTCCGCGCGGCCGGCGGCCTCTACATCGCCGACGAGGTGCAGCCGGGCTTCGGCCGCACCGGCGCCGGGCTCTGGGGCTTTTCGCGTCACGAGGTGACGCCGGACATCGTCACCATGGGCAAGCCGATGGGCAACGGCTATCCGATGGGCGGCGTGGTGACGCGGCCGGAGCTGATCGAGCGGTATTCGAAGAATTTCGGCTATTTCAACACCTTCGGCGGGAATACCGTCGCCGCGGCGGCCGGCGCGGCGGTGCTCGACGTCATCGAGTCCGAAGGCCTGATCGCCAATGCGGCGCGCGTCGGCGCCGAACTGCGGGCCGGCCTCGTCTCGCTCGCCGCGCGGCATGCGGCGATCGGCGCGGTGCGCGGCGCCGGCCTGTTCGTCGGCCTCGACATCGTCGATCCCGAAAGCCGCGCTCCCGACCCCGCGGCGGCGAGCGCGCTGATCAACGGGCTGAAGCGCCGGCGGGTGCTCGTCGGTGCGGCCGGACCCTTCGGCCACACGCTGAAGATCCGTCCGCCGCTCTGCTTTTCGGCCGACGACGCGGCGCTGTTCGTCGAATGCGTCGACGCGGTGCTCGGAGCCTGATCCCGAAAACTCCCGAGCGCCTTCGGGGAAGGTCATGCGCACCGGAAGCGGAGCGGGCCGACGAGCGAGACGCGTCCCGTCCCGCTCCGGCGGCGGCTCAGCCCGCCATCGCTTCGAGCGCGTCGAGGGATTCCGGCAGGATCTGGCCGCCGTCGACGACGAGGCTCTGGCCGGTGACGTAGGCCGCCTCCTCGGTGGCGAAGAACAGCGCCGCATTGGCGATGTCGGCGACCGTGCCGAGGCGCTTCATCGGAACCGAGGCGGCCATCTTCGCCTCGTAGTCGGGGCCGAGATCGGCGAGCCCCTCGGTCTTGACGTTGCCGGGAAGCACGGCGTTGACGGTGATGTTCCACGGCGCGAGCTCGATCGCCGCGGTGCGCATGAAGCCGAGCTGGCCGGCCTTGCTCGCCCCGTAATGCGACCAGCCGGGATAGCCGGTGACCGGGCCGGTGATCGAGGAGGTGAGGACGATCCGGCCGGACTTCTGCGCCTTCATGGCCGGCAGGCAGGCCGAAACCGCGAGGAAGGTTCCCTTCAGATTGGTGCCGATCACCTGGTCGAAGTCGGCGGCGGTCATCGCGCCGAGCTTTGCCGACGGAAAGATGCCCGCATTGGCGCACAGGACGTCGATCGTGCCGTAGCGCTCCAGCGCGGCGGCCGCCATCGCCTCGGCCGCGCCGGCTTCGGCGACGTCGGCGGCAAAAGCGCTGGCGCGCGGGCCGATCTCCGCGGCGACGGCCTCGGCGTCGGAAAGGCTGCGCGACACGACGAGGACGTTCAGCCCGGCCTCGCCGAACCTTCTGGCGATGCCGCGGCCGATTCCCCGGCTGGCGCCGGTGACGATGACGGTCTTGCCCTCAAGCGATCTGAACATTCTTCCGCGCTCCTCTCGTGATCCTGTCTTTTCCCGGTCCTGTCGTCCCGGCCGGCCCGCAAAGGCTCCGGCGGTCCGGCGCCGGCCGCGCCGCCCGCCCTGCCGGGCGCTTCGTGCTGCGCTGCAATGCCGGTTTCTGCAGCATAGCCGAGGCCTGCCGCATTCGGCGTCATGACACTTGACGATTCGCAAAAAAATGTTGTGAAGTCCACATCGTTTCGAACGATACGCCACACGGAATGAGGGACATGCCAAATTCCGGCGGCGGTGCCGCGGTGGCGGCGATACCCGAGAGGACGCTCCGATGACGCATTTTGACCGACGCGATGCCCTGAAGATCCTCGGTGCCGGCGCGCTCGCTGCGGGCGGATCCTTCGGCCTTCCCGGAGCGGCCTTCGCCGCCCGCGAGAAGGAGATGAACATCCTGTGCTGGGAGGGCTACAACTCGGCCCAGGTCCTCGACCCGTTCCGGGAGAAGGAGGGGGCGACGGTGAAGGCCGAGAGCCTCACCAACGACCCTACGATGATCAACCGACTGCGCTCCGGCGAGAGCAAGGTGTGGGACCTGATCAACGTCAACAATCCCTGGGCCCGCAAGGTCATGTATCCGGAGAAGCTGATCAAGCCGCTGCCGAAGGACGAGTTCATGCCGTTCTTCGACAAGATGCTGGAGCAGTTCCATCCGCCCTACAGATGGGCGATGAGCGACGACGGCAGCGAACTGCTCGGCATGACCCAGCGCTTCGGCCCCTACAGCTACGTCGTCAATACCGACAAGATCAGCCGCAAGACCGCCGAGGAGACCGGCTGGGACCTGTTCAACGACGACAGCCTCGCCGGCAAGTACGGCATCCTGGAATCCGACGACTGGAACGTCTTCAACATCTTCCTCGTCGCCGGCATCGACCCGTTCAAGGAGCACACGCCGGAGGAGATGCAGACCTTCTCGGACACCGCCCTCAAGGTGTTCAAGGGCGCCAAGGTGATCGGCGACATCGCCACGATGAATCAGGCGCTGGTCTCCGGCGAGATCGACCTGCATCTGACCGGCGGCACCTATTCCGTCTCGCCGGCGCGGGCCGACGGCTTCCCGGAGATGCGGGCGATCACCCCGCTGAAGGGGCCGATGAACGGCAAGGGCGGCGTCTCCTGGATCGAGGTCACCTCCACGGTGAACAATCCGGATCTCTCGCCGCTGGCGACCGAGTTCCTGAAATACGTCCAGGACCCGAAGGTCGCCCACACCGTCGCCTTTGCCGAAGGCACCTTCAACCCGGTCGCCCAGATGGGCAACAAGGCGTGCTTCGAGCTCTTCACCAAGGACGAGCTCGACGCCATCCAGTGGGACAGCCTCGAAGAGGAGATGGCCCGTTCGGTCGAATACGACATCGTGCCGGACTACGAGAAGGCGCTCGATCTCATGAACAACGCCAAGCGCCAGCGCAGCTGAGCGGGCCGGGCCGGCAGTGGGAGGGCCGGCCGGATCAGATCCGAGACGACGGGGCGGCAGCAGGCGACCGGATGAACATGACCTTCACGCAACAGGCCGAGACGCCTCCCGCCGCCGGGTCCGCGGCCGACGCCGGGGCGGACCCGGCGCTGCCGGTGCTGCAGCTCGTCGGCGTCAGCAAGCGCTTCGACGGCTTCACCGCGGTGGACGACATCTCGCTCGACATCCGCGAGGGCGAGTTCCTGACCATCGTCGGGCCGTCCGGTTCCGGCAAGACGACGCTGCTGAGGATGCTCGCCGGGCTGGAGCAGCCCTCAAGCGGCAACATCACGCTGCGCGGCACGCTGATCAACGACCTGCCGGCGCGGGCCCGGCCGACCTGCCTCGTCTTCCAGTCGCTGGCGCTGTTTCCGCATATGAGCGTCGGCCGCAACATCGAATTCCCGCTGAAGGCCAAGGGCGTTGCGGCGGCGGCGCGGCGCGCGCGGGCGCTGGAACTCCTGAAGATGGTGCGGCTGCCGGAGGACTATTACGGCAAGAACGTCATGAAGTGCTCCGGCGGCGAGCGCCAGCGCGTCGCGCTCGCCCGGGCCTTCGCCTACGACCCGGACGTCCTGTTCTTCGACGAGCCGCTGTCTGCCCTCGACTACAAGCTGAAGAAGCTTCTGGAGAAGGAGCTGAAGGACCTTCACAAGGAGTCCGGCAAGACCTTCGTCTACATCACCCATTCCCTCGAGGAGGCGATGGTGATGTCGGACAGGATCGGCGTCATGCGCGCCGGAAAACTGGTCCAGGTCGGTAGTCCCGAAGCGATCTACGGCGCGCCGGCGAACCGCTTCGTCGCCGAATTCGTCGGCGAGGTGAACGTCTTCCCCGTGTCGCGGGGCGATGGCGGCTGGGTGATCGGGGAGACCGGCGAGCCGGTGCGCGTCGCCCTGCCGGAGCAGATGGCCGGGGCGCGGCAGGCCGCCGTCGTGGTGCGGCCGGAATACATGCGCTTCCTCGAAGCGCCCGGCGATGCCGACAACGTCGTCCGCGGCACCGTCTACAACGAATATTCGCTCGGCTCGCGGATGCAGTACCAGATCCGCTCGAAGCATCGGGTGTTCCTCGTCGAGATGTCGCGCGCCCAGACGCGGGCCGGCGACGGCAAGGGCGAGGTGCTCATCGGCTGGAACGCCGAGGACGCCATCGTGGTGGAGGCCTGAGCGATGAGCGATGCCGCCCTCGGCGCCGCCGGGACGACCACCGGGGAGAGCCGCCCGAAAGGCCGGGCGCTGCGAGGTATCCCGGCGGGAGTCAGATGCGCGAGCCCGGTCGCCCTGTTCATGGCGCTCGGCTTCCTCGCCCCGCTTCTGACGGTGATCGGCTTTGCCTTCGCCGAGCCGCGCACCTTCACCGTCTTCGACAGTTTCACCCTGGAGAACTTCGCCGAGATCTTCGATCCGGCCGATACCGTCTGGATGTCCTTCGCCTGGTCGCTGGCCCTCGCCCTCCTGACGGTCGTGCTGCTCCTTTTCGTCTGCTACCCGATCGCCTACGGGCTGGTCCGGGTGTTCGGCCGCTGGTCGTCGCTGGTCAGCATCGCCTTCGTCTTCCCGCTGTTCATCTCGGAGAACGTCCGCCTCTACGGCTGGACGCTGTTCTTCATCAATCACGGCGTCCTCGACGGGCTGCTCGCGCAGCTCGGCCTGCCCGGGCCGGACGTCCTGTTCACGCCGGCGATCACCCTCTTCGGCATGGTCTATACCTATCTGCCTTTCATGCTGTTTCCGATGACGCTCGGCCTGTCGATGGTGCCGGCCGATCTCGTCGAGGCGGCGCGCGACTTCGGCGCCAGCCGCACGATGATCTGGCGCGAGATCGAGCTGCCGCTCGCCATGCCCGGCATCCTGATCGGGGCGCTGCTCACCTTCGTGCTGGCGGCCGGGGCGGTGGCCGAGGCGAAGATCCTCGGCGGCCAGTCGGTGATCATGATCAGCCACGACATCGAGATCGCCTTCACCTATTCGCAGAACTGGCCGCGGGGCGCCGCGCTCGCCGTGCTCCTGATGCTGGTCATCGGCGGCCTGTCGATGGCGGTGATGGCGCGGCTCGACCTCGACCGCATCCTCGGACGCAGGTGAGACGATGGACGCCGCCCGCAACCGCCGCTCGCACGGCCTGATCTGGATCTGGACGCTCTTCGTCGCGCTGGTGATCTACCTGCCGGTGGCCTGCGGCGCCCTCGCCGGCCTGTCGAAGGGCCGCTACTTCCTGTTCCCGATCCGCGCCTTCTCCTTCGAATGGTGGGAAAAGACCCTCGATTCCCTCGAGATCCAGCGGATCGTCCAGACCTCGATCCTGATCGCGCTGATCGTCACCCTGGTGTCGCTGGCGATCGCCTTCTTCGGGGCGCTCGCCTTCGCCAGATACGATTGGCGGGGGCGGCGGCTCTACCAGAAGCTCCTGCTCCTGCCGATCTTCTTTCCGCAGCCCGTGCTCGGCCTCGCGCTGCTCCTGTGGTTCAACGCCCTCGGCATCCAGCCGAGCTGGCACACGGCGATCGTCGCGCATCTGGTCTGGATCGTCCCGGTGGTGACGCTGGTGATCGCGATCCAGGTCTACGGCTTCGACCCGGCGATGGAGGAGGCTGCGGCCGATCTCGGGGCCGGCCGCTGGATGATCCTGAAGGACGTGACGCTGCCGATCCTCTGGCCGGGGATCTGGTCGGGGGCGCTGTTCGCCTTCCTGCTCTCCTGGGGCAACTTTCCGCTGTCGCTCTATACGGCCGGCGCCGACTCGACGATCCCGAAGTGGCTCTATTCGAAGATGGTCGCCGGCTACACGCCGATGGTGCCGGCGCTCGGGACGATGAGCACGCTCGCCGCCGCGACGCTGCTCCTCCTCGGCGGAGCGATCGCCGGCTTCGTCAGGAAGCGCCGGGCCAACTGACGACGACCGGCCCGAGGGTCGTCCGGCCACAAAAGCTTCAGCCGACGGCGAGGGCGACGCGGTGGCGCTCCACCGCCGCCTTGAGCCGGCCGGACGGCGCGGCGTCGCTGACCAGGGCGTCGATCTCCCGCCAGCCGGCCCAGCGGGCCGGAAACACCTTGTCGAACTTCGAGTGGTCGGCGACGACGACGGTGCGGGCCGAGCGGGCGAGCATGGCGCCATAGACCGCGCCCGCCTCGATCAGCGCGTCGGTCGGCCCTTCCTCGGTCAGGCCGCTGGCGCCGAGCACCGCAGCGTCGGCGAAGAAGTCGTTGAGGAAGCCGATGGTCTGGACGCCGACCGTCGCCCCCTCCGAGCCGTGATAGGTGCCCGGCGCGATCAGCGTCGAGATCGTCGGATTGAGGGCGAGCACCGTCGCGACGCCGAAGGAATGGGTGATCACGGTGATGTTGGTGCGCTCCACCGCCAGCCGCCGCGCGACATGGACCGTCGTCGAGCCCGAACCGATCATGATGACGCTCGCCTCGGCGAGAAGCTCCATGCTGGCGCGGGCGATGCGTTCGCGCTCGGCTACGAGCAGCGCGTGGCGCTCGGTGACCGAGGGCTCGGTGCCGAGCGAGCGGACGGCGCCGCCATAGGTGCGGTTGAGCTTGCCCTGGCGGGTCAGCTCGTCGAGGTCGCGCCGGATCGTCTCGGTGGAAACGGCGAGCCGCCCGGCGAGATCGGCGATGCGCAGCGTCGGCGAGACGTTGAGCTCGGCGAGGATCTGCGACTGCCGGTTCGCCTTGTTGAGTTTCATGAGGAGGGCCCGTGCTGAACGCCGCGCGGCGCCGGCAGGCCGGCCGGCCCGTGCCGGGCGGCGAGGCGAAGCGGAATCACGCGGATGACGGATGAAACCATGCCGCGTCGGCCCGCCCTCTGCAAACCGCCCGCCGCCTCGGCCGGAGGAGGCGATCGCAGGCGCCGCTGCGCAGAGGGAAGGCCGCGGCGTTTCCGGCGTGCCGGATCCGGAAAGATCAGCCGGTCCCGCGCCGCTTCAAAAAGTCGAGGATGACCGGGAAGAAGGCGTCCGGCTCCTCGAAGAAGGGCATGTGGCTGGAATTCGGGAACACCTTCAGCTCGGCGTCGGAAAGTGCGTGCTTCATCCGGGCGGCGCAGGCCGGGGTCAGCTCGTCGTGCTGGCCGACGGTGATCAGCACCGGCACCTTGATCCGGTGAAGGTCGGGAATGCGGTTCCAGTCTTTGATGTTGCCGACATAGAGGAACTCGTTGGGCCCCTGGATGGTCTCGTAGGGCTCCATGTTCCAGTCGGAAAGCGAGCGCACCACCGGCGCCGGCCATTCGGCGAGGCGGCAGACGTGCCGATGGTTGAGGATGGTGATCGCCGCCTGGTATTCGGGATGGGAGAGCGTGCCCTCAGCCTCGTGCCGCTGCATCATCGCGACGGTCTCCGGCCCGAGTGCGCCGCGCAGCCGCTCGAGTTCGCCGCACAGATGCGGAATGTCCGCGACGGTGTTCTCGAGGACGAGGGTCTTCAGCGCCGACGGATGGGTGAGGGCGTATTCGATCGCCAGCCAGCCGCCCCAGGACTGGCCGACGAGATGCACCCGGCCGAGGCCGAGCGCCCGCCGCACGGTCTCGACCTCCTCGACATAGCGGGTGATGGTCCAGAGCGAGGCGTCGCTCGGCCGGTCCGACGCGCCGGTGCCGAGCTGGTCGAAGGCGACGACCCGGAAGCCGTGATCGATCAGGCAGGAATGGGAATCGCGCAGATAGTCGCAGGGAAGGCCCGGCCCCCCATTCAGCAGCAGGACCACCTCATCGCCGCTGCCGAAGCTGTAGGTGACGACCCTGTGCCCCGCCACCTCGACGGCGCGCCGTTCGTCCGGTTCGATCTCTCGCCACATGTCGGAGCCCATATGTTGGAGGGTGGCCGCGTCGCTCCGGTCGTCCGGCGCATCGTTCGGAGGCGGTCGCCGGTCCGGTGCGGGCGAAGCGGTGCCACGGGTCCGCGACCGTCGCAGGCGACCCGAGATTGCCCGCCGCCGCGGCCGAAGTAAACGCCGGGAGCGCGGGCAGGCCGCACCCGTTGCGGCGGCTCTCCGCGGCCTCCCCGACCGCGGACCTCAGACCGCCGGCGGCGGGGCTTGCGGACGGCGGGTATGCCAGTCGGTCTGGGTCTGGAAGGCATGGGCCGCGGTGGCGAGCAGCCCTTCCGAAAGCGGCGCGCCGGCGAGCTGCATCGACAGCGGCAGGCCGTCGCTGTCGAAGCCGTGCGGCAGGGTGATCGTCGGGAAGCCGGAGAAGTCGAAGGGCGCGGTGAACCGCAGCAGCCTGACGAGAACCTCCGGGTCGTCGCCGAAGGCGGCGAGATCGGTCAGGCTCGGCAGGCGCATCGGCATCGTCGGGATGAGGAAGGCGTCGATGTCCGTAAACATCGCCGCGAGCGCGCCGTTGAACGTCAGCCTCTCGTGCAGGATGTCGCAGAGATCGAGGCCGCCGAGCGCGCGGCCTTCCTCGATCAGTCCGGCGAGTTCCGGGCCATAGTCGTCCTTCCTGGCCGGATAGGTGTCGCGGTGGGCGATCGCGGTCTCGACCGCGCACATCGGGATCCACAGGCTGACCAGCCTTTCATGCGGCGGAAAGCGCACCTCGCGGATCTTCGCGCCGAGCGATGAGAACACCGCCTCGGCGGCGGCGAGCGCCGCAGCGGCCTCCGGGTCGATGCCCTCGAAGGCGTAGCTGCGGTCGATGCCGATGGTCATGCCTCTAACGCCGTCGCGCAGCGCCGCGAGATAGTCCGGCACCGGCGCCTGCAGCGCCGTCGGATCGTTGCGGTCGGCCCCGGCGACGACGCCGAGGATCGCCGCGGCGTCGCCCGCCGAGCGCGCCATCGGCCCGACATGGTCGAGCGAATCGGCCAGCGCGAAGACGCCGTGGCGCGAGACCCGGCCCCAGGTCGGCTTGATGCCGGTCAGGCCGCAGGCGGCGGAGGGAAAGCGGATCGAGCCGCCGGTGTCGGAGCCGAGGGCGCCGTAGGCGAGGCCGGCCGCCGGCGCGACGCCGGAGCCGCTCGACGACGACCCGGCCCAATAGGCCGGGTTCCAGGGGTTGAGCGGGGCGTCGACCTCCGGATGGTGGGTGGTGTAGGCGCCCTCGGTCATCTTCAGCTTGCCGAGGATCACGGCGCCGGCGGCTTCCAGACGCGCGACGACCGTCGCGTCGTGGCCGGGCACGAAGTCGCGGTGGATCTTCGTGCCCGCCGTCGTCGGGGCGAAGGTGGTGTAGCAGAGGTCTTTGACCGCGACGGGCACGCCGTGCAGCGGCCCGCGCCAGATGCCCCGGGCAATCTCGCTCTCCGCCTGCCTGGCCTTCGCGCCGGCCCGCTCGGCGAGCACCGCCGCATAGGAGCGGTGGCCGGCGTCGAGGGCCTCGATGCGCGAAAGCATCGCTGCCGTCACCTCGACCGGCGAGACCTCGTGGCGGCGGATCGCCCCGGAGACCTGGAGCAGCGTGTCGTATTCCATGGCGACAATCCTCGTTGCGGCGGGGTCAGGCGCCCTTCGCCGAGATTTCCGCGGCGGTGACGAGCACGACCTTCCCGGCGAGGATCGGCTCGGCAACGGCGAAGAAGGCGGCGACGGCGGCCGAACCGTTGTGCCGGTGCATCGCCGCCTCGTCGGCGAAGCGCTCGTAGGTGGTGAAGCGGCAGGGGTCGGCCAGATCCTGCGACACGAAGAAGCCGACGGTCTCGGGCTCGTTCGCAGCGACGTGGTCCGCCACCTTGAGGAGGGCGTCGCGCATGACGCCCTCGCTTCCCGGCGCTGCCGTGATCACGGCGGTGATGGTGATCATCCGAAGGTCTTCCAGTCGCCTTCCGCCTCGAAGGCGGCGGCGGCCCGGTAGATGGTCGATTCCGCATAGTCCCGGCCGACCAGCATCATGCCGACGGGCAGCCCGTCCGACAGGCCGCAGGGGATCGACATCGCCGGATGGCCGGTCACGTCGAAGGGGGAAGTGGTCGAGGTCATCTCGAAGGCCCGGGTGATGATCTCCTCCAGCGGGGCGTCCTTGCCGGGGATCGGCGTCGCGACGCAGGGCAGCGTCGGCATCAGAAGGAGGTCGTAGTCGGCGAAGAGCGCGTCGTAGGTGGCCTTCACCTTGATCGCGATGTTGTGGGCCTTGGCGTAGTAGCGGCCGCGATAGTGGTCGAGGCCCCATTTGCCGACGAGCATGGTCAGCTTCAGCGTCTCGGAGAGATCGTCGGCCTTGTCGCGCCAGGCCGAGTGGGCGTCGAGAAGGCCGACGTCGTAGCGGCCCTTCCAGTTGAAGCCCATGCCGTTGCCGAGCATCATCTGGGCGGTGAAGCCTTCGAGCGTGATCGGGATCCAGATCGCCCGGGCGAGTTCGTGCTCGGGCAGCGAGACCTGCCTGACGGTCGCGCCGAGGCCGGCGAGGCGCTCGGCCCCGGCCCGCACCTTGTCGGCGACGCCCTCCTGCATGTTGGGGACGCTGAAGCCTTCCGCGAGGACGCCGATCTTCATGCCCTTCACGCCCTCGCCGAGCGCCTCGGTATAGGCCGAGACCTTCGGCGCGTACTGGCGCGGGTCGAAGCCGTCGGCACCGGCCAGCACTTCGAGGAGGAGGGCGTTGTCGGCGACCGTCGCGGTCATCGGCCCGGTGTGGTCGATGGTGTTCTCGATCGGCATCACGCCGGTATAGGGCACGAGGCCGTGGGTCGCCTTCATGCCGTAGATGCCGCAATAGGAGGCGGGAATGCGGATCGAGCCGCCCTGGTCGCCGCCGATCGCCATGTCGACCTCGCCGGCCGCAACGAGCGCGGCGCTGCCCGAGGACGAGCCGCCGGCGGAATAGCCCATGCGGTGCGGATTGTGGACCGGCGCCGGATCGGAGGTGTGGCTGCCGCCGGAGAGGCAGAAATGCTCGCAGACCGCCTTGCCGAGGATCGTCGCGCCGGCATCGAGCATGCGCGTGACGATGGTGGCGTCCCCCGCCGGCACGAAGCCTTCCAGCGTCGAGGCGCCGTTCATCATCGGCACGCCGGCCAGCGTGACGTTGTCCTTGAGGACGACGGTCTTGCCGGCGAGCTTGCCCGAGGGCGCGCCCTTCACCTCGCTCTTGTAGTACCAGGCGCCGTAGACGTTCTCGGCGCCGCTCGGCCGGTAGCCGGGCGTGCGCGGATAGCGCACCGCGGGGATCGGATCCGGGGTGGCGTCGACGACGTCGTAGGCGTCGAAGTTGGGCGCCATCAAAGCGAGGTATTCCGCCGCCCTTTCCGGCGAGAGCGAAATGCCGACGGAGGCTGCGAGGTCGCCGATGTCCTCGGCGGTCGGTCGGGTAATGGCCATGACTTCTCCCTTCTCGCGAACGAGTTCCTGCTGCGTGTGATGGGTGGCGGTATTCCGCCCGCGGGCGGATGCGCGGTGATCAGGCTGCCGTCATCGCGACGTCTCCGGAGAGCAGTCTTTCGCGGTCGACCTCGCCGGTGATCCGGCCCTTCTGGATCGACAGGACGCGGTCCGAAAGCTGGGTGATGAAGTCGAGATTCTGCTCGACGATGATCATCGACAGCGCCCAGCGCCGGCGCAGCGTCTGCAGCGTCTCGATCATTTCCTCGATGATCGACGGCTGGATGCCCTCGGTCGGCTCGTCGAGAAGGATCAGCTTCGGCCGCGCGCAGAGGCAGCGGGCGAGCGCCAGGAGCTGCTGCTCGCCGCCGGACAGCGCCCCGCCGCGCCGGTCGAGCAGGCGCTTCAGCCGCGGAAAGTCCTCCAGCACGCCGTCGATGACGCTACGGTCCTCTCGCTTCGCCGCGGCGAGCCCCATCCTCAGGTTCTCCTCGACGCTGAGGGTCGGAAAGATCTCCCGCCCCTGCGGCACGAGGCCGAGGCCGAGGCGCGAGCGCTGGTGGGTGGCGAGCCGGGTGACGTCGGTGCCGCCGAAGCGGATGCTGCCCGCCGTCGCCGGGATCGTCCCCATGACGGTGCGCATCAGCGTCGTCTTGCCCATGCCGTTGTGGCCGAGGATGCCGAGAAACTCGCCCTCGGCCATGGCGAAGGAGACGCCCGCGAGGATCGGCACGCGCCCGTAGCCGGCGCGCAGGCCCTCGACCGTCAGCAACTCGCCCGTCATGCCGCCACCTTCTTGCCGAGATAGACGTCGCGCACCCGGCTGTCGGCGAGGACCGCCTCCACCGTGTCCTCCATCATGATCCGTCCCTGGTGGAAGACCGTCACCTTCTTGGCGATCATCTTGATGAATTCCATGTCGTGCTCGACGACGATCAGCGCCCGTGTGCGGTTGATCTCGCGGATGATCTCGGCGGTGCGCGCCGTCTCCTCGTCGGTCATGCCGGCGGCCGGCTCGTCGAGCAGGATGAGCTCGGGCTCGGCCGCGAGCACCGTGCCGATCTCGACCCACTGGCGCTGCCCGTGGGAGAGCTGGCCGACGATCGCCTCGGCGAGCCCGCCGAGCCGGATCCGCTCCAGCACCTCGTCGACGATCGCCGCCGCCCGCTTGGCGGAAGCCTCGCGGCGGGCGGCCCGCGCGGCCGCGAGCCAGACGTTCTCCCGGACCGAGAGGCCGTTGAAGACGTTGGGGATCTGCGTCTTGATGCCGATGCCGAGCCTGGCGATCTGGTGGGGCAGGTTGCCGGCGATCGGATGGGTGCGGAAGCGGATCGTGCCTTGGGTCGGCGTCAGCTGGCCGGTCAGCATCTTGAAGAAGGTGCTCTTGCCGGCGCCGTTCGGGCCGATGAGGCAGCGCAGTTCCATCTCCTCCAGCGCGAAGTTCACGTCGTCGTTGGCGACGACGCCGCCGAAGCGCATGGTGAGGTTGCGGGTTTCGAGCAGCGGGGCGATCTCGGCCATCGTCTCACTCCGCTCCGACGGGGTGGCCGCCGGGCAAAGCGTGGGTCTCCTCGCCGGCCGGGCGGCGGTTCCTTTCGCGGGCGAGGCGGCCCGCGGCGAGGAGGAGGTCGCGCACCGTCGGCACGAGGCCCTTGGGCAGGAGCAGGACGAAGACGACGAGGATCGCGCCGAGGACGAGGTTGGCGTTGAATGCCTGCTGGGTGCCGATCTGCGAGACGAGATATTCGATCAGGAAGCAGCCGACGATCGGGCCGATCAGCGTGCCGAGCCCGCCGATGCAGATCCAGATGATGATCTCGGCCGACAGCGACAGGGCGAAGATCGTCGGCCCGACGAAGGCGCCCCAGTTGACGTAGAGTGCGCCGGCAAGGCCCGCGACGCCGCCGCCGACCACGAAGACGAGGAGCTTGACGAGCCGCGGGTCGTAGCCCAGGAGGGCAGCCCGCGTCTCGTTCTCGCGCACCGCGATCGCCACCCGCCCGAAGGACGAGCGCAACAAGAGCCGCAGCCCGAGATAGACCGCGATCAGCGCCCCGCCGGTGACGTACCAGGACTGTTCGGGAAACAGGATCGACGACGGGTCGAAGGGCATGTTGAAGGTCGGCACGGCCGGCATGCCGTTGAAGCCGCCGAGCCGCGCCGAACCGATCGCGTAAGCGTCGCCCGCCGTCGAGTTGAAGACGTTGAAGAGGATCAGCGTGACGGTGAGGGTGATGACGCCGAGATAGACGTCGCTGATCCGGCCGTAGAAGACGAAATAGCCGAGCGCCAGGGCGAAGAGCGCGGGAACGAGCACGGCGAGGAGGATCGCCGGCGTCGAATCCTGGAAGTTGATCGCGGTGACGGCATAGGCGTAGGCGCCGAGGCCGAAGAAGGCGGTCTGGCCGAAGGAGAGGATGCCGCCGAAGCCCCAGATGAAGCCGAGGCTGAGGGCGAGGACGGCCATCGAGCAGAACAGCGTGAACTGCATCAGCTGGAACAGGTCGACATAGGACGGCATCACCGCCACCGCGACGCATGCGGCGAGGATCGCCAAGGCCTGGAGGGTGAGTTTGACGGGCCCGTTCATGGTTCAGATCGTTCCCTTGAAGAACCGGCCGGAGATGCCCTGCGGCAGGAGGCGGATCAGCACGATCGCCGCGAGGAAGAGGACGACCTCACCGTAGACCGGGGTCGTCAGATAGGCGCCGAGCTGGTTGACGAGGCCGAAGAGGGCGGAAGCCGAGCTCGTGCCGGAGATGATCGCCGCGCCGCCGCCGACGACGGTGATGAAGGCCTTCGCGACGTAGGCGCCGCCCATCACCGGGGTGATGCCGGAGACCGGCGCGAGGACGCCGCCGGCAAGGCCGGTGACGGCGGCGCCGAGCGAGAAGGTCGCCATGTAGATGCGGGCCGGGCTGACCCCGAGGACGGCCGCCATCTCCGGATTCTGCATCACCGCGCGGGCGATCAGCCCGAAGCGCGTGTAGCGCAGGATGGCGTAGATGAGGACCAGCATGACGAGGGCGACGGCGAGCAGGAACAGCGTGTACCAGGAGGTGCGGTAGGCGCCGATGGAAAAGCCGCCGAAGGGCGTCGCGACCCCTTGCATGGTGTTGCCGAAGATCGTCGTCACCAGCCCGACGATGAGCAGGCTGAGGCCCCAGGTCGCCAGCATCGAATCGACCAGCCGCCCGTAGAGGAAACGGATCAGGCAGCGCTCGACGACGAGCCCGACGAGCCCGACGAAGAGCGGCGCGACGACGAGCATGGCGACGAAGATGTTGACGCCGGCATTGGCCGAGATCACCGCGGCATAGGCGCCGAGCATGACGAACTCGCCATGGGCGAGGTTGATGATCCGCATCATGCCGAAGATGATCGCGAGGCCGAGGCACAGGAGGAACAGCGATGCTGCGCCGTTGACGACGTTGAGCGCCAGGATGGCGGCGAGGTCCATGTCGGTCGTCTTCCGTAGGGCGTGGGGGCGGGCGGGGCGGGGAGCGCTTGGCCCCCCGCGCGGCGCAGCGCGTCAGGCCTTGATGTCGATGACGTATTGCTGGTTGTCGGCCGGATTTTTCAGGAGGTCGCAGACGCTCGCCGTGTCGGACGGCGGTACGGCCTTGAAGGTCTCGAGGACGTTCCACTTCTTGTCCTCGACGACGGCGAGATAGGCGTTGCGCACGGTGTGGTGGGTCGCCGGGTCGAGCTTCACCTCGCCGCTCGGCCCCTTGTAGGAAACGCCGGTCTCGAGCGCCTCGATCACCTTCATCCGGTCGAGGGAGCCGGCCTTCTTGACGCCTTCCGCCCAGAGATAGAGCCCCTCGTAGGTCGCGGCCGTGAGCTCGCTGATATAGGGGATCTGCGGCCAGCGCTTCTTCAGCTTCTCGACGAAGGCCTTGCTCTCCGGCGTGTCGAGCTCCTCGTAATAGCCGTAGCAGCCGTAGATTCCCTGGCTGACCGCGGCCTCGACGGTCGAGGGTTCGTTGACGAGGCCGAAGGTCGTCGAGGCGATCGGGATCTGGTCCTTCATGCCGGCCGACTGCCACTGCCGGTAGAAGGAGACGTGGTTGCCGCCCACCAGCGCCGACAGGATGAGGTCGGGCTTGGCCTCCTGGATCTTCGAGATCGTCGGTCCGAAATTGGTGACGTCGAGGGGGAAGAAGTCGACCGACAGGACCTCGCCGCCGTTGTCCTGCATGTATTTGGTCATCCACTTGGCGGTGATCTGACCGTAATTGTAGTCGGCGGCGATGATGTAGGCCTTCTTGCCGCTCTTCTTCATCGCATAGGGCACGAGCTTCTCGACCGTCTGGGCCGGCGTGGTGCCGGTGCAGAAGGTGTCGCGGTCGCAGACGCCGCCCTCGTAGAGCACGTTGTAGAAGTAGAGGACGCGGAAGCGGTCGAAGGTCGGGCGGATCGCCTCGCGCGAGGCCGAGGTGATGCCGCCGTGGACGACGTCGACCCGGTCCTTCAAGGCGAGCTGCTGAGCGTATTGCGAATAGAGCTGGATGTTCGACTGGGTGTCGTACTGGATCAGCTTCAGCGGCCGGCCGAGCAGGCCGCCGGCATCGTTGATCTCGGCGATCCCCTGTTCCATCGCGGTGACCATGGTGACGCCGGAGGAGGCGATCGCGCCGGACTGGTCCAGAAGGCTGCCGACCTTGATGGGGTCCTCGCTGCCGAAGGCGTAGCGCGTCGAGATCCCCGGCGCTGCGAGGGCCGCGGAGGCGGACACTGTCGTCTTCAGGAACTTGCGGCGTGAAATCGTCATCATGGGACCCTTCGGAGGACGGAACATCGGTTCCACGAAGACAATTGAAAACACAAAATTTGAAAATGCAAACGTTTTTTGCAGTGCGGTGGAAACCGCCTAGCGGATGAAGGCGAGATCCAGACCGTCGACAGCCGCAAGGTGGATCGGCTGGCGTTTCCCCGCGACCGCCGGCTCGTCAGAGCCCCGCGCCGTCGAGCGCTGGAAGGTGCGGCCGAGCTCGCGCACGACGGCGGGCACCGCCAGTTCGCCGGCGGCCTCGGCAAGCGCGAGCAGGCAGTGGATGCCTTCGTAGCAGGACTGGCCGAAGGCGTTGGCGGGGGGCGGCGTCTCGCCGAAGCGGCCGTGATAGCGCTCCAGAAAGCAGCGGTTGTTGCGCGAGGAAAGCGCGGCGAAATAGCCCGAGGAGAGGTAGAGGTTCTCGGTTGCGTCCGGCCCGATTCCGTAGAGCACCGTCTCGTCCACCGCCGAAGAGAACCGCAGCACCTTCGCCGCCAGCCCCTCGGCCGCGAAGGCGCGGTTGAAGGTGACGGCCTCCGCTCCGAGGAAATAGGGCACCACGGCGTCGGCGCGGCTGCGGACGATCTCGCCGAAGAGGAGATCGTAGTCCTCGAAGCCAAAGGGCACGATCCTCTCGCCGACGATCTCGGCACCGCGCGACGAAATGATGCGGCGCGCCGTCGCCAGCGTCTGGCGCGGCCAGACATAGTCGTTGCCGCACAGGTAGAAGCGCTTGGCGCCCTTCTGCTCGAACAGCCAGTCGATGCCGGGCCGGAGCAGTTCCTGCGAGGTCTCGCCGACGGTGACGATCGCCCGGTCGCGCTCGCGGCCCTCGAATTGCGGCGTGTAGACGAAGGGCACGCGGCCGCCGATCGTCGCGGCGACCGAGGAGCGCTGGTAGCTCGGCATCATGCCGATCACCGCGTCGATCTCGCCGAGGACGATCGGCAGGTCGACCGCCTCGGCGGCGCTCGCCGGGGTGACGCCCGCGTCGAGCACGGTGAGCTCGACCTCGTCGCCGAGCAGGCCGTAGCGATCGTTGATCTCGTCGACGGCAAGCCGTGCGCAGGCCTCCGACGACGGGGCCCAGATCCCGGCCGGACCGCTCTGCGCGATCAAGAGCCCGATGCGAATCATTCGCTGCCCCCGGCAAGGCCTGCAAGGTCCGCCGAACGCCTCCGGCGGAGCGCGACCGAAGAGGGACGCAGCATATTTCGTGCCAGATCGCGCGGCGATGCCCGCGGCCCGCGGAGGCGGGGCCGGCCGGCGCGCCAGGGCCGCTCGCCTGGCAAGCCTCTGCGGTGCGCCGGCGCTTCAGGAGCGCCCCGGGCAAGGCAGACTGCGCGAATCCTGGGCAGTGCGCGGCGGCGGCTGCAACCTGCGGGAGCGGGCGGCGGCGCTGCCTGCAGGAAGGGTCGTTTCCCGCGTGGGCTGCGATATCGAATTGCCATGTCCCGGCGGGGACAATATATGAAAATTCCAATATCCAGGAGGGACCCCCATGAGCGGCTCGCCCGAAGCAGGCCCGATCGCGCTGTCGGATCTGATTGCCGGCGTCAACCGCCGCTTCGACGTCGCCGTCGAATCGAGGCTGAAGGCTGCGGGGGTGCGCATCGAGCACTACCGCGTCCTCGAAAGCCTGATGCGCCGCGACGGCCAGTCGATGGGGGAACTCGCGCCGACGGTCTTCGTCGACCTGCCGACGCTGACCAAGATCGTCGACCGGATGGTGGCCTCGGGGGTCGTCTACCGTGCGCCCGATCCGAAAGACCGGCGCCGGGTCCTGGTCTTCCTGTCGGAGCGCGGCCGGGCGCAGTTCGCCGACCTGAGGCCGGCGGTGGACAGCGAGCGCCGGGCGGCGACCGGGGGGCTGAGCGGCGTCGAGACCGACCAGCTTCTCGGGCTTCTCGCCGGCATCCTCAACCGGCCGCACTGAAAGTCCGGAGCCGCGGGCTCCGGGGCCGGCGCCGCGGCAGCGCGGAATATCAAGGCGCGCCGCCGGTCAGTCCGGCCAGCGCAGCGCCTTTTCCGTGTTCTGGCGCGGCGCGGCCATCGCGCCCTCCGGCCGCGGCGCCGCCATCACGCGCTTCAGTGCCTCGGCGACGATCTCGGCCTCTCCGGGATGGAGATTGCACGGGTCGAGGAAGAAGAAGCCGAGCTCGGCCTCGTGATCGCGCACGATGACCGGCGGCTCGCCGGCCGCCAGCGCCCTGGCCAGCCCGGTCGCGGTGAAGCCGCTTTCCGGCGCGACGGCGACCTCCAGCCGGTCGAGCGGATTGTGCGTCGGGTCGGGCCTGATCTCGGCGTTCAGACCGGGCAGGGCGTCGAGGGTCGTCTTCCAGAGTTCGAGGGCCGCCGTCTCGCGCGCCCTGATTCCGGCATGGTCGCGCTTTTCCCAGGCTTCGAGCGCCGCCATCACGCCGGCGATCGATTCCTTGCCGACCTTCATGCCGCGGCCGATCCCCTTGTTCTGGAGATAGGCGGCGCGCACCAGATCCTTGCGCCCGGCGACGATGCCGGAGGTCGGGCCGGAGAGGAACTTGTGGCCGGAATAGACGACGACGTCGGCGCCGCGCGCGAGGAAGCCGCGCAGGTCGTATTCCGAGGCCGCGTCGACGATCACCGGCACGCCGCGCGGCCGGCAGATCTCCACCACCTGTTCGAGGCAGATCTGGCCGTATTGGACGGTGTGATGGCTGACGACGAAGAGCAGCGCCGCCGTCCTGTCGCCGATCGCGCGTTCGACGTGATAGGGCATCACCTGCGTCGCCGTGCCGGCGAACACCACCTTGCCGCCGGCGAGGCGGATCGACTGGTCGACCGGCGCACCGTAGTTCACCGCATGGCCGAGCTGCAGGATGACCTCGTCCTTCAGCCCCTCGGTCCGGTCCGGCAGCTTCTCGACGGCGAGGAGGTCGGTGCCGGTCATCGCGCCGGCGACGCTCATCGAGATGCCGGCGGCGCAGCAGGCGGTGACGAAGCCGGCTTCGCTGCCGGTGAGCCGGGAAATCACCGCGCTCGCCCGCCGCTGCAGGTCGTCCATCTCGACCCATTGCGGGGCGATTTCGGCCATCGCCGCGATCGCGTCCTCATGGATGATCGAGGCGCCGAGCGAGGTCATCGTGCCGGAGACGTTGATCACCGCGCGAAGCCCGTGGCGGCTGCGGTAGTCGGAATTGTGCCTGGCGTCGATCGGCATGGTCAAGATCCTCTCAGAATTGGATTTTCTGGCCCGTGGCCGGATGATCGGGGAAAGCCGTCCGCCGCTTGACCCGACCCGGTCTTCCCGTTCTATGGAAGCCGGATTCGAGGAGGGCGATGTGAGCGCGACCAATGTCAGGAGCCGGACCAGCGGCATCGACCGGACGCTGCAGGTCATGGACATGCTGGTCGACCGGCGCGAGCCGATGTCGGCCTACGACATCGCCAAGAGCGTCGGAGCGCCGATCTCGACGATCTACCGGCTGGTCGACGAGTTGGTCGAGCGCGAGATGCTGTCGCGCGGGCCGGACAATCTCGTCTGGCTCGGCGCCCGGCTGATGCGCTACGGCCTCGTCTACCGCCAGCGGATCGACGCCTTCGGCCGCGCCGAGGAGGAGATGCAGCGTCTCGTCGCGCAGACCGGCGAGACGGTGCAGATCTGCACCCGCGACGGCGGTATGATGCTGGTCGTCGGCATGGAGGAGGGGCCGGGCCACTTCCAGGTCGCCTCGAGGGTCGGCACCCGCGTGCCGCTGAACTGGACGGCCTCGGGGCGGCTGCTTCTCGGCCATCTCGGCGACGAGGAACGCCGCGCCGCCTTCGCCGCCTCGGCGATGCCGTCTGCGACCGGCATGGCCGAGCTCGACCCGGAGCGGCTGTCGGCCCAGGCGCGGGCGGATTTCGAGGCGCGCCTCGCCACGCAGTTCAACGCCAGCGAATATGCCGTCGCCTGCATCGCCTCGCCGATCCGCGACGAGGCCGGCGCCTGCGTCGCGACGATCTCGATCGTCCTGCCGGACCGGCGCGCCGAGGAACGCCAGGCCGAACTCGCCGAGGCGGTCCGCCGGGCGGCGGCGGCGGTCGAGCGCTCGCTCGGCCGCTGATCCGGCGCGGCCGGCCGGCTTCGTCGCCCGATGCGTCAGGGCCTCAGCCACGTTCGAAGATCGCCTCCACCTCGACGGTGATGTTGTTCGGCAGCGACGAGACGCCGAAGGACGAGCGGGCATGCACGCCGGCAGGCCCGAACACCGCGGCCAGAAGGTCCGAGGCGCCGTCGATGACGAAGGAATGGCGGGCGAAGTCGGGCGTCGCATTGACGAGGCCGAGCAGCTTCACCACCCCGCCGACGGCGTCGAGACTGCCGCAATGGCCGCGCAGCGCCGCGAGGATGTTGAGGGCGACGATCTCGGCGTGGCCGCGCGCCGCCTCGGCGTCGACGTCGCCCCCGACCTTGCCGCGCATCAGGCTGCCGTCCTGGAGCACCGGCCCCTGGCCGGAGACGTAGAGCAGCGAGCCGCATTCCCGCACGTTGGTGAAGGACCCGATCGGCACCGGCGGCGCCGCCGGCAGCGCGATCCTGGCCGCCGCCAGCCGTGACTCGGGGGTGCCGTCGGTCTGGCGGATCGGAAAGGGCGTCGAACCAAGGGGCGTCGAACTCATGGGACCTCAGAGATTGATGCAATGGGCGAAGCGTCCCGGGCCGACGGCCACGGGCGCGGGGAAGGCCGCGGCGCAGGCTTGAAGCGCGCGCGGACAGCGGGTGCGGAAGACGCAGCCGGAAGGCGGGTCGAGCGGGCTCGGGATCTGGCCCGCCAGCACCTCGCGGTTGCGCGGGGCCGCCGGATCGGGCTGCGGCACCGCCGAGAGGAGGGCGCGGGCATAGGGGTGGGCGGGCGCGCGCACGAGCTCCCGCGCCGGCCCCGTCTCGACGATCCGGCCGAGATACATCACCGCGATCCGGTCGCAGAGATAGTCGACGACGGAAAGGTCGTGGGCGATGAACAGCATCGTCAGCCCGCGGCTTTCCCGCAGATCGAGGAGAAGGTTGAGGATCTGCGCCTGGATCGAGACGTCGAGGGCCGAGACGCTCTCGTCGGCGACGATGAATTCCGGTTCGAGCGCGAGCGCCCGGGCGATGCCGACGCGCTGGCGCTGGCCGCCGGAAAATTCGTGCGGATAGCGCTTCATCTGGTCGGCCGACAGCCCGACCTCCTCAAGCAGCGCCGCGACCCTGTCGCGCCGCTCGCCCCGCGTGCCGATGCCGTGGGCGCGCAGGCCCTCGCCGACGATGTGCTCGACCTTGAGACGCGGGTTGAGCGAGGAGACCGGATCCTGGAAGATGATCTGCATGCGCCTGCGCATGGCCGTCATCTGGCGCGGCGAAAGCGCCGTCAGGTCTTCGCCGGCAAAGCGGATCGAGCCGGCGCTCGGCTCGACCAGCCGCAGCAGCGTCCGCCCCAGCGTCGTCTTGCCGGAGCCCGATTCGCCGACAAGCCCGGTGATCGAGCCGCGCGGAATGTCGAGGTCGACGCTTTCCACCGCGTGGACCGTGCCGCGCGGCGTCTGGTAGCGCTTCGACAGGCCGCGGATCGAGAGCAGCGGTTCGCCGGCGGCGGTCTTCGCGGCCGCGGCGGTCTCGGCGGCCGCGCCGGCGGGGCGGGCGGAATGCGGCTCAGGCATCGGCGAGCACCTCCTGCGCCCTGATGCAGGCGGCGCGGTGGCGGGCGGCGACCTCCATCAGCAGGACCCGGCGCTGGCAGGCCGGCAGCGCAAAGGAGCAGCGCGGCGCGAAGGCGCAGCCGCGCGGCAGCGCAAAGAGCGGCGGCACCGCCCCCGGAATCGCCTTCAGCCGTTCCCCCTCGGGACGATCCGGCCGCGGGATCGAGGCGAGGAGACCACGCGTATAGGGATGGGCCGGGGCGGCGAACAGCTCGCCGACGCCGGCCTCCTCGACCACCGCGCCCGCATACATCACCGCGACGTCGTCGGCCATCTCGGCGACGACGCCCATGTCGTGGGTGATGAACAGGATCGACATGCCCATTTCGCGCTGCAGCCGGCGCATCAGCTCGAGAATCTGCGCCTGCACGGTGACGTCGAGCGCCGTCGTCGGTTCGTCGGCGATGAGGAGCTGGGGCGCGCAGACGAGGGCGAGCGCGATCATCACCCGCTGGCGCATGCCGCCGGAAAGTTCGTGCGGATAGCTCGACAGCCGCGAGGCCGCGGCGGGAATCTCGACGAGTTCCAGCATCTCGACGATGCGGCGGCGGCGGGTGGCCGCGTCGAGATCCTCATGCAGATCGAGCATTTCGCCGATCTGTTCGCCGATCGAGAACAGCGGGTTGAGGGAGGACATCGGCTCCTGGAAGATCATCGCGATCTCGCGGCCGCGGATCTTGCGGAACGCCCGCGCCGAAAGGCCGGCGAGATCGACGGTCTCGCCGTTGCGGCTGCGGTAGAACGCATTGCCGCCGGCAACGGCGCCGTTCGGCGGCAGCAGCCCGAGCAGCGCCAGCGACGTCACCGATTTGCCCGATCCGCTCTCGCCGACGAGGGCGAGCGTCTTGCCCGCCTGAAGCGAGAAGCCGACGTCGCGCAGCGCCGTCACCGTCCGCCCGCGGGCGCGGAAGGTGACGCGGAGGCCGTCGACGGAAAGGATCGGGGCTTTCGTCATGGCAGCCGCCGCGCCGCCTCCGTGACGCTCGCGCCGATCACCGTCCGGCGCGGCTCGACCATCCTTTCGAGGCGCAGCCGATTGCCCATGGAATCGACCGCCTCGACGTCGGAATCGACGACGTCGAACAGCGTGAAGTCCGCCTTCATGCCGGGCGCAAGGCCGGTGGAAAGACCGAGGATCGAGCGCGGCCGGCCGGTGATCGCGGCAATGCAGTCTTCCAGCGGCAGGCCGACGGCGAGGAGCTTGGCGATCGTCGTCGCCATGTCGTAGACCGGGCTGCGGATGGAGTGGAGATGCAGGTCGGTCGAGATCGACCAGGGCTTCAGCCCCTTCTCGATGGCGCGTCGCGCGACGGAAAAGTCGAAGGAGGCGCCGCCATGGCCGACATCCATGCGGATGCCCTCGCCGGCCAGCCGGATCGCATGGGCCCAGAGCTTCTCGGTGTCGGCGATCGAGCCGGCCTTCTTGCCGTTGAAGCAGTGGGTGACGATGTCGCCTTCGGTCAGGATGTCGAAGACCTCGTCGATCAGCGGCGGCGGCTCGCCGACATGCACCATCAGCGGCAGGTTGACGATCTCGGCGACGCGCTTGGCGATCTTCGCCGGCGTGATCCCCCAGCCGCCGACGATGACGCCGGAAGCCCGCACCTTGACGCCGCAGATGACGTCGCGGTTCGCCTCGATCACCGCCAGCGTCCGGTCGATGTCGATCGAGCGGAGATCGATCAACTCCGGCACCCGGTTGCAGGCGACGAGGCCGATCGAGCCGATGTTGAGGAAGGCCTTGATGGTCTCGGCGGCCGGATCGATGACGTATTCCCGAAGGCCGTGGAAATTCGCTTCGCCGGCGCTGCCGGCGTCGGCCATCGACGTGACGCCGGTGCCGCGCCCGGCTTCGGACGCCCGGATCGAGATGTCGGTGCCGCCGTGCCAGACATGGACGTGGAGGTCGCACCAGCCGGGGGAGAGATAGGCGCCGCCGCAGTCGACGGTGCGGGCGCCCTGGGGCGCTGCGGCGGCGAGGCTGCCGTCGTCGGCGACGTGGATCGCCGTCGGCGCGGTCTTAAAGCCGATCGGCCGGAAGTTGGTGAGGGTGAAGGCCATGGGGCGGGTCACAGGTCCTTTGCGAGGCGGGGGTCCAGCGCGTCGCGCAGCCCGTCGCCGATCAGCTGCAGGCTGAGCACGGCGAGCGAGATGGCGATGCCGGGATAAAGGATCAGATAGAGCGCCTGGTCGATGTACTGGCGTCCTTCGTTCACCATCGTGCCCCAGGTCGGGATGGACGGGTCGACGCCGACCCCGAGGAAGGAGAGGCCCGCTTCGGCGAGCATCGCATAGGCGAAGATGAAGGTCGCCTGGACGGTCACCGGCGAGACGATGTTCGGCAAGACGTGCCAGGCCATGATCGACAGGTCGGAGGAGCCGAGCGCCCGCGCCGCCTCGACATAGGGCAGTTCGCGGATGACCAGCGTTGCGGCGCGGACGATGCGGGCGATGCGCGGCATGTAGACGATCGACAGCGCCAGGACGACGTTGGCGACCGAGCCGCCGAGGATGGCGACGAGGGCGATGGCGAGGAGGATGTCCGGAAACGCCATCATCGCGTCGATCAGCCTCGACAGCGGCGCGTCGAGGCGGCGGAAGAAGCCGGCGGCAAGGCCGATGACGATGCCGAGCGCCGTCGACAAGAGCGACACGCCGAGCCCGATCGTGAGCGACACCCGGCCGGCGAAGAGCAGCCGCGAGAGAACGTCCCGGCCGAAGGCGTCGGCGCCGAGGAGATAGGTGCCGAAGGGCGGCGACAGCCGCGCGCGGATCGACATGCGGGCCGGATCGGCCGGCGCGATGACGGGCGCGAGCAGCGCCGCCGCAAGGATCAGCAGGAAGACGACGAGCGCGATCACCACCGCCGGACGCGCCATGAGGCTGCGCAGCAGGCCGGGATCGTCGGAGACCGATGCCGCGGCGGCCATCAGTAGCGCACCCTCTTGTCGATCAAGAGATAGAGCAGATCGACCAGGAGATTGATCAGGATGTAGAGCGCCGCGACGACGATCAGCGTGCCCTGGATGATCGGATAGTCGCGCCTGAGCACGGCGCCGACGACGAGACTGCCCATGCCGGGAATGTTGAACACGCGCTCGGTCACGACGGCGCCGGAGACGAGCAGCGCGAAGGTCAGCCCGACCACCGTGACGATCGGGATCGCGGCGTTCTTGAGGGCGTGCTTCAGGACGACGCGGGCCTCGGACATGCCCTTGGAGCGGGCGGTGCGGATGTAGTCCTCGCCGAGGACGTCGAGCATCGAGGCGCGCGTGAAGCGTAGGATCAGCGCCGAATTGACGATGCCGAGCACGATCGACGGCAGGATGAGATAGCCCATGCGGTCGAGGAAGGTCGAACTCGGCCCGCCATAGCCCGAGGCCGGAAACCAGCCGAGGCCGGTGGCGAGCCAGCGCTGCAGCACGAGGCCGGTCCAGAAGGACGGGACGGAGGCGGCGAGCATGGCGGTGGAGACCGCCCCCTGGTCCGCGAGGCCGCCTCGGCGATAGGCGACGAAGATGCCGATCGGCACGGCGATGGCGATCGAGAAAATCAGCGAGAACAAGGCGAGGAAGGTGGTCGGCTCGGCGCGCTCGGCGAGGACGGAAAGCACCGGCCGGCGGAAGAACAGCGACTGGCCGAGATCGCCCTGGACCGCGCTTAGGAGGAACTTGCCGAACTGGACGAGGATCGGCTGGTCGAGGCCGAGTTCGGCGCGAAGCTGTGCGGCGTCCTGGGGCGTCGCGTCCGGTCCGAGCATCAGCGCGGCCGGATCGCCCGGCGCGACGCGCACGATGACGAAGGTGATGGTCAGCACCAGGAACAGCACCACCACCATGCCGACGAGGCGATTGAGGACGTATTTCAGCATTGCCGGGGCCGGATCTGCGACGGAGGAGAGCATGATCCCGAAAGCGGGGGCCGGCTTTCGGAAAAGATCATGCGCAATCGAGAAGAGAGAGCGGGATGACGAGCGAGGCTCGGTTCATTCCGCCCGAGGCGGCGCCGTCGAAACGACGGCGCGCGGATGGGCTGGGAAGGCTGGGCGTCCGGGCGCGGCCGATGCGGAGCGGGCGGACGCCCCAACGCCGTCCGCCCCGCGCCGTCCCCCGCCCTATTTCTTCGCGGCGTCCCAGAAATGCGGCCAGGGAGACGGTGTGACGCCCTGAAGCGTCTTCGCCTCGCCGGTCAGGGCGTTGAAGTTGCCGACCTTGATGAAGCCGACGTCGTCGTATTCCTCCGCCTGCATCTTCGCGAACAGCGCCTGGCGCTTTTCCGGATCGGTCTCGGAGACGAAGGCGTCGACCGTCTCGTCCTTCTTCGGCTCGCTCCAGCCGATGCGCGAGGAGGGGAACCACATGTCGGTGAGGGCCGGTTCCGGCAGGAACGGCGAATGGGTGATGTAGACGTCCCAGAGCGCCGGGTCGTTGCGCCGCTGGCCGAGCGTCGCCCAGTCGACGACGTCCATCTGGACCTTGAAGCCGGCGGCCTCGAGCGCCTGCTTGGCGACCTCGGCCATCTTGTAGTGGAACTCGTATTGCCGCGAGGTCAGGATGCGCAGCGGCGTGCCGTCGTAGCCCGCCTCCTTCAGGAGTTCGCCGGCCTTTTCAGGGTCGTTCTGATTGTAGGCCTTCGTGCCTTCCTCGCTGTGCCAGGCCCAGCCTTCCGGATAGAGGGCGCCGTCGACCTTGAAGAACTTGTCGTCCCCGAAGGCGGCGAACAGCATGTCGTCGAAGGGCAGGGCGGCGAGCAGGGCCTCGCGGATCTTCTTGTCGGTGAGAAGGCCCGCCTTGTGATTGATCGCCCAGACCGGCCAGCCGAAATTCTCCAGGAGCACCGGCTTGGCCTTGTCGCTCTTCTCGATGCGGTCGTAGCTCTCCGCCGGCAGGGAATCGGCGAAATCGAACTGGCCGGAGACGAGGCCCTCGACGCGGGTGTTGGCGTCCGGCACCGGGATGAAGCGGATCTCGTCGGGAACCTGGCCGCGCTTGCCGGCCGAGCCGTTCGCCGGCTCGTCGCGCGGCACGAAGCCCTTGAAGGGCACGAGCTGCAGATACTGGTCCGGAACGTGCTCGCCATATTCGTAGGGGCCGGTGCCGACGACCTTGTCGATCTGGCCGTCGCCCTCGGGAACGATCTCGGAAGGATAGATCGCCGCCGCCGAATTGGAGAAGGCGAGCAGCGAGAGAAGCGGCGCATAGGGCGACTTCATCTTGATCTCGACGGCGAGCGGGCCCTTGGCGGTGACGCTCTCGACCTTGTCCGCGACGGTCTTGCCGCGCGAGGCGATCTTCAGCCAGCGTTCCAGCGAGGCGACGACGTCGGCGGAATCGAGCTTGGAGCCGTCGGAGAAGCTGACGCCGTCGCGCAGCGCGATCTCGTAGGTCTTGCCGTCGTCGGAAATCTTCGGAAGATCCTTGGCGAGCAGCGGCGCGACGTTCCACTCGCCGTCGAAGGTGTAGAGCGTCTCGACGACGTGCTGGGTGACGATCGAGACGACGTCCTTGGTGGAGACCATCGGATCGAGCGTATCCGGCTCGCCGACGATCGCGACGTTGATGACGTTCTTCGCCAACGCCGGGACGGCGACGGTGGCGAGTGCCGCGGCGAGCACGATGGACAGGGATCGCTTCATGCACCTATTCCTCTATTAGAGAATGCCATCCATAATAGAAGATGTTGGTCTGGACTTGATCCGCCTGTCAAGTCGCTTCGCGCGCCGCGCACGACAAACGGCGTCCGCCGCAGCCGGGCACGGGCTTGCGGTGACGATCGCGGAGGGTCGGATGATGCGGAAAGGTCGGAAGAACGGGCGCTGGCCGCGGGCGGGCCTTCGCCCGGCCGCGGCGATGCCCGCCGGTCGCCCCGCCGGTCGCGTCGCGGCGGCGTTGCGGCCGAGTTCGGGCGGAGGGCCCGGCCTATTTCATCAGCGCCAGGAGGGCGTGGGAGAGTTCCGGAAAGGCCGCGATGATCGCGAGGCCGATCAGGCTGGTGATCAGGAAGGGGATGGCGCCGACCGCGATCTTCTCCAGCGACAGCCGGGTGATGTTGGCGGCGACGAACAGGTTGATCCCGACCGGCGGGGTGAACAGGCCGATGGCGAGGTTGACCATCAGCGCGACGCCGAACCAGACCGGGTCCCAGCCGAGCTGGTGCACCACCGGCATGAAGATCGGCAGGGCGATGAACATGATGGTGATCGCGTCCATGAACATGCCGGCGACGAGGACCACCAGCATGATGACCGCGAGGATGACCCATTCGTTGCCGCTCATCGAAAGCAGCGCGCCGGAATACTTGCCGACGAGGTCGTCCACCGTCACCACCCAGCCGAACAGGCTGGCGAAGGTGACGACCAGCATGACGACGGCCGAGGAGGCGCTGGCCTCGACGAGGGCGGAATAGAGCGTCGCGACGGTGAGGCTGCGGTAGATGACGAGGCCGACGAGGAGCGCGTAGACCGTGGCGACCACCGCCGCCTCGGTCGGCGTGAAGATGCCGGCATAGATGCCGCCGAGGATGACCACCGGCGTCAGCAGGCCCCAGAACGCGTCGACGAAGGCGCGGCCGAGCCGCTCCGGATAGGAGAGGCCGGCATAGGGATCGGGCGAGAGCGCCGAAAGGCCGCGGCCGGAGGCGGCGAGGGCCTTCGCGTGGCGCGCCTTGCCGGCGAAGGGCAGCGTCAGGATCATCAGGACGCCCATGACGAGGCCGGGGACGATCGCGGCGATGAACAATTGGGCGATCGAGGTGTCGGCGATGACACCGTAGATGACGAGGCCGATCGACGGCGGAATGACGATCGACAGCGCGGCGCCGGTGCAGACGAGGGCAGCCGCGAAGGGCTTCGGATAGCCGTCCTCCTCCATGCCGCGGATGATCAGCGGGCCGATCGCCGCGACCGAGGCGGGGCCGGAGCCGGAGACGGCGCCCCAGAACAGGCAGACCACCGTGCCGACGACGCCCATTCCGCCGGGCAGCGCCCCGACGAGGACGCGGAAGAAGCGGATCATCCGCTCGGCGATGCCGACCGTGCCCATCAGCGCGCCGGCGAGGATGAAGAACGGGATGGCGAGCAGCGAGAACTTGGCGATGCCGCTCGCAAGCAGATCGCCGACGAGATCGAGGCCGAAGCCGATCTGCCACATCGCATAGAGCGAGGCGAGGCCGAGCGAGAAGGCGACGGGCACCCGCAGCGCCAGAAGCACGAAGAACAGGATCACCATCTCGGTGCCGGGATCGAGGCCGAGCATCTCAGACGCCTCCCTTGCCGTCGCCGGGCCCGTAGGGCCGCCCGTCGCCGGCGGTACGCCATTCTGAGAACCCCGCCTCGACGAGCCGGACCGCGATCATCAGGAAGCCGAGCGGCAGCGCCGCCGAGACGTACCATTCGGGGATCTGCATGCCGGAGGAGGTGACGCCGCTCTGGTACTGGTTCTGGACGAGGCCGAGGGTGAACCAGGCCGACAGCGCGAGCAGCAGGATCGACAGCGCCGCCGAGAGCGCGACGGCCGCCCTGCGCCCGGCGGCGGGCAAAAGGTCGGTCAAAAGCGTCACCGCCAGATGCTCGCCCCGCCGGGCGGCGATCGCAGCGCCGAAGACGGTGATGATCAGGAAGCCGTCGAGCAGCAGTTCCTGCGTCGCGGCGAAGGAATAGCTCGTCAGGTAGCGCACCACGACGTTGACGAAGCCGAGAATGGTCATGGCGAGGAAGACGACCGCACAGACGATCTTCTCCGCCTCGTCGAGGAGGTAGCGCATCGGGATCTCGTCGGGGTGAAACGGAACGGCGGGGGTAGTGCCGTCGGCGCCGCGGGCGTCGAAACCTCAGCCGGGCACGGGCCGGGCAGGGCCGGGCGGCGGCCGGACAGGGGTGGGGCTGCCGCGGCGGCCCCACCCCGTCTTGCGGCTTACTTCGCCTCGGCCTTCTTGCCGCCGGCGTCGATCGTCTCCTGGAAGAGGCCCACCAGATCCGGACCGACCTTCTTCGCCCAGGTGTCGAAGGCCGGCTTCGTCGCCTCGCGGAAGGCGTCGATCTCGGCGTCGGAGGGCTGGTAGATCTCCATCCCCTTCTCCTTCAGGAAGTCAATGCCCTTGGCGGTGTCCTCGCGGGTGATGGTCTTCTGGTAGTCCATCGCCTCTTCGGCCGCCGAGCGCACCATCTCCTTGGTCTTGTCGTCCCAGGAGTTCCACAGCTTCTCGGAGACACCGACGAAGATCGGATCGTAGGAATAGTGCCAGGTGGTCAGGTACTTCTGCACCTCGTAGACCCGCTGCGGGATGATCACCGCGCCGATCGGGTTTTCCTGGCCGTCGACGACGCCCTGCTGCAGCGCCGAGAAGGTCTCGGTCCACTGCATCTGCTGCGGGTTGGCGCCGAGCGCGTTCATCACGTCGATGTACATCGGGCCGGCGACGCGCATCTTCAGGCCCTTCATGTCGTCGGGCGTCTTGACCGGATGGACGTTGTTGGTGACCTCGCGGAAGCCGTTTTCGCCCCAGGCGAGCACGACGATGCCGTGCTCGGCCATGATCTCTTCCATCTTCTTGCCCGGCTCGCCGGACGTCGTCGCGTCGACGTCGTCGTAGCCGGAATAGAGATAGGGCAGCGAGAACACCGCCATTTCCGGCACCAGCGGCGTGACGTTGATCGCCGAGGTGACGACGAAGTCGAGGGCGCCGCGGCCGACCATCTCGGCCTGCTTCATCTGGTCGCCGCCGGTCAGCTGCGCCATCGGGAAGATGCGGACGTCCATCTCGCCGCCGGACTTCTCCTTGAGCAGCTCGTTGAACTTCTCCGCACCCTTCTGCCAGGTGGTCGAGTCGTTGGTGTTGTGGGACAGCCGGAACGTCTTGGCCTCGACGGGCGTGAGCGCGGTGGCCGCGATCGCCGCGACGAGAGCCGCGACGGCGGCGAGGGGCTTCAGTCTCATCATGTCTCCTCCCGGATTGAATCGTCGATCGCGGGCCGGACCCTCTCCCAGGCGTCCACATGATGGACTGACAGCACCGCGAATGCGGCGCAAGGTGCCACTCAATGGCGGCCCTTGCAAGTTTAATTCGATTCTCCGACAATGTGCGGGTCGGGAACATGTCCACCATCTGGATGGAGCGGCGGTTGGATACGCTGGAAAAGGCGATGCCGGAAGCGGCGGGAACGCAGAGCGTCGACCGGGCGCTGATGCTGCTCTCGCTGATCGGCCGCCATGGCGAGGCGGGCATGTCGCTCGCCGCGGTGGTGGCCGGCAGCGGGCTGAACCGCCCGACCGCGCGGCGGCTGCTTCTCGCCCTGATGCGCTCGCGGCTCGTCGAGCAGGAGCCGGAGACCCGCCGCTATTTCCTCGGCGAGGAGGCCTATGTGCTCGGCGTCCTCGCCTCGCACCGCTTCGGCTTCCTCGACTGCGCCCTCGAAAGCCTCGCCAGCCTGTCGCGCACCAGCGGCGACACCAGCTTCGCCTCGGTGCGGCGCGGCGACTTCGCGGTCTGCCTGCACCGCGAGGAGGGGGCGTTTCCGATCCGCACCCATGCGCTGCTGCCCGGCCATCGCCATCCGCTCGGGGTCGGCGCCGGGGCGATGGCGATGCTGGCGGCGCTTTCCGACGCCGAGATCGAGCCGATCCTCGCCGCCAATGCGCCGCTGCTCGAGGAGCGCTATGCCGGCTATCCGCCGGAGACGATCCGCGCCGACGTGGCCTTTGCCCGCCAGCACGGCTTCTCGCTCAATCCGGGGCGCGTCCTCGCCAATTCCTGGGCGATCGGAATGGCGGTGCGCTATCCGGACGGGCGCATCGCCGGGGCGCTGTCGATCGCCGCGATCGACAGCCGCATGGGCGATGCGCGCCAGGGCGAGCTCGCCGGCCATCTCGGTCGCGAGGTCGCAAGGGTCGAGGCGCGGCTCGCGCGACGCTTTGCGGCGCCGCCTTCCGGCGCGGCGCGGCCGGCTGGCGGGAGGGGCCGGGGCGCGACGCCCCGCGACGACATTTCAATGGGAGGTATCGGATCATGACGAAGGCGCGCATCGTCGGCTGGTCGCACAGCCGTTTCGGCAAGTCGGAGGCACCCTCGACCGAGGCGCTGATGCGCGAGGTCGTCGGCCCCGCCATCGCCCATGCCGGCATCGAGACGTCCGACGTCGACGGCGTCTTCGTCGGCGTCATGAACAACGGCTTCTCCAAGCAGGACTTCCAGGGCGCCCTCGTCGGCATGGCCCATGACGGGCTCGGCCAGGTGCCGGCGGTGCGGCTGGAAAACGCCTGCGCCACCGGCTCGGCGGCGCTCTACACGGCGATGGACTTCATCGAGGCGGGGCGCGGCCGCGTCGCCGTCGTCGTCGGCGCCGAGAAGATGACGGCGATCCCGACCGTCGAGGTCGGCGACATTCTGCTCGGCGCGAGCTACCGCGCCGAGGAGGCGGAGGTCGAGGGCGGCTTCGCCGGCATCTTCGGCCGCATCGCCCAGACCTATTTCCAGAAGTTCGGCGACCGCTCGGAGGAACTCGCGATGATCGCCGCGAAGAACCATTCGAACGGCATGGCGAACCCTTACGCCCACATGCGCAAGGACTTCGGCTTCGACTTCTGCAACACCGTCTCCGACAAGAACCCCTATGTCGCGGGGCCCTTGCGGCGCACCGACTGTTCGCTGGTCTCGGACGGCGCCGCTGCGATCGTCCTTGCCGACGAGGAGACCGCCGAGACGCTGGAGCGGGCGATCGCCTTCAGGGCGCGCCAGCACGCCAACGACGTCCTCGCCATCTCGCGGCGCGATCCGACCGAGTTCGCCGGCGCCCGCACGGCCTGGGCGAGAGCCCTGGAGGAGGCGGGGCTGACGCTCGACGACCTCGACCTCGTCGAGACCCACGACTGTTTCACCATCGCCGAGATGATCGAATACGAGGCGATGGGCCTCGCCAAACGCGGCGAGGGCTACAAGGTGGTGCGCGAGGGGATCACGCGGAAGGACGGCAGGCTGCCGGTGAACGCCTCCGGCGGCCTGAAGTCGAAGGGCCATCCGATCGGCGCGACCGGCGTCTCGATGCACGTCATGGCGGCGATGCAGCTGATGGAAGAGGCCGGCGACATGCAGGTCCAGGGTGCGAAAACCGCCGGCGTGTTCAACATGGGCGGCGCCGCCGTCGCCAACTACGTATCGATCCTCGAGCGGGTGAAATGATGGCCGCGGGTCTGGGGGGCGCGCCGAAGGGAGGCGTCGCGCCGCAATCGACCCGGGTTTCCAACCTCGCCCATCTCGTCACCCGCGCCAGCCGCCGGCTCGCCGGCCGTCCGGCGCTCGTCTGGGGCGACCGGCAGTGGACGTGGCAGGAATTCGACGGCCGCATCAGTGCCATGGCAGCGGCTCTGAGGGATCGGTTCGACGTTGCGAAGGGCGACCGCATCCTCGTCCAGTCGCAGAACTGCAACCAGATGTTCGAGGCGATGTTCGCCTGCTTCCGGCTCGGGGCGGTCTACGTGCCGACCAACTTCCGGCAGACGCCGGACGAGGTCGCCTATCTCGCCGAGGCGAGCGGCGCGAAAGGGATGATCTGCAACGCCGGCTTCCCGGACCATGCGCGGGCCTGCCTCGCCTCGAAACGCCCGCCGGAATTCGTCGTTGCGATCGGCGAGGCGGTATTCGGCGAAAGCTACGACGCGCTGGTCGCCGCGCATCGCGGCGAAGCCGTCGAAAACGTTCCGGTCGACCGGGACGACCCGTGCTGGTTCTTCTTCACCTCCGGCACCACGGGCCGTCCGAAGGCCGCGGTCCTGACCCACGGCCAGATGGCCTTCGTCGCCGTCAACCATCTGAACGACCTGATGCCCGGCACCGGCCCCGCCGATGCCTCGCTCGTCGTCGCGCCGCTCTCCCACGGCGCCGGCGTCCACCAGCTGACCCAGGTGGCGGCCGGCGCGACGACGGTGCTGATGCCGTCGGACCGCTTCGACGTCGCCGAGGCCTGGAGCCTCGTCGAGAAGCACCGCATCAGCAACATGTTCACCGTGCCCACCATCGTGAAGCGCCTGGTCGAGCATCCGGCGGTCGACGATTTCGACCATTCGTCGCTGCGCTACGTGATCTATGCCGGCGCGCCGATGTACCGGGCCGACCAGAAGCGGGCGCTGGAAAAGCTCGGGCCGGTGCTCGTCCAGTATTTCGGCCTCGGCGAGGTGACCGGCAACATCACCGTCTTCCCGCCGGGCGAACACAGCCTCGACGACGGCGCGGCCCGCGTCGGCACCTGCGGCTTCGAGCGCACCGGCATGGAGATCTCCATCCAAGGCGAGGACGGCCGCGCGCTGCTGCCCGGGGCGAGCGGCGAGATCTGCGTCGCCGGGCCGGCGGTCTTCGCCGGCTATTACGACAACCCGGAAGCCAACGCCAAGGCGTTCCGCGACGGCTGGTTCCGCACCGGCGACCTCGGCCATCTCGACGCCGAGGGCTACCTTTTCATCACCGGCCGCGCCTCCGACATGTACATCTCCGGCGGCTCCAACATCTATCCGCGCGAGATCGAGGAGAAGATTCTCGCCCATCCGAAGATCTCCGAGGCGGCGGTGGTCGGCGTGCCGGATCCCGACTGGGGCGAGGTCGGCATCGCCGTCCTCGTCGCGGTGTCGGGCGAGACGGTCACGGAGGCCGAGATCGCCGCCTTCCTCGCCGAGAAGATCGCCCGTTACAAGCTGCCGAAGCGCTTCGTCTTCTTCGACGAGATGCCGAAGTCGGCCTATGGCAAGATCACCAAGAAGCTGGTGCGCGAGGCGCTGGAGGAGCGCGGCCTCCTCGGCGACGGGCCGGCGGCCTGACATGACGAACGAACTGCGTCAGATCCGCCATCCCGGCCCGGTCGCCACGATCCGCCATGCGAGCGCCTGGGGCGGGGCGGTGCGGCTCGACGTCACCGTCGAACCCGGCGAGACGATGGAGGCCGGCCTCGGAAGGGCCGTTGCGGCGGCCGGCTGCGACGCCGCCTATGTGGCGATGGCGGGCGCCCGCCTGTCGCCGTTTCGCTACGTGATGCCGGCCGGATCGCCGGGGCCGGATCACGCTGCCTGGTATTCAAACACCTTCGCCCCGGAGGGCGTCGTCACCGTCGAAGAGGCCGGGGCGATCGTCGGGCGGCGCGACGGCGCGCCCTTCGTCCATTGCCACGGCCTCTGGCGCGCCGGGACCGGGCCGCTTGCCATGGGCCACATGCTGCCGGCCGAGAGCCGTGCAGCCGAGCCCGTCCGCATCACCGGGGTCGGCCTGCGCGGAGCGGTCTTCGAGTCGCGCCAGGACGTGGAGACGAATTTCCGCCTGTTTGCCGCAGAGCGCGCCGCCTCGGCCGCTTCCGGGCTTCGTCCGGCGGGTCCCGCCGCGCTCGCCCTGACGCTGCGGCCGAACCAGGACGTCAGCGCGGCGATCGAGGCGATCTGCGCCGAGGAGGGCATCGCGGCCGCCCGCATCCACGGCATCGGCAGCCTCAACGGCGCCCGCTTTGCGGCCGGCCCGGCGATGCACTCCTACGCCTCGGAGCTTCTCATCCGGCGAGGTCACCTGGCCGAGGGGCGCGCCCGGCTCGACGTCGCGGTCGTCGCGATGGACGGGACGATCTTCGAGGGGGTGCTCGTACGGGGTGAGAATCCGGTCTGCGTGACCTTCGAGCTGGTTGTGGTGCCAGAATGATGAATGGCGGTGGGCGTTGGTGCCGAGGCACCCCCCTCTGTCCTGCCGGACATCTCCCCCACAAGGGGGGAGATTGGCGGCTTCACAGGGCTGCGCAGACGAGCGGATAGAGGCATGACGCATCGACCGTTCAGAACGAGGCCGCATCGCCAGAGCGAATTCGATCTCCCCCCTTGTGGGGGAGATGCCGGCAGGCAGAGGGGGGTAGCCGGATGCGCGACGTGTCCGATCTGCTTTCAAACGAGGGAGAACGAAACGAATGTCCGAACAGCAGAAGGTCGCGCTGGTCACCGGCGCGGCGCGGGGCATCGGCCTCGCGACGGCGAAGCGCTTCCTGGAGGAAGGCTGGCAGGTCGCGCTGCTCGACATCGACGGCGCTGCCCAGGAAGCGGCGGTGGCAGCGTTCGGCCGCCCCGAGGCGACGCTGGCGATCACCGCCGACGTCGCCGAGCCGGAAGCGGCGGCGCGGGCCGTCGGCGAAGTGATGGCGCGGTTCGGCCGGCTCGACGCGCTGGTCAACAATGCCGGCACGGCGGTGTTCAAGCCGCTGCTCGAGACGAGCCACGAGGAATGGCAGCGGGTGCTCGCGGTCAATCTCGGCGGGCCGTTCCTGATGACCAACCGGGCCGCGCCCGAAATGGCGAAGACCGGCGGCGGCGCGATCGTCAACATCACTTCGATCTCCGGCTTCCGGGCCTCGACGCTGAGGGTCGCCTACGGCACCTCCAAGGCCGGGCTGAAGCATCTGACCAAGCAGCAGGCTGTGGAACTCGCCGGGCTCGGCATCCGGGTCAATGCGGTGGCGCCGGGCCCCGTCGACACGGCCATGGCCAAGGCGGTCCACAGCGCGGCGATCCGCAAGGACTATCACGACACGATCCCGCTCGAGCGCTACGGCCTCGAGGTGGAACTCGCCGACGCGATCTTCTACCTCTGCTCGCCGCGGTCGAGCTACGTCACCGGCCAGATCCTCGGGGTCGACGGCGGTTTCGACGCCGCGGGTATCGGCCTGCCGACGCTGCGCCGCGATCGCGGCGGCGCCGACGCATGAGAGCGCCGGCCCGGATCGTCACCCGTTGCCTCAGTCGAGAACGCCGAGGACGGCGATGCAGTCGCCGGCCTTGACCAGCCCCGGAAAGTGCCGGGCCGCGAGGATGCCGTCCATCTTGGCGGTGTAGGTGTAGGGGTCCTGGCCGGTGCGGTCGATCGGCCAGGCGCGCCCGATCGGCTGGCCCTCTCGCACCGTCTCGCCGAGGTCGACCAGCGGCTCCATCAGCCCGTCGATCTCGGAAAAGGTGAAGCAGCGTTCGTCCGGCATGTCGAGCCAGCGCGTGGCGCGGATCTCCGGTTCGCCCTTCACGATGCCGGCATGGCGCAGGAGATCGCGGACGCCGCGCTTGGCGATCGCGGCGGTGCGGGCGCTCGCGGTGCCGCCGCCGCCGAGCTCGGTGGTCACGAACACCTTGCCCATCGCCTCGGCGGTGGTGTCGAACATGCCGACGGCGTCGATCTCCAGCATCTTCACCGAATAGGGGGCGCCGAAGGCCCTGACGGCGGCGAAGCACGCCGCCTCCTGGTCCTTGTCGTCGAGGACGTGGGCGGCGGCAAACGGCAGGAAGTCGAGCGTCCTGCCGCCGGAATGGAAGTCGAGCACCAGATCCGCCATCGGCAGCAGGTTGCGGGTGACGAAGTCGGCGATCTTCTCGGTCGGATTGCCGAACGGCCGGCCCGGGAAGGACCGGTTGAGGTTGCCCCTGTCGATCGGCGAGGTGCGCGTGCCGGCCCGGAACGCCGGATAGTTCAGCGCCGGCACGATGACGATCCGGCCGGTCACTTCGGAGATGTCGAGATTGCGGGCGAGGTCGAACAGCGCGATCGGCCCCTCGTATTCGTCGCCGTGGTTGCCGCCGGTCAGAAGCGCCGTCGGCCCGTCGCCGTTCTTCGCGACGGTGATCGGCGTCAGGATCGAGCCCCAGGCCGAATCGTCGCGGCTGTAGGGCATGCGCAGAAAGCCGTGATGGATGCCGTCGGCGTCGAATTCGACCTTGGCGACCACCGGCGAGGGCGGCATTTCGGCGACGGGTTCCGGTCCGAACATCGTTTCCTCACTCCTTCACGAACAGCTTGCGCGGCACGTCGGCGAGGAGTTCGTAGCCGGTCTCGGTGATGGCGAGGCTCTCGGTGATTTCGAGGCCCATGTCCTCGAGCCACAGGCCGGTCATGAAGTGGAAGGTCATGCCGGGCTTCAGCTCCGTCCTGTCGCCCGGGCGAAGGCTCATCGTCCGCTCGCCCCAGTCCGGCGGATAGGAAAGCCCGATCGGATAGCCGGTGCGGTTGTCCTTGACGATGCCGTATCTTCTCAGCACCGCGAAGAAGGCGTTGGCGATGTCCTCGCAGCGATTGCCGGGCCTCGCGGCTTCCAGGCCGGCCTCCATGCCCTCCAGCGTCGCCTTCTCGGCGTCGAGGAAGGCCTGGCTCGGCCTGCCGAGGAACACCGTGCGCGACAGCGGGCAGTGATAGCGGTGGTAGCAGCCGGCGATCTCGAAGAAGGTGCCTTCGCCGGTCCGCATCGGCCTGTCGTCCCAGGTCAGGTGCGGGGCCGAGGCATCGGCGCCGGACGGCAGCAGCGGCACGATCGCCGGATAGTCGCCGCCGAAGCGCCCGTCCGGCCCGTCGACGCCGCGGGTGCCCGCGTCGAAGATCTCGGCGACGAGGTCGTTCTTGCGCATGCCGGGCTCGATCTTGTCGACGATGCGCCGGTGCATCGCGCCGACGATCCGGCCGGCGATGCGCATGTAGTCGAGTTCCTGCGGGCTCTTGACCGCGCGCTGCCAGTTGACGAGCCCCGTCGCGTCGACGAAGCGGGCGTTCGGCAGGCGGTCCTGCATCACCGCGAAGGCCTTGGCCGAAAACCAGTAATTGTCCATCTCGACGCCGATGGCGAGCCGGTCGAGGCCGCGCTCCTCGATCAGCGCGGCGAGCGCCTGCATCGGATGGCGCTCGGTCGACTGGACGTAGTGGTCGGCATAGCCGACGATGTCGTCGTGGCCGAGATAGGCGGTGCGCCTGGCGCCGTTGGCGTCCTGGCCGCGGCCGAACCAGACCGGCTCGCCCTCGGGCGGGACGAGGACGCCCTGGTGGACGTAGAAGGACCAGCCGTCATAGCCGGTCAGCCACGCCATGTTGGAGGGGTCGGAGACCCAGAGGGCGTCGACGCCCTGTGCCTGCATGGCGCGGCGGGTCTTCTCCAGCCGGGACGCATATTCCTCGCGGGTGAATTTCAGCTGAGGGGCCGACATCGGGCCGTCTTTCCTGTCAGGTTGCAAAGCGTGTTCCGCGATCGCGCTCCTGCGCCCGGCGGTGGGCGAGGGTGGCGATCGCCGTGTCCTGGACGCCGGTCCCGGTGAGGTCGGCGATGGTGATGGCGCCGGCGGCGGTGCGGCCCGCGGCAAGGCCCGCGACGATCGCGCCGAGTTCGGCAAGGCCGGCGTCCCCGGCGACGAGACCGGCGGCGAGCGCATGGTGGAGCTCGCCGAGGCGGCGGGTCTGCGTCAGGCTGTCGGCGACGTAGAGGTCGGCCTTGGCGATCGCCGCCGGCTCGATTTCGTTCTTGTGCTCGGCGTCGGAGCCCATGGCGGTGACGTGCTGGCCGGGCGACAGCCAGTCGGCGAAGAGGATCGGCGTTTCCGCCGGCGTCGTCGTGACGATCACGTCGGCGCCCTCGACGGCGCTCTGCGCATCGTTCGCCGCGGTGACGGCGATCCTGAGATCGGCGGAGGCCTCCCGCGCCGCCGCTTCCGCCTTCGCCGCATCGCGCGCCCAGATCCGCGCGCTGCGGATCGGCCGCACGAGCGTCAGCGCCCGAAGCTGCAGCCGCGCCTGCACGCCGGCGCCGAGGATCGCGGCGGTCTCCGCATCCGGCCGGGCGAGGTGCTTTGCCGCGACGGCGCCGGCGGCGGCGGTTCGGACGTCGGTGAGATAGCCGTTGTCGAGGAACAGCGCCTCGACCAGCCCGGTCCGCGCCGAGAGCAGCATCATCAGCCCGTTGACGCTCGGAAGCCCGAGCCTGGGATTGTCGAAGAAGCCGGGGCTGACCTTGATCGCGAAGCCGTCGAGGCCGGGGACGTATGCGGTCTTCACGTCCACCTCGCCGCGATGCTCGGGAATGTCGAGCCGCATGATCGGCGGCATCGCCACGGGCTTCGTCGCCAGCGCCGCGAACGCCGCCTCGATCGCCCCGACGATCTCGATGTCGAGGGCGACGAAGCCGCGCAGCTCGGCCTCGGTGAGGATGCGGATCTCGGGCATCAGGCGGCCTCCTCCAATGAGTTCGCACCGGCAACGATCCGGGCATGGAGATCCATGGCGACGTTCCTGCCCGAAACGAGCGCCACCACCGGTCCGCCGGCCGCCACCTTGCCGGCGATCAGCGCCGCGATGCCGACGGCCGCCGCCCCCTCGACGATCTCGCGTTCCTCGAAATAGGCGTGGCGCATGCCGGCGGCGATCTCGGCCTCCGTCAAGAGCACCACCTCGTCGACGAGGTCGCGGACCATGCGGAAGGTCAGGCGGTTGTCGAGCCCGATGCCGCCGCCGAGCGAATCGGCGAGCGTTGCGAGTTCCTCGACCTCGACCGGGTGCCCGGCGGCAAGGCTCGCCTGCATGGCGGCGCCGCGCCGCATCGAGACGCCGACGATGCGGGCACGCGGCCGCCTCGCCTTCACCGCCGCGGCGACGCCGGCGATCAGCCCGCCGCCGGAGAGCGGCACCAGCACGGTCTCGACGTCTGGGACGCTCTCGACGATCTCGAGCCCGATGGTGCCCTGGCCGGCGACGACGGCGGGATGGTCGAAGGGCGGAACCGGCACCATCCCCTCCGTCTCGACCAGCCGGTCGACCTCGCGCTGCGCGTCGTCCTGGCTGCGTCCGACGACGCAGAGTTCGGCGCCGAGGGCGGTGATCGCGTCGCGCTTGTTGGCGGGAACGAGGTTCGACAGGCAGACGACGCAGCGCGCGCCGGCCTTCTTCGCCGCATGGGCGAGCGCCCGGCCGTGATTGCCGGTCGAGGCGGCGACGACGCCCCTTTTTCGCTCGGCGTCGCTCAGCGACAGCACGGCGTTGGTCGCGCCGCGCAGCTTGAAGGCGCCGGTCTCCTGCCGGTGTTCGAGCTTCAGGTGGACGGGGACGCCGACGCGCTCGGAGAGCGATGCCGAGCGCTCGACCGGCGTATGCCGGACGGAGCCCGCAATGCGCCGTGCCGCCGCCTCGATCGTCGCAAGACCGACCTCTTCCATCGCGCCGTCGTTCCTCAAGCTTCGAAGGGCATCGCGAAGAGCCGTCCCGCTTCCGGCCCGGCGGGGGAAACGCCGGAGCGGCCGAGGCATTCCCAGATCGTCGCCTGGTTCGAGGTCACCACCGGCCGCCCGATCCGCCGCTCGATCTCCGCCACCACCGGAAGGACCCGCAGCGCCGTGCAGGAGACGAAGAGCGCCTCGGCGTCGTCCGGCGTCGCCTCGACCGCCGCCTCGACGATCGCGGCGGGCGCGATGCGGGCCATCTCGCGGTCGTCGTCGAAGCCGAGGCAGGTCGCGGCCGCGACGTCGAAACCCTTTTCCTCGACATAGGAAAGCAGCGGCCGGGTGGTTTCGACGAGATAGGGCGTCAGCATGGCGATCCGCTGGGCGCCGAGCGCTCGCAGCGCGCGCGCCGCGGAAAGGGCCGGCGTCACCACCGGCACGTCCGGCTTGCCCGCCTGAATGGCAGTCGCGACGGCCGCATCGCCGATCACCGCCGAGGCCGAGGAACAGGAGAAGCAGACGGCGTCGAGATCGGCGCCGGGCAGGATCGACGCCGCCGCCGCGGCGAGCCGCGGGCGCATCGCGAGGAGGTTTTCCGGCGTCGTCGGATTGGCGTATTCGACCCGCGCCGCATAGACGCCCACCCCGGAAGCGGCGGCGAGGCGGGCATAGTCCGGCTCGCTGGTGTGGTCGGTCGCCAGAAGGATCAGCCCGATCCTTTTTTCCACCGGCCGGTCGTCGCGCCTGAGGGACGCTCCCGTCCCCTCCCGGATCGCCGTCATGTCGCCGCCCGCCCGCGCTTGCCGTAGCCGCCGAAGCGGCGTTCGAGATATTTCACGCCGATCACCGAGACGAGGCTGATGACGAGGAAGAACACGCCGACGAGGGTGATCGGCTCGACATAGCGGTAGTTGTAGTTGGCGATCGAGCGGGCCTGGTTCATCAGTTCGAGGACGGTGATCGCCGACAGGAGCGGCGTCTCCTTGAACATCGCGATCAGATAGTTCGCGAGCGCCGGGATGACCGGCATGATCGCCTGCGGCAGGACGACGTGGCGCCAGCTCTGGCGGGCGGTGAGATTGCAGGCCTTCGCCGCCTCCCACTGGCCGCGGGGCACGTTGTCGATGCCGGCGCGGTAGACCTCGGAGGTGTAGGTCGCATAATGCAGGCCGAGGCCGATGACGCCGGCGACCAGCGGCGCGAGGGTGATGCCGACCTCCGGCAGGATGTAGAACAGGAAGTAGAGCTGCACGAGCAGCGGCGTGCCGCGCACGAACTCGACGAGGCCGGCGGTGGGCCGCGAGACGAGGCGGTTGGTCGATCGCCGCATGATCGCGAAGACGAGGCCGAGCACGACCGCGAGGAGATAGCCGAGCAGCGTCGCGATGATGGTGATCTTGGCGCCCTCGGCGAGGGTCGGCAGGATCTCCCGGACGAATTGCCAGTCCCAGTCCATCGCCGCCTCCTATGCCCTGACGCCGTCGAGACCGCGGGTCAGGCGCCGTTCCAGCGCCCGCACGGCGAAGGTGATGACCATGGCGATGGCGAAATAGAGGATCAGGATGGTGATGAAGGGCACCGCCGTGTTGCCGGTCTGGCCGCGCACGACCTGCGCCTGGAAGGTCATGTCGGACAGCGAGATCAGGGAGACGATCGCGGTTCCCTTCAACAGTTCGATGGCGTTGTTGCCGAAGGTCGGTAGCATGATCACGAAGGCCTGCGGCAGGATGACGTGCCGCATGGTCTGGAAACGGGTGAGGTTGACGGCGAGCGCCGCTTCCTTCTGGCCCTCGTCGACGGCCTGGACGGCGCTGCGCACCACCTCCGCCCCGTAGGCGCCGACATTGAGGCCGAGGGCGAGGACGCCCGCCTGCATCGGCGTCAGGGTGAAGCCCATCAGCGGCAGCACGTAGTAGATCCAGAACAGCTGGACGAAGATCGAGGTGCCGCGGAAGAACTCGATGTAGCCGACCGAGAGCCAGCGCAGCGCCGCCAGGCGCGAGATCCGCCCGAGGCCGGCCACGAAGGCGACGGCGAGGGCGAAGGCGCAGCCATAGACGGTGAGCTGGACGGTGATCCAGGCGCCGTGGAGGATCAGCGTCAGATAGCCGAGCCACATCTCCATGAAGGTTCAGGTCTCCGGGGTTGGTGTTGGTGGGTTCCCTTGGAGCCCGATGGAGTCAGTCACTGGCGCCCTTCGCCCTTCGAGGCTCGCTGCGCTCGCGCCGCTGCATGACGGGCACCTTCAGCGCCGAGGTCGCCCCGCAGCCGCAACGGCTATGCTCACTTCGCCGCAGCGTCTCTTTCCCTCCGCGGCGTCATCCTCGGGCTTGTCCCGAGGAGCTACTGGCGTGTCCGCCCCAGAAGCGTCGGAGAAGGGCGGACATCGGCGCGGGCCCATCCCATCGATGGCAGGAGATCCTCGGGACAGGCTCGAGGATGACGTCGCTTCGCTGGTCTCCGCCAAGCGCCCCTCGTCCTTCGAGGCTCGCTACGCTCGCACCTCAGGATGAGGGGCTACTATGACCCGCGAGCGCAGCGGATTCCCGCGCTCGCAGTGCAAAGGTGGCTCCTTCGGAGCGCCCCGCCTCTTACTCGGCGGCCGAGCAGAGCTTTTCGCGCGAGGTCTTCATCGCGGCCTCGGCGGAGAAGCCGTAGGGCTCGACGATCTTCTTGAATTCGCCCGACTTCTTGAGCTCGGCGAGACCCTTGTCGAAGGCGTCGCGCAGGTCCGTCTGGTCCTTGCGGAAGGCCGCGCCGTCGCAGGCGATCGGCGAATCCTCCACCGGCGCGACGACGGCCACCCCGCCGCCGGCCATCTTGGCGAGCGCGTTGATCGACAGGACCGGCAGCGAATAGACGTCGATCCGGCCCTGCTGCAGCATGGTCAGGCCGCTCTGGGTGTCCGGCACGACGATGACGCGGTCGCGCGGCACGCCGGCCTCGAGCGCCAGCCGCTCCTCGGTGCCGCCGCCTGGCGCCCCGATCGTCGCGTCGGAACTGTCGGCGATCGACTTGAAGGTGGTCAGATTCTTCGGGTTGCCCTCCTTCACCAGGAAGGCTTCGGCGTCGCACAGCACCGGCTCGGAATAGGCGACGGCGCGGCAGCGCTGCGGCTTCATGAACAGGCCGGCGGTGACGGCGTCGAAGCGGCCGGCCTGCAGGCCCGGAATCATCGCGCCGTATTCGGAGACGACGGGATCGAGCTTGTCGATGCCGAGCTTCTTGAACACCGCCCGGGCGACGTCGGGGGCCGCCCCGGTGACCGTGCCGTCGGACTTCAGCTCGGTGTAGGGCGGCTCGTTGCCGATGGCGATCTTCACCTCGCCCTTGTCCTTCAGAGCCTGGAGCGCGTCGTCGGCGCGGGCGGGCGCGGACCCGGCGAGGCCGATGGCGGCGAGGGCGAGAGCGAAGACGGCGTTTCGGCTGGCGGCGGTCGGGGATGTCATGGCAGCTCCGTTTTCTGGGGTCGTCTCTGGGTCGGCTGGGGGTCGTCTCTGGGTCGGGGCGCCGCTCGGCACGCGGCCGCGGCGGCGCCGGCCGATGCGCTGATGCGCTAATGCGCGGCGAGCACCTTGCGCAGGAAGCTCTGGGTGCGCTCGTGGGTGGGATTGGTGAAGATCTCCGAGGGCGGGCCGTCCTCGATGATCCGGCCGGCGTCGAAGAACAGCACCCGGTCGGCGAAGTCGCGGGCGAAGTTCATCTCGTGGGTGACGAGCAGCATCGTCATGTCGGTCTCCTCGGCGAGCAGCCGCATGACGTTCAGGACTTCTTCGACGAGTTCCGGGTCGAGCGCCGACGTCACCTCGTCGAACAGCATGATCTTCGGCCGCAGCGCGCAGGCGCGGGCGATCGCCACGCGCTGCTTCTGGCCGCCGGAGAGCTGTGCCGGCATCGCTCCGGCCTTGTCGGCGAGGCCCACCATGTCGAGGAGTTCCATCGCCCGCGCCTCGGCGTCGGCCTTCGAGACCTTCTGGGTCAGGATCGGGGCGAGGGTGACGTTGTCGAGCACCGACTTGTGCGGGAAGAGATTGAAGTGCTGGAAGACCATGCCGATCTTGCGCCGCATCTCGTGCAGGTGCTTCTCGTTCGCCGGGACGAGGGTCTCGCCGCGGCGCATGTGGAAAAGCTGGTCGCCGTCGACGGTGATGTGCCCCTCCGAGGGGTGCTCCAGCGTCATCAGCATGCGCAGGATCGTGGTCTTGCCCGATCCGGACGGCCCGATCAGCGCCAGCTTCTCGCCCGGCTCGACCTGGAAGGTGAGGCCGTCCAGCACGGTGAGCGAGCCGAAGCGCTTGGTCACGGCGTTGAGGGTGATGATCGGCTCGGCCACGGGTCTCCTCGATCGGCGTTCGTCTGTCTCGGACGCCCTACGATGTGTCCCGGAAGCAAATCACGTCAATCTGTAAAATCAAATCATGACAATATTTCCATGACTGCATATCAATCGCGCAGCTCTGCTGCCCGGTCCGGCGCGTCGATGCCTAGATCGCGAGCAGCAGCGGCTCCGGCGCCGCGTGATAGAGCCCGGCGACGACGCGCAGCCCGGCCTTCAGCTCGGCCTCGCTGGCCGAGCCGACGGCGATGCGCACCGCCGGGTGCTCGTCGCGGCCGATCTGGAAGCTGCGGCCCGGCGCGAGCGCGACGCCGCGCAGCCGCGCCTGGGCGACGAAGACCTCCTCCTCGGTGCGGCTGCGCAGCGGCAGCCAGACGTGCAGCCCCATCGGATGGGCGCGGTGGTCGATCCCCGCCAGCATCTCGGCGACGGTCGCCTGGCGGCGCGCCAGCGCCTTGCGCTGCCAGCGGACGAGATCCATCGCCGTGCCGTCGCGCACCCAGCGCGAGGCGACCTCGGCAAGCAGCGGCGTCGCGATCCAGTGGCTGACGAGATGGCGGTTGGCGACGGCCGGCATCAGCCGGTCGGGCGCGACGAGATAGCCGGTGCGCAGCCCCGGCAGCACCGACTTGGTGAAGGTCGTCACATAGAGCGTGCGTTCCGGGGCGAGGGCCGCGACCGGCGGCGGCCGGTCTTCGATCAGCGGTCCCAGCGGATCGTTCTCGATGATCGACAGGGCGTTTTCGCGGGCGACCGCGATCAGCGCCTCGCGGCGGGCGAGCCCCATCATCGAGGCGGAGGGGTTGATCGGCGAAGGCTGCAGGAACACCGCCCGCACGTCCTCCTGCCGGCAGAGCGCCGCCAGCGCTTCCGGCACCATGCCCTCGTCGTCGATGGCGACGCCGGCCATCTTGAGGCCGAGATAGCTCGCCAGCGGCACCAGCGTGTGGTGGCCGAGGGTTTCGGTGGCGATCACCGTGCCGGTGCTCGCCGCGCTCATCATCGCCACGGTCATGCCGGCGGTCGCGCCGTTGGTCAGGATGACGTTGCCGGGCGACGCCTCGACGCCGCAGTGGCGCAGCCATTCGACCGCCACCGCGCGGTGACCCGGGAAGATCACGTTCGGCCGGAAGGAGAGGGCGGCGCTCGCCGGCAGGTCGACCGCCATCTCGGCGAGCACCGCCTTCATCCGGTCGAGATGCATGGTCTCGCAGACCGGCTTCAGGATCGACAGGTCGATGGTCTCGCCCGGCCGCTCCTCGAGATAGGGAACGTCGCTCGCCGGCTCCTGGCGCCGCACGAAGCTGCCGCGGCCGGTCTCGCCCGAGACGAGGCCGCGCCGGATCAGCTCCTCATAGGCCCGGCTGACCGTCTGGACCGAGATCTTCAACTCGTGGGCGAGAATGCGGTGCGGCGGCAGCTGCGCTCCGTTGGCGAGGCGGCCGTCGGCGATCGCCCGGGCGATCTGGTCGGCGAGCGACTGGTAGACGGGGCGCGAGAGGGCCGCGGGATCGAGAAAGGCCATTGTCATGAAAGCACTCTTTCGCAAATCATGTCATTCGGCAATATGGACGGCGACGCCGCCAGGGGGAACGCCAAGCCGATGCCGGATATCAAGCTCGACGCCATCGACCTGAAGATCCTCGCCGCCATCGAGAAGGAGGGTCGGATCACCAAGCTGAAGCTCGCCGAGACGGTGGGGCTTTCGCCGACGCCCTGCTGGATGCGGCTGAAGCGGCTGGAACGCACCGGCCTCGTCGCGGGCTATCATGCCCGGATCGAGTGGCGGCTCATCGCGCCGCAGACGACGGTGCTCGTCGAGATCACCCTCGGCCAGCACCGCCAGGCCGATTTCGACCGCTTCGAGCGGGTGGTGCGCGCGACGCCCGAGGTGGTCGCCTGCTGGTCCGTCGGCGGCGGCGTCGACTATCTCCTCAAGGTCGTCGCGCGGGACGTCGACGCCTATCAGCGGCTCGTCGACGGCTGGCTGCAGCGCGAGATCGGCATCGCCCGCTATTTCACCTACATCGTCACCCGCACGGTGAAGGAGGCCGAGGGGTGAGCGCGTTGGTCTCGCTGCCACGAGAGATCTTGCCCCCCAGCCAGGCCCGAATGCCACGAGATCGACACGTTCGGCAGAGGACAGCAGCGGCACTCCCGCCGTGCTTGGCCGGCGGATGAGAATTGACCGAAGCCATTGAAATTGCGTTGGCGTAAGCGGCTGTAAAATCTGACATCTTGGCGGTTCGGCCGGCTGTACACTGCAATCGTGGCAAGCGATCCGGCGAGATGTGCGAACGTCGTGGGCGGGCGGCGGCGAGTCGGAAAAAGAGCGCCCCGGAGAGAGACTCTCTCGCAAAGCCGTCGACTTCAGCCCGTTCGGACTGGCGCAAGCCCCTCTTCAGCCCATCCCTCTGCCGCGGAACCCGTAGGTTCACCCTCGTGCCGGCGACGTCCGCCGGCCTTCCGGTCGCCCTGCCGGAACAGCCAGGAGGTGATCCTTGAGCGCCGTCTTCGCCCGCAACGACTTTCACCCCGACCTCGACCGCCTCGCCGACCCGCGCCTCTTTCGCGAGCAGGCCTTCGTCGACGGCCGCTGGATCGCCGCTGCCGATCGCTCCACCTTTCCCGTGACCGACCCCGCCTCCGGCCTGACGCTCGCCCATGTCGCATCGCTCGACGCGGCCGGCGCTGAGGCGGCGATCGATGCGGCTCAGGCGGCCTTCGCCGGCTGGAAGGCGCTGCTGCCGCAACAGCGGGCGGCGGTGCTGCGGCGCTGGCACGCCGGGATCCTCGCGGCGAAACACGACCTTGCGCTCCTGATGGTTCTCGAACAGGGCAAGCCATTGTCGGAGGCGCTGGGCGAGATCGACTACGCCGCCTCCTTCGTCGACTATTACGCCGAAGAGGCGAAGCGCGTCTCGGTCGAGAGCGTCGCGAGCCATCTGCCCGATGCGGCAATGAGCGTTTCGCGCGTGCCGGTCGGCGTCGCCGGCCTGGTGACGCCATGGAACTTCCCCGCCGCCATGCTGACCCGAAAGGCCGCGGCAGCGCTCGCCGCCGGCTGCACCGTCGTCTCCCATCCTTCTGCCGAAACGCCGCTCTCGGCCCTCGCACTCGCCGAACTCGCCGACAGGGCGGGCTTTCCGGGCGGCGTCTTCAACGTCGTCACCGGCGATGCCGAGACCATCGTCGGGACGATGTGCGCCGATCGCCGCGTCCGGGCGATGAGCTTCACCGGCTCGACCGAGATCGGCCGGCTGATCGCCGCGCGTTCGGCGCCGACGGTCAAGCGCCTCGTCATGGAACTCGGCGGCCACGCCCCGCTGATCGTCTTTGCCGACGCCGATCTCGAACGGGCCGTCGACACCGCCATCGACGCCAAGTTCGCCACCTCCGGGCAGGACTGCCTCGCTGCCAACCGGATCTATGTCGAGCGGCCGGTCTATGCCGCCTTCGCCCGGCGCTTCGCCGAAAAGGCGGCGGCGCTTCGGGTCGGCAACGGCCTCGACGAGGCAACGCGGATCGGCCCGCTGATGCACGGGCGTGCCGTCGCCAAGGTCGAGGCGCAGGTCCGGGATGCGCTGGCGCGCGGCGCCCGGCTTCTGACCGGCGGCACCCGCCACGCGGCCGGGCCGCTGTTCTTCCGGCCGACGGTTCTCGCCGACGTGCCGGAGGCGGCGCTGATCATGCGCGAGGAGACCTTCGGGCCGGTCGCCGCCCTGACGCCCTTCGATGCCGAGGCCGAAGTCGTCGCCCGGGCGAACGATTGCGAATACGGCCTCGTCGCCTATGTCGTGACGAAGGACGGCGCGCGGGCCGCCCGGCTCGCCGCCGCGCTCGACTACGGCATGGTCGCCGTCAACCGCGTGAAGATCACCGGCGCGCCGATACCCTTCGGCGGAGTGAAGCAGTCGGGCCTCGGCCGCGAGGGCTCGCGCCACGGGCTCGAGGCCTTCACCGACGTCAAATATGTCTGCGCCGATCTTCGCTGATCCGGCCTTGCGACAGCGCCCCACCGCTTTTCCGGCGGGCGGCTGACCGTCCGACCCGCCTTTTCGAACCCTTGAGAGAAAGGAGCCGTCACCATGCTCGACGCCTCGAACGAACGCGAAGCCTTCGACCGCGATCACTTCTTCCATCCCTCGACGCATATGGGCCTTCACGCCCGCGGCGAGGCGCCGACGCGGGTGATCACCGGCGGGGAGGGCGTGCGCATCACCGATGCCTTGGGCCGCACCCATGTCGACGCCTTTGCGGGGCTCTACTGCGTCAATGTCGGTTACGGCCGCACCGAGGTGGCGGACGCCATCGCCCGGCAGGCGCATGAGCTCGCCTATTACCACGCCTATGTCGGCCACGGCACCGACGCCTCGATCCAACTCGCGAAGATGATCGTCGACCGGGCGCCGGACCACATGAGCCGGGTCTATTTCGGCCTGTCGGGATCGGACGCCAACGAGACCAACATCAAGCTGATCTGGTTCTACAACAACGTCCTCGGCCGGCCTGAGAAGAAGAAGATCATCTCGCGCTGGCGCGGCTATCACGGATCGGGCGTGATGACCGGCTCGCTGACCGGCCTGAAGCTCTTCCACGAGGCCTTCGACCTGCCGCGGGCGCCGATCCTCCACACCGTCTCGCCCTATTATTTCCGCCGCGAGGACCGCTCGATGAGCGAGGAGGAGTTCTCGCAGCATTGTGCCGACGAACTCGAGAGCCTGATCCTCGCGGAAGGGCCGGAGACGGTCGCCGCCTTCATCGGCGAGCCGGTGCTCGGCACCGGCGGCATCGTGCCGCCGCCGGCCGGCTACTGGCAGAAGATCCAGGCCGTGCTCGACAAATACGACGTGATGCTCGTCGCCGACGAGGTGGTGACCGGCTTCGGCCGGCTCGGCTCGATGTTCGGCTCGGACCACTACGGCATGAAGCCGGATCTCATCACCATCGCCAAGGGCCTCACCTCGGCCTATGCGCCGCTTTCCGGCTCGATCGTCTCGGAGCGGATGTGGGAGGGGCTGGTCAAGGGCGCCGACGATCTGGGCGCCTTCGGCCATGGCTGGACCTATTCGGCGCATCCGATCTGCGCGGCGGCGGGCGTCGCCAATCTGACGCTCATCGACGACTTGAACCTCGTCGAGAACGTCCGCGACGTCGGGCCGTACTTTCTGAACGGCCTGAAGCAGGCGCTCGAAGGCAAGGCGCATGTCGGCGAGGTTCGCGGCGAGGGGCTGCTCGCCGCCGTCGAATTCGTCGCCGACAAAGACGACCGGGCGTTCTTCGACCCCTCCCTCAAGGTCGGCGCCAGAATCGCCGCCGCGCTGTTCGAGCGCGGCGTCATCGGACGGGCGATGCCGGAGGGCGACATCCTCGGATTCGCGCCACCCTTCTGCCTGACCAGAGAGGATGCCGATCTGATCGTCGAAAAGACCGCCGAGGCCGTCGACGCGGTGATGGCGACGCTCGCCTGACGTCGCGACGCCGCATTCCGGAGCCGCAATGCTGCGGCAGCACCCTCGCGCCGGCCCCTCGTGGCCGGCGTTTCACGTTTGCGCCCCCATTCGAGCGATCCGCGGCAGAGACCGCAAGCGGACGATTGACCGCGGCCAATAATATGATAATGAAAATCAAGTTATAGAGCCTTGATTTCGTTGCATAATGTGGAGTGGTTCTAAAGTGCATGAGGATGAGGAATGGGTGAAGCCGCAGGGCCCGGCCCATGACGAGCCGGGCGTCGCCCCGCCGAGGCGCTCCGTCGCGGCGAGCGAGCTCTTCGGTGACGGCCACGAGGTGGAGATCCGTCTCGGCCCGGCAGTCTACCGCCTGCGCCTGACGAAATCCGGCAAACTCATCCTCAACAAATAGGGCACCTCTCGATGTCGAAGCGTTTCGATCGGAAACTCGCGCCGCGAAGCGCGCGGCTCGTCGCGGCCATGGCCCTGACCGCGGCCCTCCTGCCGTTCGCCGCCCCGCACGGGGCCGAAGCCGCGCAGGCGGGGCCGGCGGAGGCCGCCCATGCCGAGCGGATCGTCGCGGTCGGCGGCGCGGTCACGGAGACGCTCTACGCGCTTCACGCCGAAGACCGCATCGTCGCGGTCGACACCACCGCCGTCTATCCGCCTGAGGCCGCGGCAAAGCCGAGCGTCGGCTACATGCGGGCGCTGTCGGCCGAGGGCGTCCTCGCAATGTCGCCGGATCTCGTCCTTCTGGAGGAAGGCTCCGGCCCGCCGGCGGCGATCGATCTCCTGAAGGCCTCGGGCGTGACGATCGTCAACGTCCCCGCCGGGCACGGGGTCGAGGCGATCGGCAGGAAGATCGAGACGATCGCCGCGGCGGTCGGCAAGGAGACCGCCGGCGCGCATCTCGCCGAGACCGTCGAGGCGAAGCTCGGCCGGCTGGAAACGCGACTCTCCGAACTCGGTGAGCGCAAGCGCGTGCTCTTCGTCCTGTCGATCGTCGACGGGCGGCCGATGGCGGCGGGCTCCGGCACCGCGGCGGACGCGATGATCAGGCTCGCTGGGGGCACCAACGTCTTTGCCGAAGTCAAGGGATACAAGACCCTTTCGCCGGAAGCCGCCGCCGAGCTGGCGCCGGACGTCGTCCTGATGATGAGCGGCGCCGGCCCCGAACATGCGGCTGCCGATCCCTTCGCCTTGCCGGCCCTCGCCGCGACCCCGGCGGGCCGCGAAAAGGCACTGGTCAGGATGGATGCCGGCTATCTGCTCGGCTTCGGGCCGCGGACCGCCGATGCGGCGCGCGACCTTGCCGCGCGGCTCTATCCGGGCCGCATCGAGCCGGCGCCATGAGCGGGCGCGCCGGGGGGCTTGCCGCGGTGCGCCCGGCCGGGGACCGCCGCTTCGACGAGGCTGTCGCCCTCATCGTGCTCCTCGCCGGCGTCGTCCTCGTCGGCATCCTGGCGCTCGGCGTCGGCCCGTCGGGCCTTTCGCCGGCCCGCGTCCTCGACATCCTCCGGGCCGGGCCGCAGACGGCGGACTTTCCCTCCGGCGAGGTGATCATCGTCTGGCAGATCCGGCTGCCGCGCATCCTGATGGGAGCGCTGATCGGCGCGGTGCTGGCGCTTGCCGGGGCGGTCATGCAGGGGCTGTTCCGCAATCCGCTCGCCGATCCCGGCATCGTCGGCGTCTCTTCCGGTGCGGCGCTCGGCGCCGTGGCGATGATCGTGCTCGCCGGCGGTCCGCTCGCCGGGATCGCCGCGCTTCTCGGCAGCTACGCCCTGCCGCTCGCCGCCTTCTGCGGCGGCCTCGCCGCGACGTGTCTTCTCTATGCGATCGCGACGCGCGGCGGCATCACCTCCGTCGCGACCATGCTGCTCGCCGGCATCGCGATCGGCGCCTTCTCCGCGGCGATCATGGGCTTCCTGATCTTTTCCAGCAACGACACGCAGCTGCGCGACATCACCTTCTGGAGCCTCGGCGGCCTCGGCGGCGCGACCTGGCAGAAGCTGTTCGTCGCCGGGCCGGTCATGCTCGCCGTCGTCGCCGCGGCGCCGTTCCTCGCCCGGGGTCTCGATACGATGGTGCTCGGCGAGGCGGAGGCCTTCCACATGGGGCTGAAGGTCGAGCGGCTGAAGCGCCTGTCGATCTTCCTCGTCGCCGCCGCGACGGGGGCGGCGGTCGCCGTCTCCGGCATCATCGGCTTCGTCGGCATCGTCGTGCCGCATCTGCTGCGGCTCGCGGTCGGCGCCAATCACGGCTTCCTGCTGCCCGCCTCGGCGCTGGCCGGGGCGCTGCTGCTGATCCTCGCCGACATGGGAGCGCGCGTCCTCGTGGCGCCGGCCGAACTGCCGATCGGCATCATCACCGCCGCGCTGGGGGCGCCGTTCTTCCTCTGGCTGCTGCTGCGCCGCCGCGACCTGACGGGCTTTTGACGCGATGCCGGTGACGCTCGACCGCGTCGAGGTCGTGCTCGGCGCAAGGCGCATTCTCGGGCCGCTGTCGCTGTCGCTCCTGCCCGGCAGCCTGACCGTGGTCGTCGGCCCGAACGGCGCCGGCAAGTCGACCCTCGTGCGTGCGATCAGCGGCGAACGACCCGCGACGGGCGGAAGCGTCCGCCACGACGGCGCCGACGTCGCGGCCATGCCTGCGGCCCGGCTCGCCGGGTTGCGAGCCGTGCTGCCGCAGGCGAGCACCGTCGCCTTTCCGTTCACCGTCTACGAGATCGTCTCCCTCGGGCTTCGCATGCGCGCCGGCCTGTCGCCGGCCGGCCGCCGCCGGGCCGTCGCCGCCGCGCTCGCCGCGGTCGATCTCGAGGACTTCGGCGCGCGGCTCTATCCGGAGCTGTCGGGCGGCGAGCAGCAGCGGGTGCAGCTTGCCCGCGTCCTCTGCCAGGTCGGCGATGCCGTCGGCGAGGCGGGGCCGAAGCTGCTCATCCTCGACGAGCCGACGGCCAGCCTCGACGTGCGCCATCAGCTCGACGTCCTGTCGATCGCAAAAGATTTCGCCGAGGCCGGCGGCGTCGCGCTCGCGGTCCTCCACGACCTCAACCTCGCGGCGGGCTTCGCCGACCGGATGCTGGTCCTCGACCGGGGCCGCCTCGCCGCCGACGACGCGCCGGACCGGGTGCTTTCGAGCGGCGTCCTCACCCAGGTTTTCGGCGTCGCGATGACCGTCCTGTCGCCGCAGGGCTGGCCGCGGCCGGCGATCCTGCCGGATCTTTCCGCCTGCCGAAGCGCCCCGCGCGGGTGACGCCTGGCCTGCGGCCGGCCGCCAGTTCCAGCCGCGGCGGGCGCGAATGACGCAGGCGTGTGCGGCCGCATTTGGTCAAATTCTGCCCAATCCTTGCGCAGTCTGCCGGTCTGCCCATCACGCTTGACACCCCCGTTCGCGCTGTTACGGTTGCCCCACATACCGGCCATGACCGCCGGACGGCATTCGAGCCCCGTTAGACGCGATCCCGGCCTTTGCGGATCCCGTCGGCGGGGCTTTCGTCTTTCTGGGAAGTCTCTCCTTGGCGAAGCGACACGTCGAAATCGGCATCCTGTTCTCGCGGAGCGGCAACTACCACCTGCTCTCCGAGGCGTGCCGTGCCGGCGCGATGCTGGCGATCGCCACCGTCAATGCCGACAAGGACGCCGCCGTCGAATTTGAGCCCGTCGAGCGCGACCCGGAGGGCCAGATCGACCGCTACGCCCCGCTCTGCGAGGAGATCACCCGCGGCGGCGCCCGCCATGTCGTCGGCTGCGTCACCTCCTGGAGCCGCAAGGAGGTGATCCCGGTCCTCGAAAAAACCGGCGCGACGCTCTGGTATCCCTGTCCCTACGAGGGGTTCGAGGCGAACGAACACGTCGTCTACATGCACGCCTCGCCGAACCAGCATCTCGTGCCGCTCTTTGCCCATGTGTTGCCGCGCTACGGCCGGAACGCCTGCCTCGTCGGCTCGAACTACATCTGGGGCTGGGAGACCAACCGCGTCGCCCGCGACCTCGTCCAGGACGCCGGCGGGCAGGTGCTCGCCGAGCGCTACCTGCCGCTCGGCGACACCGACGTCTCCCGCCTCGTCGCCGAAATCCGCGCGGTCAGGCCGAGCTTCGTCCTCAATCACCTGATCGGCCCGTCCTCCTACGCCTTCCTCGCCGCGCTCGGGGAACTGGCGAAGCAGGATCCGGCCTTCTCGCCGGAGCGCTGCCCGGTGCTCTCCTGCAACCTGACGGAGATCGAACTGCCGGCGATCGGCCCGGCGAGCGAGGGGCTCGTCGCCGTCGGCCCGTGGTTCCTCGGGGCCGGGGAGCCCTGGCCGTGGAAGGCACTCGAGGCACTGGAGGCGCCGGAGGCGCCGGAGGCAGCCGGGAGCGTCGCCGTTCCGGCGCAGCCCTCGTCCTTCTTCGTCGCGGCGTTTTCCTCCGTCCTCGTCCTCGCCGATCTCCTCGGGGCAAAAGAGCGCGGGGCGGAAGAGGGCGGGACAACGGAGGGCCCCCGGCCGGGTACCGCGCCGCTCGCCTTCGCCGGCCGCAGCTTTTCGACCCCCTTCGGCGAGATCGCCATCGATCCCCAGACCCAGCATGCCAGCCTGCCGGTGAGGATCGGCAGGGTCAGCGGCGGCCGCTTCGCCATCGTCGAGGCGTCGCAGGGCCGGGTCGATCCGGACCCCTATCTGTCGCGCTACGATCCGGCCAAGGTCTTCGGCCGGCCGGCCCTCAGGGCGGTCTCGTGACCCGCCGCGCCCGCATCCCCAATCTCGGCGGCGCGAGGGCCTTCGTCCTGCACCGTCCGCACCAGACGACGACGGCGCTCGCCCGCCAGCTGGCCGCGATCGGCCTCGACGCGGTGGAATGCTGGCCGGAGCTTCCGGCCGACGCGCTCGCCGCCGACTTCGTCTTCTTCGACGCCGACATGGGCTACGACGCGCAGTTTCCCTGGCGCCCGGGCGAGGCGCCGATGCCGCTGATCGCGCTGATCGGCTCGGAGGCGCCCGGCCGCATCGAATGGGCGCTCGCCCAGGGCGCCGACAGCCATCTCGTCAAGCCGGTCGGCAATTCCGGCATCTATACGGCGCTGCTCATCGCCCGCCAGGGCTTCGAGGCCCGCCGGAGCCTCGCAGGCGAGGTGCGCGCGCTGAAGGCGAGGGTCGCCGAGCGCCAGACCGTCGTCAGGGCCGTGGTGGCGCTTGCCGGCAGCGGCGTCGGCGAGGAGCGCGCCTATCAGCAGCTGAGGGCCCTCGCCATGAGCTGGCAGCTCACCGTCGAGGAGGCGGCCCGCAAGGTGCTCGAGCTCGAAGAAAAGGGAGGGCGGGATGAGCGGCCAGCTCGTGGTTGAGACCGCCCCGGCGAACGAAGCGGGGGCGCCGAGGCGCCGGCGCGGCGTCTTCTCCCGGCTGCTCGGCCGGCCGCTGGCGCTGATCGGCCTTGCCGTCATCCTCCTCACCGTCTGCGGCGCGGTCTTCGCGCCGTATCTGACGCCTTTCGATCCGAACGACCAGATGTTCGACGGCCTCAGCCTCGAAGGCGCGCCGATGCCGCCCGGCGGCAAGTTCCTGCTCGGCACCGACCTTCTCGGCCGCGATCTGCTGACGCGCATCCTCTACGGCGCGCGCACCTCGCTGGTCATCGGCATCGTCGCCAACGGCGTCGCGCTTTTCATCGGCTCGCTGGTCGGCATCACCGCCGGCTTCTTCCGCGGCTGGATCGGCACCGTCCTGATGCGTTTCACCGATCTGATGATGGCGTTTCCGGCGCTGCTTCTCGCGATCTGCCTCGCCGCCGTGCTCTCGCCGAGCCTGTGGATCGTCGCGCTCGTCATCGCGCTGGTGAACTGGGTGCAGACGGCGCGCGTCGTCTATACCGAGACCTCCTCGCTGGCGCGGCGCGAATTCGTCGAGGCCGAGCGCTCGATCGGCGCGTCGACGCCCCGCATCCTGTTCCGCCACATCCTGCCGCACCTCCTTCCGACGATCATCGTCTGGGGCACGCTCGGCATCTCGACGACGGTGCTGCTCGAGGCGACGCTCTCCTATCTCGGCGTCGGCGTGCAGCCGCCGACCGCCTCCTGGGGCAACATCATCTTCGAAAACCAGACCTACTTCCAGGCGGCGCCGTGGCTGGTGTTCTTCCCCGGCGCCGCGATCCTCGCCCTGGCGCTTGCCTTCAACCTCGTCGGCGACGCGATGCGCGACATCCTCGACCCCACCCAGCGGGGGCGCTTGTGATGGCAGCCTACCTCCTGCGCCGTCTCGTTCAGGCCGTGCTGATCCTCTTTGGCGTCTCGCTGATCACCTTCGCGCTGCTCTACGTCCTGCCGGCCGATCCGGTGCGCCAGATCGCCGGCCGCGCGGCCAGCGCCCAGACCGTCGAGAACATCCGCCACCAGCTCGGCCTCGACCAGCCCTTCGTCGTCCAGTACGGCCGCTACCTCCTCGGCCTCGTCCAGGGCGATCTCGGCCGCTCCTACCTGCAGCGCACCGACGTTTCGACGCTGATCGCCGCGCGCCTGCCGGCGAGCCTGCTCCTGATGGTCGGGGCGATCGTCTGCGAACTGGCGCTCGGCCTCACCATGGGGCTGGTCGCGGCGCTGAAGCGCGGCACGGCGCTCGACCAGGCGCTGATGGTCGGCTCCTTCGTCGGGGTCTCGGCGCCGCAGTTCGTCGTCGGCCTGCTGCTCCTCTACGTCTTCGCCGTCCGGCTCTCCTGGTTTCCGATCGGCGGCTACGGCTCGTTCTCCCACCTCGTCCTGCCCTCGGTCACGCTCGGCATCCTCGGCGCCGGCTGGTACTCGCGGATGATGCGCTCGGCGATGGTCGACGTGCTCCGCCAGGACTTCATCCGCACCGCCCGGGCCAAGGGGCTGAAGCGCGCCACCGTGCTGTTCCGCCACGCCCTGCCCAACGCGATCCTGCCGGTGATCGCGATGATCGGCATCGACATCGGCCTGTTCATGTCGGGCATCGTCGTCGTCGAGAGCGTCTTCGGCTGGCCGGGCATCGGCCAGCTCGCCTGGCAGGCGATCCAGCGCGTCGACATCCCGATCATCATGGGCGTCACGCTGGTCTCGGCCTGCGCCATCGTCCTCGGCAACCTCCTCGCCGACCTCGTCACCCCCTTCATCGATCCCCGCATCAAGCTCCAGTGAAGAAGGATTTTCGCCGATGAGAGCATTCCTCGCCTCGACCGTCGCCGCCTCGGCGCTGACGCTCGCGCTCCTCGCCGCCCCCGCGGCCTTCGCCGAGGACAAGGCCGCGGCCGCTTCGGCGCAGGCCGGCGAATACACGCCGGACCCTGACGCCAAGGAGGGCGGCGCCATCGTCGTCACCTACAAGGACGACGTCTCCACCCTCGATCCGGCGATCGGCTACGACTGGCAGAACTGGTCGATGATCAAGAGCCTGTTCGACGCGATGATGGACTACGTTCCCGGCACGACGGAGCTGCGCCCCGCGCTCGCCGAGAGCTACGACATTTCCGACGACGGGACCGTCTTCACCTTCCACCTCAGGAAGGGCGTCAAGTTCCACAACGGCCGCGAGATGACCGCCGACGACGTCAAATATTCGCTCGACAGGGTCACCAATCCGAAGACCCAGTCGCCGGGCGCCGGCTTCTTCGGCTCGATCAAGGGCTATGACGACGTGGCTTCCGGCAAGGCCGACCATCTCGCCGGCGTCGAGGTCGTCGATCCCTCGACGGTGAAGATCACCCTGTCGCGGCCGGACGCGACCTTCCTGCACGTGATGGCGCTGAACTTCGCCTCGGTCGTGCCGCACGAGGCGGTCGAGAAGTGGGGCGCCGACTTCGGCCACCATCCGGTCGGCACCGGCGCCTTCAAGCTCGCCGACTGGACCATCGGCCAGCAGCTGGTGTTCCAGAAGAACGCGGACTACTGGCGCGACGGTGTGCCCTATCTCGACAAGATCACCTTCGAGATCGGCCAGGAGCCGATCGTCGCGCTGCTCCGGCTGCAGAAGGGCGAGGTCGACATTCCCGGCGACGGCATTCCGCCGGCGAAGTTCCGCGAGGTGATGAGCGATCCCGAGCAGAAGGCGCGCGTCGTCGAGGGCGGCCAGCTCCAGACCGGCTACATCACCATGAACGTGACGATGCCGCCCTTCGACAAGAAGGAGGTTCGCCAGGCGGTGAATATGGCGATCAACAAGGATCGCATCGTCCAGATGATCAACAACCGGGCGATCCCGGCGAACCAGCCGCTGCCGCCCTCGATGCCGGGCTACGACAAAAGCTTCGAGGGCTACCAGTACGACCCCGACAAGGCCAAAGAGATGCTGGCGGATGCCGGCTTCGCGGACGGGTTCGAGACCGAGCTCTACGTCATGAACACCGATCCGAATCCGCGCATCGCCCAGGCGATCCAGCAGGATCTCGCCGGGATCGGCATCAAGGCCGACATCAAGGCGCTCGCCCAGGCGAACGTCATCGCCGCCGGCGGCGCCAAGGACGAGGCGCCGATGATCTGGTCCGGCGGCATGGCCTGGATCGCCGACTTCCCCGATCCGTCGAACTTCTACGGCCCGATTCTCGGCTGCGCCGGCGCGACGCCCGGCGGCTGGAACTGGTCGTGGTACTGCAACGAGGATCTCGACAAGGAGGCCGCCAAGGCCGATTCCATCGTCGATCCGGCGAAGAAGGACGAACGCGACAAGATGTGGAGCGACGTCTACGGCAAGGTGATGGCCGACGCGCCCTGGGTGCCGGTCTTCAACGAGCAGCGCTTCACCATGAAGTCCAAGCGCATGGGCGGCGCCGACGACCTTTATGTCGATCCCGTCCACATCCCGATCAACTACGACTACGTGTATGTGACCGATGTGCAGTAACTGCGACTATACGATCCATTCGCGCCACCACCATTTCGGCTGGGACAACACGTTCCAGCCGGCGGAGAAGGTGGCCCCCGGCTCCACCGTCGCGTTCGAATGCATGGACTCCTCGGCCGGACAGCTGACGCCGGATTCCACCGTCGCCGACGTCGGGGCGATGGACTTCGGCAAGATCAACCCGGTCACCGGGCCGATCTATATCGACGGCGCCGAGCCGGGCGACGCGCTGAAGGTGACGATCGAAGGCTTCACGCCGTCGGGCTTCGGCTGGACGGCGAACATCCCCGGCTTCGGGCTGCTTGCCGACGACTTCAAGGAACCGGCGCTGACGCTCTGGAAATACGACCCGGACAGCCTCGAGCCGGCGCTGTTCGGCAAGACCGGGCGGGTGCCGCTGAAGCCGTTCTGCGGCACGATCGGCGTCGCCCCGGCCGAGCCCGGCCATCACTCGGTCGTCCCGCCGCGGCGGGTCGGCGGCAATCTCGACATCCGCGACCTTGCGGCCGGCACGGTGCTCTACCTGCCGGTCGAGGTTGCCGGTGCGCTGTTCTCGGTGGGCGACACCCATGCCGCCCAGGGCGACGGCGAGGTCTGCGGCACGGCGATCGAGAGCCCGATGACCACGGTGCTCACCTTCGATCTCGTCAAGCAGGCCAATCTGAAGATGCCGCGCTTCACGACGCCGGGGCCGGTGACGCGCCACCTCGACGCCAAGGGCTACGAGGTGACGACGGGCATCGGGCCGGACCTGATGACCGGCGCGAAGGAGGCCGTCTCCCAGATGGTCGACCTCCTCGCCGGGCGATACCAGCTCGATCCCGTCGACGCCTACATGCTGGTCTCGACCTGCGGCGACCTCAGGATCTCGGAGATCGTCGACATGCCGAACTGGGTGGTGTCGTTCTACTTCCCGCGCTGCGTCTTCGAATGATCGGCGAAAGACGAAGTGGGATGAGGGCGGCCTGCTTCGGCAATGCTGCGGCTGTCGCTGCCGTACCCCCCTCTGTCCTCCTGAGCCATTGTCGAAGGGCGGACATCTCCCCCGCAAGGGGGGAGATCACGCGCGACGATGGTGGCGCGATATATGCGACGTCGAAGAGAGGCGGCAGCCAAAGCGACTGGCCGATCTCCCCCCTTGCGGGGGAGATGCCCGGCAGGGCAGAGGGGGGTCGTGGCGTCGACCTCAGCAATCGCCCTTGCGATAACGCACACGCAGCCAGCGTTCGAGACAGCCTCCCGTCATCTTGGGCCGCCCGCAAAGTGTCAAAGGCGGCCACCCTTTGCCCGGCGATGCGATGAGCCTCATTCCCACCATGACACGCGCGCCGCGGCGCGCTCTGCCGGCCAGGAGCGACGCGGTGCTCGCCGTCGACGGGCTCACCGTCGTCGTCGCCGGCGAGGACGGGCCGCGGCCGGTGGTCTCGAACCTCTCGTTCCAGCTCATGCGCGGCGAGACGCTGTGCATCGCCGGCGAATCCGGCTCCGGCAAGTCGATGACCGCGCTGGCGATCATGGGCCTCCTGCCGAAGCCGGGAGCGAAGATCGCCGGCGGCTCGATCCGGCTCGGGGGCAGCGAGCTCACAGACCTTTCCGAAGGCGGGATGCGGGCGGTCCGCGGCAGCCGCGTCGCGATGATCTTCCAGGAGCCGATGACCTCGCTGAACCCGGTGCTGACCATCGGCCGGCAGCTGACGGAGGCGATCATGGCGCACGAGCCGGTGGGCCGGGGCGAGGCGAAGCGGCGCGCCGTCGCGGCGCTCGACGCCGTGCGCATCCCGGAGGCGGCGAGCCGCATGGGCCAGCATCCGCACGAACTCTCGGGCGGCATGCGCCAGCGGGTGATGATCGCGATGGCGCTGGCGCTCCGCCCGGACGTCCTCATCGCCGACGAGCCGACGACGGCGCTCGACGTGACGGTGCAGGGCGAGGTGCTGGAACTCCTGCGCGACCTGCAGCGCGATCTCGGCACGGCGGTGATCCTGATCACCCACGACATGGGCGTCGTCGCCGAGATGGCTGCCCGGGTCGTCGTCATGCGCCATGGCCGAATGGTCGAGAGCGGCGCCGCGGCGACGATCTTTTCCAACCCGCGCGAGGCCTATACGCGCGAACTCCTCGCCGCGGTGCCGCGGATCGGCGAAGGCGCCGGCCGCGTCGCGACGCGGTTGCGGGAACTGCCGGCGGCCGGGGCCGCGCGGCCGGTGCCGGTCGTCGAAGTCGCCGACCTCGCCGTCCGCTTCGACCTTCACGGCGGCCTCCTCGGCCGGGTCGACCGCCGCGTCCACGCCGTCGAGGGCGTCAGCTTTTCCGTCGGCGACCGCGAGACCCTGTCGCTGGTCGGCGAGAGCGGCTGCGGCAAGTCGACGACGGCGAAAGCCATCGCCGGCCTCGTCCCCTATGAGGGCGACATCCTGGTCGGCGGGCGCAACATCGCCGGCCTGCCGAGGTCCGAGGCGAAGGCGCTGCGCCGCGACGTGCAGATGATCTTCCAGGACCCCTACGCCTCGCTCGACCCGCGCATGAGCGTCGGCGATCTCGTCGCCGAGCCGATGCTGATCCACGGCGTCGCCTCGGGCGCCGAGCGGCGCGAGCGCGTCGCCGGCCTGTTCGAGCGCGTCGGCCTGTCGCCGGCGGATACGGGCAAGTATCCGCACGAATTCTCCGGTGGCCAGCGCCAGCGCATCTGCATCGCCCGGGCGCTGGCGCTGCGCCCGAAGCTGATCATCGCCGACGAGAGCGTTTCGGCGCTCGACGTCTCGGTGCAGGCGCGGGTGCTGGAGCTGTTGCGCGAGCTGCAGGCCGAGTTCGGCATCGCCTTCCTGTTCATCTCGCACGACATGGCGGTCGTCGAGAACATCTCCGACCGCGTCGCGGTGATGTATCTCGGCCAGATTGTCGAAACCGGGACCCGCGACCAGATCTTCACCGATCCGAAGCATCCCTACACCCAGCGGCTGATCGCGGCGGTGCCGGTGCCCGATCCGTCGCGGAAGCGCCACGCCTTCCCGCGGCTCGACCAGGACATTCCGAGCCCGGTGCGCCGGGTCGGCGACGAACCGGCGCGGCTCAAGCTGCGCGATCTCGGCGGCGGCCACCTCGTCGCGGCCTGAGGCGCGGCGCGCGATCCGGGTGGCCGCGCGGCCGGTGCCCCGCGACCGCGCAGGGCCGCCCCCGGCCGCCCCGGCCGCCCCAGGGCCGCGATGAGCCCGAAAATCGGTATCGCTTTCCGGCCGGCAGGGTGCGAAGTAACGAGCAGGAAGCCGACATGGGTCCGGCCGGCGCCCGGCGCCGCCCACCCGGCAGGAGGACGATCGGATGTCCGTCGAGACGATCGACACGCTGGTGATCGGCGCGGGCCAGGCGGGCATCGCGACGAGCGAACATCTCGGCCGGGCCGGCGTGCCGCATCTCGTCCTCGAACGCGCGCGGATCGCCGAGCGCTGGCGCTCGGAGCGCTGGGATAGCCTCGTCGCCAACGGGCCGGCCTGGCACGACCGCTTTCCGGGCATGGCCTTCGACGGGCTCGATCCGGACGCCTTCGCGCCGAAGGAGGCGGTCGCCGACTATTTCGTCGCCTATGCCGAAAGGATCGGCGCGCCGGTCCGCTGCGGTGTCGCGGTGACGGCGGTGCGGCGCGAGCCGGGCCGGCCGGGCTTTCTCGTCGAGACCGCCTCCGGGAGCTACCGCGCCGACAACGTCGTGGCGGCGACCGGGCCGTTCCAGCGCCCGGTCATCCCGGAGATCGCCGCCGGTCTGCCGGGCGTCCTGCAGATCCACTCCAGCGGCTATCGCAACCCCGACCAGCTTCCGGCCGGCGCCGTCCTCGTCGTCGGCGCCGGTTCCTCCGGCGTCCAGATCGCCGAGGAGCTCTGCCGCGCCGGCCGGCGGGTCTATCTGTCGGTCGGGCCGCACGAGCGTCCGCCCCGCGCCTATCGCGGCCGCGACTTCGTCTGGTGGCTCGGCGTCCTCGGCAAGTGGGACGCCCAGACCCCGGAGGCGGGCGCCGAACACGTGACCATCGCCGTCAGCGGCGCCCGGGGCGGCCGCACCATCGACTTTCGCCGCCTTGCCGCGGAGGGGATCACGCTGGTCGGCCGCACCGAGACGGTTCGAGACGGTGTCGCCGGCTTCGCCCCCGACCTTTGCGAGACCATCGCCCGGGGCGACGCCAGCCATGCCGCGCTTCTCGACGAGGCGGACGCCTATGTCGTGCGCTACGGCCTCGACCTTCCCGAAGAGCCGGAGGCCCGCAGGATCGAGGCGGATCCGGCGTCTCTGACCGATCCTATCCGTGACCTCGATCTCGCCGCCGCCGGCGTCTCCGCGATCGTCTGGGCGACGGGATACGCGCCCGACTACGGCTGGCTCCATCTCGACGCCTTCGACGCGGCCGGGCGGCCGCGGCACCGGCGCGGCGTCTCGCCGGAGCCGGGGCTCTATTTCGTCGGCCTGCCCTGGCTGTCGCGCCGTGGCTCGAGCTTCATCTGGGGCGTCTGGCACGATGCGCGCTTCGTCGCCGACCACATCGCGACGCGGCGAAGCTATCGCCTCTACAGCCCGTCGAGCGGACGCCCCGACGGCTGACGGCAGGCCCGGCGCGGCGGGCTCCGCCCGCCGGCGCCACGGATTTCTTCACGCCAGGGGCGGGGCCGGCGGGCTTGCCCGCCCGCTTCGAGGACAGGACGGCACATCATGGCTCACACCCGCATCCGCAAGTTCAACACCCGGGACACCTATCCGGAGCAGAATCTCGACAACGATCTCTGTCAGGCGGTGGTGACGCAGGGCGGCAAGACCGTCTGGCTGCGCGGCCAATGCCCGCAGAATCTCGACGACGCAGTCAATCTCGACAGCCACGATCCGGTGGCCCAGACCCACAAGGTGATGCAGAACATCCGGCAGCTGATCGAGGAGGCCGGCGGCGGCATGGAGCACCTGGTCAAGGTGGTCGTCTATCTGACGGACGTGCGCCACCGCGAGGCGGTCTACCGCACGATGGGCGAATACATCAAAGGCGTCCATCCGGTCTCGACCGGCCTCGTCGTCAGCGCGCTCGCCCGTCCGGAATGGCTGGTCGAGATCGACGCGACCGCCGTCATCCCGGAGTGAGCCGATGACCTTCTCGCTCGTCGCGCGCTGCGCCGAGACCGGCATGTTCGGCGTCGCGGTCTCCTCCTCCTCGCCCGCCGTCGGGGCGCGGTGCGTCTATGCCCGGGCGGGCGTCGGCGCGGTCGCCTCGCAGAACGTCACCGACCCGACGCTCGGGCCGCTGGTGCTCGACGCGATGCAGCGCGGCGCCAGCGCCGCAGAGGCGGTGGAAGAGGCGAAGCGGCGCGGCCGCTTCATCGAATACCGGCAGTTGCTCGTCGTCGACGCAAAGGGCCGCGCGGCGATCCATTCCGGTCCGCATGCCCTCGGCGTCTTTGCCGAGGCAAGCGCCGAGAACGTCGCCTCGGGCGGCAATCTCCTCGCCGATGCCGGGGTGCCGGAGGCGATCGTCGCGGCCTTCCTCGCCTCCGCCGGCCATCTCGGCGACCGGCTGATCGCGGCGATGCGGGCGGGGCTTGCCGCAGGCGGCGAGGCCGGGCCGGTGCATTCGGCCGCGATGCGCCTCGTCGACGCGGTCGCCTGGCCGGTGGCGGATCTGCGCTGTGACTGGACGGAGGACTGCCCGATCGAGGCGCTCGCCGGGCTCTGGACGATCTACCGGCCGCAGATGGACGCCTATGTCACGCGCGCCCTCGATCCGCGCGCGGCACCCTCCTACGGCGTGCCGGGCGACGAGTAGCGCGGGGCGCCTGCCGCGTGAGACGCCGGTCCGGCGGGGCCGGCCCGAAAGCCGCCGCGGCTCCGCCCCGGATGGCCGAAGACGGCCGCGCCGCTCAGCCGGCGGGATAGATCTGCCAGCGCAGCGGGCGGAAGGCCTGCACCGGCTCGGGGCAAATCGGCGTCGACGCCGGCACCGCGACTTCCAGGCGCTCGCCCTTGTCGCCGACCTCGAGCTCGATCATCCGGGCGCCGCCGTGGCGCCGCACGGCGGCGATGCGGCCGGCGATCGCGCCCGCCGACTGGGCGGTGAGCTCCAGGTCGTGCGGGCGCAGCAGCATGCGCGCCGGGCCGTCCGGCAGGCCGGCGGCGAGCGGGCCGAGGCTGCGGCGGCCGAGAAAGACCTCGCCGCGGTCGACGGTGACCGACAGTGCGCTCGAATCGCCGATGAAGCCGTGGACGAAGGCCGAGGCCGGCCGGTCGTAGATCTCGTCGGGCGCGCCCACCTGCTCGATGCGGCCCTGGCCCATCACCACCACCCGGTCGGACATCTCCATCGCCTCCTCCTGGTCGTGGGTGACGAAGACCGTCGTGTGGCCGGTGCGCTCGTGCAGTTCGCGCAGCCAGCGCCGCAGCTCCTTGCGGACCTTGGCGTCGAGGGCGCCGAAGGGCTCGTCGAGGAGAAGCACCTGCGGCTCGATGGCGAGCGCCCGCGCGAGCGCGACGCGCTGGCGCTGGCCGCCGGAGAGCTGGTGGGGGAAGCGGTTGCCGATCTGCGGGAGCTGGACGAGTTCCAGCAGTTCGGCGGCGCGGCGCCGGATCACATCCTCCGGCGGGCGGGTCGCCCGGTCGCGGACCCTCAGGCCGAAGGCGATGTTGTCGGCGACGCTCATGTGGCGGAACAGCGCGTAATGCTGGAACACGAAGCCGACGTTTCGCTCGCGCACGCTCTTCTGCGAGGCGTCCTCGGCGCCGAAGAACACCGCGCCCGAGGTCGGAAATTCCAGGCCGGCGATGAGCCGCAGCAGCGTCGTCTTGCCGGAGCCGGACGGGCCGAGAAGGGCGAGGAGCTCGCCGGAGGCGATGTCGAGCGAGACGCCGTGCAGCGCCGGGTAGCGATCGAATTCCTTGCGGAGCCTGCGGATGCTGATGTCCATGGACTGTCTCCGGAGCGGATCGGGTTAAAGTTGGATGGGCCGTCATACGAGATCCGCTCGATCAGAGCCGGTCTCGTATCAAGCCCGCGCGGTGAATGAGCGTCGTTGTTTCCGGCATCACGAAAGTGATCTGCCGGAAACCGTGTCAGTGGCCGCGGCGGGGCTTCAGCCCGCCGCCGTGCCGCCATTCGAGCAGGCTCTTCAGGAGCAGCGTCGCGAGGGCGAGGAGGGCGAGCAGCGAGGCGACGGCGAAGGCGGCCGGAAAGGCGTATTCGTTGTAGAGGATCTCGACATGCAGCGGCATCGTGTCGGTGACGCCGCGGATGTGGCCCGAGACCACCGAGACCGCGCCGAACTCGCCCATCGCCCGGGCGTTGCAGAGGAGCACGCCGTAGAGCAGCGCCCAGCGGACGTTGGGCAGCGTCACCAGGCGGAACGCCTGGAGGCCGCTCGCCCCGAGCGAGATCGCCGCCTCCTCGTCGCCGGTTCCCTGTTCCTGCATCAGCGGGATCAGCTCGCGGGCGACGAAGGGGAAGGTGACGAAGATCGTCGCCAGCGCGATGCCCGGAACGGCGAAGACGACGTCGATGCCGTGGTCGGAGAGCCAGGGGCCGAGAGCGCCCTGGCTGCCGAAGATGAGCACGAAGACGAGGCCCGCGACCACCGGCGAGACCGAGAACGGCAGATCGATGAGAGTGATCAGGAAGCTCTTGCCGACGAAGTCGAACTTGGCGATCGCCCAGGCGGCGCAGAGGCCGAAGACGAGATTGGCCGGCACCGCGATCGCCGAGACGAGGAGCGTCAGCCGGATCGCCGCCAGTGCGTCGGGATCGGCGAGCGCGGCGAGATAGACCCCGACGCCGCCCTTCAGGGCCTCGACGAAGACGAGGACCAGCGGCAGCACCAGGACGAAGCCGAGAAAGGCGAGGGCGGCGGCGATGAGCAGCCGGCGGACGGCCGGCCGCTCGCCGGTCGGCGCCTGCCAGCGGCGCCTTGCGGGATCGCGCGCTTCGAGGCCGCTTTTCGCCGGGCGATCGAGGGGAGCCGCGGATGCCACGGGTTCGACGTTTCTACGCATGGCGCCCGAGCCTCCGGCGGCCGACCGCCTGGATCAGGTTGATCGTCAGGAGCATGAGGAAGGCGATTCCCAGCATCTCGGCGGCGAGCGCCGTCGCCGCGGCGTAGTCGTATTCTTCGAGCCTGATGACGATGAGCAGCGGTGCGATCTCGGAGACGTAGGGAATGTTGCCGGCGATGAAGATCACCGAGCCGTATTCGCCGACCGCCCGGGCCAGCGCCAGCGCGAAGCCGGTGAGGATCGACGGCAGCAGCGCCGGCAGGACGACCCGGAACACCGTCTGCCGGCGCGAGGCCCCGAGCGTCGCCGCCGCCTCCTCGACGTCGCGGTCGAGGTCGCGCAGCACCGGTTCGACGGTGCGCACCACGAAAGGCAGGCCGACGAAGGTGAGCGCCGCGACGACGCCGAGTGGCGTATAGGCGATCTTCAGCCCGAGCGGCGCAAGATACTGGCCGACCCAGCCGTTCGGGGCATAGAGCGCCGTCAGCGCGATGCCGGCGACGGCGGTCGGCAGCGCGAAGGGCAGGTCGATGACGGCGTCCACGACCCGCCGGAGCGGGAAGTCGTATCGCACCAGCACCCAGGCGACCAGGACGCCGAAGACGGCGTTGATGCTCGCCGCGGCGAGCGCGGCGAGGAAGGAAAGCCGCAGCGCCGCCAGCGTGCGCGGGTCCGTGGCCAGCGCGGCGAAGTCGGAAATGCCGAGGCCCGCCGCCTTCGCCACCAGCGCGCCGAGCGGCACCAGCACCACGGCCGACAGATAGAGGAGGGTGAAGCCGAGCGTCAGGCCGAAACCCGGCAGCACGCTCGGCTGGCGCAGGCGCGGCAGCGTGCCGGCGGCAAAGCGCGGGAGGAGGGCGGCGGTCATCGCGGCCTCACTCGCCGGGTTTCATGATCTGGTCGAAGACGCCGCCGTCGCCGAAGAAGCGCGGCTGCGCCTTCGCCCAGCCGCCGAAGTCGGCGACGGTGACGAGGTCGAGCCTGGCGAAGCGCTTCAGGTCTTCCGGCGCGGCGTCCTCGGGGTGGGACGGCCGGAAGTAGTGCTTTGCCGCGAGCGCCTGGCCGGCGGGCGCGTAGAGAAAGTCGAGATAGGCCCGGGCCGCCTCCTCGGTGCCCTTCCTGCCGGCATTGCCGGGAACCAGCGCGACCGGCGGTTCGGCCTTGATCGAGAGGGACGGCGTGACGATGTCGAAGCCGTCGGGGCCGAGCTGCTCCAGCGCGAGATAGGCTTCGTTCTCCCAGCCGACGAGCACGTCGCCGATGCCGCGCTGGACGAAGGTCGTCGTCGCGCCGCGTGCGCCGGTGTCGAGAACCGGGGCGTTGCGGTAGATGCGGGCGACGAAGTCCTGCACCTTCGCTTCGTCGCCGCCGAACTTCTTCTCGCCATAGGCCCAGGCGGCGAGGAAGTTCCAGCGCGCCCCGCCGGAGGTCTTGGGGTTCGGCGTGACGACGGCGACGCCCTCCCTGGCAAGATCGTCCCAGTCCCGGATGTTCTTCGGATTGCCCTTGCGCACCAGGAAGACGATGGTCGACGTGTAGGGGCAGCTGTTGTCCGGCAGCATGCCCTGCCAGTCGGCGGGGATCCTGCCCGTCGCCCTGGCGATGGCGTCGATGTCGGCGGCGAGCGCCAGCGTCACCACGTCGGCGTCGAGCCCGTCGACGACGGCGCGGGCCTGAGCGCCCGAACCGCCATGCGACATGCGGATCGCCACCGGAGGATGACCCTCGGCCTGCCATTTCGCAGCGAAGGCCGTATTGAAGTCCCGATAGAATTCCCGCGTCGGATCGTAGGAGACGTTGAGCAGTGTCTCGGACCGGGCCGTCCCTGCGGCGAGGATCGAGACGGCGGCCGCGAAAAGGGCGGCCTTCACGGAATTGCGCATGAAACCCTCATTTGTCGACCGAGATAGTCGGGTATTAATCTCGATTAAACCGATAGGGTTTGTCAATAGGGATCGTTTCGGAGCGATGACGCGGTGGCGGGACAGGAGGCGCGGCACCGCATCGCGTGCCATGGCGCCGCCGCCGGGCGGCGAGACAGGCAAGCCACGCCGCAGCCTCGCGCGCCGGTTCACCGGCCGGTGACGAGCCATAGGGATGGCGGCAGTTGTCGGGTGCAACGTCCGCCGGAAGGGCGGCGCCGTCTACGGTCAGGCCTCGGCCTCGGCGACGGCCGCCGCCGCCCGGCCCTGCTGGGCGAGGGCGTCGGCGATGGTCGTGCGGTCGAGCACGTCGCGGGCCGACTGGGCGACCTGGGCGAAGACGCGGCGGATCTCGCACGCCGACTCGCTGCGGCAATCGGCGCAGCGGCGATAGGCGATGCGGCTGAGGCAGGGCAGCGGCGCGATCGGCCCGTCGATGAGGCGCAGCACCTCGCCGAAGGTGATCGCGTCGGCAGGCTTCAGCAGATAATAGCCGCCGAGCTTGCCGCGCCGGCTGTGGACGATGCCGACGCGCTTCAGGTCGAGCAGGATCTGTTCGAGGAATTTCCGCGGGATCGTCTGGCTTTCGGCGATCTCGGCGGTGACCAGCCCGGCGTCGCCGGCGCGGGCGAGGGCGATGAGGGCCCGCAGCGCGTATTTGGCTTTCTGGCTGATCATGCCGGCGATTGATCCGATACTCGATGTCGTTTCGGGAGATAGGCGATTTGCCGCGAGCATGCCACCCGTGGCGACGCTTCAGGTCGGATCGCCCGAGCGGCTGCCGCCGGCTTCTGTTAGCGTGCTCCGATGACCGACCCCGCTTCCGATTCCGACGGCTCGCGCGAGCCGCAATTCTCGACCGCCTTCGATCCCGCCCATGGCAGGCCGGTGTCCGTCGCCCCCGGCATCCTGCGGGTGACCGCCGACAACCCGTCGCCCTTCACCTTCAGGGGGACCAACAGCCACGTCGTCGGCGACGCCGCCCGCTGCTTCGTCGTCGATCCCGGACCGGCGGACGAGGCGCATCTCGCCGCGCTTCTCGAGGCCGTCGACGGGCGCAGGGTCGAGGCGGTGATCCTCACCCACACCCATTCCGACCATTCCGCCCTGGCGATGCGCCTCGCTGCGGAAGTTTCGGCGCCGCTCCTCGGCGCCCGGCGAAAGGCCGCTCCGCCGCCTGCCGCCGGCGTGCCGGTGCTCGACGCCGAGCCGGCCGGCGACCTCGCCTTTGCCCGTCATCTCGAAGACGGCGAGACCCTCGATCTCGGCGACCGCAGCGTCGAGGTCGTCGCGACGCCCGGCCACGCCTCCGACCACGTCGCGCTGGCGCTTTCCGGCTCGGGGATCCTTCTGTCCGGCGACCACGTGATGGCCTGGTCGACCAGCGTCGTCGCGCCGCCCGACGGCTCGATGGGTGACTATATGGCTTCGCTCGAAAAGCTGCTTTCCCGCAGCGAGACCCGCTATCTGCCGGGCCATGGCGGCCCGGTCGAGCGCCCGGTTTCCTTCGTCAAGGCGCTGCTCCATCACCGGCGGATGCGCGAGACGGCGATCCTGAAGCGCCTCGATGCCGGCGACGAGACGATCCCGGCGATCGTCGCGGCGATCTATCCGGGGCTCGACCCGCGGCTGCAAGGCGCCGCCGGCCTGTCGGTACTCGCGCATTTGGAGGATCTTCAGGCCCGCCGCCTGGTGTGCTCGGCCGCTTCGCCCGGCGGCGCCGCGGTCTACTGGCCGGCGGCTCGCTGAGCCCGCGCGCCGCGGCGGGAGAAGGAGGTGAAGCGGCAGGTCAGGATGCGTTCGACACCTGCCCGGCCAGCGCGGCGTCGAGGTCGGCGAAGAAGCCTTCCAGGAAGCGGCGGTTCTGGCCGAAGTCGATCTCCATCTTCTGCGAGGTCGAGCGCGCGTCGACGAAGGTCTCGCTGCCGTCTTCGACGACGCGGATCTCGACGGTGCTCGGCAGGCCGAGCAGGAAGTCGCGCGCGGTCGCGACGATCCGGTACTGGTCGCTGTCGCGGGTGCCGACGAGATCGGCGGGACTGAGCCGCTCGGCCTCGGCCCGGAAGGTCGGGACCGGCACCTTCACCGTGCCGCTGACCCCGAGGTCGCCCTCCACCTCGTTGTCGGGCGCTGCGTCCGGATCGCCGAGGCTGACGTCGTCGACCGGCCACTTCTCGTCGGACAGGACGAGCCGGACGGCCTTGTAGATCTCGGGCGCGGCCGCGAGATAGCGCCGCCCGGTGACGACGCTCGGCGGGTCCTCGGCGCTGATCGCCCGCTGCCAGCGCGGCGGGACGTGTCGCGGCGCGTCGATCACGTCGGCGATCGGGTCGGGCTCCATGCCCTCGGTATAGGCGAGATTGGCGCGCGGATTGTCGACCGCGAGGAAGGTCGCGAAAGCGAAGGGCGCGAGTGCGAACAGCGACAGCGCGAAGGCGGCGATCGCCTTGCCGCCGCCGAGAAGGCCGGAGAACCAGACCCGGACGAGGCCGTAGACGGCGATGAGGAAGGAGAGGCACGCCATCGTCGCGGCGAGGACGAGAATGAGGGCAAGGGCCTGCGGCAGGATTCCGCCGGCCCTGAAGATGCCGAAGCCGGCCGCCACCAGGACGATCGCCAGGACGGCGAGCCAGCGGGCGAAGCCGGCCAGCCGCAGGCGCTTGCGGACGTAATGGCCGGAGACCGGCAGGCTGGCGAAGACAAGGCTCATCTAGCTCATTCCAGAACCGTCGTGCCGACGTCGGCGTCGGGACGTTCTTATACCAGCCGGAGACGCGGCTGGCACGCCCGTCCGGCCGCGCCGTCCCAAGGCGCCGGCTTCGGCGCGCCGGCCTCAGCGCGTCGGCAGGACGTAGTCGCGGAATTCCTCCCTGAGCGCCGTCTTGCGGATCTTGCCGGCCGCCGTGTGCGGGATCTCCTCGACGAAGACGACGTCGTCGGGCATCCACCACTTGGCGATCTTGCCTTCCAGGAAGGCGAGGAGATCCGCCTTGCTCGGCTCGCGGCCCTGCTTGCGCACGCAGACGAGCAGCGGCCGTTCGTCCCATTTGGGATGCGCGAGGCCGATCACCGCGGCTTCGGCGACGTCCGGATGGCCGACCGCGATGTTCTCGATCTCGATCGACGAGATCCACTCGCCGCCCGACTTGATGACGTCCTTCGCCCGGTCGGTGATCTGCATGTAGCCGTGCTGGTCGATATGGGCGACGTCGCCGGTGTCGAACCAGCCGTCGGCGTCGAAGAGCTCGGCTCCCTGGTTCTTGTAGTAGGCCTTGGCGACCGACGGCCCGCGCACCTTCAGCCGGCCGAAGGTCCTGCCGTCGCGCGGCTGGGTGCGGTTCGCGTCGTCCGTCACCTTCATCTCGACGCCGAAGGGCGGGAATCCCTGCTTTTCCTCCACCGCAAGCAGCGCATCGCCTTCGAGCCCGGCATATTCCGGCTTGATCGCGCAGAGCGTGCCGAGCGGGCTCATCTCGGTCATGCCCCAGGCGTGGACGACCTGCGCCCCGTAGCGGTTCTGGAACGCCTCGGTGACCCGGCGCGGGCAGGCCGAGCCGCCGATGATGACACGCTCGAGATCCGGCAGGTCGCCGCCATGCGCCTCCAGATGCTGGAGCAGCATCAGCCAGACGGTCGGGACCGCCGCGGTGCAGGTCACCCGTTCCTCGGTCAGGATCTCGTAGACCGACGCGCCGTCCATCTTCGGGCCGGGCATGACCAGCGACGCGCCGGTCATCGGCGAGGTCAGGGCGATGCCCCAGCCGTTGGCGTGGAAGAACGGCACGATCGGCAGCATGCGGGAGGCGGAGGAGAGATTCATCGCGTCCGGCGCCTGCGCGATCATCGAATGCAGGACGTTGGAGCGGTGGGAGTAGACGACGCCCTTGGGATTGCCGGTAGTGCCGGAGGTGTAACACATGCCGGCGGCGGTGTTCTCGTCGAAGCTGCGCCAGGCGAAATCGCCGTCGGCCTCCTTCAGCCATTCCTCGTAGGCGACGGCATTCTTGAGTTTCGTCTCCGGCATGTGTGCGGCGTCGGTGAGGACGACGACCTTCTTCAGGCTCGGAACGCTGGGAGCCAGCGCCTCGACCAGCGGCACGAAGGTGATGTCGACGAAGATCAGCTTGTCTTCGGCGTCGTTCATGATCCAGGCGAGCTGCTCGGGAAACAGCCGCGGGTTCAGGGTGTGGTAGATCGCGCCGACGCCCATGATGCCGTACCAGCATTCGAGGTGGCGCCAGGTGTTCCAGGCCATGGTGGCGATGCGGTCGCCGAGCCCGTAGCCCTCGCTTTCGAGACGCTGGGCGATCCTCAGCGCCCGGTCGCGCACCTCGCGGTAGTTCGTCCGGTGCATCGGCCCCTCGACCGAACGGCTGACGACCTCGCGCAGCGGATGCTCGTTGGCGGCATGGTCGATCACCTTGGAGCAGAGCAAGGGCCAGTCCTGCATCAGTCCGCGCATGTCGTCTTCCTCCCGTTTCGGCGCCCCTTGCGGCTCCCCGGCGCCGGCGATTTTCTGGTTGCGCCACTGTGTCGCCAAAGCCGCCGGCTTGTCCAGTCGCGCGGCGGCGGACAAAGTTTGGACATTTCCCCGCGCCACAACCGCCGCCAAGGACAAGCGAAACAGGGGGTTCGGCATGCAGACCAACGAGGTGGCCGACATCGATCCGTTCGAGGCAGGCGAGGGCGTGGAGGCGGTCGAGTTCGAGCTCGCGCTCGGCACGAGCGATCTCGGCGAGACGAGTTTCGAGGACTGCGTGCGCCACGCGGCCGAGATGATCGGCGGCGAGTTCCTCTTCGCCATGCCGGCCGACGGCTCCTTCGAGGACACCAGCGAGATCGCCGCGATCCACATGGGCGGGGGCGCCGACCGGACGGGCCGGGTGTTCTTCGCGGTGCTCGATCTCGACGGGGACACGATGCGCGTCGCCGATCGCGAGGAGGTCGGCGAGCGCTTCTACGGCTTTGCCCGGGCCTTCGTCGGGGTGCTGTCGCGCATCCGCGACGAAATGCCGTCCTTCGGGCAGATGGACGCCGAAGGCACCGCCTGACCGCCTGACCGTCAGGCCGGCCGGGCGAAGAAGACCCGCGCGCCGCCGACGGCCGCTGCGTCGCCAGCCTTCGGCGGCGGCCGCCTACCAGCGCAGCATGCGGCCGCCCGCCACCGCGCCGGCCGCGACCAGCACCAGCGTCGCCAGCGGATACCAGATCGCCACGAAGAGCGGCGAATCGTCGGTGCAGTGGGCGGCGTAGAAGGCGGCCGCGATGCCGGCAGAGGCGAAACCGGCGATGGCGCCGGTCAGACGCGGCCGTGTCGGCGCCTGCCGCGACAAAGCAAACAGCAGGACGGCGAGGACCGGCATGCCGATCGTCGGGATGGCGAGGAGGCAGTTCTTCGCATTGCTGCCGATCGCCCGTGCCGCCCAGAGATGTTCGGGAACCGAGGCGAGTTCGGCCGCGACGGCGAGGCCGAGCACGATCGCCGGCACCGCGAACCACCCCAGACGCTCGCGCCACGGCCGGGCCGGCCGCGCCAGTCCGGCGAGGACGGCGATGGCGGCTGCCGCGAGGAGGCCGGTCTCGACGAATTTCACGTCGAAGCGCGGGGTCGCGAGCGACGCCACGAAGTCGGGCCGCGGCCCGAGCAGCAGCATGAAGACGCCAAAGCCGACGAGCAGCGCGAAGGCGGCGACCGCCCCGAAAGGCACCGTCGCGCCCGCGGCATGCCGCCTGCTGCCTCCTGCCAGATCCGCGATCAGTTCATCCGTCTGCATCAGTCTTTTCCGAACTTCCGGGCGATCGCCGCGAGACCGCGGTGGAACGCCACCCTCACGGCCCCCTCGCTCATGTCGAGGTCCCGGGCCGTCTGCGTGATCGACTTGCCTTCGACCGAGAGGGCCGAGACCACCGCCCGCTGCCGGCCGCCGAGCGAGGCGACCGCCCGCCCGACGTCGTGGGCCGTGGCGTTCGGCACCGCGGAGGGATCCTCGAAGACGTCGCCGATCGCGTCGATGTCGATCTCGATCCGCCGTCCCCGCCGCCGGTAGGCGTCGATCGCCTTGTAGCGCGCGATCGCGAACAGCCACGGCGCCACCGGTTCGCCCGGCCGCCAGGTGTGCCGTTTCGCATGCACTGCGAGCAGGATTTCCTGGACGAGATCCTCGATGTCGAAGCCGGGCGAATGACGCGGCATGCGCTGCGCCGCAAACCGGCGCACGATCTGCGCCGCGTCCGTCAGAAACGCCCGGTAGGCTTTTTCGTCGCCGGCCACCGCGCGAAGCAGCAGGTCGTCGAGCCCTTGCAGCTTGGACGAGGAGGCAGGCGCCATGGAAACGCTTTCGCCGCGGTCGAGGACATTGTTTCGACCATGCCGAATTTTTTCCGGCGCTGCATCGCCTCGAATTCACATGCGCGTGAACGCCGTTGCGACCCCGGCCGGCGCCGCGGGCCAGGGCGAGGGCCTTCGAAAGGGCCGCAGGGTCCAGGGCGGGCGCCGGCCGTCGGAGGTCAGAGCAGCGTCTTCGGCTGCCAGCCGGCTGCTTCCAGGCTGGTCCGCGACGGGGTGGGATCGGAGGCGAGCAACAGGCCGTGCAGGTCGGCGGTGACGTCCGCCTTGCCCCGCCCGAGCGCGGCGACGACCTTGTCGTCCTTGACGTAGAAGGCCGTGTAGCTGCCGCCGGCGAGGTCGCCCTCGACATGGCATTCGTCGAAGTCCCGGGCGTGGCCGACATAGTGGATCGGCCCGTATTGGGCGGACCAGAAGAACGGAATGCCGGTGAACGGGGTCGAATCGCCGAGCATCGCCCGTGCCGCGTGGCGGCCGTGCTGCTCGGCGACCCGCCAGTGCTCGATGCGGACGGCGTAGTCCCGGCCGTTGAGCGGCAACTTCGCGACGTCGCCGCCGGCAAAGAGGCTCGGATCGAGCGAAAGGTCGGGCTTCACCGCCACGGCGCCCGCCGCTTGCGCCTCTTCGCCGAAAATCGCGAGCCGCGGCTTTGCGCCGATGGCGACGAGAACCATGTCGGCCGGGATCTCCGCGCCGCTCGAAAGATGCACGGCGCTGAGGGCGCCGCGCTTTGCCTCGATGGCGGCGACGCCGGTGTTCGTGCGGATGTCGACGCCCTTGGCGCGGTGCTGCGCGGTGATCTGGCCGGCGACGTCCTCGCCCCACTTGCCGGCGAAGGGAAGCGTCTCCTGGGAGACGACAGTCACCTTCTTGCCGTTGCCGACGAAGGCGGCGGCGGCCTCCATGCCGATGAACCCGGACCCGACGACGACGATCGCCCGGGCCTCGTCGGCTGCGGCCTTCAGCTTCCTGGCGTCGTCGTGGGTGCGCAGGGTGAAGACGTTCGGCAGATCGGCGTTCTCGACGGACAGACGGGCGGAGTCGCTGCCCGGGGCGGCGAAGCAGCGGTCGTAGACGAGGCCTTCGCCGACCCCGCTTTTGCCGGTGAAGTGGATCGTCCGGTTCGCCGCGTCGATCCGTTCGACGCGCTCGGTGATCCGCTCGACGCCGATCGCATCGAGGCCACCGGAACCGACGAGCGGCAGATCCTCGTCCGAACTCTTGCCGGCGAGATAGGTCTTCGACAGTGCCGTGCGGTCGTAGGGCGTCTCGCCGTCGTCGGAGAACATCACGATGCGGCCGTCGAAGCCCTGTTTCACCAGTTCCTGCGCGCAGGCGAGCCCCGCGGCGCCGCCGCCGACGATGGCGAAAATGCGCGGGCCGCCGGCCTTGCGCTGCGACGGCTCGACCTCCGGCCGCTGCTCGCCGGCGCCTTCCGGCACCTCGACGAGGACGCGCCCGTCGACCACCGAGGTCGGGAAGCGGCTGAGGCAGCCCTGGCCCGGCGGCTCGATGTGGTCGCCCGTCGCAAGGTCGAAATTGGCGTGGTGCCAGGGGCAGATCACCCGGGTGCCGACGCGCGTGCCGTTCTTCAGCGGCGCACCCTTGTGGGTGCAGTGGGCGCCGGTCGCGTGCACGGTCCCGCCGTCGCGGGCGAGCAGGATCTTCAGGTCGCCGGCCGAAACCTCGTGGAGGCCGGTCTCGGACAGATCGGAGAGGGCGCAGACATCGTGCTTCATGAATTTCGTCCCGAGTCTGGAATCGTTCGATGTTGCGCCAACGGGGCAGGGACGACGCAGGTTCCTGCGTCGCGACGGGCGCTCTGCCGATCGGGCGGGAGCCGCCGGGCTCGGTAGCCGGCTCGGAACCCTGGATCTGGCCGGTTAACCGCCGCTTCATGCCGCATGGGTAGATTTCGCAGTCCGGTTGGAGGCCACGATGATGAGACGGTTCCTGGGCTGGCTGACGCTGCGGGCGACGGAACCAGGCATTGCCATGGCGCAGTATCGCGAGATCCGCCGGCAGATCCCGCTTCTCTATTCGCTGCTCGGCGTCAACGCGCTGGCGGTCGCCTATACCCATCACGGCGCCGCGCCGGCCTGGATGACGGTGTGGATTCCCGCCGGGCTGGTGGCGGTCTGCCTGCTTCGGGTGGCCGGCTGGCTGCTCGCCCCGGCCAGGGCCGTCACGGCCGCCGAGGCGATCCGCGGGCTGCGGCGGACCGTGTTCTTCGGCTCGCTGATCGCACTTGCCTACATCGCGTGGTCCCTGAAGCTCGGCGAATACGGCAACGAGCATCAGCAGACCCATGTCGCGATCTTCATCGCGATCACGGTGATGGGCTGCATCTTCTGCCTGATGCATCTGCCGCAGGCGGCGCTGGCGGTCACGGCGATCGTCACGCTGCCCTATCTGGCGTTTTACGTGGGTTCCGGCGACGCGATCTACGCGGCCGTCGGCTTCAACATCCTGCTCGTCACGCTGGTGTTGCTGCGGGTGCTCTTCAACAGCTTCGACGCCTTCACCATGCTGATCCGCACCCGGGTGGAAACCGAGCGGCTCAACGGCGAGATCACCAAGCTCGCCCACACCGACATTCTGACCGGCCTGCCCAACCGGCGGCTGTTCTTCCAGGAGGCGGACCGCAGCGTCGAGCGCTGCCGCACGGCCGGCGGCGAAGTCGCGCTCGGCGTCATCGATCTCGACCGCTTCAAGGCGGTGAACGACACCTTCGGCCACGTGCTCGGCGACGAACTCCTGGAGGCGGCCGGAACGCGCCTGCGCGCCGTCTTCGCGGACCACGGCCTTGTCGCCCGGCTCGGCGGCGACGAGTTCGCCTTCCTCAGCGAGGGGCCGGCCGAGCGCGCCGTGGCGCTTGCCGGCGATGCCTGCCGCGCATTGTCGGAGCCATATTCCCTCGGCGCGCTGACGGTGACGATCGGTGCGTCCTGCGGGGTCGCGGCGTCCTGCGACATCGGCGGGTCCGCCCGCGCGCTCTACGACGGCGCGGACTACGCGCTCTATAAGGCCAAGAGCGAGAGGCGGGGCTTCGCCACCCTCTATTCCCCCGACCACGAGCGCCGCATCCGGTCGGAGCGCGCCGTCGAAGCCGCCCTGCAGACTGCCGATCTCGGCGCCGAGATGACCGTCCATCTCCAGCCGATCGCCGCGGTCGGCGACGGCTCGCTCGCCGCCGTCGAGGCTCTCGCCCGCTGGACGAGCCCGCATCTCGGTCCGGTCGGGCCGGACGTCTTCATCCCGCTCGCCGAACGGGTCGGCATCATGCATCGGCTGACGCTCGACCTTCTCGCCAAGGCGCTGGCGTGCCTCGACCACCTGCCGGCCGAGATCGACCTCTCCTTCAACCTCTCGGCCCACGACATCACCTGCCACGAGACCGTGATGGCGATCATGGCCCTGGTGCGGCGCTCGGGCGTACGGCCGGGGCGGCTGATCCTCGAACTCACCGAGACCGCGGTGGTCAGGGACTTCGAGACGGCGGAAGCCTCGATGCGGCTGCTGCGCTCGCTCGGCATCAGGATCGCCCTCGACGACTTCGGCACCGGCCAGTCCAGCCTCAGCTATCTGCGCAGGCTGCCCTTCGACAAGGTGAAGATCGACCGGAGCTTCATGGCGGGCGCAGGCGACGGGGAGGGCCGGGAACTGCTGGCGGCGATGGTCGCCTTCTGCCGGTCGATGCGCAAGATCTGCATTGCCGAGGGCGTCGAGGACGAAGAGCAGCTGAACTTTCTCGCTGCGATCGGCTGCGACCGCTTCCAGGGCTATCTGCTCGCCCGGCCGATGCCGCTCGACGAGCTCGTGGCCTTCGAACGGGCGCGGCGGCCTTTCGAAAGGCGTGCCGCGCAGGGCCGCTGACGGCGCGTCTCTGCGCGAGCCGGCGGCTTCGGGGCCAGGCCTTGCGCTTTCAGAGACGTCATCGTCTCCGTCGACGCGCGAGCGTCATCGCCGGGTCGGGCTTCTCCCGCCTGGCTGCATCAGGCACACCACAACCGGTGGCCGTCGGTCCCGCTCCGCGCAACGAAAAAAGCGAGCGGCGCGGGGCCACTCGCTTTGACGATGAGGCGAGGGAGAATGCGGCGCCGCGCGTGCGGCGCCGGTCCCGGCTCGGCTCGGCTCAGACGTAGGCGCCGGCCCGCACCAGGACCGGCGACCCGACGGCGACGCGGCCGTAGAGGTCGATGATGTCCTGGTTCATGAAGCGGATGCAGCCGGAGGAATCGTTCGTGCCGATGGTCCAGTATTCCGGCGAGCCGTGCAGCCGGTAGAGCGTGTCGCGATTGCCCTGGTAGAGATACATCGCCCGCGCGCCGAGCGGGTTCATGATGCCGCCGGGCATGCCGCTCGCATATTCCTCGAGATCCGGCTTGCGCTCGATCATCTCCCGCGGCGGCGTCCAGGTCGGCCAGACCTTCTTGGCGCGCACCTCGGCGCGGCCGCTCCAGCCGAAACCCTCGCGGCCGACGCCGACGCCGTAACGCATCGCCCGTCCGCCGGGCATGACGTAATAGGCGAACTTCGAGTCGGTATCGACGACGACGGTCCCCGGCTTCTCGCCGGTCGGGTCCGCGACTTCACGGCGCCAGTACTGCTCGGGGACGCGGGAAAGATTGACGGCTGGTATCACCTCGCCGTGGTCGACCATGCGGCCGTACATCGACGTGTAGCGCGGGTCGCCGTAGGTCCCGCCGCCGGAAAACGCCGTCAGCGAGGAGATGCGGGCGCGGGAACTGCTCGAGCAGCCGGAAACGGCTGCAGCGGCACCAATGCCCGCAAGCGAAAGGAAGCCGCGCCGCGAAAGGGCGCGCTGATCGAGGTCACTCATGGTCCAGCCTTGGTTTTGTTTTTGGGGCCGTACCCGGGATTTGGGCCGACCCACCGATATGTTTGTATAGCAACGATCGACCGGGCGCGCGGTTCCACGATCACAGTGCGTTGAAAGAACGAGGATCCCGGCCGGGCTGTGACATCGCGGCACCCGCCGGCTTTCCGGCCGTGGCGACCTTTGGAGAAAGGCCGGTCAGAGCCGTGCAGCGAGGCCCTTGAGGTCCGGCAGGATCGCGCCGGGGGCGAGGTCGAGATATTCGTCCGGCTCGCCCCGCCGGTTGATCCAGACCGTGTGGAAGCCGAAGCGCGTCGCGCCGGCGACGTCCCAGCGGTTCGACGACTGGAAGGAGACCGCGTCGGGATAGATGCGGAAATGCGTCGTCACCATGTCGTAGACGGCGGGCGCGGTCTTGTACTGGCCGCAGTCCTCGGCCGAGAAGAGCTGGTCGACAAGGGTCTCGAGTCCGGCCGAGCGCACCGCCCGCGCCAGCATGTCGCGCGAGCCGTTGGACAGGATGGCGACGCGTCCGCCCTTGTCCTTGAGCGCCTTCAGCGTCGCGGGAACCTCCTCGTAGCAGTCGAGGTCGCGATAGGCCTCGAGCAGCGGTTCGCGCAGTGTCCGGTCGACGCCGCCGACCTTCTCGAAAGCATAGTCCAGCGCGTCCTCGGTGAGGTCCCAGAAGTTCCGGCTGGCGTCGCCCATCAGCCCGCGTACCCAGGAATATTCGAGCTGCTTGCGCCGCCAGACCTCCGCCAGCTCGCGTCCCCTGGCGCCGATCGCGCCGGCATGCCGCGCGACGGCGGCACCGGTGTCGAACAGCGTTCCATAGGCATCGAAGACGTAGACGGAATGCAAGGCGGGCGTCCTCTTCTGGCAATCGGCTTGGTCGAGCGCGCGCGGGGGCGCGATCTTGACACGTGAAATATGGCCGGGTCGAGCGTCGCCCCGGATGTCGGAATCGGACCACTAGATGGGGCGATGTCCCCGGCGCGCCATACCGGCCTGCGATTGAAAAGCGCCGCCGCCGGGTCTACCCCGGAACGGAACGGCCGGCAAAGGTTCTGCCCGCCCGTCTTTCGAACGCCGACCCGCCTCTCGCCTCCGGCGCGGCGGGCCAGAGGAGAATCAGCTGATGTCGCATGCGTCCCACGCCCCGTCCTCGGAGCTCCTGACCCGCACCTTCGTCGACGGCGCCTGGCACGAGGGCAGCCCGGCGCTGATCGGCCCGAAGAGCCATGCCATGTGGCTCGGCTCGTCGGTGTTCGACGGCGCCCGCTGGTTCGACGGCGTCGCCCCGGACCTCGACCGGCACTGCGCGCGCGTCAACCGGTCGGCCGAGGCGCTGGGGCTGAAGGCGACGATGCCGGCGACGGAGATCGAGGCGCTGACCCGCGAGGGGCTGAAGGGCTTTTCCGGCCGGACCGCCGTCTATATCCGGCCGATGTACTGGGCCGAGGACGGCGGCTACATGGGCGTTCCGGCCGACGCGGAATCGACGCGCTTCTGCCTCTGCCTCTACGAGACGCCGATGATCGAGCCGGCCGGCTTTTCGCTGACCGTCTCGCCGTTCCGCCGGCCGACGCCGGAGACCATGCCGACCCTCGCCAAGGCCGGCTGCCTCTATCCCAACAACGCCCGGGCGATCATGGAGGCGCATCGCCGCGGCTTCGAGAACGCCCTCGTCCTCGACATGATCGGTAACGTCGCCGAGACCGGCACCTCCAACATCTTCTGCGTCAGGGACGGGGTGGTCTACACCCCCGCGCCGAACGGCTGCTTCCTCAACGGCATCACCCGCCAGCGGGTGATCGCGCTGCTGCGCGAAGCCGGCCGCGAGGTCGTGGAGAAGAGCCTTTCGGTCGCCGAGTTCATGGCCGCCGACGAGATTTTCTCGACCGGCAACCACTCGAAGGTCGTGCCGGTGAACCGGATCGAGGACCGCCCGCTGCAGCCGGGGCCGGTCTATCGCGAGGCCCGCGAAGCCTACATGGCCTTCGCCCGCAAGGCCGGCTGAGCGCTGCCGCCCGTCGGGATTTTTTCCGCCAGAAGGCCGAGGCGGGCGGTGGCGGAAGCTCTGCCGCACCCTAACTGTCGACCGCGAACCCTGCGGCGGTCACGCGAAGCGGTCACGGCCCCGGACGAGGCTCCGGGCGGCCCCGTGCCGCAGACGCTTATCCGACACGCCGCCCATCGAACCCGAAACGAAGGAGACGAACATGGCTTTCACCCTTCCCGAGCTTCCTTACGCCTATGACGCGCTTGGTCCCTACATGTCGAAGGAGACCCTCGAGTATCACCACGACAAGCACCACCAGGCCTATGTGACCAAGGGCAACGAGCTCGCCGAGAAGGCCGGCATGGCCGATCTTCCGCTCGAGGAGATCGTCAAGAAGTCCCACGGCACCGACCAGGCGCTGTTCAACAATGCCGGCCAGCACTACAACCACATCCACTTCTGGAAGTGGATGAAGCCGAACGGCGGCGGCAAGAGCCTTCCCGGCAAGCTGGCTTCCGCCTTCGATTCCGATCTCGGCGGCTACGACAAGTTCAAGTCCGACTTCGAGGCCGCCGGTGCCGGCCAGTTCGGCTCGGGCTGGGCCTGGGTTGCGGTGAAGAACGGCAAGCTCGAGATCATGAAGACGCCGAACGGCGAGAACCCGCTGGTGCACGGCGGCGTGCCGATCCTCGGCGTCGACGTGTGGGAGCACTCCTATTACATCGACTACCGCAACGCCCGGCCGAAATATCTCTCGGCCTTCGTCGACAGCCTGATCAACTGGGACTACGTCCTCGAATGCTACGAGAAGGCGACGGCCTGAGGCGCTTTTCCGGCCGGGGCCCGACGATCGACGCTCGATCGGGCACGCCGCCGGCAACAGGTTTTTTTCGGGGCCCCGGCTGCACTGCCGGGGCCTTTTTTCGTCGTCACGGCCTCGACAAGTCTTCGTGACCGAAGGCTCAGGCATGCCCGCCGGCGACCGGCCGCGCAGCGTCCGGCCCATGGCTTCTCAAAGGCTTAGCGCGAGCCGGACACCCGCCACGCAGCCTTTCGGCGAAGGCCGCCCGGCCGCGCGCCGTCATCAGGCAGTTGCCTGAATCTGGAAGGGTTCCAAGTGGTTGAGATTCCGCGCCTGTCGCGCGGCACTCCTGGGAGTCTCTCGATGACTGACAAACGCCCGTTCCGTTTCGCCGTTTTGGCCGTTGCCGCGGCCACGATCGTCGCCGTGCCGGCGGTCGCCGCCAATCTCGACGCCATCAAGGCGCGCCAGGAGCTGATGAAGAAGAACGGCAAGGCGACCAAGGCGGGCGCGATGATCCTCAAGGGCGAGGCGAAGTTCAGCCCGGACAAGGCGACCGAGATCTTCACCGAGATGCACGAGGTCGCGATGAAGTTCGGCGACTATTTCCCCGAAGATTCCAAGGAAGGCGGCAAGACCGAGGCGGCCCCGGCGATCTGGCAGAAGCCGGACGATTTCAAGGCGGCGCTGGTCAAGTATCAGGAGGACACGAAGGCGGCGCTCGATGCGGCCCCGAAGGACGAGGACGCCTTCAAGCAGCAGTTCGGGATGGTGACCCAGAACTGCAAGAACTGCCACGAGAAGTTCCGCCTCGACGACAAGTGAGCCCGGCGCCTTCGGGCGACGCGCCTTACCCCGGAGCCACACGCGCGGACCACGCAATTATATCGGACGGGCCGGTTCGCCGCCGGCCCGTCTGCGCGCTCAAAGAATGCCCGCGGCAGCGCCGGCAAGGCGGCGTCACGGGCCGGGCGGCTTCGGCTTGCCGGCATCGAGGTCCACCATCACCGTCGCCAGCTGTTTCGAGCCGCAGCGGCAGCGGAAGAACGCCGCCGCCAGATGCACCGGCAGGTCGTCGCGCAGGCCCCGCGGCAGAAGGCCGACCGGCAGGAACGTTGTGTGCCGGCAGGCGACGCAGCGCACTTCCAGCCACAGGCGCCGGCGGCGCAGATCGGCGATGGTCAGGAACACCGGAACCTCCGAGATGTTCCTTATTTGTTCCAGTCGCCGCGGGCGACTCGATTCTTCGGTCGCGACGAAAACCCGCAGGAGCGGGCGGGGTGGTGGGTGCGGGCAGCCGGCCGCGCAGGAGCAGGGCAGGGCAGGGCACCGGCCGCGCGGCCGATGCCCGTCGTCGTCGTCCCTGTCCGGAAAGCCGGAGCGCGGCGCTCAGCCGCAGCGCACCGCGGTGATCCGGTTGCGGTCGTCGGTATCGAGGTCGAGCCGCCCGGCGACGAATTCCTGCGTCACCGGCTGGCCGGGATAGAGGATCCGGACCGTTTCGGCTCCGGTCGCCTCCTTGGCCTTGTCGACGGCGACGCTGGTGGCGAGTTCGCCGACGAGGAATTGCGCCGCCGCGGCATTGCAGCTGCCGGCGCCGCCGCCTGCCGAGGCGACCGGTGCCGCGCCGCCGGGCGCGGCGAGAAAGCCTCCCCCGGCGCCGCCGCCGGCCGGCGGCAGCGGCGTGTTCGCTGCCGGCGGCGGGGTGGTGATGCGGCCGCTGCCGCTCGAGCAGGCGCCGGCCGCGAATGCGGTGACGACGATGGCGGCGGTGGCAAGTGGTTTCGGCATGGTCGTGCCTTTCTCCTGTCGCGTCGCTTCTTCGGGGTGGTGAGGGCTGAAATCTCGGGGCGGTGGTGATCCCTTGGCGGCGTGCCGGGCGCGGCGCGGCGCGGTTGGCCGGAGCCGCCGCGGGTTCGTCTCCTTCGCGGTCAGTTCTGCCTGGCGTCGGGCGAGACGAGCATCTGCGGGGCGCGGGCGGCGAAGGCCGGCTCCTGCCCGTCGTCCGGAACCAGCGGCGCGCGCCTGCGATAGGCCGCCTGGCCGTTGACCATCCTGACGTCGCCCGTCAGCATCATCTTCAGGGCGTGGGGGTAGAGCCGGTGCTCGGCGCGCAGCAGCCGGTCGGCGAGGGTTTCGGCGGTGTCGCCCGGCTCGATCGCGATCGCCGCCTGGGCGATGATCGGGCCCTCGTCCATGCGCTCGGTGACGTAGTGCACGGTGCAGCCGTGGACGCGCATGCCGGCGGCGATCGCCCGCGCATGGGTGTCGAGGCCGGGAAAGAGCGGCAGCAGCGAGGGATGGATGTTGATCATCCGGCCCTCGAAGCGCCGCACGAAATCGGGCGTCAGGAGACGCATGTAGCCGGCGAGGCAGATGACGTCGGGCTCCACCGCGCCGAGGACGTCGAGGACGGCGCGCTCGTGCGCCTCGCGGCTCGCAAAGTCCTTCTGGTCGACGGCATGGGCGGCGATGTCGTAGCGCCGCGCCGTCTCCAGCCCCTTGGCGTCGGGCCGGTTGGAAAGGACGGCCTTCACCTCGCCGGGAAAGTTCGGATCCATGCAGGCGGCGATGATCGCCCCCATGTTGGAGCCGCGACCGGAAATCAGGATCGCGATGCGCTTTCGCTGCGGCCCGGTCATCGCCGCGACAGCCCGCCGCGGAAGGTGACGCCGGGCCCGCTGCGCGGTTCCAGCCGGCCGAGCGGCACCACCGTCTCGCCGGCCGCCTCGAGCATCGCGGCGGCGCCCGCCGCCTCCTTTTCCGAGACGACGACGACCATGCCGATGCCGCAGTTGAAGGTGCGCAGCATCTCCGCCTCGGCGATGCCGCCCGCCGACTGCAGCCAGGAAAACACCGGCGGAACCGGGAAGGCGAGGTCGATCGCGGCGGCAAGATGATCCGGCAGGACGCGCGGGATGTTCTCGACGAAGCCGCCGCCGGTGATGTGGGCGAGCGCCTTGATGCCGGCGCCGCCGCGTAGCGCCGAAAGCAAAGGCTTGACGTAGATCCGGGTCGGGGCGAGCAGCGCCTCGCCCAGGCTGCGTTCCGCCTCGAAGGGGGCGGGAGCGTCGTAGGAAAGCCCGCTCGCCTCGACGATGCGCCGTACCAGCGAATAGCCGTTGGAATGCACCCCCGAGGAGGCGAGGCCGAGGACGACGTCGCCGGGGGCGAATTCATCGGTCTTCGGCAGCAGCGTGCCGCGCTCGGCGGCGCCGACGGCAAAGCCCGCGAGGTCGTAGTCGCCCTTGGCATAGAGGCCCGGCATCTCCGCCGTCTCGCCGCCGAGCAGCGCGCAGCCGGCGATCCGGCAGCCTTCGGCGATGCCCTTGACGACGGCGGCGCCCTCCGCCGGATCGAGATGGCCGGTGGCGTAGTAGTCGAGGAACAGGAGCGGCTCGGCGCCTTGGACGACGAGGTCGTTGACGCACATCGCCACGAGATCGATGCCGATCGTCTCGTGCCGGCCGGTCTCGATGGCGATCTTCACCTTGGTTCCGACGCCGTCGTTGGCGGCGACGAGAATCGGATCAAAAAATCCCGCCGCCCTGAGATCGAACAGCCCGCCGAACCCGCCGATCTCGCCGTCGGCTCCCGGCCGCGCCGTCGCGCGCACATGCGGCTTGATCCGCCGGACCATGTCGTTGCCCGCGTCGATGTCGACGCCGGCGTCGCGATAGGTCATGGATTTGTGATTGTCTGCCATGCGCCCCGTGCCCCGTTCCAGCCGGAGTTGACACGATCGGGGAGCGCGAGCAAGACCCGCGGGATGGTCGAGGCTCTCTCAGGCGCCGTCGAAACGGTCCGGGCAGGTTGCGTCGCTGCCGGCGGCAGTGTCCGGCCGGCGCCGCCGCCGGCCCTTGAAGGAGAGCGCGCGCCGCTCCTTGCCGCGGCGGCCTCGACGCTGCAGCGGGCGGGGGCGCCATGACGATACCGAACCTCATCTCGATCGCCCGGCTGCTCGTCGTCCCGGTGATGATCTGGGCGCTGATCGACGGCCGCTTCGCCGTCGCCTTCTGGCTGTTCGTGATCGCCGGCGTCTCCGACGCCGTCGACGGCGCCATCGCCCGGCATTTCAATCAGCAGTCGGCGCTCGGCCTCTATCTCGATCCGATGGCCGACAAGGCGCTGCTGTCGACCGTTTACATCGGCCTCGCTTTGTTGCAGCGGCTGCCCGACTGGCTGGCGATCGCCGTCGTCAGCCGCGACGTTCTGATCGTCGCCGCCTTCATGCTCTCCTACGTCATGGGCCTGCCGGTCGCGGTGCGGCCGCTCTTCGTCTCCAAGCTGACCACGGCCGCCCAGATCTGTCTCGCCGCAGGCGTCCTCGGCGAGGCGGCGCTCGGCGTCCGCCTCGGGCTCGTCACCGATCTTCTCGTCGGCCTGACGCTGATCTTGACCGTCGCCTCGGCCACCGCCTATCTCGTCGACTGGCTGCGCCACATGGCCTCGCCCCACGAAACGTCTCAGGGAGACAGCGAGGATCCATGACCGACAGGAGCGCGCCGATCCGGCGCCAGATACTGTTCTGGAGCGTCGCGGCCATCGTGGCGATCCTCCTGTTGTGGCTGTTCTCCGGCATCCTCCTGCCCTTCGTCCTCGGCATGGTGATCGCCTATTTCCTCGACCCGGTGGCCGACTGGCTGGAGCGCCGCGGCATTTCCCGGCTGTGGGCGACGGTGCTGATCCTCGGCCTGTTCACGCTGGTCTTCGTCGGCGTCATCGTCATCCTGGTTCCGGTGATCGCCGGCCAGATCGGCGGGCTCGCGGCCCGCGTGCCGGACTATATCGAGCGTCTCCAGGCGCTGGTCGAAAGCCTCCGATCGAGTTCGGTCGGGCGCCTGCTGCCGGAGGGCGAGGCCAATCTCAAGCAGGATCTCGGCAAGCTGGTGAGCGAGGGCGCCAGCTTCCTGTCCTCCTTCGTCGCCTCGCTCTGGTCGTCGTCGCTCGCCGTCGTCAATTTCGTCTCGCTCTTCGTCGTCACCCCGGTCGTCGCCTTCTACATGCTGCTCGACTGGGACAAGATGGTCGCCGCGATCGACGACTGGGTGCCGCGCCAGCATGTCCACACCGTCCGGCGCCTCGCCCGCGACATCGACCGCTCGGTCGCCGGCTTCCTGCGCGGGCAGGGCAGCGTCTGCCTGATCCTCGGCACATTCTACGGCCTCGGCCTGTCGCTGGTCGGCCTGAACTTCGGGCTCCTGATCGGTCTCTTCGCCGGCCTGATCTCCTTCATCCCCTATGTCGGCTCGATCACCGGCCTCGTCGTCTCCGTCGGCGTGGCGCTGGTCCAGTTCTGGCCCGACTGGCCCTGGGTCGTCGCCGTCGTCGCGGTGTTCCTCGTCGGCCAGTTCTTCGAGGGCAACATCCTGCAGCCGAAGCTCGTCGGCGCCTCGGTCGGGCTGCATCCGGTGTGGCTGATGTTCGCGCTGCTCGCCTTCGGCGCGCTGTTCGGCTTCGTCGGCCTCTTGATCGCCGTCCCCTCGGCCGCGGCGGTCGGCGTGCTCGTGCGTTTCGCCCTCACCCGGTATCTCCAGAGCGAGATGTATTTCGGCCGCGAGCCGACGCATGAGGAGACCGAGATGATCGAGAACGACATCGTCCCGCCGGCGCTGCCGCCGCGGCCGGGGGCCGGTGCCGGGCCGACGGTCTGAGGCGCGGCCATGGCGAGGCAACTGCCGCTCGAGCTTCCGCACCGCCCGTCCTATTCCCGGGACGACCTCGTCGTCTCGGAGGCGAACCGGCTGGCCGTCGGCGCGATCGACGCCTTCCCCGACTGGCCGCATCCGGTGGTGCTGATTTCCGGGCCGCCCGGCTCCGGCAAGAGCCACCTCGCCGCGGTGTTCGCCGCCGAGGCGGGAGGCGCCACGGCGCGGCGCGACGGCGTCGGCGCGATCCTTGCCGAAAGGCCGTTCCTCGGCGTCGTCGACGACGTCGATCGCGGCGGCCTCGACGAGGCGTCGCTCTTTGCCCTCGTCAATGCGGCGCGCCTCGGCGGCGGCTCGCTGCTCTTGACCAGCCGCGTCCTGCCCGCGGCCATGGCGATCCAGACGCCGGATCTGCGCTCGCGCCTCGCCGCCGCGACGACCGTGCCGCTCGGCGCGCCGGACGACGCGCTCCTGACCGGCGTCCTCGCCAAGCTGTTTTCCGACCGCCAGATCGAGGTCGAGCCCGGCGCGCTCGCCTATCTCGTCGCCCGCATGGAGCGCTCGCTCGACGCGGCGCGCCGCATCGTCGCCGAGATCGACCGCGAGGCGCTCTCGGCCAAGCGGAAGGTGACGCGGCCGCTGCTGCGCCGGGTGCTCGACGAGGGGGGATGGCTTTTCGGCTGACCGCGCCATGTCATCCTGGCGTCTTTTCAAAAAGCTAGCTCAAGGTCCGGTTCATGGGGGTGGAACGATGAGCGACGACGAAGGCAACGGCATTTCGGACCGTGGACCGGCAGGCGCCGGCGAGGCGAAGGAGCGCGGCACCGAAACCGTGACCGCGACCGCCACCCGGCGCCGCAGGCCGGTCGCCGCGCCGGCCAAGGGCGAGAGCCGCGCGCCGGGCGCCGGCGGCAACGGCAAGCCCGGCCGCCGCGCTGCCGCCGCGTCCGCATCCGCCACGGCCGGGCCGACGGCCAGCGAAGTCGCCAGCAGCGCCGAGGCGCTGGTCTCCGAGGCCGCGATGATCCTCGCCGACGTCGCGGTGACGCCCCCGCCGGCGCCGCGCCTGACCCAGGAGGCGGCGGAACTGCCGGCCGACCGCTACATCAACCGCGAACTCTCCTGGCTGCAGTTCAACCGCCGGGTCCTCGAAGAATCCCAGAACGAGAACCATCCGCTGCTCGAGCGCGTGCGCTTCCTGTCGATCTCGGCCGACAATCTCGACGAGTTCTTCATGGTCCGCGTCGCCGGCCTTGCCGGCCAGGTGCGCGAGAAGCTGCCGGTGCGCTCGATCGACGGCCTGACCCCGCAGGAGCAGCTCGACCGGATCCTCGAGGAGGTGACCGGGCTGCAGAGCGAGCAGCAGGCCTCGCTGGCGGGGCTGGTCAAGGCGCTGCGCGCCGAAAAGATCATGATCGTCGGCGCCGGAGACCTCAGGGGCGAGGACCGGGCCTGGCTGCAGAAGGTCTTCGAGGAACGGATCTTCCCGGTGCTGACGCCGCTGTCGATCGACCCGGCGCATCCGTTTCCCTTCATCCCCAATCTCGGCTTCTCGATCGCGCTTTCGCTGGTGCGCGAGCGCGATTCCGCCGGCATGAACGCGCTGCTGCGCCTGCCGGTCGCGCTGCAGCGCTTCGTCGAGATGCCGGTGACGGAGGACGGCGTCGTGCGCTTCGTGCCGATCGAGAGCGTCGCGGCGCTGTTCATCGGCAAGCTGTTTCCCGGCTATCGGGTGAAGGGCTCTGGCACCTTCCGGATCATCCGCGACTCCGACATCGAGGTCGAGGAGGAGGCGGAAGATCTCGTGCGGCTGTTCGAGAGCGCCCTGAAGCGGCGGCGCCGCGGCTCGGTGATCCGCATCGAGTTCGATTCGGTGATGCCGGAAGCGCTCCGCAACTTCGTCGCCGGCGAGCTCGAGGTGCCGCAGGCCCGCATCTCGGTGATGGACGGCATGCTCGCCCTCGATTCCATGTCGCAGCTCTGCCGGCTGGATCGCGACGACCTGAAGTTCCAGCCCTACATCCCGCGCTTTCCCGAGCGCATCCGCGAACACAACGGCGACTGCTTCGCGGCGATCCGCGAGAAGGACATCGTCGTCCACCACCCCTACGAATCCTTCGACGTCGTCGTGCAGTTCGTCCGTCAGGCCGCCGCCGATCCGAACGTCATCGCCATCAAGCAGACGCTCTACCGCACCTCCAACGATTCCCCGATCGTGCGCGCTTTGATCGACGCGGCCGAGGCCGGCAAGTCGGTGACGGCGCTGATCGAGCTGAAGGCGCGCTTCGACGAGGAGGCGAACATCCGCTGGGCCCGCGACATGGAGCGGGCCGGCGTCCAGGTGGTGTTCGGCTTCATCGAGAAGAAGACCCACGCCAAGCTCTCGCTCGTCGTGCGGCGGGAGGAGGGGCGTCTCGTCAGCTTCTGCCACATCGGCACCGGCAACTACCATCCGATCACCGCCAAGATCTACACCGACCTCTCCTACTTCACCGCCGATCCGGCGGTGACCTTCGACGTCGGCCTCGTCTTCAACTACATCACCGGCTACGCCGAGCCCTCGGAGGTCCGTCGGCTCGCCGTCTCGCCGGTGACCATGCGCTCGAAGATCATCCGCCACGTCGAGGACGAGATCGCCCATGTGAAGGCGGGGCGGCCGGGCCAGATCTGGATGAAGATGAACTCGCTCGTCGACGCCGCGGTCATCGACGCGCTCTACCGCGCGAGCCAGGCCGGCGTCGAGATCGACCTCGTGGTGCGCGGCATCTGCTGCCTGAAGCCGCGCGTTCCCGGCCTGTCCGACAACATCCGCGTCAAGTCGATCGTCGGCCGCTTCCTCGAACACAGCCGGATCTACTGTTTCGGCAACGGCCAGGGCCTGCCCTCGGACAAGGCGGTCGTCTATCTCGGCTCGGCCGACATGATGCCCCGCAATCTCGACCGCCGGGTGGAAGTGCTGGTGCCGCTCACCAATCCCACTGTCCACAGCCAGGTGTTGTCGCAGATCATGCTGGGCAATATCCTCGATAACCAGCAGAGCTGGTCGGTGGCGGCGGACGGATCGTCGCGCCGCATCGTTCCCTCGCCGGGAGAGCAACCTTTCAATGCCCAGCGGTATTTCATGACCAATCCCAGCCTCTCGGGCCGGGGGAAGGCGCTGAAGACCGACGCCCCCCGGCTGATTGCCAGACAGAAGGCGGAGCATGGCCGATTTGACTGAGGCACCCGCGCTCGGCCGGCTTCCGGGCATGACGCCGGTCGGCGTCATCGACATCGGCTCGAACTCCGTGCGCCTCGTCATCTACGAGGGGCTCGCGCGTTCTTTGACCGTGCTGTTGAACGAAAAGGTCCTGAGCGGCCTCGGCAAGGGCCTCGCCCAGACCGGCCGGCTCGACGGCCAGTCGGTCGAGAGCGCGCTGGCGGCGCTGAAGCGCTTCGCGCTGCTGTCGCGCCAGGCCGGCGTCGGCGAGCTCTACCCGATTGCCACGGCCGCCGCGCGCGAGGCGCAGAACGGGCCGGACTTCATCGCCGCGGCCGAGGCGGTGCTCGGGCGAGCGATCATCATCCTGTCGGGTGCCGACGAGGCGATCGGCGCCGCCCACGGCGTGCTCGCCGGCTTTCACCGGCCCGACGGCATCGTCGGCGATCTCGGCGGCGGCAGCCTGGAGCTCATCGAAGTGACGCCGGAAGGGCTCGGGGAGGGCATCACCACCCCGCTCGGCGGTCTGCGCCTGCGCGATCTTTCCGGCGGCGACCTCGGCAAGGCCCAGGCGATCGCCGACAGCCACGTCTCCGCCTCGACGCTCGCCGGCCGGGGCGACGGGCGGTCGTTCTTCGCCGTCGGCGGCACCTGGCGCAATCTCGCCAAGCTGCACATGGAGCAGCAGAACTATCCCCTGCACGTCATGCACGCCTACGAGATGCCGACGGCGGGCATCGACGGCTTTCTCGATGCGGTGATCCGTTCCGACCCCGAGAAGCTGCCGGGCATCGCCGCGGTGTCGAAGTCCCGCCGCGCCCTGCTCGCCTACGGCGCCGTCGCGCTGAAGAGCGTCGTGCGCTTCGTCAAGCCGCAGAAGATCGTGCTGTCGGCGCTCGGCCTGCGCGAGGGCTTCCTCTACGAACGTCTTTCGCCGGAGGAGCGGGCCAAGGATCCGCTGATCGAGAGCGCCTTCGAGCTCGCGCTCCTGCGCTCGCGCTCGCCGCAGCATGCGCGCGAGATGGTCGACTGGTCGCGGCGCAGCTTCGAGGCGCTCGGCATCGACGAGACCGCCGAGGAGGAGCGGCTGCGCGTCGCCGCCTGCCTCCTCGCCGACATCGGCTGGCGCGCCCATCCCGACTATCGCGGCAAGCAGGCGCTGTCGATCATCGCTCATGCGGCGATGCCGGCGGTCGACCACCGCGGCCGGGCGTTTCTCGGCCTCACCAACTTCTACCGCCACGAGGGCAGCCTCGAGCAGCAGCATATTCCCGAGCTCGAGACCCTGGCCGGCGAGCGCCTGCTCAAGCGGGCGCAGATCCTCGCCTCGCTGTTCCGCGTCACCTATCTGATGACCGCCTCGATGCCGGGCATCCTCGACCAGTTCAAATGGGCGCAGGACCCGCGCGGCGGCTTCACGCTGGTGCTGCCGGCGCATCTCGCCGATCTCGTCGGCGAGCGGCCGGAGGGGCGCCTGCAGCAGTTCGCCAAGGTCGTCGACAAGACGCTGCGGATGGAGGCGCGCTGAGCGGCCGGCACACGCTCCCGGCGCTCAGTTGGTTTTTCCGACGCTGGACGTCACCGTGTCGTCGTCCGCACCGCCGGGCTTCGGCGATTGCGGACTGCCGGCTCCCCTGGCGCAGATCCGGCCGATCCGCTCCCGGAAGCTCTCGAGCTGCGTCCACCATTGCGTGGCAAAGGGGAACGGCAGGTCCCGTCGCGGCGGACAGTCGCCGGAAAGCTTGGCGCGGATCGTCGCGGGGAGGGTCGCCCGCGTCGCCTCGTCCATCGTCGCCATCGAAAACTGCTCCGGCCGCAGGCCCTCGGCATCGGCGAAATCGACGTCGACGAGAACCGCCCCCTCGAAGCTGGTTCGCTCGAGCAGGCTGTCCCTCATCGAGACGTTCTTCAGATAGGCATATCGAAACGACGCATCGCCCAGCCTCGCCCGCGCGAAGGACACGCGGTCGATGAAGCTGGCGTCGAAACGTCCGCGCCAGGCGATCGTGTCCTCGAAGCTGCTCTGCTGCAGGAAGGCATCCTCGATGACGGCGTCGTTGAGAAAGGCCGAATCGGCGACGACCCTGACGAGGTTCGACGCCGGAAGCTGCAGCCGGTCCATGTGGGCGAAGACGAAGCTCGTATCCTCGAGGTTCACCGCTTCCATGTTGGTGTCGAGGAGCAGCGCGCGGTCGAAGGACGTATCGCGGATGTCCGCCCCGACCATGAACGCCTTGCGGATGTCCGCGTAGCGCATGTCGAAGCCCCTGAGATTGGTCCTGCTGAGGGTCTGGATGTAGAATTGCCGGCGGCGTCGCCATTCGTTCTCGAACGCCTGGCGCGCCGGGACCGATTCGCCCTGCGGCCGGTTCCGCCCCAGATAGCTGGAGCGGAACTCCTCTACGAAGTCCTCGCGATACTGGTATGTCGCGGGCATCTGCGTGAAATTCGCCTCGGCCAGATCGGCCCGCGCCAGCGTCGTCCAGGCGTCGGTGCGTTCGCCGGATTTGATCGGCCACGCCGTCGCCAGGAACATCGGGACGGCCGCGAGGATGAACAGGCCGGCCGATGCGCGGCGGAACGGCCGGGAAAACAGCGTCGGCCAGGCGGTTTCCCGCACCGTGCCGCTCGGCGGGTTCGGGCTTTTCGCCGCCTGCCGGATCGCCAGTCTCAGCCCCACCATCGCCAGCACCGTCGCCACGAAGAGGAAGCCGAGAACAGACGAGGAAAGCAGGTCGTGGCGAACGAAGGATCGGACCCACAGGTAGCCGGTCAGAAGCGGACCCGAGAGCACGATCAGGGCGACGGCGAATGCGAGCGAGACCTCGTTGTAGCGGCGCGCCCGCTTCGGCAGCTTCAGCACCCAGGCCGCGTAGAACGGCGTCCGCAACCGGATCGACCGCATGCCGGCGTCCGTCAGCGATCGCGACATGTCGCTGAGCTTCCAGAGGGTGATCAGGAAGAAGATGAAGATCGCCGTGACGGAAATGCTGCCGGCGATCATGAAGATCTGCGTCGGGACGTCGATCCCGATGATCGGCAGTTCGACGGATTTGTGTTTGGTGAAAAAATCCTCGTCGCTGATGCCGGCGACCGTCAGGAAGCAATAGGACGCGATGAACAACAGCGTGTAGAACACGCTGCAGACGTCTTTCAGGAGTTCCTCGCAGATTTCCCGGAGTTCGTCGTCTTCCTCGCCGGACATCGCACCCTCGCCGATCATGCCGAACCAAAGGATGTATCGCGAATGAATAATACCGGACGAGGAGTTCAGGAAGTCACGATCGAGTTTGTACCAAATGTGCGAGCCCTCGCCGCCGCGGGGGCGGGGCTGATCACGCGTTTCGAAGGAAGACGGCCGGACGGCGGGGGAGCCGCGGGCCGCGGAGGGGACGGTCGATGAAGATCGAGGCGAGGAGGTTTGCGCCGACCCCGACGATCCCGAACGGCAACCTGCCGCTGCTCGTCATGGCCGGCGCGATCGCGCCCGCCGAGGCGACGCCGGAGGCGGTGATGCGGCGGTTCGAGAGCAACGGCTGGCAGGGGACCTGGCTCTACACCGTCTTCGACTACTGGCATTACCATGTCGAGGGTCACGAGGTGCTCGCCTGCGTTTCGGGCAAGGCGACGGTCGGCTTCGGCGGGGAGGGCGGCGCCGAGGTCGCGATGCGGCCCGGCGACGTGGTGATCATTCCGGCCGGCGTCGCCCACAAGCGGCTTTCCGGCGGCAGCGACTTTCAGGTCGTCGGGGCCTATCCGCCCGGCCAGAACGGCGCGATCACCAGGGCCGGAGCGATGGCGGTCGGCGAAGCGGCGCGGCGGATCGGCGGCCTCGCCTTGCCGAAGACCGATCCGGTGAGCGGCGAGGCGCCCGGCGCGATCGCCGCCTGGGCCGGCTGATCCCGGCGGCAAGCCGGATCTCGGACGCTTCGGGACGGATCCGTCCGAGGCCGGGCGGTCAGCCGCGCGGCGAACCGCCGATTACGGCAAAAAAGCCGTCGGACGGGGTTTTTTTCCCGCTTCGCCCTTCCGCTGGCCGGCGAAGGATGAAATAGAGAAGCCCTCCCGACAATTCCGTTCCAGCCGTAAAGTCAGTCAGCACCCATGTCCGTCGCCAATCCGCCCGCCACTTCCGCTGCGACCGTCGCATCGGAGGCGGAGGCGCCGCCGGAACGGGAAGTGACGCTGAAAGTCATGCTGCTTCTGTCGCTCGTCGTCGGCATCGTCGCGGGCATCGGTGCGATCTTCTTCAAATATCTGATCGCCTTCATCTACAATCTTGCCTTCTACGGCATCTTCTCGCTGCGGCTCGATCCGAACGTCTACGGGCCTGCGAGTTCCTGGGGCGCGGGCATCGTCCTCGTCCCGGTGATCGGCGGCCTCGTCGTGGTCTGGCTGGTCAGGAGCTTCGCGCCGGAGGCCAAGGGTCACGGCGTGCCCGAGGTGATGTTCGCGATCTATCACCAGAACGGCAACGTGCGCGGCGTCGTCGCCGCGGTGAAGTCGCTCGCCTCGGCCATCTCCATCGGCACCGGCGCCTCGGTCGGGCGCGAGGGGCCGATCATCCAGATCGGCTCGTCCTTCGGCTCGACCTTCGCCCGGGCGCTCAACCTCGTCCAGCACCAGAAGATCACGCTGCTGTCGGCCGGCGCCGGCGCCGGCATCGCCGCGACCTTCAACACGCCGCTCGGCGGCGTGCTGTTCGCCTCCGAAGTGCTGCTGCCCGAGGTCTCGACCCGCACCTTCCTGCCGGTGGTCGTGGCGACGGCGACCTCCACCTATGTCTACCGCGCGGTGATGGGCGTCGAGTCCGCCTTCGTCGTCGCCTTCGACGGTCTCGCCCAGGGCCATCTCGTCAACGGCGCCGAGCTTCTCCTCGCCGCCGCCCTCGGCGTGCTGATGGGGCTGGCCGCCTGGGCCTTCGTGAAGGTTCTCGCCTGGGCGGAGGACGTCTTCGAGGATTCCGGCATCAATCCCTATCTGCAGAACATCCTCGGCATGTTCGCGGTCGGCCTCCTCGGCTACGGCTTCATGCTGTTCAGCGGCCACTACCACGTCTACAGTGTCGGCTATTCCACCATCCAGGACGTCCTCAACGGCGGCATCACCGGCGCCGGCCTGCTCCTCGTCCTGTTCGCCGGCAAGCTCGTCGCGACCTGCGTCAGCCTCGGGGCCGGGGCGTCCGGCGGCATCTTCTCGCCGAGCCTGTTCATGGGCGCCACCCTCGGCGGCGCGGTCGGCGTGATCGGCGAATACCTTTTGCCGGGCGCCGGCATTACGCCGCAGACCTTCGCCATCCTCGGCATGGGCGCGATGGTCGGCGGCGCCACCTCGGCGGCGATGACGGCGATCGTCATGATCTTCGAGATGACCCGCGACTACGAGATCATCCTGCCGTTGGTCCTTGCCGTCGCGCTCGCCATCGGCGTCAGGCGGGCGCTGACCACCGCCGACATCTACACCATCAAGCTGCGCAACCGCGGCAAGCCGATCCCGACCGACCGCACCACCAACATGTTCCTGGTGCGCCAGGCGAGCGAGGTGATGTATCGGGACTTCGTCGTTCTGCCCGGCTCGATGACCGTCACCGACGCGCTCAAGCAGGTCGAGGTGCACAAGACCCGGGTGATCACCACCGACGGCACCCGCATCACCGGCTATGTCCGCTTCGGCACGATCCCCTATCAGGCCGACCGCTTCGCCAGGCAGACGCTCGGCGACATCGCCTCGAGCGAGTTCATCATCGCCTCCAACGCCAGCAACCTCAACACCGTCGTCACCCGGATGAATCGCCGCAACCGCACCTATGCGATCGTCGTCAGGGACACGCGCGGCCTGCCGCGGCCGGAGGACATCGTCGGTATCATCGGGCGCGAGGAGATCGCCAACGCCCTGGTGCGCAACCACTACGGCTGAGGGACGTCGCCCGGTCCCGGTCCCCGGTCCGCAACCGGCCCGTCGCCGGTCGCCGGGATCTTCAGGCTTGCGACGCGATCCGGACGATCGCGTCGCGGCTCGTGCGATCCGAAGCCCGGGGCCGGAGCTCCGCCGGATCGAAGGCTCGGCGCGCCGGCCCGGCCGCCCGGGCGGTTGCCCGGCCGGCCGGCAGATCCGGCGCGGGGCTCACTTCCGCCGCAGCGTGCCGTAGACGATGTTGCGGTTGCTGCCGTACCAGACCTCGCAGTCGAAGGCGTTGCGGTCGACGCTGGCGGTGATGATGTCCCACATGTCGTCGGCCGAGCGCAGGATCAGCGGCCAGTCCATGAAGGTCTCCATGTAGCCGTCGGAGGTGATCTCGTCGCTGAAATTGGCGAAGAGCAGCCGGCCGCCGGGACGCACGAAGTCGGTCATCCGCTGCATCAGCTTGATCGCGACCTTGCGCTGCAGATAGTCGTAGAGGCCCGAGGCGTAGACGAGGTCGAACGTCCCGAGATGGGCGTAGGAGCGCTTCAGCAGGCCCATCACCGAGCCGATCATCGGCTCGACCGCGGTGCCGGCGTGGTCGCGCGTCATGACGCCGACGCTCACCGGATCCTGGTCGAGGGCGACCCACCGGCGGATCGCCTTCGCCGGAAGGCTCCGGCAGATCTCGGCCTCGCGCAGGTGCCCGGCGGCGACGGCGAAGATCTCGGCCGCCCCGTCGCACGCGTCGGCCGCCTCGTCGACGGTGCGGGCGAGGATTTCGCAGCGCTCGCGGCCGGCGGCGCAGGCCGGCACGTTGACGGTATAGTCGTAGATCTGCCGGCCGAGCGGCGTCGCCTCCGCGACCACGTCGTCCATCGACGGGTGCTTGTAGTAGATGTCGAGCAGGCTCGCGTCGCCCGAATAGCCCCGCGGCTTCGTGAACGACCAGTTCGACAGCGGATCCTGCGACAAAAATTTTCCGACGGCGTGATTCTGCGCGACGGCGACCAGCCTCTCCCAGACTGCCGCAGGGGACGAAGCGCGCAGCTGATGCAGTTCGCCGGCCAGCCGAGCTACAACCTCGGCGGCAGGACGCCCGTTATCGAAGCCTTGTTTTGCAACCTCAAGGATAAGTGCAAGTTGACCGACCGATTGACTGAAATCATTTCCCAAGTCATCAGTCGATGACGTTTCGGAACTGCCGCGGAAAAGCTTGCTCGTTATGAGGCTTTGCTCGTCGATTTTGATAGAGGGCTTGGCTGCAGACATTGCGGAACTCCAGAACGACAACGCATTGGAGATTAAAGCTTAGGTGACGAAATTAAGAAAGCGTTAATATTGCCGATGGTTAACATTTGTGCGCGATTCGGCCGTGCTCCCGGCGCGTTCAACGGGCGGTAAGGTTCTCCGGTTAGCTTGATCGCGGCGAAACGTGTCGTCACGGGCGCAGACATGCCGCTTCCTGGGCGGCTTGCAGCCTTTTCCCGTAGGAGCGTCGGAGACGAGCAGATGGCTCAGGCTGAGGAAGAACTCCGCAAGCGCGTCGAACGGGCTCTTTCCGCCAAGAGGTGGCGACCCACCGATCCCGACCTCTACCGGATGTTCCAGGACAGCACCGACCAGTTCGACCGGGAATCGACGCGCGTCGGCGTCCGGGCGGCGGTGATCTGCTTCCTGCTGTTCGGCCTCTACGATCTCTGGCTGCTGCCGGACGTCGGCCGGTTCACGGTCGCAACGCGGTTTCTCATCGGCTTCGGCTTCCTCGGCGTCGTCGAGTGGCAGACGACGAGCGGCCGCAGCATGGCCGCGATCAACGCCACCTGCGCCGGCGGCCTCGCCACCGCGGCGCTGGGCTGGATCCTGGTGGCCGACCATACGCAGTACCAGACGAGCTTTGCCGAATACATCATCTTCGGCACGGTCTTCGTGGTCAGTTCCAGCCTGTTCTTCCGCATCCGCTTCTGGGTCGGGTCGCTCGGTTCGACGCTGATCACCGTGATGTTCGCCTGGGCGGCGCTCGCCGCCGAGATCGATCCGACCTTCAAGATCATCCTGGTGACGTTTTTCGTCTCCTTCCTCTGCCTCGCCCTCTATCTCTCCTGGCAGCTGGCGGCGGAGCGCTACGTGACCTTCCTCAATGCGACGCGCGCCCAGCTCAACGAACTGGCGGTGCGCGAGAAGAGCGAGCAGCTGGCGCGGATCGCCAACACCGACCACCTGACCGGATTGAAGAACCGCCGCGCCGTCGTCGCGGAATATGCCGTCTTCCGGGAAAGGTGGCTTCGGGAGGGCACGCCGATCGGCGTGCTCCTGATCGACGTCGATCACTTCAAGGCCTACAACGATCACTACGGCCATCAGTCCGGCGACCGCTGCCTCGTCGACGTCGCGCGGGCGCTGCAGAGCGCCGCCACCGCGGCCGGCGGCGTCCTCGCCCGCTACGGCGGCGAGGAATTCATCGCCTTTACCCACGTCGCCGACCGGAACGCGCTGTTCGGCTTCGCCGAAGCGATCCGCAAATCCGTCGAGGCCTTCGCCCTGCCGCATTCCAAGCGCCGCGACGGCACCGGCATCGTCACCGTCAGCATCGGTGCGAGCATCACCCGCAGCGACGAGAATTCCGATCTCGACCGGATGTCCAGCGAGGCCGACAACGCCCTCTATTCGGCCAAGGCCAACGGCCGCAACGCCACCCAGGTCTACGATCCGAAGATGCCGCAGACCGAAAACGAGGATCGCAACATCGCGATCGTCCTCGACCAGGCGCTGGATCACGATCTCGTCTCTCTGGCCTATCAGCCGATCGTCGACGTCGCCACCGGCGAGGTCCATGCCTTCGAGGCGCTGATGCGGCTGCGCGGGCCGGAGGGCACGCCGATCCCGCCCTCGGTCTTCATCCCGGTCGCCGAGCGCACCGGCGCGATCGTCTCCCTCGGGCGCTGGGCGCTCCGCACCGCCTGCACCCAGATCCTCAAGGCCGGCCTCGCCCCGAAGCTGTCGGTCAACCTGTCGGCGGTGCAGCTGCGCGAGGCGAGCTTCCCGCTGTTCGTCGCCGGTCTCCTCTCCGAGATGAACCTGGCTCCTTCGTCGCTGGCGCTGGAGATCACCGAAGGGTTCGACATCGCCTCCGATCCCTGCGTCCTCGAGGCGATCGCGGCGCTGCGCAACCTCGGGATCGAGATCTGGCTGGACGATTTCGGCACCGGCTATGCGGGCCTTTCCTGGCTGCAGTCGATCGACTTCACCCTGGTGAAGATCGACCAGCGCTTCCTGCAGGCGTCGGCGACGCCGGAGGGCGAGCGCTTCCTGAAGGACATCCTGCAGCTGGTGCGCCGGCGCGGTCTCTCCGTCGTGCTCGAAGGCGTCGAGACGCCGGAGCAGATGGCCTTCCTCGAGCGGGCGGAGGTGCCCCTGGCGCAGGGCTACTATCTCGGCCGGCCGGTCTCCGTCGATGCGGCGGCGAGCCTGAAGCGCGCCGTGCCCGCGGCGGAGTGAGGCGGCGCCGATCTTGGGTTCCGCCGTCGCCCTCGGGCACCGCGCGCGACGCCCTTGATCAGGATTTCGCCGCGTGGATGTCCCACCAGCGGCTGCGCGGGGCGAGGCGGTTGCCGGCCCGGTCGCGCACCGTCCTCGCATAGAGCGCGACGAAGGCGTCGGTGTCCGACCAGGGACCGGGGACCTCTTCGCCGAACGGGCCGGAGGCGCCCGGCAGGAAGCGGTGCGGGACGGCCTCGTCGACGAGGGAGGGCACCTCGGACTGGTCGAGCAGCTTGAACCGGTCGTAGCCGGCACGCGACAGCGTCGCGATGTAGTCGAAACCGAAGCGGCAGTCCTCGACGCTGACATAGGCCGGCGTCTCGGAGAGAGCGGCGAGCTGGTCGAGCACGATGCCGTCGACGCCCTCGACGTCGATCTTCAGGTAATGCGGCACGCCGTGGCGGCCGACCAGCGTCGCGAGGGTCACCGCCTCGACCGTCACCGGGCGCGTGGCGCTCGCCTCGCGGCCGGCCCAGCCCGGCTCGATGCTGCTCCAGTGGTCGTTCGCCTCGTTGACGAGGAAGGTGACCTCGCCGTCGGTTCGCCAGATCGCCGCCTCCTCGACGACGACCCTTCCGGCCGCGATGGCAGCGGCGAAGCGTTCGCGGCAGGAAGCTGCGAGCCCGGCATTGGCTTCGAGGGCGACGACGCGGAAACCCTTGGCGAGGTAATAGGCGGTGTCGTCGCCGTTGTTCGCGCCGAGATCCATGACGAGACCGGCGTCGTCGCGAGAAGTCCTCATCGGCTCATGCGCTCCTTCGGAATGGCGTAGAGGACGGTGCCCGTGCCGCAGAAGCCGTGGGCGCGCATGAAGACCGCGTAGTCCTCGAGCGCCGTCATCAGGTAGAGCGGGGTTTCGACGAGGCCCGCCGCGTCGTGATAGGTGGTGAGCATCAGGATCGGCCGGTGCCGCGCGATGGTCGCCGCGGCGCCCTTCAGCGCGGCGAGCTCGCCGCCTTCGAGATGCAGTTTGACGATCGTCGGCCGGACGTCCAGCGCGTCGATGGTCGTCGCCTCGCGCTCCGCCGCACCGGTCGGGGCGATCTGAGAGGCATAGCCGAGACCTGCGTGGAAGCGCACCGGCCCGGCACGATCGGCGAGCACCGCGTCGACGACCGAGACCCTTTCGGTAACCTCCCGCGGCCAGCCCGCCCGTGCGGCGTCGATGGCGGCAAGGCTCGCCGGATCCGGCTCGACCGCGAAAAGGCGGTCCGGCCGGCCGGCGCATGCCGCGAAGAAGCGCGGCAGCAGTTCGCCGTGATGCGCACCGCCGTCGAGGATGCGCTCGCCTGGCCGCAGGGCGGCGAGCGCCTCGGCGATGAAGAAGCGGTCGCCGGGCGTGACCGGCGCGCCGACGAAGCTCCACTCCTCCCGGGCGAGGCGATAGGCGGCGAAAGCCAGATGGTGGGCCCGCGAGACGTCGTCGGCAAAGCCTTCGAGCACCCGCTCGGCCATGGCGAGACCTGTCTCCGCCAGCCTTTCGGCGAACCAGCCGTTCGACAGCGGATGGACGTGCCGGAACGCCTCGGCGACGTCGTAGAAGGGAACGACGGTCTGCCATCCCTCGGCGCGGAGCCCGGCGGCGAGCGGCGCGAAGGGGCTGGTGACGATCGAGACCGCGAGCAGCGCGCCGGCCTTTTCCCCGGGCAGCACCTCGGCGGGATGCCTGATGTCGAGCCCGGCCCATTCCGGCGCGCCGCGATGGCCAGCCGGATCGCGGTCGACGACGCCGGCGATCGGCTGGCCGACGTGATCGAGATGGGCGCGGGCGAGACGGCCGAGATTGCCGGCGCCGTAGAGCCACAGCCTTCTGCCGGCAACGAGCGTCGGCCCGGCGGCCGGCGCGCGGCGGTTGACCGCGCACAGATGCGCGAAGGCCGCCGCGGCGTCCGGCGGGGCCTCGAAGCTGCGGGCCGTCACGGCGCCCGCCCGTCTGGTGAGTTCGTCCGATCGAGACATCGTGCCGAGCATATGACCGGCGTCACTCGCTCAAACCTTGCGGAACGGCGCGAAAGGTGGAACGGGACGCGCCGAAGCGATCCGAAAGGGACCTTTGCGAGGGGCGACATGCCGGCGACCGAGACCAGCCCGAAACGTGTTCTCCTGACCGGCGCCACCGGCTTCGTCGGCCGCCAGATCCATCGCGCCTTGGTGGCCGAGGGACACCGGGTGCGGGTCCTGGTGCGGCCGGCCTCCGCTGCACGGCTCGCGGCGCCGGCGGAGATCGTCGAGACGACGGATCTCTTTGCCGAAAGCCTGCCGGCGCTCCGGGCGGCGCTTGCGGACGTCGACACGCTCGTTCACGCCGCCTGGTATGTCGAGCCGGGCCGCTATCTCGAGGCCGAGGAGAACCTCGCCTGTCTCTCCGGCAGCCTGGTGCTCGCCCGGGCCGCGGCGAGCGTCGGCGTCGGCCATGTCGTCGGCCTCGGCACCTGTTTCGAATACGCGCTGCCGTCGGACCGTCTCGCCGTCGATTCGCCGCTGCGGCCGGAAAGCCTCTATGCCATCACCAAGCTGGCGCTGTTTTCGACGCTCGGCCGCTTCCTGTCGGGGCACGACGTCCGCTTCTCGTGGGCGCGGCTGTTCTATCTCTTCGGCGAGGGCGAGCATCCAAGCCGGCTCGTGCCTTACGTGCGCGCCTGCCTCGCCGAGGGGCGGCCGGCGCGGCTCTCCGCCGGAACCCAGCTCCGCGACTTTCTCGACGTCGCCGAGGCGGGCCGCATGGTCGCCGGCCTGGTGTCGAGTGAACAGGCTGGCGCAATCAACATCTGTTCAGGTCGCCCCGTCACGCTGCGCGGCTTCGTCGAGGCAATCGCCGACGAAAACGGCCGGCGCGACCTGCTGGAATTCGGTACGGCCGCCTTGCGGCCGGGCGACCCGGCAGCCGTCGTCGGCGTGCCCAACCTCGCGCCGCAAGCATCTCTACGAGCGGAAAGCGATGAAAGCCGAGATCAAGCCGCGCATCAACCTTGAGGGCCGGACCCGTCTCGAGACGGTGATCCCGCTTGAAACGCCGTTCATCGTCTTCGTCGATCCGGCCAGCGCCTGCAATTTCCAGTGCACCTTCTGCCCCACCGGCCATCGCGACATGATCCGCGATACCGGCCGCTACCAGGGCGCCATGAAGTTCGAGCTGTTCCAGAAGATCGTCGACGACCTCGGCGAGTTCGACCGGCCGATCAAGGTCCTGCGGCTCTACAAGGACGGCGAGCCCTTCCTCAACAAGCGCTTCGCCGACATGGTCCGCTACGCCAAGCAGAGCGGCCGGATCGACTATATCGACACCACCACCAACGGCACCTTCATCACCCCGGAGCGGCTCGGCCCGGTGATCGAGGCCGGCCTCGACAAGATCAACGTCTCCGTCGACGGCATGACGCGCGAACAGTACCGGCGCTTCACCAAGACGGATTTCGACTTCGACCGCTTCGTCGCGAACGTCCGCTGGCTCTATGCCAACAAGGGCGACTGCGAGGTCGTCGTGAAGATCCCCGGCGAACTCATCACCGAGGCGCAGCGCCAGGAGTTCTTCGACACCTTCGGCGACCACTGCGACCGGATCTTCATCGAGAACTTCGCGCCCTGCTGGCCGGAATTCGACATCGAGGCCCATACGGGCGTGAAGATCGAGACCGGCATCTACCAGCAGGAGGTCGGCGACACCGACACCTGCCCCTACATCTTCTACGGCTATTCGGTGAATGCCGACGGCCTCGTCAGCTCCTGCTTCCTCGACTGGGAGCGCAAGCTCGTCATCGGCGACGCGCGGGTCCAGTCGATGAAGGCGATCTGGAATTCCGACGCCATGAACGCGCTGCGGCTCCAGCATCTTGAGGGCCGGCGCTGCGAGAACGGCGTGTGCGGCGGCTGCGGCCAGCTCACCCACTGCCTGCCCGACAACATCGATCCCTATCGCGAGACGCTGCTTCGGCGCTTCGGCGAGACGGTCGCCTTCGACCGGACGGTGCCGGCGCCGGGCGGCCTCAGGCGGCTGCCGGAAGCCGCCGAATGAGGATCCTGCACGTCGCGGCCCATCTCGGCGGCGGCGTCGGCAAGGCCCATGCCGCCCTCGCCGAGGCGCGGCGGGCGGCCGGGACGGCGGAGGATCACCGCTTCCTGCTTCTCGAAACGCCGCGGGACGCGCGCTTTGCCGAGCGCATCGCGGCCGCGGGATGCACCCTCGTCGTCGCACCGCCGGCGGCCGAGGTGGCGGCGCTCGTCGGCGCGGCGGACGTTCTGCAGGTCGAATGGTGGGGCCATCCGCGCCTCTACGGCGTTTTCGCCGAAACGCCGCTGCCGGCCCATCGCCTGCTTCTATGGAGCCACGTCTCGGGGCTGGCGCCGCCGCTCCTTCCCCCCGGCCTCGCGGCGATCGCCGACCTGACGGCGTTCACCTCCGCCTGCTCCTTCGAGGCGGAAAATCTCGCCGCGGCCATCGCCCGCCGGCCGCAGGCGTTCGCAGCTGTCAATTCGGGCTTCGGCCTTGCCGCATCGTCATTGCCGCGGAGCCGGAAGCCCCGGCAGGGGTCCGGCGGCATGCCGGTCTTCGTAATGCTCGGCACCCTCGACTTCGCCAAGCTGCATCGCGGCTTCTTCGACGTCGTCGACGCGGTTGCGCGCGATCTCCGGGTCCGGCTCTTCGGACATGTCGACCCCGGCGGCGACGTGGCGGCGGCGGCGGCGGCGATGCGCCATCCGGAGCGGGTGGTGTTCGAGGGCCACGTGGCCGACCCCGCCGCCGCGCTTCACGGCGCCGACGGCTTTCTCTACCTGCTTTCCCGGGACCATTACGGCACCGGCGAGAACGCCCTCGTCGAGGCGATGTCGCTCGGCCTCTGCCCGCTGGTCTTCGCCAATCCCGCCGAGCGGGCGATCGTCGAAGACCGCGCGACCGGGCTCGTCGCGAACACCGTCGAGGAAGCCGTCCGGCGGCTCGCCTGGATGGTCGACAATCCCGCCGACGTCGCCCGGCTCGGCGCCGAAGCGGCGCGGCGCATCGCCGAAAGCCATTCGCCCGAGGCGAGCCTTGCCGCCTTCTCGGCGCTCTACCGGCAGGTCATGGCAGCGCCGCCTCGGCGCCGCGCCTACGGCCGTGCGCTCGGCGCCGGTCCGGCCGACTGGTTCGCGGCAAGCGTCGGCGGAATCGCCGAGACGGGCAGCGCCGCCGGCAGCCTTCCGCAGGTCGTCTCTCGCCTGCCGTCGAAGGGCAGCCTTCGCCACTTCAGGGAGTGCTTTCCCGGCGACGCCGCGCTTCAGGCTTTGGCGGGTTGACCCCCCGTTGCCGCGGGGCCGCCGGGTCCGGCGGGCCCGCCGCAGGGTTGCAGCCTTCCGGACCCCGTGCCACACAGTCCTGCGGCGCGGCGCCGAACTCTCGGACATCGCCGACGACGGCGCCGACTTGCACCCTTCGATCGGCATGGAGCTGGATGTGAAGGTCGTCATCCACGCCGGTTGCGCCAAGAACGGCTCGACCGCCTTTCAGACGCTGATGGCCCGGATCGGCCCGGCGCTTGCGGCTCACGGGGTTCACTACCCGCCGGCGTCGCTCGGCCACCGCCACTTCGCCGAACGCGCCTATTTCGACGATTTCGACTGGGCTGCGGAGGCGATGGATGCCGCCCGCAGCGTCGACGCCGCGACGGTCGTCGTCTCGAGCGAGCACTTCCAGAACATTCTGTGCCGCAAGGCCTCCGGCCTCGCCGTCGCCACCGCCTTCCGCGACGCCGGCGCGGCGGAGGTCCGCTTCGTCTTTTCGGTCCGCGACCCGTTCGACTATTTCGAGGCGATCTATGCCGAGGCCGCGAAGTGGTTTCCGATCAGCTTCGAGCAGTCGGCGCAGGCGGTGCTGGCGCAGGGATACTACTGGACCGCATGGCAGGGAACGGTGCCGGTCGCCTACGTCTTCGACTATGCGGCGCTGTTTGCGGCCCTGCGCCGGCATCTTGCCAGAGCGGGCTTCGAGGTCGCCGTCGACTGCTGGGAACTCTCCGATTTCGTCCAAGGCTTCGCCGGGCGCCGGCTGCTTGCTCTTTCCGGCATCGGCGAAACGGCGCTCGCCGAGATCGAGGCGGGGCTCGCCGCCGGGACGATCGCCATCGACCGTAACGAGCGCCTCGACCCGGACCAGGTCGAGCTTCTGCACGCCCAGCAGTTTCTCTACGGAGCGCCGGTCCTTCCCGGCCTGATCGCGGCGCAGAGCGCCAGCCTCGAACCCGTCGCCGATCTCGTCGGGCGGGTCGCCCACACCAAGATCCTCCAGATAAGGAGCCAGCGCGAGGGGCTGCGGCAGCGCTTCGGCGAGCGCTTCGCCGACTGGCGGAGCTGCCTCACCCGCGATTGACGCGCGTCAGATCGGGAAGTTCACCTCGACGTCGCGGGCGCTGACGACGAGGCCGGGCTCGTAGCCGGCTTGAAGGACGCTCGCCCTGATCGCCTCGTCGCGGATGAAGACGAAGGCCTTTTCGCGCGCCCCCGCACCGGTGAGATCCTCAGGCCCGACGACGGCGATGTCCGGCCGCAGCCCGACCTCCCGCAGCTTCGTCGCAAAGCCCGCGAAGTCCTCGACGCCGATCGCCACGAAACGCTCGATTTCGGCGATGCCGCTGGCGAGCTGGGCGAGGATCTGGGCCCTGAGCAGCGGCAGCAGCGACTCGACGCTGCCGATGTTCCTGGTGCTTTCGGGATTGAGGTAGCTGAGCCGGGTGATGACCTCGTAGGCCCGCAGATAGTCCTTGCGGCTGAGCCACAGCCGCAGCGCCACGTGCAGCCGCAGGTGGATGTAGTGGTCGACCATGTCGCGGAAGATCACCGCAAGCTCGCGGTCCGGCGTCAGGCCGAGCCGCTTCAGCAGGCTGAAGATCATGAATTCGATGCCGCCGCGGATGTTGTCCCAGTTGTAGAGGGAATCGTGGATGCCCTCCTGGTGCCGGTTCGGCACCACCGGCGTCAGCGTCACCGAGCGGTAGTAGGGAACGTCGCGGAAGGCGATCGGCCCCTGCGAGATCATCGTCGAGAGATAGGCGAAGGCCCAGTAGCAGAACTGCGGCGCCGAGACGAGCTCGCGCACCGCCTCGGCCCGGTACATGGCGATCTCCGGCAGGACGTTGTTCTCGATCATCATCTTCAGGAGATCGATCTCCTGGCCGGCCTGAAACACCTCGAGCGGCTTGCGCAGCCGGTAGAACAGGCAGGTCCGCTCTTCGGCGACCGCGTCGTAGATCTCCCAGGGGGTATAGACGACGCGGATCTCGGGATTCTCGCGCATGAAGCGGACGTTGTCGGCGAGCGCCTCGGGGATGACCAGGTCGTCGTCGGCGAGGTAGACGACGAACTCGCCGCGGGCATGGCGGAAGGCGGAGAAGAGATTGGCGAGCCGCTTGTTCTCCTCCTGCCGGAAATAGCGGATCGGCATGCCCTCCGCCTTGAACTCGGCCACCACCTGCGGCGTCTCGTCGGGCGATGCGTTGTCGGAGACGACGATCTCGTAGGAAAAGTCGAAGGCCTTCGCCGCCTCGCGGATGTGCGGGAAGAGATGGCGCAGGAAATGCGCGCGGTTGTAGGTCGGCACGCAGAGGGAAAGCACCACCTCGGTGCGCGGCGCGGCCGCTTCCGCGGGTTCGGCGCCGGCGAGCGTCGCGGGATCGACGGGAAGCGTCATGGGGTGAAATCCTCGGCAGTGGCGTCGCGGGGCGAAATGACGGTCGGGGCGAAGGGCCAGGCGATGGCGAAGGCGCGGTCGTCCCAGCGCGCGGCGCGCGCGTGGTCGGGGGAGTAGCTTTCCGAGACGAGGTAGAAGGCTTCGGTGTCGTCCGAAAGCGTCAGGAAGCCATGGGCGCAGCCGACGGGGACGTAGAGGGCGTTGCGGCGGTCGGCGTCGAGCTCGACCCCGGCATGCGCGAGATAGGTCGGCGACTCCGGCCGAAGGTCGAGGACGACGTCGAAGAGCCGGCCGCGGGTGGCGCGCACGAGCTTCGTCTCGCCTTTCGGCGGATCCTGCCAGTGGAGGCCGCGCAGCGTCCCCTTCCTCGGGTTGAAGGAGGTGTTGGTCTGGACGAAGCGCTCGACGAGGCCCTTTTCGGCGAAGGTCTCGGCGCAGAAGGTGCGGGCGAAGACGCCGCGCTCGTCGACGAAGGGATCGGGTTCGATGTGGTAGGCGCCGGCGACGGCGGTCTCGAAAAAGCGCATCAGGCGGCCTCGCTCCGGCTCTCGAAGGCGAGCGCCTCGTAGGCGGCGATCTGGGCGAGGCTGACACTGCGCATGTCGGCGCCGTCGCGGTGGGCGCGGTACCAGGCGGCCGTCCAGGCCAGCGTCTCGCCGAGCGGCAGCAGCGGCCGCCAGCCGAGGGCCGCTTCCGCGAGCCTGGAGGAGAGCCTCAGATGCTGCGCCTCGGGCGGGTGGACGCCGCCGGCCGGCAGCCAGGCGAGCGGCGCGTCGAAGGCCCGGCCGAGCGTCTCGGCAACCTTCGCGACGCTGGCGAACTGCGCCGGATCCGGGCCGAAGTTCAGCGCGCCGGGCACGCCGGCGGGGTCCGCCGCGAGGCGTTCGGCGAGGCAAAGATAGCCGGCGAGCGGTTCCAAGACGTGCTGCCACGGCCGGATCGCCAGGGGCGCGCGCAGCCGCAGCGGCTCGCCGCGGCCGAGGGCGCGGACGAAATCGGGGATCAGCCGGTCGGCCGCCCAGTCGCCGCCGCCGACGACGTTGCCGGCCCGGGCGGTGGCGAGCGCCGGCCCGCCGGCGGCAAAGAAGCTCCGGCGGTAGCTCTCGACGACGATCTCGCAGCAGGCCTTGGAGGCGCTGTAGGGATCCTTGCCGCCGAGCCGGTCGGCCTCCTCGAAGGGCCGGCCCGCCTCGTCGTTGGCGTAGACCTTGTCGGTGGTGACGATCACCGCGGCCTTCGCCTCGGGCGCAAAGCGCAGCGCCTCGAGCAGGTTGACCGTCCCCATGACGTTGGTCTCGAAGGTCGCGACGGGATCGGCATAGGAGCGCCGCACCAACGCCTCGGCGGCGAGGTGGAAGACGATCTCGGGCCGCGCCGCGGCGACGACGTCCTTCAGGGCGGAAAGATCGCGGACGTCTTCGACGTGATGGCGCTGCCCCGAAAAGGGCGACAGCAGCTGGAAGAGCGACGGTTCGGTGTCGGGCGCGAGGCCGACGGTGGTGACGCCGGCGCCGAGGCGCTCCAGCCAGAGCCCGAGCCAGGCGCCCTTGAAGCCGGTCTGGCCGGTGAGGAGGACCCGGCGCCCCTGCCAGAAGCCGCTCATGCCCAGAGCTTCCACGGCGCGCGGCCGGTGCGCCAGAGCTCTTCGAGATGGTCGCGCTCGCGCAGCGTGTCCATCGGCTGCCAGAAGCCGTCGTGGCGGAACGCCGCGAGCTCGCCCTCGGCGACCAGCCGTTCCAGCGGCCAGCCCTCGAAATGCGTGCGGTCGCCGTCGACGAGATCGAGCACCGAGGTCTCCAAGACGAAGAAGCCGCCATTGATACGCTGGCGGTTCGCCGTCGGTTTCTCGACGAAGGCCGCGACCTTCTCGCCCTCGAGCTCGACCGTGCCGAAGCGCCCGGGCGGGGCGATGGCGCACATCGTCGCCTTGCGGCCGTGGGCGCGGTGGAAGGCGACCTCGGCCGCAACGTCGACGTCGGCGACACCGTCGCCATAGGTCATCAGGAAGGGCTCGCCCTCGGTGAGGAACGGCCGGATCCGCTTCAGCCGCCCGCCGGTCATGGTGTCGAGGCCGGTGTCGACGACGGTGACCTTCCAGTCCGGGCGGGTCGAGTGGTGGTACTGGATGGTGTTCTTGCCGAGATCGACGGTGATGTCGGAATGGTGGAGCACCAGATTGGCGAAGTATTCCTTGATCTGGTAGCTCTTGTAGCCGGCGCAGACGATGAAGTCGGCAAAGCCGTAATGCGCGTAGATGCTCATGATGTGCCAGAGGATCGGCTTGTCGCCGATCTCGACCAGCGGCTTCGGCCGGACCGTCGTCTCTTCGCTGAGCCGCGAGCCGCGGCCGCCGGCAAGTATCACGACCTTCATCCCGGCGCTCCCGAACGATTGGCTTGAAAAGGCGTCTTCACGGTCTGGCGGAGGATCGCCGCCGGCAGGGACGACGCGCTGCGATGGGCTCTCTGCACCTTTCGGAAATAGCGTCGAAGCACTTGTGCGAGCCTGAAGCTGCCGCCCCCGGTCGCCGCCGCCGGACTCTCTCTCTCTCTCTCTCTCTCTCTCTCTGCCCGCGGCTTCGGCGTCACGGCTCGGCGGAAACGCGGATCGGCGCCGGCGGCAGGCCGTCGAGATGACGGCGATGGGTGGCCCGGTACGCCGCCTCGAGGTGGCGGGTGTAGCGGCGGCTGTCGAACAGCGGCGCGGTGGTGCGCGTCGCTGCGAGCCTGTCCTTCAGGGCGCTGAGCCGTGCGGGCTCGCGCGCCAGCGCCAGCACCAGCGCCAGATATTCCGCGTCCGAACGGGTGATCAGCTCCGGCAGGCCGGCGGCGGTCAGGATGCTCGCCGCGACACGCGCGGAGAACTGTTCGCCGATCCGCGTGACCAGCGGCAGGCCGGCCCAGAGCGCGTCGCTCGCCGTCGTGTGGGCGTTGTAGGCGAAGGTGTCGAGGAAGAGATCGGCGTGGCGGTGGCGCGCCAGATGGCCGAGATGCGGCAGCGAGGGGGCGAAGACGAGCCGCGCCGGGTCGACGCCGTGGCCGGCCGCCGCCTTGCGCAGATTGGCCTCCGCCGCCGCGTTGGAGCGAAACAGCCAGAGGACGCTGCCCTCGACGGCGGAAAGGATCGTCATCCAGAGCGCGAAATCCCGCGGCTGGATCTTGTAGGTCGCGTTGAAGGCGCAGAAGACGAAGCCGGCCTCCGGCAGGCCGTGATCGGCGCGCGACGAGCCGTCCACGGGGATGGCGCGGGTTTCGTCCGTCGGCTGGTAGCTGTCCGGCAGGAGGATCGGCTGTTCCGAATAGAAGCCGGCGTGGCTGTCCGGAACGAGGATCGGGTCGGCGACGACGTAGTCGATGAAGGGGGCGCCCATCGAGCCGGGAAAGCCGAGATAGTTGATCTGCACCGGCGCGGCGCGGCTGGCGAAGATGCCGGGGCGCGCATCCTTGGTATAGCCCTTGAGATCGACCGCGACGTCGAGCCCGTCCTGGCGGGCGAGGGCGGCGATGGCCGCGTCCGGCAGAAGGTGGACGTCGTGGTAGCGAGAGGACTTTTGCCGCAGCCGCTCGGTGATCGCGCCGCCCTCCTTGCCGCCGAAGGAATAGAGGCAGATCTCGAAGGCGTTGCGGTCGTGCCGGGCGAAGACCTGCGACATCAGATAGACTGTCGCGTGGTTGTGGAAGTCGGCCGAGAAATAGCCGACCCGGATCGGACCCTCCCGGCGCGGCGTGCGGGCGAGCGCCGGCGCGGCCGGAAAGCGCGTCGACCAGGCGCGGGCGCGTTTCAGGTTCAGCGCCGGGGCGTCGGCGATCGACAACAGCGCGAAGGGCTCCACCGGCGGCCCGTCGATGCCGAGGGTCTCGATGCCGGGCACGAGCGGCGCCAGCGCCTCGAAGTCGCAGAAATGGCCGAGCTGGTGGATAACCAGCGCCTTCGCCCGGCCGTGACCGGGATCGGCGGCGAGGGCTTTCAGCCCGTCGGCGACGGCTTCCGCTCCCTGGCCGAGTTCCTGGCGGATCGCCGCCATCGCGAAGTGCGGCTCGGCGTCGCCCGGCCGCGCCGCGGCCAGCGCCTCATAGGCCTGGAGCGCCGCCTCGCGCCGGCCCGACTGGCGCAGGAGATTGGCGAGGTTGAACTTGACGTTGGCGTTGTCGGGCGCGACCGCCGCGGCCATCGCGTAGACCTCCAGCGCCGCGTCCGTGCGCCCCTGCGCCTTCAGGGCGACGCCGAGATTGCCGAGCGCGTCGACGTCGCGGGGGTTCGCCGCCAGCGCCCGGCGGAAGCTCGCCTCGGCCGCGCCGGCGTCGCGCAACGCGAGCTCGGCCGCGCCGAGGATGTTGTGGAGCGTCACCGAACGGGGAAAGGCCGCCGCGAGCGCCCGCCCGCCGGCGAGGACGCCGGCATAGTCCCTGCGCGCATAGGCGGCTTCGAGCGCCTGCAGCCGGGCGAGCGGCGGATTGGCGTTCTCTCTCAGCAGTGCCTCGAGCGCGGCGGCGATCCGCGGGTTCTGCGGAAACTGCCGCAAAAGCTGCGCATAGACCTCGGCCGCGGCGTCGAAGTTGCCGGACTTTTCGAGCCTGCGGGCCTTTCCCACCGCCTTGTCGAGCTGCAATCCCATGTCGTCCCGGCCGCTGTTTCGAAGGGAGCGGCAAGGTGGCGCACGGAGCTTGTGCTTGTCTGACGTGCGGCCGCCGCGCCATGCGGCCGTGCAAGCCTTTCCGGACGGTCGTTGCGGCGATGTTGCGGATGTCGTAGCGCCGCGCGGCTGCCCGGCCGCCATCATCCGTCGAATTTATCACAAATACTGCACGGAAAATTTATTCCATCGGCTACTGACTTTGCGTCGGAAAGATGCGACAGAGCGGTGCCGTTTGGGCAAGTTCCCAAACGATGGGCAATTGCTCGCCGAATTGCCATCCCCAGCCGTCATTCACAAGAGCCGTCATGTCCAGCTATTCTGCTGTCAATCAGCCTGTATTTGCGACGGGCGAGATTGCGAAGGTGCCGTCCGTGCTGTGTGCGTGTCGCGACCGGGTGGAGCGCGACTGCTACGTCGAATACAGCGGCATACTCGGCTGGGACGTGCGCGCGACAACCGATCTTGGCGAAGCGATTGGCCTCGTGCGGGGGAATAGGTTCGACATCCTGGTGATTGCCGGCGCGGTGCAGGGCGCTCTCGGCATGGAGCTTCTCGAGCAGATCCGCAACGAAAGCGGGGCCAACCAGCATGTTCCGGCGATCCTGGTGGCGGACCATACGAACATCCTGGAAATGAAGGCGATCGGACGGCGCGACCAGATCAACATCGAACACATCGAGTTCGGCAAGATGCTGCTGTCCAGCTTCCGGATCATCGTCATGGGACTGATTGCACGGAAGATGAAGACTTCCGTCGCGGCGGCGCGGCGCGGTCCGTAAACCGAGATCCGCTCGATCAGAGCGGGGCTCGTATCAAGTCCGCGCGGCGAATGAGCGTCGTTGTTTCCGGCATCGCGAAGTGATCTGCCGGAAACCGTATCATTTCGACAGGCAACGGAAACGCACCGGTATCGGTCGGGTAAGGCTGTCACGAGGGGCGCGTGGCAGCTCGTGACGCGGCGACGGCAATCGACGGCCGTCGCCGCGTCATTGCGGCATCCGGTGGAATGATCATTCCATTCCGACATCTGCGACGCGATTCCGCCAGACGGAAGCCAATGTCGGGATCTACCGGCCCCAGCGCATCGAGATGGGGTCGAGCGGCCGCAGGTGGTCCAGAAGCTCGGCGCGGGTCTCCGGCGAAAGCGGCGGCACCGGATGGCGGCAGAACGCCGAGGCGAAGACCCGGCCCTCGACCATCGCGGCCTTGGCCGCCCGGAAGCCGCACTGGCGGTTCTCGTGATTGACCGCCGGCAGCAGCCGCTGGTAGCCGGCGGCGGCTGCGGCCCGGTCGCCGCCGAGATGGTCGAGCACCACCTGCCGGATGTGCTCGGTCACCATTGCCGAACACATGGTGCCCCGCGCCCCGGCATCGAGGTCGGCGAGCATGGTGATGCCCTCCTCGCCGTCGAAGGGCGCCTCGACCGAGGCGCCGCCCTCGGCGACGAGCCGGCGCAGCTTGGCGGCGGCGCCGGCGCATTCGATCTTGAACAGCTTCACCATCTCGATCTCGCGCGCCATCCGGACGAGCAGCGGCACCGGCAGGTCGACGCCCGACAGCGGCGCGTCCTGGATCATGATCGGGATCCCGACCTCGCCGACCCGGGCGAACTGCTCGAAGGTCTGCTCGGCGGTGCCCTTCAGCAGCGCGCCGTGATAGGGCGGCATCATCATCACCGCGTCGGCGCCCAGCGCCTTGGCGAGCTTCGCCCGCTCGACGACGATCGGCGTCGCGTAATGCGAGATCGTCACGATCACCGGCCGGCGCCCGGCGAGATGCTCGATGCAGAGCCGCGTCAGCGTCTCGCGCTCGGCATCGGCGAGGAGGAACTGCTCGGAAAAGTTGGCGAGGATGCAGATGCCGTCGGCGCCCTGGTCGACGATGCAGTCGACGACGCGCCGCATGCCGGGAAGGTCGAGGCTGCCGTCGTCGTTGAAGGGCGTCGGGGCGACCGGCCAGGCGCCGGTGTAGGAAGTCGCGGTCATGGGAAGGGCTCGTCGTCGCGGGGCTCGGGGCGGGCCGCGATGCGGCCCTGGCGCCGCCTGCAGCGAAACGTCCCGCCGCAGACGACGGCTCCCGTTCTATGCCGCGCGGCAGGCGACCTCAAGCCGGCGCATGGCGCGCCGGGGCAAGCGCCGGCATGTGCGAACGGTCCGGAGCCGCGCGGCGGCGGCTCAGCCGCAGTCCTTGTTCGAGGCGCAGACGACGCCGGTCTGGTAGGCCTGGCTGCTGGTGCATTCCTCGAGCCGCTGCATGACCTTCAGCACATCGCCGAACTTGATCTTGCGCGTCAGCCCGACGGTGATGCCCGATCCGTCGCCGATCTTGGCGAGGGAAGCGTCGTAGACCAGGATGCGGGCGCCGGGTGCCGCCGAGGTCACCGTGACGAAGTTCTGCCCGACGAGCGGCGTCGCGATCTTCGGAGGGTCGAGGCTCTTGCAGGGCCGGGCCGGCGGGATCTCGACCTTGGTTCCGTCGCAGAGTTCGGAGATGACGGTGAAGGTGTCGCCGGACTTGATGTTGCGGCCGAGGGCAGTGGCGACGTCGACCTCCGGATTCCACGTCACCGCCGTCGAGAAGCTGCTGACCGTGCCGGCCGAGGCCTCGTCGATCGTGGTCTGCGCCCCCTCGGCGAGGTTCGACACGGCGACCAGCGGCTGGCCGGCGACCGGCGGGTCCATCTTGGGGACCGGCATCGGGGCGGGCGGCGAGACCGCCGATTCCTCGGCCGAATCCGGGCTGACGTCCTTGCAGAGTTTCTGCTGCGCCTTGTAGCGGTCGGCGAGCACGAAGGGGCGGATCGCCGGCGGCAGGTTGCTCCAGTCGCCGCCCGTCGAATAGGTCGCGGGCGTGCCGCCATTGGTGAAGACCGTGACCGTCGCCCCCTTGATGTGGCGAACGGCGATGGTCCGGCCGCATTCGTTGATCCGCGTCGGGTCGATCTTCGGGGCCGGCAGGCCGAAGGGATAGGCGACGGTGTGATCGAGGACGACGACGTCCGGCGAGGGCTTCGAGACGACGCCGTTCTTCTCCTGGACGGCGTTGACGACGTCGCCGGCGACGAGCGGCGGCGAGATCTTCACCAGCGTCTTGCTGGGGGTCTTGACCTGAACAGAGGGCTGCGGATTGCCGTTGACCGAGACGGTGATCTTGGCGTCGTAGATGCCGCCGCCGACCTCGACCATGTCGACGCAGGCATAGAGCGGGCCGAGCAGCAGCGGCGGCGAGACGACCTGCGGATCGTCCTTGTCGACCGGCGGCACGTCGCCGCCCTCCGGCGTCGACTGGCCGCAGAAGGCCAGCATCGCCTGCACGTGCTTGTCGAAGGGCCCGCCCGGGCCGGGCATGGTGTTGCCGATCGCCGATTTCACGATCACCCGGCAGTAGTCCGATTGCCCGCCGGCCCAGGCGTTGAGGGCGAGGATGTCCGGGAAGCGCCCGGCGTCGCCGGGAACGTGGCAACTCAGGCAACTGCCGTCGCTGACCGGCGGAAGCTCGTTGATCGGCACCATGGCGAGCAGGCCGAAGGGCCCGGGATTCTGTGGCCATGAGGGCTTGATCAGCGGGGTGTAGAACTGCGCCGGATGGTTGTCCGGCCGCATGTCGAGCGGGCCGCCCGGATGCACGACATAGGGGTTCTCGCCGGCATGGCAGTCGGTGCAGACGCCGTTGAAGAGATCCGTGCCGCCGAGGAAGTCGCTGATCGGCTTCGACGCCCCGACCGGGACGTTTTCGGCGTCGAAGAAGCAGGCATTGCTGCTTTCCCGGCCGAGGCAGATGATGCCGAGCGCGCTGATGTTGGAGCCGTCGACCCGGGGCAGGGCGACGCACAGGCCCTTCGGCGAGGAACTGTCCCAGCGCCAGACCTCGGCCGGGTTGCCGAAGCCGAGGAAGTTGGTCGTCAGATTGCCGACATGCTTCCATGCCGCGTTGCCCCAGCCTGGCGGGATCGGCACCTCGGCCTTGCGGCATTCCTCGATGTATTTCTTGCCCGAGGAGGTGGTGGCCTTGGCGAGAATGCCGCGCTCCTCCGCCAGGTCGCGGATCTTGAAGGGCAGCGCGCTGCGCTCGTCGATCTCGTCGCGGTAGCGCTCGATGCCGTAGAGGCCCTCGTACCAGAGCCGCCGCAGCACGTGTCCGCGCACCTCCATCCTCGCCTGGGCCGCCGGCGGCGCCAAGCCGGTCAGATAGTCGAGGAGCAGAAATTTCTGTACCATGTCGTCGTCGCGGAAGGTTTCGGCGAGGCGGCGGCGGCGCTCGTCGACGTCGGCCCGCTTGTCGGGGCCGGCCTCGCTGGTCAGTTGCTCGATGTAGAAATCGAGCGTTTCGCGGAGGAATTTCGGGGTGACGGAAATGATCCTGCCGGAGGCGTCGAAGAGCTTTCCATAGGCAGCGACGGCGACGGGATCGCTGCCGGCCGCCTGGCTCTGCCCGGATTCGACCCGCACGGCCGGGGCCGGGGTCGGGCCGATCTGCGCCCCGGCGGGCGCTGCGAGGAGGGCGGCCGAGACCAGCAGGAAGACCGCCAGCGGGAAGGCTGCCGGCGGGAAGATCCCCGACAGGAAGACCGGCGACAAGACGGACGACAGTTTACGAAGACGGCGCATTGCGACCTCCCCCGGCAGCCGAGCGGCTGTTCCTGAGCGAATGGACGACGAAGCTTGCGGCGACTTTCAGATCGACTTGGTACGAAACGGGTTTCCCCGGGCCGCGACTTGGGCCCGGCACGACAACGACCGACGATGCTGAGAGGATACAACGTGAAGGCGATCTGCGGAACCGTGGAAGCTTTCACATTCCTGCGATTTTCTGCGCCGGGCAAAGGCGCGGCGCGGCTGACGCCGGCCCGGCCGGCATGCGCGGGGAGGTGTCGCGGCGGTCGCGTGAATTCAATCTTTGGTAGTGGCGAACGGCCAGCGACACCGGCTTCCGGAATACTTGGACGAAGCAATCGCCGGTGGTCGTGACGATGGCCTTCCAAAGCGGCCGTCGAGGGCGGAGACGGCGTGCAAGGCTGTCCCGATCGCGGCGAAGATGCCTAGGATGCGCTGGTGCTCCGCCTCGATCCAGCCGCGGAAATCCGGCGGTTCGATCGCCTCTTGCGGTGAAGCCCTCCAGCACCCGGCCGTCGAGCCCTATGTGAATGTCGGCGTCGTCGCCGAAGAGACCATCGGCCAGCCGGGACGACGGAACGTGCTCGATCGAAATCCCGATGCCGGGCGGGCGGGGTCGCCGGCCGCCGGCCATCGGTCATCCGGCGGGCCGGCGAAACGACTGGGCGCCGGGCCGGCGCGGGGGGAGGTTCACATGAAAGGACGCGGCATGGAGGAAGGTCACGCCTCGGCGGACGGCGGGCCGGGGCAGGGCGGCGCGACGATGCGCGCCCTCGTCGTCGAGGCGCCGGGACGCATCCGGCTGGAGATGCGCGCGAAGCCGCAGGAGGCGCCGGACGGCTGGGTGCTGGTCGACGTTTCGAGGGTCGGAATCTGCGGCACCGACTATCACATCCTGAAGGGCAACCAGCCCTTCTTCGAATATCCGCGGGTCATCGGCCACGAGCTGAGCGGCCGCGTCGCCTCGGATGCGCCGGGCCTTGCGAAGGGCGAGCTCGTCGTCGTCAATCCCTATGTCTCCTGTGGCCGATGCCGCGCCTGCCTGCGCGGCAAGCCGAACTGCTGCCGCAACATCGCCGTCCTCGGCGTCCATCGCGACGGCGGGCTGTGCGAGCGCATCGCGGTGCCGGCCCAGAACCTCTATCCCGCCGGCGACCTCGATCCGGACGCGGCGGCGATGGTGGAGTTCCTGGCGATCGGCGCCCATGCGGTGCGCCGCTCCGGCCTCGGCGCGGACGACCGCGTCCTCGTCGTCGGGCTCGGGCCGATCGGCCTCGGCACGGCGCTCTTCGCCAGGATGCGCGGCGCGAAGGTACACCTCCTCGACGCCAATCCGGGGCGGCTCGCGGCGCTGCGCGAGAGCTTCGGCTTCGAACGCGTCCACGCGCTCGCAGAAGGCCAGGAGCCGCTCGAGCGGGCGAGCCGGGGCGAGGGGTTCGACGCCGTCTTCGACGCGACCGGCAGCGTCGCGGCGATCGAGGCGGGCTTTTCCCTCGTCGGCCACGGCGGAAGCTACGTCCTCGTCAGCGTCGTCAAGGACCGGATCAGCTTCCTCGACCCGGAGTTCCACAAGCGCGAGACGACGCTGATGGGTAGCCGCAACGCGACGCGCGAGGATTTCGAGGCGGTGATGGCGGCGCTGCGCAGCGGCGCGATCGACGCCGCGCGGCTGAAGAGCCGGACCGCGCGCTTTTCCGACGTCGTCGAGGCTCTCGACGCGTGGACCGCCGACCGCGGCGACATCGTCAAGGCGATCGTCGAAGTGGGCGCGTGACGCCGCGTCCGGCCGATCGCTCCGCAATGGCGGCCTTTCGGCGGGCAGGTCGACGACGGCTCCCGGTCTTCGCGCGCGTGCCATCGGCCGGCGACCTGCGGGTTGAAGCCGGGCCTTTCGCAGCGTAGGAATCGCAGCGGGACTGCCGCCCGAAACCCGGTGCGCCCGTCCCGCTCGCCCTGCCGGCCGGCTCGAAGCCGCCGCCTCCGCCCTTTCCGAACACCCCGCCGGTCGGATCCTTCACGCCCCTTCGGGCATCGAATTCAGCCAACTTTGCGGATGCCGGTTCCGTGGATGGTGTCATCGAAGCGACCCTTCCCGCGGTCGCCGCCCGCCGCCCGCCGCCCGCCGCCTTCCGGCGACAGCAGCCCGCCGAGAATCCGGCCCGAGGGTGCCGGCCCCGGGCGTCGGCGATCGATCCTCGCCCGAGCCGCGCAATTCGGGTACCGTCCCCCCACGCTGCGGTCGGCTTCTGAAGCCGTTGCTGCGACGAGACAGTCTGGAGAAGCCCATGCCGCACGAATATTCGACGATCACCACCGGAATACCCGGTCTCGACCAGGTGTTGAAAGGCGGCTTCCCGGTTTCCAACATCTACGTTCTGAAGGGTGTCCCGGGGTCCGGCAAGACGACCGCGGCATTGCAGTTTCTTCGCGCCGGCGTCGAACAGGGGGAACGTTGCCTCTATGTCAGCCTCGCCCAGACCAGGGTCGAGCTGGAGCAGATCGCCGCCTCCCACGACTGGAGCCTCGAGGGCATCGACATTGCGGAACTGTCGGCGTCGGAGGACGCGGCGATCGCCGTCGACCAGTCGATCTTCCAGACGGCCGATCTCAGGCTGGAGGAAACCCGCCGCGCCATCGTCACCGCGATCGACCGGTACAAGCCCCGCCGGGTCGTCTACGATTCCCTGCTCGAGGTCCGCGTCCTCACCGGCGACGACGCGCGCTTCCGCCGCGAGCTGATCGGCCTGAAGACCATTCTCTCCCAGCGCGCCATCACCGGCATCCTGATCGACACCGACACGGCGCAGGGGCATTCGCGCGACGACGAGATCGAGGCGATCGCCCACGGCGTGATCCGCCTCGACAAGACGCTGCCCGACTACGGCGTGGCGCGGCGGCGCATCGAGGTCTCGAAGATGCGCGGCCGGCCGGTGGCGGACGGATACCACGACATGGTCATCCGCGAGGGCGACGGCGTCGTCTGCTTCCCGCGGATCGTGCCGAGGGTCGTTCCGGAGCAGACGAAGTCGCTCGACCTCATCAAGTCGGGCGTCGAGAATCTCGACAATCTGTTCGGCGGCGGCCAGGAGGCGGGTACGACGACGCTCGTCATCGGCCAGGCCGGGACCGGAAAGTCGACCATGGCCTCGCTCTATGCGACGGCGGCGCTGAAGCGCGGCGAGCACGTCGCCCTGTTCCTGTTCGAGGAGCGGGTCGAGACCTTCTTCCGCCGCTCGGAAGGCCTCGGCATGGATCTTCGGGGCTTCGTCGACAACGGCCAGCTCCTCATCAAGGACTTCAATCCCGGCGAGGTCACGGCGGGCCAGTTCGGACAGATCGTCCAGGAGGAGGTCGGCAAGGATCGCACGCGCGTCGTGGTGATCGACAGCTTCACGGGCTATCTCAGCGCGCTTCCCAACCGGGACCAGGCCGTCCAGGACATCCAGTCGCTGCTGAAATTCCTGGCGCGTCGCGGCGTCCTGACGATGCTGATCGTCGCGCAGCACGGGCTGATCGGCGAAAACGTGTCGATCGACGTCGACGTCAGCTTTCTCGGTGATACGGTGCTGCTGCTTCGGATCGAAGAAGTGGGACATCAGTTGAAGCGCTCGATCACGGCGGTCAAGAAGCGACATGGGCCGCATGCGATGAGCGTGCACGAGCTTTCCATCACCCCGGAAGGCGTCAGCGTCAGTCCCTCGGCGCTCGACATGTCGCGATAGCGGGGAGTTGCCCTTGGCCACCGACCTCGAAGAGGTGCTCGTGCATGCGCCTTTTCGCAACGACTGCCGGATGCTGGCGAGCCTGTTCGAAACGCATGCCATCCCCGTCTTCCAGTGTACGGACGAGGAGACGCTGGCCGGCTTTCTGGGCGGGCAGTTGCCCGGGGCGCTGGTGATGACGCAGGAGGCGCTGACCGACCGGGCGATGGCGATCGTCCACGACCATCTGGCGGCGCAGCCCGAATGGTCGGAGCTGACGGTCTTCGTGCTGGTGGAGAAGGGCGCGTCGCAGGCCGCCATGGCGCGGCAGCTGGCGGACCGGTGGCCGGGCTCGCGGCAGGTCTTCTATCAGCGGCCGCTGGCGACGATCGAACTTCTGAGCGGCATCCAGACGGCGCTGCTGGCCCGGCTGCGGCAGCGCGACGTGCGCGACCACATGGCGCTCGAGCGCGAACTCCGGCACGAGCTGAACCACCGCGTCAAGAACATCCTGGCGAGCGTCACCGCGATTTTCAGGATGACGGCGCGGGTCAGCGAAAGCCGCGACGACCTGACCGAGCGCTTCAGCGGCAGGCTGGCGACGCTCGGCAACGTCCATTCGGCCCTGTTCGAGTCGGGCGGCGAGGCGGTGGAGATGCGACAGCTGATATCCCTCGTCCTGTCGCCCTACGAAACCAGCGGCGGATCGCAATACGATCTCTCCGGGCCTCCGGTCAGCCTCAATAAGGACGCCGCCACCAGCCTCAGCCTGACGGTGCACGAACTGGCGACCAACGCCATCAAATATGGCGCCTGGTCGGTGCCGAGCGGGCGGATTTCCGTCGCATGGCGGATCGACGGTTCGGAATTTTCGCTCAGCTGGCGGGAAACCGGCGGGCCGAAACTCGTCGAGCCGACCCGCCGGGGCTACGGTACCCGCTATATCCGCAGCGCGCTGCAGACGCTTTTCGGCAATCCGCCGGACCTGCGCTTCGAGCCCGGCGGGCTGGTGGTCGAGGGGCACGGGCAGAGGAGCCGCGTCGAAGCCGCTCCGCGGCCGGATCGATATGCGGGCGAAGACGTTGGTTGATGCTGTTCGAGCGGACCGGGGGTCATGAGAGTTTTCTGTCTGGAAGATAACCCGCTGGTGGCGCTCGATCTGGAAATGATGATCGAGGACGCCGGCCACGAGTGCGTCGGTTCGGCCGGCAGTTTCGCCGAGGCGCGGTCCATGTGGCAGGATCTCGATCTCGACCTGGTCTTCATCGACATCGATCTGACCGACGGAAAGACCGGGATCGACGCCGCGCGCTGGCTGCGCGAGCGGGGCACGGCGGGATGTTTCGTGACCGGCCAGACCGAACTTGCCGAAGCGCATCGCGACCTCGTCGTCGAGATCGTGACCAAACCCATCGACGAGAAGGCCATCGAACGCGTCCTCGCGCTCGTCCAGCAGTCGGGCAGTTCGTGAAGCCCGGACGGGCGGCGCATCCGGTCGTCTGTCGGAACGCTCCCGGAGCGGCGGGTGCCGCCTACCAGCAGACGAAACCGCCGTCGACGATCAGGTCGATGCCGGTGACGAAGGAGGCGGCGCGGCTCGACAGGAACACCGCCGGACCGACCATCTCGTCGACGCCGGCCATGCGCGCCATCGGCGTCGTCTCCTCGAAGATCTTGCGCTGCTCGGCGACCTCGGGCCGCAGATTCATCGGCGTCAGCGTGTAGCCGGGGCTGATGGCGTTCACCCGGACGCCGCGGGTCGCCCATTCCATGGCGAGGCTCTTGGTCAGGTGGATCACGCCGGCCTTGGAGGTGTTGTAGTGGGCCTGCAGAAGCCCGCGGTTGACGATCGAGCCGGACATCGACGCAATGTTGACGATCGAGCCCCGGCCGGCCTTCAGCATGGCCCGGCCCTCGGCCTGCGCCGACAGGAACAGGCCGGTGAGGTTGACGTCGAGCATGTGGCGCCACTGTTCCTCGGGCATCTCCTCGGCGGCGGTGGCGTTGGCGATGCCGGCGGCGTTGACGGCAAGGCTCAGGGTTCCCAGTCCGGCCTCGACCTTCGCCATCGCCGTGTCGATGTCGCCGGCCCGCGTCACGTCGCCTTCGATGGCGAGCGCCCTGCGGCCGAGCGCCTCGATCCGCGCGACGGTCTCGGGAAGGCCGGCGCTGCCCGGCCGGTCGAAGCCGGCGACGTCGGCGCCGGCTTGCGCGAGGCCGACGGCGATCGCCTGGCCGATGCCGCTGCCGGCGCCGGTGACGAAGGCGATCTCGCCGGAGAGGTCGAAGAGTGTCATGGGGTCGCTCCGCTTGCAGAGGATGGGATGAGGGGATGGCGGCGATGGCTGCGATCGGCCGGCGGTCAGGTGGTGGCGCGCTCCATGATGGCGACGTGGCTGACGTCCCTGCGCTCGATGATGCCCCGGTTGCGCCCGCGCGACAGCACCATGACCCGATGCGACAGGCCGATCACCTCGTCGAGGTCGGAGGAGACGACGACGACGGCCATGCCCGAGCGGGCGAGCGCGGCGATCGCGTCGTAGATCTGTGCCCTGGCGCCGACGTCGACGCCGCGCGTCGGCTCGTCCATGATGAAGAGCTTGGGCGCGCGCGCCAGCCATTTGGCGATCACCACCTTCTGCTGATTGCCGCCGGACAGCCGCCCGGCGCGCTGCTCGGGCCGGCCCTTGACGCCCATCGAGGCGATGGCGCCTTCGGCGAAGCGGCGGGTCTGCGCCGGCATCACCCAGCCGCCACGGCCGACGAGATCGAAATTGCCGAGCGCGATGTTGTCCTCGATCGTCTGCTTCAGGAGCAGACCCTGGCCCTTGCGATCCTCCGGCACCATGACGATGCCGGCGTCGAAGGCGTCGCGCGGGCTCTTCAGGCGCAGCGGCTCGCCGGCGACGGTGATCCGGCCCGATGCGAGCGGGTCGACGCCGGCAATGGCCCGCACGAGTTCGGTGCGGCCCGCCCCGACGATGCCGGCGATGCCGAGGATCTCGCCCGCACGGACGGTGAAGTCGATGTCCTGGAACGCGCCTTCGGACGAGGTCAGCCCCGTCGCCTCGAGGACGACGCGGTCCGACGGCGGATCGAGATCGGGGAAGAGCCGGTCGACGCTGCGGCCGACCATTTCCTCGACCAGCTGGCGGACCGGCACGCTGGCGGTGTCGTGGACGGCGACGAGGCGCCCGTCGCGCAGCACCGCGACGCGGTCGGCGATGCGGGCGATCTCCTCCAGCCGGTGGGAGATGTAGACCGACGAGACGCCCTCGGCCTTCAGCCGGTCGATCTGCTCGAACAGGCGGTCGGTCTCGTCGCCGCCGAGCGCCGCCGTCGGCTCGTCGAAGATCAAGAGCTTCGCCTCGAGCGTCAGCGCCTTGGCGATCTCGACCTGCTGCTGGGCCGCAACGCGCAAGCGCCCGACGAGGGTGGTGGCCGGAACGTCGAGGCCGAGGCGCTTCAGCTGGGCCTCGGCGCGCTGGATCATCTGGCGCCGATCGATCCGCCCGCCGCTCATCGGCAGGCGGCCGACGAAGACGTTCTCGGCGATCGAGAGCTCCGGCAGCAGCCGCATCTCCTGGTGGATTAGGCCGATGCCTGCCGACAGCGCCTCGGCCGGCGACCGCGGCGCGTAGGCTTCGCCGCACCAGGTCATGGTGCCGCCGCTCGGCGCGAGCACGCCGGCGATGATCGAGGAGAGCGTCGACTTGCCCGCACCGTTCTCGCCGAGGATGGCGAGGCATTCGCCCGGCCGGATGTCGAGCGAGACGTCTTCGAGGACGCGGATCGGGCCGAAGGATTTCGAGATGCCGCGTACCGAAAGGCCGGCCGTCTCGGCGGGCCGCCCCGGGCTCGCTTCGGCAAGATGTGCGGACATCGGCGTCGTCCCTGAAATGCTGTCGATCGGGGATTGCGGGCCGGCGGGGGGACCGATGGTCCGGGGTCCCGTCGCCGCCGGCTGCCTTTCCGGCGAACCGGACGAGGGAGCGCCGCCTCGCGGCGGCGCCCGTTCGGCTGGCAGCTTACGGATGGTCCTTCAGGAACGGCTCGACATTGTCCTTGGTGGTCAGCGTTGCGTCCTGGAGCTGCATCGCCGGCACCTCCTCGCCCTTGGCCAGCTTGATCGCCGAATCCAGCGCCAGCCTGCCCATCAGCTGCGTCTGCTGGGTCATGGTCGCGGCAAGCGTGCCGGACTTCACCGCCTCGAGCCCGGCGACGTCGCCGTCGAAGCCGACGACGATGACGTCACCGAGATTGCCGACCTTGGCAGCCTGGGCTGCCCCCAGCGCCAGGGCGTCGGCCTGGCCCCAGAAGATCGAGATCTCAGGGTTCCGCTGGATCATCGCCTGGGCGATGTTGAACCCCTCGTCCTGCATCCACTGATTGCTGGCCTGCTTGGCGACCTCCTCGATGCCCGGGCAGTCCTTCATGGCTTCCGAAAAGCCCTTGTCGCGGTCGATCTGCGGCGTCGTGCCGATCTGGCCCTGGATTTCTGCGAGCTTTCCCTTGCCGCCGGACTGCTTGCAGACCCAGTCGCCGAGCGTCTTCGCCGCGGCGACGCTGTCGGTGGCGATGAAGGTGTCGGCCGGCGCGTCCGGCGGGTTGCGGTCGACCGCGACGACCGGGATTTTCGCCTTCTTGGCGGCTTCGACCGGCACGCTCGCCGCGGTGGCGCCGGCGGGGATGTAGATCAGCGCGTCGACGTTGCGGGTGATCAGGTCCTGGATCTGGCTGACCTGGGTGGCGCTGTCGCCGCCGGCATCGACGGTGACGACCGTGACGCCCTTCTCCTTGCCTTCCTTCTCCACCGACTGCTTGATCTGGTTGAAGAAGTCGGCCTGGAGATTGGCGACGGCGAGGCCGATCGTCATGTCCTCGGCCTGCGCCCTCACCGTGCCTGCCATGGCGACGCCGGCGACGAGCAGGCCGGCTGCCGTTGTCTTCAGTGTCCTCAGCATTCTTTGCCTCCCTGGATGATCTCGGGTGAAGGAGAAAAGAGCCGCCGCGCCCCCGAGGCCGGCATGGCGGCCCCGGTTCACTTGCGCTCGCGGCTCATCGTGTCGAAGGTGACGGCAAGCGCGATGACGGCACCGATGACCACCATCTGGAAGAAGGGCGAGACGCCGACGAGGTTGAGACCGTTGCGCAGGACGCCGATGATCAGCACGCCGATCAGCGTGCCGGCGATCGAGCCGACGCCGCCGACGAGGCTGGCGCCGCCGATCACCACGGCGGCAATGGTGTCGAGCTCGATGCCGAGGCCGGCGCTCGGCTGCGAGGAGTCGAGGCGGGCCGCGAGGGTCACCGCCGCGACACCCGCAAGGGCGCCGGAGACGACATAAGTGAGGATGGTGTAGCGCCGGACGTCGATGCCGGCGAGGCGTGCGACTTCCGGGTTGCCGCCGATGGCGAAGAGGTTTCGCCCGGTGGCGCGGTAGCGCAGGAAGATCCCGGCGACGATCATCAGCACCACGAAGACCGTCACCGTCACCGAAAAGAAGCCGAGATGGCGGACGGTGGCGAGATTGGTGAACCAGTCGGGATAGCCGACGATCTGGCGCCCGTCGGTCAGAAGGTTGGCGAGACCGCGCGCCACCGACATGATGGCCAGCGTCGCGATGAAGGCGGGCAAGCGGGCAAAGGTGATGAGACAGCCGGAGACCAGGCCGCAGGCCGCGCCGGTGAGGACGCCGAGCACCATCGCGAGGGGAAGCGGCAGGCCGGCCATCCGCTCCAGCCAGCCCATCGACATCATCGAAAGCGCCAGCACCGAACCGACCGACAGGTCGATGCCGCCGATGATGATCACCATCGTCATGCCGATCGCCAGGATGCCCAGCACCGTCACCTGATCGAGCACGTTCAGCGCATTGCGGATCGACAGGAAGTATTGCGACGCGAAGCTGAAGGCGATGCACAAGAGCACCAGCCCGATCAGCGGTCCGGCGACGCCGCCGAACGCGATGCGCGGAAGCAGGTTCCGCTTGGCCCGGGGGCTGGTCACTTCGGTGGTCAAGGGGTCTCCTCCCGTTCGCTTCTGTGGCCGCCCGTCAGGCGCCGGCGCCGCCGCGCCCGGCCGTCAGCGCCCGTTCGACGGCCCGGTGCCAGGTCGCGCGCCGGGCGGTGCGGTCCGCTTCGGCGACCTGCGGCGCGAACCGCATCGCGACCTCCTGCCGGGCGGCATCCTCGTCCGCGTTCCAGACGCCCGCGGCGAGCCCCGCGAGGCGTGCGGCCCCATAGGCGGAGGACGCCGAGACGCTCGGCCGCATGACCGTCAGGCCCGCGAGATCGGCCTGCAGCTGCATCAATGCGTCGTTCGCCGACGGGCCGCCGTCGGCATGAAGTTCGGTGATTGTCGAGCCGGTGGTCCGCTCGACCGACAGAACGACGTCGGCGACCTGATGCGGGATCGATTCCAGCCCGGCCCTGAGGATCGTCGCGCGCGCGGTGCCGAGCTTGAATCCCGACAGGAGGGCGGTCGCCCCGTCGTCCCAATAGGGCGCGCCGAGGCCGTTGAAGGCGGGGACGAGGCAGACGTCGGTCGGCGCCGAGCCGACGGCTTCGGCGATCAGCCGGTCCATCGGCATGGCGAAGACGTCGGCGAGCCAGCGCAGCGTCGCGCCGGCCGAGCGGATGTTGCCCTCGGCGGCGAAGGCGGGGGACGCGCCCGCCACCTGCCAGGCGATGGTCAGGCAGGTCCCAGCATCCATCCCGCCCGTCGGCTCGCCGATCAGCCCCATCACCGACGAGCCGGTCCCGTAGGTCGCCTTGACCGAGCCGGGCATCCGCACGCCGTGGCCGTAGAGCGCGGCATGCGAGTCGCCGAGGATCGCGGTGACGGGGGTGCCTTCCTTCAGCGGCGGCAGGCCGCGGACCGCGGGGAAGGGGCCGGTGGATGGGGTGACGCGCGGCAGGACTTCGGCCGGAATGGAAAAGCCCTCGCACAGCTCCTCGGACCAGACGCCGCGGGCGGTATCGAGGAGCTGGGTGCGCGAGGCGTTGCCGATCTCGATCGCGTGGCCGCCGCCGAATTTCTGGACGAGCCAGGAATCGACCGTGCCGATCGCCAGCTCTCCCGCGCGGCTGCGGTCGCGGCCGGGATCGTAGGCGTCGAGCAGCCAGCGCGCCTTCAGCGCCGAGAACATCGGATCGAGCGGCAGGCCGCTGATCCGGCGGACGCGCTCCCGGAACGCCGGCGTGCCGAGCCGGCCGGCGAGATCGCTGGTCCGCTGATCCTGCCAGGAGAGAAGCGGCGAGATCGCCTCGCCGGTCCTGCGGTCCCACAGAAGGATGGACTCGCGCTGCGTCGACAGGCCGACGGCGACGACGCGCCCGGCGTCGATGCCCGTGAGCGTGGCTGCGACCGCCGCGGCGACGCTCTGCCACAGCGCCTCCGGATCCTGCTCGACCCAGCCGGGTTTCGGGCAGCTCTCGCCGAGCGGCGCCGATCCGCTGGCGACCACCGCGCCTGCCGCATCGACGAGCAGGCACTTGGTCGAGCTGGTTCCCTGGTCGATCGCCAGGATGGCGTCGGCGCGCGCCATGGCCTTCAGGCCGCCAGCTCGCGGGCCGCCCTGGCGATCCCCGCGGCGTTCAGCCCGAAATGGTCGAGCAGGAAGGCGGCGTCCCCGGTCGGCGCGAAGGCGTCGACGCCGAGGATGCGCATGCGGGCGGGATGCGCCTCGGCGAGCACCTCGGCGACCGCGCCGCCGAGCCCGCCCTGCGGCACGCCTTCTTCCGCCGTGACGATGCCGCGGGTCTCGCGCGCGGCCCGGATCAGGCAGGCCCTGTCGAGCGGCGCCAGCGAGGAGACGTTGATCACCCGGGCCGAGATGCCCTCGGCGGCGAGCTCCTCGGCGGCCCGGAGCGCCCGAGACACCAGCGTGCCGGTGGCGACGAGCGTGACGTCGGAGCCCTGGCGCAACTCGTCGGCCCTTCCGACGACGAAGCCCTCGCTCTCCCTCGACACCGCCGGAACCTTGAAGCGTCCGACGCGCATGAACACCGGGCCGGCGGCGGCCGCGGCCCAGCGCACCGCCTCGGCGGTCTGGAACGGATCGGCGGGAACGAGGATCGTCAGGTCGTGGATCGCCCGCATCCAGGCGAGATCCTCGATCGAATGGTGGGTCGGGCCGAGTTCGCCATAGGCCATGCCGGGGCTCATGCCGCAGAGGACCATGTGGTAGCCGTTGTAGGCGGCATCGACCTTCACCTGCTCCATCGCGCGGCCGGTGAGGAAGGGCGAGGCACTGCAGACGAAGGGAACCAGCCCGGCATTGGCGAGACCGGCGCCGACCCCGACCATGTTCTGCTCGGCGATGCCGACATTGACGAGACGATCGGGGAACGCGGCCTCGAACTCCTTGAGGTTGGACGAGCCGACGGAATCGTTGCAGACGGCAACGATCCGCTCGTCGGCGCGGGCGAGCGCGATCAGCGTCTCGGCGAAGGCCTTGCGGCAGTCGAATTCGGCCGTCTGGGTCATCGTCTCGCTCGTCATGCCAGTTCCTTCAGGGCGGCTTCGACCTCGCCGGCGCTCGGCACCTTGTGGTGCCATTCCACCCGGTCCTCGATGAACGAGACGCCCTTGCCCTTGACGGTCCGGGCGAGGACGAAGACCGGCTTGCCGTCGCCCGGCCGGGACAGGACGTCGAGCAGCGCCGCGTGGTCGTGCCCGTCGACCTCGCGCACCTCCCAGCCGAAGGCGGTGAACTTGTCGGCGAGCGGCGAGAGATCGTTGGTGTCGGCGGTGCGGGCGCCCTGCTGCAGGCCGTTGCGGTCGACGATGGCCGTCAGGTTCGACAGCTTCCGGTGGCCGGCGAACATCGCCGCCTCCCAGTTCGAGCCTTCCTGCAGTTCGCCGTCGCCGAGGACGCAGAAGGCGCGGAAGCCGAGCTTGCGGATGCCCGAGCCGATGGCGGCGCCGACCGCGATCGGCAGACCGTGGCCGAGCGGCCCGGTATTCGCCTCGACTCCCGGCACCTTGCGGCGGTTTGGATGGCCGTTCAGCCGCGAGAGCGGCTGCATGAAGGTGTCGAGCTCTTCCTCCGCGAAGAAGCCGCGCCGGGCGAGGACGGTGTAGAGCGCGGCCGCACAGTGGCCCTTGGAGAGGATGAACCGGTCGCGGTCGGCCTTCTCCGGGTCGGCCGGATCGATCGCGAGAACCGAGAAGAACAACGTCGTCAGAATGTCAGTCACCGAAAGGTCGCCGCCGACGTGACCGAGGCCCGCGGCCCGGATGGTCGTCAGGATCCGGCGCCGGACCTGGCGCGCCTCTTCGGAGAGCGCCGCCGGCGTCATCGGTGCGACGGACTTAGCGGCGGGTTCGGCGGCGGGATCGGCGCCGGGCGCCTTCGGCATCGCCATTCACGGCTCCATGAATATTTATTCATATCTGTATTGATATTCAGGCTAGAACGTGCTCCAAATCGCGTCAAGGGAGAAAAGTTTGTGCAGCGCGATGGCCGTGGGCGCGGTGCCGGGAGAGCGGGAGGATGGCCGTGCGTGATCGCGGAGGATGCCTAGCGGTGCGGCCCGGCCTCGGCTATCTGGTTGCATCGGCGAGACGGGAGCGCGCGTCGGCCGCGCCGGCGGCGCGGCCTGGCTCCGCCCGCCGCAGGCGTCGCGGCGCGAGGAGGTCGGTGGCGAGTGGCCCGCATACACGACATGAGATTGATGGGCCGGGTGGCGCAGCTCTACTTCCTGGAGAAGCAGACCCAGTCCCAGATCTCGCGGCGGCTGAACATTTCCCAGGCGACGATCTCCCGGCTCCTGAAGCGGGCGCAGGAAGAGGACGTCGTGCGCATCACCATCAACGCGCCGCGCGGCACCTTCTTCGACCTCGAGAGTGCGCTACGCGAACGCTTCGGCCTGTCCGAGGCGATCGTGGTCGAGGCGAGCGAGCCGACCGAGGACAGCATCCTGTCGGCGATCGGCGCGGCGACGGCGCATTTCATCGAGACGACGCTTCGCGAGGGCGAGGTCGTCGGGCTCTCCTCCTGGAGCGCATCGCTGCTGCGCACCGTCGAGAACATGCATCCGCCGCGCGTCTCGGCGAGCCGGGTCATCCAGCTCCTCGGCGGCACCGGAAATCCCGCCGTCGAGAAGCATGCCACCCATCTGACGCTGCGCATGGCGCAGATCACCGGCGCGAAGCCCCAGCTCCTCGCCGCCCCCGGTCTGACGAAATCGCCGGAGAGCCGGGCGATCCTGCTCGAGGACCCCTTCGTCCAGGAGACGATGGCGCAGTTCGCCGACGTCACCCTGGCGCTGGTCGGGATCGGCGCGCTCGAGCCCTCGCAGATGCTGGCCGACAGCGGCAACCGGCTGCTTCCCGGCGAACTGCACGAACTGGGAGAGGCGGGGGCGGTCGGCGACATGGGCCTGCGCTTCTTCGATTGCGCCGGTGTGCAGGTGCGCTCGTCCTGCGACGAGCGGATCATCGGCATCGACCTGCCGCAGATCGCGGCGATCCCGCGTGTCGTCGGCGTCGCCGGCGGCCTGCGCAAGGTCGCGGCGATCAGGGCCGCGATGCTCGGCGGCTTCATCTCCGTCCTGGTGACGGACAATCACACCGCCGCCGCGCTCGCTGCCGACTGACGTGCGGGCGCCCGCGACCCTGCCGAGGCGTCGCGGCGAGCATCGGCCGCGAGACCTTTCGGGCCGCATGCCACCGGCCGCGACCCACCGCTCACGTCGAATTCAAGGGAGGATACTCATGACCCGCTTCACCGACAGGACCGTCGTCGTGACCGGCGCGAGCCGCGGGATCGGCGCCGCCATCGCGGCGCGTTTCGCGCGGGAGGGCGCCAGCATCATGCTCAGCGCCAACGAAGACTGCGGCGCGGCGGTCGCGGCGATCCGAAAGGCCGGCGGCCGGGCCGAGAGCTTTCGTGCCGACGTCACCAGCGAGGCGGAGATCGCCGCGCTCTACGACGCCGCGGAGGCCGCCTTCGGCAGCGGCATCGACATCTCCGTCCAGAACGCCGGCGTCATCACCATCGCCAAAGTGGAAGACCTGTCGGTCGACGACTGGCGGAAGGTGATGGAGGTGAACACCACCGGCGTCTTCCTCTGCTGCAAGGAGGCGATCGCCCGCATGCGCCGGCACGGCCGCGGCGGCCGGCTGATCAACACGGCGTCGGGCCAGGCCCGCCAGGGCTTCATCTACACGCCGCACTATGCGGCGTCGAAGTTCGGCGTCGTCGGCATCACCCAGAGCCTCGCCAAGGAGGTCGCGAAGGAGAAGATCACGGTCAACGCCTTCTGCCCCGGCATCATCGAGACCGACATGTGGGCCTATAACGACGCCGCCTGGGGCAAGCTCCTCGGCGACTACAAGCCGGGCGAACTGATGGCCGAGTGGGTCCAGAACATTCCGATGGCGCGGGCCGGCAGCGGCGAGGACGTCGCCGGTCTCGTCGCCTTCCTCGCCTCGGACGACGCCGCCTACATTACCGGCCAGACGATCAACGTCGACGGCGGGCTGATCATGTCGTGACGCCGCCCGACATTGCCCGAGGACGCCGCGGCGAGCCGGCGGGACGCCCTCATGCCGGCGGACATGTGACGGCGTCGCTTTCGGATGGCCGCCGGCGGACAGAGCGGCGTTCGTCCGGCGACATCAGGCAGAGCCCCGCCGAACGATGTTGAAGCCGAGATTCATCACCGCCTCTTCGCGGGGGGTGCCGGCGAGCCGGGCGAGGAGGGCGCTGGCGGCCTTGCGTCCGAGCGCCGTCCGGTCGACCGACACGGTGGTCAAAGCGGGAGCCGTGTGGGCGGCGAAGTCCTGATCGCCGAAACCGATGACCGCCACGGTTTCGGGCACGGCGATGCCGCGCGTTTCCGCTTCGATCAGTGCGCCGTGGGCGAGCAGGTCGGAGCTGCAGAAGACGACGCCGGCGGCAAAGCCATGGTCGTCGCAGAGGCTGGCGAAGCTTCGGCGGCCCTCGGCAAGGCTCGCCGGCCCCGGCAGCGTCACCGCAGTGACCGGCCGTCCCGTCCGGGCCTCGAAACGTTCGGCGAAGGCCCGGGCGCGGCGCCGCGCCCGCTCGTCGGCGGCCGTCAGGGTGGCGGCCGCAAGGTAGCCGCCCTCGGCCGCGAAGTCTGCGACGCTGCGGCCGGCATCGGCATGCGAGAAGCCGACGCACATGTCGATCGGCGTGTCGGTGATGTCCCAGACCTCGACGACGGGAATGCCGGCTCCGAGCAGCTGCCGCCGCGCCTGCGCGGTGTGATGGATGCCGATCAGCAGCATGGCGTCGGGGCGCCGCGACAGATGCGCGGCGATCAGGGCCTCCTCGTCGTCCGGATCGAAGCCGGTTTCCGACAACAGGATGTGGTAGCCCTCGGCGCGCATTCCCTCGATGAAGGACTTCACCAGCGAGGAGTAGACGACGTTGGTGATCGACGGGACGAGGGCCGTCACCAGCCGGCTGCGGTTCGAGGCGAGGGCGCCGGCGACGGCATTCGGCACGTAGCCGGTGGTCGCGACCGCGTCCCTGATCCGCCGCAGCGCGTCGGGCGAGACCTTCGAGGGGTCGCGCAGCGCCCGCGAGACGGTGACCTGCGAAACGCCGGCGAGCCGCCCGACATCCTCCATGGTGACGCCGCCGGCCGGGCGCGGCCGCCTGGCGCGCGGCCCGGCCCCGACGCTGGTCCCATCTGCCGCGCCGTCGCGGTCCATTCTTCCATCCTTCAGACGCGTGGTCCGACTTCGCCGTTCGGTTTCACGCTCGGGAACCGACTTGCCAATGCCGGATTCGAAAGACCACCAGCCGGGTCGATGTCCATGGTGGATTTTTCGATTTTGACATCTGCCGTGGCGGTGCACCCGATCGGCACTCAAATGTCAAATCCGATCCACTAGGACGTCGCCGCATCCTCCATCTCGGCCTCGGCCTCGGCCGCCGCGTCGGCGGCGGCGTTGCGGCGCGACAGGAAGACCGAGCCGGCGATCGATCCGACGATCAGGACCCATAGCACGGCGGCGATCCAGCTCTTGGTGAAAAAGATGGTCAGGTCGCCGAACGACTCCAGGCTCTTGACGAAATACACCTCGGCATTCGGTCCGAGGATAAAGCCGATGACGAAGGGCGCGATCTCGAGGCGCAGCTTGACGGCCAGCCAGCCGAAGACGCCGAAGATCAGCAGCGTCCAGACGTCGAACATGATGCCGTAATTGATCGTGTAGGCCCCGACGACGCACATCATCAGGATGATCGGGAAGAGGATCTGCTTCGGCACGGTGACGATGCGCGCGACGTGGCGGATCGCGAGATACATCACCGCGAACATCACGACGTTGGCGATCAGCATGGCGATGATCATCGCGCTCCAGGTCGTCGGATTGTTGCCGATGAACAGCGGGCCGACCTGCACGCCCTGCAGCGTGAAGGCGCCGATCAGCAGCGCCGTCGTCGAGTCGCCCGGGATGCCGAGCGACAGCAGCGGCACCAGGGCGCCGCCGGTGAGGCCGTTGTTGCCGGATTCCGATGCGATGATGCCCGCCGGCTCGCCCTTGCCGAAGGTCTCCGGGTGCTTGGAGAAGGTCTTGGCGTTCGAATAGGCGAGGATCGAGGCGGCGGAGCCGCCCACGCCGGGCAGGATTCCGACGAAGGTCCCGATCAGCGACGAGCGGATCAGATTGACCGTCTGGCCGGCGAACATCGAGAAGGAGAAGGCCGAGGCCGCGCCGACCTTCACGTCGGAAGCCTTCTGGCCCGCCGGGATGCCGTTCTCCGCATCGTCGAGGATCGCGGCGAGGCCGAACAGGCCGATCAGCACCGGCAGCAGCGAGAAGCCAGAGTCGAGGAGGTTCTCCATGCCGGGCGGGATCAGCCGGTATTCGCCGTTGCCCCCGACATCGACCGAATAGGTGCCGATCAGGCTGACCAGGATGCCGAGAAAGCCGGAGAAGATGCCGATCAGCATGTCCTTGCTGAGTGCCGCCATCACCGTCAGGGCAAAGAGGATGATCAGGAACTTCTCGACATAGGAAAACTCGATCGCGAAGTCGGCGAGCGGCGGGGCGAACAGGTAGAGCACGAGAAGGCTGATCAGCCCGCCGACCAGCGAGGAGACGATGCCGAGCCGGAGCGCCGCCTCGCCCTCGCCCTTCTGGCACATCGGATAGCCGTCGAAGCAGGTGGTGATCGAGGAGGGCGTGCCGGGAATGCCGAGGAGGATCGCCGGCACGAGGCCGCCGGAGATTCCGCCGACATAGAGGCCGAGCAGCAGCGCCAGACCGTTGTCCAGCCCCAGCGAATAGGTGAGCGGCAGGCAGACCGCGACCGCCATGGTCGCGGTCATGCCCGGCACGGCGCCGAAGACGATGCCGATGACCGTGCCGGCGACGATCAGGCCGACGAACAGCGGTGTGACGATGCTGAGGATGTCCATGCGGATCGCGCCTTCGATCAGGGCAGGGTGAGCAGGAAGACGCTGCCGAACAGCCACCAGACGAGCGTCGGCGCGACGAGCGCCATGGCCGCGACCGGCAGGGCGGCGCGAAAGGTGCGGTGGTGCAGATAGAGAAAGCCGACGGCGAAGAGGTAGGGGATCGAGCAGAACAGGAAGCCGAGCCCGAGATTGGGAAACCGGTAGCCGACCGGCTCCATGGCCGAGAAATAGACGACCGTCAGGAGCAGCGTTCCGAAGAAGCGCAGCTTGTCCATGCGGGCAAAGATTTCCCGCCAGTAGCGCCCGGATCCCATCGCCCGCCGCCGGTCGCGGATCAGAATCGCCACCGCGAGGATGACGAGGATGGTGCCGATGACCTCCGGAAAGATCAGATGCGACCTGGAGAAGTCGACGGTGACGTGCGTGAGATCGCCCATGTTCCTCGGCATCCGTGATGAAGGGTCCGGCGGTCGCGCGGCCGGACCCGCAAGGGCTCTGGGATCAGCCGGTAAGGCTCACTTCGAGGCGCGCGTGCTGCGGATGTCGGCGATCACCTGGCTGTAGGTGTCGTTCTTCTTCGTCAGATGCGTCCGGGCGGCATCCGAGGGTCGGAAGTCCGGGATGAAGAAGGCCTTCTTGAGCTCCGCCGGGAGCTTGCCGTCCTCGTAGACGGCGGCCAGGGCATCGTCGATCTGCTTGACGATGCCGTCATCCATCTTCTTGTTGTAGATGAAGAAGAATTCCTTGTCGAAGTCGAAGTTCTCGCCGTCCTTCAGCGGAACGGCGACGTTCGGCGCGGCATATTTGAGCATGTCGTCGCGGCTGAGCTTGCCCATGCCGGCCTCGGGCGCCTGTTTCAGCGCATCCGGGCTCGCGGTGATCCAGACGAACTGCATGGCCTTCTGATCGTCGGCCGGCAGCTGCGCGAACTGCTCGTTGGCCTGGATCGAGCCGTTGATCACGTCGGCGAGGTCGTCCCACAGGGCCTGGTTCTTGCTGGCCTGGCTGCCGGTGTTGACCGCCACGAGATTTTCGTCCGAGCCGGGCTTGGCGAGCCGGGCGGCGTTCTTCATCGCCGAAAAGCCGATCTCGGAGACGCCGCCGGGCTGGATGGCGACGCGCACCTTGGTGCCGTTCTCCGCCGCCTTCAGGACGTCGTCGATGGTCTCGTACTTGCTGCCCTTCTTCACGAGGTAGGCGTTGCCCGGATTGATCGCGACCGTCGGCCCGATCCTGTAGGCATCGAAGATGTCCTCGTAGCCGCGCTGGCCGTAGAGATTGCCGAGATAGGACTGGTCGTGGTGCAGCATGATGGTGGTGCCGCGCGCGTCGCGGCCGACCGCCTTGAACGCCTCGTTGGGGCCGACCGCGTCGACCTTGATGTTGATGCCGAGCTGCTTCGACAGCGCGTCGGCGACCATCGAGGCGGCCTGGTAGGTGTCGCCGCCGGTGGAATTCGAGCCGATGACCAGGCGCACGTTTCCGGGCAGTTCGGCGGCGACGGCCGTAAACGGCGCCGAGGCGAAGGCGGCCGCGCCGAGCGCCGCGACGATGAACCTGCGGGTGAACGTCATGAAACTCCTCCTTTGACGATGGCGGCACGCCGCCGTGCGGCCGCCGCCCTTTCCTCCCGGGCCCTGCGGCTGCAATGAATGCGCATACAATGCCTGACATGGACGAGATGCTGCTGTCAACACGGCGCCATGAAAGCCGAATGATTCACTTACCAGGCCGTCCTCGGGTGCAATTGACAGAAAAGAATGATAGCGCATACATGACGGAAAATTTCGGAATGGGAGGCCGCATGCGGCAGCAAGAGCGAAGGATCACGGCGGCGGAGCTCCGTTCCGCGCGCTGGTTCGCGCCGGACGACCTGCGCAGTTTCGGCCACCGGTCGCGGATGATGCAACTCGGCTATTCCGAGGAGGAATTCCTCGGCAGGCCGATCGTCGGCATCCTCTCGACCTGGTCGGAGCTGAATTCCTGCCACGGGCATTTTCCCGAGCGGGTCGAGAACGTCCGCCGCGGCGTGCTCGCCGCCGGCGGCTTTCCCGTCGAGATGCCGGCGCTGTCGGTGGACGAGAGCTTCACCAAGCCGACCTCGATGCTCTATCGCAACCTCCTGGCGATGGAGACCGAGGAGATCATCCGCTCGCATCCGCTCGACGGCGTGGTGCTGCTCGGCGGCTGCGACAAGACGACCCCCGGCCTCGTGATGGGTGCGATCACCGCCGGCGTGCCGATGATCTTCCTGCCGGCCGGACCGATGCTGCGCGGCCATTATGCCGGGCGCGTCCTCGGCTCGGGCTCAGACGCCTGGAAATACTGGGACGAGCGGCGCGCCGGCAACGTCACCGACGAGGAGTGGCTCGGCATCCAGGGCGGCATCGCCCGCTCGGTCGGCACCTGCATGACCATGGGGACCGCCTCCACCATGACGGCGATCACCGACGCGCTCGGCCTGACGCTGCCCGGCGCCTCGTCGATCCCGGCGGCCGATTCCGGCCACCAGCGCATGGCGGCCGAATGCGGCCGGCGCATCGTCGACATGGTCTGGGAGGATCTGAGGCCGGAGGCGATCATCACCGAGGCGGCGGTGCAGAACGCCGCCAAGGTCGCCATGGCGACCGGCTGCTCGACCAACGCCGTCGTCCACCTGATCGCCATGGCGCGGCGCGCCGGCGTCGACCTGACGCTCGACCATCTCGACGCGCTCGGCCGCACCACGCCGCTGATCGCCAACGTGCGGCCGGCCGGCAAGGACTATCTGATGGAGGACTTCTTCTACGCCGGGGGCCTCCGGGCGCTGATGAAGCAGATGGAGGCAATGCTCGACACCTCCGCCCTGACGGTGACGGGAAAGACCCTCGGCGACAATCTGGAAGGCGCCCGGGTCTATGACGACGACGTCATCCGGCCGCTGTCGAACCCGGTCTATGCCGAGGGCTCGCTGGCGCTCCTGCGCGGCAATCTCTGCCCGGACGGCGCCGTCATCAAGCCCGCCGCCTGCGACCCGAAGTTCCACGTGCACGAGGGTCCGGCGCTGGTCTTCGACAGCTATCCGGAGATGAAGAAGGCGGTAGAGGACGAAAACCTGGACGTCACGCCGGACCACGTCATGGTGCTGCGCAATGCCGGGCCGCTCGGCGGCCCGGGCTTTCCCGAATGGGGCATGCTGCCGATCCCCAAGGCGCTGATCAGGAAGGGCCATCGCGACATGCTGCGGATCTCCGACGCGCGGATGTCCGGCACGTCCTACGGCGCCTGCGTCCTCCACGTCGCGCCGGAAAGCTATGTCGGCGGGCCGCTGGCGCTGCTCAGGACCGGCGACAAGGTGCGGCTGGACCTGCCGAACCGCCGGCTCGACATGCTCGTCGACGCGGCCGAGCTCGAACGGCGCCGGGCCGCCTGGACGCCGCCGCAGCCGCGTTACGAGCGGGGATGGGGCTACATGTTCTCGCGCCACGTCACCCAGGCCGACAAGGGCTGCGACTTCGACTTCCTGGAGCGCGGCTTCGGCCGTGCCGCCGGCGAACCCGACATCTTCTGAGACGGAACGGGAGACCTTTTCGATGGCCCACGATCTCGACGCCGCCCTCGCCGGCATTTCCGGCATCCTCGTCACCCCCTACGACGCGGCGGGCGACATCGCCCCCGAGCGCCTGTCTCCGATCGTCGACCGGGCGGTCGCTGCCGGCGTCCACATGCCGGTGGTGAACGGCAACACCGGCGAGTTCTACGCGCTGACGACGGACGAGGCCTCTACCATGGTCCGCGAAGTGGTCGGCCTCGTCGACGGGAGGCGGCCGGTGCTGGCCGGCATCGGCCGCGGCGTGCGCGACGCCTGCCGGCTCGCCCGTGCTTCGGCCGATGCCGGCGCGGCGGCGCTGATGATCCACCAGCCGCCCGATCCCTTCGTCGCGCCGCGCGGCATCGTCGATTACGTCAAGGCGGTGAGCGACGCCGCGGGCGGCCTGCCGATCATGCTCTATCTGCGCAACGACGCGATCGGAACGCGCGGCATCGCCGCGCTCTGCGCGCTGCCCGGCGTCAAGGGCGTCAAATGGGCGACGCCCAACCCGATGAATCTCGCCCGCGCCATCGAGGCCTGCGGCCACGACATCACCTGGGTCTGCGGCCTCGCCGAAGTGTGGGCGCCGCCGCTCTATGCCGTCGGGGCGCGGGGCTTCACCTCGGGCCTGATCAATGTCTGGCCGGAGCGGTCGGTGGCGATCCATGCGGCGCTCGACGCCGGAAACTACGGCAAGGCCGGCGCGCTCATCGCCGGCATGCGCGCCTTCGAGGACATCCGCGCCGAGGAGCTGAACGGCACCAACGTCACCGGCGTGAAGGCGGCGCTTCAGGCGCTCGGCCTCGACTGCGGCCCGACGCGGCCGCCCTCGGCCTGGCCGCTCACCGAGACGCAGCAGGCGGCGATGCGCCAGTTCCTCGCCGGCAACGGCCTCCTCTGACCGGCGCCCGCTGCCCGATCCGACTTCAAGGCAAGGACCAGAGCATGGACCACGACCTTCGCGAAAAGCTCTCCGGCGTCTCCGTCGCGACGCTCGCCACCGCGCTCTTCAAGCGCGGCCTGCGCAACCAGGTGATCCAGGGCGTCCACCCCGTGGCGCCGAAGCGGCGCAACATGGTGGGGCCGGCCTTCACGCTGCGCTACATGCCGGCGCGCGAGGACCGCAACCAGCTCGCCGAATTCCGCAATCCGCAGCACCCGCAGCGGGTCGCCATCGAAACCTGTCCCGAGGGCCACGTGATGGTCATCGACAGCCGCAAGGATGCCCGGGCCGCCTCGGCCGGCGACATCCTCGTCACCCGGCTGATGATGCGCGGCGGCGCCGGCATCGTCACCGACGGCGGCTTCCGCGACGCCGCGACCATCGGCGAGCTCGCCATTCCCGCCTATCACGCCCGGCCGTCCAGCCCGACCAACCTGACGCTGCACGAGGCGATCGAGATCAACGGCCCGATCGGCTGCGGCGACGCGCCGGTCTTCCCCGGCGACATCGTCGTCGGCGACGACGACTGCGTCATCGTCATTCCGGCGCATCTGGCCGGGGAGGTCGCCGACGAAGCCGTCGAGATGACCGCCTATGAGGACTTCGTGGTCGACCGGGTGAAGGCAGGCGAGACGATCATCGGCCTCTATCCCCGCACCCTCGACGAGCACCTTTCAACCTTCGAGGCGTGGCGGAAGAGGAATAGTCGCTAGGGGAGCGAATTCGCCATTTTCGGTCCCGGTCGGGCGAGGCGCCATATCGAATGTCAAATTCGAAAAAATCCAACAGGATCATAAACTTGTCTGGGGGTCTTGCGATTCCGACATTTGCTGCGCGGTCTCCACGAGACGGTGCCGAATGCCGGAAGCAGTTCCTTTTTCCCCGCCCCGCCGCTTTCACGCGGCGTGACTGCATGTGTACCACGGGTGTGCGCCGATGAGCTGCGCCAAGGTGCGAAGGGTCTTTGAGAAACACCGGGCCGTCACGGGGGCATTGGTGGAGCTGAGGGGGATCGAACCCCTGACCTCGTCATTGCGAACGACGCGCTCTCCCAGCTGAGCTACAGCCCCGTCCACCGATGCGAAGCGGCTTGTAGTGCGGGAGGCGGGTTTCTGTCAACGGCTGGCAACGCGGCCTTTACGGGAATTCGGCGGCGGCGGCATGCGCCATGTGGTTCCTCCCGCGGCACCCCGCCGCCGGCCGGCCGCCGGGATGGAGCCGCGGGCGCGGAGGCCGGCCCCAGCGACGCCCCCCGTGTCACAGCAACCGCCTGCCACGCCGCGTTAACGCTGCGGGCCCGCGCGGCTTGCGCCGCCCTGACGCGATGTCTACATCGGCGGTGACGCAAAAAGGGGCAGGGGATCGATGCTGGCAGTCACCTACGTCATCTATCAGGCGCTCAATCTCTATTGGTGGATCGTCATCGCCTCGGCCGTGCTCTCCTGGCTCTACGCCTTCAACATCGTCAATCCCGGCAATCCCTTCGTCGATTCCGTCGGCCGCTTCCTCTGGCAGATGACCGAGCCGGTCTACCGCCGCATCCGCCGCTTCCTGCCGGATCTCGGCGGCATCGACCTGTCGCCGCTGGTGGTGCTGTTCGCCATCATGTTCCTGCAGATCCTGATTGCCGAATACGTCAATCCCGCCATCTACCGGGCCGGGCTCTGAGCATCCGGCACGGGTGACGCCCGCCATGCATCCCGCCCCGGACTGCGCTTTGGACGAGACGTCTTACCGGTTCGACGGCGACGGCCTCCTCCTTTTCGTGCGCGTCACGCCCCGTTCGGCGAAGGACATGGTCGACGGCCGCGTCGCCGATGCGGAAGGCCGCACGCGTCTCCTCGTCCGCGTGCGGGCGGTGCCGGAGGACGGCAAGGCCAACGCGGCGGTCGTGGCGCTCGTCGCCAAGACCTGCGGGCTGCCGAAATCCGCGGTCGCCGTGGTCGCCGGCCTGACGCAGCGGCAGAAGACGCTGCGCCTCGCGGTTTCCCGTGATAGGCTCGCCGACATTCTCGGCCGGCTCGGAATCGGGCCGGACAGGACGGAAGCCGCGATCGGGGAGGACGCATGACGCGCATCGGCAGGACTTCGGGCAAGCACGCGGCAACGAAGGCCGGGCGTGGCGGCGCGGTCTCGTGGCGGGGGGCGGCGGCCGCCCTGCTTCTGGCGGCGGGCGGCGGCCTCGCCGGATCGCCTGCCGCAGCGGCCGGCACCGACAGCGCCTATACCAAGCTCGATCTCGACGGCTGCACCGTGCTGCAGGAATACGAGGACGGCGGCGGCGTCGATCTCGAATGCGCCGGCTATAAGGGAATCCCGGTCTTCGTGTCGGAAGGTGACCTCAGGGTCGACGTCGACTTCGGCGAAAAGAACGACGACTTCAGCTCCTTCTCGCCCTTCAACGAGCCGGGCGAGACGATCGAGTGGCGGCTGTCCGGCGGCAAGCCCTTCGCCGCGATCCTGCGCTTCCACCTCGATCCCGGCGACGGCTCGGGCAAGATCACCGACGTCCTCGCCGTCCACACCATCGCCGGCGAAGGCAGGGCGAGCTGCCCGGTCGGCTATGTCGATGCGAGCGCCAATGCCGATGCCAACGTGCTGGCGCGGGCGGTCGCCGACGAAGTGGCGCGTCGCTTTGCCTGCGGCTCCGACAAGCCGCGCTACAGGGGCAAGGTCTCCGAACTCGGCGGCACGGCGACGGCCGCCCAAAAATAGCGCGTCGGCCGTAGCTTTGCCGGGCGACGAGATTCTTTTCGCCCGGGCCGAACCGAGGCGCCGCGATTCCCGTTGCGCGAGTCATGAGCACTCCGCGCGCCTACTGGACCGGTCATATCCGGCTTTCGCTCGTCTCCTTTCCGGTTCGCCTCTTTGCGGCGACGAGCCCGGCGAGGACCATCCAGCTGCATCAGTACGACAAGAACACCGGCGAGCGGATCCGCTACCACAAGGTGTCGGAAAAGGACGAGGAGGTCGTCGACAGCGACGACATCGTCAAGGGCTACGAATACGAGAAGGGGCGCTTCGTCCCGATCGACGACGAGGAGCTCGAAGCCCTCAAGGCCGAGAGCAACCACGTCATCGAGCTGACGCAGTTCACCGATGCCAGCGAGATCGATCCGATCTACTACGACCGGCCCTATTACGTCGCGCCGGACGAAGACGGCGTGACCGATGCCTATGTCACCATCCGCCAGGCGCTGAGGAAGGCGAAGAAGGTGGCGCTCGGGCGGATCGTGATCTCCGGCAAGGAGCGCATCGCCGCGATCAAGCCCTGCGGCGACGGGCTCATCCTGGAGACGCTGCGTTATGCCCAGGAGGTCCGGGACGCCAGGAAGTTCTTCGACGCGGTGGGCGACGGCGCCGAGATCGACGACGAGCAGCTGGAACTCGCCCAGCTCCTGATCGAGAAGAAGTCGAAGCCGTTCGATCCGAAGGCCTTCAAGAACACCTATCAGGAAGGCCTGATGGAGATCATCAAGGCGAAGATCGCCGGCAAGGAGCCGCAGGCGGAGGAGGCGCCGGAAGAAGATTCCGGCAATGTCATCGACATCATGGATGCGCTCCGCCGCAGCCTCGAACAGTCGGGGGGCGAGACCGGCGGCAAGGGGCGGAAGCGCGCTTCCGGCGGCAAGACGGCTCCGACCGCCAAATCCTCCGGGTCACGCTCGAAATCCTCGTCCGCTGCCAAGTCTTCCGCGCCTTCCAACTCGGCGTCCAAATCCCAGTCGAAGTCGTCCGCGTCGAAAACGTCGTCGCCGAGCGACGGGGCGAAATCCAAGGCGACCACGGCCAAGAAATCGGGTGGCCGCTCGAAAAGCTCCAGGGCAGCATGAGCCATGGCCTCTGCCTCGCTCGACACCTACAACGAGAAACGCGACTTCGAGAAGACCCGCGAGCCGCGCGGCAAGGCCGGCCGCAAGGCGGGCGATGCCTATCTCATCCAGAAGCACGATGCGACCCGGCTCCACTACGATTTCCGCCTCGAACATGACGGCGTGCTGCTCTCCTGGGCGGTGACCCGCGGGCCGAGCTACGACCCGTCCGACAAGCGGCTCGCGGTGCGCACCGAGGACCACCCGCTCGACTACGGCTCCTTCGAAGGCACGATCCCCAAGGGCGAATATGGCGGCGGCACCGTCATGCTCTGGGACACCGGAAGCTGGAAGCCGCTCGGCGACGTCGCGGAGGGGCTGGAACGGGGCGAACTGAAGTTCGAGCTTTCCGGCAAGCGGCTGAAGGGCCGTTGGGTGCTGGTCCGGATGAAGCCGCGCAAGAAGGAAAAGCGCGAGAACTGGCTGCTGATCAAGGAAAAGGACGAGCTCGCCCGCCCGGACGAGGACGGCGAAGCGTTCCTCGCCGGCGAGAAGACCAGCGTCGCCACCGGCCGCACCATGGCGGAGATCGCCGAGGAGGAGGGCGGCGAGGACGGCAACCGCTGGTCCAGCGAGAACACCCGCAAGAAGGGCGGCCGGAAGTCCGGCGCCTCCGAGGCCGAAAAGAAGGCCGAGGACCTGCGCCGCGAAGCGGCCGACGGGCCGTCGGACGGCCTCAACCCGCAGGCGAAGCCGGCTTCGGCGCGCAACGGCAAGGGCAAGGGCGCGGGCGGCTCCGGGGCCGCCTCCCTCGACGATCTCGCGGCACGCTACGGCAAGCCGCAACTCGCGACCCTCGTCGATGCGCCGCCGGCACGCGCCGACTGGCTGCACGAGATCAAGTTCGACGGCTATCGCCTGATCGGGCTCCTCAGCGACGGGTCGGTGCGGCTCGTCACCCGCAACGGCCACGACTGGACGAAAAAGTTCGACCGCCTCGCCAGGGCCTTCGGGAAGCTCGGCGTTGCCGATGCCGTCTTCGACATGGAGGCCGTCGTCCTCGACGGACACGGCCGCTCGGATTTCCAGAAGCTGCAGAATGCGCTCTCCGGCGAAACCGACTCGAAGGAGAAGAAGCCGATCGTCGCGATGCTCTTCGACTGCCTGCATCTGGACGGCGAGGATCTGACGAAGGCGCCGCTGACGACGCGCAAGGCGCGGCTGAAGGCGTTGCTCGACGGGCAGGCGGCGGGCGAGAAGAAGATCCTGCGCTATTCCGACCACATCGAGGGCAAGGGCGAGCAGATGATCGCCCGCTCCTGCTCGATGGGGCTCGAAGGCGTCGTCTCGAAGAAGGCCGATGCGCCCTATCGCGCCGGGCGGACGAAAAGCTGGCTGAAGTCGAAATGCATCAAGCGCCAGGAATTCGTCATCATCGGCTTCACCAAGGCGGCCGGCGGCGCGCGGGCGATCGGCGCCCTGCATCTCGGCTATTTCGGCAAGGACGGCCTCGCCTATGCGGGCAAATGCGGCACCGGCTTCACCGACGCCTCGGGGTCGGAGCTGCGGGAACGCCTCGACAAAATGACGCGGAAGACCGCGCCGGTGGACGGGCTGTCGGCGGCGGAAAAGCGCGCCGCCACCTGGGTGACCCCGAAACTCCTCGCCGAGGTCGCCTTCACCGAATGGACCGGCGAGGGAAAGATCCGCCACCCGTCCTTCAAGGGGCTGCGCGAGGACAAGCCGGCGGGCGACGTCGTGCGCGAGGCGCCGGAGGACAAGGCAGAGGCGGCCGATGCCGGCGACGGCGCAGGCGCCGGCAAGGCGCGCGCGGCTTCCGGCAGATCCCGCAGCCGGGAAAAGAGAGCGGCGGCGGCAGAGGCGAAGTCCGATTCGAAGGCGGATGCCGCGTCCGGATCCGACGGCCGGAAGTCCAGGCGGTCCGGCAAGCCGATCCGCGTCTGCGGCGTCGAGATCACCCATCCGGACCGCCCGGTCTTCGACGACGAGAACGGGCCGACCAAGGGCGATCTCGCCGACTATTACGGCAAGGTCGCCAAGCTCGTCCTCGCCGACATTTCCGGCCATGCGGTGTCGCTGCTGCGCTGTCCCGGCGGCATCGGCGAGGAATGCTTCTTCCAGCGCTCGGTCGGCAAGGGCTGGGGCGCGGAGGTGAAGCCCGTCGACGTCACCCATGCCGGCAAGACCACCGACTATTTCTACGTCGAGGACGCAAAGGGACTGATCGAACTCGTGCAGATGGGCGGGATCGAACTCCATCCCTGGGCCTCGACGGTCGACAGGGTCGACGTTCCGGACCGGCTGGTCTTCGATCTCGACCCGGACGAGGGGGTTCCCTTCGAGGCGGTCAAACTGGCCGCGCGGGACCTCGGCAACCGGTTGTCGGCGCTCGGCCTCGACAGCTTCGTCAAGGCGACCGGCGGCAAGGGGCTGCATGTCGTGGTGCCGCTCAGCCGCCGGCGCGAATTTCCGGAGATCAAGGCGTTTGCCGAAGGGTTCGCCGAAGCGATGGTCCGCGACGTGCCGCGCGCCTATGTCGCGACGATGTCGAAGGCCAAGCGCAAGGGCAAGATCTTCATCGACTATTTCCGCAACGACCACGCGGCGACGTCGATCGCCGACTATTCGGTCCGTGCCCGCCCGGGCGCCCGGGTGGCGGTGCCGCTTTCCTGGGAAGAGCTCGACGCTCTGGAATCGGCGAGCGCCTTCACCATGGCCGGCGTCCTCGAACGCATCGACAGGGGCGAGGCCTTCGAACGGCCCGCCTGGCGCCAGTCGATCACCAAGGCGATGCTCGGCAAGCTCGGGATCACGGCGTGACGCCGGCGCGGCGCGGCGCGGTGTCGTCGAAGTCGAGCAACGGCTCGGCGCTTCGAGCATGATCCTTTCCGAAAGCCGCTTCCGACGTTCCGGGAGCATTTCTAAAACAGCGAGCCTTGGCCTTCCGCCACCTTCTTGCTGCGCGGCCGGCGGGGCCTCGCGGCGGCCGGCTGCGGCGATGCCGGCTCGTCCACGGCCTGCCCCGTGCCCGCCGCGGCCGTGCCGTCGGTGATCACGGCGCGGCGCGTCTGTCGGCGCGCGAATTCCAGCGACACCGCCATGCCGGCCGAAAGGTCCGCCGGCTCGGTCACCGCGGCGCCGGCGTCGTTTCGCACGATCACATAGCCGCGTTCGAGGACGTTCAGCGGCGACAGGCTGCCGGCGAGCCGCCAGGCGGCGTCGATTCGCTGGCGGCGCTGCTGCCGGCCCTGCGCCTCGGCCCGTTCGAGTCGCTCGGAGAGCTGCATCAGGGCGAGCCGGGCGGCTTCGCTGCGGGCCTTCAGCATATGCGGCTTGAGGTCGGCGGCCGCCCGGTCGAGGCGGCGCCGCGCCGATTCGAGCCTCAGGCGCATGCCGTGATCGGCGCCGACGGCGCTGTGGCGCAGCGTCGCCCGATGGTCGCGCAGCGCGGCCTCCAGCGTCGCGGGGACCAGCCGGGCGGAGGCGGCGGCGAAGTGCCGGCGCTTCTCGGCGACGACGTGGCGAAGGTTCGAGGCAAGGCCGCTGGTCGCATCGTCGAGCCGGCGGCGCGGCAGCGCCAGCAGCGCGTCGAGGCCGGGCAGGGCGCGGGCGAGGGCGGCGAGCCCCTTCTTCTCCTGGTCGAGCCGGCGGCTGACCGCGCCGGAAAGACGGGCGTTGTGGCTCGCCAGCGTCGCCAGGAGCTCGGCCCGGACCGGCACCGCCATCTCGGCCGCGCCGGTCGGCGTCGGGGCGCGGATGTCCGCGGCATGGTCGATCAGCGTCCAGTCGGTCTCGTGGCCGACCGCCGAGATCAGCGGGATCTGCGAGGCGGCCGCGGCCCGCACCACGGCCTCGTCGTTGAAGCCCCACAGGTCTTCGAGGCTGCCGCCGCCTCTGGCAACGATGAGGACGTCCGGCCGCGGCAGCCTGCCGCCCGACTGGATGGCGTTGAAGCCTTCGATCGCCGCGGCGACCTCGGCGCCGGAGGTTTCGCCCTGCACCCTCACCGGCCAGACCAGGAGATGCACCGGAAAGCGGTCGGCGACGCGGTGGGCGATGTCGCGGATCACGGCGCCCGTCGGCGAGGTGACGACGCCGATGACCCGCGGCAGGAACGGCAGGCGGCGCTTGCGCTCGGGTAAAAACAGCCCCTCCGCCTCGAGCTTCAGCCGCCGCTCGTTGAGGAGCGCCATCAGCGCGCCCGCGCCGGCGGGTTCGATCGTCTCGATCACCACCTGGTATTTCGACGAGTTCGGATAGGTGGTCAGGCGCCCCGTGGCGATCACCTCCAGCCCCTCCTCGGGCCGGAAGGCGAGCTTGGCGAAGGCGGTGCGCCAGATCACCGCGTCGATCCGCGCCCGGTCGTCCTTCAGGCAGAAATAGGCGTGGCCCGACGAATGCGGCCCGCGATAGCCGGAGACCTCGCCCCGGATCCGCACGTGACCGAAGCTGTCCTCGACGGTGCGCTTCAGCGCCCCGGAGATTTCCGACACGGTGTATTCGGCGACGTTGCTGGCGGGGCTCGATTCGGAAAGGCGGCTCATGGCGGCGAGTGTGGAGTCCCGGCACCTTCGGGGCAAGACTCGGTTCGCGCGGGCCTCGCCGTGGGTGGAGAAACCCCTGCCGGGTCGCCGCCGGCATTCACGCCGCAGGGCAATCGCTCGAAAGCCTGGAGCCGTCGGCGACGCCCAGGATCTCCCCCTTGCGGGAGAGATGGGGGCAACGCAGAGGGGGCGTCTTGGCGCAACCATCCGGCGGGTCCGTGCCCGCCGCACCCCCCCCTCTGCGGAACGGCATCTCCCCCGAAAGGAGGGAGATCAGGCCAATGGCCTTGCCCAGCCCCGGTGTCAGGCGGTCGCCCGCAATTCACGGCGTCGCGCTTTGACCTCGTGGACTGAATTTGACATGTGAGACCCGGCCGGACCGGGCGTGGCGTCAGATGCCGGAACCGGCCCCCCGGGGCGCACCGCGGTCAAATCCGGTGCGAAGCGGCGCGCAAGACGCCGCCGGAAGAAGACGCCGCGAAGGGAGGACGACCATGCCGGCAGACCATCGCAGGACCATCGTCGCGGCGGCCTTTGCCGCCGCCGCATTCGCCGCCGGCCTCTCGCCGCGTCCGGCCTTCGCGCAGGGGGCGATGCGCGGCCTCGACATGACCTCGCCGCAGATGACCAGGGCCGAGATGACCCGGGCCGAGGTCGAGGCGCTGATCGCCGCGGCGACGGATGGCCGGCCCGTCGACCTGTCGCGCAAGGCGCTCAACGGTCTCGATCTCTCCGGCCTCGACCTTGCCGGTGCCGATCTGACGGCGGCGACGCTCAATGGCGCAGACCTTTCCGGGGCCGATCTGTCGGGGGCGAAGCTCGCCCAGGTCTGGGGGCTGAAGGCGGATTTTTCCGGCGCCGATCTCACCGGCGCCAACCTCTTCCAGTCGCAGCTGATGGATGCCAACTTCACCGGCGCGGACCTTTCCAAGACCCGCCTCGTCGCCGATCTTACGCGCGCCAGGCTGATCGACGCCAAGCTCGCCGGGGCCGATCTTTCGGCCGACATGCGCAATCAGTCGATGGGGCTGATGCGCGGCGTCCTGAATTCCGCCGATCTCACCGGCGCCGATCTCTCCAACGCCGATCTTTCGCGGGCGGCCGCAGAATTCGCCGATTTTTCCGGCGCAGACCTCTCCAATGCCGACCTCGCCCGGGCGGAGATCGCCGGCGCGGATTTCGACGGCGCGAATGTCGACGGTGCGGATTTTGCAGGTGCCGACCTGCGCTCGGCGCGGCTCAACGGCCTCAGGGGCGAGCCGAAGAACCTCGACCGCACGAAGCGGTAGTGCCGAAGCGCCGCCGATGCCGTCTCGCCGCGGCGAGGCGGGGCGCCGGCGAATGCGATACGCCCGGCTTTCCGGCGGGCTTCACTCGGCCGCGACCGGCGCGACCGGCGCGGCGGGGCCGGGGCGGGGACGATGCGGCCGCACCAGCCGGGTACCCGGCAGATGCGTCGGCTTGGCGTTCAGCTCCGATGGCGGCAGGTTGGCGAGGCTGTCGCGGATGTGGTCGACGAGCGCCGAGACGACCGGGCTGTCGGCGCTGCGCGCCCGGATGACGCCGATCTCGTTGTCCCGCAGCCGCGGGAAGCCGTCGCGCTCGCCGAGAACCCGCATTCCCGGCCGCAGGGCGCATTCCGGCAGGACGCCCACGGCGAGGCCCGCGAGCACCGCCGAGGCGACGATCTGTGCCGACCATGACGAGAACAGCACCTTGTGGCGCCGGCCCGCCGCCTCCAGCGCCTTCAGCCCCTCCGCCCGCCAGGAGCAGCTGTGGCGCCCGAGCGCCAGCGGCAGCACCGCCTCCTCGTGCACGTCGTGGGCGGCCGAGGTCATGAAGTGCAGCGGTTCGCGGCGGACGATCTCCGGCATCACCGCCCCGACCGTGCAGTCGGCGACGAGGGCGACGTCGAGCCGGCCCCGGTCGACGTGCTCGGCAAGGTTCGACGAGGGCTCGCAGGCGATCTGCAGCTCGACCAGCGGGTTCGAGCGGCTGAAGCGGGCGAGGATCTCGGGCAGGAAGCGCTCGGCATAGTCGTCCGGCAGGCCGATGCGCACCTGGCCCTGCATGGCATCCGGATCGAAGGCGGAGAGCGTCTCCTGGCTGAGGCTCAGCATCCGCCTGGCATAGACGAGGAGGCGCGAGCCCGCGTCGGTGACCTGGATCGTCCGGCCGGTGCGCTCGAACACCGCGACGCCGAGCCGTTCCTCCAGCCGCCGGATCTGCATCGACACCGCCGACTGGGTCTTGAAGACCTCCTCGGCGGCCCTGGTGAAGCTGCCGGCGTCGACGATGGCGACGAAGCTGCGCAACTGGTCGAGATCGAGCGGGGTGGCCATGGGCTGTCTCATCAATGGATGTGATGTCAGAGATTATCAACATTCGTTGGTGTGATCAATCGCGCGGACGTATGGTGATCATGTCAGGAACAATTCGGGGGAGGGCGCTGCCCATCGCTTCGGCGACGGCAGGGCGCCCCCGCTTTTTTCCGGCGACAGTGGCTGCGAAAGGAGACAAGCCATGACGATCACCGCGAGACCCACCCCCGCTTCGGCCAGCCGGTTTCTGGCCGGGACCCGCCTCTTCGCCACCGCCGCCCGCGCGATCGTCAAAACCATGGTCAACCGTCGCCGCGTGCAGGCCCTCGCCGACATGCCGGACCATGTCCTCGCCGACATCGGCATTCGCCGCGACGACGTCGCCTTCGCGCTCGGCGCCGACTGGCGCGAGGATCCGAGCTACAAGCTGGCGCTGATCGCCGCGCGCCGGCGACGGGACGTCCTGGAAGGCTGAGCGCCCCCGCCAAGTCCCGGCGCTCCCGCGACGCCGGGCCGCCCTCCACGACGCTCGCAACGGCCGGTCATCCCGCAGGGTGGCCGGCCGTTTGCGTTGGGTGGCCGGCCGTTTGCGTTGGGGCGCGGTTTGGGAGCGGCCCCGTCACATGCGGAATGCTTCAGTCGCGCGTCTCGCCGTTGCGCGGCGCCGGCGCGAAAACCTCCATCATGCGCCGGGCATAGTCGCGCTGGAAGGCGAGCGCCGCCTCGGCGAGACCCTCGGCGGCATTGCCCGGCGTCTGCGGCTTGTCGCCGCCCTCGGCGCCGGAGCGCGGCCCGCCGGCCGGAAGAGCCTTGCCGGCCGCAGGCGGCGGCGTCTCCTGCGGCGACGTCGGCGCGCGCCTTTCGCCGCGCATGAATTCCTCCATCAGCGCCAGATACGGCGGAAACGGCAGTTCGGGCAGGCTGCGTTCCCGCGACGGGCCGGAAGCGGCCTCGCGCCGGGGGGCGGACGAGGTTTCGGGCGGCAGCCAGGGCAGCGTGCCGGTCAGCGCGTTGGCGAACAGGCGGCTCAGATAGTCAGAGCCGGGCAACTGCGGCGCGGACTTGCGCGGCCGCGCCTCGTCGGAGGGCCGGCCCATCGCCTCGACGGCATTGGCGCTGCGCCTCAGCATTTCGGCGATGGCGCCGGGATAGTTGCCCTCGACGAGTTCCTTCGGCTGGCTGCGGGTGAGATTGGCGAACATCATCTGCAGCATCGTGCCGATGGTCATCACCGAGATGTTGCGCATCATCGTCTCGACGGTGTCGGGCGCGACGCCACTCGCCACCGAGACGTGGCGGGCGACCGCCGAGACGAGTTCCTGGGACCCGAAGAGCGAGCGGGAGAGATCGCCGGCGAACGGGCTCATCGCTCCGCCGAAGGCGACGTCCGACGCCTCGGTGTTGAGGAAGGGCTTGTAGTGCCGGGAGATTTCGCTCCAGGCGCCGGGCACGATCATCGCCCGCTGCAGCGCGAGGGCAAAGGCCGGCGCCAGCGCCGTCATGGTCTTGCGCAGTTCCTCGTGGCTGAGATTGAAGGCGTCGGCGAGCCGGTCCGCGCCGATGCCGGAATCGCTTGCCGTGAGCCAGTCGAAGAAGTCCGTCATGGTCGGCCCTGCCGCTCGGGTGCCCGTGCCAAGGGTCCGATGCTACAGCATCGCCGCAGAAAGCAAAGGGGAATTTCGGGGCCTGCGGCGCCCGGCCTCAGTAGGACAGGTGCTTGAAGAGTCTGGGCATCGAGCGCTCCCACTGCCCCTCCCACAGCCGCACCAGCTCCTCCGCCGAGGTGGTGCCGCGGGCGACGACCTCCTCGAGCGGCGCGAGGAAGAAGCTCTCGTCGTTGCCTTCCTCGTTCAGCCGGCCGCGCGCCTTCAGGCCCTGCCGCGCCAGCTCCACCGTCCGGCGCGCGAGATCGAGGACCGTCCCGTCCCGGAACCGGGTGCGGAACCCGTCGCGCGGCACCGCCGAGCGCATGGCGTTCACTTCCTCAAAGCTCCAGTCGGCGGTCATCGCGTCGACGTCAGCCAGCGTCGCCCCGTCATAGAGCAGGCCGACCCAGTAGGCGGGCAAAGCGCAGATCCGCCGCCACGGGCCGCCGTCGGCCCCGCGCATCTCGATGAAGCGCTTCAGCCTGACGTCCGGGAACAGCGTCGACAGGTGGTTGGTCCAGTCGCCCATCTGCGGCTCGGGATCGTCGATCTCGCCCTTCAGCGCGCCGTCCATGAACTGCCGGAAGGTGACGTGGGTGGCGTCGTGGTAGCGCCCGTTGCGGGTGACGAAATACATCGGCACGTCGAGCGCCCATTCGACATAGTGGCGATAGGAGAAATCCGGCTCGAAGACGAAGGGCAGAAGGCCCGAGCGCTGGTTGTCGACGTCCTTCCAGACCTCCGAGCGCCAGGAGACGAGGCCGTTCGGCGCGCCTTCGGTGAAGGGCGAATGGGCGAACAGCGCCGAGGCGACCGGCTGCAGCTTCATGCCGACGCGCATCTTGCGGCGCATGTCGGCCTCGTCGGAGAAGTCGAGATTGACCTGGATCGTCGTCGTGCGCAGCATCATGTCGAGCCCGCGCGTCCCGACCTTCGGCATGTAGCGCCGCATGATGTCGTAGCGCGACTTCGGCATGATGGGGGTTTCGGCGAGCGTCCAGAGCGGCGAGGAGCCGATGCCGAGAAAGCCGATGCCGAGATCCTTGGCGACGGCACGCACCTCGGCGAGATGGGCGTTGGATTCGCGGCAGGTGGCGTGGATCGTCTCGAGCGGCGCGCCCGACAGCTCGAACTGGCCGCCGGGCTCGAGCGAGATCGCGCCCTGGCCCGCGGCGCCGTAAAGGCCGATGATCCGCCCGTCGTCGACGATCGGCTCCCAGCCGGAGAGCGAGCGCATGCCTTCGAGGATGGCGCGGATGCCGCGTTCCCCTTCGTACGGAACGGGGGAGAGATCCTCGACGTAATAGCCGAACTTCTCGTGTTCCGTGCCGATGCGGAAGGCCTCGGCCGGCTTCTCGCCGCCGGCGAGATGTCCGACGAGATCGTCGATCGTCGAGACAGGGGTCAGATCGGTCGTATCGCGCGCCATTTTTCGCATTCCGTTCGTTGCGCAAGCGCCGTCCCTCCGGCGCGCGGAACCGGCCATTCCACGAGGGCGGGTCTGCCCAAAATCGCCGTCCGGCGCAAGACGGCTGGCGTTGACGGCGCGGTCAGCGGAACCGGAGGGTTTCGAAGGCGCCGCCGTCCTACCAGTCGCCGATCGTCGCCTGCACCACCGCCAGCGCCGCGACGGCGGCGGTGTCGGCGCGCAGGATCCTCGGTCCGAGCGAGATCGCGGTGACGTCAGGCTCGGCGAGGAGCCGCTCGCGCTCTTCGCCCGAAAATCCGCCCTCCGGGCCGATCAGCAGCGACAGCGGACCCTTTGGCAGGCCGGCAAGGGTCGCGACCGGGCTTTCGGCATCCTCCCGCTCGTCGCAGAAGACCATCGGCCCGCGCCCGCGATATTCGGCGAGGGCGGCGTCGAACTTCAGCGGTTCGCGGCAGTCGGGGATCGTCAGGATGCCGCACTGCTCGGCCGCCTCGACGGCGTTGGCGCGCATCCGCTCGACATTCACCCGGCTCGCCTGGACGTGCTGGGTCATCACCGGCTGCAGGATGCCGGCGCCCATCTCCACCGCCTTCTGCACCATGTAGTCGAGCCGCGCGTGCTTCAGCGGCGCGAAGAGATAGGCGAGCGTCGGCGCCTTCGTCTGTTCGCGCAGCCGCGCCGTCGCGACGAGGCCGGCCTTCTTCTTGCCCGTCCGCTCGATGCGGCAGCGCCATTCGCCGTCGCGGCCGTTGAAGGCGAGGACGGTGGCGCCGTCGTCGAGGCGCAGGACCGACAGGAGATAGTTGACCTGCGCAGGCTCCAGCGGCACGGCGCCGTCCTCTGACAGCTCGGCCTCAAGGTACAGTCTCGGACTGCGGAAATCATAGTCGGGCATGCTCGTCTTGCCTCGTTGATCGAGAGAGGGAGGCGATGATCTTCACCCATCCTCCCGCTCTCGCTTCTCGGGTGCGCATGGTCTCTTCCGGAAACCGCATCCCGCTTTTCGGGATCGTGCTCCGGCCTCGCAACCTAAGCGGCGACGCACCGTTGTCAGCGCAAATCATCCAGTCTTGCGAAGGGACGTTTCATGGATTTGCAGATCCGCGGCAAGGTCGCGCTGATCACCGGCGCAACCGACGGCATGGGTTTTGCCACGGCGAAGATCCTCGCCGAGGAGGGATGCCGGCTGGTGCTCTCCGACCTCAAGATCGACGAGCTCGAACGCGACGCGGCCGCGCTGCCGACCGAGGTCCTGTGCGTCGCCGCCGACGTCACCCGCCAGGCCGACGTCGACACCATGGCCCGCAAGGGCCGGGAAAAGTTCGGCACGATCGACATCGTCGTCCATACGTCGGGCATCACCGGGGCGAAGGGCGATCCGCTCGACATGACCGACGAGGACTATCTGGAGGCATGGCAGATCGACTTCATGTCGGCGGTGCGCGTCGCCCGGGCGACCTTTCCGGCGATGCGCGAGAAGGGCTGGGGCCGCTTCGTCTGCATCACCTCCGAAAACGCCGTCCAGCCCTATTGGGAGGAGGCGACCTACAACACCGCCAAGGCGGCGCTCGCCGCCTTCGTCAAGAATCTCTCCTACGAGGAAGCCAAGCACGGCATCCTCTGCAACACCGTCTCGCCGGCCTTCATCGAGACGGCGATGACCGACGGCATGATGGAAAAGCGCGCCAAGGAACTCGGCGTCTCCTTCGACGAGGCCGTCGAGAGCTTCCTCGACGAGGAGCGGCCGGGCATCGCGCTGAAGCGCCGGGGCCGGGTCGACGAGGTGGCAGCGGCGATCGCGCTGATCGTCTCGGAACGCGGCTCCTTCATCAACGGCTCGAACATGCGGGTCGACGGCGGCTCGGTGCAGGCCGTGCAGAACTAGCGGATCGAATTCGACACGTGTGTCCCGATCGGGTGAGGCGTCGGATCGAATGTCGAAGTCGCAAAATCCACCAGGATCATAACGGTGGCTCGCGGTCTTTCGATTCCGACGTTTGCCGGGCGGTCTCCGCAAGACGGTACCCGATGTCGGAATCGGAACATGGTCGATGTCATCCCATCCGGGCCTCGGTGCCGCCGCGCCGCCGGCCCGGGATCGCATCCGGCAGGACCAGCGAGGCTCTTCGTCGGCCCCGCTGGCCAGGGCTTCGGCCGGCCGGCCGGAGCGATCGCAATCAGGCGGCGCCCGAACGCGGCGAACCGATCAGCCGCTCGTATTCGGCTTCGGCATTGCCGTAGGCGCCGTCGGCGATCGCGATCAGTGCTTCGCGGTTGCGGATGGTGATCCGCCCCCGGCGTGCGCGGATGATCCCGGCGCCTTCGAGGATGTGGGTGGACAGCGTCACGGTCGAGCGGCGGACCGACAGCATCGTGCCGAGGAAATCGTGGGTGAGTTCGATCACGTCGCCGTCGATGCGATCGTGACACATCAAAAGCCAGCGGGCCAGACGCTCTTCGACGTTGTAGTTGACGTTGACCATCGCGGTCTGCGCCACCTGCACCGCCATGATGTGGGTCCAGCGCTGGACGAGGCGATACAGGCCCGGCCGCTCCAGACAGAGAGCCTGGAACCTTTCGGCGGGCATCTTCAGGCAGATGCCGGGCACCTGGATGAAGCTCTCGTGCGGGACGCGATCGATGCCCGCGAGGAGCGAACCGTCGTTGATCCCCTCATTGCCGAAAACGCCGATCTCGCCCTGTCTGCCGTCCTTGCTCGTCAGGACGAGGGAACAGATGCAGCTTTCGGGAAAATAGATCGCGTCGATCGGATGCATCGCCATGACGAGATTTTCGCCACGCGCGAGTTCGATGCGGACGAGGCCCGGTGCGATGGCGGCGAGATCCTCGTCCGTGCACGCCAGGAGCAAACGGTTTCTGATCGATTGCGGAGAAACGCCGGTCACGCCCGCCTCCAGTGATTGGGGCGGGAGCGTGACAACTCGCAGCCGCGTGCGCCCGGTCAAATCAGCACGCGATGTAGTTCACGTAGGGCCAGAACCTCGGGCGTCCAGAGGCGAGGCAACTGTTCGCTGGCCAACGTTCCGGCCGCAATCGCCACGATTGCAGGGGTTTCGGCATCTGCGCACTGCCCCGGCGGCTGTGTTCGTTAGCCGACGATCCGAGGTGCGAAGCTGGAACTTGCGGCAGTCCTCCCATAGGTCGCACGAAGATCATGGCCACCATGGCGACCATGGCTGTCCAGGGAGCAGGGACATGATGAAGCTGGGAGACTCTTCTCTTTTCGCCGTCCACGCGCCCCTGCGGGCGGCCTTCGGCAAAACCATCGAATATCGCCGCAAGGCGAGCTTCGTGCGGCAAGGCGAGCCGGCACGCCACATCCTGTTCATGGTCGCCGGGATCGGCGTCCGATCCAAGACCACCTTCGACGGATCGCGCCAGATCGTCGGCATCGTCACGGCGGGACAGTTCTGCAATCTCTCCTCGCTCGTCCATGCGCTCCCCGACCATTCGATCGAAGCCGTCACGGACTGCGAGGTCGCCCTTACCTCGAAGGCCGAATTGGCGACGCTGATGCGGGAGGACCCGGGGCTCGGGAACTTCGTGCTCGCCACCGCGATCGCCGCGACTGCCGCCGCCAGCGAATGGGTCCTGAATGTCGGGCGCAGGCCCGCCAGCCAGCGTATCGCCCACCTCCTGTGCGAGATTTTCGTCTGCAACCGCGATCTGAACCGGACGGATTCCTGCTCCTTTCCCCTGACGCAGGAACAGCTCGCCGACGCCACCGGCCTTTCCGTGGTGCAGGTGAACCGCTCGCTGCAGGACCTCAGGTCGCGCGGACGGATCGCGCTGCGCCAGCGTGTGCTGACGATCAGGGATTTCGACATGCTCGCCGAGGAGGCCGACTTCGATCCATCCTATCTGCACGGCCATTGCGAGCACCCCGTCGTCTCTCGCAGACTGCCGGACCGGCCCCTGGCGATGAGCCTCTGATACGAGATCGGCTCGATCGGAGCGGGGCTCGGATCAAGCCCGCGCGGCGAAGGAGCGTCGTTGTTTCCGGCATCACGCAGTGATCTGCCGGAAACCGTATGGGAGCCGCCGGCGGGAGGCCTGCCGGCCGAGGCTCCGATGCGCGGCGGTGGCGGAACCCGTCGCCGCGGCGACCGAATCGGGATATGGGACGAGGCCACCAGAGGCCACCATCGGGGAGCCCGTTCCCACTTGCGTCATCTCGACATCCGCAGGGCGACGCCCGCCGATCTGCCCGTCATCGTCGCGATGCTCGCCGACGACATCCGCGGCAAGGCCCGCGACGACCCTTCGCTGCCCCTCGACCCCGCCTATGAAGCCGCCTTCGCGGCCGTCGACGCCGATCCGCGCCAGTATCTCGCCGTCGCCGAACTGTCCGGCGCGGTGGTCGGCACGCTGCAGCTGAGCTTCCTGCCGGGAATCGGCCACAAAGGCGCCTGGCGGGGCCAGATCGAGGCGGTCCGCATCGCCTCGCATCTCAGGGGCCAGGGCCTCGGCGCCGAGATGATCGCCTGGGCGGTCGAGACCTGCCGCGCGCGCGGCTGCCGCATGGTGCAGCTCACCTCCGACGCCGGCCGGCTCGACACCCACCGCTTCTATCTGAAGCTCGGCTTCAAGCAGTCACATCTCGGCTTCAAGCTGACGCTGTGACCGGCGTTGCGGCGGGCTCGGCTTTTCTCGCCGCCTTGCCGCCTCGCAGCAGGTCAGCCCGCCCGGCCGCCGTCCAGCCGGGCGAGGTTTTGCCGGGCGCGTCGGCATCGCCGGCGGCGCAGCCCGAGCGCCGGGGGATCAGTCCGCGACTTTCATCGCCTCGATGAAGTTCGGCGTGTGCTTGGCCTCGAAATCCGCCTCGCGCACCAGCCCGTCGAAATGCCGGGTGAGCTCGAGCACCTGCCGGCGCTCGGAAAACACCAGATAGAAGCGGCCGATATAGACGCTCGCCTGCAGCGGGCCGAAGATCGTCACCGGCGCCGAATAGACCTTCTTGCGGTCGAACAGATAGAGCCGCAGCGACGGGTAGAGTTCGTCGGTCAGCGTGGCGAGGCGCTGCAGCTGGCCGCGCCGTTCGGCGGCCGGCAGGCCGCGCCAGTAGCCCTCGCCCGCGGCGAAACCCTCCAGCGTGTCGAGCGGCATGGCGATCTCGTAGTCGGTGTCGGGCGCCCGCAGATAGGCCAGCCGGTCGCGCATGTCGCCGATCGCCTGGTCGGAGGTGCGGCCGACGAAGTCGCCATATTCGAAACGCAGCACCGCTTCCGATTTCAGCATGTCGGGCAGCGTCGCCGGGACGTGGCGGATCTTGTAGCCGCGCGCCTCCTCGTGCCAGCGGAAGATCGATTCGTCGGACGGCGCCCTGGCCGCCGCCTCCATGCGCATCGCAGCCTGCAGCACCTCGGCGCCGCGCTCGCGCCGGTCGGTCAGCCCGAGCAGCCAGTCCGAGGAGACCGCGAGGGCGCCGGCGCATTCGGCCGCGAACTGGGCGTTGGGCAGGCGGCCGTCATCGGCCGACAAGGCGAGCGAGACGGTCGAGCGGTCGGCCCCGGTCGCGCGGGCGAGCGCGCTCTTGGTCATACCGGCGGCCTGCATCGCGCCGGCGAGACGGTCGCGGAAGAGACGGGAGCGTTCGCGCTTGTCCATCGAGGGTGGTGATAAAAGTCACGTTTCCTGACTTCTATCAAAAGAGATGAACCGATCCAAGAGAATTTCCGGAATCGCCGCCGCTGCGGCCGGTGGTTATGGTCCGGCGCGTTTCGCCTCCCGCCGCACCGCCCGTCCAGGCCGGGTCGGCCGGGGCCGGCACGGCGGCGGCGCCAACGAGACGATGGTGGAAACGAGGAGAGGTCCGAGCCATGGAAACCCGCAAGAGAAGTCTCGCGAAGGCCGTGTCATGGCAGATCCTCGGCTTTGCCGTCATGACCTTCCTCGGCTTCCTGTTCACCGGCTCGTTCGAAACGGGCGGCGCCCTCGCTCTGGTCTCGACCCTCCTCGGCTTTGCCAGCTATCTCGCGCATGAGCGGATCTGGGCGGCGGTCGGCTGGGGGCGGATCACTGGTGCGGCTCCCGTGAGAGCGGAGCGCCGGACGGGATGTTCGAGGCCGAAAGGCCCGGAAAAGACTCCGTCCGGAACGCCGGAGGCGGGCCGTTGCGCATCTGCTTTTGCAGGCTGGCCTCCGGCGTTCCTCCGTCCGCTCGGTTCTCGGGCCGGGCGGTGAGAAAGGCCCGGGCCGGCGGCGGGGCGGGCGCTGTTTCCTGCGGTCGGTTGGGTGCCTGCCGCGCCCCGGGACGCCCGGCCCTAAAAGGCCAGCGCGGCGCCGTCGGCGCGGGGGTCGCTGGCGGCTTCGAGGCTGCCGTCGGCATGGCGCACCACCGCGCCGGCATGGCCCGCCATGTCGGAAAAGGCCGGGATGATCTCGGTGTCGTGGCCGGCGGCTCGAAGCGCCGCGACGAGCGCAGGGTCGAAACGGTCCTCGAGCTTCAGCGTCGTCGTCGCGTCGCCCCAGGTCTTGCCGAGCAGCCAGCGCGGCGCCGTCACCGCCTGCTGCAGTCCCTGGCCGTAGAGCGCGTAGCGCGAGAAGATCGCGGCCTGGGTCTGCGGCTGGCCCTCGCCACCCATCGTGCCGTAGGCCATGACGCGGCCGTCCTTCAGTTCGGCCAGCGCCGGGTTCAGCGTGTGGAACGGCCGGCGGCGCGGACCGAGCTGGTTCGGCCCCGGCTGCAGCGAGAAGCCGGCCCCGCGGTTCTGGAAGAAGACGCCGGTCTCGGGACAGGTGAGCCCCGAGCCGAACTCCCAGAAGACGCTCTGGATGAACGAGACCACCGTGCCCTTTCGGTCGGCGGCGCCCATCCAGATCGTGTCGCCGGGCTTGGCGGCATGCGGCCAGGCGAGCGCCCTGCGGCGGTCGATCCGCGCGGCGAGCCGGTCCAGGGTTTCGTCCGAGAGCCATTGCTGCGCCGGGCGCGCCATGAAGTCCGGGTCGCCGAGTTCGGCGTTGCGCAGGATGAAGGCCTGCTTGGTCGCCTCGATCAGCCCGTGCAGGTGCTCGAAGCTCTCGCCGGCGGCGACGCCGAGCCGGTCGAACAGGGCAAGGATCATCAGCGAGGAGACACCTTGCGTCGGCGGGATCATGTTGTGCAGCCGGCCGGCCGAGATCTCGACCGAGAGCGGCTCGACCGTCTCGGCCGCAAAGCCGTGAAAGTCCTCCAGCCGCAGCGGCGAGCCGGCCGCTTCGAGAAAGGCCGCATGGGTCTCGGCGAGTTGCCCGCGGTAATAGCCGTCGAGGCCGTCTTCGGCGAGGCCGGCGAGGGTGCGGGCCAGTGCCGGCTGCCGCAGCACCTCGCCGGCCCGCGGCGGCCGGCCGTCGATCAGGAAGGTCGCGGCGAAGCCTTCGACGTCCTTCAGCCCGTCGAGCTTCTGCCGCGTGCAGTCGGCCTGGTTGCCTGTCACCACCATGCCGTCGCGGGCAAGGCCGATCGCCGCCTCGAGGAGATCGGAAAGGGCGAGCCGCCGCTCAGCTGGGACGAGGTCGAGGGCGCGCTGCCAGGAAGCGATCGTGCCCGGCACGGTGAGCGCGGCATCGGGGCCGCGTGTCGGCATTTGCGAGCGGTGGCCGCGGGCCGCATACCATTCCGGCGTCGCGCGTTCCGCCGCCCGGCCGCAGCCGAAGATGCCGACCGGCCTTTCGCCCGGCCGGTGGACGATCCAGAAGCCGTCGCCGCCGATGCCGTTCATGTGCGGATAGACGACGGCGATGGTGCTCGCCGCCGCGACCATCGCCTCGATCGCTGTGCCGCCCCTGGCGAGGATCGCCTGTCCCGCGAGCGCCGCCGCCGTGTGCGGTGCGCTGACGCAGCCGTTCAGTCCCCGGGCGCTGTGCAGCATGATCGGTCCTCCATTCCGCCGGTCGTCTTTCCACAGCCATAGCGCCGATCGCCGCGGCAGGGATACCGGAAATGCCCGCCGGCGGGCTGCGGCGGATCGCGCGGAACCGGGGCGCGGCTCACGCCGGCGTGTTCGCAGGCGCGGCACGATCGGCCGTCGCTTCACGCTTTGGCCATATTGGCGGGATTAACCGAAGGGGAGGGGTGGATTCCGGGCGGCAGCCGGCAGCGCCGGCGCGGCGCCTTTGCGGATCGGGCCGGTCCGGGCCGGCAGCAACGGGCCGACGGGCTTCCAGAGGCAAGGGCGGGAGCCCGACCACCATCGCCGCGACGTTTCGCAGGCCTCGCACAGGCCAGGGCGGCGATGTTCATCGAAAAGCGGGGACGAAAGATGACGAAATCGGGCGCCAACACCGGTCTTCAGGCCAGCCGCAGGCGGTTTCTGCTCGGCGCGGCGGCGGCGGGCCTCGGCATGGCGCCGGGGGCGGCCTTCGCCCAGAACGCGCTGAGCGACATCCTCAACGCGCCGTCGCGCGGCAACTGGGACGACCAGTTCGACACCCGCGGCTCGAACGTCCGGCAGGTCGCCTCGAACACCCCGGTGTTTTCGAACGATACGCTCGTCTCGACCCAAAACGCCGTCAACGCCTATCAGGGCATCGTCGCCTCGGGCGGCTGGCCGGAAGTGCCGGCGAACCAGAAGCTGCGGATCGGCTCGGAGTCGGCGGCCGTGCCGGTCCTGCGCCGGCGCCTCGCCGTCGCCGGCGACCTTTCCGCATCGGCGGGGGATTCGCAGGTGTTCGATTCCTACGTCGACGCGGCGGTCAAGCGCTTCCAGGCGCGGCACGGCCTGCCCGCCGACGGCGTCGTCGCCGAATACACCTTCAAGGCGATGAACGTGCCGGCGCAGCTGCGTCTCAACCAGCTCGCCACCAATATCGGCCGGATCCAGGAGATGGTGGCCAAGGATCTCGGCCAGCGCTTCGTGATGGTGAACATTCCGGCCGCCTCGGTGGAGGCGGTGGAGAACGGCCAGGTCGTGCAGCGGCACACCGCCATCGTCGGCAAGATCGACCGCCAGACGCCGCTGCTGGAATCGAAGATCACCAAGCTCGACCTCAATCCCTACTGGCACGCGCCGGCCTCGATCGTCCGCAAGGACATCATTCCGCTGATGCGCAAGGACCCGACCTATCTCGAGAAGTCGAACATCCACATCTATGACGGCCAGGGCAACGAGATCCCGCCGCAGTCGATCGACTGGAACACCGACGACGCCGTCAAATATCTCTTCCGCCAGGATCCGGGCAAGAACAACGCGATGGCCTCGGTGAAGATCAACTTCCCGAACCCTTATGCGGTCTACATGCACGACACGCCGCAGCAGGGGCTGTTCTCCAACCTGATGCGCTTCGATTCCTCCGGCTGCGTGCGCGTCCAGAACGTCCGCGACCTGATCGTCTGGCTCGCCCGCGACACGCCGGGCTGGGACCGCCAGCACATCGAACAGGTGATCGCCGCGCGCGAGCGCCAGGACATCGACCTGACCAGCCCGGTGCCGGTCTACTTCACCTATGTCAGCGCCTGGGCGACGGATCCGAACGTCGTGCAGTTCCGCGACGACATCTACCACCGCGACGGCTCCGAGCAGCTGGCGATGAGCGAGTTGCAGGCGCAGCCCTATCAGGGTGGCCAGCAGAACCCCTACGCGCAGGGCGACGACGTCTATCGCTGAGTCTTGGGACATCGCCGAAGCTGCGGGGTGGGGGCCGCCGGCGGCTCGCCGTCGCCCGGCCTGAGGCTTCCCGCGGCTCTGCCGTGCTTCGGCCGCGAGGCGCTCGCGGCGCCTCGCCTCAGCGCTCGAAGGCGGGCAGGGCGTCGAACGCCTGCTTCAGCGCGTCCGACCAGCCTTCCGAGACCGTCTGGTAATATTCGTCGCGCTGGTCGAAGCGGCGGCGATAGCCTTTGACGTAGCTGTCCGCCTCGTAGAACTGCATGTCGATCGGCAGGCCCACCGAGAGGTTGGAGCGGATGGTCGAATCGAAGGAGACGAGCAGCAGCTTGGCGCATTCCTCGAGCGACATCGCCGGGTCGTAGGTCCGGATGATGATCGGACGGCCGTATTTGTGCTCGCCGATCTGGAAGAACGGGTTGTCGGCGCCGGCCTCGATGAAGTTGCCCTCCGGATAGATCATGAAGAGCCGCGGGCGGCCGCCCTTGATCTGGCCGCCGAAGATGAAGGTCGCCGAGAACACCGCGTCGGCGGTCTGGCCGCCCTGCGCGTTGCCGGCGATGACTTCCTTCACCGTGTCGCCGATCAGCTTCGCCGTCTGGAACATCGAGGGCTGCGAGAGAATGCTCGGCTGGCGCTCGGCCGGTGCGAGCCGGCGCTCGTCGAGCAGCGACACCGTCGCCTGGGTGGTGGCGAGATTGCCGGCCGACAACAGGCAGAGGAAGCGCTCGCCCGGCACCTCCCAGGTCTTCATCTTGGAGACGACGGAAATGTTGTCGACGCCGGCATTCGTCCGCGTGTCGGACATGAATACCAGGCCCCGCTCCACCAATAGCCCGACACAGTAGGTCATCCGGCCGCCCCCAACCATCCCCTGCGCCGACGCCCCAGCGCGATCGGTTCCGATCATTCTCCCAGTGGCTTGCGCCGGGCAATCCGGATTGCACCGCACCCACAACAAATCCGGCGCTGTTGCAGCGGCGCTGCGGCGCTGCACGCAATCGCTCGCGACGTGGAGGTGCGAGGCGCGCTGGGTGTGGCGGCCCGGCGGCGTGCCGCCGGACGGCCGGCATGCCCGGCCGCACCCGGTTCCGCCGGCGTCCGTCAGAATGTCCGAGTGCGGGGCAGCCGGGTCAGGCGCCCGGATAGAAGCGGAAGTTCTGGCCGATTTCCTGGGCGAGGCGGTTGTTGTCGCGGATGAATGTCTCCAGGAATTCGTGCAGACCGCCGTCGATGATCTGCCGGACCGACGAGTCGGACAGCCGTTCGTTGATCGCCGCCGCCGTCTCGAAGCAGGGGTGTCGGACCTCGTAGTTGCGGTGGAGATACTTCAGGCTCTCCTCGATCACCGTGTAGCAATAGGCGAGCGAGCGCGGCATGCGGCGGTTCAGCATCAGAAAGTCGATGATGTTCACCGCCCGGTATTCGCCGTCGTACTCCCAGGCATAGGAGCGGTGGGCCGAGACCGACCTCAGGATCGAGCGCCACTGGAAATTGTCGAGCGCCGAGCCGACCTGGCTGTGTTCGGGCAGAAGCAGCCAGTATTTCACGTCGAGGATGCGGGCGGTGTTGTCCGCCCGCTCGATGAAGGCGCCGAGATTGGAGAAGTCGAAGATCTCGTTCCTCAGCATCGTCGTCTGGAAGGTGCCGCGAATCAGCGCGCCCTGCCGCTTGACGAGGTCGATGACGGCGGGGAGTTCCGGCTCCGCCACCGGGCGGGCGAGCCGGCGCTGGATCACCAGCCAGCTCTCGTTGACCGCCTCCCACAGTTCGCGCGTCAGCGCCGTGCGCACCATCCGCCCGTTGGTGCGCGCCGTCTCCAGCGACGAGCGCACGCTCGACGGATTGTCGCGGTCGCAGAGCATGAAGTCGATCACCGTCGCCGGGTCGAAGCCGTCGTATTTGGCGCTGTAGGCCGCCTCGACGCCCGCCGAGACGAGGACCGACTGCCATTCGTCGGGCTCGGCCGAGAGGTTGGTCAGCGAGATGCGCTGGCCCGCGTCGAGCAGACGGGCGGTGTTTTCGGCGCGTTCGATGTAGCGGAACATCCAGAACAGGCCGTTTGCGGTGCGTCCGAGAAGTGCCATCGCTCAGTCCCTCAAAACCCAGGTGTCCTTGGTGCCGCCGCCCTGGCTGGAATTGACCACCAGCGAGCCCTCCTTGAGGGCGACGCGGGTCAGGCCGCCGGGAATGATGCGCACCTTGTCGGAGACGAGGACGAAGGGTCTGAGATCGACGTGGCGCGGGGCAAGCCCGCCGTCGACGAGGATCGGCACGGTCGAGAGCGCCAGCGTCGGCTGGGCGATGTAGTTGGTCGGCTTCTTCTTCAGCTTTTCGGCGAAGATCTCGCGCTCCTCGCGCGTCGAGGTGGGGCCGACCAGCATGCCGTAGCCGCCGGAGCCGTGCACCTCCTTCACCACCAGTTCCTCCAAATGCTCGAGCACGTATTTCAGGCTGTCGTCCTCGGCGCAGCGCCAAGTCGGGACGTTCTGCAGCTTGGCCGGCGCCCCGGTGTAGAACTCGACGATCTCCGGCATGTAGGAATAGATCGCCTTGTCGTCGGAGATTCCCGTGCCCGGCGCGTTGGCGATGGTGATGCCGCCGTTCCTGTAGACGTCCATGATGCCGGGGATGCCCAGCATCGACGACGGGTTGAACACCTTCGGGTCGAGGAAGGCGTCGTCGACGCGGCGATAGATCACGTCGATCGGCTTGTAGCCCTCGGTGGTGCGCATCTGGATGCGCCCGTCGATCTCCGCGACGTCGGAGCCCTCGACCAGTTCGACGCCCATCTGGTCGGCGAGGAAGGCGTGCTCGAAGAAGGCCGAGTTGTAGATGCCGGGGGTGAGGACGGCGATGGTCGGCGTTCCGTCGCAGGCCGGCGGCGCCACCGCGGCGAGCGAGCGGCGCAGGTGATGCGGATAGGTCTCCACCGGCCGCACGCGGTTCTGCGCGAACAGCTCGGGAAACATCTGCATCATCGTCTCCCGGTTCTCGATCATGTAGGAGACGCCGGAAGGGGTGCGGGCATTGTCCTCGAGCACGTAGAACTCGTTCTCGCCGCAGCGCACGATGTCGGTGCCGATGATGTGGGTGTAGACGCCGCCGGGCGGCCGAAACCCGCGCATTTCCTCGAGAAACGCCTCGTTGCCGGCGATCAGCCGCTCGGGGATCTTGCCGGCCTTGATGATTTCCTGGTCGTGGTAGAGGTCGTCGAGGAAGGCGTTGAGGGCGATCACCCGCTGCTCGATGCCCTCTGCGAGGCGGTCCCACTCGGCCTTGGCCATGATCCGCGGCACGAGGTCGAAGGGAATCAGCCGTTCGGCCGCCTCTTCCTGGCCGTAGACGTTGAAGGTGATGCCGGTCCGGCGGAAGAACGCCTCGGCTTCGCCGGCCTTGTCGCCGAGGCTCGTGGTGTCCTGCTGCAGGAACCACTCGTGGAACCGCGCATAAGGCTCGCGGACCGCGTCGTCCGAAATCAGCATCTCGTCGAATGATTTCACTGGCACCCTCCGTCACGCTCGCAATTAAAGAGAAAGCCATCGGCGGGAAAATCAAGTCGCCTACGCGTTTTCCCGCAGTCTGCCCAGGAAGTGGGCAATCTGATGCGCCCGGTTGACGCTGCGGGCGGCAGATCCGGGCGCGGGCGGCAGCCGCCGCCGCCGATCCCGCGGCACGCCGTGCCGGGCCTGCATTTGCGGCGGCCCGGGTTTGCCAGCCGCCGGCATCTGACATTAAACAGGCCCGGTTTGGAGGACCGGCAGGCAATGGGCAGAACGCGCGACGAGGAGACGACGAGGCTGGACGAGGCGGCGCGCGCCGGCTGGCTCTACTACGTCGCCGGCAACACCCAGGACCAGATCGCCGCGACGCTCGGCATCTCGCGCCAGACCGCCCAGCGGCTCGTCTCGCATTCCGTCTCGGCCGGCCTCGTCAGGGTGCGCATCGACCACCCGATCGCCGCCTGCCTCGAACGTGCCGAGGCGCTGCGGGCGCGTTTCGGCCTCAACTTCTGCGAGGTGGTGCCCTCCGATCCGGCCTCCGCATCGACGACCCTCGGCATCGCCGAGGCCTGCGCCGCGGAGATGGAGCGGGTGCTGAAGCGCGAGGCGCCGACGATCCTCGCGGTCGGCACCGGGCGCACGCTGCGGGCCGCCGTCGAGCATCTGCCGCCGATGTCGGCGCCCCGGCACCGCATCGTCTCGCTCACCGGCAATATCGCCCCGGACGGTTCCGCCTCGGTCTACAACGTCATCTATTCGATGGCCGACCAGGTGAAGGCGCCGCATTACCCGATGCCGCTGCCGGTGATCGTCTCGACGCCGGAGGAGCGGGAGCTCCTGCACCGCCAGAAGGTGGTGGAACGCACCCTGCAGCTCGCGGCCAAGGCCGAGGTCACCTTCGTCGGCGTCGGCGAGATGTCGGAAAACGCCCCGCTGGTGAAGGACGGCTTCATCACCGCCGCCGAGCGCGAGGAGCTCGGCCGTCTCGGCGCCGTCGGGGAGATCGTCGGCTGGGTGTTCGACGACACCGGCAAGGTGATCGACTGCCGCTTCAACGAGCGGGTGGCGAGCGCGCCGATCCCCTCGACGAAAAACGGCGAGGTGATCGCCGTCGCCATGGGACCGGTGAAGACGCCGGCGATTCGCGCCGCCGCCGCCGGCCGGCTGGTCAGCGGGCTGATCACCGACGAGGCGACGGCCGACCGGCTGCTCGAAAGCTGAGACGGCACGTGCCGCGCCGGCTCGTCCGTCCTTCGCGAAGTCGGCGGTCCGCGCTGCCCGTCAAATAGCCGCACCGTCCGGGTGAACCGTCCCTCCGGCTTTGGGGCGCGACGGCTTGCCGCGCCCAGCCTGCGGCGGGCGGCGCGAGTTGCAGCGGGGGCTGCATGCGGCCTCGCCGTGCGCTAGTATCGTCCTTGGCTCTGCCCGGCGAATGCTCGGGAGCGCGTTCGATCGGGAGGCAGGGTGCTGCACTGCGGGATTGAATTCAGTTGACATCGCGGCCGCGACGGTGAATTTTTGCCCCGCAAATGAATATTTGCTCATACCGAGCTGGGAGGCTTCACATGAGATTCTCGATGCTGACGGCGGGCGCCGCGGCGCTCCTCGCTGTCGGGGCGACGTCCGCTCACGCGCAGACGACGCTGACGATCGGCACCGTCAACAACTCCGACATGATCCGCATGCAGGGCCTGACGCCCGAGTTCGAGAAGGACCATCCGGACATCAAGATCAACTGGGTGACGCTGGAGGAGAACATCCTGCGCCAGCGCGTCACCACCGACATCGCCACCGGCGGCGGCCAGTTCGACATCATGACGATCGGCACCTACGAGGTTCCGATCTGGGCGAAGCAGGACTGGCTGAAGCCGCTCGACAATCTCGGCGACGACTACGCCATCGACGACCTCATCCCGGCGATCCGCTCGGCGCTGTCCAACGACGACAAGCTCTACGCGGCGCCGTTCTACGCCGAGAGCGTTTTGACGCTCTACCGCAAGGACCTGTTCGAGAAGGCCGGGCTGACGATGCCCGAGAAGCCGACCTGGGACTTCATCGCCGAGGCGGCTGAAAAGATCACCGACAAGGACGCCGGGGTCTACGGCATCTGCCTGCGCGGCAAGCCGGGCTGGGGCGAGAACATGGCCTTCCTCGGCAACATGGCCCGCGAGTTCGGCGCCAACTACTTCGACGCCGACTGGAAGCCGCAGTTCGAGAGCGAGGGCTGGAAGAAGGCCGTCTCCCTCTATGTCGACCTGATGCAGAAATACGGCCCTCCGGGCGCCGCCTCCAACGGCTTCAACGAGAATCTCTCGCTGTTCGGCCAGGGCAAGTGCGGCATGTGGATGGACGCTTCCGTCGCCGCATCCTTCGTGACCGACCCGAAGCAGAGCCAGGTGCCGGACAAGGTCGGCTTCGCGCCGGCGCCCTGCGGCATCGAGAACTGCCCGAACGACGGCTTCAACTGGCTGTGGGCGTGGTCGCTGGCGATCCCGTCTTCCTCGCAGAAGGCGGAAGCTGCCCAGACCTTCATCTCCTGGGCGACGTCGAAGAAGTATCTCGAACTCGTGGCCGACAAGGAAGGCTGGGCGAACGTGCCTCCCGGCACCCGCACCTCGCTCTACGAGAACTCGAAATACACCGAGGCGGCGCCCTTTGCCGACGCGACGCTGAACGCCATCAAGCATGCCGATCCGTCGCCGACGGACGACAAGCCCTATTACGGCCTGCAGTTCGCGGCGATCCCCGAGTTCCAGGGCATCGGCACGGCGGTCGGCCAGCAGATGGCGGCGGCGCTCTCCGGTTCGGCGACGGTCGACCAGGCGCTGAAGCAGAGCCAGGCGATCGCCGAGCGCGAGATGAGCCGCGCCGGCTACCCGAATAAGTGAGGGTGACGCGCCCGGCGCGCGCTTAAGATCCGGTACGGGCGGCCGATCAACGAGCCGCCCGGCCGAGAAGGGCCGAGGGAGGAAGGCCGAATTTTCGAGATGCCCGCCGGCCGGCGGCCCCCGAATTCGTTCCCGACATCGCCATCCTCCCAGACCCGCCGCGACGACCGGCATCCGGTTCCGGTCGCGACTGCCGGCCGGTACCGGCCGGGATCGAGGCAAGGGTCCTCGAAGCGAAGACCATCGAGACAGGGCCGTTCCTTGCGATCGGCCGCTCTTTCGCGACCTCTTGATGCCGCCGGGCGGCGGCAGAACGGGCAGTGTCATGGCGACCTTGCATACCAAGAGCGCGGCGCGCGCGATGATGGCGCCGGCGGTGATCGTCCTCCTCGTCTGGATGGCGGTGCCTCTTGCGATGACGCTGTATTTCTCGACGCTGAACTACACGCTCTACAATCCGATCTCGACGCCCTTCATCGGCTTCGGAAACTACACCTACTTCCTCAACGATCCGACCTTTCTCGCCGCCCTCGCCAACACGCTGATCCTGGTGATCGGCGTCCTTGCGATCACCGTCATCGGCGGCATCCTGGTGGCGCTGCTGCTCGACCAGGACTTCTACGGCGTCAACATCGTCCGGCTTCTCGTCATCGCGCCGTTCTTCGTCATGCCGACGGTCGCGGCGCTGGTCTGGAAGAACATGATGATGAACCCGGTCTACGGCGTCATCGGCCAGCTCCTGTCCTCGGTCGGCATCCCGCCGGTCGACTGGATGACCAACGTCCCGCTTTTGTCGATCATCATCATCGTCGCCTGGCAGTGGCTGCCCTTCGCCACGCTCATCCTGCTGACCGCGCTGCAGTCGCTGTCGGAGGACCAGAAGGAGGCGGCGGAGATGGACGGGGCAGGGGCGCTGTCGATCTTCTGGTACATCACCCTGCCGCATATGAGCCGGGCGATCACCGTGGTGATCCTGATCCAGACGATCTTCCTTCTGTCGATCTACGCCGAGATCCTGGTGACCACCCAGGGCGGGCCGGGCTCCCAGTCGACCAACATCACCTATCTCGTCGCCCAGCAGGCGACCTCCTACGGCGACATCGGCGCGGCCTCGGCCGGCGGCATCGTCGCGGTCATCCTCGCCAACATCGTCGCGATCTTCCTCGTTCGCCTGATCGGCAAGAACCTGGACGCCTGAGGAGGCTTTCACATGGCACGTCGCGTCACCACGCAGAAGAAGATCGTCACGACGATCCTCGCCTGGTTCGTCGGGCTCCTGATCTTCTTCCCGATCCTCTGGACCTTTCTTACATCCTTCAAGACCGAGCTGCAGGCGATCTCGATCCCGCCGGTGTTCCTGAACTTCGACTGGACGCTGGAGAACTACGAGACGATCCAGAGCCAGTCGAACTACTTCCACTTCATGCTGAATTCGATCTATCTGTCGCTCGGATCGACGGCGCTCGGGCTGATCGTCGCGATCCCGGCGGCCTGGGCGATGGCGTTCTCGCCGACCAAGCGGACCAAGGACGTGCTGTTGTGGATGCTGTCGACCAAGATGCTTCCGGCGGTCGGCGTCTACATCCCGATCTACCTCCTGTTCGTGCGCTTCGGCCTTCTGGATTCGCGGCTCGGGCTGATCGTCGTCCTGTTCCTCATCAACCTGCCGATCATCGTCTGGATGCTCTACACCTACTTCAAGGAGATCCCCGGCGAGATCCTCGAGGCGGCGCGCATGGACGGGGCGAGCCTCGGCAAGGAGATCACCCAGGTGCTGGCGCCGATGGCGGTGCCGGGCATCGCCTCGACGATCCTCCTCAACGTGATCCTTTCCTGGAACGAGGCCTTCTGGTCGCTGAACCTGACGACCTCGAACGCGGCGCCGCTGACGCAGTTCATCGCGTCCTTCTCGAGCCCGCAGGGCAATTTCTACGCCAAGCTCTCGGCCGCTTCGATGCTCGCCATCGCGCCGATCCTGATCGTCGGCTGGTTCTCGCAGAAGCAGCTGGTGCGCGGCCTCACCTTCGGCGCCGTCAAGTAGGAGCCTCATCCATGGGTCAGATCCACCTCGAAAAGGTCCGCAAGGCCTTCGGCGACGTCGTCATCATCCCCGAACTGGACCTGCAGATCGAGGACGGCGAGTTCGTCGTCTTCGTCGGCCCGTCGGGCTGCGGCAAGTCCACGCTGCTTCGGCTGATCGCCGGGCTGGAGGACGTCACCTCCGGCAAGATCACCATCGACGGCACCGATGCGACCGAGCTGCCGCCGGCCAAGCGCGGCCTCGCCATGGTGTTCCAGTCCTACGCGCTCTATCCGCATATGAGCGTCAGGAAGAACATCGCCTTCCCGCTGAAGATGGCGAACATGGACAAGGCCGAGATCGACCGGCGCGTCGACTATGCGGCGAAGACGCTCAATCTCGACGCCTATATCGACCGGCGGCCGGGGCAGCTCTCCGGCGGCCAGCGCCAGCGCGTCGCCATCGGCCGGGCGATCGTCCGCGAACCGAAGGCCTTCCTCTTCGACGAGCCCTTGTCGAACCTCGACGCCGCCTTGCGCGTCGGCATGCGGCTCGAGATCTCCGAGCTGCACCAGCGGCTGAAGACAACGATGATCTACGTCACCCACGACCAGGTCGAGGCGATGACCATGGCCGACAAGATCGTCGTCCTCAGGGCCGGCAACATCGAGCAGGTCGGCTCGCCGCTGGAGCTCTATTCCAGCCCGCGCAACCTCTTCGTCGCCGGCTTCATCGGCTCGCCGCGGATGAACCTGATCAACGGGGCCGAGGCGGGCAAGTACAAGGCCGACACGATCGGCATCCGGCCCGAGCATCTGCGGCTCTCGACTTCGGAAGGGCGCTGGACGGGGACGGTGAAGGTGTCCGAACATCTCGGCTCCGACACCTTCCTCCACGTCGAATCGCCGGTCCACGAGGAGCCGGTGACGGTGCGCGCCGACGGCGAGTTCCCGGTGCATTCCGGCGACACGGTCTATCTGACGCCGCAGGAAGACAAGATCCACCGCTTCGACGGCAAGGGGCTCGCCTTGCGGTGAGCCGCGACGGTCCGGCGACGCGGCGGCTCGCGGCGCGTGCGGTCTGCGTCCCGCCGCGCCGGCGGCGCCGGAGCGACGTCCGCGGCCGGGAGAGACACGCGACGGCCCGGGCCGGCGCGCGATGATTTGATGAGCTTCAGGAGACCTGCCATGAGCGTGAGGCTTTCCGAACGGACCCTTTCCGAGATCGCGGCGACGGCGGCGGTGCCTCGCTACGACCGGTCGCGGCTTGCCGCGGGCATCCTGCATTTCGGCGTCGGCAACTTCCACCGCGCCCACCAGGCGGTCTATCTCGACGACCTGTTCGAGACCGGCGAGGGACACGACTTCGCCATCGTCGGGGCCGGCGTCATGCCCTCCGACCAGGCGATGCGTGACAAGCTCGCCTCCCAGGACTACCTGACCACCGTCGTCGAGCAGGACAACGCCCGCACCTCGGCCCGCGTCACCGGGCCGATGGTCGACATGCTGGCCGTCGGCGACGCCGAGGCGATCATCGAGAGGCTCGCCGATCCGGCGATCAGGATCGTCTCGCTGACGGTGACCGAGGGCGGCTATTTCGTCGATTCCGACGGCGTCTTCGATCCCTCGCATCCGGCGATCGCCGCCGACGGCGCCAGCCCCGACCAGCCGAAGACCGTCTTCGGTCTGATCGGTGCCGGGCTGAGGCGCCGGTCCGAGCGGGGCCTCGCGCCCTTCACCGTCATGTCCTGCGACAACATCCCGCACAACGGCAAGGTCTGCCGGTCGGCGGTCGTCGGCACGATGCGGCTCTCCGACCCGGCCTTCGCCGACTGGATCGACGCGAACGTCGCCTTTCCGAACGGCATGGTCGACCGCATCACCCCGGCGACCAGCCAGCGGGAGATCGACCACTGCCGCGAGACCTTCGGCATCGAGGACGCCTGGCCGGTCTATTGCGAGGAATTCAAGCAGTGGGTGCTCGAGGACGACTTCCCGGCCGGCCGCCCGGCGCTGGAGAAGGTGGGCGTCCAGTTCGTTCCCGATGTTTCCCCCTACGAGGCGATGAAGATCCGCATCCTCAACGGCGGCCATGCGATCATCGCCTATCCGGCCGGGCTGATGGACGTCCACTTCGTCCACGAGGCGATGGAGACCGACCTCGTCGCGCGATTCCTCGACAAGGTCGAGCGCGACGAGATCATCCCCGTCGTGCCGCCCGTCCCGGATACCGACCTCGGCGACTATTTCTCCCTGATCAAGCGCCGCTTCGCCAATCCGAAGATCGGCGACACGGTGCGCCGGCTCTGCCTCGACGGCTCGAACCGCCAGCCGAAGTTCATCGTCCCCTCGATCCTCGACAATCTGAAAGCCGGCCGCGCGCCGGAGGGTCTCGCGCTGGAATCGGCGCTCTGGTGCCGCTACTGCCGCGGCACGAGCGACGGCGGCACTGCGATCGAGCCGAACGATCCGAACTGGGACAAGCTCGTCGAGCGGGCGAAGGCCGCCGAGACCGACCCCTCCGCCTGGCTGGCGATGACCGACGTCTACGGCTCGCTGAAGGACGAGCCGCGCTTCGCTGAGCCTTTCGCCAGATGGCTGGCGATGCTGGCCGAGAAGGGCACGGCGGAGACGTTGCGGGTCTATCTCGGCAAGTCTTGAGGGCGCGCCGCGATGCGTGTCGTTAGGCGGCTCGCCGAAGCCCGCGGACCTTGGCGGCCGCGTTACACGCAGTGACGAATCCCGACGTTTGGAGACCGCGTAGCCAAATCCCGACGACAGAGGCCGGTTAAACCTGTGGCCGTGCGGAGGTCGAGGCCAACGGCGCCCGCCGGTGCCCGTGCTTGGCGATCCGGGCCTTCGACCAGTTCGGGAGAGTTTTCATGCGGAAAATGTTGCGCGCTGCGGTTCTGCTTTTCGCGGCCGTTCTGGCGCCGGGCGGCGCCCTTGCTGCCAGCTCGGCCGTTGCCACGGCCGACGTCAACATGCGCGCCGGCCCTGGCACAGGCTATCCGGCGGTCCGGGTCGTGCCGGCTGGCGGACGCGTCGTCACCTATGGCTGCCTTGCCGACTATTCCTGGTGCGATACGGGTTATCTGGGCGCCCGCGGCTGGGTTTCTGCGCACTATCTGACCACCATCGTCGCCGGCACGACGGTGGTCGTCGGGCCGCGGGTGGGGTTGCCGGTCGTGTCCTTCAATACGGCCTACTGGAACCGGTACTATACGAGCTATCCCTGGTATTACCGCGGCCCCGCATATTACGCTCCGCCGCCAGGAGCCAGCGTGAACCGGAACTGTGGTCTCCATGGCTGTAGCGGCACGGTCAGCGGCGCCTATGGCGGCAGCGCCGCGGGAACCAGGGGCTGCGGTCCGCGCGCATGTGGCGGCGCCGGCACCGTGACGGGACCCAACGGCGGCACGGTTCGCGGCGCCCGCGCGTGCGGCCCCCGCGGCTGTGTCGGTGGCTATCGGGTCGTCGGCCCGAATGGTGGCACGCGAGGCGGCGTCGGGGGCTTCCCGCGATAAAGCCGGTCGGCTCGATTTTTCGGCTCGTCCAAGACATGGCGTCGAAACGGAAGTTACAGAACCAATACTCACTGCGAGCGTCACAAATCTTCTGCAATGCAAGCCCGGCTCAAGAGTTTCCGGTTACCTGTGGGCAACCACCAACTGGGGCCGAGCGCCATGCGATTTTCGACAGCTTCCGCCTTTGGCCTGTTCTTGGCGCTGCTTTCCCTCCAGCCCGCCAATGCCGAATGGCGCGAAACGGAAGAGGGCGACTGGCGCGCCGCCTATGCCTGCGCCGCGGGCGGGGAAACCTGCGTCGCGGTGTCCTGCCAGCGCGGCGAGGGGCCGCGCTTCGGCATCTGGACGCCGCAGTTCTCGCCCCTCGATGCGGACGAGATGCGCAAGCAGCGGCGCTTCGACATCGCCATCGACGGGGCGGCGACGTCGCTTTCGGTCGACGACGGCGAGTATCTGCGGGAAAAGCGCGTCGTCTTCTGGCCGATGGACGGCGGTCTTCTCGGCGACATCGGTGACGGATCGACGCTCGCGCTGCGCGGCTGGGGCGAGCCGAAGATCGACATTCGCGACGAGGACGGGGCGATCGACAGGACCATCAGGGAGTGCGTCGTCACGCGCGCCCCGAGCGAGGCGGCGCATCGCCGCGGCGATTTTCCCTGGGAGGGTGCGGACGGCGCGGCAGGCGCCGCGGAGCGGCTGGCCTATCTGAAGGACGTGATGCCCGGCGAAGCGGCGTGTCGGCTCGACGGCGGGGACGCCTCCTGCCGCATCGCCGAGACCCCCGGCTCGGACCGCAATTCGATCCGCGCCCGCTTCGACCCGATGAACCGGGAACTCGCGATCCGGGCCGAGATCGCCGATCGCGACGACAGCGGCCCGGCCTATCGCAGCCGGCTCTACGACGTCCTGACCGCCTTCGGCATCCCGCGGTCCTTCGCCGACCACTGTTTCGGCCAGGGCGCCGTGACGCTCGACGTCGCCGGAAACCGCGTCGCCTGCGACAGCTACACCCCGTCCGACGCGACGGTCGCGACGTTCTACATCACGCGCCTTTGAGAATTCGGCGGCAGCCTCTCGTGGCGCCCCGTCGGCCTGAAAAGCGGCGGACGCCCCGGCGCCGTCTGCCGTGCTTTGCCGTCTCGCCGCAGCCGGGGCTCTTTCCATCAGGCGAAGAATCCGGCTAGGTCGCACCCGGAGACGAGACGGGAGGCGGCATGGCGGAGGCATATCTCGGCATCGACGTCGGGACGGGCAGCGCGCGCGCCGGGCTGTTCGACCGCTCCGGACGGCTGCTTTCCGCCGCCAAGCGCCCGATCCGCCTGTGGCGCGAGGATCCGAACGTCTTCGAACAGTCCTCCGACGACATCTGGCGGGCGATCTGCGACAGCGTGCGCGAAGCCGTCGCCGCGGCGGGCCTTGCCGGGAGCGACGTCAAGGGGCTCGGCTTCGACGCCACCTGCTCGATGGTGGTGGTCGATCGCGACGCCCGGCCGCTGACCGTCAGCCGCAGCGGCGACGACGCCCGCAACGTCATCGTCTGGATGGACCACCGGGCCCTCGACCAGACCGCGCGGATCAACGCCACCGGCCACAAGGTGCTGCGCTATGTCGGCGGGCGGATCTCGCCCGAGATGGAGACGCCGAAGCTGATGTGGCTGAAGGAGCGGCTGCCGGACACCTTCCGGCGCGCCGGGCACTTCTTCGACCTCGCCGACTTCCTGTCCTTCCGCGCCACCGGAAGTCTCGCCCGGTCGGTCTGCACGCTGACCTGCAAATGGACCTATCTCGCCCATGAGCGCCGCTTCGACGCCGATTATTTCCGTCAGATCGGCCTTGAGGAGCTCGCGGACGAGGGCTTCGCGCGGATCGGCACCGATGTGGTCGACATCGGCGTGCCGCTCGGGGCGGGGCTCACCGAGGCCGCGGCCGAGGAACTCGGCCTGTCGCCGGGAACGCCGGTCGGGGCCTCGCTGATCGACGCCCATGCCGGCGGCGTCGGCACCGTCGGCGGCGATCTTCCCGGCGGCGGCGCCGGCGATCCGACCCGCGAACTCGCCTTCATCATGGGCACCTCCTCCTGCACCATGACGCTGACGCCGGAGCCCTCATTCGTCGACGGCGTCTGGGGCCCCTATTACGGGGCGATGATCCCCGGCCTCTGGCTGCTGGAAGGCGGCCAGTCGGCCTATGGCGCGGCCCTCGACTATCTGATCGCCCTCCATCCGGCCTATCCGGCCGCCGCGCGCGCCGCCGAAGCGGCCGGCCTGTCGGTTCCCGACCATCTCGAGGCTCGAGCCCTGGCGATGGCCGGATCGCCGGAGGCGGCCGCCTTCCTCGGGGCGGAACTCACCGTCGTGCCGGAATTCCTCGGCAACCGCTCGCCGGAGGCCGACCCGCACGCCCGCGGCGCCGTCGCCGGCCTGACGCTCGCCTCCAGCGAGGAGAACCTCGTCAGGCTCTTCGTCGCGACGCTCTGCGGCCTTTGCTACGGCACCCGCCAGATCGTCGAGGCCAACCGGGCGAAGGGGCTGAGCCTCGGCGCGATCGTCGCTTCCGGCGGCGCCGCCCGCTCGCCGCTGCTGCGGCGCCTCCTCGCCGACGCGACCGGGCTGTCGGTGGCACGGCCCGAGACCCGCGAACCGGTGCTCCTCGGCAGCGCGATGGTCGGGGCGGTGGCGGCGAAGGCGCATCCGGACCTTCGCGCCGCAGCCGCCGCCATGTGCCGGTCGGGCGAGGTCGTGGCGCCGGCGGGCGGGGCGCTCGCCGCCTATCACGCGGCGAAGTTCGAAGCCTACGAACTGCTTCAGCGCGCCGAGAGGCAGACGCGGGCGATCCTCGGCCCATATCTCGAACGCTGAGGCAGGCGGCGGCCGACGGCCCGTCGGTGGCCGCTTGCGGCCTTCCAAGGTGAAACGCGGGCGCCCGCGGGTGCGAAACAGGCTTCGAAGCGGCGGGCTGCCGTCCGACCGGCGCAGGAGGGAAGGGACGAGGCATGGCCAGTGACACAGACGGGCGGACGATCACCGCCACCGAGGCGGCCGCGCCGCCGCCGATCGGGGCGCTCTTCGCCTTCGCCGCGATGCTGCCGATCGCGGCCGGTGCCGTCTATCTGTGGATCGGCAGCGAGGCGCAGGCCTTCCTGACCGTCAATCTCACGCTGCTCTGGGCCGCGGCGATCCTCACCTTCCTCGCCGGGGTGCGGCGGGGCGTCAGCTTCCGCCAGCCGGGCGGGCCGACGCCCGGCCAGCTCGCCACCATGCTGTGGATCTTCTTCCTCGGCTTTGCCGCGGTCGTCGAGACGGTCTGGGCCTATACGCTGACGGCGGCGGCTCTGGAATTGACCGGCTATGTCAGCCTCGCGATCCTCGACCCGCTGGCCGCGAAGAACGGCGAGGCGCCGCTGTTCTTCGCCTCGCTCCGGCCGCTGCAGATGGCGATCCCGATCGTCGCGCTGCCGGTTCTCGCCGTCTATGTCTGGCAGAGCCCGCTGTTCGGCTGAGCTGCGGCCGCTTCTCGCCCGGCCCGGACCGGCCGGCTCAGTTGCCCTCGTCCTCGCCCTCTCCCCCGGCGTCGTCCCGCGGCGCGATCACGCGCTCGGCGGTCGGCCGGTTCCGGCAGACGGCGAATACCAAAGCGCATGGTGCCGTCGATGGTACGGCCGTCGATGGTGCGGGTTGCAGAGCCGGTCGCATTCGGCGTCGCGAAAGGCGATCCAGGCGCGCTGCGCCGTCTCTTTGGCGGAAGGCGCGCCATGACAGAACCGGTTGCTGATCTAGCTGTGGTGTCGGCGCGGAACGCCGGGGCGGCGTGCCGCGGCGATCCTTGCAACGGGCGGCGCGAATGGCAGCGAGAGACGTCTTGACGGATGATGAGCCGGATAAGGCCGGGCGGGCGCTCTGGCTCGTCGGGGAGGGGCGCGCGGCGCTTCGCGAGGAACGCCTGCCGGAGCCGGGTGCCGGCGAGGTCCTCGTACGGGCGCGCCACGGTGCGATCAGTCGCGGCACGGAATCGCTCGTCGCGTCGGGCTCGGTGCCGGAGAGCGAGTGGCAGAGAATGCGGGCGCCCTTCCAGGAAGGGGCGTTCCCGTTTCCGGTGAAGTACGGCTACGGCACGGTCGGCGAGATCGTGGAAGGGGGCAGGGGCGGCGGCGCGGAGTCCGGCGCCGACGACAGTCGGGGCCGGTGGGTGTTCTGCCTGCATCCCCACCAGGACCTTTTCGTCGTGCCGGCCGACGCGGCGGTGCCGATCCCGGAGGGGGTCGCGAAACATCGCGCGGTGCTCGCCGCCAACATGGAGACGGCGCTCAACGTCGTCTGGGACGCCGGCATCCTGCCCGGCGACCGCGTCGCCGTCGTCGGCGGCGGGGTGGTGGGGCTGCTCGTCGCCTATATCGCCGCCGCGATCCCGGGGACGGAGACCTTCGTCGTCGACGTCAATCCCTCCCGCGGCGGGATCGTCGCGGCGCTGGGCGCGCAGTTCGCGGCGCCGACGGACCTCCCCGCCGACTGCGACGTCGTCGTCCATACCTCGGCGAGCGAGGAGGGGCTGGCGAGCGCCATCGCCGCGGCCGGCTTCGAGGCGCGGATCGTCGAGGCGAGCTGGTACGGGGCGGCGCTGCCGACGATCCCGCTCGGCGGCGCCTTCCACAGCCAGCGCCTGTCGATCGTCGGCTCGCAGGTCGGCAGCGTTCCGCCCGGCCGGGCGACGCGCTGGAGCAACCGCCGCCGGCTGGAGGCGGCGCTGCGGCTTCTCGCCGATCCGCGGCTCGACGTCTTGTTTTCCGGCGAGACGGCCTTTGCGGACCTTTCGGCGCGCTATGTCGACATTCTGGCGGATCCGGCGACGCTGTGCCACCGCATCCGCTACGACTGACGGCCGGACGAGAAAGCCGGCCGCGAGACGCGATGAAGAAGGAGCGGCGCCGATGTATGCCGTCGAGGTCCGGGACCACATGATGATCGCCCACAGCCTGCCGAGACCGGTCTTCGGCCCGGCCCAGGGCATGCACGGCGCGACCTTCGTCGTCGATGCGGCGTTCTTCGTCGAGGCGCTCGACGCCGACGGGCTCGCCGTCGACATCGGCCGCGCGGCCACGCTCCTGAAGGAGGTGCTCGAGCCGCTGAACTACGGCAATCTCGACGCGATGGAGGCGTTCTCCGGCAAAATCACGACCACCGAGTTCCTGGCGCGCCACCTGTTCGACCGGCTGGCGGACCGCATCGCCGAAGGGGCGCTCGGCGAGGGCGGCCAACGGGTCCGGCGCATGCGGGTGACGCTGGAGGAATCGCACGTCGCGCGCGCCTGGTACGAGGGCGATCTGTGAGCCGAGGCCGGCTCGTCTTCGCCATCCCCGGCGACATCGAGACGCCGAGCGGCGGCTATGGCTACGACAGGCGGCTGATGGGCGAGCTGAGGCGGCTCGGCCTGACGGTCGACCATCTGAGGCTGCCCGCCGGCTTTCCGCGGCCGAGCCCGGCGGAGCGGGCCGAGACGGCGGCGGCCTTTGCCGCATTGGCAGACGGCAGCCACGTGCTCGTCGATGGGCTCGCCTTCGGCGCGATACCCGAAATCGCCGAAGAAGAGCACGGCCGCCTGCGCCTTGCGGCGCTCGTCCATCATCCGCTCTGCCTCGAGACCGGCCTGTCCGCGACGCTCGCCGCCGCGCTCGAAGCCTCCGAGCGCGCCGCGCTCCGATGCGCCGCCTCGGTCGTCGTCACCAGTGCCGCCACGGGCGAAACGCTGCGGCAACGCTTCGGCGTTCCGGCCGACCGCCTGACGGTCGCGCCGCCCGGCACCGACAAGCCGGCGATGCCGAAAGAATGGCCTGCCGGTCCCAAGGGGTCTGCCGGCGTGCCGCTGCTCCTTTCGATCGGAACCCTCATCCCCCGCAAGGACCACGCGACGCTCGTCGCGGCGCTCGCGACGATCGCCGATCTCGACTGGCGCTGCCGCATCGTCGGCTCGAAGACCGCCGATCCGCAGACCGCTGCGGCGCTCGAGCGCCAGGTTGCGGCATGCGGCCTTTCCGGCCGCGTCGAACTCGTCGGAGCGCTTGCGGACGTCGCCGGCGAATATCCGGCGGCTGACGTCTTCGTGCTCGCCAGCCGCTACGAAGGCTACGGCATGGTCTTCGCCGAGGCGCTGGCCCACGGCCTGCCGGTGGTCTTCTGTGCCGATGGCGCGCCGCGCGACCTCGTGCCGGAAGCGGCCGGCCGACGCTTTTCGCCGGGTGACGCCGCAGCGCTCGCCGATGGTCTTCGGACGCTGCTCGTCGACGAAGATGCCCGCCGACGCGCCGGCGAGGCGGCATTCGCCGCGGGGCAGGCCCTGCCGGGCTGGGACGAGACCGGCCGCCGCGTCGCCGCGGCGCTCGGGGGGCTCGGCCGATGAGCGGATTTGCCGCCTCCTGGCTCGACCTGCGGGCGCCGGCCGACAAGCGGGCGCGCGACGCCGGCCTGCTGCGGCGGGCGGCCGGCTTCCTGGCCGAACCTGCCGGGGAGGGGAAGGTCGTCGCCGTCGATCTCGGCTGCGGAACGGGGGCGACGCTCGCGGCCTTTGCGGCGGCACTGCCGGACGTGGCGAAGGCCTGTCGCTGGCGTCTCGTCGACGCCGATCCGGCGCTGCTCGCTGTTGCGGCGGCGCGGGCGGAGGATCTCGGCCTTCTGGCGGAAACGGTGCGGGCCGATCTGTCCGATCTCGCCGCGGTGCCGCTCGACGGCTCCCGGCTCGTCACCGCCTCGGCGCTGTTCGACCTCGCCTCGGCCGACTTCGTCGAGGCCCTGGCGGAGAGGGTGGCGGCCTTTGGGGCGGGGCTCTATGCCGCGCTGAGCTATGACGGGTCGACCTCCTTTTCGCCGAGCCATCCGCTCGACGGGATCGTCGTCGCCGGCTTCAACCGGCACCAGTTGCGGCCGAAGGGGCTCGGGCGCGGCGCCTCGCTCGGGCCCGCCGCGGCACGCCGGCTCGGCGCGGCGATGACAGCGAGGGGCCATGCGGTCGAACTCGCCGACAGCCCCTGGCGGCTCGGCCCCGGCGACGCGCAGCTTTCGGCCGCCCATGTCGCGGGCATGGCTTCGGCGGTCGATGAACTCGGGGTCCTCGACCCGGCCGGGATCGAGGCCTGGCGACGGTTCCGGCTCGAAGCCGCGGGCGCGGCCGAGACCGTCGTCGGCCATCTCGACCTTCTGGCATTGCCGGCTGGAAGCGGCGCCGGCGCATCCTGAGGACCGGGCGGCGCCCGGCGCGACCCGGCGGCTCCGATCGGGCTCGTATCGAGCCCGCGCGGCGAATGAGCGTCTTTGTTTCCGGCATCACGAAGTGATCTGCCGGAAACCGTATCAGAGCATCCGGTAGAGCGTGTCGTCGCGCCGCAGCAGATGGTGGTGGAGGACGCCGGCGAGATGCAGGCAGAACAGGACGACGATCGACCAGCCGAGGAAGACGTGGACGCGCATCAGGACCGGCGCGACGTCGGACTTGCCGAGCGGGCTCCAGACGGTGACGAGGCCGAACCAGTCGAGCGGAAAGCCGAAGGCGTTGGTCGCGAGGAAGCCGAAGACCGGCTGCAGGATCAGCGCGGCATAGAGCAGCCAGTGCACCGATGCCGCCAGCCGCTTCTGCCAGAGCGGCATCGCCGGCTCCGCCGGCGGCGGGAAGACCAGCCGCAGCGCGAGGCGCGCCAGCATCACCCAGAGGATGAGAAAGCCGAAGGATTCATGGACGAAGTAGAAGCCGGTCTTCGCCTCGTCCTTGACGAAGCCGATGACGAAGCCGACGGGCCAGACGAGAAGAACGAGCAGCGCGACCAGCCAGTGCAGCGCCCGCAGCGCCGGGCGATGGCGGACGACCTGCGGCAAGGGGCGGGCGTCGAGGGCCGTCATGGCAGACCTTTCGGCGTGGCGTCTGGTGCCCTCCCGGATATCCGGCTTTGCGGCTTCAATGAAGCCTCGATGTCCTCATCGTGATCGCGGCATCGGCGAGGTTGCGAGCGACACCGACTTGATCTGGGCGAACAGCCGATCGCCGACGGCAAGCTCCAGCCGCCCGGCCGAGCGGCGGGTGACCTTGGCGACGAAGGTGAAGTCCGCCGCGCCTTCGAGGGCGAGCAGGATGGCGAGATCGGCGGCGCCGGTGCCCGGCTCGATGGCGACGATCTCGACCCGCAGCGCATTGAGGATCGTCGACGGGCCGAGCGGCGCGCGGGCGAGGCTGACGTCGCTCGCGGCGATGCGGACCCGCCGCTCGATGCCGATCTCGGCGGCGCCGATGCCCTCGACGAACAGGCTCTGGCCGCAGAGGTCGAGCTCCGACAGGCCGTCCTCCGCGGCATAGGCCGTAACCCGCGCGGGCAGGACGGCGGCGGCGCGCGGATCGCGCACGAAGCCGAGCCCGACGTCGGTGAGCGCCGCGTTGAGCCCGCCCGCGGCCCGGATGCGGCCGTCCTCGACGACGACGATGCGGTCGGCGAGGCGCTCGATCTCGGCGAGATCGTGGCTGACATAGAGGATTGGCAGGTCGAGGGAGGAGCCGAGCCGCTCGAGAAACGGCAGGATCTCGTTTTTCGCCAGATGGTCGAGGCCGGACAGCGGCTCGTCCATCAGCATCAGCCGCGGGCGCGACAGGATCGCCCGGCCGATCGCGACACGCTGTCTTTCGCCGCCGGAGAGATCTGCGGTCGAGCGCGAGAGCAGCGGCGCCAGCGACAGGAGCGCGACCACCTCCCGCCGCAGCCCGGCGTCGACGCCGCCTTCGGTCCGCCGCGCGCCGTAGACCAGATTGGCCTCGACGGTAAGATGCGCAAACAGGCTGGCTTCCTGGAAGACGTAGCCGACCGCCCGCCGATGCGGCGGGACGAAGCGCTCGCCCTCCTGCCAAACCTCGCCGCCCGCGACGACGCGGCCGGCGAGCCGCACCAGCCCGGCGATCGATCGAAGCAGCGAAGTCTTGCCCGAACCGGAGGGGCCGAACAGCGCGGTGACGCCGCGGGCCGGTGCGGTGAACGCGGCGTCGAGGGCAAAGCCGCCGCGCCGTCCCGCCAGCCGGACGTCGAGCCCCGGCGCCTCCGCGCCGGGTGGCGCTTCCCGCCGGCTCACGGGGCGATCTCGCCGAGCCGCCGGCCGATCCGCGACATCGCCAGAATGACCAGAAACGAGAAGACCAGCATGCCGCCGGCGACGATGTGGGCGTCGGCGAAGCGCAGCTGTTCGACATAGTCGAAGATCGCGATGGACAGGACCCGGGTCTTGCCCGGAACGTTGCCGCCGATCATCAGCACGACGCCGAACTCTCCGACGGTGTGGGCGAAGCCGAGCACGGCGCCGGTGAGGAAGCCGGAGCGCGCGAGCGGTACGGCGACGGTGAAGAACCGGTCGAGCGGGCCGGCCCGCAGCGTCGCCGCCACCTCCAGCGGGCGGTCGCCCACCGCCTCGAAGGCGCTGCGCACCGGCTGGACCACGAAAGGCATGGAGTAGATGACGGAGCCGATCACCAGGCCCGGGAAGGAAAAGGCGAGGGAGCGCAGCCCGAACAGGCCGCCGAGCCCGGAGGGGCCGAGGGCGATCAGAAGATAGAAGCCGAGGACCGTCGGCGGCATCACCAGCGGCAGGGCGACGAGCGTTCCGACGACGTCGGAACGCCACGAGCGCGAGCGCGCCAGCCACCAGGCGAGCGGCGTGCCGAGCAGGAGCAGAAGGAGGGTCGTGACGCTCGCCAGTTCCAGCGTCAGCGCCAGGGCGCCGAAGATGTCGCGCGTGTCGATCAAGTCCGGCGCCTCGCGGTCACTGGCCGATGCCGTAGCCGTATTTCTCGATGATCTTCTTTGCCTGCGGCCCCTTCAGGAAGTCGAGAAATTCCTTCGCCGCTTCGTTCGACGCGCCGGTCTTCAGGAGCACCGCGTCCTGGCGGATCGCCGTGTGGTCGGCGGCCGGGACGACCCAGCGCGAACCCGCCTCGTCGCCCACCACCTGGGAAAGCGCCACGAAGCCGAGCTCGGCATTGCCGGTCGAGACGAACTGGAATGTCTGGGCGATGCTGTTGCCCTGGACGATCTTGTCGGCGAGATCGTCGTAGACGCCGAGCTTCTTCATCGTCTCGACGGCCGCCGTGCCGTAGGGCGCGGTCTTCGGATTGGCGATGGCGATCTTGTCGAAGTCGCCGGTCTTCAGCGCGTCGGGCCCGCCGACGAGCTTCGGATCGGTGCTGTAGAGGACGAGCGTCCCGACGGCGTAGGTGAAGCCGCTGCCCTTCACCGCGAGACCCTCGTCGACCGCCCGGCGCGGCCGCTCGTCGTCGGCCGCCAGGAACACTTCGAACGGCGCGCCCTGGCCGATCTGGGTGTAGAGCGCCCCGGTCGAGCCGAAGCTGAGCTTGGCCGTGTCGCCGGTCGCCTCGTGGAACGCCGTGGCGATCTCCTTGGCGGGTTCGGTGAAGTTCGCCGCGACGGCGACGACGGTCGTCTCGGCGGCGGCCGCCTGCGAGGCGGCGAGGACGGTGGTGGCGAAAAGCGCGGCGGATAGAAGGCGTGTCATTGATGATCTCCGATATGTTTCGCAGAACATATCGCCATGGCGCGAGAGTCAAGGCGCCGCCGTCAGACTTCGTCGCTCCCGCGGCCTTCGCCATCGCTTTCGCCTTCATCGGCGACGGACTGGCCGGCCGGCCCCCCGTTCTTCGGCGCGAGCAGCGCCCGCAGCGCCGCGACCTCCGCGGCGACGGCGGCCTCGGCCTGCGCCTCGATCCGCCGGTAACCGTCGAGCACGCTGCGGCCGGCAGGCGTCAGGCCGGCGCCGCCGCCGGTGCTGCCGCCCCGCGTCGAGGTGACCAGCGGTTCGCGAAAGCCGGCATTCAGCTCCTCGACGAGGTTCCAGGCGCGCTTGTAGCTCATCTTCAGGCGGCGCCCGGCGGCGGCGATGGAGCCGGTCGCCTCGATCGCCTCGAGCAGCCGGGCCTTGCCGGGGCCGATGCTCCAGTCCGGGCTGAGCGCGAGGCGGAGATGGGCGATCGCCCGCGGCGGACCGTCCGTCACGGCGCGGAGAGCGCCGCGTCGATCTCGGCGGCGAAGGGCATGGCGGTCTGCGCGCCGACCTTGCGGCAGGCGAGGGACGCCGCGGCCACCGCCCGCCGCGCCGCCTGCGGCAGCGCGAGCCCGGCGGCGAGACCGCTGGCGAAGACGCCGACGAAGGTGTCGCCGGCCCCCGTCGTGTCCACCACGTCGACGGCGAGCGCCGGCAACGTCTCGATCGTGCCCGGCGCGTCGGCGAGAAGGACGCCGTCGCCGCCGAGCGTCGCGATCACCGCCAGCGCGTATCCCGCGCCGAGCGCACCGGCGAGGGCCGCCGGCGTCTCGCCGGAGAGCCCGGCCAGCGCCGCTGCGGCGGCAAGTTCGGTCTCGTTGACGACGAGCACGCTGCAGGCGGCGAGAAGCCGCCGCAGATCCTCGCGGCGCAGCCCGGCGGGCACGGGGGCGAGGTTGACCACGACCCGGCCGCCCGCCGCCCGCATCCTTTCGGCGGCCGCGAGGCTCTCGGCGAGCGGAACCTCCATCTGCAGGACGAGGACGGCGTCTTCGCGAAACAGTGCCGGATCGGCGGCATCGGCGCGCGCTTCGAGATTGGCGCCGCTCGCCACGGTGATGGCGTTCTCGCCGTCGGCGTCGATGGTGATGAAGGCGCAGCCTGTGCGCTCGCCGGTGGTGGCGAGGCTGCCGACGTCGATGCCCTCGCCGGAAAGGGCGGCCCGCGACCGTTCGCCGAGTTCGTCGTCGCCGACCGCGCCGGCAAGGCACACCGCCGCGCCGCCGGCCCGCGCCGCCGCGACGGCCTGGTTGGCGCCCTTGCCGCCGAAGAGCTGTTCGTAGCGGGCGGAGAGCACGGTCTCTCCCGGCCGCGGGATGGTCGCGACGCGGCAGACGAGATCGACGTTGACCGAGCCGAAGACGAAGACCACCGGCCGTTTTGCTGCCGTCTGTGACATCGCTGCCTCGCGCCTCCCGTCGCCACCCGCATCGGACCCTTCTCCACCATTCGCGGGCCTGCCTCAAGAGGCGCGGCACAAGCCTCGCACAGGCCGGCGGGCATTGTGTGGAAAGGGTGCGTCGGGAAGGGACGGCCGCGCCGGACGGTGATCTTTGCCGGTGCGGCGGGCTTTAGAAAACAACATGGCTACACTTGGGGAATGTTTCGTAAGTACAGGTGATGTCGTCGCAGATCGGGCACGCGGCGGCGGTTCCGGTCGGACAGCTGCAGGTCCGATAAAGAATTGCTTAGGAGGTTGCGGCTAGTTTCCGACGAAAGTTTCCCTTCCTGGGCGCGCAATGCTCGAGTCGCAGTCGATGGCCGTGAAGAATACGAAATCATGCACCGCGAAGGCCTCCTCGTCCGCGGCGTCCCGCGGGGCTCCCGAGGCGCTGGCGAGGCGCGCGGCGCGTGCCGCCTTCCGCCGCGCGCCGAGAGACGCGTCGCGCCCCGCCCCGCGCCGCCGCGGTGCCGTTTCCGTCGCAATCCCGGAGAAGCTCTGATGCCCCGCAAGTCACCCAAGACGACCGCCGTCGAAGGCGCGGTCTACACGCTGCCCGAGATCCTCGATCTCAAGGCCGCGACGCCGTTGACCGAGAAGCTGATGTCGCTGCGCGGCCAGAACATCGTCCTCGATGCCTCGAAGGTCGAGCGCCTCGGCACCCAGTGCGTCCAGATCCTGATCGCCGCCGCCGCCACCTGGAAGGACGACATGGCGGCCTTCAGCATCGCGGAGCCGTCCGATTCTTTCACCTCCGGCCTTCAGGTCCTCGGTCTCACGCCTCAGGCCATTCTCGAAAAGGAAGTCGCACAATGAAACGCACCATTCTCACCATCGACGACTCGCGCACCATGCGCGAGATGCTCAAGGTCACGCTGGCCTCTTCGGGCTTCACGGTCGTCCAGGCGGAGGATGGCCAGCACGGCATCGAGGTCCTCGAGAGCATGGACATCGAGCCCGACGTGATCATCACCGACATCAACATGCCGAGGAAGGATGGCTTCCAGTTCATCGAGGCGGTCCGGGCCAATTCCGCGCGCCGCGCCATCCCGATCCTCGTCCTGACGACCGAGAGCGACGCGGAGAAGAAGCAGCGCGCCCGGCTCGCCGGCGCCACGGGCTGGATCGTCAAGCCCTTCGACCCGACCAAGCTGGTCGACGCGATCAACAGGGTCGCCGCCTGAGGCGGCGCCGCATTCGGCCGCAACTGCAAGGCATTTCACCGGCGCGCTGAGGCCGGACCGAGGGTGGAAAGAGACAGACCATGGACGCAATGGCCGAAATCCGGGCAACCTTCTTCGAGGAATGCGCCGAGCAGTTGGCGGACCTCGAGGCGGGACTTCTGGCGATCGAGAACGGGGAAGCGGATTCCGACACCGTCAACGCCGTCTTCCGCGCCGTTCACTCGATCAAGGGCGGTGCCGGCGCGTTCAGCCTGGACGATCTCGTCCACTTCGCCCACGTCTTCGAGACGACCCTCGACGAAATGCGCTCGGGCCGTCTCGATTCCTCGGAAAAAGTCCTCAAGATCATGCTGCGCTCGGCCGACGCGCTGGCCGACCTCGTCACGGTCGCCCGTGACGGCGGCTCGGCCGACGCCGAGCGCAATGCCGGCCTGATCGACGAGCTGAAGGGCCTCGTCGCCCTCGCCAAGGGCGAGGAGCCGCCGGCGCCGAAGGCGGCCGGCGCCAGCGCGCCCTCCGACGGCCCGGTCTACGACGACGGCATGGGCGATCTCGACTTCACCCCGGTCGCGGTCGATCTCGGCGACCTGATGGGCATCGGCGGCGACAACAGATTCCGCATCGTCTTCAAGCCGTCGCCGCGCATGTACGCCAAGGCCAACGAGGCCAACCGGGTGCTGCGCGACGTCTACACGCTGGGCGAGGCGAAGGTCGCCTGCAACATTTCGGAAGTGCCGCTGCTGCCGGCGATCGATCCGGAAGGCGCCTATCTCACCTTCACCATCGAGCTTTCCACCGCCGAGTCCGAGGAAAAGGTCCGCGAGGTCTTCGAATTCGTCGAGTTCGACTGCGACCTGACGATCGAGGCCGTCCACGACGCACCGGACGGCGAGATCGACGCGGACGATCCCGACATCGCCGACATCCTCGCCCGCATCCGGGCGACGCCGGACGACGAGCCGCTGGAGACGCCGGCGAAGGACGAGGAGGAGCCGAAGGACGCGCCCGAGATGCGCGAGCCCGAGGAGCCGAAGGCGACGGCCGCGGCGCCCGCCGCCAGGACCCCGGCACCCGCCCCGGCGGCTCCGGCAGCCGCCGCCAAGGCCGATGCCGGCGGCGACGGCAAGGGCGGCGCCGGCGGCGGCGCGGCCCAGACCATCCGCGTCGATCTCGAGCGCGTCGACCGCCTCATCGATCTCGTCGGCGAACTGGTGATCCATCAGGTGATGCTGTCGCAGCGCGCCTATCAGGCCGGCCTTGCCCGGGCCTCGGACGTCGCCGTCGGCTTCGACGAGCTCGAACAGCTGACCCGCGAGATCCAGGACTCGGTCATGGCGATCCGCGCCCAGCCGGTGAAGTCGGTGTTCCAGCGCCTGCCGCGGCTGGTGCGCGAGGTCGCCGACATTTCCGGCAAGCAGGTCCGGCTGATCACCGAGGGCGAGTGGACCGAGGTCGACAAGACCGTGATCGAGCGGCTCGCCGATCCGCTCACCCACATGATCCGCAACGCCATCGACCACGGCCTCGAAAAGCCCGCCGACCGCCTCGCCGCCGGCAAGGCCGAGGAAGGCGTCGTGCGCGTCGCGGCGATGCACCGCTCGGGCCGCATCGTCATCGAGATCTCCGACGACGGCGCCGGCATCAACCGCAAGCGCGTCAAGGAGATCGCCATCAAGAAGGGGCTGATCCCGGCCGAGGCGAACCTTTCGGACGAGGAGATCGACAACCTGATCTTCCTGCCCGGCTTCTCGACCGCCGAGAAGATCTCCTCGCTCTCCGGGCGCGGCGTCGGCATGGACGTCGTCAAGCGTTCGATCCAGGCCCTCGGCGGCCGCGTCTCGATCGCCTCCAAGCCCGGCCGCGGCTCGACTTTCACGATGAGCCTGCCGCTGACGCTCGCGGTGCTCGACGGCATGATCGTCTCGGTCGGCGACCAGACCGTGGTCGTGCCCCTGACCGCGATCATCGAGACGCTGCAGCCGAAGGCGAGCGAGGTGAAGAGCTTCGGCGGCGACGCCCGGCTCGTACAGGTCCGCGACACCTTCATGCCGCTCGTCGACGTCGCTCGCGAGCTCGGCTACTCCTACGAGCTGGCGAATGCCACCGGCGGCGTCGCGATCCTCGTCGAGGCCGAGAACGGCGCCCGTTCGGCGCTGCTCGTCGACGCCATCCAGGGCCAGCGGCAGGTGGTGATCAAGAGCCTCGAAGCCAATTACGGCCGCGTCCCGGGCATCGCCGCCGCGACGATCCTCGGCGACGGGCGGGTCGCGCTCATTCTCGACGTCGACGCGGTCGTCGCGACGTCGCGGGTCGAGGGCAATTTCTTCAACAGCGGCATGCAGCACGCAGCGGAGTGAGCAGGATGACGACGGTTTCGCCACCCCAGAACGACAATCGCAACGATCCGCGGTCGGCCCGCGAGCTCATCGCCTTCTGCATCGGCGAGCAGGAGTTCTGCGTCGACATCATGTCGGTGCGCGAGATCCGCGGCTGGACGACGGCGACGCCGCTGCCGCATGCGCCCTCCTACGTGAACGGCGTGATCAACCTGCGCGGCGCGGTGCTGCCGATCGTCGATCTCGCCGCCCGGCTCGGCTTTCCCCGCACCGTGCCGACGGCCCGCAGCGTGATCATCGTCGTCAGGGTCGAGCAGCAGCTCTTCGGCCTCCTCGTCGATGCCGTGTCGGACATCCTGACGATCACCGACGACCTCCTGCAGCCGACGCCGGATCTCGCCTCGGACCTCGCCAAGACCTTCGTGCGCGGCGTCATGGCGATCGAGGGCCGGATGATCTCGCTGATCGCGACGGACAACGTGCTGCCGCCGTTCCAGGCTGCAGCCTGACTTGAACTGAAGAGGCGGTCCCGGCCGGGACCGCTCCAGCCAATGCGTGGCGGCATGTAAGCGGCCCGCGGTCGAGGAGAGTAGGTCGGTGACGGCTACGCGTGAGTCCATGACGCACGTTTCGAGGCGGGCGGGCGCTGGCACCGCGTCGCTCGGCAACGGCGAGTTCCCGATGACCGAGGGAGACTTCGCGACCATCGCGAAGCTGCTCTACGAGGATGCGGGCATCTATCTCGCCGACACCAAGGCGACGTTCGTCTATTCGCGCCTGTCGAAGCGGCTGCGCGCCCTCGGCCTGCAGAGCTTCAAGGACTACTGCGCCCTCGTCCAGGACAAGGCCGGCGCCGGCGAGCGCACCTCGATGCTGGCATCGCTGACCACCAACGTCACGCACTTCTTCCGCGAGAAGCACCACTTCGACTTCCTGCGCGACAGCCTGCTGCCGCCGCTGCTCGACGCGGCGAAGCGCGGCGCGCGGGTGCGCATCTGGTCGGCGGGCTGCTCGATCGGCCACGAACCCTATTCGATCGCCATGACGATCCTGTCGCTGATGCCGAGTGCGGCCGATCACGACGTCCGGATTCTCGCCAGCGACATCGACCCCAACGTCGTCGCCACCGGCAGGGCCGGCGTCTACGGCGCCAGCGCCCTCGAGAGCGTGCCGGTGGACCTGCGCCGCAAGTGGTTCCGCCCGAGCGTCACCGAGGGCGGCAGCCGCGGCCAGGCCGCGACGGAGATGCAGTTCGAGGTGAGCGATGCGATGCGCGACCTCGTCGCCTTCCGCGAGCTCAACCTCAACGGCGAATGGCCGATGCGGGGCCAGTTCGACGCGATCTTCTGCCGCAACGTGACGATCTATTTCGACCAGCCGACGCGCGAGCGCGTCTGGAAGCGGTTCTGCGAAAGGATCCTGCCGAACGGCGTGTTGTTCATCGGCCATTCCGAGCGGGTGACGGGGCCGGCCCTCGAGACCGTCGAGTTTCAGGGCAACACCTCCTACCGCAAGGTCCGGTGACGGCGATGGCGGCCGGTCGCTGCGATCTGACGGCCGGACCGACATCGCATCGCCATGCGGGCGGCACCGCCCCGGCGGAAAGACCAGGAACATTGGGTAACGTGCAGCCGTCCGGAGATCCTCGCGAGGACCGCCGGTTCGCAGGGAAGGCGTGAAGATGTGCGCAGCGAGCGTTCTTGTCGTCGATGATTCCGTCACCATGCGGGCGCTGATCAAGCATGCGCTGCGCAACGATCCGGACATCATCGTCGTCGGCGAGGCTTCGAACCCGTTCGAGGCCCGCGACAAGATGAAGGAACTCGACCCCGACGTGGTGACGCTCGACGTCGAGATGCCGAACATGAACGGCATCGAGTTCCTGGAAAAGATCATGCGGCTGCGGCCGACGCCGGTGATCATGGTCTCGAACCTCACGGCGCCGGGCGCGGCGACGACGCTCGCGGCGCTGGAGATCGGCGCCTTCGACTGCATCGCCAAGCCGAGCGCCCGCGAGACGATGTTCAACGAGCTGCCCTCGCTCATCAAGGAGGCGGCCCGCGCCAAGGCCGGCATGGCACGGCGCCGCGGCGGCCCGGCGCTGCCTCGCCAGGCGGAAAGCGAGCCGGTGCGCGGCCGCCGCGGCCACCTGCCGGATCTCATCGCCATCGGTTCCTCCACCGGGGGCGTCGAGGCGCTGATGCAGGTGCTGGCGGAATTTCCGGCCGACTGCCCTCCGACGGTGATCGTCCAGCATCTGCCGGCCGCCTTCACCGGCTCCTTCGCGGCGCGGCTCGACCGGGTGTCGCGCGCCCGCGTCAGCGAGGCGAAGGGCGGCGAGCCGCTGCTGCCGGGTCACATCTACCTCGCGCCCGGCGGCGGACGCCACATGGTGGTCAAGCCCGGCGCGCGGCCGTCGGTGGCCCTGATCGAAGGCGAGACCGTCTCCGGGCACCGGCCCTCGGTCGACGTCCTGTTCGGGTCGGTCGCCAAGAACTTCAGCGGTTCGACCTGCGGCGTCATCCTCACCGGCATGGGGCGCGACGGCGCCCAGGGACTGCTCGAAATGCGCCGGCAAGGCGCCGCGACGCTCGGCCAGGACGAGGAGAGCTCGCTCGTCTACGGCATGCCGCGCGTTGCCAACGAGATCGGCGCCGTGGCGCGTCAGTTGCCCCTGGCACGGATCGCGAAGCAGATCTTCAATGGGAGTTAACACTCGGAGAAACCAACGAATTCGCGACCGAATGAGAGACTTCGTTCATCAAATTCGTGTCTACTCGGCCTCGGAAGGAATAACGCCATGAGCATCGCAGATCATCTCAAAGTCCTCATCGTCGACGACCATCGAACCAGTCGCATGCTGATTCGCGACGCGTTGGAGCAGCTCGGCATCAAGCAGATCGTCTTTGCCTGCGATGGCGAGGAAGCGCTGAAGGCGATGATGCAGACCCCGTGCCACATCATCATCTCGGACTTCAACATGCCGAAGCTGGACGGGATCCAGCTTCTCAAGGCGATCCGGTCCTACGGTGCCACCAAGAAGACCCCGTTCATCATCCTGACGTCGAAGGGCGATCGCGAGCTGGTCATGAAGGCGGCGCAGCTCGGCGTGAACAACTTCCTTGCCAAGCCGATCACCGTGCCGGTCCTGAAGAAGACCATCGAAGCCGTCGTGGGGCGTCTGCAATGATCACCGGCGGGCGACCCAACCGCATCCACATCATGCAGGGCGAAGCGCGCGTCGAGCGCGGCGAGGACACCGTCCTCACCACGCTGCTCGGCTCCTGCGTCGCCGCCTGCATCCGCGATCCGGGTGCCGGCGTCGGCGGCATGAACCACTTCCTCCTGCCGGGCAGCGGCGGAAGCGAGGCGGGCCGCGCCGAGAGCTTCGGCCTCTATCTGATGGAAGTGCTGATCAACGGCCTCCTCAATCGCGGCGCCCGCCGCGGCCATCTCGAAGCCAAGCTCTTCGGCGGCGCGCGCACGGTCGACGGCCTCTCCGACGTCGGCGCCAAGAACGGCGCCTTCGCCGAGCGCTTCCTGCAGATGGAGAACATCCGCTATCTCGGCGGCTCCCTTGGCGGCACGCGCGGCCGCAGGATCGAATACTGGCCGCATTCCGGCCGGGCGCGGCAGATCTTCTTCGAGGACACCGCGATGCCGAAGATTCCGGTCGCGGCTCCCGTGCGGGCGCCTCAGTCGATCGGCGACGTCGATCTCTTCTGATCGCTCAGGGGCGCGGCGCCGACGAGATCGTGCCGCGACCGCAGTGCTTATCTTCTACCGGACAGATCGAGAGCTCCGATGACGACCCTTCCCCTCTCCAGCCTGCTGCAGATCCTGGCCGAGGAATTGCGGGCTCTCGCCGTCACGACCGAGGAAATGCACCACCTGGTCTGCCACGAGCATCTGTCGCACGATCCGGACTACATCCGGGCCGTCCAGCGGATCGACCACACGACCCAGGTGCTCGACAACCTGTCTGCCTTCGTCTCCGCCGTCGGCGACGAGACCGTCGACGGCTGGTCGATCACCATCGGGCCGGCGCTGAACACGATCCGGCTGGCCGAGCTGAAGCGGCGCCTCCACAAGGCCGACATCGACGATGTGGCGGCCGCCAACGACGATGTCGACGACGACGGCGAACTGGAACTGTTCGGCTGACGTGACGCAGGAGGGCGGCTTTCCGAGGGCTGCCCTTTCAATCGCATGGCCGGCGGGCGCCTTGCCGAGGGGCGCGTTCCGGCCCGGCACCGAACAGACCAAAGGCCAGCGGCGAGACCTCGCCGCTGGCCTTCCTCGTTTCGGCGTCCGGCCTTGCGGACGCGCCGGCAGCCTCGCGGCCTATTCCGCCGCCTCGCGCCCGGCGAGTTCCGCCGCCGCGGGCTCCTTCCGGCCGGCGACGGCGCGGCAGGCGCGCTGGTCGAGGGTGCGCAGCCGCTCTTCTTCGGCGCCCATATAGCCGCGGACGATCGGCAGGGCGTCGAGCCGCTTGACGAACTGCAGCTGGAACACGACGAGGTTCTGCCAGCGGAAGGCGGTCTCGGAGGCGGCGAGATAGAACTCCCACATCCGGCAGAAGCGCTCGTCGTAGAGCGCCTTCGCCTCGTCGCGCCGGGACAGGAAGCGCTCCCGCCAGTGCTTCAGCGTCTCGGCATAATGCGTCCTGAGGATCTCGACGTCGCTGATGATCAGGCCGCTGCGCTCGGCGGCGGCCATGACCTCGGACAGCGAAGGGATGTAGCCGCCGGGAAAGATGTATTTCTGGATGAAGGAGTTGGTGTTGCCGGGCGGATCGTAGCGGCCGATCGTGTGGAGCAGCATCACGCCGTCCTCCTTCAGGATCTCGGCGCAATGGGCGAAGAAGGCGTCGTAGAAGCCGACGCCGACATGCTCGAACATGCCGACCGAGACGATCCTGTCGAACGGCCCCTCCGTCCTGCGGTAGTCCTGCAGGCGGAAGTCGGTCCGTTCGGCGAGGCCGGCCTCGGCGGCCCGCTGCCGGGCGATCGCCAGCTGCTCGTCGGACAGCGTCACGCCGACGACGTCGGCGCCGAGATTGCGGGCGAGATAGAGCCCCATGCCGCCCCAGCCGCAGCCGATGTCGAGGACGCGCATATCCTCGCGGTCGACATGCAGCTTGGCGGCGATGTGGCGCTTCTTGGCGAGCTGCGCCTCCTCGAGCGTCGCGTCGGGGCGCTCGAAATAGGCGCAGGAATACTGCCGGTCCTCGTCGAGGAACAGGTCGTAGAGCGCGCCGGACAGGTCGTAGTGATGCTTGACGTTGGAGCGCGCGCGGGTCGGCGTGTTGTACTGCACGATCCGGCGGGCGACGTGGCGCATCTTTTCGATGGCACGCATCCAGCGCCGGCTGGTCGCGTAGTTGCCGGCGTTGCGGAATATCACCGCGAGGACGTCGTAGACGCTCCCTTCGAGGACGTCCGCTTCGCCGTTCATGAAGATTTCGCCGAACTTCAGACTGGGATTGAGCGCGACCGCTCTTTCGGCCTTTCGGGAATTGAAGCGGATCGCGACGGGCGTTCCCGTGTGGTCGCCCCAGTTGTGGCGCACGCCGTCGGCATCGATGATGGTGAAGTCGCCGGTCTGGATGAGGGTGTCGACATAGTATTTCAGAATGCGGTTCATGGCGCCGATCTCCTGGCAACAGCCGTCGGAGCGCCGGGCGAGCAGCGGAAAGCCTTGAGAACCTTGATCGGTCCGGGTGCCCGTTGCGAGAAACCCGCACCGTCGAGCCGAGAAGGACGGCCCGGCCCCTCCCGGCTCGGCCGTGCCATCCCCCGTGTCCCCGCGGAGTGCATTCAGATGGTCGCCCGAGGCTCCAGAGACCGCGGCGGCTGGACAATGCCGTCGGGTACTGGTTGCTCGTTCAAACTTTGCATCGAGAATCTTAAGGACACAAACGCATATGAAAAGAGCCCCGCCGCGACGGGGCCCCCATTTTCGACATCAAAACGACATCGATGCGCTGTTTTCACGAAGCCGGCTGTTCATCTTCGCCTTCCGCCTCGGCTTCCTCGTCGAGGATCTCCTCCTCCTGGGCGTAGTCGGGCTCGTCGGCACCGTAGATTGCGTCGGCCGAGGTGAGGTCCTCGCCGCGCGCCTGGCGCTCGGCCTCGTCCGGCGAACGGGCGACGTTCAGCTTCACCTCCACCGACACTTCCGGATGCAGGCTGATCTCGACGGCGTGGATGCCGATCGACTTGATCGGCTGATTGAGCTCGACCTGGTTGCGCCCGATCTTGAAGTCCTCGGCGGCGAGGATCTCGGCGATGTCGCGGGTCGAGACGGAGCCGTAGAGCTGGCCGGTCTCGCCGGCCGAGCGGACGACGACGAAGATCCGGCCGTCGAGCGTCTCGGCAACGCCGCGGGCCTCGGTCTTGCGCTCCTCGTTGCGCTGGACGAGCTGGGCCTTCTGGGCCTCGAAGCGGGCGCGGTTGGCCTCGTTGGCGCGCAGCGCGCGCCCGGTCGGCAGCAGGTAGTTGCGCGCATAGCCGTCGCGGACGCGGACGGTTTCGCCCATCTGGCCGAGCCTGGCGATGCGTTCGAGCAGGATCACTTGCATGGTCTGATTCCTTGTTTCTGGTTGCTGGATCGAGGGGGCGCCGCGGGCCGGGCCGGGATCATCGCCGGGGCGGCGAGCGCATCCGCTTCACCGTGTCGTAGACGCCGAAAATGGTGAAGAGGAACATCGGAAAGGAAAGGATGGCGATCGCGGCATAGGTGGCGAAGAGCAGCAGACCGCGATTGGAGCGCCCGCGCGTGCGGGCGTGAAACTGCGCCAGCCCGACGAAGGTGAAGGCCATGCCGAAGGCACCGCAGACCGCGAGGGCGAGGTGCTCGACGGTTCCGGGGAAAAAGCTCGCGGCGAGCGCCGCGCCGAACACGACGAGGGCGAGCGGCGGCAGATGCAGGGCCGTCGGCAGGTCGTCCTTCGGGCGCGGCAGGCGGTCGGAAATGCGGGTGATCCAGGCGGCGAGATAGAGGCCGACCGAGAGCACCAGCGTCAGCACGGCCGGCTGGACCAGCGGCACCAGCGACAGAAGCAGCGTCGCCACGGCGTCGAGATCGCCGTCGCTCATCTGGCCGGCATTGCCGCTCTGGCGCAGGGCGTCGACGATCTCCGGCTTCAGCGCCTCGACGTCGTAGCCGAGATACCAGCCGAGGCCGATGCAGGCGAGGGCGGCCATCAGCGCGATGGCGAAGAGGATGCGCTCGACCGGGAACCACAAGAGCGCGGGCCGGCCGCCATCCGCGACTTTGACGCCGGGTCGCGGCGGCAAAATCTCACCCTCCGCCGCGGGCCGCGCGAGGCCGGCCATGTGGCCGGCGATCGCGGCCGGCAGGGTCATCGCGACGAAGACCAGCAGGCCGCCGGAAACGATGCCGGACAGGGTCGAGACGAGGACGGCCGAGACGATCGCCGCGATGAAGCCGGCGAGACTGCCCCAGCCGAGGCTGACGATGAACACCGGGATCGGCGCTGCGAGCGCCAGCGAGACGGCCGAGCCCGACTGCAGGACGAGCCCGAGAAACAGAAGCGCGCTGGCTGCGCCCGCCGCGGCGGCTATGAGAAGCTTCGAAGGGGTCATCGCCTGGTCGCTGTCCTGCGCATCTCGCAGTTAGAGGCCGGAAGCGGCCCCAACTCGATCGCCGGCGGGCCCTGCCGCCGCGATCGTGGTCTTTCATCGGTCTTGTCTTTTATATGCCACGCGCGGTCGCCCGCGCGCAGCCTGCTCCGATCGGTCCGCCCGCGGGCCGCGCCGATGCGCGCCGCCGCGGGTGAGGCGCCGGAAAGCCCGGCGCGGCGCCTTACTTGATCACGTAGGGCAGCAGACCGAGGAAGCGGGCGCGCTTGATCGCCCGGGCGAGGGCGCGCTGGTTCTTCTGCGACACGGCGGTGATGCGCGACGGCACGATCTTGCCGCGCTCGGAGATGTAGCGCTGCAGCAGCCGGATGTCCTTGTAGTCGATCTTCGGCGACTCGGCGCCGGAGAACGGATCGGACTTGCGGCGGCGGTGGAACGGCCGGCGGGTGGGAAGCTGGGCGATGTCGACCATGTGCGCTTACTCCGAATCGTGGTCACGGTTGCGGCGGGGGCGATCGTCGTCGCGGTCCCGGTCGCGGCGCGGGCCGCGGTCGCCGCGATCCCCCCGCTCACCGCGATCGCCACGGTCACCACCCCGGCGCGGACGGTCGTCGCGCTTCTGCATCATCGCCGACGGCCCGTCCTCGTGCTGCTCGACGCGGATCGTCATGTAGCGCAGGACGTCCTCGTTGAAGCGCATGAGCCGCTCCAGCTCGTCGACCGCCGTCGAGGGCGCGTCGATGTTGAGCAGCGTGTAATACGCCTTGCGGTTCTTCTTGATGCGGTAGGCGAGGGTCTTCAGCCCCCAGTTCTCGACCTTGAGAACCTTGCCGCCGTTGTTTTCCAGAATGCCCCGGAACGTTTCCACCAGCTGGTCGACCTGCTGGTTCGAAATGTCCTGGCGCGAGAGGAACACGTGCTCGTAGAGAGCCATTCGCGATACGCCTTTCTTCCAATTGGGCCCGATCCAGCGGCTAAGCCTCTGCGACTTCCCGGCAAGGCCGCCGCGGCGGCCGATCGGAAAGGCGGTATCGAGAGCGGTCGAGAGCGGAGACACGGGAAGCAGGCGACGTTCATGCGCCATGACACCGGCAAACCGGCAGCCTTCCGTTCAGCCCCCAGCTGAAAAACCGGGCCTTGACGATGCGGCGCATACAACGGGACGGCGGCGATGGCAAGCCCGTGCCCGCGGTCGGGAGCGGATTTGCCGGCGGCGGCGGAGCGATCGGCGGCATTGGGCGATACGCCCGGCTTGCGGTTTCCACTGGCATGCCGCCGCCGGAAGCGGCAAGGTGTCTCGGCGGGACGCGGGCGAGGACGATCGGGAGGAAGTCGATGCGACGCAGGGACGGTTTCGCCGCGCGGCCGCGGCGCTCACGCGCCGCCGTTTCGGCGCTTTCCGCCCTGTCTCTCGCTCTTTCTCTGTCGCTCGTCGGTGCCCGCGCGCCGGTCTTTGCCACGGAAGCGACAGGCGAAACCGGTTCCGCCTCCGCCGCGGTTCTCGCCGACCCGGCCCTGACGGCGGCGTTTTCCGGGCGCGACCTCGAAGGCGTCTATGCCGATGCGACGCCCTGGTCGGAAGCCTATGCCAGCGACGGAACGCTCTCCTATCGCGACCGGATCGGCCTGTGGGCGGGGGACTGGAGCGTGATGAACGGCCGCTTCTGCACCTTCTACCGCGACCAGGGCATCACCGGCGGCTGCTTCCTCGTCGCGCGGCGCGGCGAGAACTGCTTCGACTTCTACGCCGTCGACGAGACCTCGGGGCCGGGCGTTCCGACCGCCGACATTCTCGCCGGGCGCAACTGGACGGCCCGCGGCTGGTATGTCGAGAGCGAGCCGAGCTGTCCGCAGGAAGAGCGCCACCTCGTCGGGCTCTGACGATCCGACGTCTGGCAGGCGAAGGCCGGACCCGTCCCCGACCCGATCCGATGGTCCGGGTCGATCGCTTCGCGCCGGCGGACGATGCAGCGCGACTTGATCGGAAACGGACAAGAAAAAGGGCGGCGAGCCTTTCGGCCGGCCACCCTTTTGTCGTCTGTCCGCTGCCGTTCAGGCGCGGCGCGGCTGCTGCGGCGTGGGCCGGCTGGGCTCCTGTTCCCGTTCGAGGAACTTCTTGGCCACCCAGCCGACGAACAATGCCTTCAGGATGCTCCTGATCATCGCGACCTCCGTTGCGTCTCATCGATGGCACGACAACGCCGATCCACCGTTCCGGGTTGCCATGGCGCGGCAGCTTTGGCGCGGCCGCCCGATTTCAGATCGCGAGGCATCGAAAACGGCTCCCCCGTTTCGAATCCGGATTGTCGCCAAGCCGATGGCATCTCGACGAAAATCCGGCCGGGTTCAGCGTGGCGGCGCGCCGACCTCCCTGCCCGCCGAGATTATTTCCTTGACGCATACGATAGCTGGCTCAGTTAACTTTTGGAAAGTTCATCAGCCAGAGGGATGTCGAAGATTTGGCCAATGTCAGCGACGATGGAACTCGAGTCGAAACCGGCCCGCTCGGCCCGTTTCCTCACGTATGCCGCCCGGTCTTCCTGATCTCGGCCATTCTCATCATCGGATTTCTGGTCTTCGGGGCCGGTTTTCCAGAGACGGCGGACACGGTGTTCCAGGGCGCGCAGAAGGGGATCGCCGACTATTTCGGCTGGTTCCTGATCCTCGTGACCAATCTCTCGCTGATCCTGACCGTCTATCTCGCCTTCTCCCGCTACGGCGACATCCGGCTCGGCGCCCAGACGGAGACGCCGCAATATGGCCTGATGTCGTGGATCGCCATGCTGTTTTCGGCCGGCATCGGCATCGGCCTGCTCTACTGGGCGGTGGCCGAGCCGCTCTATCATTTCTTCTCCCCGCCGGTCGGCGAGCCGGAAAGCGTCGAGGCGGCCAAGCAGGCGATGGTGCTCGCCTTCTTCGACTGGGGGCTGCACGGCTGGGGCATCTACTGCATCGTCGCGCTGTCGCTGGCCTATTTCCACTATCGCCAGGGCCTGCCACTCTCGATCCGGTCGGTGCTCTATCCGATCATCGGCGAGCGGATCTACGGGCCGTGGGGGCACGCGGTCGACATCCTCGCCGTGTTCGGGACGATGTTCGGCGTCGTCACCTCGCTCGGGCTCGGCGTCATGCAGATCAATTCCGGCCTCGAGACGTTTCTCGGCATTCCCGACAACATCTTCGTCCAGCTGGTGCTGATCGCGATCATCACCGCCTTCGCGACCACCTCGGTGATGCTCGGCCTCGACGGCGGCATCAAGCGCATCTCCAACTTCAACATCTATCTGAGCTTTGCGCTTCTGACCTTCTTCGTCATCGTCGGGCCGACGCTGTTCATCTTCGACAGCTTCATCGAGAACGTCGGCAACTATCTCGAAGGGCTCGTCCACTGGAGCTTCTGGGTGGAATCCTATTCCGGCACGGACTGGCAGGTGGACTGGACGCTGTTCTATTGGGCCTGGTGGATCTCCTGGTCGCCCTTCGTCGGCATCTTCATCGCCAGAATCTCGCGCGGCCGGACGATCCGCGAGTTCCTGCTCGGCGTCCTGCTGATCCCGACGACGATCCTGTTCTTCTGGTTCACCGCCTTCGGCGGCACGGCGATCAAGCTCGAACTGGACGGCAATCCCGGGCTGATCGAGGCCACCAAGGAGAGCTACGGCCAGGCGATCTTCAAGCTGATCGAGTTCTTCCCGGCGACGCCGGTGATCGGCGGCATCATCATCGTGATGATCGTCGTCTGGTTCGTCACCTCCTCGGACAGTGCCAGCTTCGTCATCGACATGCTGACGGCCGGCGGCCACTCCGATCCGCCGAAGATCCAGCGCCTGTTCTGGGCCGTCACCGAAGGCGCGATCGCGGCGATGCTGCTCGTCGCCGGCGGGCTGAAGGCGCTGCAGGCGGCGGCCGTCGTCGCCGGCTTCCCCTTCGCCTTCGTGCTTCTGACGATGATGTATTCGCTGCTGAGGGGCCTCGGACGCGACAAGCTCGTCCTCTACCGCGCCGACCAGTGGTACGAGACGGAGCGGGAGACCGACATCAACACGCCGGATCCCTACCGCGACGAACATGCGTTGAGGGGGCCGCCGGAGGTCGCGAGCGGAGCGTGAGGCAGGGGCGCGACGAGCGCCCGGCCGCCGGAACCGCAACAGGTCATGTGCGCGTCGCGCATGCTTCGGTGCCGACATGCACCGAAAGGCGCCGCCGCAGGCAAAGGAGCGAAGCGACGCCTCGTTGCAGACGGGCAGGCGGTGCCGTCAGGAAAGGAAGCTGCGGGCTGCCGGAGACAGCGAGCCGAAGAACAGCGGCGCCCCGGCCGGTGCGGGCCGAAACTCCTCGCCGGTGATCGCGCGGTACTCCGCCTTGAACGAGCGGATGGGGTGGCGTTCCAGCGGGACGTTCGTCGCGACCCCGCCATGGACCTGATGGAAGACGCCTTCGCCGATGATCTCGATCGGCGTCACCCCGGCCCGCGAGACGGCGCGATTGCGGAAATCCTGGTTGACCAGCCCGCCGCCCGGGGCCTGAAAGCGCTCGTCGAAGCCGCCGAGATCGTCGAACAACCGGTGCGGCAATGCCACCCAGCTGAATTCGGGCGGTATCGGGCCCAGGAACCCGCCGGCCGAGGACTGGGCGAGGGTCGATATCGAGAACAGGGCGTAACCGTCCTCCTCCCATCCCGCCGCCGCCAGCAGCCGGTCTTCCTCCGCCTGGTCGTAGCCAGCCTGGCAGCTCTTGTTCTGGACGTCGGGCCCGAGATGCCAGCTGCGTGCATAGACGAGGGCGAGGTCGGCCAATGCCAGCGCCTGCAGGCTTCTGAAGACGAGGCCGGGGCTCGCCATGCGCGCCCCGTCGACGATGATCGCGACGGCACTGCTTTCGGCCGACCCCACGCCGAGATTGACCGCCGCCACCGGCGAAGCGGAGGTCGTCTCGTGGCGGATCAGCCGGAAATTCGGACCGAAGCCGGCGACGAACCGCGCATCGAGAGGCTGCGCCGACGCGTTGTCGACCGCGATCACCCCGTAGTCGCCAACGCCCGCCCCGTTCTGATGGGCGGCGCTGAGCGAATAGAGCGTGCGCGCCGCTTCGCGCTGCATGTCGTGGAAGACGACGACGATCGACAGCGGGGGGGCGATCACAGCCTCCTCAGATATCCGTTGGGATTGTAGGTTGCGTTCGGGCCGAACATATCACACAAATCCTCGGCGAGTTCGAAGACGTCCGGGCGGGCGACGAAAAATTCCGCGATCGCGCGGTTCGGGCCGCCGTCGTATTTTTCCGACAGGCCGAGATCGGCGAGGACGCCGTCCTCCATGGCGAGGACGTCGCCCTTTTCCATCAGCCTCGCAAAGACGTCGAGCGCCGCCATGCAGCCCTGGTAGCTGTGGGCCGAATCCTCGGTCACGAACCACGGGTGGGGCAGGCCGTCGGCCGCCGCCGCCTCTTCCAGCACCGGATCGAGGGCCATGACGTCGCCTTCGAGGAATTTGATGCGCGGATCGTCGACGCCGTCCGGCCTCTTCAGGTCGATCGACACCACGGCCGCGTCGAGGCCCAGCATCCGGCCGAGGTCGGCGAGCAGCAGCGCCCCGCCGCCCGAATGGCTGCCGATCTCGATGATCGTCCGCGGCCGGAGATCCCAGAGGAGCCGCATGTAGATCGCGATGTCGACCGGGCTCTTCAGGCAGCGGACGCCCTTGTAGCGGTAGCCCATCACCCCGGCCTGATAGGCCTTCAGCATCGGCTGCGTGAACGCTGTGGTGAAGGAACGCATCGGCGAAGGCCCTCAGAACGGCTTGGTGAAATAGGCGCCGGTCCAGTCGATCCTGGTCATCGCCGGCACGCTCTCCTTGCGTGCCTCGAAGAAGTCGTCGATTGCCTGCCGGCACATCGCCAGCGCACCGTAGTCGTCGACGATGACGACACCTCCGGGGGAAACGCGATCGTAGAGGGCGACGAGCGTGTCCATGGTCGATTCGTAGAGGTCGCCGTCCATCCGCAGAACCGCGATCCGATCCGACGGAGCATCCTTAAGCGTATCGCGGAACCAGCCCTTCAGGAAGTGTTGCCGGTCGTCGTCGAGAAGGCCGTAGGCGGCGAAGTTGGCGCGCACCGTTTCGAGCGAGACGGCGAGCTGGGGAAACTTCTCCTTGCTGAGATCGAGGCCGCGGTCCTTCTCGTGCACCGGCGGCGGCAGGCCCTCGAAGCTGTCCGCGACAACCAGCCCGCGATCCGAGATGCCGCGTGCCTTCAGCCAGCCGGCCATCAGAATGCAGCCGCCGCCGCGCCAGACGCCGCATTCGACGAGATCGCCGGGAATGCGGCGGCCGTTGAGGTCGTCGAGGCACTCATGCAGGCTGTCCAGCCTGAGGCGACCCATCATCGTGTGGCTGAAGCCGGACTTGCCGATCTTGCGGTCGGGAAAACGCCCGACCCGCCGGCTGGCGGCCAGCGCGGCGAAGCCGTCGCTCCGCCTGTCGCGGATGTCGTGCAGGACGGCATAGTCGAAGCGGTCGGCGCCGTCGATGCAGTCGCGCAGGTAAAGAAGCCGCATCTCGTCGTCGAGATAGATCTCGTTGAGCAGGCTGCGTTTCAAAAGGTCGAGATAGAGGTCGGCGTCGGCGCGGGGACGGGCCGGTGCCGGATCGCCGCGCTGCCGGCGCAGGTCCCGGACGAAACCGGCGAATTGCGCCGTCGGCTCGGGCGCGATCGTCCGGCGCAGCGTGTCGATGTCGGAAAACGCGAAGTCGCTTCCGGCAAGTGCGGCCTCGTGCTCGGCGAGGTTCTTCTGCAGGGTGCGGTTGCCCGGGTCGAAGCCGGTGATGACCGCCATGCCCTTCATGGCGACGTCGAAGACCCGGACGGTCAGGTCCGGCCGATGTTTCCGCAGAAACGGCACGACCTTGTAGACGTCGCCCGTCCAGGCCTTGGTCAGCCTCTCGCGGGTGGTCCACTCCATCTCCTGCGGCAGGACGTCGTCGACCACGACGACGCTCGCCTGGCGGGCGTGTTCTTCGAGATTGAGGATGTCCCGCAGCGCGAATTCGGCCTTGTGCATCCCGTCGACGAAGGCGAGGTCGACCTTGCCGCCGAGCAGCGCCTCGAGATCCTGCTTGGCGAAGAAGTCGTCGCTGGTCTTGCGGAAGATGCGGGTCGGGGCGCGAAGTTCAGCGATGATCTCGAAGTCCGGGTCGATCGCCACCGACGGACACCGGGCGAGGGCGAGGCTGCGGCCCTGCCTGCAGCCGATCTCGACGTAGGACGCCGGACGCAGCACCGCGTGCAGCGTTTCCAGGGCCGAAAGATAGTCCATCGCCGTCCTCCCGATTCAGTTGCCGCCGGCCACCCGTCAGCCTTCGAGTTTCGCCCGGAACCGTTCCGCCACCTGATCGCCCATCTCGCCCGTGCCGACTTCGGTGCAGCCCGGCGCCATGACGTCGCCGGTGCGGATGCCGGCCTCCAGCGTCTCGGCGACGGCGGCTTCCAGCGCGTCGGCTTCGCGGATCATCTCGAAGGAATAGCGCAGGCCCATGGCGAGCGAGGCGATCATCGCGAGGGGATTGGCCTTGCCCGTGCCGGCGATGTCCGGCGCCGAGCCGTGCACCGGCTCGTAGAGCGCCTTGCGTTTTCCGGTTTTCGCATCCGCGGCGCCGAGCGAGGCCGAGGGCAGCATGCCGAGCGAGCCGGTCAGCATCGCCGCGATGTCGGACAGCATGTCGCCGAAGAGGTTGTCCGTCACGATCACGTCGAACTGCTTCGGCGCCTTGACCAGCTTCATGCCGCCGGCATCGGCGAGTTCGTGCTCGAGGGTCAGGTCGGGATATTCGTCCCGGTGGATGCGGGTGACGACCTCGTTCCAGTAGAGGCCCGACTTCATCACGTTGCGCTTTTCCATCGACGTCACCTTGCCGCGCCGGGTGCGGGCGAGATCGAAGGCGGTCCGGGCGATGCGCTCGATCTCGTAGGTGTCGTAGACCTGCGTGTCGATCGCCCGCTTCTGGCCGTTTCCGAGGTCGACGATCTCCTTCGGCTCGCCGAAATAGACGCCGCCGGTGAGCTCGCGCACGATCAGGATGTCGAGCCCCTCGACGATCTCGCGCTTCAGCGAGGAGGCGTCGGCGAGCGCCGGATAGCAGATCGCCGGCCTGAGATTGGCGAAGAGCTGCATCTCCTTGCGCAGCCGCAGCAGCCCCGCCTCGGGCCGCATCTCGTAGGCGACGCCGGCCCATTTCGGGCCGCCGACGGCGCCGAGCAGCACCGCGTCGGCCGCCTGCGCCAGCGCCATGGTCGCATCTGAGACCGGCGCACCCTCGGCGTCGTAGGCGCAGCCGCCGACCAGCGCCGTCTCGGTCTCGAAACCGGCGGCGGCGTGCCGGTTGAGGATCGCGATCTGCTTTTCCACCTCGACCATGATCTCGGCGCCGATGCCGTCGCCCGGCAGCAGGAGGAGCTTCTTCGATGCCATTTTGTCGCGTCCCGATCCGTCGTGAGTGATGCTCTGACGCCGACGGATTAGAGTCTGGCGGGAGGCTTTGCAACAAAGGCCGGGGCGGGGCCGCGGACCGTGGCCCGCGGGGACCGCCGTCGATGTCCGGCCGCCCGGCGGTCGCGGGGCGGCCCTGCCGGCGCACCCTGCCGAGGAAGCCCGCAAATCACCTCGAAATGACCACAATCGGTAAAGCTCCGCTTAACCGTATCGGCCCGATAAGCGAGAGAACCTGACCGACCTTTGCGTAGCCGGCCGCCCCGTGGAAACGCTCCGTTTCCCGGCGTGCGGCGGCGGGAGCCGTGGCCGATGCATTTCTTCATTCCCTCGCGGATCGCCGACAACCTGACCGTCACGCTCGTCATGATCGTCGCGCTGTTCGCCTGCCGGATGATCGGCGACGCCCTGATCGGGCGCCGGTCGGACCCGGTGCTGGTGCGGCGGCACCGGTTCAAGCTCCGGGCGCTCTGCAACGTCCTCCTGGCGATCGGACTCTTGGCGATCTGGCTGTCCGAGATCCAGGACATGATGCTGTCGCTGACGGCGGTGCTCGTCGCCTTCGTCGTCGCGACCAAGGAGCTGATCATGTGCGCGGCGGGCTCGATGCTGAGGTTCGGCGGCCATCTCTTCAAGGTCGGCGACCGCATCGAGATCGGCGGCATTCATGGCGAGGTGATCGACCACGGCCTGTTCTCGACGACGATCACCGAGCTGCCGTCGCGCAATCTCGGGGCGTCGGGAACCGGGCGGACGGTGATGCTGCCGAATTCGGTGCTGCTCACCGGCGCCGTCAAGGTCGAGGCGCAGCCGCGCCACTACGCGCCGCACCGCTTCACCCTGACCCTCGAACAGGCGCATCTGCCGGGACGCGTCATCGCGGCGATCGAGGCGGCGGCGCAGAAGGCCCTGGCGCCCGATCGCGAGCTGGCCTCCCGCTTCCATCAGTTCGCCGCGCGCAAGGCCGGTTTCGAGACGGCCGGGCCGGAGACCGAGGTCAGCGTCGCCACCAGCGACATCGGCAAGCTGCAGTTCCACGTGATGATCTACTGCCTCGCCAAGGATGCGCGCCTGCTCGAACAGGCGATCACCCTGTCGGTGCTCGCCGAACTCGGCATCGGGGCCCAGGGCGCCCAGGCGAGGACCGGGGGTGCCGAGGCCGCCCTTTCCGAACTCGCCCGACAGCTGCGTGAAACCGGACCGAAGGAGCGCCGCGACGCCGCCAAGGCCGCCTGATACGAGATCGGCTCGATCGGAGCGGGGCTCGTATCAAGCCCGCGCGGAATGAGCGTCTTTGTTTCCGGCATCACGAAGCGATCTGCCGGAAACCGTATGACGCCGGCGAGCGCCGCCGACGGGAATGCATCCGCGCCGCGACGGGCTCAGCCGAGCGGCCGGATCGCCCGGTGAAGATCGGCGGGGCGCGGCAGGCCTTCATGCGCCGCGAAGCCGGCCCTGACTGTTTCGACCGTCTTTGCCGGAAACGGCGCGACCTTCGGCGCGTCGCCGCGCTGGTCGACCGAGAGGCTGAGGCTTTCGAGCGTCGCGGCGAGCCAGCCGTCGAGGTGGCGCATTTCTTGGAAGACGTGCAGGCGCTTTTCGTCGAGGCCGACGATCAGGCTCGACACGACGACGAAGGAGCCCCGCGGCACCTCCTTCAGGTAGCGCGCGTGGGTCTCGGCCGTGTAGGTGGTGAAGCCGGTGCGGGCGCGGTAGCTCTCGCCGAGGCCGATCGCGTCGAACAGCTCGTCGACGCCACGGTCGAAGAGGACGTGGTAATAGGCGAGGTTGAGGTGGCCGTTATAGTCGATCCATTGCGGCTCGACGGCAAGCGCGCGGGACCGGAAAGGGGCGGGCAGGGCTTCGGTCATCGGGGTCGCTTCGTCCTCGCGGCTTGTGCACGGCGCCGAAGGGCACGTTTCGCGCCGGATTGACAAGTGTCAACCGCGTCGACGCGGCAGGACGACCCGCCGCCCTGGCCTGCCGTCCTGGCCCACAGCCTTGGGGAGAGCCGGGGGGCGTCCCGCCGACGCGCCGGCAAGGCATTGATCTTTCTGTCCGGCCGGAGTCATGGTCGGCGCGAGATCGAGGCCGGCCGGCCGGCTTCCGTCCGTCGGACCGGAGAAGCGTCCCGGCCGGCGGGACGATGAATGGCGAGGGAGAGGGCGCGATGGCGCTGAAGGACATTCTGGCCGAGAAGGCGCCGAAGCGGCCGGGCGTCGCGGCGGCCGTCGTCAGCCTGCGGGAGGCGTTCGGCGAGCGTCTCGTCACCGGCGAGGACGTCCGCCGCGCCCACGCCCACACCACCACCTACATTCCGAACCAGGCGCCCGACGCAGTCGTCTTCGCCGAGAGCGAGGCGGAGGTGCAGAAGACCGTGCGGATCTGCGCCGAGACCGAGACGCCGATCGTCGCCTTCGGAACCGGCTCCTCGCTCGAAGGCCATCTCAACGCCCCGCAGGGCGGCATCTCGCTCGACCTGTCGCGGATGGACAAGGTGCTCGCCGTGCATCCGGAGGATCTCGACTGCACCGTCGAAGCCGGGGTGACGCGCGAGTCGCTCAACGCGCATCTGCGCGACACCGGCCTGTTCTTTCCGATCGATCCCGGCGCCAATGCCAGCCTCGGCGGCATGGCCGCGACCAGGGCCTCGGGCACCAACGCCGTGCGCTACGGCACGATGCGCGACAACGTCATCGCGCTCACCGCGGTGATGGCCGACGGGCGGATCATCCGCACGGCGCGCCGCGCCAAGAAGACCTCCGCCGGCTACGACCTGACGCGGCTTCTCGTCGGCTCGGAAGGCACGCTCGGCATCATCACCCGCCTCGACCTCAGGCTCTACGGCATTCCCGAACGCATTCTTTCCGGCGTCTGTCCGTTCCCGAGCGTGCGCGATGCGGTCGACACGGTCATCCAGACCGTGCAGACCGGCATTCCCGTGGCGCGGATCGAGCTTCTCGACGCGCAGTCCATGCAGGCGGCGAACGCCTATGCGAAGCTCGACCTGAAGCCGCAGCCCTCGCTGTTCGTCGAGTTCCACGGCTCGCCCGCCTCCGTCGCCGAGCAGGCCGAGACCTTCGGCATGATCGCCGCCGAGCACGGCGGCGGCGCCCTCGAGGCCTCCAGCCGGCCCGAGGAGCGCTCGCGCCTGTGGAAGGCGCGCCACGACATGTACTGGGCCTCGATCGCTCTCAGGCCCGGCTGCCGGGGGATCGCCACCGACGTCTGCGTGCCGGTGTCGCGGCTCGCCGACTGCATCGACGAGACCCAGGCCGACCTTCGCGACAACCGCCTCGTCGGCCCGATCATCGGCCATGTCGGCGACGGCAACTTCCACGTCACGCTGCTGCTCGACATGGAGGACAGCCGCGAGATCGACGCCGCCGAGGCGTTCATGGCGCGGCTCGCGGCCAGAGCCGTGGCGATGGACGGCACCTGCACCGGCGAACACGGAGTCGGCCAGGGCAAGCGCGGCTATCTCGAAGCCGAGCTCGGCGACACCGTCGACTTCATGCGGATGATCAAGCGCGCCCTCGACCCCAAGGGAATCATGAACCCTGGCAAAATCTTCATGTTGTAACGCAACATTTGCCTATCGACATTCCGGGTCTGTTCTGGCCTATCCTGCCCGGGGTCGTTGCGGAGCCCTCGGCCGGGAAGTGGGCGCGGGGCCGGCTCTGCGGGCCGTCGCGAAGCCGGACGGGCGGTAGGCGGGGCCGCCGGCGCGCGAGCGGGGCGTTTCCGCCGCGGATCCGGCCGCGCGGGCGGCGAGGCGTAGGTCGATAGGGAGAAACGAAGCTGGTCAGAGCATTCGTCGTCCTCGGTGGACTGCTCGTGCTGGTGCTCCTGGCGGCGCTGGTCGCGCCCTATTTCATCGACTGGACGGCCTACCGGGCGGATTTCGAGCGCGAGGCCTCGAACATCCTCGGCCGAAAGGTGAGCGTCAAGGGCGCGGCGTCCGCCCGCCTGCTGCCGTTTCCCTCGGTCACCTTCGATGACGTCGAGGTCGAGGACGACGACGGCTCGTCGCTGATGAAGATCGGCCGGTTCCGCATGGACGCCGAGCTCGCCCCCTATCTCTCCGGCGAGATCCTGATCTACTCGATGACCCTCGACCAGCCGACGATCCGGCTGCCGCTGCGCAGCAACGGCACCGTGCAATGGGTGGCGGGCGATCCGAAGATTCCCTCCGGCGCCAGGGTCGTCCTGCAGAACGTCGCCGTCAACGACGGCACGGTGATCGTCGAGGACGAGGGGCACGGCCGCACCGAGACGCTGAAAAGCCTGAATGCCAGCCTCTCCGCCGGTTCGCTGGCCGGGCCGGTCGACGGCTCCGGCTCCTTCGTCGTCGACGGCAAGGCGGTGAATTTCAACCTGTCGACCGGCATCCCCCTCGACGACGGCGCGATGCCGCTCCGGGTCACCGCCAGCAATGCCGACATCGACGGCGAGATCGTGCTCGACGGCAAGGCGACGGCGACCGGCGCGGTGCCGGGGTTCACCGGCAGCCTCAGCCTGGTGCGGCCGATGCCGCGGCAGGCGGACGCCTCGGGCGCGCTTCCCGCGCCGTTCGAAGCGCCCCCGGCGGCCGGGGGCGGCGGCCCGGATGCGGAGGAGCCCGCGGTGCCGCCGATCCGCGCCACCGGCGCGATCACGCTCTCGGCCGACGAGGCGAAAGTCAGCGACCTGCGGGTCGCGGCCGGCGGCGGCCCGCAGCCCTACATCCTGACCGGCACCGGCACGCTCGACTATGGCGACGCCCCGCGCTTTTCCCTGAAGCTCGAGGGCGAACAGGTGAATGTCGACGCGATCGGCGTGCCGGCGCCCGAGGCAGGCGGCACTTCCGCCGGAGAGGCCGGGCAGGGGGCTGCCGAGACGACGGCGGGACCCGGCACGCAGCAGGGTGAGGCGCCGTCGCAGAGCCTTTCCCGCCGCGTCGAGGCGATGCGGGCCGTCCTCGCCAAGGTGCCGCGGCCGGCCATCGACGGCTCGGTCGAGGTGTCGCTGCCGGTGGTGACTGCGGGCGACACGACGATCCGCGACGTCGCCTTCGTCGCCGAACCGCGTGCGGAAGGCTGGAAGCTCGACAGTTTCGCCGCCGAAGTGCCGGGGCGCACGCGCATCGAGGCGACCGGCGACGTCGGCGTCGACGAGGGCTTCAGCTTCGTCGGCGACCTTCTCGTCGCCTCGAAGCAGCCCTCCGGCTTTTCCGACTGGCTCACCGGCAACGTCGATCCGGCGGTGCGGAGCCTGTCGCGCGCCGGCTTCGCGGCCCGCGCCACCCTGACGCCGACGCGCCAGGTGTTCGAAGGGCTCGAAATCGACGTCGGCGGCGACACGATCACCGGCCGCGTCGCCCGGCAGGAAGACGACGGCAAGACCAGGCTGACCGCGCGGCTTTCCGGCGGCAACGTCGATCTCGACGCGGTCCTGTCGCTGTCGCGGCTGTTCACCGGCCGCGACCGCTCGCTCGCCGATGCCGACCGATTCGATCTTTCGCTGAAGGCCGGGCCGGTTACCTTCGCCGACGCGAAGGCCGATAGCGTCGACGCCGATCTCAGCCTCGACGGCGATTCGCTCAAGGTGGACCATCTCGTCGTCGACGGGCTCGCCGGGGCGAAGCTCACCTCGTCCGGCAGCCTCACCGACCTTGCCGGCGGCGACGCCAAGGGCAAGCTCGACGTCGCGCTCGAATCTTCCGAACCGCAGCGCTTCTTCGGCTTCCTCGAACGCGTCAAGCCCGGCATTCCGCTGATCGAGGTGCTGGCGCGCCGCGCCGCGACGCTGGCGCCGCTGAAGCTCTCCGGCGAGGTCGAGGCGATCGAGGGCGCCCCCGGCAAGAAGCCGACGCTGCTGCTGCGGCTCGACGGCACCGCCGACGGCACCCGCATCGACCTCGAATCGGCGGTCGAGAACGGCATCTACGCCGCTGTCGACAGCGGCCGCTTCGGCCTCGACCTCAGGCTCGAGAACGACAGGCCGACGATCCTCCTCGGCCAGCTCGGCGTCGCCGCGGTCGACGCGGCGCCGCCCGCGCCGCTGGAACTGGAGCTGTCGGTCTCGGCCGGCGAGACGGGGCCCGCCGTCACCAGCGCGACGCTGCGCGCGCCGGGCACGGAGGTCAGCCTCGACGGCAATCTCGACGTCACCCCCGGCGGGATCGACGGCGCCGACCTCTCCTTCTATCTCAACAGCGAAGATCTTTCGCCCTGGCTGCGCACCTTCGCCGTCGATCTCGGCCAGTCCTTCGACGACGTGCCCGTCGAGGCGAATGCCGGCATCGTCTACGACGAGGGCGCCCTGCGCATCGCCAAGCTCAACGGGCAGATCGTGGGCGTCACCGTCTCCGGCGATCTCGATCGCCCGCAGGACAAGCCGGTCGCCGGCAAGCTCGCTTTCTCGGAGCTGTCGCTGCCCTGGCTCGCCAATCTCGTCTACGGCCGGTCCCCGATCGCGCCGGCCGGAGGCGTCGCGTGGTCGTCGCAGGCCTTCGGCGCGAGCCTGCTGCCGCCGCTCGACGCTGCGGTGGCGATTTCGGCCGATCGCCTCGACCTCGGCGGCGGCCTGGCGCTCTCCAAGGCGGCCGGCGACCTCGAACTGTCGCCGACCTCGGCCGCGCTGAAGACCATCACGGCGAAGCTCGGCGATGCCGATGCGACCGGCAGCCTCGTCCTGCGCAATGCCGGCGGCCTCGCCGGCTTCTCGCTGGCGGCCGAGGCCGATGCCGTCGACCTCACGCGCTTCTTTCCGGCCCTTGCCGGCGGCGACGGGCCGGCCCGTCTCGACGGCGCGATCCGGCTCGATTCGAGCGGCCAGTCCTATCAGGCGCTCATCTCGGCCCTGTCGGGCGCCGGCGACGTGACGGTTGTGGGGGCGAAGCTTCCGGGCATTCCGGAGACGGTCCTGAAGCCGCTGCTCGCGGCCGCCGACGCGCAGGACTTCAAGCCGCAGGCCGAGACCGCCCAGGCGTTCCGCAGGCTGAGCGAGGGCCAGGCCTTCGCCGTCCCCAAGGCGTCGGCAGAATTTTCCGTCACCGGCGGGACGCTGCGTTTCGCGCCGCTCGAGATCCCCGGCGACGGCAGCCGGCTCACTCTCGACGCCAGCCTCGATCTTGCGGATCTCGCCCTCGAGGGCGGCCTGACGCTGGCGATCGCGCCGGGGATCGACCGGGTCGAGGGCGCCGAGCCGACCGTCGGCTACGCGCTCTCCGGCTCGCTCGCCGATCCGAAACTCGCCCTCGATGCGGCGCCGCTCGCCAACTACCTCTCCGTCAGGGCGCTGGAGCGCGAGCAGGCACGCGTCGAAGCGATGCAGGAAAGCCTCGAGGAGAAGCTGCGGCTGCGCCGCGAGGGGCGCTTCTACCGCTGGCGCCAGACGGTGGCCGAGAATGCCGTCAAGGAGGAGGAGGCGCGCCGCAAGGCCGCCGAGGAAGAGGCGCGGGCCCGCGAGGAGGAGGCGGCGCGGCGCAAGGCGGCGGAGGAACAGGCGGCCCGCGACGCGGCCGCCAAGCCCGCGGCCAATGCGGCGGACGCGTCGCCGCGGCGCGAGGCGCCGGCAAAGCCGGACCAGGCCGCCGGCGCCGACAGAAGCAGCCGCAACGTGCCGCCGGCGCTGATCTTCGACCGGCCTCTGCCCGAGACCAGCAACAAGAAGTCGACCTTCGAATCCCTGCCGGGCGTCACCAATCCGCTGGACTTTTGAGCCGAAGGCGTTGCTCCACGATCGTCCGGTCGCCTGCATGCGGGGCCGGGCAAGGCGATCGGCCCGCGATCCGGGAGTTCGGCTCAGGCGAGGGGGCCGGCGGGGCCTGACGGCGGCTCATCCGGATCCGGCGAAGAAGCGGGATCGTCGCCGGCGCGCGCCAGCGCGTCTTCGAGGACGTGCAGCCGGACGGCGGAGGAGAGATTGTCCGCCGGGTCGCGGGCGGCGTCGATGCGGGCGATCAGCCGGGCGAGGGGAAGGCGCTCGCGCGCCGCGATCCGGCGCAGGCACTGCCAGAAGCGTTCCTCGACGCTAATCGACGTCTGATGGCCGCTGATCGAGACCGAGCGCTTGACGACCGCCATGCCGAAGGGCTCAAGCCCCGTCGGGGCGGGACCGGTCGATGCGTGCGCCGTCGAGGACGGCGTCTTCGCGCGCCCGTTCGGTATCGGTGCGGGTGCGGTCCGCCTTGCTGCGGCCGTGCCGCTCGCGGTTTTCGGCGGCGATCCCGGCCTTCTCGCGGCGTGCGCGTTCCTTGCGGACGCGGCGGAGATTGACGAGGTCGCCCATCGGGGATCTGCCTCAGGTCTTCTTGCGGAACGCGTCGAGGGAGACGACCTCGGCGTCCTTGCGCTCGCCCTCGCTGGCCTCGGCGCCGCTCTCGGCCTTGTCGGCCTTGGTCTTCTCCGGCTTCTGCGCGTCCTTGCCCTTGCGGGCGGCGGGTGCGGGCGTTCCCGGCTTGGCGAGCGGCACCGGCGCGGGGGCAGGCTCCTCGCTGTCCGGGCGGGCGGTGCCGGCGGCGCTCTGGACGTCGAATTCGAGCTCGAAGTTCACCGCCGGGTCGTAGAAGCCGCGGATGGCGCTGTACGGCACGAGCAGCCGCTCGGGAATGTCGGAGAAGGAAAGCCCGACCTCAAAGGAGGTCTCGGTCACCTGCAGATCCCAGAACTGGTGCTGGATGACGATCGTCATCAGCTCGGGATACTTCTCGCGCAGCCGCGAGGAGATCCTGACGCCCGGGGCCGAGGTGAGGAAGGTGATGAAGAAGTGATGCTCGCCCGGCAGGCCGGTCTTGGCGACCTCGCCGAGCACCTTGCGGATGACGCCCCTCAGCGCCTCCTGCGCGAGAACGTCGTATCGTATCAGATCCTGGCCCATTCCGGCGTTCCGACCCCTCAGTCCCCTTGCAAGCCCTCAAACGAGCGCCGTGCGCCGGAGCGAAGCCGGAACACGAAAGTGGAGGCTTCTGTTGCCAGGCGCCTCCGAGCCCCGCCTAGAAGTGCGAACCCCCAGGACTTGAATTGAAGCGTTCGCGCTGCTTACGCAGCGAGACGAGCTTCCGCATAGTTGTCGTTGGCAACTATTTGTACGGCCCGATAACGGCGGAACCATTCCGAGCGAAAATTCGATCTTTACACCCTCGTCGATCCTATTTCGCCCCCGCCGGATGCCAGGGCGCGTGCCGTGGCATCGGGTGGAGGCGCCGGGTACCGCCCCCGGGTCCGAAAGGCTTATTCCATCGAACGTTTATCGCCATAGCCGGACGAATGCCCGGCACGCGGAATATAAGGGTGTTGCCGCCCGGTGAAAAGAGGAGCGGGCGATCGTCGCGGTCCGATCTCGCATCAGGGTTGACGCGAAGCGCCGATCCGCCGCCCGCGATCGCGCCGGATCCGCCGCCTGACCCGCCGCGTGACCTGCCGCGTAGCCGGGCGCCGCAGGGACTCTCGACCGTCGGCTGCGATGGTGAATCGGAAAAAATCGTGGATCGCCGGTCTCGCTTCTCGACTCCCGCGAGGCACTTCGCCATCTCGTTTGGAGGAGCACCGGCGATCTCTTGCCGGATCGACAGTCCCTGATCGCATCGTCGGCGAGGCTTGCCCGCCGGCTTGCGAGCACCCGCGGAAGCGACGCCATGCGGCAGTATCTCGATCTCCTCGACCGCGTCCTCAGCGAGGGCGTCGACAAGAGCGACCGCACCGGCACCGGCACCCGCTCGGTCTTCGGCCACCAGATGCGCTTCGATCTCAGCGCCGGCTTTCCGCTCGTCACCACCAAGAAGCTGCATATCCGCTCGATTGTCCACGAGCTGCTGTGGTTCCTGAAGGGCGACACCAACATCGCCTATCTGAAAGAGAACGGCGTCAGGATCTGGGACGAGTGGGCCGACGAGAAGGGCGATCTCGGTCCGGTCTACGGCGCGCAGTGGCGCTCCTGGCCGGACTATCACGGCGGCCACATCGACCAGATCGCCGGTGTCGTCTCGGCGATTCGCCGCAACCCCGATTCGCGCCGGCTGATCGTCTCGGCCTGGAATCCGGCGCTGGTCGACGAGATGGCGCTGCCGCCCTGCCACTGCCTGTTCCAGTTCTACGTCGCGGAGGGCCGGCTGTCCTGCCAGCTCTACCAGCGCTCGGCCGACGTCTTCCTCGGCGTGCCGTTCAACATCGCCTCCTACGCGCTGCTGACCGCGATGGTGGCGCAGGTGACGGGGCTTCGGCCCGGCGACTTCGTCCACACCCTCGGCGACGCGCATCTCTACAACGACCATCTCGACCAGGCCCGGCTGCAGCTGACGCGCGAGGCGCTGCCCCTGCCGCGGCTGCGGCTGAACCCGGCGATCGACGACCTCTTCGCCTTCCGCTTCGAGGACATCGCCGTCGAGGGCTACGAGGCGCATCCGCACATCGCCGCGAAGGTCTCGGCATGACGGGCCGCGTCGCTGCGCTGCCGCTCGTCGCGGTGGTCGCCATGGGGCAGAACCGGGTGATCGGCAGGGAAGGGGCGATGCCCTGGCAGGTGCCGAGCGACCTGAAGCGCTATCGCCGGCTCACCATGGGCAAGCCGATGATCATGGGCCGCAAGACCCTCGTTTCGATCGGCCGCGTGCTCGACGGACGCGACAGCATCGTCCTGACCCGCGGCGCGGGGCTTCCCTTCGAGGGGGCGCTTGCGGCGGCATCCAAGGAGGAGGCGCTGGCGCTCGCCGAAGCCTGCGCCCGATCACGCGGCTCGGACGAAATCGTGATTGCCGGCGGCGAGGAGATCTACCGCCTGTTCTTCGAGGACCTCGACCGCCTCTACGTCACCGAGGTGATGGCGATGCCGGGCGGCGATGCGCGCTTTCCGGAAATCGATCCCGCGGTCTTCGAGCCGGTGCTGCGCGAGGAGCCGCAGCGTGGCGAGCGCGACAGCGCCGCGACGCGCTTCGTGATCTACCAGCGGGCCGGCGCCGACCGGGCGCGCAGATGGCCTGCCGGCGAGGGCGGGCAAACCGAATCGTAACGCTGCCGGCGCCGGGCGCTCCGAAATCGCCGCAGACGCGTTGAAAGCCAATTTTCCAGTTCTTATTAAGGGCGGAGCGCATGTCGGATGCGTGTCTCCGTCGGATCGGAGCCAATCTTCCGTCGCCTTGACTTTCCGGAGCTTTCGACTTTCCGGACGACTGAAAGGACATCGATGCCCTGGAGCAATCAGACCGGCAACGGCGGCTGGAAAGGCAGCGGAAGCGGCGGGCCCTGGGGCCAGCGCCCGCAGGGACCTCGGCCTTCCGGCGGCGGGGGCAATTCGCCGGATCTGGAAGACATCCTGCGGCGCGGCCAGGACCGGCTGCGCCGGGCGATGCCGGGCGGCGGCGGTGGCGGCAGCTCGGCCGCCGGCTGGGTGCTGCTGGTGCTCGCGGTCGCGGTCGTCCTGTGGCTGTTCAAGAGCGTCTATACCGTGCAGCCGGACGAGGTCGGGGTCGAAATGCTGTTCGGCAAGCCGAAGGCCGAGCTTTCCGAGCCGGGCCTGCATTTCCTGATGTGGCCCTTCGAGACGGTGGACACCGTTCCGGTCGTCGAGAGCCAGATCACCCTCGGCTCGAACCAGCGCGGCGACAGCTCCGGCCTGATGCTCTCGGGCGACCAGAACATCGTCGACGTCCAGTTCGCGGTGCTCTACCAGGTCGACGATCCCAAGAACTTCCTCTTCGACGTCGAGGACCCGGTGTCGATGCTGCAGCAGGTCTCGGAAAGCGCGATGCGCGAGGTCGTCGGCCGCCGGCCGGTTCAGGACGTTTTCCGCGACGACCGCGCCGGCATCGCCGAGGAGGTCCGCAAGATCACCCAGGACACGCTCAACAGCTATCAGGCGGGCATCCGCATCAACGCCATCTCCATCGAGGACGCCGCGCCGCCTTCGCAGGTGGCGGACGCCTTCGACGAGGTGCAGCGCGCCGAGCAGGACGAGGACCGCTTCGTCGAGGAGGCCAATCTCTACCGCAACCAGCAGATCGGCCAGGCCCGCGGCGAGGCGGCGCAGGTCCGCGAGGACGCCGCCGCCTACAAGAGCCGGGTCACCCAGGAGGCGACCGGCGAGGCGCAGCGCTTCTCCTCGGTGCTCGCGGAATACCAGAAGGCGCCGGACGTCACCCGCAAGCGGCTGTTCCTGGAGACGATGGAGGAGGTCCTGAAGGATTCCTCCAAGGTGATCCTCGACCGCGACGCGGCCGGCGGACAGGGGGTCGTTCCCTATCTGCCGCTCGGCGACCTCGACCGCAACGCGCCGACCCGCCAGGGCGGCACGGCAGGCAACAAGGGCACGAACAACTGATGGCCAACCGCTTCTATGGAGTCCTGATCGTCCTCGCCGTCGGCGCCCTGCTTCTGTGGAACTCGATCTTCGTGGTCAACGAGAAGGAACAGGCGATCGTCCTGCGGTTCGGCGAGATCCGCCGCGTCGTCGACGAGCCTGGGCTGTATTTCAAGCTGCCGCTGTCCTTCCTCGGCGCCGACAACGTCCAGATGCTGCCCGACCGGCTGCTGCGCTTCGACCTCGACGACATCCGCGTCCAGGTCTCCGGCGGCAAGTTCTACGAGGTCGACGCCTTCCTCGTCTACAACATCGCCGACGCCGCGAAATTCCGGCAGACCGTCTCCGGCTCGGTTCCGCTGGCCGAACAGCGGCTGCGCACCCGCCTCGACGCGGCGCTGCGCCGCGTCTACGGCCTGCGCGGTTTCGAGGCGGCGCTCTCCAACGAACGCGGCGAGATGATGCGCCAGGTGCGCGACGAGATCCGGCCGGACGCGGCGAGCCTCGGCATCGACATCGACGACGTCAGGATCCGGCGCACCGACCTCACCCAGGAGGTCTCGCAGCAGACCTACGACCGGATGAAGGCCGAGCGCCTCGCCGAGGCTGAGCGGCTGCGGGCACGCGGCCAGGTCGCGGCGCGCGAGATCCGGGCGGCGGCCGACCGCGAGGTGGTCGAGACCGTCGCCTCGGCCCGCAAGGACGCCGAGATCCTCAAGGGCCAGGGCGACGCCGAGCGCAGCGGCATCTATGCCGGAGCCTATCAGAAGGACCCGGAATTCTTCGACTTCTACCGCTCGATGCAGGCCTATCGCACCGCGCTGGAACAGTCCGGCACCACCATGGTGCTGGCGCCGGATTCGGAGTTCTTCCGCTACTTCAAGCAGGAAGGCGGCAGCGGCGGCTCCGGCCGTTCCGCTCCCGCGACCGGCAACCGGGCGGCCCCGGAGGGCGCGCCGCCGCCCGCCGACCGCTCGAGCGCCGCCGAGCCTTCCACCTTGGGCAGCGCCGGCACCGCGTCGCAGGGGTCGGGCTCCGGCCCGGCGCCGGCCGCATCGTCGACCGGCGGCGAGGCCGGGACGGCGACGGGCAACACGACGGGCGGTACGGCCGGCAACGGTTCGGCGGCTCCTGCGGACGGCCCGTCTGCCGCCGCGGCGACCCGCGCCGAAGCGCCTGACGCCGCGCAGCCGTCGGCTTCCGGCGATGCTGCGGGGACGGCCGCGGCGGGCACCGACGAGGCCGAGCGCCTGCCGGGCGCCGACGCCACCACCGTGCGATAGCAGGCGGCGCTCGCGATGACCGACTTCTTCGACGCGCTCGGTCTCGTCCTGGTGATCGAGGGCGTCGTCTATTGCCTGTTTCCCGGACTTGCCAAGCGCCTGGCGCGCGCCGCCTTCGAGACCTCGGCCGAGCGGCTGCGCTATGGCGGCCTCGTCGCCGCCTGCCTCGGCCTCGGCATCGTCTGGATCGCGCGGCGCTGAGCCACGCGGCGGCACCGTCCCCGCGGGGCGGGCCGCGCCGGCCCTCACCGGCGGCCGGACGATGCGCCGCCGTCGGCGCTCGTCCGGGCGATCACCTTTCCTCCAGATCCGCCCGATCCTCTTGATTAAGTCGGAATTCTCCGCTCCGCTTGGGCAAATTGCGCCCGACTCGGCCAAATTGCTGGTCGGCGCCAGACCGAAGGACCCGCAATGACCTCGAAGCGCGTTCAGACACCGCTCACCGTCGTGCTGGCCGCGATCATCGCGGGCGCCCTGCCGTTCGGAGCCGCCTCGGCGCAGGAGGCCGGGACCACCCAGAAAGCCCAGGAGCCGCAGGGAGCGCAGGTTCTTCCGACGCCGCCGACGCCGGAGACGCAGACGTCGCCCGAGCGCAAGGTGCCGGCGCTGCCGGTGCCGCCGACCGAGGGCGGGGCGACCCGGAAGGCCGAGCCCACCACCGGGGTGGGGACGACGGCGGGCGAGGGCGGCGATTCGGCGGCGGCCTCGCGGCCGACGCGCTACGGCCCGGTCTCGGTCGCCGACCTCGCCGACAAGCTTCTCGACGCCGTCGTCAACGTCTCTACGTCGCAGGGCGTCGACCAGCCCGGCCGCGGCATTCCGCCGCTGCAGGCGCCGGAGGGCTCACCGCTTCAGGACTTCTTCGACGACCTCCTGCGCGACAAGACCGGCCCCGGCGAGCGCAGCGTCCAGTCCCTCGGCTCGGGCTTCGTCATCGATCCCTCGGGCATCATCATCACCAACAACCACGTCATCGGCGACGCCGACACGATCACCGTCAACTTCCCGAACGGCGACCAGTTCGACGCCGAGCTCCTCGGCAAGGACGCCAAGACCGACATCGCCGTCCTCAAGGTCGACGCCGGCAAGCCGCTGCCCTTCGTCAATTTCGGCGATTCGGAGGATCTGCGCATCGGCGACTGGGTGATGGCGATCGGCAATCCCTTCGGCCTCGGCGGCTCGGTGTCGATCGGCATCGTCTCGGCCCGCGGCCGCAACATCAATGCCGGCCCCTACGACAACTTCATCCAGACCGACGCGGCGATCAACCGCGGCAATTCCGGCGGCCCGCTGTTCGACATGTTCGGCAACGTCGTCGGCATCAACACCGCGATCATCTCGCCGACCGGCGGCTCGATCGGCATCGGCTTCTCGATCCCCTCGAACCTCGCGGTCAACGTCATCGACCAGCTGCGCGAATATGGCGAGACGCGCCGCGGCTGGCTCGGCATCCGCCTGCAGGCGCTCAACGAGGACATCGCCAAGGGGCTCGGCGTCGACCAGCACCAGGGCGCCGTGGTCATGGGCATCGTGCCGGGCGGGCCGTCCGACAACGGCAGCCTGAAGGTTGGCGACGTGATCGTCTCCTTCGACGGCCGCAAGGTCGAGGGATCGAACGACCTGCCGCGCATGGTCGCCGAGACCAAGGTCGGCAAGTCCGTCAGGATCGGCATCCTGCGCAAGGGTTCCGTCTCAGAACCCGCCAAGCCCGAGACCGTCGAGATCACCCTCGGCCGGCTCGAGGACGGCGAGAAGATGATGGCCGAGGACGAGACCCAGAAGCCGCCGGAGGGCGCCAAGCCGGCGCCGGACGCGGCGGCGGTCGAGGCGCTCGGCATGACGCTCGGCGACGTCGACGACGCAGCGCGCCAGAAGTTCGGCCTCGCCGACGACGCCTCGGGCGCCGTCGTCACCGCGGTGAAGCCGAACTCGGCGGCGGCGGAAAAGGGCGTCGAGGCCGGCATGCTGATCACCGAGGTGGCGCAGGAACAGGTGGCGAGCGCCGACGAGGTGAAGGAGAAGATCGGCAAGCTGAAGGAGGAGGGCCGGCGCAACGCGCTGCTGCTTCTCACCGCGACGAACGGCGACGTGCGCTTCGTCGTGGTGCCGATCGAGTGAGCCGTCGCCGGGCACTCGTGCCTTGCCTATCGGGCAGCAGCCGGCGCGCAGGAAAGACCCGTTTTCCTTATCCGGCCGGAGGAGCGGAGGCCTTTTCGCAATCCTACACGGCGAGCTCGTTGTCGGCCTCCTCCTCCTCGGTCTCGTCCGGGACGGCGGTCGCGAGGCCGAAGGTGAGGACGCCGAGACGGCCGACGATCATCAGCGCGACGAGGATCAGCTTGCCGATGGCGCTGAGCCCGGTGGTCAGGCCCATGGAGAGGCCGACGGTGCCGATCGCCGAGACCGCCTCGAAGACGATGGCGTCGAATCGTGCCGCCGGTTCCGACAGGCCGAGCAGGAACACCGCGATCGTCAGCGCCCCGCAATAGCAGGCGAGCGACGTCGTCGCGGCCTGGAGCTGGGCCGGCGGCACCTCGCGCTTGGCGAAGCGCACCGAACTGCGCCCCTTTAGCGTCGAGCGGACGAGACCGATCAGCGCTGCGAAGGAGGTGGTCTTCAGGCCGCCGCCGGTGCCGGCCGGCGAGGCGCCGACGAACATCAGGAGCAGGAGGACGACGAGCGTCGCATTGGAGACGCCGCCGACGTTAATGGTGTTGAAGCCGACGGTGGTCGAGGCGCTCATCGCCTGGAAGAAGGCGGCGAGCAGCCGCTCCCAGGCGGGCATGCCGGCGATCGAGCCTTCGCCGAGGAAGATCAGCAGCGTCCCGGCGACGAGCAGCGTCGCGGTCATCTGGGCGATGACCTTGGTGGTGAAGCCGAAATGCCGGGTCTTGCCGATGAACCGGCGGACGATGTCGGTGACGACGATGAAGCCCATCGCCCCGAGGATCGACAGCGCGGCGAGCGTCAGGTTGAGCGGAACGTCGGCGACATAGGGCGCGAAGCTGTCGGAGCGCAGGCTGAAGCCCGCCGTGCAGAAGGCCGAGACCGAGTGGAACACCGCGCTCCAGACCGGCTGGGCCTCGCCGCCCGCCTTGAGGATCGGATAGAGGGCGAGGGCGCCGAGGATCTCGCAGCCGAGGGTGAAGAGCACGACGGAGCGGATGAACAGCGCCGGCGTGATCGAATCCGGCAGCGAATAGGCGGTCCTGGCGGTCTTTTCCTGGGTCGCGTTGAGCCGATCGCGGAACGACAGGAACAGGAAGGACGAGCAGGTCATGTAGCCGATGCCGCCGAGCTGGATCAGGAGGCAGACGAAGACCTGGCCGGTGAAGGTGTAGCTCGAACCGGTGTCGATGGTCGTCAGGCCGGTGGTCGAGACGGCCGAGACGGCGGTGAACAGCGTGTCGAGCGCCGACAGCGGCTTGGCCTGCGAGACGCCGAGCGAAAGCGCGATCCAGCCGGCGACGACATAGGAGAGATAGCCGAGGAGGAGGAGCTTCGCCGGCCCGGCCCGTTCGCGCGAGACCTCTGCCGGCGAGGGTTCGACACCGATGGCCGTCTTCAGCGACTGCAGCGATCTCTGGAGGTTCATGGAACGGGCTTTTCCGGCAACGGTCGGAACGTCGGGAGCCCGGTCCCGGCCCGCCGCCGAAGGCGGGGCGCAGGCAAGGCAGGCGACGCGCCGGTTCCGACCCGGCCCGGACGCAGCCACGAATCATAGGCGGGAGACGGGCTCCGGCCATCCGCGCCGGCGCGCGGTGCGGCAAAAAAGCCCGCGCCGGAGCCGGCAGAGCCGATCCGACGCCGGAGGAAGGCCGGCCGCCCGCCGGGGAGCGGGCGGGCGGCGCGCTCAGTCGAAGCGCGTCGTCGTGCCCTGGGCGGGTCCGTTGCCGGCGGGCGTCGAGGTGCCGCCGCCGGTGGTTTTCTTGGGCGCGGCACCGCCGGCCGGCTCGGGCGTGCCGACATCCTTCTCCTCGGCCTTGCCCGGGGTGTTCTCGGCAGGGAGCGGGTTGCTCGGCGGCTGGCCGGCGGAGGGCGCGTCGGCCGTCCCTTCGGTGCCGTTCTTGCCCCCGCTCTGCTCCATCGTCGTGCCGGGATCCATCTGCGAGGGGGCCGCGCCCTGCGGTGCGTTCTCGCCGGTGGGCGCCGGCGACGGCGCATTGGCGTTCGGCGCCTGCTGCACCGGCTGGACGGTGCCGCCGAGATCGGCGCCGCCGGCGCCCTCGGCGGGCTTTTCCTGGGACTTGTATTCGGCGCCGTTGCCGCCGCCACTGCCGTTTCCGGGCGCGACGGACTGGCCGATCGCCTCCTTCGACACGGGCGCGGCGGAGGGCTTGGGCTGGGCCGCGTCCTGGTCCGGACCGGTGACGGCGACCGGCTTGGCCTCGCCGAGCAGGATCGCCTGCTTCGGGCCGGGATCGGGCGCCTTGCCGTCCTCGGTCAGCCCGACGAGATAGTGGTCGAGCAGCTTGTAGCCTCCGAGCGGCTTGTTGTTGCCGAGGTGGCAGGTGCCGCAATGCGCCTTGGCCGGGTCGCCGAGCGGGCCCTTGCGATTGTCCGGGAAGACGGTCTTCAGCGGCTCGATGTAGTTGGTGTTGACGTCCCGCGCCATGCGGATGCCCCAATAGGCGATCCAGCGGTAGGGCGTCGACTGCGACCAGTCGCGGAAGGCGCGCGAGTTGTGGCAGTAGGTGCAGTTGACGCCCATCGAGTTCGCCATCTGCATCATGAAGAGGTAGAGGTCCTCGGCGTCCTGCTCCTTGGCGACCTCGGCCTTGCCGCTGCGCGAGACCAAGGGATCGCTCGACTGGATCTGGGCGCTGGCGTGCTCGTCCATCAGATATTTGTCGTAGGGAACGTCCGGGAAGAACTGCCGGATGGTCTTGGCCTCGAGATGCCACGGCCGCGGCTTGCCCATGAAGGTGTCGCCGGCGGGCTTGTTCTGCTCGTACCAGGTCCAGGGCGGCACGTTCTGGCCGCGATGGCAGGTGTAGCAGGTGACGCCCGAGGGCGCGACGTGCTCCGGCCACTTCGAATTGATGTGCCGCACCATCTCCAGCATCTTGCGGGCGACCTTCTTGGTGTAGAGGCCGTCGTCGGCAAAGCCCTGGTCCGAGGCGAGGTTGTGGCAGTATTCGCAGCCCTGCTTCGGGGCCACCCACTCGGTGATCGCCAGCATCAGCCGGGTGAATTCGGCGTCGGTCAGATTCCCCAGAACCTGGACGTTCTGGTAGACCTCGCTGGCCTTCGGGCTGCCCTCGTTGTCGGCAGGTTCGAGCGCCGCGGGCCTGACGTCGTAGGGCAGCTGGCGGCTCGCCGCCTTGTACTGCACCATCTCGATCGCGGCGGGGCCGGTCTCGACCGCCTCGATCGGCGGCAGCACCCAGGGCGGGGCGATGAGCCCGACGAGCACCAGGAAGCCGGCGAGGATCCCGACGATGACCGGGCTGTAGCGGACGTGCTTCGTGCTCATTGCATCACACTCCGGGCCGCTTCGTCGGGAATCGGGAAGGACGGATAGACGGATGGGTAGCTGGGCGCGATGCCGTGCTTGACGCCCCACAGATACCAGTTGTCGACGACCGTGCCGGTGAGGAGGACGCCGATCGCCCCGGTGAAGGTGGTGAGCACGGCGAACCACCAGGCCCAGCGGTGGATCGACTCGAAGGTGGCGTTGAAGCCCATCGTCCAGCGCCAGAACAGCGCGCCGCGCTCGGCCGCCGTGCCGCGGTCGACGATCTCCTCGGCCTCCCGCTCGCCGCCGAAGCGCGAGACGGCGAGGATCGTCGCGCCGTGCATGGCGAACAGCATCGTCGAGCCGTAGAGGAAGACGATCGAGAGCATGTGGAACGGGTTGTAGTACCAGTTGCCGTAGAGCACCGAGACCGACGCCGTCCAGTTGAGATGGGTGATGATGCCGAAGGGCACCGCCTCCGACCACGACCCCATCAGGATCGGCCGGAACAGGCCGAGCGACAGGTAGAGGAAGATCGCCGAGGCGAAGGCCCAGCTCGTATGGGTGCCCATGCCGAGCGCTCTCGCCCGGGTGTAGCTCCTGACCCACCACAGGAGGATCGACGAGGTGAGGAAGAAGCCGGCGAGGATCCACCAGCCGCCGTCGCCGAGCGGCACCAGCGGGTTGAGACCGTATTTCGCCGGCGGCGGATCGAGCGACAGGAAGGCGATGTTGCGCACGAAGGCATAAGGGTCCCAGTCGACCGATGCCCACATGTTGAGGCCGATGATCTCGATGGCGATGAAGCCGAAGGCGAGCGAGGCCGCCCCCGACCAGCCGAGATAGAGCGGGCCGAGCTGCGGATCGCCGATCTTGCCGAGCCAGTAGGAGAAGGCCTTCGACTGGATGCGCGTGTCCGAGGAGTGTTTCAGCGGCACGCCGGGATCGAACGGTCCGCGGACCTGGATGCGATTGTAGATGCTGGAATAGGAGCCCATCGTGCCGCCTCCCTCAGTAAGCGATGTTGCCGATGGCGGCAGGGGTCTTCAGGAAGAAGTCGAAGAAATACGGCCAGCCCTTGTCCCAGAAGGGACCGGAAATGATGATGCAGACCGCGCTCCAGAAGCCGGCGTTCAGCGCGAAGAACAGGCCGAGCCGGTGGATGCCGTAGGGGCCGACCGAGTAGCAGATGTAGTCGCGGAAATAGGCGTTCTCGTGCTCGCCGTATTTCACCGGCTCGCCGTCGCCGGGATTGACCGCGGCGAGGATGACGCCGGCATGCAGGCCGAGGAACATCGTGGTGGTGAAGAAGAACGTCACCGCCAGCATGTGCGCCGGATTGTAGTGGAAGTGCAGGAACTGGTAGCCGACGTTCGACACCCAGTCGAGATGCGACATGATCCCGTAGGGAAAGCCGTGGCCCCATGCGCCGAGCAGCAGCGGCCGGATGACGACGAGCGAGACATAGGCGAAGACCGCGAAGGAATAGGCGATCGGCACGTGCCAGCCAATGCCGAGCTTGCGGCAGATCTCTATCTCGCGCAGCGCCCAGGAGAAGAAGGCGCCGCAGGCGCACATGGTGACGAGCTGCCAGGTGCCGCCCTCGGCGAGCGGCGCGAGGCCGAGGCCGTATTTGATCGACGGCGGGTTCACCGAGAAGGCGAAGGGGTTGGTCGCGTCGCCCTGGCTGATGTCGTAGAAGATCAGCAGCGTGCCGAGCAGCGCGAAGAACACCGCCGTGACGCCGAAGAAGCCGACATAGAAGGGACCGACCCAGAAGTCGAAGAGGTCGCCGCCGACGAGCGTGCCTCCCCTGACACGATATTTGCGTTCGAACGACAGCATCGCCATGGCGCTTGTCCCATCCCGGTCCGGCCGAATTTTCGGATTCGGGACGGCGGCGGGCGCCGTCCCGGAGCGTCGCAGATCCGTCTCAGCCGAGCTTCGTCAGCGGCTGCTCGATCTGGCTGGACTGCTGCCCGCCGCCGGGGGCGTTGGGATTGGCCAGCCAGTTGAAGCGTGCTGTCGAGAGCAGGATGAAGTGGATCAGGAGGGCCAGCACCAACAGGAAGGTGAAGAGCCCGATGAGCGCCCTGCGCGGATCGAAGAGAAGCCACATTCTCCACATGGAATCGTCTCCTCAGCTCAGCATCGTCAGGAAGGTCTTCGCCGTGTCGAGGCTCGCCTGGCTCACCTCGGGGGTCTGCAGCCAGGGCCGCCAGATCCAGACGAGAATGTGCGCGACGACCGCGACGGCCAAGAAGACCCAGAAGGAGGTCATGAAGAGTCCGTTGAACTCCTGCGCCTCCCTCTCGGTCATGCCGGAAAGCGTGCCCGCCTCCCGGCCCGTGATGGGGTCTGCCATGTTCCTTTCTCCTTGTTACTGCGGTCTCCGGGCCGGCCGCGCGTGGTGCGCGGACGCCGCCGAAGCTTCTGGTCCCCGCTGCCGCTATCGCATGAAGGCGAAGGGGAGGACGGCGTTGGCCGCGGCCTTGGCGTCGCGGAAGACGGCGAACAGGCCGCCATGTCCGAACTGGGTGGGCCGGAGCCTTGCAGGCACGAGCCGCGAGACGAGCGCGACGGCGAGAAAGATCGGGAAGGTCACCGCGTAGACGAGGCGGTATTCCTGCTGCTCGGCCCGGAAGTTCGACAGGCCGTGGCGTTCGACGAGGCTCATTGCGGGGTCTCCCTGGCTGTTCCTGCGTTCGTCTCTGCGGGGCGGAGGGCGGATCTCACGTCGCTGCCTCCGCGTATGGTCCGGGCACCGCCGCCGCCATGTGACGGGTCTCGACGCTCGCCGAGCCGTCGCGCCTTGCTTCCGTCTCCGCCGCGTCGCGCAGGCGCCGGGCGGCCGAGATCCGCACCAGCACCGGCTGGCGCTCGAGGGCGGCCTGCAGCATCTCGCCGGCGGCGGGCGACCAGAAAAGTTCCGCGGCCCGTGCCGGCCTCTCCCCCGCCGGGCGCACCGGCGTCGGGGCGACGCGGTCCATCTCGGTGCCGAGCGGCAGGATGTTGAAGAGCGCGTCGAACAGCGCGTTGCAGACTTCCTGGACGAGCCAGGTGGCGCCGGAATAGCCCATGAAGGGCGTGCCGGTGTGCCGCCGGATCGCCGCGCCCGGGAAGGACGCCGGAACGAAGACGCCGCGACCGCCCGCCTCCGCCAGATACATGCGCTCGTTGTAGCTGCCGAAGAGGACGAGGGGCGGGGTGTCCCGCACCTTCTGCCGGACCTCGTCGTTCAGGGTCTTCCTGCCGGCGAGGCGGGAGACCGCGAAGCGGCAGGGCAGGCCCATCTCGTCCTGAAGGAAATGCCGGACGCCGCGCGCATAGGTCTCGTTGGCGACGATCGCGAAGCTCGCCGTGCCGAAGAAATCCTGGGTCACCGAGCGCCACAGGTCCCACAGCGGCTTGATCGTCGTGTGCTTTTCCCGCTCGATGAAGGGCTCGGGATCGAGCCCGAGCATGTCGCCGAGCCGGCGCAGGAAGGCGGTGGTCGAATGCAGGCCGATCGGCGCCTGCAGATAGGGCCGTTCCAGCGCCTCGCAGAGTTGGCGTCCGTATTCGCGATAGAGGCAGACATTGGCGTCGGCGAGGACGAGCTTCGGCACGTCCTTCAGATGCGCGCCGAGCGGGAAGACGAGATTGACCTCGGCGCCGATGCCCTCGATCAGCCGGCGGATCTCGTGAAGGTCGGACGGCATGTTGAACATGCCGTAGGCCGGGCCGACGATGTTGACCTTCGGCTTCTCGCCGGGCTTTCGCTCCCGCGGCGCCGGGATCTTCCCCTTCTTCGGCCCGTATTCGGTGAGGAGCCACTTCAGCGCCCGATCGGCACACTGCCACTGATCCTCGTCGATGGTGCGCGGCAGGAAGCGCTTGAGATTGGTGCCTTCCGGCGTCACCCCGCCGCCGATCATCTCGGCGATGGATCCGGTGACGACCACCGAGGGCTGGGCCGGGTCGAGCGTCGCGTGCGCGCGCTTCATCGCCCCTTCGGTGCCGGTCTGGCCGAGATTTTCCTCCGAAAGCCCGGTGACGACGATCGGCAGCTCGTGCGGCGGCAGCGCGTCGGTGTAGTGCAGCACCGAGGTGACCGGCAGGTTCTCGCAGCCGACCGGGCCGTCGACGACGACCTGCAGCCCCTTCACCGCCGAAAAGACGTAGACGGCGCCCCAGTATCCGCCAGCACGGTCGTGATCGAGGACGAGCATCAGACGTCCCCCATCCCGGCATCGTAGGTTGATGCCTTCCTGCCGTTGATCGCGACGTCGGCGCGGCGCTTCGGGGCGACGGGCTTTTGCGGAACGTCCTCCCAGATGCCGGCGGCGTAGTCCTCCCCGACCCCCGCAAAGAACGCCTTCATCGCGTCGAAGCGCGGCTTCGACGCGATCGCGCCGTTGATCACCTCGGCCAGCGATCCCGCGCCGGCAGGGCCCATCAAAGGCCGCGACGAGATGAGATTGGTGAAGTAGAGCGCCGGCGTGCCGGACTGCTTGGCCTTCTGGACGACCGGCGTCGTGCCGATGGCGAGATCCGGCTCGAAGGCCTCGAAGGCGGCGAGATCGTCCTCGAGCGAGGCGCGGAACTTCACCGCGACGCCGCGCGCCTCCAGCCACTCGCGGTCGGCGGCCGACCACGGCGTCTTCGGGCAGGCGGTGCCGACATAGCGAAGGTCGGCGCCGCTCTCGACGAGGAGCCGGGCGACGATGAGCTCGGATCCCTCGTAGCCGGAGAGGGTGATCCGCCCGGTGACGGGCGAGCCGGCGAGCGCGCCGCGGATCGCCGGAAGGATGGCGTTCTGGGCGCTGGCCACGCGGCTCGCCGGCACGGCGGCGGCCTCGCCGATCCGAGACAGCCAGTCGGCGGTTCCTTCCACCCCGACAGGGGCGGAGCCCACCACCGGCCGGCCGGCCGTCTCGAATTCGCGAATGGAGGCGGTGTAGAAGGGGTGGATCGCCGCCGCGACGGTGCAGTCGAGCGCGGCATAGAGCTCGCGCCACTCGCGGGTCGGCACGACGGGACCTGCCGCGAGGCCCAGCGGCTCGAGCAGGCGGCCGATCACCATCGGATCGGCGGGGAACATCTCGCCGAGCAGCGCGACCGACGGCCGGTCGTCCCGGGCGCCCGCCGGCGCCGCCACCGGCCCCTGTTCGGCCTCGCCGCGGGCATAGGCCAGCATCGCGCCGGCGAGGATGTCCTTCGCCTCGGCATGGGTCGGCACGCCGAAGCCCGGCACGTCGATGCCGATGACGCGGACGCCGTCGATCACCTTCGGCAGGAGCCGGAGCGGCACGCCGGAGGCGGTCGGAACGCAGAGATTGGTGACGACGATGGCGTCGTATTTCTCCGGGTCGGCGAGCTGATGCACCGCCTCGCGGATGTCCTCGAACAGCTTGCCGGTGACCAGCGTCTCGGAATTGAACGGGACGTAGCCGACGGTGCGGCGGGCGCCGTAGAAATGCGACGTGAAGGTCAGGCCGTAGACGCAGCAGGCCGAGCCGGAGAGAACCGTCGCCGTGCGGCGCATCCTGAGGCCGACGCGCAGCGAGCCGAAGGCCGGGCACATGGATTGCGGCTGGTCGTGCGGCCCGGACGGATAGTCCTTGGCGTAGCGCGCGAGGATCTCGCTCTGCCCGGCCTTTTCGGCCGCCGCGCGCATCTCGGCCTTGCCGGCGTGGCAGGAGGCGTCGCCTTCGCGCGGCAGCGGGGCTGCCGGCGTCTCGGCGGCGGCGGCGTCCTCGTGCCTTAGTTGGGTGTCGGAAAAATCCATGACCGGGCCTCAGGCGTCGTCGTAGACGACTTCGAGCGACGGGCGGGCGACCACCGGCCGGCCGAGCATGTCGGCGGCGCTCGCCGGCTGCAGCGTCACGCCGCGTCCTGTGTCGGCATCGTCGAAGAGGCCGAGCAGCCCGTCCTGGTCGAGCGGCGTCGGATGCAGCGGCGGCGCTTCGGCGACGTTCACCGCGAGCTCTTCGAACAGCGGCGCCCAGCGCCCGCCCGGCATGCCGACGATCTGGTAGTTCGCGCTCTTTCGCCGGATGTCCTCGTCGGCGGGGATCGCGGCGAGGACCGGGATGCCGACGGATCGTGCGAAGGCCGCCGCCTCGCCGGTGCCGTCGTCCTTGTTGACCACCATGCCGGCGACGCCGACATTGCCGCCGAGCTTGCGGAAATATTCGACCGCCGAACAGACGTTGTTGGCGACGTAGAGCGACTGCAGGTCGTTGGCGCCGACGACGATGACCTTCTGGCACATGTCGCGGGCGATCGGCAGGCCGAAGCCGCCGCAGACGACGTCGCCGAGGAAGTCGAGCAGGACGTAGTCGAAGCCCCAGTCGTGGAAGCCGAGCTTTTCCAGAAGCTCGAAGCCGTGGATGATGCCGCGGCCGCCGCAGCCGCGCCCGACCTCCGGGCCGCCGAGCTCCATGGCGAAGACGCCGTCGCGCTTGAAGCAGACGTCGGAGATGTCGACCTCCTCGCCGGCGGCCTTCTTGGCCGAAGAGGTCTGGATGATCGTCGGGCAGGCCTTGCCGCCGAACAGCAGCGAGGTGGTGTCGGACTTCGGATCGCAGCCGATGAGCAGGACGCGCTTGCCCTGGCTCGCCATCATGTAGGAGAGGTTGGCGAGGGTGAACGACTTGCCGATGCCGCCCTTGCCGTAGATCGCGATGATCTGCGTCTCTTTCGTCGCCGGGCCGGTGGCGACGGGATCAGGATCGCGCGACGCCTCCTCGCGCAGCCGTTCCGCCATGGCGCCCGCGGGGCCGCTGGCACTTTCCAACCTCAGAGCGTTGGTCACGTCGCTCTCCAATCCAGAATCATCTTCAGGCAGTCGGCGTCCTCGAACGCCGTGCGATAGGCGGCCTCGGCATCTGCCGGGCTGCCGCAGTGGGTGACGAGGCCGGCGAGCGACAGGCGGCCGGCGCCGAGCAGCGCCAGCACCGCCTCCATGTCCTCCGGGCGCCATTCGGCGGCGACCTTCATCCGCGCCTCGCGCATGAAGGCGGGCGGGAAGGCGAAGGCGACGGGCTGCTTGTAGAAGCCGGCGAGCACGATCTCACCGCCGCGGGCGAGCCGCGGCACCAGCCGGTCGAGGATCGTCGAATCACCGGAGACGTCGAGGATCTGGCGGTAGTCCGTGCGTTCCTCGTCGGCCGGGTCGATGACCGCGTAGCCTTCGGCGCCGCGTCGCCGCGCCGCGGCGGTCTCCCAGACGAGAGCCCGGCCGCCGAGGGCGACGACGATCCGCGCCGCGAGCCGGCCGAGCGCGCCGTGGCCGACGATCAGCTCCGGCAGGTCGCGGCCGGAGGCCCGGACGGCGTGATGGGCCGTCGCCGCAAGGGCGAGCAGCACGGCGTCGCTTCCGAGCGCCGCGGAAATCGGCACCAGCCGCCCCTCGGGCAATTGGACGGTGGAGGCCGAGGCGCCGAACAGGCCGCGGGCGCCGGCAAAGCCGTTGGACCCCGGCACGAAGACGGTGTCGCCCGGCTTAAGACGCCGCGCGTCCGGCGCCTCGACGACGCGGCCCACCGCCTCGTAGCCCGGCACCAGCGGATAGCCCATGCCGGGAAAGGCGGGCATCTCGCCGGACCACAGCAGCCGCTCGGTGCCCGTCGAGATTCCGGAAGCCTCGATCGCGACGACGACGTCGCCCGGCCGGCGGGCCGAAAGGTCAAGCCGCCGCATGCCGAGCCGGCGGGGCTGGTCGAAGACGATGGCGTCGGAGTGGCTGACCACGGTGAATGACTCCTGGCTTGGTGTCAGTCTAAATTGACACTGTTGGATGTCAAGTTAATCTGACATTGCGGCGCGGAATCTCGCCGACGACGATGTTGGCCGCAACCGGCAGGGCGGTGGAGATTTCCCGCGGCCGGGTGAGGCCGGCGGCGGCCATCAGCCGGCAGATCTCCTCCGGCGTGCGCGGTTTGCCGCGCCCCATCGCCAGGAGGTAGAAGGCGAAATAGACGTCCGCGACCGGCGCCGAGTCGCGGTTGCCGGCCATCGGCTCGGCCACCAGGACGACGCCGCCGGGCTCGAGGCTCTCGCGTGCGAGGGTGAGAAGCCGGATCGCCTCCTCGTCGTCGTGATCGTGGATGATCCGCACGAGGGTGACGAGATCGAACGGCCCGTCGGGAAAGGGCTCGTTGAAGAAATCCCCGGAATGGACGGTGATGCGCCGCCCGAAGCGGGTGTCGCCGATGCGTTTCCTGGCGATCTCCGCCACGGCCGGGACCTCCAGAAGATGCAGCTCGGCGGTCGGATGGCGTTCGGCGACCTTGCGCAGGAAGCGGCCGTCGCCGCCGCCGAGATCGAGGATCTTCTTCGCCCAGGAGATGTCGTAGGAGGCGAGGACCTCGTCGGCGACGAGATCCTGGCTCGACGCCATGAGGTCGGTATAGGCCGCGACGTCGGCCCCCTCGGGCGGCGTGCCGCCGGGATTGGCGGCATAGGGCCAGAGCTTCGACAGCCGCGTGCCGGAATGCTCGCCCTTCAACAGCGCCACCGGATCGCCGAGATCGGCGTAGAAGTCCCTGTGATGGCGGATCATCGCCTCGGCGCCGGGATTGGCGACGAGCGCGGCACCGAGCGGTCCGAGCGCGTAGACCGTCTCGTCGTCGCTGTCGTCCATCTCGACGAGATCGATGGCGTCGAGCGCCCGCAGCAGCCGCTCGGCCGCCGCCGGCTCGAGATCCGTCGCGGCGGCGATCTCGGCAAGGGTGCGCGGTCCCCGCGACAGGTGCTCGAAGAGCCGCAGTTCGACGCCCGCCGCCAGCGCCTGCGAATAGACGAATCCGGCGAGGAGATCGAACAGCCGGCGCGAGCTGCGCCTGGCGAAGGGCCGGGTCAGCCGGAACGAGGCGGCCCAGCGCTGGAAGGCGCGGTCGCCGAGCTTTTGGTTCCGGAAACTCTGCCAGCGCTCGCGGCTCGGCCGGAAATAGCGCCTGATCTCGCGGATGGGGTCCGCCCAGCCGGAAGGCCGATCGGACAGACGGGGCGTGGGCTCTGCTTCGGCGGCCGGCATGGGCGTCAATCCTTGTAGACAGAGACGGCTGTCAATTTTATTGGACAACCGGACGGCCCTCGTGTCAATCTCCCTTTCCAAGGTTCCGAGGAAGACAGGATGCACGTTGCCATCATCGGCGCCGGCGTCGGCGGGCTTGCGGCCGCCGTCCGGCTCGCCGCCGCGGGCTTCCGGGTGACGCTGGCGGAAGCCGCCGACCGGCCGGGCGGCAAGCTGCGCGAGATCGAGGTCGGCGGCCGCGGCATCGACGTCGGGCCGACCGTCTTCACGCTGCGCGACGTCTTCGACGAGATCTACGAAAGCGCCGGCGAGCGGCTCGACGACCACCTCGGGCTGACGCCGTCCGAGACCATCGCCCGGCACGTCTTCGCGGACGGCGCGACGCTCGACCTCTTTGCCGACGCGGCGCGCTCGCAAGAGGCGATCGCGGCGTTTTCCGGCCCCCGCTCGGCCGCCGAATACCGCGCCTTTTCGGATCGGGCCCGGGACGTCTGCGACACCCTCTCGCCGATCTTCATGCGGGCCGAGCGGCCCGCCGGCCCGCTCGGCCTCGTCGCCCGGGCGGGCCCGTCCGGGCTGCCGGCGATCATGCGCATCGGCGCCGAGACGACGCTCTGGAAATCTCTCTCCGCGCAGTTCTCGGACCAGCGGCTCGCCCAGCTCTTCGCCCGCTATGCGACCTATAACGGCTCCTCGCCGTTTCTGGCGCCGGCAACGCTGATGCTGATCGCCCATGTCGAGAAATGCGGCGTCTGGCTGGTCGAGGGCGGCATGGTCCGGCTTGCCGAGGAGCTCGCTTCGCTCGCCGGCCGGTGCGGCGCGACGCTGCGCTTCGGCGCGCCGGTCGCCGCGGTCGAGACGCGGGACGGCCGGGCCTGCGGCGTCCGGCTGGCGAGCGGCGAGACGATCGCGGCGGACGCCGTCCTCGCCAATTGCGACGTTGCGGCGCTTTCCGCCGGAAGGCTCGGCCCCGCGGCGAGAGCCGCCGTCGACGCGCCGCTGCGGCCCGACGAGCGCTCGCTGTCGGCCGTCACGGTGGCGCTGGAGGCGGCGACCGGCGGAAACGCGCTCCTGCGGCACAACGTGTTCTTTTCCGCCGACTATGCGGGCGAGTTCGACGCGATCTGGAACCGGCGGCAGCTTCCCGGGGACCCGACCGTCTACGTCTGCGCCAGCGACCGCGACGATTGCGGCCGGCTCGGCGCGGCGGCGGGCGAGCGGGGCCGCGAGCGGCTCTTCCTGATCATCAATGCGCCGGCCGACGGCGACGACAGGGACTTCGGCGAAGAGGAGGTCGAACGATGCGTGACGGCGGCGTTTTCGAGGCTGCGGGCGTCGGGATTGCGGGTGGATCCGCCAAACTTGCGCCGGATCAGTGTTTCGACGCCCTCAGATTTCGCGAGGCGTTTTCCGGCGACGGGCGGAGCGCTCTACGGGCGGGCCTCGCATGGGTCGACGGCTTCGTTCCGCAGGCCCGGCGCACGAACGAGGCTGCCCGGCCTCTATCTCTGCGGCGGCAGCGTCCATCCCGGGGCCGGGCTGCCGATGGCGGCGCTCTCCGGCAAGATCGCGGCACAGGCCATTCTGGCGGACCGCGCTTCGACCAGCAGGTCCCGCCGGGCGGCTATGCCTGGTGGTATGTGGACGCGCTTTCTGCCGACGGGCAGCACGCCCTGACGCTGATCGGCTTCGTCGGCAGCGTCTTCTCGCCCTATTACCGCCTGGCCGGCCGCCGCCGGCCGGAAGACCACGTGGCGCTCAACGTCGCGCTGACCGGCACCGGGGGGCGGCGCTGGACGATGACCGAGCGCCGCCGCGGCGCGCTGCACCGCGACGCCGGAACCCTTGCGATCGGACCCAGCGCCATGCGCTGGGACGGCAGCGGGCTGACCGTCGAGATCGACGAGGTCTCGCCGCTGGTCCCGCAGCGGGTCAAGGGCACCGTGCGGCTCTATCCCGAGGCGGTGGTGAACCATCCGGTGGCGCTCGACGCGGAGGCGCGGCACTGCTGGTGGCCGATCGCGCCCTGCGCGCGGGTCGAGGTGGAACTGGAGCGGCCGTCGCTGTCCTGGTCGGGCAGCGGCTATTTCGACTTCAACACCGGCGAGGTGCCGCTCGAGGAGAGCTTCCATCGCTGGAACTGGTGCCGCGCCAGCGTGCCGGAGGGGACCGTCGTCCTCTACGATCTCCTCGACCGCGACGACCAGTCGTGCTCGCTGGCGATCCGCTTCGACCCGCGCAGCGGCGTCGCCGACTTCGAGCCGCCGCCGCCGGCACGGCTGAGGAAGAGCTTCTGGGGCATGCGCCGTTCCACCCGCTGCGAGCGCGGGGCGTCGGCGCGGGTGATCGAGACTTTGGAGGATTCGCCCTTCTACACGCGTTCGACCGTCGCCTCGCGGCTGCTCGGCCGCGACGTCACGGCGATCCACGAGAGCCTCGACCTCGACCGTTTCGCACGGCCGGTGGTGCAGATGATGCTGCCCTGGCGGATGCCGCGGCGGTTCTTCTGACCGCCGAACCGGCGAGGCAGGCGGGGGAGGGGCCCGGCGGACCGGAACCGACATAAAGCGTTCCGGTTCGGGGAGACCGCCCGGCAATCGGCACGATCGAAGAGCCGCTGCCCGGGTGTTTGGGATCATAGCCGATGCGCCGGATGCGGCATTCGACGCGCGGCTCGATCAGGCCGGCACCCTTGTGGCGAAAACGGCCCGCCGGCCGGACCGGCTCAGCCCTGCTCGTCCTCGTCGTCGGTGGTCTCGCGGCGCATCGAGGAGAGCTTGGCGAACACCGCCGCCTCGTCGATCTCGTCCTCGTCGCCCGCGGCCGAGCGCTCGGCCGGAGACCAGTTCTGGGTCTGGGCAGCCGAGAGCAGGCGCTCCTCCTCGGCGAGGTCCTCGGCCCGCGGCGGCAGGTCGCGCGTCGCCTTCTCCACTTCGAGGTCGAGATCGATCTGCGAGCAGAGGCCGAGGGTGACCGGATCCATCGGCGTCAGATTGGCGGAGTTCCAGTGGGTGCGCTCGCGGATCTGCTCGATGGTGTTCTTGGTCGTGCCGACCAGACGGGAGATCTGCGCGTCCTTCAGCTCGGGATGGTTGCGCACCAGCCAGAGGATGGCGTTCGGACGGTCCTGACGCTTGGACACCGGGGTGTAGCGCGGGCCCTTGCGCTTCGATTCCGGCACGCGGACCTTCGGCGGCGCGATCTTCAGCTTGTGATTGCCGTCCTTCTCGGCCTTGGCGATCTCCTCGCGGGTCAGCTGGCCGGTGATCACAGGATCGAGCCCCTTGATGCCCTGCGCCGACTCGCCGTCGGCGATCGCCTTCACCTCGAGCGGATGCATCGTGCAGAAGTCGGCGATCTGCTCGAAGGAGAGCGATGTGTTGTCGACCAGCCAGACGGCGGTCGCCTTCGGCATCAACAATTGCTGGGCCATGGATAAAATCCTCCTGTTCGCCCGCCCGGTCGGGGGTGGGCCGTGGATCATCGCAGGATGTCCGGGAATTCGGGGACGATATAAATCGTCGGGCGCATCAGCGCAAGGAAAAGCCGGCCCGGCGCCGCAGGCCGAATTTTGCTTCCATCTGGCGGAATCCGCGCGGCAAATGTCGAAATCGAAGGACCGCTCGCGAAGTCCGCGATCCTCGCGGATTTCCCGAACATGTGACGCGACGCGTGCTTCGGCCGCGGACCCGCGTGTCGATGTCGATCCATCAGCTGCGGGCGCTCTCGTCTAGTTGCCTCCGCCCTCGCCCTCGCCCCCGGCCTCGTCCCGCAGCGCGATCGCCCGCTCGGCGGTCAGCCGGTTCTGGCAGACGGCGAACACGGAAAAACGGATGGTGCCGTCGATGTTGCGGTTGTAGAGCCGGTCGCATTCGGCGTCGCGAAAGGCGATCCAGGCGCGCTGCGCCGTCTTCAGGCTGTCGGCGGCGCCGGCGTCGCCGCCATTCGCCTTGACGTCCGCGTCGTAGGATTTGGCGTCGTCGAGCGAGGCCTGGTAGTTGGCGTTGAGAAGGGCGTCCCAGGCCTTGGTCTCGCGTTCGTAGCAGGCGACGACGTCCTGGTCGGTCGGCGAGGACAGCCCGTCGACGCAGGGTGTGACGACCGCCTCGATGCAGCTCGCCGGACCCTCGCTCGCCTCCTCGACGCAGCCCTTCAGCTGGGCGGCGTCCGCCGCGACGGTCGGTCCGGCCGCGACGGCGGGATGGGCAAAGAGCAGGATGGGCACTAGGATGATCGTGAAACGGCGCATCGGTTCCTGACCTGTTGGGCGATCGACGGCGTTGATCTCCAACAGTTTTTACCCAACGGCAACCGAAATTCGGAAGCGCAAGCGCGATGTCCTCGATCCTCAGCCTCGCCGCCTTCGTCGGCGTCGTCCTTCTGGTCGCGTCGAGCGGCGCGGTGTTCAAGCCCGGCGACTGGTACCGGAGCCTCGACAAGCCGGACTGGACGCCCCCGAACTGGGCGTTTCCGGTCGTCTGGTCGGCGCTCTACGTGATGATCGCGGTTTCCGGCTGGCGGGTCTACGAGGCGGCGGGGCTCGTCGCCGTCCCGTTTCTCGCCTACGCCGTCCAGCTGGTCCTCAATGCGGCCTGGTCGGCGGTGTTCTTCGGCCTCAGGCGGCCGGGCCTTGCCTTCGCCGACGTCCTGGCGCTCTGGGTGGCGGTCGCGGCGACCATTCTCCTGTTCTACCCGATCGACGCCGTCGCGGGGCTCCTCCTGATACCCTATCTGATGTGGGTGACGGCTGCAGCCTGCCTCAACTTCTCGGTCTGGCGGCGCAATCCCGGCGCCTTCAGCGCGGCCGCCGCGAGCGGTTGACCGGCGCCGCCCTCCCGGCGCAGGGAGGCGCGACAGCCCCGCCACCCGACGCCACGGAGTTCGATCGATGCCCGATTTCGCGACCTATCCGAGCCTTGCCGGCAAGAGCGTCGTCGTCACCGGCGGCGCCTCGGGCATCGGCGCCGAGATCGTGCGGGCCTTCGCGGCGCAGGGATCGAGGGTCGGTTTCGTCGATCTCGACGCGGACCGCGCGGCGGCGCTCGCCGCCGAACTGACGGCCGCTGGGGCGAGCGTCGCCTTCGAAGCCTGCGACCTTCGCGACGTCGATGCGACGCGGGTGGCGCTCGGGGCGCTCGGAGCCAGGAACGGCGCGCCGGCCGTCCTCGTCAACAACGCCGCCCGCGACGACCGGCACGGCTGGGAGGGAGTCACGCCCGACTATTTCGACGAGCGGATCGCCACCAACCTGCGGCACATGTTCTTCGCCATCCAGGCCGTCGCCCCGGGCATGATCGCCGCCGGCGGCGGCTCGATCGTCAACATGGGCTCGAACTCCTGGTGGGAGGCGGGCGGCGGCATGCCCGCCTACACCACCGCCAAGGCCGCGGTGCACGGCATGACGCGTTCCTTCGCCCGCGACCTCGGCCCGCACGGCATCAGGGTCAACACGGTGGTTCCCGGCTGGATCATGACCGAGCGCCAGAAGGAGCTCTGGGTCACCGAGGCGGCGATCGAGAAGCATCGCGACCGCCAGTGCCTGAAGCAGCTGATCGAGCCGGTCTACGTCGCGCGGATGGTGCTGTTCCTCGCCTCCGACGACGCGGCGATGTGCACCGCCAACAACTACATGGTCGAGGCCGGCTCGATCTGACCAAAAGGGCGGGCAGGGCGCCCGCCGGTGCTCCCACCCGCGCCGCGCGCGTCAGGCGCCGTCCCGCGGCGCCCGCGCCGGGCAGGGCGGTCCGCCCTCCGAAAGCGCGCGCAGGAAGCGCGTCGCACCGTCCGCCTCCTGCGGCGAGAGGCCGTCGAAGGCGCGGCGCAGACGCTCGCGCACCGCCTTGTGCTCGTCGAGCACGGCGCCGGCCTTCGCCGCCACCAGGACGACGATCACCCCCCGCCGGTCCGCCGGATTCGGCTGCCGCTCGATGAAGCCCTCGCGTTCCAGCCGGTCGATCAGCGCCGTCGTCGCCCCGGTCGACAGGTCGACATGCTCCGCGATGGTCTTCGGGCTCACCGGCGCCGTGCTCTCGTCGAGCAGGCCGAGGCACATCAGGTCGGTGAGCGCCAGCCCATGGCGCGCCGCCAGTTCGCGGTCGAACTGGACGGCCTCGCGCACGACGTTCTTGAAGAGCCGCGCGAACGATCGGTAGCGCTCTTCCGCAGTCGCCGGGTCCTGCCGGCCGGGTGTCGCTGCAGTGACCATTGACCCTCCATGGTCTGCTGGTATATCTCGATGATAAAGTAACTTGGTCAAGAAGCAACCGGAACACCGTTCGATGTCAGGCGAAAACCGGCCGAGCCGCGCGTCACGCCTCGCGACGGCGAGCGCGCTGCCGCTGTGTCTCATTCTCGCCAGCTGCAGCGACGAGGCGGCGCCCGCGGCGCCGCCGCAGATCGTCGCCTTCGTCACGGCCGAGCCGAAGGTCGTCAACCAGATGGTCTCGCTGACCGGGACGATCGTCGCGCGCAACACCGCGACCTATGCCTTCGAGACCGGCGGCCGGGTGACGGACGTCTTCGTCGACGTCGGCGACCGCGTCTCGGCGGGGGAGGTGCTCGCCAAGCTCGATCCGACCCAGCAGCAGGCCAGCGTCGCCGCGGCCAAGGCGGCGGTCGCGTCGGCCGAAGCGTCGCTGACCGAGGCGACGTCCGCCTTCGACCGGCAGAGCAAGCTGCTCGCCCAGGGTTTCACGACCCGCTCGGACTACGACAGCGCCGAACAGACCCTCGCCAGCGCCCGCAGCAAGCGCGACGCGGCGAAGTCCGATCTCGTGACGGCGAACAACGATCTCGACGACACCGTCCTGAAGGCCGATGCGAACGGCGTCATCACCTCGCGCAGCGTCGATCCCGGCCAGGTCGTCAGCGCCGCCTCGGCGGCCTTCGGCTTTGCCCGGGCCGGTGCGCTGGACGCCGAGTTCCGCATTCAGGAGCAGCTGCTGATCTCCGGCAAGCGGCCCGGCCAGATCCGCGTCGCGCTGGTCGAGGACCCGTCGGTCGTCGCGATCGGCCATATCCGCGAGATCTCCCCGCTGATCGACAGCAGCACCGGCACGGTCCTCGTCAAGGTCGGCCTCGACGATCCGCCGGAGGCGATGAATCTCGGCGCGGCGGTCGTCGGCTACAACGACAACGAAAGCGTCGAGAAGGCCATCGGCCTGCCCTGGACGTCGCTGGTCGTCAGCGGCGGCAAGCCCGCGGTCTGGGTGGTCGCCGAAGACGGCACGGCACGGCTGACGGAGATCGCCATCGCCGCCTATCGCACCGACGACATCCTGGTGGCGAAGGGCGTCGAGGCGGGCCAGCGCGTCGTCTCGGCCGGCGCGCAGCTGGTGCTGCCGAACCAGAAGCTCGAAATCGTCGCCGCAGGCGCGAAGGATGCGGCGGCCGGGGCGACCGGCGCCGGGGACGAGGCGCCCGCGGCCGGGGCCTCCGAAGGCGCGCCCGCGAAGGATACCGCACGATGATCGCCGGACGGCTTGTCGCCCTCGTCGCGGCGGCGTTGTTTCTCTCGGGCTGCAGCCAGTCCGAGGAAGACGAGGGGGCGCCGCCGCCGCGCCCGGTGCTGACGACGACGCTGGCGGAGACCGATCCGCAGGTCCTCGGCTATTCGGGCACGGTCGAGCCGCGCTTCGAGACCCAGCTCGCCTTCCGCGTGCTCGGCCGGATCGTCTCGCGGTCTGCCGACGTCGGCGACATCGTCAAGGCCGGCGAGCCCGTCGCGGAAATCGACGCCGAGACGCTGAATGCCGATCTGAGATCGGCCGAGGCGGCGGTCGACAGCGCCGAGGTCCAGGCCCGCAACGCCCGCGCCGCCTTTGCCCGGACCGAGCGGCTGTTTTCCGAAAAGACGGTGGCGCAGTCCGCCGTCGACACGGCGCGGCAGACGCAAAGTTCGGCCGAGGCGGATCTGGTCAGCGCCAAGGCCCAGCTGGCGAAGGCCGAGGACGCGCTCTCCTATGCGGTGCTGAAGGCGCCCTTCGACGGGGTGATCACCCAGCGCCAGGCCGATGTCGGCCAGGTGGTGGCGGCCGGCACGGCGGTCATGACGCTGGCGCGCACCGACCAGCGGGAGGCGGTGATCGACGTGCCGCTGGAGGAAAGCCGCGACGTCTCCGTCGGTACGCCGTTCAAGGTGGTGCTGCAGGTGGCCCCCGCGACGGGGACCGACGGCAAGGTGCGCGAGATCGCCCCGCGCGCCGACACCGTGACCCGCACCATCCGCATCCGCATCACCCTTGAGGATCCGCCGGCGGCCTTCCGCCTCGGCTCGCTGATCACCGCCATTCCCGCCGGCAGGATGGGCAGGCCGACCATCCTGCTGCCGCAGACCGCCATCCTCGACGAGGACGGCAAGACCAGGGTCTGGGTCGTCGACCGCAAGGCCGGGACCGTCCACAAGCGGGAGGTCGCGGTCGAGAAGGACGGCAGCCGGACGATCCTCGTCTCCGGCGCCGAGCCCGGCGAGGTGATCGTGACCGCCGGTGTCCACAGTCTGAAGGAGGGACAGAAGGTGTCGCTGTCCGAAGGGCTCTCGCTGTGACGTCGTTCAACCTCTCGGACTGGGCGCTGCACCACCGCTCGATGATCTGGTTCTTCATGCTGATGGCCTGCGTCGCCGGGCTGTTCTCCTATGTCAATCTGGGGCGCGAGGAGGATCCGAACTTCACCATCAAGACGATGGTCGTCGCCGCCTCGATGCCGGGGGCGACCGTCCAGGAGATGACCCGGCAGGTCACCGACCGGATCGAGAAGAAGCTCCAGGAACTCGACAGCCTCGACTACACGCGCTCGATCACCACGCCCGGCAACACCGTCGTCTACGTCAATCTGCTTCCGACGACGCCGGCGCCCTCCGTCCCGACCGTCTGGACCAAGGTCCGGGACAAGATGTCCGACATCCGGGGCGACATGCCCTCGGCCTTCCAGGGCTTTTCCTTCAACGACGAATTCGGCGACGTCTACGGCAACATCTACGCCTTCACCGCGGACGGCATCAGCCGGCGGCAGTTGCGCGACTATGTCGAGGCGGTCCGCACCCAGGTCCTGCAGATTCCGGACGCCGGCAAGGTCGAACTCGTCGGCGAGCAGGACGAGGCGATCTATCTGGAATTCTCGCTGCGCCGGATCGCCGCCCTCGGCCTCGACCAGAACGCCGTCATCAGCACGCTGGAGGCGCAGAACGCCATCGCCCCGTCCGGCGTCATCGAATCGGGGCCGGAGCGGATCTTCGTGCGGGTGTCCGGCCGCTTCACCTCCGAGGACAGCCTCAGACAGGTCAATCTGAGGGTCAACGACCGCTTCTTCCGCCTCTCCGACGTCGCCACCATCTCGCGCGGCTACACCGACCCGCCCGACACGCTGTTCCGCTTCGACGGCGAGCCGGCGATCGGCCTTGCCATCGGCATGCGCACGGGCGGCAACATCCTCGACTTCGGCGAGGCGGTGAAGCGGAAGATGGCCACCATCGTCGGCGAGCTGCCGGTCGGCGTCGGCGTCCACCGCGTCGCGGACCAGTCCGCGGTCGTCGAGGAGTCGGTCGGCGGCTTCACCCAGGCGTTGTTCGAGGCCGTGGTCATCGTGCTCGTCGTCAGCTTCGTCAGCCTGGGCTTTCGCGCGGGATTCGTCGTCACCCTGTCGATCCCGCTGGTGCTCGCGCTGACCTTCATCGGCATGGAGATCACCGGCGTCGAACTGCAGCGCATCTCGCTGGGCGCGCTGATCATCGCCCTCGGCCTTTTGGTCGACGACGCGATGATCGCCATCGAGACGATGGTCTCGCGGCTGGAGATGGGCGAGACCCGCGAAAGGGCGGCGAGCTTCGCCTGGACGTCGATCGCCTTTCCGATGCTGTCCGGCACGCTCGTCACCGTCGCCGGCTTTCTTCCGATCGGCTTCAACAATTCCAACGCCGGCGAATACACCTTCTCGCTGTTCATCGTGATCGCGACGTCGCTGCTCCTGTCGTGGATCGTCGCGGTGCTGTTCACGCCGCTGATCGGCGTCCTGATCCTGCCGAAGACGATGAAGCGGCACGACGAGCGGCCGGGCCTCGTGCGCCGGGGCTTTTCGGCCATGCTGCGCGGTGCGATGCGGTTCCGCTGGCTCACCATCCTCGTCACCGTCGCGCTGTTCGCCGGGTCGATCTACGGCATGCAGTTCGTCCAGCAGCAGTTCTTCCCGACTTCCGACCGGCCGGAACTGATCGTCGACTTCACGCTGCGCCACGACGCGTCGATGTACGACACCAAGGCGGCGATGGACGAATTCGAGGCGAGCCTTGCGGGCAATCCCGACATCGACCACTGGAGCTCCTATGTCGGGCGGTCGGCGGAGCGCTTCATCCTCGCCTACGACGTCCAGCCGCAGAACCCGTTCTTCGGCCAGGTGGTCATCGTCCCGAAGGACATCGAGGCGCGCGAGCGCGTCAAGGCGAAGGCCAAGGCCTTCGCCCGCAAGAACCTCGTCGGCACGGACGTCTTCATCAAGTATCTGGAGCTCGGGCCGCCGGTCGGGCGCCCCGTGCAATACCGGATCGGCGGCCCCGACCCGCAGGTCGTGCGCGACGAGGCCCGCCAGCTCGCCGGGATCCTCGCCGCGGATCCGCGCCTGACCTCGATCGTCCGCGACTGGAGCGAGCCCGCCCGCGTCCTCAAGGTCGACATCCTGCAGGACAAGGCGCGCGCCCTCGGCATCACCTCGCAGGAGATCGCCAACAGCCTCAATTCGCTGCTCGACGGCACCACCATCACCAGCGTGATGGACAACATCTATCTGGTGCCGATCATCGCCAGAGGCGCCAGCAGCGACCGGCAGTCGATCGAAGCGATCGAGAACCTGCAGCTCACCGATTCGAACGGCAACGCCATCCCGCTCGCCAGCCTCGTCAACTTCGACTACACCTTTGAGGATCCGATCTTCTATACCCGCAACCGCGTGCCGACGATCACCGTCAGCGCCGCCATCGTCGGCCCGACCCAGCCCGCGACGATCGTCTCAAACCTGTCGGCGAAGATCGCGGACTTCAGGAACAAGCTGCCGGCGGACTACGCGGTCGAGATCGGCGGCGCGGTGGAATCGAGCGCCGAGAGCCAGGGGCCGATCGCCGCGGTGGTGCCGGTGATGCTGATCGCCATGCTGACTTTGATCATGATCCAGATGCAGAGCTTCCGGGCGCTGTTCGTGGTGCTCTGCGCGGCGCCGCTCGGCCTGATCGGCGTCGTCGCGGCGCTGGTGCCCTCCGGGGCGCCGCTCGGCTTCGTCGCGATCCTCGGCGTGCTCGCCCTCGTCGGCATCCTGATCCGCAACTCGATCATCCTCGTCCACCAGATCGACGTCCTGCGCGAGGAGGGGATGCATCCCTGGATCGCCGTCTTCGAAGCGAGCAGCATGCGCGCCCGGCCGATCCTTCTGACCGCGGCGGCGGCCTCGCTGGCGCTCATCCCGATCGCCCGCGAGGTGTTCTGGGGGCCGATGGCCTATGCCATGATGGGCGGCATCATCGCCGGCACGCTGATCACGCTGCTGTTCATCCCGGCGCTCTATCTCGCGGTATTCCGTGTCCGCCGGCCGCCGGAGGGCGACCTGCCGCAGCCAGACGACATGCCGGAGAAGCTCGGCGGCGGCGACGGCCGCGACGGCCGCGACGGCGGCCGCGGCGGGTCGGCGGATGCCCCGGCGGCGGGAAGCAGCGGCCAGCCGGCACCGGCCTGAGACGTCGCCGGCGGGGCGGAGAGCGCCGCGCCGGCGGCATGCGGACCCCCGCGACGCACTCTTCGTCCGCCCGGCAATCGTCGCCAATGATACGACCTTCGTCGCAGGGATGGGCCGGCGGGGCTTGCGTCACCGGAATTTCCGAGGCAATGGTATGATCATTGCGGATGGGAGGTCCGGCAGCTTCATGGGCAACGAGCGTCTGACGATCGACGGCGAGCGGTCGAACCGCACCGTCACGCTCGCCGCCGAGTTCGGCCGCATGATCACCGCCGGGCATCTCCTGTCGGGCGAGACCCTGCCGATCGAGAAGGACATCCAGACGAGCCGCGGCGTGTCGCGCACGGTGGTGCGCGAAGCGATGCGCCATCTGGCTGCCAAGGGGCTGGTCAGCGTCGGGCCGAAGGTCGGGACCAGGGTGCGGCCGCGCACCGAGTGGAACATGCTCGACGCCGACGTCATGGCCTGGCACCTGACGGCGCCGGTCCGCCGGCCCTTCATCGAGGCCCTCTACGAGATGCGGCTGATCAACGAGCCGGCGGCCGCGCGGCTCGCCTCGCGGCGCATCGACACTCAGAAGGCCGGGCGGCTGACCGCGGCGCTTTCGGGCATGCGCGACAATCCGCGCGGCTCGCCGGAGCTCATCGCCGCCGATCTCGACTTCCACCGCATCGTGCTCGAGGCGACGGGCAACCCGCTGCTGATCTCGCTCGGCGCGCTCATCGAGCGCAGCCTCTCGGTCTCCTTCTCGCTCTCCTGGCGGCAGAACCCCCAGGACGAGACGGTGCGCCAGCACGAGCGGGTGATGCAGGCGATCCTTGCCGGCGACGGCGAGGCCGCGGAACTGTTCATGCGGCGCCTCATCGAGAGCGCCTTCGACGACGTCATTCATGCCCTCTACGCCAATGGCGAGGGGGAGGCGCGGTCCGGCGAGCTGCCGGACGGCCGGAGAGCGGTCGAGCCGCGCCAGACCGGCGTGGCTTGACGAGGGAAGGGCGCCCGAGGCGTCCGAGAAAACGGTCAGGGAGGTGACGTGACCATGAAGATGAACAAGATGCTGGCCGGGCTGGCCGCAGCCGCCATGGTGCTGGCGGTGCCGTTCGGGGCCAGCGCCCAGGACAAGGGGACCATCGGCATCGCGATGCCCACCAAGTCCTCGGCCCGCTGGATCGCCGACGGCGACAACATGGTGAAGCAGTTCAAGGCGGCGGGTTACGACACCAACCTGCAATATGCCGAGGACGACATTCCGAACCAGGTCAACCAGGTGGAGAACATGATCACCACCGGCGTGAAGGCGCTGGTGATCGCCGCGATCGACGGCACCACCCTGTCGAACACGCTCGCCAACGCCGCCGCGGCTGGCATTCCGGTCATCGCCTACGACCGGCTGATCCGCGACACCGAGAACGTCGACTACTATGCGACCTTCGACAACTTCCAGGTCGGCGTCCTGCAGGGCCAGTCCCTCGTCGACGGCCTGAAGGAGCGCTTCCCGGACGAGAAGAGCTGGAACGTCGAGCTGTTCGGCGGATCGCCCGACGACAACAACGCCTACTTCTTCTACGACGGCGCGATGAGCGTGCTGCAGCCGCTGATCGACGAGGGCAAGATCGTCATCCCGTCGGGCCAGACGGGCATGGACAAGGTGGGCACGCTGCGCTGGGACGGCTCGGTCGCCCAGGCCCGCATGGACAACCTCCTGTCGGCCAACTACACCGGCGACAAGAAGGTCAACGGCGTCCTGTCGCCCTATGACGGCCTTTCCATCGGCATCATCTCGTCGGTGAAGGGCGTCGGCTACGGTTCCGGCGACCTGAAGATGCCGATCATCACCGGCCAGGACGCCGAGGTCCCCTCGGTCAAGGCGATCCTGCGCGGCGACCAGTATTCGACGATCTTCAAGGACACCCGCGAACTCGCCAAGGTCACCGTCCAGATGGTCGATGCCGTCCTGACCGACGGCAAGCCGGAAGTGAACGACGAGAAGACCTACAACAACGGCGTCAAGGTCGTGCCGTCCTACCTGTTGAAGCCGGTGCTCGTCACCAAGGACAACTGGGAGAAGATCCTGGTCAACTCGGGCTACTACAAGGCAGATCAGATCAAGTGAGGTGCGCGGCCGGGGCACGCAGCTCCGGCCGATCCGACCGGGCGGTGCGCGGGCGACATCCCGGCGCACCGCCGCTGCCGCCCGATTCTCTCGGCCGGCAAAAGCGACAACCGGCACCTCCGCCGCCGCCCGGCGGCCCGGAGGCTTCGAGACAGTCCGCCATGGCCACCATCCTTGAAATGCAGGGCATCACCAAGACCTTTCCGGGGGTGGTAGCGCTCGACAACGTCAGCCTGAGGGTCGAGGAGGGCGAGATCCACGCCCTCGTCGGCGAGAACGGCGCCGGCAAGTCGACGCTGATGAAGGTGCTCTCCGGGGTCTATCCGCACGGCTCCTACGACGGGGTCATCGAATTCAGGGGCGAGGAATGCCGGTTCTCCGGCATCGCCGACTCCGAAAAGCGCGGCATCATCATCATCCACCAGGAGCTGGCGCTGGTGCCGCTGCTCTCGATCGCCGAGAACATCTTCCTCGGCAACGAGCGGGCCAGCGGCGGCGTCATCGACTGGCACGAGACCTTCGCCCGCACCCGCGAGCTCCTCGCCAAGGTGGGCCTGAGAGAATCGCCCCAGACCCGCGTCACCGATCTCGGCCTCGGCAAGCAGCAGCTGGTCGAGATCGCCAAGGCGCTGTCGAAGGAGGTCAAGCTCCTGATCCTCGACGAGCCGACCTCGAGCCTCAACGAGACCGATTCCGAGGCGCTGCTGCAGCTCCTCCTCGAATTCAAGGCGGCGGGCATCTCGTCGATCCTGATCTCCCACAAGCTGAACGAGATCTCCAAGGTCGCCGACACCATCACCGTCCTGCGCGACGGATCGGCGGTCTCGACCCTCGATGCCGACGGCGGCAAGGTCAGCGAGGCGGACATCATCCGCGACATGGTCGGCCGCAGCCTCAACGACCGCTATCCGCCGCGCGCGCCGAAGATCGGCGGGACGATCTTCGAGGTGAAGAACTGGACGGCCCACCATCCGCAGCATTCCGACCGCAAGGTGGTGGACGACGTCAGCTTCCACGCCCGCGCCGGCGAGGTGGTCGGCATCGCCGGGCTGATGGGCGCCGGGCGCACCGAGCTCGCCATGAGCGTCTTCGGCCGATCCTACGGCGTCGACATCTCCGGCGAGGTGTGGATGCACGGCAAGCCCGTCGACGTCTCGACCGTCCACCGGGCGATCGCGGCCGGCATCTGCTACGCCACCGAGGACCGCAAGTCCTACGGTCTCGTCCTCGACGACACCATCCGCCGCAACATCCCGCTCGCCCATCTCTCCGGCATCTCCAACGGCATCGTCATCGACGAGAACCGCGAGCTCGCCGTGGCGCGGGACTACCGCGAGCGCATCCGCATCAAATGCTCCTCGACCGCCCAGGAGGTCGTCAACCTTTCCGGCGGCAACCAGCAGAAGGTGGTGCTGGCCAAGTGGCTGTTCGCGGGGCCGGAGGTGCTGATCCTCGACGAGCCGACCCGGGGCATCGACGTCGGGGCGAAATACGAGATCTATTCGATCATCGCCGAGCTCGCCGCGAGCGGCAAGGCGATCGTCGTCATCTCTTCGGAAATGCCGGAGCTCCTCGGCGTCACCGACCGGCTCTACGTGATGAACGAGGGCCGCTTCGTCGGTGAGATGCCGACGGCGGAGGCGTCGCAGGAAAAGATCATGTCGCTGATCATCCGCTCCGGCCACAGGAACTGAGGAAACGGGAAATGTCGCAAGAGGCTCTTCATCAGCCGGGCGTCGCGAAGCCGGGGATCGGCCAGGCCGCCGCAGCGTCGGGCAGCTTCATCCGCAAGCACCTGCGGGAATACGGCATCCTTCTGGCGCTGATCGTCATCATGGCGTTCTTCCAGATCGTCACCAACGGCATCCTCTTGAAGCCGATCAACCTCACCAACCTGATCCTGCAGAATTCCTACGTGATCATCATGGCGCTGGGGATGCTCTTGGTCATCGTCTCCGGCCACATCGACCTGTCGGTCGGCTCGGTGCTCGGCTTCGTCGGGGCGCTCGCCGCGGTGATGATCGTCCAGTGGGACATGAACTACATCCTCGCCGGGGTGATCTGCCTCGCCGTCGGGGCGGTGATCGGCGCGATCCAGGGCTACTGGATCGCCTATTGGAAGATCCCGTCCTTCATCGTGACGCTGGCCGGCATGCTGGTCTTCAAGGGCCTGTCCCTGTGGGTTCTCGCCGGCCAGTCGGTCGGCCCGTTCCCGCGCGGCTTCCAGCTGATCGCCTCGGGCTTCCTGCCGGACGTCTTCGGCATCAAGGGCTTCAACCTACTGTCGATGCTGCTCGGCGTGGCGGTGGTGGCGGTGGTGCTGTTCTTCGGCATGCGCTCGCGCTTCCGCAACCGCGCCAGCGGCCATGACGACGAGCCGGCGATCTTCTTCTTCGGCCGCAACTTCATCCTCGCCGCGGCGATCGTCTACATCACCTGGGCGCTCTCGACCTTCCGGGGCTTTCCGAACGTCCTCGTGGTGATGGCGCTCTTGATCGCCGTCTATTCCTTCATCACCACCCGCACGACCATCGGCCGGCGCATCTACGCCGTCGGCGGCAACGAGAAGGCGACGCGGCTCTCGGGCATCAACACTGAGCGGCTGGTGTTCCTCACCTTCGCCAATATGGGCATGCTGGCGGCGTTGGCCGGCCTGGTCTTCGCCGCCCGGCTCAACACCGCGACGCCGAAGGCCGGTCTCGGCTTCGAGCTCGACGTCATCGCGGCGGTGTTCATCGGCGGCGCCTCGATGGCCGGCGGCGTCGGCACGATCGTCGGCGCGGTGATCGGCGCATTCATCATGGGCGTGATGAACAACGGCATGTCGATCCTCGGCATCGGCATCGACTACCAGCAGGTGATCAAGGGCCTCGTCCTGCTCGTCGCCGTCATCTTCGACGTCTACAACAAGAACCGGGCGTGAGACCCGCATCCATGGCACCCGTGAAGCTCGGCCTCGTCGGCATCGGCAAGATCGCCCGCGACCAGCATCTGCCCTCGCTTTCCCGCTCGGCAGACTTCGACCTCGTCGCCGCGGCGAGCCGCAATGCCGGGGTCGATGGCATCGCCAATTTCGCCTCGACCGAAGCGATGCTGGAGGCGATGCCGGAGGTCGAGGCGGTGTCGCTGTGCATGCCGCCGCAGGCGCGCCACCGCGCGGCGGCACAGGCGCTGGCCATGGGTCGGCACGTGATGCTGGAAAAGCCGCCGGGCGCCACCTTATCCGAGGTCGAGCACCTCGCCGGCCTCGCCGCTGCAAACGGCGTCTCGCTCTATGCCAGCTGGCATTCGCGCGAGGCGCCGGGCGTCGAGCCGGCGCGCGACTGGCTGAAGGCCCGGCGTGTCCGGAAGGTCACCGTCACCTGGAAGGAGGACGTCCGCCACTGGCATCCCGGCCAGGACTGGATCTTCGAGGCCGGCGGCCTCGGCGTCTTCGATCCGGGCATCAACGCCCTCTCGATCGTCACGAAGATCCTGCCCTTCCCGATCTGGCTCAGCGGCGCGGACCTCACTTTTCCGGAAAACCGGCAGGCGCCGATCGCCGCCGATCTCTCCTTCGCCGGGCCGAACGGCGAGGCGGTCGAGGCGGCCTTCGACTTCCGCCAGACCGGGCCGCAGACCTGGGACATCGACGTCGAGACCGACCGGGGGACGCTGAAGCTCTCGATGGGCGGCGCCAGGCTCTTCGTCGACGGGGCAGCACGCGACCTGCCGCCCGAGGCGGAATATGACGGGCTCTACGCCCGCTTCGCCGCGCTGATCGCGGCGGGCGAATCGGAGGTCGATCTCGCGCCGCTCCGCCACGTCGCCGACGCCTTCTTGCTCGGCAGGCGGCAGGTCGCCGAGCCGTTCCTCTTCGATCCGGCGGCAGCACCGTGAGCGTCTTCGCAGCGCTGGCCGACTGGGGCACGTCGAGCTTCCGCCTCTGGCTGGTCGATGCCGAGGGGCAGATCCTCGCCGCGCGCCGCAGCGCCGACGGCATGGCGGCGGCGCGCGAGGCCGACGGCGGTTTTGCCGGCGTGCTAGAGCGCCATCTCGCCGCCCTGAACGCGCCGGTGGGAGTTTCCGTCGTCGCCTGCGGCATGGTCGGGGCGAAACAGGGCTGGGTCGAGGCGCCCTATGTCGCGACGCCGGCCGATCCCGCCAGCCTTGCGAGCGGCGCGATCAGGGTGCCGGGGGGCGAACGCGCGGTCCACGTCCTGCCCGGCGTCTGCCAGCGCGGCGAGGGCGTCTTCGACGTGATGCGCGGCGAGGAGACCCAGATCCTCGGCCTCGAAGCCGGCGAAGGGCGCGAACTCGTCTGCCTGCCGGGCACCCATTCGAAATGGGTGGCCGTCGAGGACGGCCGGCTGGACCGCTTCGCGACTTTCCTCACCGGCGACCTCTTCTCCGCGATCGCCGCCGGCACGATCCTGAAGCATTCGGTCGTGCCGGGCGATGCGCAATTCGACGAGGCTGCCTTCGCCTCCGCCGTCTGCGCGGCCTTCGAGCGGCCGGCCGAGTTGTCGGCAAGCCTCTTCGCCATTCGAGCGGCGGGCCTCCTGTCGCCCGATGACGCCCCGCACCCGGCCTCGGTCCTCTCCGGACTCCTGATCGGCCTGGAACTTGCCGGCGCCGCCAGCCGCTTCGGGCCGTTCGCGGGACCGCCGATCCGTCTGGTCGCCGCCGGGGGCCTCGCCGCGCGCTACCGGGCGGCGTTCCGTGCGCTGGCGATTTCGGCTATCGAGGCCGACGGCGAGGCGGCGGTGCGCCGCGGCCTCTTCGCCGCTGCAAGGAAGATCCTGACATGAACCGTGCAACCCCCTGGCCGAAGCTGAAGCGCGACCTCGTCGCGATCCTGCGCGGCCTTACCCCCGACGCCGCCGAAGCCGTGGTCTCGGGCCTCATCGAGGCGGGCTTCGAGGCGATCGAGATCCCGCTGAATTCGCCGGAGCCGTTCCGGTCGATCGCCAAGGCCTCGCTGCTCGCGCCGGACGGCGTCCTGATCGGCGCGGGCACCGTGCTCGACGTCGCGGCGGTCGACCGGCTTGCGGATGTCGGCGGCCAGCTTCTCGTCAGCCCGAACGTCGATGCCGCGGTGCTGACCCGCGCCGCCGAGCAGGGGCTGGTGACGATGCCCGGCGTCTTCACCGCGACCGAAGCGCTGGCGGCCGCGCGTCTCGGCGCCTCGGCGCTGAAGTTCTTTCCGGCGAGCGTCCTCGGCCCGTCCGGCATCAAGGCGATCCGCGCGGTGCTGCCGCCGGATCTGCCGGTCGGCGCGGTGGGCGGCGTCTCGGAACAGGACTTCGCCGCCTATGCCGCGGCGGGCGTGCGCCATTTCGGTCTCGGCTCCTCGCTCTTCCAGCCGGGCGACGACGCGGAGACGGTCCGGGCGCGGGCGGTGCGGGCGGTTGCGGCCTACGACGCCGTGTTCGCAGAGTGATCGAGGTGCCGGGGCGCGCCGGCGCGCCGGCATCCCCCCTCGACCGGCGTCAGATCGCCGACTTCCGGGCTTCCTCGATGTAGATCGCCCGCAGCAGCCGCGCGGTTTCGCCCGGCGTGCCGTCGCCGATCCGCTGCCCGTCGATCTCGACCACCGGCAGGACGAAGCTCGACGCCGAGGTGATGAAGGCCTCGCGCGCCGAGAGCGCCTCCTCGACCGAGAAGGGCCGCTCGTCGATCGCCATGCCGGCCACGCCGGCGAGCCTCAGGACGGCCGTGCGGGTGATGCCGGGAAGGATCGCCGGCGACAGCGGCCGGGTGACCAGCGTGCCGTCGCCGGGCACGATGTAGGCGTTGTTGGAAGACCCTTCGGTGACGAAGCCGTCCTTGACCAGCCAGGCGTCGTCGGCGCCCCGCCGCTTCGCCTCGGTCTTCGCCATGGACGGATAGAGAAGCTGCACGGTCTTGATGTCGCAGCGCTGCCAGCGAAGGTCGGGCAGGGTGACGACGCGAAGCCCGCTCGTCGCCGCCGGCTTCTCGACGAGGCTCGACGCCTGGGTGAAGAGGACGAGCGAGGGGCGGGTGTCCTCCGGCGGAAACAGGAAGTCGCGATCGGCGGCGCCGCGCGTCACCTGCATGTAGACCGCGCCCTCGACGAGGCCGTTCCGCGCGACGAGTTCCCGGTGGATCGCGAGGAGTTCCGCCTCGCCTGCCGGCTGCGGCATGGCGAGTTCGCCGAGCGAGCGGCGCAGCCGCGCCATGTGGCCGGAAAAGTCGACCAGCCTGCCGTCGAGGACGCTCACCACCTCGTAGACCGCATCGGCGAAGAGGAAGCCGCGGTCGAAGATCGAGACCCGTCCCTGATCTTCGGGACAGAACACGCCGTTCACATAGACCGTCCGCATCGCGCCTTGCCTTGTTCCGTGAGGTCTTCCCGGCGATTTACACCGACGAGCCGGCTAAGCGCCATCAGGCTCGATGAAGAATCCAGTTTTACGAAAGCTTCAGCAAGCCCGGCGCACCATGGGCGGGATCGATCGCAGCCCATCGGAAAGCAAGAAGCCGCCATGGCCGACCAGTCATTCGAGCAGATACTCGACGGTGTCGCCGCCCGGCACGAGGACAAGGGCTGGCGCTCGGCCGTCGGCCGCGCCTCGTCCGGCCTGATGGCCCTCGTCGGCATGCGGCGCGGCCCGAAGATCGCCGGGACCGCCGCCGGGAGCGAGGCGGCGCGCGCCGCCTATGAGGAAGATCTCGAGGCGGAGGACTTCTCCGACTTCGACGAGCCGGCCGCGCCCCGCAGCGCGCCATCGCCGTCCGGGCCGCGTGCCGCGTCTGCGCCGCCGCAAAGGCCGGCGGGCGCGGAGGCGGCATCCGGCGGGCCGAAGAAGCCGGAATCCCGCGGCTCCGGCGAGACGCCGCGCCGCGCCGAGCCGCCGCGATCCGACACCCCGCGCGACAGCCGGCGGGGCTTTGCCACCGACGTCGAGGCCGCCTACGGCAAGAGTGCCGCTGCGGAAGAGGCGCCGCCGCCGGCCGGGGCGCCGAGCACCGACCCGCGCGACGTCGCCAAGGAGCTGAACATCCTGACCGCGTCGAGCGTCAAGGATCTGCTTGACGCGCGGCGCAGCTTTGCCCGCGCCAACCATCCGGACCGTGTCGCGATCCTCTATCGCCCGCAGGCGACGGTCCGCATGCAGATCGCCAACCGCCTCGTCGACGACGCCATCGCGAGGATGAGCGGCCAGGGCCGGCGGTAGCCTCGGCGCGTCGCCGATGGCGCTTGCCTTCACGCGATCGACAGGCCGACATCCACCCGCCTTTGCCTGCCGCCGAAAAATGCCGCAGAGTTGGCCGGCCGCCGGCTCCGCGCGGGCTCCTGCATGAGCGAGAGCGGGATGAGCTTCGCCCGTCATCCTGGTCGAATTTGTTTTGTGTGCATGATCCTTTCCGAAAACCGGTTCCCACTTTTCGGGATCACGCTCGAGCGGCGCAGCGTTGGCACGGAGTGCGATCACGATGGATGGTGACAGGCCCTTGCGTCCGGCCGAACCGAACGACGTGGCCCTGCCGCCGCTGCAGCGCGCCAGGGGCCGGCTCTCCCTGACGGTCAAGGCCGCCGACGGCCGCACGCGGCTCGACGACCTCCATCAGGCGGGCTGCCTGAAGCTGCGCTTTCCGAAGCTGCCGGGGACGACGACGGAAGCCGTGCTGATCAATACCTCCGGCGGGCTGACCGGTGGCGACCGCCTCGACCAGAGCTTCACGGTCTCGGCGGGGGCCCGCCTCGCCGTGACCACGCAGGCCTGCGAGCGGATCTACCGTGCACGTTCCGGCCGGGCCGAGGTCGCGACGCGGCTGCGGGTCGAAGCCGGCGGTTTCCTCGGCTTCCTGCCCCAGGAGACGATCCTCTTCGACGAAGGCGCGCTGTCGCGCCGGCTCGAGCTCGATGCCGACGAGGATTCCGGTTTCGTCGTCTGCGAGAGCGTCATCCTCGGCCGCGAGATGATGGGCGAGACGGTGCAGCGCGGCCTCTTTCGGGAAAGCTGGCGCATCCGCGTCGGCGGCCGTCTCGTCTTCGCCGAGGAGACGCGGCTCGACGGGCGGATCGCCGAAGACGCGGCCGCGCCGGCCGCGCTCGCCGGCAACCGGGCCTTCGCGACGCTTGTCGCCCGCCTCGACCGACCGGAGACGGTGCTCGCCTCCCTGCGCGGCATCGTCGGCGACCGCGGCGGGGCGAGCCTCGTCGACGGTCTCGTCGTCGCCCGCATCGTCGCGCCCTCCGGCTTCCTGCTGCGCCGCAGCCTCGTCCCGGCCCTGGCGCTGCTCTCGCAAAGCGCGGTGCCGCGGATCTGGTCGTTCTGAGACCGGCGAGAGCCGGCTTCGGCGCGGCCGATGCCGGCTTTTGGCATTGCTGGCCGGTCCGCCGAACCACTATCATGGGCGCGACCACAGACCGAGAGGGACACATCCATGCAGCTGACGCCCCGCGAGAAGGACAAGCTCCTCATTTCCATGGCGGCCGTCGTCGCGCGGCGGCGGCTCGAACGCGGCGTCAAGCTCAACCACCCCGAGGCGATCGCGCTGATCACAGACTTCGTCGTCGAGGGGGCGCGCGACGGCCGGAGCGTCGCCGACCTGATGCAGGCGGGCGCCAAGGTGATCACCCGCGATCAGGTGATGGAGGGCGTCGCCGAGATGATCCACGACGTCCAGGTCGAGGCGACGTTTCCGGACGGCACCAAGCTGGTGACGGTGCATGAGCCGATCCGCTGAGGCAGGTTGCGGAGGTATGGCCGCGCCGATGCCGGAAGCCCCGCAGGAACCGGGGGCGATCGAATTTCGCGAGACGGATCCGCGCTCCGGCGACGCGCGCTCCTGCCTCGGCGCATATTACGCCGAACTCGCGAGACGCTTCGACCGCGGCTTCGACGTCGCTCTTTCCGCCGATCCCGATGCCGCGACGATGCTGCGGCCGCGCGGCGCCTTCCTCGTCGCGTACCGCGACGGCGCTGCCATCGGCTGCGTCGGGCTGAAGGGGACATGCCCGGACTATGCCGAGGTGAAGCGGCTCTGGGTCGCGCCGGCGGCGCGCGGTCTCGGCCTTGCGAAGCGGCTGATGGCGCGGGTCGAGGCGATCGCCCGCGAACTCGGCATCGCGGTGCTCCGGCTCGACACCAACAAGGCGCTGCCGGAGGCGATCGCCATGTATCGCAACGCCGGCTGGCGGGAGATCGAGCGCTTCAACGACGATCCCTATCCCGACTTCTTCTTCGAAAAGCGGCTGTAGCGCGTTAGGTCTTTCGAAAGGTGATGGCATCTCCCGGCGTCGCACGGCGCCGTGGCGATCGCCGACGCAAGACGGAGGCCCGACATGTCGCTCGACCGCTTCGTGGAGGCGCAGGCACCGGTCCATGCCCGGGCGCTCGCCGAACTTAAGGCCGGCCGCAAGCAGAGCCACTGGATGTGGTTCGTCTTTCCACAGATCGAGGGGCTCGGTTCCTCGGCGATGGCGCAGCGCTACGCCATCCGGTCGCTCGCCGAGGCGAAGGACTATCTCGCTCATCCGGTGCTCGGCCGCCGCCTCGCCGAATGCACCGGGGCGGTGCTCGAACATCGCGGCAAGAGCGCCCACGCGATCTTCGGCTCGCCCGACGACATGAAGTTCCATTCCTCGATGACGCTGTTTTCCCGCGCAGCGCCGGAGAAGGCCGTCTTCCGCCAGGCGCTCGAGGCGTTCTTCGACGGGGCGGAGGACGCGGCGACGCTTTCGCGCATCTGAGCGGGGGCGGGGCTCAGCCGGACGCGGTCGCCGCCTGCGAAAACTCCAGGCCGCGGATGACGCCGCGCAGCTCGGCGAGGCCCTTCAGCCGGCCGATCGCCGGATAGCCGGGCTGGGCCTTGCGGCTGAGGTCGTCGAGGATGTCCTGGCCGTGGTCCGGCCGGAAGGGGATCGAGGCGTCGGCGCGGCCGGCCGCCCTGCGGCGCTTCTCCTCGGCAAGCGCCGCGGCGGCGAGCGCCACCATGTCGGTGTCGCCGCCGAGATGCTCGGCCTCGTAGAACGAGCAGGGCAGGCCGTCGCCCTCGCGGGTGGTGTTCCTCAAATGCAGGAAATGCACCCGTGCGCCGAGCCGCTGCATCATCCCCGGCAGGTCGTTGTCGGGCCTGACGCCGAGCGAGCCGGAGCACAGCGTGATGCCGTTGGCCGAAAGGTCGACGGCCTCCATGACGGTCTTGTACTGCGCCTCCGTCGACATGATCCGCGGCAGGCCGAGCAGCGGGAAGGGCGGATCGTCCGGGTGGCAGCAGAGGCGGATGCCGAGCTCCTCGGCGAGCGGGGCGACCTCCGAAAGGAAGTCGACGAAGTTCCGGCGCAACCGGTCCTCGTCGATCGCGCCATATTCGGCGAGATGGGCCCGGACGTCGTCGAGGCTGAAATGCTCCGCGGCGCCGGGCAGGCCGAAGACGACGTTTCTGGCGAGCGCCGTCTTTTGCGCGTCGTCCATCGTGGCGAAGCGCCGCTCCGCCTCGGCGCCGACGGCCTGCGGAAAGTCCGCCGCGGCCCCCGGCCGCTGCAGGATGAAGATGTCGAAGGCGGCGAAGTCGACGACGTCGAAACGCATCGCCGTGCCGCCGTGGGCGACGCGGAAGGCGAGGTCGGTGCGCGTCCAGTCGAGGACCGGCATGAAATTGTAGCAGACGGTCTCGATGCCGGCCGCCTTCAGATTGGCGAGACTGACTTTGTAGTTCTCGACATGCTCGCGGAAGTCGCCGGTCTGCTTCTTGATCGCCTCGGAGACCGGCAGGCTCTCGACCACTTCCCAGGCGATGCCGGACGGCGTCCCGTCCCGGCGGGTCGCGATCTCGCGCTTTCGGCCGGCGATCGCCTCCGGCGTCCAGACGGTTCCCGTCGGCACGTGGTGCAGCGCCGAGACGACGCCCTCGACGCCTGCCTGCAGCATGTCGTCGACGCTCACGAGATCGCCCGGGCCGAACCATCGCCAGGTCTGCCGCATCGTCTTTCCTTTTCTTCTCTTCGATCGGAGCCGGAACCCGGCCGGCTTTACATCAGAAGGTTGGGCAGCAACAGCACGAGCCCCGGCAGGAAGGCGAGGATCGTAACGACCAGGAGGATCGCCGCCACGAAGGGGATCGATTCCCTGACGTAATCCTCGATCGGGCAATCGAGGATGCTGCACACGGCGTACATCGCGACGCCGACCGGCGGCGTCATGCCGCCGAGGGTGACGATGGTCATCATCAGGATGCCGAAATGCACCGGGTCGACGCCGAGCGGCTGGACGATCGGCAGGACGATCGGGGTGAGCAGCAGGACGAGCACCGTCGCCTCGATGAACAGGCCGCAGACGAAGACGAAGATCAGGATCAGAAAGACCACGACGATCGGTTCGTGGGACAGGCCGAGCAGCGCCTCGGCGATGGTCTGCGGCGCCCGCTCGAAGACGATGGCATAGCCGACCATCCCGGAGAAAAGGATGATGACGGTGATGACGCCGATGTCGACGACGCTTTCCGACAGCGCCTCCTGCAGCGCGCTCCAGGTGAGTTCCCGGTGGGCGAAGATGCCGACGGCGAGGGCGTAGACCACGGCGAAGGCGCCGACCTCGGAGGCGGTGAAGACGCCGCTCCTGATCGAGACGAGCAGGGCGACCGGAAAGATCAGCGCCCACTTCGCCTCCCACAGCGTGCGGCCGACCGTCCGCCGGTCCGGCAGCGACCTCGTGTCGCCGCCATAGCCGCGCTTCCTGGCGACGATCCAGACCGTCGTCATCAGCGCGACCATCATCATGACGCCGGGAATGACGCCGGCGAGGAAGAGCCGGCCGATCGAGACGTTGCCGACGAAGCCGTAGAGGATCAGGCCGAGGCTCGGCGGGATCGTCGCGGTGATCAGCGAACCGACCGCCATGGTGGCGGCGGTGAAGCCCTTGCCGTAGCCGGAGCGGATCATCTCCGGGCCGAGCACCCGCGCCTCCATCGCCGCGTCGGCGACGGCCGAGCCGGAGACGCCGCCCATGAAGGTCGAGAGCAGGATGCAGACCTGGGCGAGGCCGCCGGCCATCCAGGAGACGAGGGCGTTCGAACAGTCGATCAGCCGGCGGGTGATGCCGGTCTTGTTCATCATGTGGCCGGCGAGCAGGAACAGCGGCACGGCGAGGAGCGGAAAGCTCTGCGAGGCCGAGGCCACCTGCTGGATGCCGATCGACACCGGGATGAACTGGCTGGTGAGGAAGAAGGAGAAGCCGGCGATGCCGATGGCGAAGGCGATCGGCATGCCGAGGAGCATCAGCGCGAAGAACAGGATGGTCGGCAGCAACATCGGGGATCGCTCACAATTCGCCGGCGGTGCGCACGGTCTTGGCTTCACCGTGGCCCGGCGCGTCGCTGGTGTCGGCATCGCCGACCGTGCCGGGCTCGGCGGTGAAGACGAGGCCGCCCGATCGCAGCGCGGTGACGATCTGCACGAAGAGGACGATGCCGAGCGCGATGCAGCCGGCCGGCACCGCCGCCGTGACCCAGGCATACGAGATGCCGCTGTCGCCGAAGACGCGCGCGGTGTTGAGCAGCGTCAGCTTGACGCCGAACCAGCCCATGGCGGCGAGGAAGGCGAGCGCCAGGACGGCGAGGCCGAGTTCGATGGCCCGCCGCGCGGGGAAGGGGAGCTTGGCGACGAAATAGTCGACGCCGATATGCGCCTTCAGCCGCATCGCCTTCAGCGCCCCGAAGAAGCACAGCCAGACGAAGACCGCCTGGGCCATGTCGACCGTCCAGATGATCGGGCGATCGATCGATCGCGAGACGGCGCCGATGAAGACGAAGACGACGACGGCGGCAAGCAGCAGGCGGCCGATCAGGTCTTCGATGCGGGCGAGGAGGGAAGACATGGGGCGCGTCGCCGATCAGCGCGGGGCGGGCCGGCGGCGTGTGCGGAACGCCGCCGGCCCGGTCTCGCGGTGGGGAAAATCCGTCACTTGCCGGAAAGGACGGCGTCGACCTGCTTCTTCAGCTCGCCGTAGCCGAGCGTCTCGTAGACCCCGGCCGTCGCCTCCTTGAAGGGCGTGACGTCGATCTCGTCGATCGACATGCCGGCGGCCTTCATCTCGTCGTCGACCTTGGAGATCGCATCCTCGGTGCCGTGCGAGGCGACGTCGCCCGCGGCGAGCGCTTCCTCCATGACGATCTTTTGCAGATCCTCGGGCAGCGAGTCGAACCACTGGCTGGAGGTGACGAGACCGGTGAGGAGGCCGATATGGCCGGTCTTGGTCAGGTGCTTGGCGACCTCGAAGAGCTTGGCGCCGTAGACCGCGGTGTCCTGCGCCTCGGCGGCGTCGATGGCGTTCTGCTGCAGCGCCGGATAGACCTCGGTCCAGCCCATCGGCGTCGGCGTCGCGCCCATCGCCTTGATCGTCTCCATCCAGACCGGCGCGCCGGGGGTGCGCATCCTGACGCCGGAAAGGTCCGCCGGCATCGTCACGGCGTTCTGGGTGACGAGGTTGCGCTGGCCCTGCCACCAGTTGAACGACAGGATCTTCAGGCCGGCGCTCTTGTCGAGATCGCTGGCCCAGCCCGCGAACAACTCCGACTGGGTGATCTTGCGATACTGGTCGTAGCCCTTGGCGAGATAGGGCCCGCCGAGCACGCCGAGATCCTTGACGAAGACCGCGAGCCGGCCCGGATCGACGAGCACGGCGACGTTTGCCCCGGCCCGCGCCTGCTCCAGTACATCCTCGTCCTTGCCGAGCTGCGAACTCGGGAACAGCCGGATCTCGACCTTGCCGTCGGTCCGCTTGGCGACGCCGTCGCGGAACGCCTCGAGGCCCTTGTAGATCGGGTCCTGCTGGGTGAGGGCGGTGTTGACGTTGAGCTGGTAGTCCTGGGCGCGGGCGGCGGTGCCGGCGCCGACGATCATGCAGCCGACGAGCGCGGCCGCGGCGAGTGCCTTGCGAAACATGTGACGATGAACCTCCCGATCAGGGCAGCGGCCGACTTCTCCCTCGTTCCGCTTGCCTGGTCTGGCTAGTATGGTAGTATGAATGCGGAGTTGGCAAGTGGAAATTTCGAAGCGATGCTGAAGATCGACGAGAGGGGGGCGGTGGCGCCGCAGATCTATGCGGCGCTGCGCCAGGCGATCATCACCATGGCGCTGAAGCCGGGGCAGCCGCTGTCGGAAAAGGAGATCGCCGCGAACTTCGGCTCGAGCCGGCAGCCGGCCCGCGAGGCGGTGATCAAGCTGGTCGAGGCCGGGCTCGTCCGCGTTCTGCCGCAGCGCGGGACCTATGTGGTGAAGGTGTCGCCGCGCCAGGTGGCGGACGCCCGCTTCGTGCGCGAGGCGGTCGAGGTGGCGATCGCCCGGCATTGCTGCCTGTCGCCCGACGCGCCGGCGCTGCGCGATCTCGCCCGGGTGATCGCCCGCCAGGAAGAGGCGGCGGCCGCGAACGACCATGCCGGCTTCCTCGCCCTCGACGAGGCCTTCCACAAGGGGCTGGCCGAGGCGGTCGGCTGCAGCGAGGCGTGGCGGGTGATCGAGATGGGCAAGGCCCAGATGGACCGGGTGCGCTATCTCTCGCTGCCCGAGGCCTCGCCGATGACGCTGTTGATCGACCAGCACCGCGACATCCTCGCGGCGATCCGGCGCGGCGACGCCGACGAGGCGGCCGCCGCCGTCCGGGTGCATCTGCGCGAGATCCTGCTGTCGCTGCCGCGGCTCGCCAAGGCCTTCCCGGATCTCTTCGAGAACGAGGAACTGCCGGGCCATGCCGCCGATCTGCAGCCGGGACTGCGCGGCATCGGCTGGTAGCCGCCGCCGACCGGCGGGGGCGGCAGGGGCCGAGAAATGCCTTCGCGCGGAGCCGGAAGGGTGCTCCGGCGCTGAACCAGTCCGGCGCCGGCGCGGCGCCGGCGAGCGGCAGCCTCAGGGGCAGGCGGTCAGCTCGGCGGCGGCGCGCCGCGCTCCGGCGAGATGCTCGCCGCCCGTTCCGGAAAAGATCCGCACGGCGCCGCGCCCCGCAGCCTTCGCCGCGTAGAGCGCGCCGTCCGCCTGGGCATGCAGGGTTTCGGAGTTGCCGTCGTCAGCAAAGGCGATGCCGACCGAGGCGCCGAGCTCGATGTGCCGGCCGGCGATCTCGATCGGACGCCGCATCGTCCGCACCACGGCGCCGGCGAGACGCACCACCACGGCGCGCGGCGTCTCCGGCCCGAAGACCACGGCGAACTCGTCGCCGCCGATGCGCGCCACGCAGTCGCTCGTCGCATGGAGGCGCGAGAGCCGGCGCCCGACCGCCCGCAGGCAGTCGTCGCCGACGAGATGGCCGAAGGCGTCGTTGACCTGCTTGAAGTGGTCGAGGTCGATCAGCATCAGCGCGCCGACGGGCGCACCTGCCGCCGCAGCGTTCGACGCCTCCGCCATGCGCGACTGGAAGCGGCTGCGGCTGGAAAGGCCGGTCACCGCGTCGAACTCGGCCATGTGGCGCAGGCGCAGCGTCGCGTTCTTCTCGGCGGTGATGTCCTGCTTCATTCCGAAGATCCGCACCGGCTCGCCCGCCTCGCACTCGACGGTGGCGGTGATGCGGATCCAGCGCGGACGTCCGCGCGCCGTGGTGATCTCGGCGTCGAGGCTGAAGCCGCCCCCCTCGCGGATCGCCCGCGACCTGATGTCCTCGAGTTCGAGGCGCGTGGCTTCGGGATAGAACGCCAGGATTTCGTCCCGATCGAGCGTCGATCCGCGCGGCAGATCGAACATGTCGTAGACGACGTCGCTCCAGCGCAGGGTGCAGTCGTCGAGCTCGCATTCCCATACGCCGATTTGCGCGGCGTTGGAGGCGCGCTCGAAGATCTTGCGGCTGTGGGCGAGCTCGGCCTGCAGCCTCGCGATCAGGGCCTCCTGGACGGCGATCCGGGTCTCGAGCGTGGCGATGCGGTCGGTCGAAGAGTTCGGCGTGGGGCCCCGGGTTTCGGGGGACAGGCCGACGGATGCTGCGGTTGCAGCCGGCAATTGCGTGTTGCGGGCCTTCGACACGGCAAACCTTCACATACTCTGACCTTGGGGCATCGTAAGGAGCGAGGCTTGCGACAGGGTAAACCGCCGGCATGCGGCGCTGCGCCCGAACGGGACGCGCGTCCGCCCCGGCCTGGCCGTCCAATGCACCGAGAGATTTCGATCAATTCCAGAATCCGTTGCCGTTCGGCAACAGCCGCACCATGCCGCACCAGGGGCGGGAAGCGTTTGTTGACTCGTTTTATCATGATAAAATAGCAGTGCCGGTCAAGGCCACATGGACGCTCCGCCATCTCTTTGGAATGTCTATAAAATTGGCTGCCGACTGGCATGCCGCCGCGCGGTGGCCCGGCCGCTCCGGACCCGCGCCGGACGACGAAAGACGAGCCCGAAATGTCTCGAACCTTGCTCTTCCCGAGTCTTGCGGCGTCAGCCGCCGCCGCCCCGGTCGCGGCTTCCCACGGCGGCCCTGCCGCCGATTTCTCTGCCGGGCGCGTTGTTATGTCGCACCGCGCCGGCGTGGCGCGGCGCGTGGCCCTGCGACGGCCCCGGCCGTCCGGTGCGCGGCGGCCGGGACGATCTGGGCGGTGATGGCCGGAAACGCCATCTCCGGCGAGCCGGCGCCCGCGGAACCTCCAGCCGCGGGCGCCGCATTGTTCGAATTGCGCGGCGCGGGGGTCGTCCTCGGCGGCGTCAGGATCCTCTCGCCGATCGATCTCGCCATTCCGGCCGGCCGCTTCGTCGCGCTGCTCGGCCGCAACGGTTCCGGCAAGTCGACGCTGCTCTCGCTGCTCGCCCGGCAGCTCGCTCCGAGCGAGGGGGCGCTCGCCTTCGCCGGCCAGCCGATCGAGGAGCGGCAGCCGCGGGAATTCGCCCGGCGGGTCGGCTGGCTCCCCCAGCACCCGCCGGAAGCGGCGACGATGACCGTCGTCGAGGTCGCGCGGATGGGCCGCTATCCCTGGCGCGGCGCCTTCATGCGCCATGACGTCCGCGATGCGCGGGCGGTGGCGACGGCGCTCGCGCAGGTCGGGCTCGCCGACATGGGCGAGCGGGCGATGGCGAGCCTTTCCGGCGGCGAGCGCCAGCGGGCCTGGCTGGCGATGCTGCTGGCGCAGGAGCCGTCCTGCCTGCTGCTCGACGAGCCGACGGCCGCGCTCGACCTCAAGCACCAGATGGAAGTCTTGAGGCTGCTCGCATCGCTGCGGGACCGGCGGCGGCTGACCATCGTCATGGCGATCCACGACGTCGGCATGGCGCTGCGCTTCGCCGACCACCTGATCGCGCTGAAGGCCGGCCGGCCGGTCTTCGTCGGCCCGCCCGAGGCGATTCAACGAGCCGGCGTCCTGTCGGCGATCTACGACCTGCCGATCGGCACCTTGCAGGCGGCCGAGGCCGGGCCGCCGATCGTCTACCCGTTGTGAAGCAGGAGCCGAGATGATGCCGACGCGCCCGATCACGATCCCTGGTCGTCTCGCCGCTCTCCTGTGCCTCGCAATGCTTCTTTCGGCACCGGCCGCTGCCGCCGGGACGGCAGCGGCGGCGGGCGCGGCGGCGCCGGCGCGGATCGTCGCGATGGAATGGGCGGCGGCCGAAACGCTGCTCGCCCTCGGCATCGTTCCCGCGGCCATCGCCGACGCGCCGGGCTATCGCGCCTGGGTCGGCCATCCCGAACTTCCGGCGGGCGTCGCCGACATCGGCCTGCGGCAGGAGCCGAATCTCGAGGAACTGGCGCGGCTCGAGCCCGATCTCATCCTCTCCCACGCCCATCTCCTGCCGCTGAAGGAAAAGCTCGCGGCGATCGCGCCGGTGCAGGCGGTGACCTTCAACGGCACCGGCGGCGACACCTTCGCGGCGATCCTTTCCGGCACCCGCGAGATCGGCAGGCTCACCGGCCGGTCGGCGGCGGCCGAGCGGCTGATCGACGAGACCCGGGAAGCTTTCGACCGGGACGCCGAGAAGCTGCGAAAGGCGGGTCTTGCGGGCCGGCACGTCTATTTCGTGCGCCTCGTCGACGCGAACACGCTCCGCATTCACGGGAAAAACTCGGTCGCCGCGACCGTCCTCTCCCGGCTCGGCCTCGTCGACGCCTATGCGGGCGACGTCAACGAATGGGGTTTCGCGCTGTCTGAACCGAGCGCGCTCGCCGGGGACACCGACGCCGCGATCCTCGTCGCCGGCCCGGTCGGCGAGGAGGAGATGGCGCGGGTCTTCGACACGCCACTTGGCCGGGCGCTGCCGGCGTCGCGGGCGAAGGCGGTTCGTCGCCTTTCGGTCACCTGGACCTTCGGAGGCCTCGTTTCCGCCGTCACGATGGCGGATGCGATCACCGAAGCGCTGACGGAGGCTTCGCCTTGATTGCCGCCATGCCGTGGGCGCCGGGTGCACGGCTCCTCGGCGTCGGGGCGTTTCTCGCCGCCGTCGGCATTCTCGCCTCGGCGGCGGGATGGGATCCGCGCGTCACCGTCTCCGTCGCGCGGCTCGGCCTCTTCGATCCGCCGAACGACGTCTTCGCGGCGGTGATGTTCCATTACGCGACATTGCCGCGGATCGCCGTCGCGCTGCTCGCGGGGGCTTCGCTCGGCCTCGCCGGCGCGGCAATGCAGGCGGTGCTGCGCAATCCGCTCGCCTCGCCGACGACCCTCGGCGTCGCGTCCGGGGCGTCCTTCGCCCTGGCTCTGTCGACGCTCGCCGGAAGCGCCGCCGCCTTCCTGCCGCCCGAGGCGTGGAGCTTTCTCGGCGCGATGGGGGCGGGCGGCCTCGTCTATCTGATCGGCCGGCGCCACCGCTTCGACCCGGCGCGGGTCGCCCTGTCCGGCATGGCGGTCGGCCTGTTCCTCTCCGCCGCCGCCAGCGGTCTCGTCCTCTTCAACGGCCAGCAGCTCGCCTTCCTGTTTCTCTGGGGATCGGGCCATCTCGCCCAGTCGGACTGGTCGGGGCCCGCAGTGCTCCTGCCGGCCTTCGCGCTCGCCGCAGCCGCGCTTCTCGCGGCCCGGCGGGTGATCGGCATCCTCGCGGTCGGCGACGACGTCGCCGGCAGCGTCGGCCTGAAGACCGAGACCGCGCGTCTCCTCGTCCTCGTCGTCGCGGTGGCGCTCACCGCCGCCGTCGTTGCGCGCGTCGGGATCGTCGGCTTCGTCGGACTGGCGATCCCCGCCATCGTCCGGCTGTGCCGGCCGCGCTCGGTCGCGGCGACGCTCGTCGCCTCGGCCGGCCTCGGGGCGCTGGCGCTGTTCGCCGCAGACGCATCGGCGCAGCTTCTCTCGCGTTCCGGCGACCGGCTGGTTCCGGCCGGCGCCGTCACCGCGCTGTTCGGCGCGCCGGTGCTCTTCGCGCTTCTGTCGCGCAGCCGCCTTTCGAGCCGGCCGAACCCGCCTCTGCGCCGTTCCGCCGGCAGCTTCCGCGACGCCGGGCCGGCGCTCTTCGCGGCGCTCGCGGCAGGCCTCGCCTTCGCCATTCTCGTCGCGCTGTTTCTCGGCCGCACCGGCGGCGGCTTCGAGCTCCTCGATCCGGCCCGCGACGGCACCCTTCTCCTCACCCGCCTGCCGCGGGTGCTCGGCGCGCTGACGGCCGGCGCCGCCGTGGCGCTGTCGGGACTGCTCGTCCAGAAGATCGTCGGCAACGACCTCGCCAGCCCCGAACTCCTCGGCATCAGCAGCGGGGCCGCGGCGGCGCTGGTCCTCGCGGTGCTGGTGCTCGGCGTCATCTCAAGGACCGCGCTGCTTCTCTGCGGCTTCGGCGGGGCGATCGGGGCGACCGCGCTCGTCCTGTGGTTCGCCCGGCGGCACCGCGACCAGATCGCCGCCGTCCTCCTCGCCGGCATCGCCCTCGGCGTGTTCCTCGATGCGATCGTGCGCATCGCGCTCGCCAACGCGTCCCTCGAGGCGACGGCGCTGCTTGCCTGGCTGTCCGGCTCGACCGTGCTGGTCAGCCTGCCCGAGGCGATCGGGCTCGGCCTGCTGCTCGCCGCCGCCGCCGGCATGGTTCTCCTCTGCCGCCGGCCTATCGCGCTGCTCGACCTCGGCGCCGCGGTGCCGCAGGCGCTCGGCCTGAGGGTGCGCGCCGCCCAGACCTTAACGCTGCTCCTTTCGGCCCTCCTCGCCAGTGCCTCCACCATGGTGATCGGGCCGCTCAGCTTCGTCGGCCTCGTCGCCCCGCATCTCGTCCGGATGGCCGGCGTCAGGCGTCTCGCCCCGCAGGTCGGGGCGACGCTGCTCGCCGGGGCGCTGCTGATGGTCGTCGCGGACTGGCTCGGCCGCGTCGCGGTGACGCCGTGGCAGGTGCCGGGCGGTCTCGTCGCGGGTCTTTTCGGCAGTCTCTGCTTCCTCATCCTTGCGGCGCGCAGGGGCGCCGGGGGGCATGCCGCATGAAGCGACCCTCCGGCTCGCCCGGCGGCGCGGCCCGCCGCCGTCTCCCGTCTTCGCCGCATCCGGCAACCGATCAGGTCTCTTTGCCATGACGTTTCCCGCCAATGCCCTCGGAACGGCCGAAGGCCCGCTTCCCGACACGCTCGTCGCCGATCTCACCGCCGAGGTGCGGGAATACGGCTATCGGCACGAGGCGCAGGAGAATGGGCTGTCGGTCGAATTCGACGCCGCCGCCATAAGGCTGCGGCTCCTCGGCGAGGGCCTCGAAGTCGCGATCGGCGCCGCCGACCTCGCGCGGATCCACGAGATGCGCGAGGCGGTCCTCTTCCTTTTCGATCAGACCGCGCCGCAGCTCTCGGAGCGCATGGTGTGGAGCGGCGACCTGCCGGAGGGCACGCTTCCGCCGAATTTCCGCACCGCGCGGTTCGTCGGAAGGCGGAAGCTGTCGCCGAATTTCCTGCGGGTGACGCTGGCGGCGCCCGGCGTCTCCGACTTCCTCGCCGGAGGCATGCATTTCCGCCTCGCCATTCCGCCGCGGGACCGCGCGCCCGTCTGGCCGCAGCTCGGCCGCGCCGGCCGCACGGTCTGGCCGAAGGGCGAGGACGCGCTGCACTGCCCGGCCTACACCACCGCCGAAGTGGACGTCGGTGCGGGCCACCTCTTTTTCGACGTCTATCTGCACGAGGGCGGCCTCGCGACGACATGGGCGCTGCAGGCCGAGGAGGGCGCCGTCGTCGGCCTCGCCGGGCCGGGCGGCGGCACCCTGCCGCCGGGCGACTTCATCCTGCTTGCCGGCGACGAGACGGCGCTGCCGGCGATCCGCCGCATCCTCGCGGCCTCGCCGCCGGTGCGTCGCGGCCACGTCCTCGTCGAACTCGCCGACCCGCGCGACCGCATGGAGCTGCAGCTTCCGGACGCCATGTCGATCGAATGGCTGCAGCGCGGCGAGACACCGGACATCTTCGAGCGGGCGCGTGCCGTGACGCTGCCGAAGCCGGGCGAGAGCCGCTTCGTCTGGATTGCCGGCGAGCGCGAACTGGCGCGCAGGGCACGGCTTCACTTCCGCGACGAGGGCGGGGTTCCGGCCGGCGAAAGCTACATCGCCGCCTACTGGACGCGCTGAGCCGCCATCCCGCCCCCGGGCACGCACCACCTGCCGCCGGGTCACGCGGCGATCACGCGCCGATTGCATCGCATTCGAACGATTGCGGACATCGACCCTTAGGGGATTTCTGCGATCCTTCCGGCTCGTCATCAGCCGGACTGGACCGATCGAAAATGAGCTCACGCCCCCTCGCCACGGGTTCGTTGCGGCGCCTTGCGGCGCTGGCACGGCGCTTCCGGCACTCGTCGGCCGGAAACTTCGGCATGATGACCGGTCTCACCGCCGTGCCGCTCCTGATCGCGCTCGGCGGCGCCGTCGACTATTCGAACGCGCTGCGGGAGAAGACCAGCGTTCAGGCCGCGGCCGACGCGGCGGCGCTGACCGCGGCGAAATATTCCGGCTCGGACGAGACCGAGCGGCTGTCGCGCGCCAACATGTATTTCTCCGCCAACATCGATCCCGACATCACCGTGGGCTCGACCAGCCTCTCGAAGGTCGACGGCTCCTGGGTCTACGACGCCGACTTCTCCATGCCGACGGCGTTTCTCGGGCTGATGCACATCGACGCGCTCGACATGTCGGTGAAATCGGAGGTCAAGCAGGCCGACACGCCGCTCGACATCGTGCTGGTGCTCGATTCCACCGGCTCGATGGCCAGCAACGGCAAGATGACCCAGCTCCAGGCGGCGGTGAAGCTGTTCCTCGACAGCTTCGACGGCGCGACGGGCATCGGCAAGGTGCAGGTGGCGATGATCCCCTTCGACACCGAGGTAAAGATCCAGAGCGCCAGCATGACCATGCTGTCGACGCCGACCGCCACCTGCAGCTACATGTCGTCGCCGGACAAGAGCTACTGCTCGACGACGGCGGCCGGCTTCGTGCTCGGCACGACCGGAACCTATCTCGCCGGCTACAGCAGTTCGGCCAAGCGCTACATCGGATACGTCTACACCGCCGCCGATACGCCCGCCCAGATGTTCACCGTCACGCGGGTGACCTACAGCTGCAGCAATTCGAACTATACGAGCTGCACGACCTCGACCTCCACGGTCTACAACCGCAGCCTGACGAAGACCAAGGTGACGGGAAGCTTCACCGGCTGCATCATCGACCGACTGCAGCCCTACGACACGCAGTCCGACGCGGCCACCGCCAGCACCGTCGACACGCTCTACACGCGGTCCTACGACTGCAGCGCCAGCTCGTCGCTGCAGCCGGTCGTCGGCCTGACCGAGGATCTCGACACCGTCGAGACCGCCGTCACCAAACTCACGCCCTCCGGCAACACCAACATCAGCATCGGCGTGCAGTGGGGCATGGAGGCGCTGACCAGCGACTATCCGCTGCAGGGGGCGAACACCGACGCGCGCGCCAAGAAGATCATGATCGTCCTCACCGACGGCGACAACACCAAGGACCGCTGGTACGATTCCAGCGCGAGCAGTTCGATCGACGCCCGCACGGAACTCGCCTGCAGCAAGGCCAAGGCGATGACCAATGCCGACGGCACGGTGCTCGAGCTCTACACGATCCGGGTGATCGACGGGAACGAGACGCTGCTGAAGAGCTGCGCGACGGACGAGGGGCACTACTATCCGGTGACCACGGCCAGCCAGTTGAGCGCGGTGTTCCAGGACATCGCCGAACGCGTCAAGCGCATCCGCATCGTCAGCTGACCGGCGGTCCGCGGGCCCGAATTTTTCGGGCCGGCGGGGATGACGGGATCATCCGAAGAGATGCCGGCGACGGCCGCGCCCGGCGCGGCGGGCATCGACCGCCACCGGCGACGGGCCGACCTTGGGGGAGGCGGGACGCTTCGGCGGTCTCCCGAGCCTCAGCGGCCGTCGCGTTTCGCCAGCGTGCGCAGCCGCAGCGCGTTCAGCCGGATGAAGCCGGCGGCGTCCTTCTGGTCGTAGGCGCCGTGATCGTCCTCGAAGGTGACGAGGGCGTCGGAATAGAGCGACTTTTCCGAAGCGCGGCCCTCGACGATGACGTTGCCCTTGTAGAGCTTGAGCCGCACCTCGCCCTCGACGTGCTCCTGGCTCCTGTCGATCGCCGCCTGCAGCATCAGCCGCTCCGGCGAGAACCAGAAGCCGTTGTAGATCAGCTCGGCATAGCGCGGCATCAGCTCGTCCTTCAGATGCGCCGCGCCGCGATCGAGGGTGATCGATTCGATCGCCCGGTGGGCGGCGAGAAGGATGGTGCCGCCGGGGGTCTCGTAGACGCCGCGCGACTTCATGCCGACGAAGCGGTTCTCGACGAGATCGAGCCGCCCGATGCCGTTGTCGCGGCCGAGATCGTTGAGCGCCGCCAGGAGCTCGTGCGGCTTCATCGCCTTGCCGTCGATCGAGACCGGATCGCCCTTGGCAAAGCCGATGGTGACGATCGTCGCCCTGTCCGGCGCTTCCTCCGGGCTGACGGTGCGCATGAAGACGTAAGGCGGCGGGGTCTCGGCCGGGTCCTCCAGAACCTTGCCCTCGGAGGAGGAGTGCAGGAGGTTGGCGTCGACCGAGAAGGGCGCTTCGCCGCGCTTGTCCTTGGTGACGAGGATCTGGTTCTTCTCGGCAAAATCGATGAGGTCGGTGCGGGACCTGAATTCCCATTCCCGCCACGGCGCGATCACCTTGATGTCCGGATCGAGGGCGTAAGCCGAAAGCTCGAAGCGAACCTGGTCGTTGCCCTTGCCGGTCGCGCCGTGGGCGATGGCGTCGGCGCCGGTCTCGTGGGCGATCTCGACGAGCCGCTTGGAGATCAGCGGCCGCGCGATGGACGTCCCGAGGAGATAGGTGCCTTCGTAGACGGCGTTGGCGCGGAACATCGGGAAGACGAAGTCGCGGCAGAACTCCTCGCGCACGTCCTCGATGTAGATCTCCTTGATCCCCATCCGCTCGGCCTTTTCGCGCGCCGGCGTCAGCTCCTCGCCCTGGCCGAGATCGGCGGTGAAGGTGACGACCTCGGCGCCGAGTTCGGTCTGCAGCCATTTCAGGATGATCGAGGTGTCGAGCCCGCCCGAATAGGCGAGGACGACCTTTTTCACGTCGCGTGGGAGGGTCATGGTGTTTCGCGTCTGCCCGGTGGAAAATGTGGTTTACGGGCGTCTACACAAAAGCACGGGCGAAGGGAACAAGCCGGCGCCCGACTTCCGCGGGACGGCCCGCAAAACGGGTGGTCTCCGGCAGCTCGCGGCGTTATGGATCGGGAAGACGATGGATACGCCGACCTCATGACCTTCATCCCCGACCTCTCGACCCTTCTCGCCTTCTCCCTCGCCTGTTTCGTCCTGACGATCACGCCGGGCCCGGACATGACGCTGTTTCTCGGCCGCACGCTCGCCGGCGGACGGGCCGCGGGGATTGCCGCCTTCGCCGGCGCCTCGACCGGCTCGCTGATCCACACGACGCTCGCTGCCGTCGGCCTGTCGGCGCTGATCGCCGCCTCGCCGGAGGCATTCCTCGCCCTGAAGATCGGCGGGGCGGGCTATCTGATCTTCCTCGCCGTCCAGGCGATCCGCTCCGGCTCGACCTTCAGGCTCGACACCAAGGGCGAGAAGAAGGCGCCGCCGTCGCTGAAGGCGAGCTGGCTGACCGGGATCGGCATCAACCTGTCGAACCCGAAGATCATCCTGTTCTTCGTGACCTTCCTGCCGCAGTTCATCGCCGCGGGCGATCCCCATGCCGGCGGCAAATTGTTCTTCCTCGGGATCTATTTCATCGTCTTCGCGACGCCGTTCTCGCTGGCGATGATCGTCGCGGCGGACCGGCTCGCGGCGGCCCTGAAGCGCAAGCCGAAGATCACCCGGGCGATCGACTATGTCTTCGCCAGCGTGTTTTCCGCTTTTGCGGTGAAGATCCTGATGACCCAGGGGCGGTGAGGGGGCGTTCCCTGCCGACGGGCTACCAGAGCGGCCGGTGCGGATCGAAGGCGAAGAGCGGATCGTCCTGCCGGAACGTCGCCTTGTGGTCGATGCCGTCGACGACGATGGTGGTGACGACGCTCGCGTCGGCCATGGCGTAGCAGGCATTGCCGAGAAACCCGCCGCCCCGGTTCAGCGCCACGCGTCGGGGCGGATCGTCGGGATCGGCATAGACTGGTTCGCCGGCCATCAGATCCACGGCATCGGCCGGATCGAGCCCGGCAAGGGCGGCCCGCAGGTCGCCGGCGCCGCCCTCGGCGGGATATTTGTCGTCGAGCATCGTCCGGCGCAGGGCTTCGAGGCTCGCCGCCGCATTCTCCGCGGTGCCGACGAGCGGCCCTGCGTCGGCGAAGGCGCCGATCATCCGCTGGACGGCGTTGCGGCAGGCGATGGCGGGCCAGTCTTCCGGCAGGGGCAGGGGATCGCCGACGAGAGTGATGCCGAGCCCGGCGATCTCCGCCGGCGTGTCGATCATCTCCATCGCGGCGGGAGCGGTCGTCAGGAGCTCTGACAGGAGCCCGCCGTCGATGCCGCGCATCCGCGTCGCGTAGTCGAGGAGGAGGGCGTTGACGAGCCGCGACTGGTCGAGAACCTCGTTGACCAGCTCCACCTGATCTTCCCGGCCGGAGAAGAAGCCGTGATAGCCGAGGCGGGCGCCGGGCTCGATCTCGCGGCGCACCTGATGGGCGTAGGTGCCGAAAGCCTTGCCGCCGAGAAAAGCGATGGCGCAGGCGCTGAGGCAGCTCCTGCCGCGTTCGACCAACGTGCCGGCGAAGGCGGCGTGGATCGCCTCGCCGAGCCGCATGCCCTCGAGGAGGCTTCCGCCCGGCGAATCGAAGGAGACGGTGAAGAGCGGCCCGTCGATCCTGGGCGCGACGGTGGCGGCGAAGCGGTCGGCGTCGCCTTTTTCGATCGTCCCGCTGGCGTGGATCGTCTCGCCCTCGATGCGAAAATCCATGGCGCGGGCGAGCGTCGGCGGAAGGCAGAGCACCAGGACAAGGAGGAAGGACTTCATCGGCCGGACCGCAAGTCGCTTGTTGACGCTGCGTCATTTTACGGCCGTCGGCCGCGAGATCCACCCCCGATGCGTCCGGCCTCAGGGTGACGGCGCGGATGCCGCCTTGTTCTCAGGCATAGGCATAAGGCCCGCCCCGCTTCAGCGCCTGGCGATAGGCCGGCCGCTCGTGGATGCGCAGCAGGAATTCGCGCAGGCGCGGATGCGCCTCGTAGCCGAAGCGCTGGGCGGCGGCCTCCACCGGAAAGCTCATCATCACGTCGGCGACGCTCATCGCTGGTCCGGCGAACCAGCCGGTCTTGGCGATCGCCCGCTCCCAATGGTCGAGATGCAGCGCCATCTGCGGCTTCACCAGCATCTCGTCGACCTTTTCCATGGCAGTCTTCAGCATCGGCCGCGCGAAGAAAGGCGCCCGGTCGGGGATCATCTGCAGGACCAGCATCAGGAACAGCGGCGGCATCGCCGAGCCCTCCGCATAATGCAGGAAGTGGCGCGCCTGCCAGTAGTCGCCGCTGCCTTCCGGCGGCATCAGCCGGCCGTCGCCGAACTTTGCGAGCAGGTATTCGACGATCGCGCCGGTCTCGGCCAGGGTGAGGCCGTCGTCGGTGATCACCGGCGACTTGCCGAGCGGATGGATCTGCTTCAGTTCCCGCGGCGCCTGCAAATCCTTGCCGCGCTGGTAGTGCTTCACCTCGTAGGGGGCGCCGAGCTCCTCCAGCAGCCACAGGACCCGCTGCGAGCGGGAATTGTTGAGATGGTGGACGGTCAACACGATCGGGCTACTCCATGAGACGTTCGAAGAAGCGCGCCGGATCCCGAAGCGCCTGTCGTCCGTCACGATTTAGTGCGTCGGAACGGCCGGAGCCACGTCCCCGTTGCGAGACAGGGCCCTATCTCCGACGGGAAAGGCCGCTGCCGGCCCGGCAGGAAAGCCAGGCCGGGTGGTGGCGTCGGGGTATGCGGCAAGAGGCGCCCGCCGACCGACCGTCCGCGTCTCGCCATGGCGGTCGTTTCCGCCTTGGCGCCCGAGCGTCGTGGCGCCGGGCCGGGGCCGGAAGGACGAAACGGGGTCGGAAGTTTTGACGTTTACGTAAAAGTTGGCTATGTGCGTGGGCGCGCCGGAACCGGGGGGCGGTTTCGCCACCATCCCCGGCAGGAGCTGAAAGGGAGCCGTTCCATGTCGTTTCGCAAGGACAAGATCACCCGCCCGATCTTCAAGTGGGCGAAGGGCGTGATGCCGTCGATCTCGAAGACCGAGGAGGAGGCGATCAGCGCCGGCACGGTCTGGTGGGACGGCGAGCTGTTCTCCGGCAATCCCGACTGGGACAAGCTGATCGCGACGCCGCCGGCGCGGCTGTCGCCGGAAGAGCAGGCGTTCATGGACGGGCCGGTGAACGAGCTCTGCGGGATGATCGACGACTGGCGGATCGCCTCGCGCGACCACGACCTGCCGGAAGACGTCTGGGCGTTCCTGCGCGAGAAGAAGTTCTTCGGCATGATCATCCCGAAGGAATATGGCGGCCTCGGCTTCTCCAACACCGCCCATTCCGAGATCGTGCGCAAGGTCTCGTCGGTCTCCGTCGTCGCCGGCGTCACCGTCATGGTGCCGAACTCGCTCGGCCCGGGCGAGTTGCTCCTGCATTTCGGCACCAGGGAGCAGCGCGACCACTGGCTGCCGCGCCTCGCCGACGGCCGCGACATCCCCTGCTTCGGCCTGACCTCGCCGGACGCCGGCTCGGATGCCGCCGCGATGACCGACACCGGCGTCGTCGGCTACGGCATGCACGAGGGGCGGGAGGTTCTCGGCATCCGCCTGAACTTCCACAAGCGCTACATCACCCTCGGCCCGGTGGCGACGGTCATGGGCCTCGCCTTCAAGATGTACGACCCCGAGAACCATCTCGGCCGCGGCGAGGACCTCGGCATCACCGTAGCGCTGCTGCCGACCTCGCATCCGGGCGTCAGCCACGGCGAGCGGCACATTCCGCTCCACACCTATTTCCAGAACGGCCCGCTGACCGGCGAGGACGTCTTCGTTCCGCTCGACTGGATCCTCGGCGGCACCGACCAGATCGGCCAGGGCTGGACGATGCTGATGACGGCTCTGGCCGCCGGCCGGTCGATCTCGCTGCCCTCGCAATCGGCTGCCGCCGCGGCCTATTGCGCCCGCGTCACCGGCGCCTATGCGCGGGTGCGGACGCAGTTCGGCGTGCCGATCGGCATGTTCGAAGGCATCCAGCAGCCGCTCGCCGAGATCATCGCCAACGCCTATCTGATCGACGCGGCGCGCCGGCTGACGGTCGCCGCCCTCGACCAGGGCCACAAGCCCTCGGTGCTCTCGGCGATCATGAAGGCCCACGCCACCTACCGGATGCGCGAATGCGTCGAGCGGGCGATGGACGTGCACGGCGGCAAGGGAATCATCGAGGGCGAGAAGAACTATCTCGCGCCGATGTACCAGTCGGTGCCGATCGGCATCACCGTCGAGGGCGCCAACATCCTCACCCGCAACCTGATGATCTTCGGCCAGGGCGCGATCCGCGCGCATCCCTTCATGCTGAAGGAGATGCTGGCGCTGTCCGAGGCGGACCGCGAGAAGGGGCTCGCCGATTTCGACCGGCACTTCTGGGCGCATGTCGGCCATTCGGTGAAGACCGCCTGGCGCAGCTTCGCCCGTGGCTGGACCGGCGGCCTCGCCGCGCCGGCGCCGAAGGACGCGGCCTTCACCGGCCACTGGCGCCAGCTGTCGCGCTATGCCGCCGCCTTCGCGCTGCTCTCCGACCTGTCGCTCTTGACGCTCGGCGGCGCGCTGAAGCGCAAGGAGATGCTCTCCGCCCGGCTCGGCGACATCCTCTCCGAACTCTACCTGCTCGGCGCGGCGCTCAAGCGCTTCGAGGTGGAGGGGCGGCCGGAAGCCGACCGGCCGCTGGTCGAATACGTCATGGAGAAGGGCTACTGCCGGCTCGGCCTCGCCTTCAACGGCGTGCTCGACAACCTGCCGGCGCGCTGGGCGGCGGTGCTGGTCCGGTTTCTCGCCTTCCCGCTCGGCGTTCCCTACGAGGAGCCCTCGGACGAGCTGACCAGCGAGGTGGCGGCGATCATGATGCGCCCGTCCTCGCAGCGCGACCGGCTGACGCCCGACCTCTATCTCGGCGAGCGCCACGCCGACCATCCGGTCAAGGACCTCGAACACGCCTTCGAACTCGTCTGCGATGCCGCGCCGATCGAGAAGAAGATGCGCGACAGGAAGGTCAAGGATCCCCTTGCCGCGCGCGATCAGGGCGTTATCACCGATGCGGAGTACGAGCGCCTCGTGAAGGTGAAGGAAGCCGTCGCCCGGGTGGTCGCGGTCGACGCCTACGACGCGCACGACGTTTCGCCGCTCGCCGACCAGCACGCCACGCAGCGCCGGTCCGGCGACAAGACCCTGCATTCGCGCGAGGCCGCCGAGTGAACCAACGCCCTGTCTATCTCGTCGACGGCGCCCGCACGCCCTTCATCAAGGCGCGCGGACGCCCCGGCCCCTTCACCCCGGTCGACCTCGCCGTCCAGTGCGGCCGGCCGCTGCTCCTGCGCCAGGACTTTCCGGTCTCGGCGATCGACCTCGTCATCCTCGGCTGCGTCAACGTCGTCGCCGACGAGATGAACCCGGCCCGCGTCGCGGCGCTGCGCCTCGGCATTTCCGACGAGACGCCGGCCTTCACGGTCCAGATCAACTGCGGTTCCGGCATGCAGTCGCTCGACACCGGGTTCCGCGCCATCGAGGACGGGACCCACGAGATCGTGCTCGCCGGCGGGACGGAGGCGCTCAGCCAATCGCCGCTGGTGCTGCGGCGCGGCGCGGTCGAATGGTTCGCGGCCCTCAACCGGGCACGGTCGGTCGGCGACCGGGCGAAGGCCTTCGCCGGGCTGAAGCCCGGCTACCTGAAGCCGGTGATCGGGCTGGAGCGCGGCCTGACAGACCCGATTACCGACCTCAACATGGGCCAGACGGCCGAGATCCTGGCGCATTTCTTCGACGTCTCGCGCCGCGAGGCCGACGCCTACGCCGTCGAGAGCCACCGCCGGCTCGGCGAGGCGACGAAGAACGGCTGGCTGAAGGACGAGATGCTTCCCGCCGTCGCCCGCGACGGCCGGGCCTTCGACCACGACGACGGGATCCGCCCGGCGACGACCGTGCAGGATCTCGCCAGGCTGCGGCCGGCCTTCGAGAAGCCATACGGCAAGGTGACGCCGGGCAATTCCTCGCAGATCACCGACGGCGCCTCCTGGGTCGTCCTCGCCTCCGAGGCGGCGGTCGAGACATACGGCCTCGAGCCGCTGGCGCGGATCGTCGATTCCGCCTGGGGCGGGCTCGATCCCTCGATCATGGGCCTCGGCCCGGTGACGGCGGTCGCGCCGATCCTGCGGCGCCAGCAGATGAGCGTCGACGAGGTGGACCTCTGGGAGCTCAACGAGGCCTTCGCTGCGCAGGTGCTGTCCTGCGTCGCGGCACTCGACCAGCCGGAGATCGCCGACGGCGTTCTCGGTCTCGAAGGCAAGGGCGGGCGGATCGAGCGCGACAGGCTGAACGTCGACGGCGGGGCGATCGCCCTCGGCCATCCGGTCGGCACGTCGGGCAACCGCATCACCCTGCATCTCGCCAACGCGCTGAAGCGCCTCGGCGGGAAGCGCGGCATCGCCACCCAGTGCATCGGCGGTGGGCTCGGCGGGGCGATGATGCTCGAAGCGGCGTGACGACGGCCCCCGAGGGGCGGTGCCATTTCAGAACAAGAAGCAACGCGACGAACGGAAACGCTACGACATGGGCAGGATGCTGAACGCTCTTTCCGAGCGCTCCCTCGAACTCGGGCCGGCGCGAAACGCCGAGCCGACCGGCCATTTCCGCGTCGCAAGGGACGACGACGGCATCGTCTGGATGGTGCTCGACCGCACCGACAAGCGCGTCAACACCATCGACCGTCCGGTGCTCGAAGAACTCAACCAGCACCTCGACCGCTTCGAGCGGGAGAAGCCCGCCGCCCTCGTCATCCGCTCCGCCAAGAAGGCGGGCTTTGCCGCGGGCGCCGACATCAACCAGTTCGTCGGCGCGTCGGCGGCGGAGATCAAGGCGGCGCTGGAGCAGGGCCACCAGGTGCTCGACCGGCTGGCGCGGCTCTCCTGCCGCACCATCGCGGTGGTCCACGGCCACTGTCTCGGCGCCGGGCTGGAACTCGCGCTCGCCTGCGACCGGCGCATCGCCGTCTCCGACGCCTCGCTCGGCTTTCCGGAAGTCATGCTGGGCCTGCACCCCGGCCTCGGTGGCACCTTCCGGGCGCCGGCCGTCGCCGATCCCATCGAGGCGATGACGATGATGCTGACCGGCCGGGCGATGCCGGCAAGGCGCGCCCGCTCGATCGGCCTCGTCGACGCCGTGGTCGAGGAGAGGCACGTCGCGGCGGCGGTCGAGGCCGCCTTCTACGGCGATCTGCGCCGCAAGTCCCCGTCGCTGGCCGGCCGGGCCCTCGGCTTCAGGCCGGCGCGCCAGATCGCGGCGCGCACCATGCGCAAGAAGACCGCGGAAAAGGCCCGGCAGGAGAACTATCCCGCGCCCTTCAGGCTGATCGATCTCTGGGAAGCCCATGGCGGCGACGAAAAGGCGATGCAGCGCGCCGAGATCGACAGTTTCGCGGAACTGATCGAGAGCGAGACCTCGAAGAACCTCGTCCGCGTCTTCTTCCTGCGCGAGAAGATGAAGGGCCTGAAGGACGGCTCGTCCGGCGTCCGCCACGTCCACGTGATCGGCGCCGGGGCGATGGGCGGCGAGATCGCCGCCTGGGCGGCCGGGCAGGGCTTCCGGGTGACGCTCGGCGACATCCGGCTCGAGCCGATCGGCGCGGCCGTCAAGAAGGCGGCGGCGATGCTGGAGAAGGTCGTCAAGGATCCGCTGAAGGTTCGCGACGCCCTCGACCGGCTGATTCCCGACCCCGAGGGTCTCGGCGTCGCGCATGCCGACCTCGTCATCGAGGCGGCGCCGGAGAAGATCGAGCTGAAGCACAAGATCTATGCCGGGATCGAGCCGAAGCTGAAGGAAGGGGCGCTGCTCGCCACCAACACCTCGGCCCTGCCGCTGCAGGACCTCGCATCCGGCATGCGGGATCCCTCGCGCTTCGTCGGCCTGCATTTCTTCAACCCGGTCTCGCGCATGCAGCTCGTCGAGATCGTCAGCCACGATCGCATCTCGCCGGAAACGGCGCGCCGGGCGACGGCCTTCGCCGCGGAGATCTCGCGGCTGCCGGCGCCCGTCGCCTCGGCGCCGGGCTTCCTCGTCAACCGGGCGCTGACGCCGTACATGGCGGAAGCGCTCGTCCTCCTCGACGAGGGCATCGCCAAGGAGCGGATCGACCGGCGCGCCGAAGAGTTCGGCATGCCGATGGGGCCGATCGAACTGACCGACCAGGTGGGCCTCGACATCGCCCTCGACGTCGCGACCTCGCTGCGCGAACGCCTCGGCGAGGATACGCTGCCCGCCGCGCCGGACTGGCTGACGCGGATGGTCGAGGAGAAGCGCCTCGGTCGCAAGACCGGGCGGGGCCTCTACGACTACGACGGCGAGGGCAAGCCGAAGAAGATCGCCCCCGAGGCGCTGCCCGACGGCTCCAGGGACGATCCGGACATGGTCGACCGGCTGATCCTGCCGATGCTGAACGCCGTCGTCGCCTGCATCGACGAGAAGGTGATCACCGACGAGGAGATCGCCGACGGCGCGATGATCTTCGGCACCGGCTTTGCGCCGTTCCGCGGCGGGCCCGTCCATTATGCCCGCCAGCGGGGGATCGACGCGATCGTCGCGAGGATGCGCGAACTTGCGGCCAAGCACGGCCCGCGCTTTACCCCGCATCCGGGCTGGGAGCGGCTGAAGGGGTGACGCCTCCGCCGCATAAGGGGCGAGCCGGCGCCAGTAGTTCAAAGCGGCCGTCCGCGGCGCGACCGGCCGGCGCCGCGCGGGGTGGTCCGTCCGGCGATGCTTGCGAGCGGTTTATCGGCAGGGTCGCCTCAGATCGAGACGCAGAGATTGTCCTGTTCGCCGAGCCGGGTGCCGCCCAGGCGGATGCGGTCGCCGGCCTTCAGGAAGCGCGGCGGATCGTAGGAGAGGCCGACGCCCGCAAAGGTTCCCGTCAGGATCACGTCGCCGGGTTCCAGCCGCATGAAGCGGGAGAGGTAGGAGACGAGATAGGGGATCTTGAAGATCATCTCGCCCGTCGAGCCGATCTGCTGGCGCTCGCCGTTGACGTCGAGCCAGAGCTCGATGCTGTCGGTCTCGCGCAACTCGTCCGGCGTCACCAGATACGGACCGAGTGGGCAGAAGGTGTCGTGCGACTTGCCCTTGGTCCACTGGCCGCCGCGCTGCAGCTGGAAATTCCGCTCGGTCACGTCGTTGGCGAGGCAGTAGCCCGCGATCGCCCGCTCGGCGACCTCGACCCCGGCATATTTCGCGACGCGGCCGATCACCACGGCGAGTTCGACGCCCCAGTCGACGCGGTTGGCGAGCTTCGGGATCTCGATCGGATCGTTCGGTCCGCAGGCGCTGGTCGCGGCCTTGAGGAAGATCGTCGGCTCGGGATTGATGCGGAAGCCGGCGAGCTTGGCGCTGTCGGAATAGTTCGGCCCGACGCCGACGATCTTGCCGATCCGGTCGACCGGCTTGCAAAGCCGCGTTCCCTCGGGCACGCTCGGCAGGGTCGAGGCATCGATGGCTGCGAGCGACGCCAGACGGTCGGGATCGAGCATCGGCCCGTCGAGCGTGGCGATCTGTTCGGACAGATCGCGGACGACGCCGGTTTCGTCGAGGAGGCCGGGACGCTCCGCACCGCGATCCCCAAACCGAACAAGCCGCATCGACACCTCCCTGACGCCTCATCGCCGGAATGGCCGAACAGGCCGCCCGGTTCCTTGCAGTCGAAACCCTGTCGGATGACGAATCGCCGGCCGGCCCTGCAGGCGCTTCATATGGCGAGGCATGGCAGGGCGTCGACGCGAAATTGCGGGGCCGACGAAGAATTGAATCGCAGAGGGTCCGCCCCCCGGCCGGCGCGGCCGGGGCCGACGAAGGAGGAGACGGGACGATGCCGCAACCGCCGGTGAAGGACATCGCATTCACGCTGAGGACGATCGCCGGGCTCGACGCGGCGATGGAGGAGGGGCTGTTTCCGGAGCTTGCTCCGGATCTCGTCGAGGCGGTGCTCGACGAGGCCGCGCGCTTTGCCGCCGAGCGCATGGCGCCGCTCGATCCGGTCGGCGACCGCCAGGGCCTGCGCTTCGAAAACGGCGCGATCACCATGCCGGACGGCTGGAAGGAGCTCTATCGCGACTGGACGGCAGGCGGCTGGAACGCCTTGTCCGGGCCGGCCGCCTATGGCGGCCAGGAACTCGGGACGGCGCTCGCCGCCGCCGTCGCCGAGATGTGGAACCACGCATCGATGCCCTTCGCGCTCGGCCCGCTTTTGACCGTCGGGGCGGTCGAGGCGCTGGACCGGCACGGGTCCGAGGAGTTGAAGCGGGTCTATCTCGAAAAGCTCGTCTCCGGCGCGTGGATGGGCACGATGAACCTCACCGAGCCGCAGGCCGGCTCCGACCTCGCGGCGCTGCGCAGCCGCGCCGAGCGGCGGGACGACGGCAGCTACCGGATCTTCGGCCAGAAGATCTACATCACCTATGGCGAGCACGACCTCACCGAGAACATCGTCCACCTCGTCCTCGCCCGGCTGCCGGACGCGCCGGCGGGGGTGAAGGGGATTTCGCTGTTTTTGGTGCCGAAGTTCCTGCCCGACGAAACCGGCCGGCCCGGCCGGCGCAACGACGTCGTCTGCCATTCGATCGAACACAAGCTCGGCATCCACGCCTCTCCCACCTGCACCATGCTGTTCGGCGAGGGGACCGTCGTGGGCGAGGAGGCCGGCGCCGTCGGCTGGCTGGTCGGCGAGGAGAATCGCGGCCTCGCCTGCATGTTCACGATGATGAACAACGCCCGGCTGATGGTCGGCATGGAGGGCGTCGGCATCGCCGACGCGGCCTGCGAAAAGGCGTTCGCCTATGCCCGCGAGCGGCACCAGGGCAAGGCGACGCGGCTCGCGCCCTCGGCGGAAAAGTCCGGCGCAATGAGCCCCATCCTCGGCCATCCGGACATCGCCCGCACGCTTCTGACGATGAAGGGGCTCACCGACGCCTCCCGCGCCATCGCCTTCTGCTGCGCCATGGCGACGGACCGGGCGCGCGGCTACCAGGACCGCGACGCCGACAAGGCGAGGGCCTGGCAGGAACGCGCCAACCTCCTGACCCCGGTCGCCAAGGCCTTTGCGACGGACGCGGCCTGCGACGTCGCCTCGCTCGGCATCCAGGTTCACGGCGGCATGGGCTTCGTCGAGGAGACCGGCGCCGCGCGGCTCATGCGCAACGCCCGCATCACGCCGATCTACGAGGGGACGAACGGCATCCAGGCGATCGACCTCGTCACCCGCAAGATCGGCCAGTCGGGCGGCGGGGCGGTGGCGGCGCTGTTCGGCGAGCTGGACGCCGTCGTCGACGAGCTGCGCGGCCGCAACGCGCCGCAGTTCGGCGACACCGCGGCCTGTCTGGCGGAAGGCATGGCGGACCTCAGGGCCGCGACGGACCATCTCCTCGAACGGCTCCGTGCCGGCGAGACCGAGACCGCGCTCGCCGGAGCGACGCCCTATCTCAGGCTGTTCGGCCTCGCCTCGGGCGGCGTTCTCCTCGCCAAGGGAGCGCTCGCGGAGACGAGCGGCGAGCGCGCCGCGCTGTGCCGCTTCTTTGCGGAAAACCTCGTCGTCGAGACCGGGGGGCTGCGCCGCAAGGTGGTGTCGGGCGCGGCGAGCCTTGCCGCCGCCCATGATCGTCTCGTCGGGGAGCCCGTCTGATGTCCACACTGATCGAAGCGACCACGCAGGCCGGGGTGACGACCATCCGCCTCAACCGGGCCGACAAGAAGAACGCGATCAACCGCGAGATGTATGCGGCGATGACCGGGGCGCTGGCCGAGGCCTCCCGCGAAGAGGCGGTCCGCGCCGTGGTCTTCGCCGGGGTGCCGGGAGCGTTCTGCGCCGGCAACGACATCAGGGACTTCATGGCGATCGCCGAGGGCGGCTCGCTGCCGGGCGAGGTGCGCGACTTCCTCCACGCCGTCGCCGGCTTCGGCAAGCCGATGCTCGCCGCCGTCGACGGGCTCGCGATCGGCATCGGGACGACGCTGCTGATGCACTGCGATCTCGCCTTCGCCAGCGAGCGGTCGGTCTTCCGGACGCCGTTTCTCGACCTCGGCGTGACGCCCGAGGCCGCCTCCAGCCTGATCGCCCCGCGCATCATGGGGCCGCAACGGGCTTTCGCGCTGCTCGTTCTCGGCGAAGCCTTCGACGCCGAGGCCGCACGGCAGGCGGGCCTCGTGAACAAGGTCGTCGCCGATCCGGAAAGCGAGGCGAGGAAGGCGGCCGAGGCGCTGACGGAAAAGCCGCCCGAGGCCCTGCGCGCCGCGCGCGAGCTGTTGCGGGGCCGGCGCGAGGACGTCGTTCGGCGCATGGACGAAGAGATCGAGATCTTCTCCGCGCGGCTGCGCTCGAACGAAGCGCGGGCGGCCTTCGCGGCCTTTCTCAACCGCTGATCCTCACGGCCCGCCGATCGGATAGTCCCGCAGCGGACACGGGCGCCCGCGCGAGGCGGACGCCCGTCGCGGTCGATCCGGGGAAGGAGCCCGGTCAACGCCCGGTGGATTGAATTCGACGCCTTCGTCCCGCTCTGGTGATGCTTCGCAGCTTCCGGGACCGTGCCTCAGGCTGCGGCCTGCCCGTCGTCCCGCTGCTTTGCGAGCGCCTCGCGGTAGTAGGCGTTTGCGGCGGCGACACCGGCGCCGGGCACGATCTTCGCGCCGGCGTCGCAAAGGGCGATTTCCGCGGCGGCGAGCGCGCCGAGGCACATCACCTCGTTGAGATCGCCGAGATGGCCGATGCGGAAGACCTTGCCGTTGAGCCGGGCGAGACCGCCGCCGAACGAGGTCCGGTAGCGCTCGTAGGCGATCCTCAGCACCTGATTGGCGTCGACGCCCTCCGGCACGGTGATCGCCGAGACCGTGTCGGAATACCATTCGGGCCCGGCGGCGACGAGCTTCAGGCCGAGCCCCGCGATACCGCGGCGCACGCCCTCGGCCAGCCGGTGATGCCGGGCGAAGACGTTTTCGAGCCCTTCCTCGAACAGCATGTCGAGGGAGACCCGCAGCCCGTGGAAGAACTGCGTCGGCGGGGTGTAGGGAAAATAGCCCTGGTCGTTCATGGCGATCTGCTCGGCGAAGCCGAAATAGCTGCGCGCCATCTTCGGCCGGTTGTCGCGGTTCGCCGCCAGCGCCTTTTCCGACACCGAGAGGAACGACAGGCCGGCCGGCAGCATGAAGCCCTTCTGCGATCCGGCCACCGCGAGGTCGACGCCCCATTCGTCCTGGCGAAAGTCGATCGAGGCGATGGAAGAGACGCCGTCGACGAAGAGCAGGGCGGGATGTCCGTGGGCGTCGAGCAGCCGGCGCACCCCCGCGATGTCCGACGTCACGCCGGTGGCGGTCTCGTTGTGGGTGACGAAGACGCCGCGGATCTCGTGTGCCGCGTCGGCGGCGATGATCCGCTCATAGGCATCGAGCGGCACGCCCTTGCCCCATTCCACCTCGACCGCCTCGACGTCGAGGCCGAGGCGCTTCGCCATCTCGACCCAGAGACCGGAGAACTGGCCGAAACGCGCCATCAGCACCTTGTCGCCGGGCGAAAGGGTGTTCTGGATCGCCGCCTCCCAGGTGCCGGTGCCCGACGAGGGAAACATGAACACCCGGCCGGAGCCGTTCCGGAAGGCCGTCTTCAGGTCGCGGAACAGCCCGAGCGTCAGGTCCGGCATGTCGGGGCTGCGCTGATCCTGCATCGGCACGTTCATGGCGCGCCGGACGCGGTCGGGAACGTTGGTCGGGCCGGGAATGTAGAGGTGGGTTATGCCGTTCTTCACGTCGTCCTCTCCTGGCGCCGACGCGGGCGCACAGACGCTCTCGGGCGCCGTCGCGCCCGCGGTGTCGAAACGATCGTACCCACCCGGCGGCTAACTGGAACGTTGATTTTCCGATCAAGGGAGAACGGAAAATTAATGTCGGCGGCGGACTTCGCCGCCGCGCGACTTATCTCGGTCGCGACGGCGGACGGAGGATCCCGGCCGCATGCGACGCAGTCGAACGAGAAGCGGGAAAGCGGCGATGGGACTACTATCCGGCCTGATGGGCCTCACCAGCGACGTCGACGTCGAGCAGGTGCGTTCAGACCTTCAGCCGATCATGGTGGAGGGCGAGGAGATCGTCCTCGCCTTCATGGTCGTGCGCGACATCCTCGTCTTCACCGACCTGCGTCTCGTCATCGTCGACAAGCAGGGCGTCACCGGGCGCAAGCGGACGATCCAGTCGATCCCGTATCGCGCGATCACCACCTTTTCGATCGAGACCGCCGGCACCTTCGACACCGATTCCGAGATGACGATCTGGATGAGCGGCCAGCCGCCTCTGACCCGCGAACTGTCGCGCCGGTCGAACATCGCCGGCATCCAGAAGGCCCTGGCGGAGGGCGTCCTCGGGCGCCGGTGAGGCGCATCGGACGGGAGTCGACAGGCCCATTGGCGGCTTCTTCCCGACCGAAGCAAAAATTTTTTCGAATGCGTGGATCGAATCCGCGTTTCGAAAGTTGAGAAGCGATGCCGACGATCACGACTGCGATCAGATTTGCCGAGAAGAAGGACGCCGCCGCCCTCGCGTGCGTCCACGAAGACGCTTGGCGCGGCGCCTATGCTGGGCTGATCCCCCATGACAGTCTCAACGCCATCGTCGCGCGGCGCCATTCGGGCTGGTGGCAGCGGGCCGTGCACGGCGGCGCCGGGATCCTGGTGGTCGACTATTGCGGCGAAACCGTCGGCTACGCGACCATGGGGCGCAACCGCACCGAGGCGCTGCCGGTCGACGGCGAGATCTACGAACTCTACCTCAAGCGGTCGTATCAGGGCGTCGGTTTTGGCCGGCGCCTTTTTTCTGCCTGCCAGAAACTCCTGCGCGACCGCGACATGGCGAGCCACGCCGTCTGGGCGCTGGAAGACAACAGCCTCGCGACCGGCTTTTACGAGCGGCTCGGCGGCGTCGCCGTCGCCGCCGGCGAGGAATGCTTCAAGGAGACGAAGCTGCGCAAGATCGCCTACGCCTGGCCGAAGCAGTAGGCCGCCGCCGCCGGAGTTTCGCCTTCCGGCCTGCCCCGTGGAAATTGATCGAAACCGCAGCCGGGAAGGGCGACTGACGTGTGGGCATTCTCGCGGCATCCGCCGGCCCGCCGGCAATGTGTGCATCGGCGCTGACTTCGTTCGCGCCAGCGAGCGGACCGGGTGAGTTGCGGGTGACCGGGCGGCCCGTCTGATATCAGCCGGCGGGACGCGGCTCAGGCCCCTTCGACCATGATCGCCCGATGTCCGATGTCGGTCCGGAAGAACCCGTCGTCCCAGCCGACCGCCTCGACCGCGGCATAGGCCCGGGCCGCCGCCTCGCGCACGCTCGCGCCGCGCGCCGTGACGTTGAGGACGCGGCCGCCGGACGCCAGCAGGCGATCGCCCTCGCGGGTCGTTCCGGCGTGGAAGATGCGGGTCCTGGCGTCGTCGGCCGGCAGGCTGAGGATCTCCGTCCCCTTGCGATAGCTGCCGGGATAGCCCTCTGCGGCCATCACCACGGTGAGCGCCCGATCGCGCGACCAGGAGGGCGTCACTCCCGAAAGATCGCCCTTCGCGGCGGCGAGGAAGACCGGCAGCGGATCGCTCTCCAGCCGCATCATCAGCACCTGCGCCTCGGGGTCGCCGAAGCGGACGTTGTATTCGATCAGCTTCGGCCCGGTCTCGGTGAGCATCAGCCCGGCATAGAGGACGCCGCGGAACGGCGCCCCGATTTCAGCCATGCCCCGCAGCGTCGGCTCGACGATCTCGGCCATCGCCCGGTCGAGCAGCCGGTCGGTGAGCGCGAGGGCGGGCGAGTAGGCGCCCATGCCGCCGGTATTCGGGCCGCGGTCCTTATCGAAGGCGCGCTTGTGGTCCTGGGCCGTGCCGAAGACGACCGCCCGCGTGCCGTCGCAGATGCAGAAGAGGCTCGCCTCCTCGCCTTCGAGGAATTCCTCGATGACCACCTCGGCGCCCGGCCCGCCGAAGGCGCCGCCGAAGCAGTCCTCGATCGCCGCCAATGCCTCGCTGCGGTTCGCGGCGATGGTCACGCCCTTGCCGGCGGCGAGGCCGTCGGCCTTGATCACCATCGGAAAGCCGGTTTCGTCGAGATAGGCCTTCGCCGCCGCCACGTCGGAAAAGCGCTTGTAGCGGGCCGTCGGGATGTCGTGGCGCGAGCACAGGTCCTTGGTGAAGCCCTTGGAGCCTTCCAGCCGCGCCGCCGCGGCGGTCGGGCCGAAGACGGCGATGCCGGCGGCCGTCAGGTCGTCGGCGATGCCGGCGACGAGCGGCGCCTCGGGACCGACGACGACGAGCTCGACCGCTTCTTCGTGGCAGAACGCGGCGACCGCCCGGTGATCCGCCACGTCGAGTGCGACGATCGTCGCCGAGGCGGCGATGCCGGGATTGCCCGGGGCGGCAAAGAGCGTGCCGAGAAGCGGCGACTGGGCGAGCTTCCAGGCGAGAGCGTGTTCCCGGCCGCCCGAGCCGATGAGGAGGACGTTCATGCGCTGTCTCTTGTCGCCCGAGGCGGTGGCTCGTGTCGCGGGTGTCGTCGTGCGTCAGGCGATAGGGGGGATCGGGCGGCAAGGTCAAGCGCCGGATTTCGCCGAAAAACCGCCCCTGCCGGGTTTGCGGCGCGATTTTCACTTGACTGCAGCATCGATGCACACACTGTGTGCCTATGGCGAATCTGAAAACCAGCCTGGCTGAACCATCCGACCGGGTTTCCGACGCACCGGTCTACAACTGGGTCTATCGCTGGCTGCCTCGGGCCGTCTGGCCCTACGCGCAACTCGCCCGGTGGGACCGGCCGATCGGCTGGCAGCTGCTTCTGTGGCCCTGCTGGTGGTCGGCGGCGCTGGCGCCGCAGGCCATCGCGCCGAGCGCCGTCCACACCGGCCTGCCGAGCCTCTGGCACCTGTTCCTGTTTCTCGTCGGCGCGATCGCCATGCGCGGCGCCGGCTGCACCTACAACGACCTCGTCGACCACGACATCGACGACCGGGTGGCGCGCACGCGCTCGCGGCCGCTGCCCTCCGGCCGGGTGAGCCGCCGCCAGGCCAAGATGTTCCTGGTCATGCAGTCGCTCGTCGGCTTCTGGGTGCTGATCCAGTTCAATCCCTTCGCGGTCTTGATCGGCCTGATGTCGCTGCTGACCGTCGCGATCTATCCCTTCCTCAAGCGGGTGACAGACTGGCCGCAGCTCGGCCTCGGCCTCGCCTTCTCCTGGGGCGCGCTGATGGGCTGGGCCGGCCATTGGGGCTCGCTGTCGCTGGCGCCTCTCCTGCTCTATGCCGGCTCGATCCTCTGGACCATCGGCTACGACACCATCTACGCCCATCAGGACAAGGAGGACGACGCCCTCGTCGGCGTTCGCTCGACGGCGCGGCTGTTCGGCGAGCGGACGCGCGAGGCGCTGGCGATCCTCTATCTCGGCACGATCATCCTGTTCCTCGCCGCCTTCTCCGCCGCGGCGATGGGCGACAATGGCGGCCCGTCCTGGCCGGCCTATGCCGGGCTCGGCGTCGGTGCGGTGCAGATGATCTGGCAGATCGTCAGCCTCGACATCGACGATCCCGAGCAGTGCCTCGGCCTGTTCAAGTCGAACTCGGTGTTCGGCTGGATCATCTTCTTCGGCCTGATCTTCTCGGCGCTGTGGTCGCTGTCGATGCCGGTCACCGCCGGCTGACGCACCGGCCCCGCCGCGCCGCCGCCGTCCGAACGCAGCCGAACGCATCGCCTTGTCCGACCCGTCCCGCATCGACGTCCACCTCGCCGACCCGGCTCCCGCCACGGGGGAAGACGCTGCGGATTGGCTCGCGATCCTCGCGCCGGCCGAGCGGGAGAGGTACGACCGCTTCAAGGTCGAGGGCGCGCGGCAGGAATATCTCGCCGGCCGGGTCCTCGTGCGACGGACGCTGTCCCGTCACGCGCCGATAGAGCCGAAAGACTGGCGGTTCGAGGCGAACGCCTACGGGCGCCCGGCGATTGCGGCGGAACAGGCAGGGCTCGCCCCCGGCCTCGTCTTCAACCTCTCGCACACCCGCGGGCTCGTCGCCCTCGCGGTCGGCTACGCCTGCGATCTCGGCGTCGACGTCGAATGGCCGGACCGCACCAGCCGGCCCGCCGATCTGTGCGGACGATACTTCGCCGAGAGCGAGGCGCGCCACGTCCGCTCCGCCGAGGGCGCCGAACTGACCGAGCGCTTCTTCGCCTTCTGGACCCTCAAGGAGGCCTACATCAAGGCGCGCGGCATGGGGCTCGCCTTGCCGCTGGACGGCTTTGCCTACGATCTTTCCGGCCCCGCGCCGGCGATCCGGTTCTCGGCGCGTTGTCCCGACGATCCGGCCCGCTGGCGCTTTCTCAGGCGGCGGATCGGAACGTCGCACCGGCTCGCCCTCGCGGTGTCTTCCGCCGAGCCGGTGCTCGGCGTGCGGTTCTGGCGCGCGGCGCCCTTTGCGGCGGATATGCCGGAACGCGGCGAAGGCGAGGCGACACTCGTCGCCGCACCGGCGCGAGAGGTCCGGTGAAGCTCTTCGCCGTCGCCGACCTGCATCTCGGCTTTGCCGGAAATCGCGAGGCGCTCGCCGAGATCGAGCCGCGGCGCGATGCCTGGCTGATTCTTGCCGGCGACGTCGGCGAGACCTTCGCCCACATGCGCCTCGCCTTCGAGAGTCTCGCGCCGAAGTTCGAGCGCCTGGTCTGGGTGCCGGGCAATCACGAACTCTGGGCCGTCGGCGAGCGCGAGGCCGAGCCCGGCGTCGCAGCGCCGCGGGGCGAGGCCCGCTACCACGCCTTCGTCGATCTCTGCCGGGACTACGGCGTTCTCACCCCGGAGGACGATTATCCGCTGCTCGACGTCGACGGCCGGCCGGCGCGTCTGGTGCCGATGTTCCTCCTCTACGACTATTCCTTCCGCCCGCCGGAGGTCGCCTTCGAGGAGGCCGTCGACTGGGCGAAGCGGAGCGGCGTGCGCTGTTCGGACGAGCAGTTCCTGGCGCACGAGCCGTTCGCGAGCCGCTCGGACTGGTGCCGGCAGCGCTGCGAGACGACGGCGGCCCGGATCGCGGCGCTCGGGGACGAGGACGTGCCGCGCATTCTCGTCAATCACTGGCCGCTGCGGGAGGAACTCGCGCGGCCGCCGCGCATCCCGCGATTTTCGCTGTGGTGCGGCACGGTGGCGACCGAGGACTGGCATCGGCGCTTCAATGCGTCCGTGGTCGTCTCGGGCCACCTCCACATGCCGTCGACACGGACGATCGACGGCGTGCGCTTCGAGGAAGTGTCCTTCGGCTATCCGAAGCAGTGGCAGGGGCGGCGTGCGCCGGACGCCGCCCTCCGCCGGATCATGATCTGATCAAGATCGCGGCGCCTGGGTGCCGCTTCGCCGTCCTCAACCGACGAGATGGAGGAAGCCGGCGGTCGCCGCGACGGCGGCGAAGAGCATGGCCGTGACGGCGAGGGTCTGGGCGGTTTCGGTGTAGAACAGGCGGCGGACCATGGCGGCGATCCTTTCGAGATCGGTTGGGGTTTTTCCCCGCCGCATGTGGCGTTTCCGGAAGCCGAAAGGTATCTGTTTTGCGACGCCTTTCGCCGCAAAGCGCACATTCGCCAGCTTCGGTAAATCCGCCGATAAGGGCGGCGCCTCGCAGGCTCGCCGCGACGACCTGCCGCGGCCTCAGACCGAGTGCGAGAAGATGTCGGATTCGCCCCAGCCGGCGAGATCGAGCTTCACCCGCGTCGGCAGGAAGGCGAAGCAGGCCTTGGCGAGGTCCATGCGATCCTCGCGGTCGAGGCGCTTGTAGAGAACACCCATGATGTCGTGGAGATAGAGGACGTCGGAGGCGGCATATTCCACCTGCGCCTGCGACAGCGTCTCCGCCGCCCAGTCCGATGACTGCTGCTGCTTGGAGAGGTCGACGCCGACCAGTTCGCGCGCGAGATCCTTCAGGCCGTGCCGGTCGGTATAGGTCCGCGTCAGCCGCGAGGCGATCTTGGTGCAGAAGATGTTCTGGGTCATCGCGCCGAAGCCGTGATAGAGCGCGGCGACGTCGAATCGGGCATAGTGGAAGATCTTCGTCCGGGCGGGATCCTTCAGAAGGGAGACGATGTTCGGGGCCTCCTTCTGGCCCTTGGCGATCTGCACGATGTCGGCGGTGCCGTCGCCCGGCGAAAGCTGGACCACGCAGAGCCGGTCGCGCCTCGTGTCGAGACCGAGGGTTTCGGTGTCGATGGCGACGGGTCCGCTGTAGCGGGAGAGATCGGGAAGGTCGCCCTTGTGCACGCGGATGGTCATGATCTGCCTTTGCCGATTCGAACGTCGTCGAAAACCGATAGCGGATTTCAGGTCAAAGCCCAAAAAGCTGCGGCGATCGGGACGTCCGCATCGCCGGCCCGTCCGCGACCGGCCTCCCGAGCCGGGCGACGCGGCGCATAGGAAAAGGGCGGCACCGGCCGGCACCGCCCTCTTTCGTCTCGATCATGGTCGCGTCGCCGTCGGCCAAGCCTTACTCCGGCCGCACGACGCCCGGCGCGACGGGCTCGGCCGGCACGGCGACCGGCGCCTTCACCGCCGGGACGGCCTGCGCCGGCTGCAGTTCCAGCTTGGCGACGCCGATGGCGGCGTTGATGCCTTCCTGCGCCTGGACGCTGACGGGCTGCAGCGTGTAGCTGTCGTTGGCGCCTCCGACGAGGAGGTTGGCGCCGCCGCCGACGATCGCCGAGGCATCGGCGCTCGCGCCGACATAGGTGCCGGAAAGGGCGCTCTGCTGGTAGGCGCCGCCATCCGCCATGACGACGGCCCAGGTCATCACCGTCCGGCCGGTGACGCCGACGTCGAGCCCGAAGGTGTCGAGCGTTCCGGCGTAGACCTCGGGCTGTCCGCCGCCGGCGGGCGTGAATTCGCAGACGAGATCTTCCGACGAGCCGACGATGAAGCCGGTGGAGCCCTTGCTGTGGCAGCCGAGCGTGCCGACGTTGACCGCCGCCGAAGCGGGCATGGCGAACAGCGGCAGGGAAAGCGCGCTCGCGGCGGCGAGCGTCAGCATGGTGCGATGGGACTTCATGGGTACTTACCTCGGTTCAGCGATTGATGCGCTTCGGGTGAGGCAAACCGGAAAGCGGCCCGACCGTTCCAATCCATGACGTTGCGGCACCACGATTTTTTCCCTCGAAGGCGCCTCGGCGCGGCGTCGGAGCGGCACGACAGCGGCGCAAAAAAGAAACCGCCCCGGGGAGGACGGGGCGGTTTCCATGAACTGTCCGGCACCGGCGGGAGGGGACCGGGGGAGGGGGATCGCCGGACAGCGGGGGAGCGATCAGGCAGGCTGCGGCTCAGTGGCAGGACTTGACGCGCTTCCAGATCCAGATCTTGTTGCCGCACTCGTCGTAGCCGCCGAAGACCTTGACCTTCTCGTAGTGGCAGACCTTCTCGTAGCGGACGTAATCGTAGTCGTAGTCGCTGTGGTAGGACTTGTAGCCGTTGGCGCTGGCCGGGGCGGAAAGGGCGGCACCGGCGGTGACGACGGTGGCGAGGGCGATGATGGCGTTGCGGATCATGTCGGTCTCTCCTTGGTTTGTTCGGGGCGGCCTCTCGTTGGCCGATGACCCGAAAGTGCAAACCGCAGACCGGCTTTTGCGCCCCGCCGCAGCCGTTCGTCGCCGGCAGTCGAAAAAATCTTCGCGCCACGGGCCGGGCGGGCCGTTCACCCGAGACTGCCGGCCGCCGCACGGGCCGCGCGCCGGCTCGTGCGGAATGCTTAGCGAACTTGCGCAAAATCGCGGACGTAGCGCCAACGCCCGATTCACTTCGTCGGGAAAGAGCCGGACACCGGTCGATCCTCGCTGCGAAAAGTAACTCAATGGAAATGACATATCCCGCATTTCAGATCACGTAACGTGACTTGGGAGACGGGTGCGATGGCGATCACGAGACGAGCGTTGTTCGGGGCAGTCGCTGCGATGGTCTGTGTCGGCGCGCCGTCGGTCGCGAGATCGGGCGGCGGTCTCGACGATCCGGACCGGCCGATCCTCGCGGTCAAGCGCGGCGGCGTCACGCTGGCGCGCTTCAGCCGGGCCGACCTCGCGGCGATGCCGCAGACGAAGATCGTCACCCACACCCCCTGGGCCAGCGAGGCGACGACCTATGAGGGGCCGACGGTCGCGGCGTTTCTCGCCGGCCTCGGCGAAACGGGCGAACGCTTCCACCTCGCCGCGCTGAACGACTATCTGGTGACGGCGGAGCGCTCGCTCCTGACCGAGGCCGGGGCGATCCTCGCGATCCGGGAGAACGGCCGGTTCATGGCGGTGGCGAACAAGGGCCCGGTCTTCGTGATGTTCCCCTTCGATGCCGACCGGCGGCTGCAGTCGCAGCAATATTACAGCCGCGCCGTCTGGCAACTCGTCGAAATCGACATGTCATGAGGTGGTTTTCGCTCAGGCGGCTGGCGGGCGGCACCTGGTTCGTCGCCGCGTTGTTCGCGGGGACGGTGGTTCTCGCGCTTGCGGCGATCGAAGCCTCGGTCGAGACGCAGAACTATCAGCGCGGCCTGCTCGACGCTTCCGCCTACAACGCCACCTTCGACTATTCGCGGGCCCAGATCGAGGTCGAGAAGCTGGCACGGCTCGTCGAGGGTTTCGGCGCCGGCCGGGCCGACCGCGACGAGCTGGAGATCGGCTTCGCGGTGGTGAAGACCCGGCTCGACACGCTGCCCGTCACGATCAACGGCCGGCCGTTCAAGGACGCCGTCGCGGCCCGGGACGAACTCGCCGCGACCTGCGACGAGATCGCGGCCCGCCTGCCGCGGACGGCAGGTCCGGCGATGGCCGAACAGATGGCCGGCCGGCTGGAGACCCTCGCCCGCACCTTCTCGCGGCTCGCGACGACCGCCAACGCCGTCCAGGGCGACATCATCGAAGGCTGGCGCACGCGGCTGTCCAGCGCGCTCGTCGATGTCGGGATCAGCGTCAGGCTGCTCTGCGGCTTCGGCTTCCTGCTCCTCGCCACGCTGGTCAGCCAGAAGCTGTACTTCCGCCGCCAGGCGCTCACCGATCCTTTGACCGGCCTGCCGAACCGCGCGTCCTTCCGCGACTGGTCGCATCGCGCCGCAGGGGCTAAGGAGATCGCCATCGCGGTCGTCGACGTCGACCTGTTCAAGGAGATCAACGACAGCTGCGGCCATCAGCGCGGCGACCAGCTTCTCTGCCAGCTCGGAGCGCTGTTTCGCGAGGTGACCGGCCTGCGCAGCGAGGTCGCCCGGATCGGCGGCGACGAGTTCGCGCTGCTCTTCGTCGGGCCGGGGGCGCATGAGCGGGCCGAAACCGCCTGCACCATGGTGACGCGCCGCCTCGCCGTGCTGCAGGGGACCGCCTGCGACGAGCGCCGTCCGACGTTGAGCATCGGGCTCGCGGCCTCGAAGGACGGCTCGCGGGACCTCGAGGCGCTGCTGCTCGAGGCGGATGCGGCGATGTATGCGGCGAAGAGCAGCGGCGGCGCGGCCATCGTCCAGGCGACGGACGAGTTCCGCAGCCGGCTCGAGCAGCGCCGTCGCCTGCAGCGCGACATCGCCAGCGCGGTCTCGCGCGGCGAGTTCGAAACCGTCTTCCAGCCGATCGTCGACGTCGGGACCCTGCGGGCGCACGGCTTCGAGACGCTGCTGCGCTGGCATCATCCCGAGTTTGGCAGGCTGGCGCCCGACTTCTTCATCCCGCTGGCCGAAGAGACCGGGGCGATCGTCGAGATCGGCCGCTTCGTGCTCGACCGGGCGCTGGCGATCGCGGCGAACTGGCCGCGGCAGCTCACCGTCTCGGTCAACGTCTCGGCGGTGCAACTCGGAGACAGGGCCTTCGTGTCGCATGTGAAGAACTCGCTCGCCCGCCACGGCGTCGCGGCGCACAGGCTGATCCTCGAGATCACCGAGACGGTGCTGATCCGCAACGCCAACGCCAAGACGGTGATCGACGAACTGCGCTCGCTCGGCGTCGGCATCGCGCTCGACGACTTCGGCACGGGATACGCCTCGATGGGCTATCTGCGGCAGTACCGCTTCGACAAGATCAAGATCGACAAGTCTTTCGTGTCGACCATGAACCAGGAGGGCAAGAGCGCCGCGATCGTCCGGGCGATCTGCAGCCTGGCGCGCGACATCTCCGCGACCGTCGTCGCCGAGGGCATCGAGACCGAGGAACTGCTCGGCCTGGTCGACGCCGCCGGCTGCGAACTCGGCCAGGGCTACCTCTTCGCCCGGCCGATGAGCGCGCTGCAGACCAGCCGCTTCATCGAGCGCTACGGCTGGTGCGCCTCCGCCCCGGTGCCGGCCGCCGCCAACGACGCCGTCGCCACCGCCGCGGCGCGCTGACGAGCCGGCCGCGGCCCGGCGAAGCGGCTACTTCGTCCCGTACATGCGGTCGCCGGCATCGCCGAGGCCCGGGACGATGTAGCCCTTCTCGTTGAGGTGGCTGTCGATGGAGGCGGTGAAGACCTCGACGTCGGGATGCGCGGCGCGGAACCTCTCGATCCCCTCCGGTGCTGCCAAAAGGCACAGGAAGCGGATGTTGCGGGCGCCGCGCTGCTTCAGCTTCTCGATCGCGGCGATGGCGGAATTGGCCGTCGCCAGCATCGGGTCGACGACGATGACCAGCCGGTCGGCGAGATTTTCCGGCGCCTTGAAGTAATATTCCACCGGCTGCAGCGTCTCGTGGTCCCGGTAGATGCCGATATGCGCCACGCGGGCTGCGGGAACGAGGTCGAGCATGCCTTCGAGGAGGCCGTTGCCGGCCCGCAGGATCGAGGCGAAGACCAGCTTCTTGCCCTCGAGCGTCGGCGAATCGATGGTGGCGAGGGGGGTGTCGATCCGCATCGTCGTCAGGTCGAGGCTGCGCGTCACCTCGTAGCACAGCAGCGTCGAGATCTCCCGCAGCAGCCGCCGGAAACTCGCCGTCGATGTCTCCTTGTTGCGCATGATCGTCAGCTTGTGCTGCACCAGCGGGTGGTCGATGACGGTGACGCCCTGCATGGGACCCTCTCTCAAAGATTGAACGAATGCGGGAAACCGTGCCCCGGCGACGTCCCCTCGTCTAGGTCGCATCCCCATAACCGGGTTCACGTTCGGTGGTTGATTTGATTCAATCTCCTTTGAAAGGAGATTGCCATGCGCCGTCACGAACTGAGCGACCAGGAATGGGAGATCATCGAACCGCATCTG
>NZ_JAFMPY010000045.1 GCF_017353515.1 Jiella sonneratiae
CTCAGGCCGCCTTCGCGGCGGTGCCGCCCGCCGCGGCGCCGGCCGCGTCGAAGACGAGGACTTGCGCGGGATCGAAGGCGAAGCGCACCCGCGCGCCGGAATCGATCCGCCTGACGCCGTGCACCACCGCGACGATCGGCGCTTCGGCGAGGCGGGCGTGGAGGAAGGTCTCCGAGCCCGTCACCTCGGTGAGGAACACCGTCGCGTCGAAGCCTGCCGCCGTGTCGGGCGAGCCGATTTCCAGGCGGTGCGGCCGGATGCCGATCCTGTAGGGGCCGTCGGGAAGGCCGGCATGGGCGGGGGCTGCCCGAAAGTCGACGCCGCCGGCGCCGGCAAAGCGCGGCCCCTTCTTGGTGACGGCGAGGACGTTGAGCGGCGGGTCGGAGAAGGTGGTGGCGGTGACCAGGTCGTGCGGCGCGCGGTAGACCGCCGGCGTCTCGCCGAACTGGGTGATGCGGCCCTTCGACAGCGTCGCCGTCCGGCCGCCGAGGAGCAACGCCTCCTGCGGCTCGGTGGTGGCGTAGACGAAGATCGCGCCGGTCTCGGCGAAGATCTTCGGCAGTTCCTCGCGCAGTTCCTCGCGCAGCTTGTAGTCGAGATTGGCGAGCGGCTCGTCGAGGAGTACGAGATCGGCGTTCTTGACGAGAGCCCGGGCGAGGGCGGTGCGCTGCTGCTGGCCGCCGGAAAGGTTGAGCGGGGTGCGACCCAGATAGGGCGACATCTTCAAGAGGTCGGCGGCCTTCTTCACCGCCGCGTCGATCTCCGGCTTCGGCCGGCCGGCGACGCGCATCGGCGAGGCGATGTTCTCGTAGACGGTCAGCGTCGGATAGTTGATGAACTGCTGGTAGACCATCGCGACGTTGCGCCGGCGCACGGGAACACCCGTCACGTCGCTGCCGTCCATCATCACCTTGCCGGCGGTCGGCGCGTCGAGGCCGGCCATCAGCCGCATCAGCGAGGTCTTGCCGGAAAGCGTCGGGCCGAGCAGCACGTTCAGCGAGGCGCGCTGAAGCTGCATCGACACGTCGACGACGTGGTCCTCGCCCCCGACCTTCCGGCTGACATTGATGAGTTCGAGCACCTGTCATTCCTCCCATGCGCGACGCAGCGCGGCCGTCGCATCAAGCCCATCACTCGATCGCCGAAAAGGCCCCTCCAGTGCCCAAGCCGACGGTTCTTCCCGACGGGCGCGGAACGCCCGGAGGGAAGGCGTCGGGATCACAGACCCGGAGACACTTTCCATTCTCTGAGCTTGTAGACCGTGCCCGGACGCGGCCGTGGCTTGTCGGCGCCTTCCTTCATGCGACGCTTGAAGGAATGGATGGGCGTCGCCCTGTCGTCGATGCGCACTTCGACGACGCTCGGCCCGTCATGGGCGAAGGCTTCGTCGAGGGCGGCGGCGATATCGTCGGGCTTATCGACATAGATGCCCTTCAGACCGAGCCCGGCCGCAGCGGCGGCAAAGCCCGGCTGAACGCTCTGGGTCTCGAGCATCGCCGACTGTACGTTCTTGAAGAAGATCTCCTGCCAGAGCTGGATCCAGCCAAGCCGGCCATTGTTGATGACGACGTTGACGACCCGTTGATTGAACTGGGCCTGGGTCGCCAGCTCGCCGATCGTGTAGGAGAAGGCGCCATCGCCGGCGACGGTCACGATGCGGGCATCAGGCCGCGTCGCCGCTGCGCCGATCGCGCCGGGGACCGAATAGCCGAGGCCGCCCTGTCCGCGCGCATAGATGAACTGGCGGCCGGGCTTCTTCGCCGGCAGGAACTGGGCGATCCAGCCGGCAGCAAAGGATGCGTCGGACACGACGATGTCGTCCTCGTCAAGCCGCTTGGCGATTTCCGCCATGACGCGCGGCGGCGAGATGGGGATCGATTCCGAGGCGATCTCCTCGGCCTTCGCTCGTTCGCCTTCGGCCTTCACCTCGGCGATGCGCGAGTCCCATTCGGCTCGCGTGCCGGCAAGCGAGCCGCCGAGCGATCGGTCGAGAGCGGTGACGATCTCGCGCACGTCCCCGAGCAGCGGCACGGTCGGGCGGAAGGTGCGGCCGTGCTCCAGGGGGTCGCAATCGATGGTGATCGTCGCCTGTTCGGGCGTCGGGAGGCTCCAGTTCATGCCGGTGTTCTGGCTGACCTTCGAGCCGCACCAGATGACGAGATCGGCCTCCTTGATCAGTTCGATCGCTGCCCAGGACCCGAGCGGATTGAGGACGCCCGCCGCATAGGGCCGGGTTTCCGGGACCGAGCCCTTGCCCGAAAGCGAGGTGACGACAAGCCCGCCGAGGCGGTCGGCAAAGGCGGTCACCTCTTTGGCCGCGTCCGACCCATGGACCCCGCCGCCGCAGACGAGCGCCGGGCGCTTCGCCTTTCGGATCAGCTCGGCAGCCTCGGCGATCGCTCCGCCGGGCGCGGTGGAGCGCAGATAGGGTGTCCTGACCGAGCGATCGTCGACCGCGATCCTGATCGTCTCCTCATCCCATTCGGCGTCGAAGATGTCGTGCGGGATGATGAGGGCGACCGGACCGGGGCGCGGCGCGGTCGCAACCCGGTAGGCCGTGCGGATGAGTTCGGGAAGAGCCGCGATCGAGGGCACGAGCCAGGCTTGCTTCGAGCAGCTCTGGAAGAAGGAGAGCTGGTCGAACCCTTGGGAGGCGATGCCCTTCTCCTTCAAAGGCAGCCAGTCCAGCGGCAACTCCCCGACGATGCCGATCATCGGAATGGAGGCGTTGAGCGCTTCGAGAAATCCGGCGGGCAAGAGGTTGGCGCCCGGCCCGACCGTCACGTCGCAGACGCCCGGCTTTCCCGTGAGCCGGGCATAAGCGTCGGCGGCATAGGCGGCGTTGCGCTCGTCGCGCATCAGGATATGGCGGATGCGATCGGTGCGCCGGGAGATGCCGTCGTGGAGGGCGGTGGTCTGGCCGCCGGGCATGCCGAAGACGAGTTCGGTGCCCTGCTGCGCCAGCATTTCTGCGACGAGGTCGCCAATATGGGCCATGGTCGATGCTTTCGTGCGAGTGTTCGGGGAGGCCATCAAGGCCGGCCCCTCGATGACGCGGGATTGGGCGCCTGGTGGATTGAATTTGACGTCTGATGCCCGACCGGGTGAGGTGTCGCAACAAATGTCAATTCGAAAAATCCAATTTAATCATGGACTTGACTTGTGGTGTGTCGATTCCGACATTTGCTGAAAGGTCTCCACGGGACGGGACCGAATGTCGGAAACGGAGCGCTGGATCATGCGACCGAGCGCACCGGGCTCTGAGAAGCGGATGGCGGACCGGGATCTGCGTCGATGTCGGACAGCCGCGCGCAGGCGTTGCGATAGCGGCGATAGCCGGAATCCAGTCGCGCCGTATGGTCCGGCCTCGGCTCGAAATGCCGATCGACCTTCACCATGGCGGCGATGGCGGCCGGAAGATCGGCGAAGAGCCCGGCGGCGACCGCTCCGCACATGGCCGTGCCCTTGGCACCGAATTCCGAGCCGCTTGCGATCTGCAGGGGCATCGCCAGGGCATCGGAGAACATCTGCGACCACACGTCGTTGCGCGCGGGACCGCCGGCGAGGCGTATGCTCGTCGGCTTGGCCGCCTCCCGCCCGTCCAGCAACTGATCGACATCGGTGCGATGGGCAAACACGATGCCTTCGAAGACCGCGCGGGCCACGTCGCCGAGATCATGGCCGGCCTCGGCCCCGATCAGACTGCCGGTCGCGCCGTTCGGCCCGCCGAAAAGGAAGGGGAAGAAGATCATCCGGCTCTTGCGGTCGAGCCGCTCGGCGACGAGGCTTCCCAGATGGTCGTAGATCGATTTGCCCTCAGCGCGCACCCGGTCGGCCTCGGCCGAAAGAAGCGTCTTGACGAACCATTCGAGGTTGCTGGCCGAGCGGGGTGTCGCGATCGTGGCGATGAAGAGATCGTCCAGCGGATAGGGTGACTGCAGCGTCGGAAGCGGATCGACGGTCGGCTGGCGATGCAGCGTCGAATTGATGGAGAAGGTTCCGGCAACGATTCCGAGCTGATCGGGAGAGGCAAGGCCGGAGGCGATCGAACAGGCGACGACGTCGTAGACGCCGTTTGCGACCGGCGTTCCGGCCTTCAAGCCGGTGAGCCGTGCCGCCGCCTCCGTGACATGGCCGACGATCGATGCGGACGGCCTGATCTCCGGCAGTTTCGGCGCGATGGCAGACAGGCCGAGAAGTCCCAAGGCTTCGCTGGAATATGAGGAAGTGCGCGTATCGATGAGCCCGGCGCACCCGGCATCGGTCGCGTCCGTCGACATGGTCCCCGTCAGCCGAAGCCGCAGGAAGTCCTTGCACCCGAGAACCCGGTGGGTGCGGGCAATCGTTTCCGGCTCGTGTCGATCGAGCCAGCCGAGAATGGCGAGGGTCTGGCCCGGCCAGATCTCGGCCTGGGTCAACGGCTCCACCTGGCCCTTCAAGCCCCTGGCGTGCCAGTCCGCAATCACCGACAGGCTGCGTGAATCGGTCGAGACGAAACCCGGCCGCACCACGGCGCCCGCCGCGTCCACGAGAAAGATGCCTGCGCCGAAACCCGACGGTGTGATGACCGCCACGTCCTCGGGGCGAGTGCCGGTGCGATCAAGCACGAGGCGGATCGCCTCGCATGTCGCCTGCCACATCGCATCCGGATCGCGTTCGGTGCGCCCGGGGCCCGGAAAGAGCATCTTGTTCGGGCGGTTCTCGCAGCCGAGCTCACGCCCCTGAAGGTCGAAGACGGCGACCTTCGTCATCGTTCCACCGGCATCGATTCCGATGAGGCGCTCTCTCATGACGTCCTCCCATGCGAGCTGCGCATCCAGGCGACAAACGCTCCTCCCAAGGATCGGTCAATCGCGCAACTTGTAATGACAAGTAAGAGAAAGACAGGGGCGCAGCCGATTGTCAATGGGCTCTAAACCGTGATTCATCGCTGCATTTGCGCTGTTTCCTTGTGCAATGCAGCAGAAGTCGACGAAGCGCACATGCGTTCAGGACTGACTTGTCATTACAAATCTGTTGGCGTATCCGATGTGTCGCGCGGGAGGAGATCACGCAAATGAGATCACGCAGGGCGCTGCTCGGCGAACTCGCCGACAGCGGCGGATGGACCGGGGTCGTCATTCTCGGAGGCGGCATCAACGGGATCGGCGTCTATCGCGATCTCGCCGCCCAGGGCGTGCCGGCGCTTCTCGTCGACAAGGGCGATTTCTGCTCGGGCACGAGTGCAGCGCCCTCGCGCCTCATCCATGGCGGCTTGCGCTATCTGGAGACGGGTGAGTTCGCGCTGGTGCGGGAGTCGGTCGAGGAGCGTAACCACCTCCTCAACAACGCACCGCATCTGGTGCGCCCCCTGCCTGTGTGGGTCCCGCTCTTTTCCTGGGGAGGCGGCCTGTTCGAGGCCGGTTTGCGGTTTCTGCGACTCCGCAAGGATCCCGGCGCCAAAGGCGCGGCCCTCGTCAAGATCGGCCTCGCCATCTTCGACCGCTTCGGACGGGTCGCCAAGACCATGCCGAACCACCGGATGGTCCGGCGAGAGTTGGCCCTCGCTGCGGTTCCCTCACTCAACGGCCGGGTCAAGATCGTCGGCGAATATTACGATGCACGCCTGACCTCCCCCGAACGGCTCGGCCTGGAAATCGTCGTCGATGCCGAGACCGATTGCCAAAGCTCGGTCGCGCTGCCCTATGTGGAGGCGTCCGGCATCGAGAACGGCAATCTCGTGCTGACGGATCTCGTGGACAATCGGCGCTTCACCGTCTCGCCGAGCGTCGTCGTCAATTGCACCGGCGCCTGGCTGGACGACGTCGATCGAAACCTCGGCATCCGCGAGCGGCTGACCGGCGGCACGAAAGGGTCCCACCTTGTCCTGAAGCGACCCGACCTCGCCGGCGAACTCGGCGATCGCATGCTCTATTTCGAGACCCGCGATCACCGCGCCTGCCTCATCTACGCGATCGACGAGGCCCATTGCATTCTCGGCACGACCGACCTGCGAACGGACAGCCCCGACGACACGACCTGCTCCGACGCCGAGATCGACTATCTCTTCGACGTCCTGTCGGAAATCCTGCCCGATCGTCCGCTGTCGCGGTCGGACATCGTCTTCACATATGCCGGGGTTCGGCCGCTGCCTGCGACGGCAGCGGGCGCGACGGGCGCCATAAGCCGGGATCATTCGATCCGGGCTTTCGAGGCGGACGCTGGACGTCCGTTCCCGCTTCTCGCGCTGGTCGGCGGCAAATGGACCACCTATCGCGCATGTGCCGAACAGATCGCGGATCAGGTGCTCGAGCGCATCGGCAGACCCCGCAAGACAGCGACCCTCAGCCTGCCGATCGGCGGCGGACGGGGGCTGGAGCCCGGCGGCGATGCCGTTGCTCGTCTCGCGAAGGAGCTTTCCGAAAAATTGCCCGGCCTCACCCGCGATCAGGCGGCTCGCCTGGTCGGGCGATACGGAAGAAATGCGTTCGGCGTCGTCGGGGCGGAAGCGACGTCCTCTCTCACACCTCTTGCCACCGCCCCGAACTATTTCCGTGAGGAGATAAGGCATATCGCGACGAAGGAGCGGGTGACGCGTCTCGAAGACGTCATCCTGCGGCGAACATTGTTGCCTTTCGAGGGTTTGGCTAGAAGAGACGTCGTGGAAGAGGTCGGCGGAATCGTGGGCGAGGCTCTCGATTGGACGCGACCGAAGATCGCCGCCGAGATCAAGGCCTGCCTTCAATGTCTCGAACGGCGCTACAGGGTGGATGTCGGGTGCCATGGGTTCAAAGAATGCAAGGATGGCCCCGCAGTCAGAAGCGTTGAGTGACGCAGCGCCGGATCCGCGGGCCGATCCGCCGCCGGCCTTCGTTCAGGCAAAGCCGCTTCAGCGCAATCCCGCAAGCGGGCCGCTCTGGGCGCAGCTGCGGCAAGCCCTCATCGACTATATCGCTGCCGAGGCTTTGCGCGCCCATACGCGCCTGCCCTCCGAGCCCGAACTCTGCGACCTCTTCTCGGTCTCGCGAACGGTCGTTCGCGAAGCCTTGAACCAACTCGTCAACGAGGGCCAGGTCTATCGCATCCAGGGCAGGGGCACCTTCGTCGCCGGCGGCCGCGAGGATCATGATTTCGTCGGCACGACGGTCGGCTTCTCCAGCGATTTTCGCGGCACCGATCGTCATATCGTCCGGCAGGTCCTGAACCAGACGCTGCGCCCGGCCACCGCCCGCGAGGCAAAGTTCATGCGCATCGCGATCGATGCGCCGATCGTCGCGATCGAGCGTCTTCTCGTCGTCGACCGCCTTCCCCGGCTTTGGGTGTCGACCGCCATCCTGCCGGCGGCTTCGCCGAGCCTGGAAACGATCGCGCTCGAAAACCGGTCGCTATACGAGACCCTGCGCCGGCAATACGGCATCGTCTTCAAGCATGCCGAACGCTGGATCGAGGCGATCAACGCCGACGAGACGATCGCCGAACTCCTGCAGGTCGAGCTCGGTGAAGCGTTGGTGAAGATTGAATCGATCAGCTTCGACCAGAATGACGTTCCCGTCGAATATTACGTCGCCTATCAAAGAACCGACAAATCGCGTCTGCACTTTCGTATCCGGAGCTGACGATGGGCCGGACGGCTCTTCAAGGCGTCGGCTGAAGAATCGTCTCCGATTTCGACTGGAGCTGGACTCCAACTCCAAGCCATCAAGGTCCGCCGGAACGGCAACAATGCCCGCCGAACTGTGCCTTTACAGGCTGCAACCATACGAAGCGCCGGGAACAGGATAATACGAGATCCGCTCGATCAGAGCGGGGCTCGGATGAAGCCCGCGCGGCGAATGAGCGTCGTTGTTTCCGGATCACGAAGTGATCTGCCGGAAACCGAATAAAGCGGTGTGAGCGCTCGCTCCCTGAGCTTGGCCGGTCAGTTTCGCAGCGTCGACCGCTCGATGCCGAGATCGTCGGCGATCTCCCCGACCGTGCGACCCCGCGTCTCCATCATCCAGACGGCCTTCTCGTCGAATTCCTGCCGAAGCGGCGGCATGAGCTGCCCACGACATGCTCCTCTTTCCTTCAGAGGAGCTCTCCATTGTCCCAAGGCAAGTCCAATCAGCCCCGCGCCGTCCGGGCGAGCGTCACGCCGCGGCGCTTCGGCGCCTCGTGGTCGTGGCTGTGGTCCTCGAAGATGCCGTATTCGGTGGCCTGCTGGTAGAGCATGTCGCCCTTGGCGCCGGCGAGGATCCGCAGTTCCTTCAGTTCGCACAGGAGGGTGATGCGGAAGGCGAGGGCGCGCAGATGCACCCGGTTGTAGCAGAAGAAGGCGAGCCGGGCCCGCTCCATCGGGGCGATCGCGCGGATCAGGTCGTCGCGCAGGTCGCCGTCCAAGCGCAGGAGCTGCGCGAGGAGATCCAGGGACACCGGACAGGTCGTCTCGTTGGGAATTCCATCGCGGTTGGCTGCCATGTGGTCCTCTCTTTCCGGCCTCGCAAACCTTCTTGCCTGTTTGACACCGTTCGCCCGACCTCAGCACCGTAGCTCAGGGAGCTTGCCCTGGCCTTGCTCACGCAGTCGTGAGCGCATGTAATTTGCAGGCGAAACTTAATATCTATGCATGGTGATGCAGCAACAGGCACCGTCGTTGCCTGTCCTTCGCTCGTTCCGGAGCAAATTTTTACATGGGCGTGCGTCGGCTGACAGTAATCGCACAGCCGCGCCGGCGGGGGCGCCGGCCTGCGGGATCGAGCTGAAACGAACACGACCCGGACACGCGGGTCCGCGCGGATCGCTGTCCCCCGGCGTCTCGAGCATGATCCCGAAAAGTGTGAACCGGATTTCGGAAGAGATCATGCTCAAACAGGAAGATTGAGGGGGAGGATGAGCGAAGCGCATTCCCTCCCGCTCTAGTGGATTGAATTTGATATTTGGGTCCCGATCGGGTGAGGCGTCGTATCAAATGTCGAATTCGAAAAATCCACCAGGATCATAATCTTGGCTCGTGGTCTTTCGATTCCGACATTTGCTGCGCGGTCTCGACAAAGCGGTACCAAATGTCGGAATCGGACCACTAGATCTGCGGCCGGCGGGCGAGAATCATGTAGTTGACGTCGCGGTCGCGGGAGAGCTGCCAGTCGTCGGTCAGCGGGTGATAGACGACGCCGGTCTCGTCGAGGATCGAAAGCCCGGCACCCTCGACCGGCCTGGCGATCTCCCCGGGCCGCACCAGCTTGGCATATTGATGCGTGCCCTTCGGCAGCCAGCCGAGCACGTATTCGGCCCCGACGATGGCGAAGGCGAGGGCCTTGAAGGTCCGGTTGATCGTCGCGACGAAGAGCAGGCCGCCGGGCTTCACCATCGCCGCGCAGGAGGAGAGGAACAGGTCGACGTCGGCGACGTGCTCGACGATCTCCAGCGCCAGCACCACGTCGAAGCGCTCGCCGCCGGCCGCGATCGCCTCGGCCGTCGTCGCCCGGTAGTCGATGGCGAGACCCGAGCCCTCGGCGTGCAGCCTCGCGACCTCGATGTTGGTTTCGGAGGCGTCGGCGCCGCCGACGCCGGCGCCGAGCCGGGCCAGCGGTTCCGCCATCAGGCCGCCGCCGCAGCCGATGTCGAGCACCGAGAGGCCCTCGAACGGCTTCGGCTTCATGGTGTCGCGGTCGAAATTCGTCGCCATCTCGCGGCGGATGTAGTCCAGCCGGACGGGATTGAACTTGTGCAGCGGCTTGAACTTGCCGGCCGGGTTCCACCACTCTTTGGCGAGGCGCGAGAAGCGCTCGACCTCGCCCGTATCGATCGTCGTTGCGTCCGGCATCGATCCGTTCCGTTGATTGCCATGCCCGCGGGATGTTCGCTTCCGCGGCGCGAAGTCAAGCACCCGGGCGGAGGGCGGACGCTTCAAAAGCCGGCTACGCAAAGCCGGCAAACGAGAATCCCCTTCCACCTGCCGGAACGACACCGGTGTCCCGGCGCTTGACAGCGCGGCACTGCAACTGCCGGGAGCCCCGTCCGCCGTGAGTCTCGACGTCGCCGCACTTTCAGCTTCCGCCCGCCGGCCGGCGCGTCTCGCCCCCGTCGTCGCGGTTCCGGTGCGCAACGAGGCGGAGCGGATCGCCGAGTTGATCGCAGCGCTCGGCCGCCAGAGCTGGCTTGCCGGCGGGGACGATGTCCTGCCCGTCGTCATGGTCTTCAACAACTGCAGCGACGATTCCGCCGTGATCGCGGCCGCCGCGGCGGCGCTCGATCCGCGGCTGGCGCTCCATCCGGTCACAGTGAACTTTCCCCCCGCCGTCGCCCATGTCGGCTCGGCACGCCGGCTGGCGCTCGAGGTCGCGCGCAGGCTGCTGCCGGAAAGCGTCGATGGCGTGCTCCTGACGACCGATGCCGACGCGCGGCCCCGCGCCGGCTGGATCGAGGCCAATCTCGCCGCCATCGCCGCCGGCGCCGACGTCGTCGGCGGACGGATCGTAGGGGACGCGACCGAGGAGGCGGCGCTCGGCAGCCGCTTCGTCGAGCGCGCCCGGGCGCACGCGCTCTACGCCGAGCTCTGCGACCGCATCACCGCGACCATCGATCCCCTCGACCACGATCCCCTGCCGCGCCATCACGATCATACCGGCGCGAGCCTTGCCGTGCGGGCGACCGCCCACGACCGCGTCGGCGGCCTACCGCCGCTGGCGTTCCGGGAGGATCTCGCCTTCGTGTCGCGGCTGCGCGCCGCCGGTGCGAGGCTGCGTCACGATCCGGCGGTGGAGGTGGAGGTCTCGGCACGGACCGTCGGCCGCGCCGCCGGCGGCATGGCCGACTGCCTGCGGCACTGGGTGGATCTCGCGAACGCCGAGGCTCCGCATCTCGTCGAGGCGCCGGCGCGGGTCGTCGCGCGGGCAAGGCTCCGCTCCTATCTGCGCAGCGCCGGGTTCGGCGATGGCGGCGGGCAGGACCTCGCCAGCCTCCTCGGCATTCCGGCGCGCGACTGGCGCCTGCGGCAGGCGGACGGCAGTTTCCGCGCCTATCTCGTGGAGCGCTTTGCGCCGGACGAGCCGGATGCGCCCGCGACCATGCCCGTGGCCGAGGCGATCGCCGAGCTCGAGGCCCGCCTCCTTGCCTTCGAAGGGTTCAGCCATGCGGCGTGATCCGCCGTCGCCGTCGCCGTCGCCCACGGCCAAAAAGGCCGAAGGGGGCCTCGCGCATCTGTCCCGCGAGATCGCCCGTCTCGCCGCGGACGAGCCGGAACGGGAGGCCTTTCCGTCCCGTGCCTTCGATGCGCTGCGCCGGCTCGGGCTGACCGCCCGGCCGCCGATCGGGGCCGGCAGCGGCGGCGAATTGCTGCGGCTCCTCGCGGCGGTCGGACGCGGCGATCTCGGCGTCGGGCGGATCTTCGAGGGCCATGTCAACGCGCTCGATCTCGTCGCCCGCTTCGGCTCCGGCGCGATTCGCGAGGCCGTCGCCGAAGAGGCCGGGCGCGGCGCGCTTTTCGGGGTCTGGAACACCGACGACGTCGATGCCCCGCTGCGGGTTTCCGGCGACCGGCTCGCGGGACGAAAGAGCTTCGCCTCGGGGGTCGACGGGCTCTCCTTCGCCATCGTCACCGCGCCGGTGACGACCGGGCGCCAGATGTTCCTGGTGCGGCTCGCCGGCGTCGCCGTCGATCGCTCCTGGTGGAAGCCGCTGGGCATGAAGTCGTCGGGGAGTCACGTCGTCGACTTTGCCGGCGTCCCGGCAGAGCACATCGAAGCGCTCGGGAGGCCGGACGACTATCTGAAAGAGCCGTGGTTCACCGGCGGGGCGGTGCGTTTCGCAGCGGTGCAGGCAGGCGGCGTCGAGGCGGTCTTCGATGCCGCGCTCGCCCATCTTCGACGCACCGGCCGGGCCGGCAATCCGCATCAGGCGCATCGCATCGGCCGGATGGGACTTGCCGTCGAAACCGTGCGCCTGTGGCGGAACGCAGCCGGCAGCGCCCTCGACGAAGCTTTGGCCGCCGGCGGCGAAGGTGTTGCGGCGGAAAAGCTCGTCGCCACCGCCAACGGATTTCGCAGCCTTGTCGAGGATTGCGCCATGCGGGTGCTCGACGAGGCCGAGCGGGCCGTCGGGGCGGCCGGCTTCAACGCGCCCCACCCGCTGGAGCGGCTGGTCGCCGATTTGCGCACCTATCTTCGCCAGCCCAATCCGGACGGGGCGCTGGCGGGCTTTGCCGAATGGCTCGTCGCCGGCGATCGCGATGCCCCGGGAGAGGCGAATTGAGCCCGCCGAGCCTGTGCGACCCCCGCGCGATCGACGCCGCGCGGGTCCTCGTCGTCGCGCCGCATCCGGACGACGAGAGCCTCGGCTGCGGCGGCCTGATGGCGCTGCTCGGCGCCGACAACCGGCTGATCCACACGCTGTTCGTCACCGACGGCGGCGCCTCGCATCCTGCCTCCCCGAGCTGGTCGCGCCAGCGCCTCGCCGCCCGGCGCGAGGCGGAGGCCGCGGAAGCGCTCGCCCGGCTGGGGCTCGGCCGCCATCCCCGCAGCTTCCTCAAGCTGCGCGACGCCGACATGCCCGCGCCCGGAACCGCCGGATTCGACGCGGCCTGCAGCGCCGTCGCGGCTCTCCTCAAACGCTTCGAGCCGGGGCTGATGCTGCTGCCGTGGCGGCGCGACCCGCATCGCGACCACCGCGACTCCCATGCTCTCGTGACGGCGGCCGCGGCCGCGGCGAAGCTTGCCCCGGCGATCCTCGAATATGCGGTGTGGCTCGACGAGTTCGGCGACGCGGCGGACAGGCCGCGCCCCGGCGAGATGGAGCCGGTCGCCTTCGACATCGCCGCGGCGCTTTCGAGGAAGCGCCACGCGGTCGACGCCCACCAGTCCCAGACGAGCGCGCTGATCGACGACGATCCGACGGGCTTTCGTCTCACCGAGGCGACGATCGCCCGGCTCGTCGGGCCCGTCGAGAGCTACTGGCGGCCATGCGCCGGGTGATCGGGCCGGCCGGCTTCGAGGCGCTGTTTCGCGCCGACCCCGACCCGTGGGGCTATGCGCGCTCGCGCTTCGAGCGGCAGAAGCGCGGCGTGCTCCTTTCCGGCTGCGGCGCGCATGTCCGCGGCCGGGTGCTGGAACTTGCCTGCGCCAACGGCGAGACGAGCGCCGCGCTGTCGCGGCTGGCGCTCAGGCTGATCGCCGCCGATGCCTCGCCGGCGGCGCTGCGGCTCGCCGAAGAGCGCAACCGCGGCAGGCCGCGCATCCGCTTCGTCGCCGGCATCCTGCCGCGCGACATGCCGCGCGGGCCGTTCGACCTGATCGTCGCCTCGGAGATCCTCTACTATCTCGCGCCGCGCGATCTCGACGCCTGCCTGCGGCGCATCGAGACGGCGCTCGCGCCCGGCGGGCGGCTGGTTCTCCTCCACCACCTCGTCGCCTTCGACGACGCCGCCACCCGGCCTGCGGAAGCGACGCGCCGCGCCGAGCGCCATTTCGGCAGGTGCTGGCGGCGCGTCGCCACCCGCCGCACCGGCCGCTACAAGATGACGGCCTTTGCGAGGCCGCGGCTGCGGCGTGGATGACGCGCAGGCCCGGCAGGCCCGGCCGGCGATCGCGGCGGCCGCCCTCCTCGAAGGCGAAGGGAAAGATTGCGCCCCGCGCCGCCATCGGCTAGGGAACGCGCGCCGAGGGGGGCAGGCGCACCGCTGCCTCCGCGCGTCAACGAAAAGAGCAGCGGCCGGCCCGAGCGGGCGCTCCGCCACAGGTGAACACACACAGTCCATGGCCCGTCTCGTCCTGAAATTCGGCGGAACCTCCGTCGGCGACATCGCCCGCATTCAGAACGTCGCCCGCCATGTCAAACGCGAAGTCGACGCCGGCCATCACGTCGCCGTCGTCGTCTCGGCCATGGCCGGCAAGACCAACGAGCTGGTCGGATGGTGCCGCGACGCTTCGCCCATCCACGATGCCCGCGAATACGACGCCGTCGTCGCGAGCGGCGAACAGGTGACCGCGGGTCTCCTCGCCATCACCCTGCAGAAGATGGGGATCAACGCGCGGTCCTGGCAGGGTTGGCAGATCCCGATCCGCACCGACGGCGCGCATGGCGCCGCCCGCATCCAGGAGATCGACGCCTCGGAGATCGTCCGCAGGTTCGAGGCCGAGGAGCAGGTCGCGGTGATCGCCGGCTTCCAGGGGATCGCCCCGGACAATCGCATCGCCACCCTCGGCCGCGGCGGCTCCGACACCAGCGCGGTCGCGGTCGCCGCGGCGATCGCCGCCGACCGCTGCGACATCTACACCGACGTCGACGGCGTCTACACGACCGATCCGCGGATCGAGCCGAAGGCCCGCCGCATGGCCAGGATCTCCTTCGAGGAGATGCTCGAAATGGCGTCGCTCGGCGCCAAGGTCCTGCAGGTGCGCTCGGTCGAGCTCGCCATGGTGCACAAGGTGCGGACCTTCGTGCGCTCTTCCTTCGAGGACCCGGACGCCCCCGGCATGGGCGACTTCGACAATCCGCCGGGCACCCTCATTTGCGACGAGGACGAAATCGTGGAACAGCAGGTCGTAACCGGCATCGCCTATTCGAGGGACGAGGCGCAGATCTCGCTGCGCCGGGTCGAGGACCGGCCGGGCGTCGCCGCGGCGATCTTCGGGCCGCTGGCCGATGCCGGCGTCAACGTCGACATGATCGTCCAGAACATCTCCGAATCGGGCGACGCGACCGACATGACCTTCACCGTGCCGGCGGGGGATCTGTCCAAGGCGACGGCGATCCTCGAAAAGGCCAAGGCCGAGATGCGCTACGACGCGCTGCAGAGCGAATCCGGCCTGACCAAGGTGTCGGTGATCGGCATCGGCATGCGCAGCCACACCGGCGTCGCCGCCACCGCCTTCAAGGCGCTGGCCGGTCGCGGCATCAACATCAAGGCGATCACCACGTCCGAGATCAAGATCTCGATCCTCATCGACGGCGACTATACCGAGCTCGCGGTCAGGGCGCTGCACGGCGTCTACGGCCTCGACAAGGTCTGAGCCAGGGTCGGCCAGGCGACGCAGGCCGGCAGGATTCTTGCTTCGTAGCCGCTGACGCCTTCATTATGGACGCCGACCCGCGATTGCAGGCGCGGCGCTTTGTCGCGGAGCGGTTCTGTGATGGAGTGGCGGGAGGCGGAATCGATTCTCGATGTCGTCGATCGCGGCGGAGAACGGAAGGCTGGGTTGAACAGGAGCGACACCTCAGGTCCGCGCGTTCTGATGCGGCGTATCCGGGAGCTGATGATCGAGCCCCTGGAGCCGCAGGCGCGTCTCGACCAGATCGTCAAGCTCATCGCCAAGCACATGGAAACCGAGGTCTGCTCGCTTTATGTGCTGCGGGCCGACGGCGTGCTCGAACTCTATGCCACCGAGGGCCTCAATCCCGGCTCGGTCCACCTGGCGCAGCTGCGGCTCGGCGAGGGCCTCGTCGGCACCATCGCCGCGACGGCGCGGCCGCTCAACCTTTCCGACGCCCAGAACCATCCGGCCTTCACCTACCTGCCGGAGACCGGGGAGGAGGTCTACGCCACCTTCCTCGGCGTACCGGTGCTGAGAGCCGGGCGCACGCTCGGCGTGCTCGTCGTCCAGAACAAGGCGGCGGGCCGGGTCTATCCCGAAGAGGAGTCCGAGGCGCTCGAGACCGTCGCGATGGTGGTCGCCGAGATGATCGCCGCCGGCGGCCTCGAAGGCCTGTCGCGCCCCGGCGTCACCCTCGACCTGACGCGCCCGGTCAACTTCTCCGGCCTGGCGCTGTGCGACGGCATCGGCATCGGCCGCGTCGTCTTGCACGAGCCGCGGGTCATCGTCTCCAGCCTCTTCAACGAAGACGTCGAGACCGAGGTCTCGCGTCTCGTCCAGGCGCTGGCGATCCTGCGGGAATCGATCGAGGACATGCTGGCGCGGCGCGACGTCGCCGACGAGGGCGAGCACCGCGCGGTGCTCGAGACCTATCGCAAGTTCGCCCAGGACCGCGGCTGGGTCCGGCGGCTGGAGGAGGCGGTGCGCAACGGCCTCACCGCCGAGGCCGCCGTCGAGAAGGTGCAGTCGGACATGCGGGCGCGCATGATGCACCTCACCGACCCCTATATCCGCGAGCGGCTGCACGACTTCGACGATCTCGCCAACCGGCTGCTGCGCCAGCTGATCGGCCAGGACGGCGTCGGCAAGGACGCGACCGACGCCGTGGTCGTCGCCCGCAACATGGGCGCTGCCGAACTCCTCGACTATCATCGCGGCCAGATCCGCGGCCTCGTACTCGAGGAAGGCGCGGCGACGAGCCATGTCGTCATCGTCGCCCGGGCCCTGGGCATCCCCGTCGCAGGCCAGGTGAAGGGCGCCGTCTCGATGTCGGAGAACGGCGACCCGATCGTCGTCGACGGCGAGACCGGCGACGTCCATCTGCGCCCGCCGCCCGAGGTCCATTCGCTGTTTGCCGACAAGCTGCGCTTCCGGGCCGAGCGCCAGCAGCGCTACCGCTCGCTGCGCGACGTCGCGTCGCGGACCCGCGACGGCCTCTCGATCGGGCTGCAGGTGAATGCCGGGCTGCTCGTCGACCTGCCCCAGCTGGTCGAATCCGGCGCCGGCGGCATCGGCCTGTTCCGCACCGAGCTGCAGTTCATGGTCGCCTCGACCATGCCGCGGGCCGGCGATCAGGAGCGGCTCTACCGGGCGGTGCTCGACTCGGCGGGGGAGCGGCCGGTCACCTTCCGCACGCTCGACGTCGGCGGCGACAAGCTGCTGCCCTACCTCGCGCACGGGGCGGAGGAGAACCCGGCGCTGGGCTACCGCGCGATGCGGCTCGCCCTCGACCGGCCGGGCCTGCTGCGCACCCAGCTGCGGGCGCTGCTCAAGGCGGCGTCCGGGGGGCGGCTGCGCATCATGTTCCCGATGATCACCGACGTCGCCGAGCTGAAGGCCGCCCGCGGCTTCCTGCAGCGCGAGCTCGAGCATCTCGATCGCTTCGGCTATCCGCGGCCGGTCGACGTCAAGGTCGGGGCGATGCTCGAGGTGCCCTCGCTGATCTTCCAGCTCGATCCGCTGATGCAGGATCTCGACTTCGTCTCGATCGGTTCGAACGACCTGTTCCAGTTCTTCTTCGCCGTCGACCGCGGCAACGCCAATGTCGCGACCCGCTACGACGACCTTTCCGCCCCCTTCCTGCGGGCGCTGAGGACGGTGGTGCGGGCCGGCGAACGCCACAAGGTGCCGGTGTCGCTCTGCGGCGAGATGGCGGGGCGGCCGCTGTCGGCGATGGCGCTGATCGGCCTCGGCTTCCGCGACATCTCCATGGCGCCGCCGTCGATCGGCCCGGTGAAGTCCATGCTGCTGGCGCTCGATGCGGGCGCGCTGGCGGACGAGTTGCGCGCCTTCCTCGACGATCCGCAGCAGGCCGGATCGGCCCGGCCGCTGCTGAGGGATTTCGCCGAGCGCCACCGCATCCCATATTAGCCCTGCGACGCTTCGGGCCTCGATGGCGGCGGAACCTTTGGGCTCCGTCCCGGCCGACTGCGCACCGTCCCCTCTCGCAAGCTCATCGAACCGGATATTCATGGCGACTCTGCCGAACGCGACACTCAACGAAATCCTCGGCCGCTTCACGCGTCTCGAAAACGAGATGGCGAAGGGGCCGGAGCACGAAGTCTATGCCAGGCTCGCCGCCGAATACGCCTCGCTGGAGGACGTCGTCGCCGCGATCCGCGACTATCGCCGGGCCGAGGAGGAACTGAAAGGATCGCGGGCGCTGCTCAACGATCCCTCGGCCGACCGCGAGATGCGCGAACTCGCCGAACTGGAGATCGACAGCCTGCGCGAGCGGATCGAGGACCTCACCGCCCGCATCCAGATCCTGCTGCTGCCGAAGGACGCCGCCGACGAGAAGGGCGCGATCCTGGAGATCCGCGCCGGCACCGGCGGTTCGGAGGCCGGGCTGTTCGCCGGCGACCTGTTCCGGATGTACCAGCGCTATGCCGAGCTCAACCGCTGGAAGATCGAGGTGCTGTCGGCGAGCGACGGCGAGGTCGGCGGCTACAAGGAGGTGATCGCCGCGATCCGGGGGCCGGGCGTCTTCTCGCGGCTGAAGTTCGAATCCGGCGTCCACCGGGTGCAGCGGGTGCCGGAGACCGAGTCCGGCGGCCGGATCCACACCTCCGCGGCGACCGTCGCGGTGCTGCCGGAGGCCGAGGACATCGACGTCGAGGTCCGGGCGGAAGACATCCGCATCGACACGATGCGCGCCTCCGGGGCCGGCGGCCAGCACGTCAACACGACGGATTCGGCCGTGCGGATCACCCACCTGCCGACCGGCATCGTCGTCACCTCGTCGGAAAAGTCGCAGCACCAGAACCGCGCCCGGGCGATGCAGGTGCTGAAGGCGCGGCTGTTCGACCTCGAGCGCCAGAGGGCCGACGACGAGCGCTCGGCCGCCCGCAAGAGCCAGGTCGGCACGGGCGACCGCTCCGAGCGCATCCGCACCTACAACTTCCCGCAGGGGCGGGTCACCGACCACCGCATCAACCTCACCCTCTACAAGCTCGACCGGGTGATCGAGGGCGAGATGGACGAACTCGTCGAAGCGCTGGTCGCCGACCATCAGGCCCGGCTGCTCGCGGCCGTCGGGGTCGAGGCAGAGGCGTGAGGCGCGCCGGATGAACCGGCCATCCGGAGAGCCCGGCACGAGCGGGGCGAGGCCGCTTGAGACGACGCCCGGCGGGCCGGCGGCTGCGGCGCCGGATCGCGCCGCCGAAACGACTGGGCGGCTCGGCGATCTCTACCGTGCCGCGGCGCAAAGGCTGCGCGAGGCCGCCCCGCCCGATGCTGCCGGTTCCGACGGCCCCGCTGCCGCCACGGCGACGCCGGAACTCGACGCGCGGCTGCTCCTTGCCGAGGCGGCGGGGATCGCGCCGGCCGAGGTGCACCGGGCGAGCGGCCGTCCGGTCGGGGGAGAGGTTGCGGGCCGCCTCGAAACCTTCCTGTCCCGGCGCATCGCCGGCGAACCGGTGCACCGGATCATCGGCCGCCGCGCCTTCTACGACCACGAATTCGCCCTTTCGCCCGAGACGCTCGAGCCGCGCCCCGAGACCGAGATTCTCGTCGAGGTCGCGCAGCCGATCCTCGCCGCGGCGGCAGAGGCCCGCGGCGAGGCACTCTTCGCCGACATCGGCACCGGCACCGGCGCGATCGCCGTCTCGCTGCTGGCGCTTTGCCGGCAGGCGCGGGCGGTGGCGAGCGACATCGCCGAGGGGGCGCTGCGCACCGCGCGCGCCAATGCCGAGGCCGCCGGGGTCGGCGATCGCTTCCTGCCGGTCCTTGCCGACAATCTCTCGGCATTCGGCGGCCGGTTCGACGCGATCCTCGCCAACCCGCCCTACATCCCGAGCGGCGAGATCGAGGGGCTCGACGTTTCGGTGCGCCGCTTCGATCCGCGGCTCGCCCTCGACGGTGGCCCGGACGGGCTTGCCGCCTATCGCGCGATCGCCGCCGAGGCCGGGCGCGTCCTCAGGCCGGGCGGGGCGACGGTGGTCGAGATCGGCCGCGGCCAGGCGGCGGACGTCGAGGCGATCTTTGCGGGCAGCGGCTTTCGCCCGAGCCGACGGTTCTGCGACCTTTCGGGGATCGAGCGCGTCCTCGTCCTGACCCTTTGCGAGGCGTGAACGGAAGCTTTCCCGAAGCCCGCCACGCTGCATAAGGAATCGCCATTTTGGGGCAGGGCTCCGAATCCATGTTTCATTGCGTCTGATCAAGGAGACTTGCGAGGTAGTCTGGCGACCATCCGGCGAGTTTTCGGCGTGATTTGAGGGACTTCTTGTCTTTGGCCGTTCGGATGAGATTGAGCGCGAAGTGCCGGACGACAGCCATGTTCCTGGCGCCGTGGCCTTTGCGCAGGCGAGACTGATCGTCCTTGAACAGGACGTCGAGCACCCAGTGAAGCCGGTTCTCGATGCCCCAATGGCCGCGCACGGCTGTGGCCGCCTTTTCGG
>NZ_JAFMPY010000046.1 GCF_017353515.1 Jiella sonneratiae
CATAGGCCCGGTATTCGCCGAAATACTTGGTGATCGCCGCCGTCAGCGACGTCTTGCCGTGGTCGACGTGCCCGATCGTGCCGATGTTCACATGCGGCTTGTTGCGCTCGAATTTGCTCTTGGCCATCGCCTGCTCCCAGTGCCGGAAGTTATTTCAGTGCGCGCGACATAGAGGCTTGCGGAAGTTCACGCAAGTCCTCGCCGCAGCGCCAGCCGGCGCCCGCGACGGCACACCCGACAGCCCCGGTGAGGCATCGCGGACCGCTCGTCCGGACGCCGGCGGGCGCGGCCGTCAGGCGTCCCCGGCGGGATCTCTGGAGGAAAGATCTGGAGCGGGTAGCGGGAATCGAACCCGCGTATTCAGCTTGGAAGGCTGCTGCTCTACCATTGAGCTATACCCGCGCAGCTTGGGACACTACGCGAAGATCATGGGAAAAGCGATGGTGGAGGGGGCTGGATTCGAACCAGCGTAGGCTTAGCCAACGGATTTACAGTCCGTCTCCTTTAACCACTCGGACACCCCTCCGAACCGACCATGGCGCTTTCACCCATCGTCATTCGCGATACCAACCGGAGGGCGCCACGGCGCCACCCGGCATGTCCGTGCGGCCTTATGAAAAAAGCGCGGGCGTCTGTCAACGCCCCATTCGAGCCGGCCCATCCGGCCGACGACACGACCTTCGGGACGCGGGCGGGCGGCGGGCGCGGAACGACTTTCCCCAAGCGGGCTTTCCTTGCGCCGGCGGCTTCGCTAAGCCGGGCCATGAGCGACGAGACGACCGGCACCCCCAAGGACACCCACTACGCCAAGCTGCGCCGCGCCCATCGCGACGCCAAGCGCGCCCAGGCCGGCGAGCCGCCGCGGCGCGACGGCAAGCGCGGCGCCTCCCCCGGCCGCGCGCTTGCCGACGGCCGGATCTGGCTCTACGGCCTCCACAGCGTCGCCGAGGCTTTGAAGAACCCGCGCCGGCGGCTCCACCGCCTGCTGGTGACGCGCAACGCGCTGTCCCGCATGGCGCTCGACGCCGCCGCCCTGCCCTGCCCGCACGAGATCGTCGAGCCGCGGGCAATCGACTCAGAACTCGGCGCTGACGCCGTCCACCAGGGGGCGGCGCTCGAGACCGAGCCGCTCGCGGCGCGCCGGCTCGGCGAGCTTTCCGGCGCAAGGCTGGTCCTCGTGCTCGACCAGGTCACCGATCCGCACAATGTCGGGGCGATCCTCAGGTCGGCGACGGCGTTCGCCGCCGACGCCGTGGTGACGACCACCCGCCACTCGCCGCAGGAATCGGGCGTCCTCGCCAAGGCGGCGTCCGGCGCGCTGGAACACGTCACCCAGATCGAGGTGAAGAACCTCGCCGAGGCGCTGGGCGACCTCGCCGCGCAGGGCTTCCTGACCATCGGCCTCGACTCCGAGGGCCCGCAGCCCTTCGAGGCGGAACTTCTCGCCGGCGACAGGATCGCCATCGTGCTCGGCGCCGAAGGCAAGGGCCTTCGCCAGAAGACCCGCGCGACGGTCGACCGGCTGGCCCGGCTCGACATGCCCGGTGCGATCCACTCCCTCAACGTCTCCAACGCCGCGGCGATCGCGCTCTATGCCGCGCGGCGGCATCTGGAGAAAAGCTCGACGCCCGCGCCGTGAGATTGCGCCGACCTGCGACGGCGAGCGGTGCCGGCCGACGCCGGAAGCAAAGACGCTCATTCGCCGCGCGGGCTTGATACGAGCCCCGCTCTGATCGAGCGGATCTCGTCTCACGCCCCGTCCCGGAACCGGTTGGTGATCGGATAGCGGCGGTCGCGGCCGAAGTTCTTCCGGGTCACCTTGACGCCCGGCGCCGACTGCCGCCGCTTGTATTCGGCAACGTAGAGCAGCCGCTCGACATGCGCGACGATGTCGCGGTCGAAACCCTCTGCGGCGAGTTCGTCGACGCCGCCGTCATGCTCAACGAGATGCTGGAGGATCGCGTCGAGCACCTCGTAGGGCGGCAGCGAATCCTCGTCCTTCTGGTCGGCGCGCAGCTCCGCCGAGGGCGGCTTGACGATGATCCGCTCGGGCACGACCTCGCCGGCCGGCCCCTTCAGCCCGGCCGGCCGGTTCTGGTTGCGCCAGCGCGCGAGCCGGAAAACCTCGGTCTTGTAGAGGTCCTTGATCGGGTTGAAGCCGCCGTTCATGTCGCCGTAGAGCGTCGCGTAGCCGACGCTCATCTCGCTCTTGTTGCCGGTGGTGACGACCATCGCGCCGAACTTGTTGGAGATCGCCATCAGGATCACCCCGCGGGTGCGGCTCTGGAGGTTCTCCTCGGTGATCCCGGGGACGGAGCCTGAGAACATCGTCTCGAGCGCCCGCGAAAAGCCTTCCACCGGCTCGGCGATGGGCACGGTGTCGTAGCGGATGCCGAGAGCTTTCGCGCAGGCGGCGGCATCTTCCAGCGACGTCTCGGCGGTGTAGCGATAGGGCAGCATGACGGCGTGGACGCGCTCGGCCCCCAGCGCATCGACGGCCATCGCCGCGCAGACCGCCGAATCGATGCCGCCGGAAAGGCCGAGGACCACCGACCTGAAGCCGTTCTTGTTCACGTAGTCGCCGAGACCGAGGACGCAGGCGCGCCAGACCGCCGCCTCGGCGTCCGGGATCTCCGCGACCTCGCCGGAGTGGCACTCCCAGCCGTCGCCGGTCTTTCGCCACTCCGAGACGAAGACGCCGGTGGCGAACTGCGGCAGCTGGAAGGCGAGCGAGCGGTCGCCGTTGAAGGCGAAGGAGGCACCGTCGAAGAGGAGTTCGTCCTGGCCGCCGACCTGATTGGCGTAGACCATCGCAAGATCCGTTTCGATCACCTGGCGCAGCACCACCTGGTGGCGCACGTCGAGCTTGCCGCGATAGAAGGGCGAGCCGTTCGGCACGAGCAGCAGCTCGGCGCCGGATTCGGCGAGCGTCTCGCAGACGCCGAGATCGCCCCAGACGTCCTCGCAGACCGGGATGCCGAGCCTGAGGCCGCGGAAGTTCACCGGCCCGGGCATCGGTCCGACCTGGAACACCCGCTTCTCGTCGAACTCGCCGTAGTTCGGCAGGTCGACCTTGGAGCGCCAGGTGAGGATCCGCCCCTCGTCGAGGACGGCGACGGCGTTGAAGAGGCCGGTCTCGTCGCGCAGCGGGCAGCCGATGACGACGCCTGGCCCGCCGTCGGCGGTCTCCTTCGCCAGGCTCGCCACCGCCTCCATGCAGGCATCGACGAAGGCGGGCTTGAGGACGAGATCCTCCGGCGGATAGCCGGCGATGAAAAGTTCGGTGAAGAGGACGAGGTCGGCGCCCGCGGCGGCCGCCTCCGCCCGCGCCCTGCGGGCGAGCGCCAGATTGCCGGAAACGTCGCCGACGGTCGGATCGAGCTGCGCGACCGCAAGCCTCAAAGTGTCGGTCAGCTGGGCCATCGTGCCACCTCCTCGCGTGTCGCCGGACATTTTCGGGCGGGGAGCCGCGCGGCTCCCGCGCCGCCGTGATAGCAAGATCGACCGGTGCGGGCGAGGCCGCAAGCGCTTCTGCCGCAACGCCGGACGGGACGCCCTCCGGCTTGGGCGCGACGGGCGGCAAGCGCGGGCGGCAAGCGCGGGCGGCCGGCGCAGGCCCTTGAAATCTTCGCGGCGAAGCGCCTTCTAGTGGATTGAATTTGACATTTGAATCCCGATCGGGTGAGGCGTCGTGTCAAATGTCAAATTCGAAAAATCCACTAGGATCATAAACTTGCCTGGTGGTCTTTCGATTCCGACATTCGCTGCGCGGTCTCCACGTGGCGGTGCCGAATGTCGGAATCGGACCACCAGGCCGTCGAACGTCGAATTCGGCCGGGGTGCCGTCGCACCCTTCGCCGAGCGCAAGGAACATGACGGAGGAGCGGCCGCGGAGGACGCGCGCTTTCGCCACTTTCTTGTGCCGCAAAGTTCTGAAACAAGGCGTTCCGGAAGGGCCGGGCGCGGGAGCGCGGGTGCACCGGGCGAGCGCCGCCGCGACGCGACGCCCGGCGGCGCAGGCCGACGCAGATGGAGAAGACGTGTACGAAATCCTGTCCCTGATCGCGCAGTTCGGCCCGGTCATCGTTCTGGCAGGGACCTTTTTCGAAGGCGAGGTCTTCGCGATCATCGGCGGCTTTCTCGCCTATCGGGGCTCCTATCCCTTCGAGATGATGATCGGGCTCGCCTTCGCCGGATCGTTCTGCGGCGATCTCGCGGTGTTCCTGTTCGCCCGCTTCTGTTCGGGCCATCGCTGGGTGCGGATCTGGCGGGAGAAACCGCGCTTCGCCAAGGCGCTCGCCCTGGTCGAGCGCTACCAGGCCTATTTCGTGATCGTGAACCGCTACGTCTACGGCCTCAGGATGCCGGGCCTCGTCGCGCTCGGCATGTCGCGCATCTCCCTCACCCGCTTCCTCGTGCTGAACTTCCTCGGCGCCGGGCTGTGGGCCGGCATCTTCACCACGGTCGGCTTCGTCTTCGGCTATTCGATCTGGTCGGTCTTCGCCAATCTGAAGGTGTTCGAACAGGGCGCGCTTTTCGTCCTCGTCGCCTGCGCGGTGATTCTCGCGAGCTATTTCGGCTGGCGGCAATGGGGCCCGATTGTTCATGCGTGGTGGCGCCGCCGGCACGAGCGCCGCGCCGCCGCCCATCGCCGCGAGAGCGGTCCGCGCCTGGCGCGGCTGACGATCCGCCCGCCGCGGCTGCGCGACCAGGGTTCGGAGGACTGACCAGCCCCGCGACCGCCCGGCAGCCTCCGTCTGCGTCCCGGCCGGATCAGGCCGCCTGGGCGAAGGCGAAGGCCTCCATCGCGAGCACGCCGAAATCCCGGCTGCGGTGCAGCGTCTCGGCTCCCGCCCCGTTTCCGGCCGCCCCCAGCGCCACGAAGAGCGGCATCAGGTGCTCCTCTGTCGGATGGTTCCTCGCCGCAAAGGGCGCCTGCGCCCGATAGTCGAGGAGCGCCTCCTCCTCCCCGCCCGCCAGCCTGTCAGCCACCCAGTCGGCGAAGGCGTCGACCCAGCCGGGAACCGCCGCCGCCCGCTCGCCCGCCCGAAGATGGACGAAGGCCTCGCGCAGATTGTGGGTCAGAGACCCGGAGCCGATCACCAGCACGTCCTCCTGCGGAAGATGCGACAGCGCCCTGCCGAGGCGAAGGTGATAGGCCGCGTCCGCGGCGGGATGGACCGACACCTCGACGACGGGGATCGTGGCCTCGGGATAGGCGAGGGCGAGCGGCACCCAGGCGCCGTGGTCGAAGCCGCGACCGCCCGCCGCCGCCGCCGCAAGGCCCGCGGCCCGCAGCGCCTCGACGATCGCCGCCGCCAGCGCCGGATCGCCCGGCGCGCCGTAGCGCATGGCATAGAGCTCGGGCGCGAAGCCGCCGAAGTCGTGGATCGTCTCCGGCGCCGCGTCACCGGTGACGAGCACCCTGCCGGTCGCCTCGAAATGCGCGCTGGCGACGACGATCGCCCGCGGCCGCGGCAGGCGGTGCGCGAGATCGCGCAGGAAGGCGCTCGCCGGGGTCTCGGCGATCGCGACGTCCGGCGAGCCGTGCGAGATGAACAGGGTCGGCAGCATGGCGGGTCTCCCTGGGAGGTGAATTCCCCGGGAGCTTAATTTCGGGCGTTCGCCCCGTCAGCGCCTTCTCGCGCCGACGCATCGTTCACCGATGCGACGCAGCGGCAAGCTCGACGGATCGTGCGCCTCAGCCCGCCGCCTGCAGCTTCTGGCGCTCGCTCGCGGCGTGGTCCTTCTTCAGGAGCTCGGCGACGAGGAAGGCGAGCTCCAGCGCCTGGCTGGCATTGAGCCGCGGATCGCAATGGGTGTGGTAGCGGTCCGACAGGTCCTCGGCGAGGATCGGCCGGGCGCCGCCGGTGCATTCCGTGACGTCCTTGCCGGTCATCTCGACATGGATGCCGCCCGGATGCGTGCCTTCGGCGCGGTGGACGTCGAAGAAGGCCTGCACCTCGGCGAGAATCCGCTCGAAGGGCCGGGTCTTGTAGCGGTTGAGGGTGATCGTGTTGCCATGCATCGGATCGCAGGACCAGACGACCTTCCGGCCCTCGCGCTCCACCGCACGGATCAGCCTCGGCAGGCACTCCTCGACGCGCTCGTGGCCGAAGCGGGTGATCAGCGTCAGCCGGCCGGCCTTGTTGTCCGGGTTGAGCCGGTCGATCAGCCGGATCAGCTCGTCGGGATCCGAGCTCGGACCGCATTTCAGGCCGAGCGGGTTCTTCACGCCGCGGCAGAACTCGACATGGGCATGGTCGAGCTGGCGGGTGCGGTCGCCGATCCAGATCATGTGGCCGGAGGTCGCGTACCAGTCGCCGGAGGTCGAATCGACCCGGGTCATCGCCTCCTCGTAGCCGAGCAGCAGAGCCTCGTGGCTGGTGAAGAAGTCGGTCTCGCGGAGCGACGGGTGGTTCTCGGCGTCGATGCCGATCGCCCGCATGAAGGCCATGGTCTCGGAGATCTTGTCGGCGAGCGCCCTATAGCGTTCGGCCTCCGGGCTGCCGGCGACGAAGCCGAGCATCCACTGATGCACGTTGTCGAGATTGGCATAGCCGCCCTGGGCGAAGGCGCGCAGAAGGTTGAGCGTCGCCGCCGACTGCCGGTAGGCCATGATCTGGCGCTCCGGATTGGGGATGCGCGAGGCCGCGTCGAACTCGATGCCGTTGACGATGTCGCCGCGATAGGCCGGCAGCGTGCGGTCGCCGCGGGTCTCGCTGCCGGAGGAGCGGGGCTTGGCGAACTGCCCGGCGATGCGGCCGACCTTCACCACCGGCTGGGCGCCGGCGAAGGTCAGGACGATCGCCATCTGCAGGAAGGCCCGGAAGAAGTCGCGGATGTTGTCGGCGCCGTGCTCGGCGAAGCTCTCGGCGCAGTCGCCGCCCTGCAGGAGGAAGGCCCGGCCCTCCGCCACTTCGCCGAGCGCCCTGGTCAGCTTGCGCGCCTCGCCGGCAAAGACCAGCGGCGGGAAGCTGGCGAGCCGCTTCTCGGTCTCGGCGAGCGCCGCCGGATCCGGATAGTCGGGCATCTGGAGGACGGGCAGTTGGCGCCAGCTCGACGGTGTCCAATCCTTCGCCATGAAAACATCTCCTGACCGGTCCGCCCGGTCGTCCCTCGCCTCGGGTCTTTGGTGAGCAACGGGCCCGCGCGACATGCGCGTCGGCGATCGGGCCACGACAATGGCGGGCGTTTAAGCACTAATTGAACGGCTTGTCATCAGGCCTGCCGCGGAAGGCGGCGCGGGCGCCCGATGAGGCGTCACCGTGACCGGCAGACTTTGACGGCGGTCGGCAGACGGCAGCCGCCCGAAAGGCCGCGCGCCGCGCCCGGGCCGGCCTTGCCGGCGGATCGTCGCCAGTCGAGGAAGCGCTGCTCAGCCCGGCACCACCGGGCCGACGCCCCGTGCTGCGACGAGGCGATCGAAGACCTCCGCCTCGCCGTCGCCGAGCGCCACCGGCCGCGGATAGCGTGGCGCCCCGCGGTCGGCGAGGAGCTTCGTCTCGAAACCGTGCGTCTCCTCGACGAAGCGCTTCAGCCCCTGATCGCCGTAAAGCATGCGAAAACCCTGCATCACCGCGTCGAGATAGCTCTGGAGGATCGCCGACTGCCGGTCTTCGGCGGTCTCGGTGCCGGGATGCGCCTCGTAGATATAGACGGGAACGTCCGCGAGCGGCGGCCACTCGACGGAAAGCCGCGACAGATCGACGATGCGGCGCGCATAGCCGGCCTCGCGCTCGTCGACCGACGGCAGATGCTCGGCGAGATCGTAGACGACGACGCCATGGACGGCCGCCGTCTCCTCGCGGGTGACCGACAGCAGCGACATCGCAGAATCCGCCGCCCGCGGCAGCCAGACGCGGCGCCACCCGGCGGCTTCCGCCCGGCGGATGGCGAGGAACTTCGTTCGCAGCGTGCGCGGATTGACCAGCGAACCGTAGCCGAAATAGGCGACGACGCGGCCCTCGGCGGCGAGGGTTTCGAGGTCGGGGTGGTCGGGATGAATGTCCATTTGGCGGACCTAGTGGATCGAATTTGACATTTGAGTCCCGATCGGGTGAGGCGTCCTATCAAATGTCAGATTCGAAAAATCCACTAGGATCATGAACTTGGCTAGCGGTCTTGCGATTACGACATTTGCTGGGCGATCGCCACGAGGCGGCACCAGATGTCGGAATCGGATCGCTAAAGCATCGGGCGCGCGGCGGATCAAGTCGCGATCCGAAAAACGCCTCGGCCGGCTCCCTCGCCCCGGTGCCGGGTTGATATGATCCGCGCATCGTCTCCCGGAGCGTCAGCCATGCCGATCGCAGCCCTCTATGCCGCCATCCTCACGCCGCTCTTCATCGGCCTCGCCGTCCGCGTCGTGCTGCGCAGGAATAGCCTCGCGACGACCATCGGCGACGGCGGCGACGCCGCTCTGACGCGCCGCATCCGCGTCCACGGCAATTTCTGCGAATACGCCCCGATGGCGCTTCTCCTCCTGGCGCTGGCAGAGAGCGTCGCGACGCCGGGCTGGGTCCTCCATCTCGCCGGAATCCTCCTCGTCGCCGGGCGCTGCCTGCACGCTTTCGGCGTCTCCCAACTCAACGAAACGCTCGGCTTCCGGATCGTCGGAATGGCGCTGACTTTCGCGTCGATCATCGTGGCGGCGCTCGCCTGCCTCGCCGGCGCGCTGGCCTGATGTGAAGGCGGCCGACCTGCGAAGTGCGCGGCCGCATTCGCAGCCTTAGATGCGACACCGGAGCGACGCGCTCCGCCAGCCTGTCTTGACGTGAACGTAAACGTCATCCAGCATCCCGGCATGGCGACCTTCACCCACCTCCCCGGCGAGACCGCCCACGACGCGTTCTTTCCGGTGACCGAAAGCGAGCTCAAGATCGCGACCGCCGACGGCGTCGATCTTCCGGCGACGCTCTTCACCGGCGAAGGCGACGGACCCGCCGTCCTCGTCTCGTCGGCGGCGGCGGTCGAGCGGCGGTTCTACAGGGCCTTCGCGACGAACCTCGTCGAAAACGGCGCGCGCGCCGTCCTCACCTACGACTATCGCGGCGTCGGGGCGGCAGCGAAGGCGACGCGGGCGAAGGACTTCCGGATGAAGGACTGGGGCGTCCGCGACTTTCCGGCGGCCCTTGCCGCCCTGAAGGCGGCGGCGGGTCCCGGCCCCCTCGCCGGCATCGGCCACTCCTTCGGCGGCGTCGCACTCGGCCTTTCAGGCGAGGCCGAGGCCTTCGAGCGCTACTGCCTCGTCGCCTCGCTGAACGGCTATTACGGGCGAACGGCGGAGCCTGCCGCGGTGTTTTCCCGGATGAACCTCGCCGGCGTGCCGGCGACCTATCTCTTCGGCCACGTTCCGGCGGCGGTCGGCCTCGGCACGGCGCTCGCCGGCCCGATCTTCCGCGACTGGGCGCGCTGGTGCCGCCGGCCCGACTTCTTCTTCTCCGATCCAACGGTGCCGGAAGCCGCACGCTTTGCCGACGTCGCCATACCGCTGCGATCGATCGGCTTCACCGACGATCGCTGGGGGACGCCGGCGGCCGTCGCGGCGCTGCTGGGAAAGTTCTCCAATGCCGCGGTCGAAGAGCTCTGGCTCGGCCCCGACGATGCGGGCGACGCCATCGGTCACATGGGCTTCTTCCGGCGGGCGATGCGCGAGCCGCTCTGGCCGGCCGCGACGGCGTTTCTCCTCGACGGCAGGCGGCGGAACTGAGGGTCGCGGGCGGCCGGCACCACCGCCCCGAAATTCTGCGGCTGCAGCATGGCGACCGCGGCGCTGCCGAGGTGGTTGCGCCCGGCGGGCGCGTCGTGAGAGGCTCGGGCGCAGTGCGACAAAGATGCGCGGATCCATGTGCAGGTGCAAAAAGACATCATCCGCCGCAATTATGCCGCTTCCGTGAGGTGAGATGCTTGACAGTTGCTGGAGGGGTTCAGCGAACTCGGTGACATTCCGCGCGGGTTGGCCGGCAGACGGCGGTCCGTGGCGGTTCGGTCGGGTCTGACGCAGGCGCCTTGCCTGCGCGTCCCGCGGCCGGGTTTCGGTGTCTCGTCTCGAGAACATCGGCCATTGCGACGATCGGGGCGATCGGGTCCGGCCGGTGAATGCGAAATAGAGTGCCGCGTGAAATGTCGGTGGACGAAAGGGTTTGGTTACCAAGATTCGCCGATGATGGATGAAACGACTGGCGGGCCGGCGAAAAGCGTCGGCCACGGGCAAAGGGGGCTCGCCGCCGGTCCACTCGATTGAAGCGAATGGGGGAAGCGGGTGACCGCATCGAACTTTGAGGGGACGCGCCCGGACGGGCGCAGGCCGTCGCACGTGTCGCGAGGAGCCGGCCGCCGCCGTCTGTTTGCCGGCGCCGTCGCGGTTTCGGCCACCGCCGCCATCGGGGTTGCTTCGCTGCCCTATCTTTCGTCCAACGCTGAGAAGCAGCACGTCGCCGTCGCGGCGGCGCCGTCTGCAGGCCATGTCGCTTCCGGGCGCTCTGCCGGCGACCGGGTCGAGACGCCGGCGATCGAGGTCGCCGCGATCGCGGCGCCGCGCCGCGCCGCGGAAGCCGACCGGTCTGCCAGATTGGCCCGGCAGGACGCGGCCGGCCCGAAGGCATGGCTCGCCGGCCACGCCGCGGCCGACCGCGGCGGGCGCGTCTTCCATCCGGTGGAGCAGGTCGCCGGAAACGAAATCGTCGCGAGCGGCAGGATCGTGCTCGCCGGCCTGGCTTCCCGCCGTCCCGCCCCCGCAAAGCCGGTGCTCGCGTCGATCCCGAAGCGTCTCGAGGCACAGGTCGCCGCCGAAAGCACCCCGGCCCGGGCCGTCGCGACGCCGGCCGACAGGCCGCAGCCGCGCTCCGGCCAGGCCGCCCTCGCCGAGCTTGCGTCCTTCGAGCCGCGCCCGGCCTCCAAGGCCGACCTCGCCGCCACCGGCGTCGCCGCCTATCAGTCGCCCGACGTTCCCCGCCCCTCGCTTCGTCCGGCCGTCGAGGCCGCGGCTGCGGTGGACGAGCACGACCTTGCCATCGGTGAGGGCGCCGAGGGCGAGGAAGACGTGGTGATCGGTGCGATCCCGGTTCCAGCCGCGCGGCCGGAAGTCGGCGGATCGGCCGGCGTCAGGGTCGCGAGCCTCGAGCCGCAGGACGTCGCCCCGCCGCTCGGCACCGTGACCGAGGAAATGACCGCCCTCGCCGTGCCGCTGCCGGAGCGCCGGCCGAACTACACCCCGCAGGCGAGCGCCGAGCCGCAGCCGCAGCGTCAGGCGCCGCAGCCCGTGCAGCCGGCCCAGCGCCAGGCGCCCCAGCCGGCCCCGGCCGTCGCCAACACCCGCCCGAACCTGCCCGGCCGCGACAACGACGACAGCGGCATCGGCGGCTTCTTCGAGCGCCTGTTCCAGGGCGGCGGCTCGGCCAAGCTTCCCGGCGCCGGCAGCCGCATCGCCGTCTACGACATCTCCTCCGCGACGGTCTACCTGCCCGGCGAAGGCAAGCTCGAGGCGCATTCCGGCCTCGGCCACATGCAGGACAATCCGCGCTACGTCGATCAGAAGATGCGCGGGCCGACGCCGCCCAACGTCTACAATCTGCGCATGCGCGAGGCGCGCTTCCACGGCGCCGAGGCGATCCGCCTGCTGCCGGCCGACGGGCGCAAGAAGTTCAACCGCGACGGCCTGCTCGCCCATCCCTACATGTATATCGGCGGCGGCGACCGCTCGCAGTCGAACGGCTGCGTGGTGTTCAAGAACTACGATCGCTTCCTGAGGGCCTTCAAGGCCGGCCGCATCAACCGGATGATCGTGGTCAAGAGCATGAACGAACTGCCGACCTACATGGCCGCCCTCTAGGCAGCCGCCCGGCCGTCCGACAGGGGCGGCGGCCCGTCGCTCACTCTGCAGATCCGGATCGGCCCGGAGATCGACCGCGATCTCCGGGCCGGTTTCGTTTCCCGGGAATGGCGGCCCGGACGCGGGATGGGCGGCATGGCGGCCATCGCGCCCGGGCTCTTCAAATCATTTCACGCCTGCGGCGCCGCTCCGGCAGCGTCCCGGGCGACACCCAATCCTTCCGGTACGAGGCGGTCGGAAGCGCCGGTCAGAACGGCCGCGGTCCGGCCAGGATGTCGTCGACCCGGCGGTCCCGCAGCCGGGCGATATTGTCGATGTCGCCGATGTCGAGGACGCGCAGCATACCCTTGAGGATCCGTGCCGGCAGATGCGGGCCGCCATAGACGAGGCCGGTATAGAGCTGGACGAGATCGGCGCCCGCCTCGATCTTCATGATCGCGGTGCGCGTATCCTCGACGCCGCCGACGCCGATCAGCGGAAAATCCGGCCCGACGGCCCGGCGGAAGCGGGCGAGCACCCAAGTCGAGCGACGCATCAGCGGCCGGCCGGACAGTCCGCCGGCTTCGCCCGCAAGGCTTTCGCCGGCGAGACCGTCGCGCGACAGCGTGGTGTTGGAGACGATCAGCCCGTCGACCTCGCGCCGGCGCACGGCGTCGGCGATCTCCTCGATCTGGTCTTCGGAAAGATCGGGCGCCACCTTGACGAAGACCGGCCGGCGCCGGCTCGCGGTGATCGCGGCATAGCCGTTGCGGGCCGCGACCACCGCCTTCAGCAGCCGGTCGAGGTCGTCGCCGGACTGAAGGTCGCGCAGGCCCGGAGTGTTGGGCGAGGAGATGTTGATCGTCAGGTAGCTCGCGAAGCTCTCGAAGACGTTGACGCCTTCGACATAGTCGGCGATCCGGTCCTTCGAATCCTTGTTCGCCCCGACATTGACCCCGACGATGCCGGATTTCTTCGCCCGCGCCGCCAGCCGCTCGGCGGCGTCGGCATGGCCGTCATTGTTGAAGCCGAGCCGGTTGATCACGCCGCGCGACCGCGCCAGGCGGAAGATCCGCGGCCGGGGGTTGCCTTCCTGCGGCCGCGGCGTCAGCGTGCCGACCTCGACGAAGCCGAAGCCGAGCTTCAGCGCCGCATCGGGCACCTCGGCATTCTTGTCGTAGCCGGCGGCGAGGCCGAGCGGGTTGGGAAAGCGGATGCCCGCCACCTCGACATGCAGCCGCCCGTCGACCGGAATGTCGAGGTCGCGCACCAGCCCGCGCTTCAGCGCGGTGATGGAGAGGCCGTGCGCCCGTTCGGCCTCGAGGCGGAACAGCGCGGGCCGGGCCAGCCGGTAGAGAAGGCTCATGGCAGGGTGGCGATCTGACGCGGCGAAATCAGCGCATCGCTCCGGGAAACAGGTGATGGCCGTCGGGGCCGAGCGGCAGATCCTCGACCCAGACGACCGCGGCGACGGGCAGGCTGTCGTAGAGATGCGGAAACAGCGCCCCGCCCCGGGACTTTTCGTATTTCAGCCGGTCGCCGAGAGAGGCGGGATCGACGGCGAGGAGGACGAGATCGCCGACGCCGGAGAAATGCTTGGCGGCGGTCTCGCGCACCTGGGCGCTGGTCGAGAAGTGGATGTAGCCGTCGGCAAGGTCGACCGGCGCCCCGGCGAGCCGGCCGGTCTTCTTCGCCTCTTCCCAAAGCGCAAGCGGCAGGATCTTGTAGATCGTCTGGTTCATGGCGAAGAGCGGTGCCAAACTCTTCGGGAAAAATCAATTCCGTGTCGGGGTCGAGGTCACATCCGGGCCAATGAATGCTGTCAAGGCTGAGGCACCCGGCGGTCTGCTCGGCGGGCCGCCTCGTCGGGAAAGACCGCGGAAGCCCGCGACGTGCGGTGGTCGGAGACCGGCGAGAGCCGGGAGAGACGAAGAAGGGAGAGAGGACGATGACGACAGCCAGAGGATCGAAGGCCGCGGCGATCGGGGCGGTGCTCCTCCTCGCGGCAGCCCCGGGAGCGAGCGCCCAGTCGTCGGCGCTCGGCGCCGGGACCGGTGCCGCTGCCGCCGTCGGTATCAATGCCGGCGTCGGCGAAGGCGCCCCGGGCCGCTACCAGATCGTCACCATCGACGGCGCCGTCGCCCGTCTCGACACCGCGACCGGCGCGGTCGCCACCTGCCGGGTCGAGAGCAGGCTCGTTGCCTGCGGCGACGCATCGCCCGGCCCGGCCGCTACCGGCGGCGAGATGCGGCTTCGCGACCTCGAACGCCGCGTCTCGGCGCTGGAGGCCGAACTTGCCCGCGGCGGCTCGGCGCTGACCGGCAGCGACGAGACCGACATGGCGATCGAGCGCATGCAGAAGCTGTTCCGCGGCTTCGCCGACATCGTCAAGGAGCTCGAGGACGACCGCGACTCCGACAGGAATGCCAAAGGCGGATCGGACGGGCGGGCGCCGGACCGGACCTGACGCGCCGCAAACGCCGCGAAACGCGCGGCTCGGCGCGGCGCGGCGGCGAGCGGTTCAAGCGAGGTGCATCCCGCTCCACGCCGTCCGATAGTCCGCCTCCAATGCCGCGACGCTCAAATGATCCACGACATGTGCCATGACCGCCTCCGCAGCATGAGACAATCGTTTCACTCGAACCCAGATCCCTCAGGAATCCACCCCTCTGCCGAGTCCATCGACCGGAAGCCGTATCAGACCCGGCGCTCGACCATCATCTTCTTGATCTCGGCGATCGCCTTGGCGGGGTTCAGGCCCTTGGGGCAGGCCTGCGTGCAGTTCATGATCGTGTGGCAGCGATAGAGCTTGAAGGGATCTTCCAGCGCGTCGAGCCGCTCGCCGGTCGCCTCGTCGCGGGAATCGATCAGCCAGCGATAGGCCTGCAGCAGGACGGCGGGCCCGAGATAGCGCTCGCCGTTCCACCAGTAGGACGGGCAGGAAGTCTGGCAGCAGAAGCACAGAATGCACTCGTAGAGGCCGTCGAGCTTCTCGCGGTCCGCGTGGCTCTGGCGCCATTCCTTCTCGGGCTGCGGCGATTCGGTCTTCAGCCAGGGCTCGATCGAGCGGAGCTGTGCGTAGGGGACCGTCAGGTCGGGCACGAGGTCCTTGATCACCGGCATGTGCGGCAGCGGGTAGATCGCGATCTCGCCCTCGATCTCGTCCATGCCCTTGGTGCAGGCGAGGGTGTTCGAACCGTCGATGTTCATGGCGCAGGAGCCGCAGATGCCCTCCCGGCAGGAGCGGCGCAGCGTCAGGGTCGAATCGACCTTGTTCTTGATCCACAGCAGCGCGTCGAGGACCATCGGGCCGCAGTCGGACGTGTCGACGTAGAAGGTGTCCATGCGCGGGTTCTCGCCGTCGTCCGGCGACCAGCGATAGATCCGGAACTCACGAACCGTCTCGGCGCCTTGCGGCTTGTCCCACACCTTGCCTTTGGTGATCCGTGAATTTTTCGGAAGCGCGAGTTCGACCATCGTCTCTTGATCCGGGTCCTCATTGGAATCGTTCGCACCATAGTGTTTGCAATGCAAAACGGAAGAGCCGTCTTGGCGCCGTGCCGGGCTCTAATCGGTTGAAGCCGGCGGAAAATTTGCCGCAATGGCGAAATTCGCCGTTCAGCCGGACCTTTTGCGATCCGCGATGGCCGCGGCGACCGAGGCGACGGCGGACGAATCGATGAGCCCCATGGCTTCGGCGCTCTCGGCCGCCTCGCGGAGCGTCTCGCCGTGGGTGACCGGAACGCCCATGTCCCGAAGCGCCGCGATCCCGTCGCTCGCATCCACGGCGAGGATGCCGTCGGTGACGTCGCGGATGTGCACTGCGAGCACCCGGCCTTCGTGCCGGCGCGCCGCCTCGGCATAGATCGCCGCATCCCGCTGTCCGGAATCGCCTACGAGCAGGAAGCGCAGCTGCGGACAGGCCGCCATGATCTTCGAAATCATCGCCAGCTTGTGCGCGTCGTGGCCGCCGGTCAGCCACTTGTCCGCCGTCAGCCCGAAATCCTTCAGAAGCATCGGCCCCGGCGGGATCGCCCGCAGTGCGAGAAAGCTCTCGAAGAGATCGTAGAGGTTCCAGGGGCTCGACGAGACGTAGAAGATCGGGTTCGTCTCCGGCCCCGCGGGCCCCGCGGCGAGCGCCCGGTAGAGATGGGAGACGCCGGGAAACGCCGTCCGGCTCCGGGCGGAATTGGCGACGACCGTGCGCCAGTGCTTGACGAAATTGGTGGCGCCGGTCTTCACGATCGTGTCGTCGATGTCGGAGATGACGCCGAAGCGGGCGTTCGGCGACGCCGCGCGCACCCGAAGTTCCGCGGCAAGCGGCCGGATCGTCCGCCCGGGCGCCGAGAGGAGCCGGAGTTCGACCCCTGCCCAGGGCGCCGATCCCGGGTCGGCGTGGACGGGGAGCACGGAATCGAAATAGCCCTCGCCATCGGTCACGAGTTCGCCCGACGCACCGAAGGCCCGCCAGGCGAGCCGCGCGCCGCCGACCTCGTCGGTCTCGTAGCGCTTCAGCGTCAGCCACAGATTGGTCAGCGTCGAATCGCTGTGCGGCGCCGTCGTCACGCCCTGGTCCTCGATCACCCGTCCGCGGATCCAGAGACCGTCCGGCGTCGCCATGCCGCGATAGGGCGCGATCATCGGCGTACCGAGCAGCCCGGTGCGCCGCTTGAACGCGAAACGGGCGGCGTCCCAGGCATCTTCGAGGCGGCTGAGGCCGCGTCTCAGCATCGGCGTTCCCCGCGCCCGCCATCGCCCCGCCGGCAGCACCCAAGGGCGGCAAACGCGGTTTCACCCGACTTGGCTGTCGCGGCAGAGGGCAGCGCCGGCGTCGTCACTTGGTGCCGCCCGCCTCTCCCTGACCCTGAGGCGCGGCGTTCCCGGCCGGAGCGCCCGAGCCGCTGTTTGCCCCGCTTCCGGCGCTCTTGCAGGAGGCCGAATCGGCTTCGAGGAAGTCGAAGATCGCCTTCTGGTCGTCCTTGGTGACGTCGCCCTTCTTCAGGAGCCGGTCGGCCGTCGGCGGCGCGACGACGCTGGCGATCAGATAGTCCCGCTGCGGCGGCGTCAGCTTCTCGACCGCCCGGTCGCCGAGGCAACCGCAGGCGGCCGGCGTCATCCCCTTGATCTGGATGCCGCAGAGCTCGCTGATCATCTGCGCCTCGTTCTCCTTGGTCAGATGCGGCATCTCGAACTTGTCGCCGACGGCGTTGCGTGGCTGGCCATCCTGACCGGCCTCTCCGGCATTGGCGGCAGCGCCGGGCTTCGCGGCATCGCCCGTGCCGCCCGTGCCGCCTGCGGGGGACGTCTTCTCGGCGGGGGCTGCGCCCAGCGGCGCGCCGGTCGCCGTCGCGTCGCTCGCCTCGCCGCCGGCCGCGGCCGGCTTCTGCGGCGTCTCGGTCTCGGCGGGCGACATCGGCTTGGGGGCGGCATCCGGCGGCAGGACGAGATTCTGCTGGGCGTCGCCGCCCGCTTCGCCGGACGTGCCGCTCGACTGGGCGACGGCCGGCAGGGCACCGAGAGAAAGCACCGTCGCTGCCAGAAACGCCGCACGCAATTGAATTCGCATCGAGAAATCTCCCATCGGCAAGGCGAGGACTGACGCCTCGCCGCTTCGTGCCCGAGCGGCGAAACCTAGGGCAGGCGCGAGAGAGGGCGACTGCGGCCGGTCACCGCAAAATCATCAGCCGGCTCGGGCAGCCCGGAGCCGGCATGAGGATCGTGCGCTCGATCCCTGAGGCCGGTCGCTGCCCGGCCCGGTCCGGCCGAAGTTGGCCGGTAGAGCCCCGAGCCAGCCGGAGGATCAGAACTCCTCCCAGCTCTCCTCGGCTGCGGCCGCCGCGGCCGCTGCGGCGGGCTTGCGGGCCGCGCCGCCGGCGGTCTTCAGCTGCGGCAGGCCGCGGGCCGCCGGGCGAGCTGGGGTGCGCATGCCGCCCGATCCCGCCGCCCCGGCGGCCTTCGCCGCCGTCCCGGCCGTCCGGAACCGCGCCACCGCCGCCGCCAGGCCCTCGGTCTCCTTGGCGAGCGTCTGGGCCGCCGCGGTCGACTCTTCCACCATCGCGGCGTTCTGCTGCGTCACCTTGTCCATCTGGTCGGCGGCGCCGG
>NZ_JAFMPY010000047.1 GCF_017353515.1 Jiella sonneratiae
ACAAGACCGCCGAGCTCATGGTCTTCAAGCTCGTCATGGCCGCTTCAAAAACTTGGCGGAAGCTGAAAGGCGAAAATCGCTTGCCGATGGTCATTGCGGGCGTCACATTCACCGACGGCGTCGCGGTCAGCCCAGACGCCGATCAACGCGCCGCCTGATCGGACCCGTCACCCAAAATCAGCCATAGCTCACCGGCGATTTCGGTCCGGTCCATGTCGATGAGGGCTATGCTTCGACCACCCGCTTCGGCGAGCGCCTCGCCCCGGGAATCCTCGTCGCGGGCATCTGCACCTCGGTGCTTACCGCCGAACTCGTCGGCACCGTCGGCGTCTCGGTTCGCGACTGTTTCTGGTTCACCGGCGCGGTGCGCTATGGCGATACGATCATCTTCGACATATGGATCAGCGGCAAGGACGAGGCCAACCGCACCGTCGACTGGCAGGCCGCTGCGCGAAACGAAGCCGGCACCGAGGTGCTGAAGGCCGATGCCACCCTCAAATTCCCTCGAAAGAAAGCACCTGGCCCCCAATGATTTTGTCCGGACACGACCTTGGCGGCATCACCGTCGCGACCGTCCTCCCCTTTAAGGCGAATGGCGCCATCGACTGGGCCGGCTACGAGGCCGTGCTCGACCACTCGGCCCGGCCGGAGACGACCGACTGCGTCTTCGTCAACGGCCATGCCGGCGAGGCGACGGCGCTCACCGACGCAGAACGGGCCGAGGTGATCTTGAGGACCCGCGAGCAGATCGGCAGGGACCGACCGCTGATGGCCGGCGTGATCCCGACCGGCTATCCCGATGCGGTCCGACAGGCCGAGGCGGCGCGCGAGGCCGGCGCCGACGTCGCGGTGATCTTTCCTGCCGAAGCGCTCGGCGGCGGCAACGCCTCGACCGCCGCGCCGGTGAAATTCATGGAAAAGCTCGCCGGCGAGCTGAAGATGCCGCTTTCGGTGTTCCAGTTTCCCCTCGCCTCGGGCTTCGGCTTCTCGACCAAGGCGCTCGCCGAGATCGCGATGATACCGGAGGTGGTCGCGATCAAGGAGGGCAGCGCCACCATGCTCGCCTACGAGGAGAACTGGCGTGCCGTGAAGAAGGCGGCGCCCGACTGCGCCATCCTTCCCTCCAACTTCAACTGGTTCATGGCCCAGCTCGCCGTCGGGGGCGACGGCATCCTCTCGGGCCTCGCGAGTCTCACGCCCGGCCTGCTCGCCGATCTGTGGCGGGCCTCTCGAGCGATGGACCTCGCCGCCATGCGCGCCGCGTCCGACCGGCTGCACCCGATCGTGCGGGCGATCTACGGGCCTGCGCCGGTCATCGACATGCATACCCGCATGAAAGAGGGCCTGAAACTCATGGGCGTCATCGACAACGCCGCGCCGCGCCTGCCGCTGCTGCCGCAATCGCCAGAGATCGTCGAAGGCGTGCGCGTCGCGCTGATCGACGCCGGGCTCCTGTGAGATGAGCGAGCGGCCCGCTGACGGCGGTCGTCGTCATGCAGAAGAGCGCGTTCGACGCCCTTCCGGAAAAAATCCAGACGGCGCTCCTGGAATCGGCCCATGAATCGGCCGAATGGCAGCGCAGCTATGTCGAGGATCAGGAAACGCCGCTGCTCGACGCTCTCAAGGAAAAGGGCGTCAAGATCACCAGGCCGGATCCGGCGCCGTTTCGGAAAGCCTCGATCCCGCTCTACAAGGAGATGCTGAAGAGCGACAGCCAGAAGGCGCTGTTCGACGCGTTGACCGCCGAATAGCCGTCAGCCGGCCGCATCTGAAAGCATCGGGCGGGCCCTCCGCCCGGCGCCTTTTTCGCGCTGGAGCCGCGCTCAGGGCAGGTCGATCTGCGCCATCAAGTCTTCCATCACGGCGGCGTTCTGCATGCGCAGGATCGCCTCCGCATATTCGAGGTCATGGCGACGCAGCGCGCCGACGAGCAGCTTCATCTCGTCGGCGAGCCCCCGCCGCCGGCCCTCGCCATAGCCGAAGCTGCGCCGGAAGGCGCCGATCATTTCCCAGCCGCGCTGAAAGATCCGCAGCGCCTCGCGATTGCCGCCGAACTCGACGAGGCAGGTGTTGAAGCGGCGATTGAGCTCGAGCGCCCCGGCGTCGTCGCCGGTCTCGACCGCTCGGGCGTAGTCTTCGGCCAGGGTTTCGAGCGTTTCGATGCGGGCCAAAGTCAACTGCCGGACGCCGCGCCGGATGGCGATGATCCGCAGATCCGTGTTGAGCTCGAACAGGTCGGAGACGTACTCCCGGTCGAGCCGGCGCACGGTGGCGCCCTTGTTCTGCTCGATCTCGACGAGCCCCTCGCCTTCGAGTTTGCGCAGGGCCTCGCGCAGCGGCATCGGGCTGAGACCGAACCGGGTCGCCAATTCGCCGATCTTGAGCCGCTCGCCGGGGCCGAAGCCGCCATTGAGGATCGCTTCGCGAACGAGGCGGGTCGCAAGATCCACCGAATTGCCCGCCGGCTCGATCAGTTCGTCGCCCTTTTTCGGCTTGCTCATTGCTTGCTTCGCGATGTCTCGTTCATGGGCGGAGGCCGGATCAGGCAGCAGCGGGCGGCGGCCCCTTGCCGGGACATGGTGGCTACTGCGTCGGCCGCATCCGGATCAAGGAGATATGTTCGGCGTCGATCTTCACCTCGCCTTGCGCGTCGAGGAGCCTGACCGCTTCCGTGATGACACCCGCTGGACGGCTCCGGCTCGGACGCTTTGCGGTGAAGGCCATCTCCACGTGGAGAACGTCGCCGACTAGGAGTGGTTTGACGAAGCGCACGGCGTTCCAGCCGAGCGAAGCGATCGAAGTATCCTCGTAGAGCTTCAGTTCGCTTTTCAGCCCTTCCATCAGCGACAGGCCGAAAAGGCCATGGGCGATGAGACCCGGGAAACCGGCCCTGCGCGCATAGTCGGCGTCGCAATGGAGCGGATGTCGGTCCCGGGTCAGACGCGCGAAATCAATGATATCCGCCTCGGTGATCGTATGATCGGCCGTCCTGAAGACGGCGCCGACCTCGACATCTTCGTAAAAGAGATTTTCGACTGTGCTCACGGCCCGTCTCCCCTGAGGTCTGCGGCAATACCCATGGGCGCTTGCCGAAACAGCCGCGCGTCCATCTCCTTGAGATCATCCGCGACCCGCGGCGCGAAACCGATGTGGCGCAGGACGTCCTCCTCGAGCCGCACCCCCGACGCGATCTCCGTCAGGACGAGGCCATCGGCCGCGAGCCTGAAGACGGCGCGCTCGGTGACGATGGTGACGTCCTGGCCCCGCTCGCGCGCCATCCGGCCGTTGAAGCTGATCTGGCCGACCCTCTCGACGAATTTGCGGGTGCGACCCTCGCGGTCGATCTTCAGCCGCCCCGCCTCGAAGCTGCACGACAGGCCGCCGCCGGTCAGCGTGCCGCTGAAGACCAGCCGCCGGGTGTTCTGGGTGATGTTGATGAAACCTCCGGCGCCATCGTAGCGGTCGCCGAAGCGGGTGACGTTGACATGGCCCTCGGCGTCGATCTCCGCGAAGGAGACGAAGGCGCAGCCCAGACCGCCGCCGTCGTAGAAATCGAACTGGTAGGGCTGATCGATGATGGCGCGCGGATTGTAGGCGGTCCCGAATTCCCGGGCGTATCCCGGAACGCCACCGATGACGCCGGCCTCGACCGTCAGCGTGATCAGATCCTCGATCCCCTCCTCGGCTGCGACATTGGGGATCATCGCGGATATGCCGACGCCGAGATTGACGGCTTCACCGGCGCGCAATTCCATCGCCGCGCGCCGGGCGATCACCCGCCGCTCGCTCAGGGGATCTGGGGCATGCCGCGCGACGGGCATGCGGACCTCGCCCGAACGGGACGGATCGTAGCCGGTCGTATAGGTCTGGGCCTGATCCGGGTCGACCACGACATGATCGACGAGAAAGCCGGGGATCTTGACCATCTGGGGGTGCAGGCTGCCGGCCTTGACGATCCGCTTGACCTGGCAGATCACCGTGCCGCCTGCATTGTGGACGGCCTGGGCGATCGACAGATCCTCGCGCGTCGTCGCCTCGTGCTCCATCGCGACGTAGCCGTCCTCGTCGGCGGACGTCCCGCGAATGAAACAGATGTCGGGCGCCGGCATCCTGTAAAAGAGATAGTCCCGCCCACGAAGGCTCAGCCGCTCGACGACCGTCTCCGTCGCCAGCGCGTTCATCCGCCCGCCATCCTGTTCGGGCTCCATATAGGTGCCGAGGCCGACATGGGTGACGATGCCGGGCTGCCCTGCCGCCTGGGCGCGGAACATCTGTGCCATCACGCCCTGGGGCAGATTGTAGCCGGCGATCCGGTTTTCGACGATCAGCCGCATCAGCGGCAGCTGCAGGCCGAAATTGCTGCCGAAGACACGTGCGACGAGGCCTTCATGGGCCAGCCTGCACAGCCCCTTCTCGCTGACGGCGCCGACGCCGGTGACATGGATCAGCGTCAGTCCCGACGGCGAATGCGTTGCGAGGAACCGCGACTGCAGCGCCTCCAGGAGCCGCTCGGCGACGCCGGTGCCGCCATTGCCCCCGACCACCAGGGTCGCGCCGTCGCCGACGAGCGCCGCGGCTTCGTCGGGGCCGATGATGCTGAGACTCATGCGTATCGTTTCGCGATCTGGCGGGCGATGATCATCCGCTGGATCTGGTTGGTGCCTTCGTAGATCGGCGACAGCCGGACATCGCGGAACAGCCGCTCGATGCGGTATTCGCGGCTGTAGCCATTGCCGCCATGGATCTGCAGCGCGTTCGAGACATGGGTCTGGGCCATGTCCGTCGTGAACAGCTTGGCCTGGGCCGCCTCGAGGGCGATCGGCTCGCCGGCGTCGTAGAGGCGGGCCGCGTGGTGGATCAGCAGACGGGCCGCGGCGATATCCTTGGCCATGTCGGCAATCATGAACTGGACCGCCTGGAACTCGAAGATCTCCTTGCCGAACTGCTTGCGCGTCCTGGCATAGGCGATCGCGTCTTCCATCGCCGCCTGGGTCATGCCGAGCGCCATCGACGACATCATCAGCCGCGAGAAGTCGAAGTTCACCATCGCCATCTTGAAGGCGCCGTGTTCCGGACCGATCCGGTTCGACACCGGCACCCGGACCGCGTCGAAGCTGATCTGGCATTCGGCAAGGCCATGCATGCCGAGAAGCTCTTCGGACTTGCCGCGCGAAACGCCCCTGCGCCCGGTTTCCACCAGAATGCAGCTGACGCCGCGATGGCCGGCGGACGGGTCGGTCTTGGCAAAGACCATGACGACGTCGGCGATCCGGCCGAACGTCACCCAGGCCTTCGTGCCGTCGATGACGTAGTCGTCGCCCTCCCGCCTCGCGGTCGTCCGCATTCCCGCGACGTCGGAGCCGTGGTCGGGCTCGGTGACGGCGGTCGCCGGAATGACCGATCCGTCGAGAATGCCCGGGATCAGCGCCTTGTGCTCATCGCTGCCGTGGTGATGGAGAAACGAAGCCGCCTCCACGGGTATCGCAAAGGCATTGCCCACCGCGCCCGAACCGCGGGCGATCTCCTCCATCACGATACAGGCCGCGAGCGCATCCAGTCCGGCGCCGCCGGCTTCCTCCGGCAGGGCAACGCCGAAGAAGCCCTGGTCCGCGAGGCCGACATAGATTTCGCGCGGGAATTCGTCCTCGCGGTCGATCGCCGCAGCCTGCGGGGCCAGGACCTCGTCGCTGAACCGGCGGGCGCTGTCGCGCACCATCCGCTGGTCCTCGGTATACAAACGCTCCACGGACCCTCCTTTCTGCATCAGACAATATTTGATCGAATTTTGACCATTTGCGCAAGATGCGATCTTGTGGAAAGCTGTGCTCTCTACCCCGCCGGCTTGCCCGCATGGAATGCATCGGCGGGTGATCGATCGAAGAAATAGACGACGACGTCGTCCGGCGACGCGCCATAGGCCCGGCTGATCGCTTCGGTGATTTCGCACGCTGCCTGCTGTTTCATCGCCTGGTCGCGCGGGAATGCATGGACCTTGGCGAAGATGCGGAATTTCTCGGCAGAAGTGCCGTGTTTCGCGGCATGTCCGTAGGAATAGTGCGGGGTCGAAAGATAATAGATGGTCACGATTTCCGGCTTGATTCCAAAAGCCGAACAGAGACCATCGGTGATCCGACGGGTGGCGACAGCCCGCACTTCAGGAGCTGGCTCGAAGTCGTAGAGTTCGATGAAAGGCATGGGTCTCGCTGTCCAGACGTGAAAGGCGGCCGCGGCAAAAGCCTCTTTTTTGAGCCTGCCCACAAATTGGGACTTGACGGATTATAAGATCACATCTCAACTGTATACGGGGGCAGTTGATAAAATTCTGCCGCGGCCAGGAACACAAGGATCCAGCGTGACGACCTTCCGAGGCAGCTACACCGTTTGCGTCACCGCGTTCGATGCCGAAGGCCGGCTCGATCTCGAGCGCCTGCGCAGCTATGTCGACTGGCAGATCGCCGAAGGATCCCACGGCCTCATCCCGCTCGGCAGCACGGGGGAGTTCCTGTCGCTGACCCGCGACGAGCGGACGGCCGTCGCCGAGACGGTGATCCGGCAGGCGGACGGACAGGTGCCGGTCCTGATCGGCACGGCCGCCGAGTGGACAGATGAGGCGGTCGCGCTCAGCCGCGAGGCCGAAGCGCTCGGCGCGGACGGCGTGATGCTGGTGCCGCCCTACTATTCCTCGCCGACCGAGGAGGAGCTGTTCGTCCATTTCAGGCGGGTGGCCGAGGCAATCTCGATCCCGGTGATGCTCTACAACAACCCGTTCACGGCCAATGTCGATCTCGGCGCCGATCTCGTCGCGCGTCTCTCGCAGATCGACAACATCTCGTACATCAAGGACACTTCGAAGAACGTCCACCGCGTCACCGAGATCCTGGCGCGCTGCGGCGACCGGATGACCGTCTTTGCCGGCTACTACCCGTGGGAAAGCTATCTCGCCGGAGCCGAGGGCTACAGCTCGGTCTTCGCCAATATCGCCCCGAAGCTCTCGGCCGCGATGTTCGAGGAGACGACGAAGCCGGGCGGCGAAGCGAAAGGGCGCGAGATCTATCTGCGCGCGCTGCCGCTCATCAACATGCTGGCCGGCGACCTCTACGTCTCCGCGACCAAGGCCGCGATGGCGATGATCGGAAAGGGCATGGGCGATCCGCGCCCCCCGCGCCTGCCGTTGCCGAAAGAGCGGCAGGCGGCGCTGCGTACCATCCTGCAGGAATTGCGCCTGCTCCCCGCCTCCTAAGGCGCCCCGGGCAAAGCCGCCACCCTCCACAGCCAACCAACCAGAAGGTTTCGCAGATGAGATTTGGACCCATAGCCGTTGCGCTTTCGCTCGCTCTCGCCAGCACGCAGATGTCGTCGGCAGCCCTCGCCCAGGAAATCACGCTGAAGGCCAGTCACAACGCCAATGCCGACGAGCCCTACGGCCTCGGCATGGAAAAGATGAGCGATCTCCTGGAAGACAAGAGCGGTGGCAAGGCGACCATCCAGGTCTTTCCCAATGCCCAGCTCGGCGACGAGATGGAGAGCATCCAGGGCACCCAGATGGGCACCGTCGACATCGCGGTGACGGCCAACGAGACCCTCGTCAACTTCGTTCCGGAACTCAGCGTCTTCAGCCTCCCATTCCTGTTCAAGGATTCCGACCAGATGGATCGCGCTCTGTCCGATCCGAAGGTCGTCGCCGAAATCCAGGACATCCTGAAGGAAAAGGGCTTCCATCTCGTCAGCCTGTTTTCGGCCGGCACCCGCCACATCATGACGAAGAAGCCCATCGCCTCGATCGACGACCTGAAGGGCCTGAAGATCCGCACCATGCAGAACGAGGCGCATCTCGACACCTTCAAGGCCTTCGGCGCCAATCCGACGCCGCTTGCCTATACCGAGCTCTACGGCGCGCTGGAAACCGGCGTCGTCGACGGCGCCGAAGCCGCCAACACGAACTACTACGCCAAGAAGTTCTACGAGGTGGCGCCCGACTGGGCGACCGTCGCCTGGCTGGAGCTGGTCGCTCCGGTGATCATGGGCGAGGACGCCTATGAGGCGCTTCCGGCCGACGTGCAGAAGGCCCTCGACGAAGCGGGCCTCGAAGCCGGCACCTATCAGCGCAAGCTCTATCGCGAGAGCGATCAGGCCCGGCTGGCCGACATCAAGGCCGAGGGCGTCAAAGTCACCCATCCCGACATCGCCCCGTTCCGGGCGGCCGCCGGCCCGATCATGGACAAATACGTCCAGTCCGACGAGCAGAAGAAGCTCTACGGGCTGATCGAAGCGGTCAAATAGGCTGTCCTTGGAATGTTCCGGCCCGGCGCGCTTGCGGCCGGGCCGGGCATCGGCGGTCTCTGGCAAGGAAATGACGCGATGCTTCAGCTTCTGGAACGGCTCTGTCTCATCCTGCGCCGCCTCGCCTCGGGCGCGGTGATCCTGCTGTTTTCGGTGATGATGATCGCCGTCCTCGTCCAGGTCGTCGGGCGCTATCTGTTGAACTATTCGATCGCCTCGGCCACCGAGATCGCCACCTTCAGCCAGATCTGGCTGGTGCTGCTGGGCGCCGGGGTCGCCATGGCGCGCAACCAGCATGTGGCGATCGACATGCTCCCGGCCATGCTGCCGCTTCCCCTCGCCCGGATCGCGCTGCTCGCCATCGCGGCGGTCACCATCGCCTTCCTCGCGGTCCTTGCCTATGGCAGCCTGCCCCTGCTGAAGCTCGGCGCGTTCCAGTCATCGCCCGCCCTCGGCCTGCCGATGAAATGGATCTATCTCTGCCTGCCGGTCGGCGCCGCCTATATCGCGATCGAACTCATTCTGTCGGTCGTAAGGCGCTGGTACGATCCGTTTCCGGAGCCCGTCGCCGACGGCATCGAAGAAGCGATCTGATGGCCATCATCGCGATCGCCTTCGTCGCGCTCCTGGCCCTTGGTGTGCCTGTCGTCTTCGTGCTCGGCATGTCGGCGGTTCTGGCGCTGGTGACCACGACGCATGTGCCGGTCGCCATCGTCAGCCAGCGCGTCTTCGCCGGGCTGAACTCCTTCACCCTCATGTCCATCCCGTTCTTCGTCTTCGCCGGCGTGATCATGGATGCCGGCGGCATCTCGCGGCGGATCGTCGACTTCGCGTCCGCGATCATCGGCTGGATGGTCGGCAGCCTGCTGCAGGTCTCGTGCCTTGCGGCGGCGGGCCTCGCTGCGATTTCCGGCTCGGGTTCGGCCGACACCGCCGCGATCTCGGCGATCATGCAGCCGCAGCTGAGACGCCGGAACTACGACGTCGACTTCGGTGCCGCACTGATCGCCTGCGCCGGCTCGATCGCCCAGGTGATCCCGCCGAGCCTCACCATGGTGATCCTCGCGGTCGTCTCCAATGTCTCGATCGGCGCACTGTTTCTGTCGGGAGTCATTCCCGGACTTCTGTGCATTCTCGTCCTGATGGTGATCGCCTGGCTTCATGCCCGCAAAGGCGGGCCGCAATACCGCGAGAGCGAAGCCTTCACCTTCTCGCGGCTGCTGCGCACCGGCTGGGCGGCGCTGCCTGCCGCGGGCATGCCTGTGCTCATCCTCGGCGGCATTCTCGGCGGCGTCTTCACTCCGACCGAGGCCGCCGCCGTGTCGGGCTTCTACGGCCTCTTGGTGGGCATGCTGGTCTATCGCGAGTTGAAGCCCGCCGCCCTGCCCGACCTCATCCTCAAGACCGCCTCGCTGTCGGCCGCCGTCATGCTGATCATCGGCACGGCCAGCGTCTTTGCCTGGCTGATCGCCAATGCCAACGTGCCGCAGATCATCGGCGCATGGATCCGCGACGTGTCCAGCAGCCAGGTCGTCTTCCTGCTCATCGCCAATGCGCTCTTTCTGGTCATCGGCATGTTCCTCGAGACGATCGCCGCGATCCTCATCGTCGTGCCCGTGCTGACGCCGATCGCCCACGACATCGGCATCGACCCCATCCATTTCGGGCTTTTGATCATCCTCAACTGCGCACTCGGCACGGTCACGCCACCCTACGGCGTCTCGCTCTTCGTCGCCTCCAGCGTCGCCGGCCGATCGGTGATCCAGGTCTCCCGGAGGCTCGCCTTTCCGCTGATCGGAATGTTCGCGATCCTCATGCTCGTCACCTTCGTGCCCGACCTGTCGCTGTTTCTGCCGCGGATGGCGGGCCTCATCGACTGATCCCCTGAAGCCGAGAAACAAGGAAACCATGACGCAAGACCTGAAAGTCCGGATCGCGGGCATTGCCTTCGACGCCCGTTTCGAAACGGAGAAAGCGCCACGAACCGTCGCCGCCTTCAAAGCCCGCATGCCCTTCGTCAGCAAGGTCGTTCACGTGCGCTGGAGCGGCGAGGCCGTGTGGATTCCTCTGGGCGACACGCAGTTCGACGTCGGTTACGAGAACCACACCAGCTATCCCGCGCCGGGACAGATCATCCTTTATCCCGGCGGCATCAGCGAGACCGAAATCCTGCTCGCCTATGGCGGCGTGGCCTTCGCTTCGAAAATGGGACAGCTTGCCGGCAACCATTTCATCACGCTCACCTCCAATCTCGATCACCTGCCGGCGCTGGGGCCGAAGGTGCTATGGGAAGGGGCGCAGGAGATCGTCTTCGAGGATGCGGACGCCTGAAGCGTTCGCGGCCCGAGCGTTGGCAGTCGGCCGGTGAAAGGGCTTTTCATGCGTGACGATACCGCCATCACCTACGGCGCGCGCCTTGCGCAACTGGCCGCCGAGCGCGGCAATGCGACGGCGGTGCAGTTTCTCGCGGCCGACGGCAGCGAAGAGGCGATTAGCTGGGCAACGCTTGACGAAAGCGTGAACCGGATCGCCCGGGCATTGGCAAAAAGGGGCGTGACCGAGGGCGATGTCGTCGCCTTCGGCCTTGCCAACACGCCGGCGCATCTCACCGTTGCCCTGGCGATCTGGCGCCTCGGCGCGACGACCATGGTGCTCGATCCGAGCCTGCCGGAATCGACGGCCGACGCGCTGTGCCGGCGGATCGGGGCGCGGCTGCGCCTGCATCGCAGGCCAGGGTGCGGCGATCTCAGCCTCGACACCCTTGAGCGCCTCGCCGCCGAACAATCGGATGCGCCCTTGGAGGATCGCGTTTCGCGACCCGGCAAGATCGTCATGTCCGGCGGTTCGACCGGCCTGCCGAAGCTGATGGCCGACGACCGGCCCTTCGTCCGCGTTCCCGGCAAGAGCTGGGGCAAGGTCGCGCCTGCCCTCGGATTTCGCGCCGATCAGGTGCAGCTCGTCTGCGGGGCGATGTCCCACAATGCGCCTTTCACCTGGGCCCAGAACGGGCTCTTCGAGGGCAACACCCTCGTCTTGATGGAACGGTTCGACGCCGGGCGCGCGCTTGCCGCCATCGACCGGTTCGCCGTCGGCTTCGCGATGCTCGTGCCGACGATGATGGTGCGCATGTCGGCGCAACTGCCGGCGAGCGGCGCAAGCCTCGAAAGTCTCCATTCCTTCTATCACACGGCAGCCCCTTGCCCGATCTGGCTCAAGCGAGCTTGGATCGAAAGATTGGGGCCTGAGCGCGTGTTCGAAATGTACGGCTCGGGCGAGAACACCGGACAGACGGTGATCTCGGGGCCGGAATGGCTGTCACACGAGGGCTCGGTCGGCCGCGGCTTCGAGACGAAGATTCGGATCCGCGACGAGGCGGGAGGCCTCCTCGAGCCGGGGGAGATCGGCGAGATATTCATGCGGCCCGACGACCTTGACAGCCGCAGCCGCTATGTCGGTCCGGACGCGCCCCCTCCCCGCGCCGACGCCGACGGCTTCCAAAGCATCGGCGACACGGGGTGGCTCGATTCGGATGGCTACCTCTACCTGACCGGACGCCGCGACGACGTGATCAACACCGGCGGCGTCAAGGTGAACCCGGAGCGTGTCGAGGCCGAGCTCATGCGCCATCCCGAGATCGCCGATGCCGTGGTCTTCGGGGCCGAGGATCGCGAATGGGGCCAGAGCGTGGTGGCGCTCATCTCGCTCATGCCCGGCGCCACGCTGACGGCCGAAGCGGTGCGCAGCGTCTGCTCCCAGGGCCTGACGAGGCCTGAGATCCCGAAACATGTGGAGATCGTCGCCAGCCTTCCGCGCGATGGTTTCGGGAAGATTCGCCGGCGGGCTCTCAAGGCCGATTACGCAAGCGCCGTTGCAGCGTCCCGATCGTAGGCGGAACGCTTTCATCGCAAACGTGAAGCGACGAGGGACGAGCGCCCGCGGGAGAATCCCGTCATTTTTGCCGATGGCCGACAGCGGTGTCCAAATCGGCTTCGACGCCTTGATGGACCGGCTCGGCCTCCGCCCGCAGATCGCGCCCGAGGTCGAGGTCGAGGTCGAGGTCGAGGTCGAGGACATCGCGATGATGCGCCTTCTGGCGCGCGAGGACGCGCGTTGCGCCGGTAGGTCGAGACGGACCGCCAACGTCGGCGATTTTCGACCGGCCGGCGAAAGCGGAACGAGCCGGCACTCCGGAAGGCCATGTCGGAAGGTGACGCATTTCTGTCCGCCTGTTGGCGGGCGGGAGGACGCCGTCGCTCGGGTTGACGAAGACCTCGTTTTCGAGGCGCGTCCGGCCGCTTCATAATCATTATGACGGAGGCCACAATCGCTGCACCCGGCGATCGGCCGCGGGCGCCGCCGCGAACTTGGCCCACCCTGCCTATTCGCATGGCAGCCAGCCCGGGAGACGGGCGCTTCGAACCGGCAAGGAGACCGGAAAACCCCATTGGGCCGGCGCGTCCGGTCGGAGCAGCCGTTGCCGAACGGCGACGATCAACAGCGGCCGGCGCGCAGGCTGGCGAACCGTCCCGCCGCGTGGCCCGAGCCGCAGTGGCGGCCCGCCCGCGGCGCCGGTCTGGCCTTAACACCATCCGCCCAGCGATCCTCTGCCAGGCCGGACCGGGCGGACGCGGCCTCCTCGGCCGACCAGCCGGACCAGACGCCGTCGGGGTTTCGCTCCCGCAATCGCCCGACGAGGATCCGCAGATGCTGGTTCTCGAGTTCCAGCGTCCGCAGGCGCTTGAGCGCCTCCGGCTTCAGGCCTCCGAAGCGTTTCCGCCAGCGATAGAAGGTCCGTTGCGACACATAGGCCGAGGCGCAGATGTCGCTGATCGGCACGCCCGCTTCCGCCTCGTGGAGAAGCGACAGGATCTCCGCGTCGGTGTGGTTGGTCCGTCTCATGCCATGCCTCCGGCAGTGCGCCCCGCGCGACCCCAAAGCCAGCTCCGTCTTCCGCCCCTGTTTGTCCTCATCGCGTGATCCCGGCGTCGAACAGCTCTCGGGCGGCCGGCCATGGCAGCCATGGAACCGCCCGGCCGGATCGATGCAAATCGGGTGCCAGCTTCCGCCGGCGTGCCATGCCCGGCGATCACAGAAGCGCCTTGTCCAGCATCATGTGCACGCCCTTGTTGCCATCCACGAGTTGCGTAATGCGCAGATTGCCGGCGAGCGAGATCAGCATATAGGCCTGGTTGCGGGTCAGTTCGGTCCGCCGGCAGACATGCCTGACCATCTCCGCCACCGCCTCCTTGGCCGCATCGTCGAGATCCTCGTTGAGGCCGATCGAGATGAGATGGGTCTTGCTTTCGGCGAACGGCCGGTCGAAGTCGAGGTCCTTGCGGACGGTCAGGCGAAAGGTTCCGCTGCAGCCGGTTTCGAGCGCGGTCAGGCACACCTCGCCATCGCCCTGAACGCCGTGGCCGTCGCCGGCGTAGAACAGCGCGCCCTCGTTGAAGACCGGCAGATAGAGCGTCGTTCCGGGCTTCAGTTCCCGGTTGTCCATGTTGCCGCCGAACACCCGCGGGACCGGCGAGCCGCAACGGCCCCAGGCCGGCGGCGGCGCAACGGCGACGATGCCGAAGAACGGGTCGAGCGGGATCTCCGCGCCCCACGGCATGATGCAGACCTGGCGCTCGCGGTCGATCGCCGGGCGAATGGTCTCGTATTCGGTGAAGGCTTCCGGAAGGGTGCCGAGGAGCGGCAGGATCGCGACGAAGCCCCAGTCCATCCAGACGCTGGTCTCAAGGATGTCGATCTGGAGGACATCGCCCGGAGCCGCCCCTTCGACATGGACCGGGCCGGTGATGAAATGCGGGCCGGGTCCCTGCGGCAGCGCGTCGATCGCCTCGCGGTACGCGTCCGGCACCATGTCGGGACGCTCCGGGAGAATTTCGGCGCCGCCCGCCGGAAAAGAATGCAGCGTGACGATGTCGCCCGACTGTATCCGCAGGATCGGCGGGACGCTGGAGTCGATATAGCCCCAGACCATGGATTCGTGGGTTGCGGGGATCTCGTAGCTTTTCGGGACGATGCCCTTCACGTCAGCCATTCTGGCCTCACGATGATACTGCCTCCGACGTGACAACCGGCCGCCCCGCCCGCCCGCCTAGTGGTCCGATTCCGACATTTGGCACCGCTTTGTCGAGACCGCGCAGCAAATGTCGGAATCGAAAGACCACTAGCCAAGTTCATGATCCTATTGGATTTTTTGAATTTGACATTTGATAAGACGCCTCACCCGACCAGGACTCAGATGTCAAATTCAATCCACTAGCCGCCGACGAGAAGCGCGCAGCGATGGCTGGGCTCGATATTCCTGAGAGCGTCGGCGACGCTCTCCCGGGTCTGACTGGTCTCGGCACTGCACGCCCCGGGTCACCGCCCCGCCGATCACGAGATTGGTGCGGTAATGAAACTTGCGGCCGGGCGGGCGAGGAACACACGCCGTCGGCGATCTTCCGCTGCGTCGCCATGCGCCTGGTCGGGTTCAGCGCACGCGATGCCTCGAACAGCTCCGGGTTGCCGGTCTCGATCTGGCTTAAGACGCCGCCCTTGAAGTCAACGTTGCCTGGCGAGACGGTGTTGGCACGGATGTTCTTGGCAGCGAGCTCGAACGCAGGGCCCTGCGTGTAGTGGATCAAGGCCGCCTTGAAGGCGCCGTGGGGCCCGGCGGCGAAATCGATCTCACGGCCCGAAGCGCTGGAGATCGTCACGATCGAAGCGCCGTCGCTCTCTTTCAGGAACGGCATTGCCGCACAGACCAGCCTCCGCGATCGCGCGCCCAATACCCTTCGTGCCCCCGGTGACGGGCGCCTTGCGGCCTTGCGACGTGAGATCCATGCATCTGCCCTTTCATGCCCAAAAGGTCGGCGATTTGGTCCCGGCACTGCCGCGTTGCCTGGTCAGTCGAGCAGCCGGTAGTGCGCGGCGCGCGCGATCAGCTGGGCGCGGTTCGCCGCCGAGAGCTTTCGCGCGGCGGCGTTGAGATGCATGACCACCGTCGGCACCGATCGCGACAGACGCAGCGAGATCTCCTTCGCCGTCAGCCCCTCGGCCGCGAAGGCAACGCATTCGCGCTCGCGCGGGGTCAGATCGATCGGCCGAGCCGAGAGCGTCTCCGGACCGAACAGCGGATAGATCTTCTCGTGCAGGACATGGGCAAACAGGGCGAAATCCGCGACACGGCAGGCGATCACGTCCTCGAAATCGCCGTCCGCGTCATGCCGTATGCCCGTGACCACGGCGCATTCGCCGTTCGGCATGTGGACGGGCACGGACAGCCCGCAGGTGATCTTCATGTCGTGGACATAGTCGACGACCGGCGCGTGCCTGCCTTCCAGGATCCGGTTGAGCGGCGTCCGCCCGCCGGCGCGATAGGACCAGACGAAGGGCAGGTGCGAGCGGAAGGCCAGCTGCTGGACCGGGTCGATGTGGTAGAAGCCGTCGTCGCGCCAGACCTTCACCATGTCCGACGGCACATTCTGCATCGAGATGAACGACGGCAGCGCGACCGACCCGTCGTGGCCGTATTTCACCGGCGTGAAATCGTAGAGCAGCGACGACAACCCGAACCCTGCAAGCGCCTTGCTCGCAAGGCGCATCCGGGCGTCGACATCGGCACCGCCCGACAGGTAGCGATCGATATCCGCGATATCGGAAAACATCGGCGGTCACTTCACCTGACTACTTTCGCGCCATGTTTACATCCTAGGCGGCGAGGTGCAAGACGAAGCCAAGCCGACCTATCAAATCTGATAGCTGGCGCGCGTCCCTGCCTCGCCGATAGGCTTGGTTTCGAAGATCCGGCGAAGCCAGCCGGGTGAGCGAGCGAGGAGAGCCAGCGTGTGGCGTGAGATCGAACCGGACGAGACGAGGACCGTCGAGGGCGAGTGTCAAACGGCTTCGGAACGGGACCCCTCATCGGCGTTCAAACGGGCCCCCTCTTCGGGTGCCGAATGCGCAACGGCCTCGTTATCGCGTAGCCGTAGGCGAGCGATGACGAGGCCGTTGCGTGCGG
>NZ_JAFMPY010000048.1 GCF_017353515.1 Jiella sonneratiae
GGAATGTGTTTCTGCAGCCCGTGAAAAACGCTATTGTCGTGCCGCATGACATTGATCTCCAATCTCGTGTCCCGAACGCCGCGAAACGTCTGGAACCGAGTAGAATCAATGTCATGCACTCTGTCCACAAAATTAAACCGGACAGCAGTGGGCTTGTCCCGGGATGACGAGGCATTGGATGCAGCCGCCCGTTCTGCAACGTGGATGCACTGCGAAGTCCGTCGACCGTCCACCCTTCGACCACCCTTGACCTTTTCCAATCTCCCGGCGACGGTGGGTGACTGCGTCGACACGACGTCCGGGGAACGGAAAGGACCCGCCATAAGCGCTTCGCCCGCCATCGCCGAACCCTCCGGCGGCATCGGCTATTCCGGCCCCGCCGCCCGCTTCCTGAAGCGGCGGGCCGCAGGGCGCACCGTCCCCGTCCTCACCGTCTGCCTCGCCATCCTGGCGATCTGGTATCTCGCCGCCATCGGCCTCAACTGGCAGACCGAGAGCCAGAAGCTCGCCAATGCCGGCCCGCCTTCGACCTATGAGGTGATCGCCGCCACCTGGTCGGCGCAGCGCCCGGTCCTGCCGGCGCCGCACCAGATCGTCGCCGAACTCTGGAAAACGGTCTTCGACGTCAAGCCGACCTCGCCGCGCTCGCTCATCTTCCACGCCTGGGTGACCCTCTCTTCGACGCTGCTCGGCTTCGCCCTCGGCTCCGCCCTCGGCATTCTCCTCGCCGTCGGCATCCTGTTTTCCAACACCCTCGACAAGTCGCTGATGCCCTGGATCATCACCTCGCAGACGATCCCGATCCTCGCCATCGCGCCGATGATCATCGTCGTGCTGAATTCCGTCGGCGTGCAGGGGCTTTTGCCGAAGGCCTTCATCTCCACCTATCTCTCCTTCTTCCCGGTCACCGTCGGCATGGTGAAGGGCCTGAGGGCCCCCGACCGGATGCTGACCGACCTGATGCACACCTATTCGGCGAGCCCGCTGCAGACGCTGGTGAAGCTGCGCTTCCCGGCCTCGCTGCCCTTTCTCTTCACCTCGATGAAGGTGGCGGTGGCCGCAAGCCTCGTCGGGGCGATCGTCGGCGAACTTCCCACCGGGGCGGTCGCCGGCCTCGGCGCGCGTCTCCTCGCCGGCTCCTACTACGGCCAGACCATCCAGATCTGGTCGGCACTGGTGATGGCGTCTCTGATGGCCGCGGTCCTGGTCTGGCTGGTCGGGCTGTGCGAGCGGGCGGCGCTGATGCGCCAGGGGCAGCGCCCGTGAGCGGGGCGCGGCTCGCACCGGCCCATTTCTTCGGCAGGCCATCGCCGGCCGCGCGGATCGCCGCCGCAGCGCTGGCGACCGCGCTCTTCGCGCTCGCCGCCGTCATGCTGCTCGCGACAGGCGGCTGGCCGCTTTTTCTCGCCGCCCTCGCCTTCTGGGCCTCGGCCTGGGCACTGACCGCCGCCCTCGCCTCGCTGGAGCCGAAGGCACCGGCGGCGCGGCGCATGCTGTCGATCGCCATTCCGCTCGTCTTCGGACTGACCGTCCTGATGCTGTGGGAACTCGTCATCCGCGGCCTCGCCGTTCCGACGGTCCTTTTGCCGCCGCCCTCGGCGATCGCCGCGACGCTCGCCGCCTCGGCCGGCATCCTCTTCGACGATTTCGTCCAGACGTTCCTCAAGGCCGTCGTCGCCGGCTACGTCCTCGGCTGCGGCGCCGGCTTCCTGACCGCGCTCCTGATCGACCGCTCGCCCTTCCTGAAGCGCGGCCTGCTGCCCATCGGCAATCTCGTCTCCGCCCTTCCCATCGTCGGCGTCGCCCCAATCATGGTCATGTGGTTCGGCTTCGACTGGCCGTCCAAGGCCGCCGTGGTGATCGTCATGGTGTTCTTCCCGATGCTGGTGAACACCGTCGCCGGCCTGTCGGCTTCCTCGGCGATGGAGCGCGACCTGATGCGCACCTATGCCGCGTCCCACACTCAGACGCTGATGAAGCTGAGGCTTCCTGCCGCGCTCCCCTTCGTCTTCAATGCCCTGAAGATCAACGCCACCCTCGCCCTCATCGGCGCCATCGTCGCGGAATTCTTCGGCACGCCGATCGTCGGCATGGGCTTTCGCATCTCCGCCGAGATCGGCCGCATGAACACGCCGATGGTCTGGGCCGAGATCACTGTGGCCGCCGTCGTCGGCTCGGCCTCCTACGGTCTCATCGCGCTGATCGAGCGCCGCGCCACCTTCTGGCATCCATCCATTCGCCGCGCATAGGCGACACGACGACCCGCAACCTTGCAGCAACAGGGGAAAAGACATGAAAGCATCACTGATCGGCGCCGCGGTCCTTCTCGGCACCACCGCCCTCGCCGGGGCCGCCAATGCCGCGGACGCGCTGACGCTGCAGCTGAAATGGGTGACCCAGGGCCAGTTCGCCGGCTACTACGTCGCCAAGGAGAAGGGCTATTACGACGACGCCGGTCTCGACGTGACGATCAAGCCGGGCGGCCCGGACATCGCCCCCGAGCAGGTGATCGCCGGCGGCGGCGCCGACGTCATCGTCGACTGGATGCCGGCGGCTCTCGCCGCCAGGGAAAAGGGCCTGCCGCTGGTCAACATCGCCCAGCCTTTCAAGAAGTCCGGCATGGAGCTCACCTGCCGCAAGGATACCGGCATCGAGAAGCCCGAGGACTTCAAGGGCAAGACGCTGGGCGTCTGGTTCTCCGGCAACGAATATCCGTTCCTCTCCTGGATGTCGAAGCTTGGGCTCTCCACCGAGGGCGGCGCGGATGGCGTCACCGTCATCAAGCAGGGCTTCAACGTCGACCCGCTGATCCAGAAGCAGGCCGACTGCATCTCGACCATGACCTACAACGAATACTGGCAGGTGATCGACGCCGGCATCCCGGCCGACCAGCTCACCGTCTTCAAATACGAGGACCAGGGCGTCGCCACCCTCGAGGACGGTCTGTACGTCATGGAAAAAAGCCTCGACGATCCGAAGATGGTCGAGGACCTCGCCAAGTTCGTGCAGGCCTCGATGAAGGGCTGGCAGTACGCCGCCGAGAATCCGGACGAAGCGGCCCAGATCGTGCTCGACAACGACATGACCGGCGCCCAGACCGAGGAGCATCAAAAGAGGATGGTCCGGGAGATCAACAAACTGGTCGACGGCTCCGACGGCACGCTCGACACGTCGGCGGCCGAGAACACCGTCGACGTCCTGATGTCCGGCGGCTCCGACCCGGTGATCACCAAGAAGCCGGAAGGCGCCTGGACGGCGAAGGTCACCGACAAGATGAAGGAAATGTGAGCGGCATCCCGGCGGCCGGCCGCCCGTGCCGCCGCCGACCGCTCGCGCCCGCCGCCGGCGGCTTCTGCCGGTGGCTGGTTGCCGGTGCGGTGCCCGCCGCTGATGCCGACGTGTCCTGCCCGCCGAGAGGCCGCTAATGCCCACCGGCGTCTCGCGCCCGCCGCGCGCCGCCGGTGTTGATTGTTGTCGGCCTTTTCCGTACTAGGCGCACATCCGGCGCGGCGAGCGCCGGATCGGGCGCGTAGCTCAGTTGGTAGAGCAACGGACTTTTAATCTGTAGGTCTTGGGTTCGAGTCCCAACGCGCCCACCAATATTTTCAGTCACTTAGAGCCGTTCTCTCCCGTTTTCATGTCGCACCCGTGTTGCAGGGAGTTCCCTTGATTTACAGGGGTTTCCCGGTACGCTCGGCAGCTCCACGCGACATGGGATGCGACATGCCCGCACATTCAAAGATTACGGTAATCCCGGTCTGCTTCGACTGTCGTGTTCCCGCTGGACACCACGAGACGCTCGACGATGATGCCCCTTTTTTCTGCCCAAGCTGCGGAATGCCGCTTGGCATTTTCGGCGAGAAGAAAGCGGGCTCCGCTTCGGCGGTCGAACATGATGACGGCGGACCGGGAGACGCTTTCGCAGGCATCGACCGGCGAACAAGTTTCAACGATGCCCGGGTGGACGGTTGCAACAGCCGGTGACGATCCCAGTTCGAGCGGTATGAAGCCCATCGAACGAGAAAGGACGCCGCGGCAACGGGAACGGCGGAAATGGAAGCGCTACGTCTTCGGCGCCTTGTTCGTCATGGTCATCGTGTGGTTGGCCGCATTCGTGCTCGGCTATAGCTGGGCCGGGGGAACGCCTGTCGCCGCGTACTAGCCGCTTCGCCAGCCGCAATCATCTTCTCGACTTCCCCGCGGACTTCGATCGGCGTTTTCGGGGCGGCGAGTTCGTAGAGCGCGGTCACGTCCAAATCCGCCACGATGGCGGATTTGCCGCTGTATGCCTTTGCGACATGCATGAAGCGGCGAGCGGTGTTCTCGCTCATCCCGAACTCGGCCTCGATTCACGGCAGAAACGAGCCGTGCGGCCTCCTACATTCGCTTTTGTGTATTAGGGGAAGTGTTGCAAATGTTCAGCGCGGCTTCAAAGACCCGGTTGCCATGTTCGTCTCGCACCCTGATGCCAACATTCTGGGCAGGATCGCCAACAACCAACTCGCGGATCATCTCGGCCAAAGCCGCCAAGGCGATTCTCTCGACAGCCTGAGGTTCGAATCCGAGACCGTCTTCATCCGGAATTGTGGTTCCGTCCACAAACGTGTCGAAGAAGAACACTGCCATCGCTTGAACTCCGAATCTTGCTAAAAGCGCTTGGAAGCGATGAAGGTTGCAGCGAAAACACGTTGCTAGCAAAGAGGCGGTCTGCCACTGGTGATCGACTGTTTTGGAAACCCGGATGAGGAACGATGATGGAAGCCAAGCTGCACTATCACCCTCTCATCCGCCACCTTCTCAGTACCACTGACATCAGCGAGGACAACGTCCGGCTTCTCTTGGAACTGCCGATAGTCGAGCAAGACGTCGGCAAGGGCCACACCATTGTTGCGGAGGGCGATCGCCCCAGCCGCTGTTGCCTGATCCTCGAGGGCTTTACGTGCCGCTCTCGAGTGTTGGCGGACGGTGCCCGTCAGATCGTTGCCTTCCATGTGCCCGGTGATCTGCCTGATCTCCAAAGTCTGCATCTGAAGCGCATGGATCACTCGCTTACGACGCTGTCACCGGCCCGCTTGGCGTTCATCCCGCACGAGGCGTTGCGCGGGTTGCTCCGGGCAAACCATGACTTGGCAGAGTCGCTGTGGCGCAGGACGCTGATCGACGCTGCCATTCTCAGAGAGTGGGTGACCAGCATCGGCCGGAAGCTGGCACGGGCACGAATCGCGCACATTCTCTGTGAATTGACGGTGAGGACGGCAGCCGTCGAGGTCGGCAACGACACGCGAATTGCATTGCCGGTGACCCAGAACGAACTGGCAGACGCCTTAGGGCTCACGATCGTGTCCGTGAACCGCCATCTGCAAGAGTTCAGGCGTGAGGGTCTTCTGGAACTTCGGCACCGCACATTGACGATCTATGATTGGTCGAAGCTCCGACATATCGCTGAATTCGATTCCGATTATCTACATTTCACCCGCCCGCCGGATGCTGTCTCTGTTCTGCTTGGCGAACGGCGATAGTGGGTCGCAGGCAGATGAGCCGCGTCAGATCGTGTTGGCCCGTCAGCGACTAACAGGCCATGTGTCTCAAGCTGGCATCTGCACCAAAGCGTGAGTTGCAACTCCCATTCCTTCCCGCCCTATTGGTGCTTTGGGAGGCCACGATGGTGGAGCGCGAGTTGACCGCAGCCGAGTGGAACACGCTCTTCAACATGGTTGTCGGAAATCGTGTCACCCGGGTAATCCCTGACGCAGTCGCCACAGAACTGGAGCGGCGCGGATATGTCGAGCGGCTCGGTGTATCGCACGTCCTCACACTTAGAGGGCGAAACTTCATCGCTACTCGGCTTGCCAGTCGCCAATAGGTGTCGCATCATTCATCAGTAATGCTTCGCATCTGGTAGGATTTGCGCCCTGGAGGAGCGCCCGCGAGCATGGCTTCTTGGGAGGAAGGTATCATGAGGCTGCCAAGTGCCAGGAACAGGACGGCCGAAAGCCCCCCAGAGACCAAGCTCGATCAGGTGATCCTGCTGTCGTTCATCATGGCGTCGATCGCGATCGCTCTCGTTGGCTACTGCGGAATGGAACGAGGCCCCTCACCAATGACCGCAACGGCTTCATCTACATCGCCAGAGCAACGATAAAGACGCCGAGCGTGATGAACGCGCAGACGGTCGCGGCGATCTCAAGATCGCTGTCGTGATTTCGTGGCCGATCAAACATCCGCTGAGCATACCACGACATCGTCCGCGACCGATCGCCCTACGCCCGCTCATCCGCCGGCCAAGCGCTCCAGTCGACCGGCTCCGGCTTTCGTCCGCAGTTCGTCGGCGCGGTCAGCAACATGAACGCCCACCGGACTTTGCGCTTGTCGACGAGCCGCATCTTCTTCCACTGCCAAGCGTTCATGCCGACGGCGAGATAAAGTTCGCGGTCGGCGCGAGTGTGCTTCGGCCCGTACTTCGCCTTCACCTGCGCCTCATTGTCGAGCAGCCGCACGGTGCCCACTCCAGGGATCACGATGCCGTCCCGATAGCCGCACCACTGCGAAGGTGTTGTCGTCATGGCAATACCTATGCCGCCCGCCTCGCCTCCAGGAGCCCCGCCAGGCGCGGGAAGAGCATTCCGCGCATCGTGTGCCGCACCGGCCATGGACGGCACGCCACGGCCGCGCTGCGAAGCTCCTGAAGCGGGATCTGATCGAAGGCGTCGAGTAGAGCCCCGCCGGCATCCCGCCAGTCCGGCCGCATCGCCAGGACATCGGAGATCGCGAGAAGGGTTTCGCTCCAAAGCTCCGCCTGATTGCCCTTCGTCTGCCGGACGCACCGGACGACGGTGACGAGGTGCCCCTCGCCATGCTCGGTGATGATCAGCTTCATCGCGCCGCGGGCGTGGGTCTCGTGCGAGGCGCGCCGACGGCGCCGGCAAGGGATGATCCGGATGCCGAGTTGATCGGCGAGGACGTCGAGCCGGCCTTTGGGTCGATAAGTCGGCAGCGGAAAATCGATAAGAAAATCCATCACCATCCTCGCACTTCGATAGGGAATTCTGATCGAGGATCTTTAGTCCCTTCGATTTTCGCGGGCAACGGCCGGCGTCTCCAATGGCAAATCCTGAAGGCGCGCAGCTGATGCAAGAGGCGCAGTTGAGTTCGGAGCGAAAAGTCAGCAACTTGTCGACGAAGTCTTATCGGCCGGTGGAAGTCTCATGCACCCATACCTGTCCTTCGCGGCTATCTCCCTTCTCGTGCTATCGCCGTTCTTCCTCGCCGGCTGGGTCTTCACATGGAGTCGTCTTCGACGGGCTAGGAAGGAAACCGCAAGTGCTGCTGCCCTCATTCGAGACCGCTACGGTCCTATCGTTTCACAGGAGGAGGAGGTCGATCGCCTGAAGGCGGTTGCGGCCGGCGAAGCGGCGAAGCTGGACGACTTCCGACGCGACGCTGCCAAGGAAAGGGCAACCATCACCTCGTCGATCGAGGATGTCCGCAGAGCCTTCGCCGAGAAGCGGGAGCTCTACGGTCGCCTCGAGAAGGAGATCGCGATCTACGACGAACGCTTGGCGTTCGCCGAGCTCGGTATCTACGAGCCCCACTTCGATTTCGGTGACAGCGAAGCTTTCAAGGAGGCGATCCGGCAGGTGCGGGCGCGTCAGAAGCAGATGGTCTCGGACAAGCGCGCCGCAGTCTGCCACACGAGTTGGACCGTCGGGGACAGTCAGGCGCAAGGCAAGACGATGGTGAATCGTCAGATTCGATTGACGCTGCGGGCCTTCAACAACGAATGCGAGGCTGCCATCGCAAACGTGCGATGGAACAACATCAGCGCAATGGAGCGACGGATCCTTGCCGCTCAGAAGGCCATCGACAAGGAGAACACGTCGATGCACATCGAGCTCACGCCGGATTATGTCGATCTCAGGCTGAATGAGCTTCGACTGACCCATGAGTATCGGGAGCGGCAGAAAGCAGAGAAAGAGGAGCGGGCCGAAATGGCTCGTGCGGAGCGTGAAGAGAAGAAGCTTGTCGCCGATGCCGAGCGGGCGGAGCGCGAGGAGCAGAAATACCTCGACCTGCTGGCCAAGGCGCGGCGCGAGGCCGAGGGAAAGGACAGCGAAGCCCTGTGGCAGAAGATCGCCATGCTCGAAACAGATCTCGCCGCGGCGCACGCTGCCAGCGAACGGGCGAGAGCGATGGCGGAGCTGACGAGTTCCGGCTACGTCTACATTGTCTCGAACGCTGGCTCGTTCGGGGACGACGTGGTGAAGATCGGACTGACCCGGCGCCTTGATCCTGATGACCGGGTTCGGGAACTTGGCGACGCCAGCGTCCCGTTCGCTTTCGACACCCATGCGATGATTTACAGCGACGCCGCGCCTGCCCTTGAGGGAGCGCTCCATCGCGAGTTCGCCGATCGCCGCATTAACGCGGTCAACATGCGGAAAGAGTTCTTCCGCGTGGGGCTGGCCGAGGTGGAGGAGGCCGTTGCGCGACTGGCGCCGGACGCGAGCTTCTTCAAGGATCGCGAGGCACAGGAATGGCACGAAACCCTGGCGCGCCGGAACGCTGCCCTATTGGAGCTTCAAGCCCACCAGGGGGACTTGTTGCCCGACGCCATCTGATGAAAGGGCGACCTTCCAGCGGCCGAAGCTGGCGCCTATCGGATAGCCAGCGGAGAAGCGCTCGAGAGAGAACCGCCCGCCGCTCAACCTGATAGGTGACCCGCTGCCTCATCTCGCCGCTGTCGATCAACGGATTGCTCGACCTTTCAGCGCGATCGTCACCGGCGAGTTCGGCGGACTGGCGAGGGAGGTGATCGAGGCTTGGATCGCCCTGCGCCATGATGCCCAGCTTTCGCAGAATCTCTTCTCGCGAGCCGCCAAAGTTGGTCCCCGCCGCGATCTTTCGGAACAGCCCCCGGATCTCGGCCTTCATCGCATGCTGGTATTTCGACCGGTTCGATCGCATGGCGTTGCGCATAAACGGCCGAGCCGGGATGGGGCCGCCGAAGCCGCCGCCGTGGGGCGTCGAGAAGCCCTTGCCGCCGCGGCGGGTGCCGAACTCGTTCCACACAGCCCGCATGACGAGGTCTGCATCGGTCTTGCCGGCCGGAAAGCCGACCTTCACCATATCCGGCCCGCGGTTCAACCCTTCGAGGCTCGACAGGACGCGAGCGAGCCGACCCGGGTCAGCTCCTCGGCCTCGCCGTCGAGAAGCGCCTCGATCGCCAGCGTGGTCTTGTGGCGGGCGCCCCGCGGCCGTCCTGGCTTGCCACGGGCGAAGGTGCCGCGGGCGGTACGGTCCATCAGGCCGCCGCCTTCTTGCCCTGCTGACGCTCCCAGGCGCGGCGCTGCTGCCGGGACATGCCCTGCGGCACGATCGGCGCGGCAGAGTTGGCAGCGAGGGTCCGCGGCTGAATGCGTTCGCCGATCCTGTCTTCGGGCCAGCGGTGGACGACTTTCTGATCGACACCGTGCTCGCCGACGATCGTCACGAGGATGTGCCCGCCGACGACGCGCTCGCCATGGTCGGAATCGCCGCCCTCGCCGAAATAATCGCGCTGGCGCTTCACCATCTCGACGCTCGCCGCCGGACCGAGCCTGCGCGGATCCTTACTGATCAGGCCGTCGAACAGCGGCATGATCACGGTCTTTGAGTCGCGCAAGAACTCCACCCCGCCCTGCGTCTTGAAGATCGCCAGGCGCGTCTCCTGTCGGCTTTTCGACCACCCGCCGATCACCGTCAGGTAGTCGGCGCGGGCGCCGGGGATGAGCCGGCAGCGTTCCTCGATACGCGGCTCGACGGCAGCATGGTAGGCGCGGAAGACCTCTTCCCCGTTGTCGATCACGTCGTCGATGTCCGTGAAGCATTTGGCGACGACGGATTCGATCTGATCGGTGATCATCACCCACCCAGCGGAGGCGACGGCAAGGCGTCGATCCCGGAAGGCCAGGCACTTCTCCTTGAAGCCCACGATGACACCTTGCCGGTCATACTGGGCTGTGTCGGTGAGGAAAGTGGCCGTCAGGCCGTGATTGATGACGTTGAGGGCCGTCATGCTTCTTCTCCTGAAAAGATGTCGATGCCGATTGGTCCCATCGCCGCAGCGGCCTGCATTTCCATCGTCATCCGCCGCGTCTCGTCGGCGTTGAGCCCGATCGATGCCGCGCGCATTTTCAAATGCTCGATTTCATCCTGCTGCGGGTCGAAGAGCGAGCGGGAGGTCTGGATGTCGAGCGCGCGCCGGCGGGCTTCGCCCACCTGCTGCCACGTCGCGGCGTTCTCCGGGTTGAGCCGGATCTGGCGCTCGATCTCGGCGTTGATCTGCGCAAGCTGCTGCGCATACCCCTGCTGTCCCGCCCCGGCGAGTGCGGCATTGGCCGAGATCAGCGCATCGTCCGCCGCCTTGGCCGCCTGCGCGAAGACGAGCGTCTGCGCGGCCGCATCGGCCTCGGCAGCCTCCACCTTGTCGAGGATGCCGAGCCGGGCCTGTTCGCCGGCAATGCGCGCCCTTTCCGCCGTGGTGACGGCGGTGATGGACTGGATGGTGAGCGCGTCGCCCTGGCGCCGGAGATCGTCCTGCCGGTCAAGCGCGCCGAGCGCGCGCTTGCGATCCCGCTCGATCGACATCAATTCGCCGTAGCTTTTCGCTGCGAGAGAGGCCGCATCGGCAAGGTCGGTGATCTTCTGACGATCTGTGCGCGGGTCGGGGATGAGGCTTTGCAGGTCCGCGAGCGACTTCTTCGAAAACTCCTCGCGAAGGTTCGCCGCGCTGTCCGCCAACGAATCGATCTGCCGCTGGGCATCGGCCGCCGGCGAGATGATGCCGATCAGCTTGTTCGCCGTGTCCTGAAGTTCTTTGTTGGTCTGATTGAGGAGAGCCCGCTTGGCAATCTCGTCGATGGCCTTGATGGCATCCGGGGCGCCGTTGTCGTACCCGCTCTTCAGCCGATCGAGGATGTCGGCGAAGTCCTTGTACTGCTTCGAAACCTCGCCGATCTGCGGCTTGCCCCGGCCGGGAGCACGATCGAACACCGGGTTTTCGAACAACCCCGGCGTGAACAGACCCTGTGCCAGATTGGTGCGGGCCGAAAGTTCCAGTTCCGAACGCGAGCGGCGCTCCTGGAACGTCATGACGTTCGCGGCCTCGCGGCGATATTGCGCGGCCTTGTCGAGCGCGATGTCATAGGCGGAAGCGATCCGCTCGACAGCCTTCTCGTGCGCGTCCATCGCCACGTTGAGCGACTTCACGCCGGTCAGCGTCTCGGCGATCTTCGGCGCGGCCGTCAGAAGAACGGTAAGTCCGACGCCAAGCAGAGCCCCGCCGGCGCCGAACGCCGCAGCGATGTCGGCCGACTGGACCGCAACCGCACCCATGATGTTGCCGGTGACCGCGGCCTGCTGCGCGATCTGGTTCAGCTGCTGCGCGACGTTCCGATAGGCGCCGGTGTTCGATCGAGCGTTCTCGTTCGCGGCCTTCGCGCTGTCCGACACCTTCCGAAACCCGACCGCCGCCTCGGCACCGCCTTTGCTGACCGCCGCCATCTCCTTCGCAGCGGCCGCGACCGACCGTTCGAAGCTGTCGACCTTGCCCTTCCCGGAAGCGGCCTCGGCGCCCGTCTGCTTGACGCCTTGCCCTGCGGCGGACGCAGCGCTCTCCAGCTTCTTCGCGCCGGCTTCCGCCTTTGCAGCGGACGCGGTCATCTTGTCGAGGTCCGACGACGCCTTCACAACGTCGGACGAACTGACCGAAATTCCGAGGGTGGCGATTTCCATCTCAAGCAGCTCCCCGCATCATCCGATCGATCTGCATCCGGCAGGCAGCCGCGTTGGCCTCGATCTGCAGACACTGGACCGGGTTGACCGGTACCATGTCGCCGCCCGGCCGTTCCGGCACCGATGCCGCGATGAAATCCCACAGCGCAGCGAGCGTGGCGGTATCGAGGTCCGGCATCCGATGGGCATAGAAGAAACGCCGGCGCACGACGGCACCGTCGAGGAAGACAAGAGCGTAGGGCGATCGGCGATGCCCTTCCGGCCCGAACTCAGAGCCCTCGAACGGCAGCGACTGGCGCACCCGCAGCACACGGCCGGGGTGGCGCGCGAACCACCGGACGTCGATCCGTTCGCCGCGTGCACATGCCCGATCATGGCGATCGCCGGCGCTCATGATCACCGCCCCTGACGCCACTCGTTTCCAGTCCGATGCTTCATCGCCTGATAGGCCGCTTCGGCGTTGGCCGCTTCATCGTTGAATCCGGCTGCCTTGGCATCGGCGAAGGCCTGAGATCGCACCGCAGCCTCCTCGGCCCGCAGATGGTCCCGCGTCTCCTTCCGATCGGCCGCGGCCCGGTCGTCAGGGCGCAGATGCGCCGTGGAGATATCGGCGATCATCGCGGCGCGGGCGCGCTCCTCCGGGCTGGCCTGATCGCCATCGGCGAAGATCGTCCGCCCGGCCGTCGGCGCCCCGTCGGACATCATCATCGGAACCCTGACGGACACCACATGGCCGTCTTTCAGCATCGGCTCTCCGCGGCAGGTGCACCATGGGCCGGCGCACCGGCAATCCGAGATCTTCATGCGGCTTCTCCTCGATTGACACTGGCAGGGCCGCTCCCGATCCTGTTCGGCCGGAATGCCCGGCCTGCGGTCGCGCCGGTGCGGCCTTCGCCCCAGGTCGGGTCGACCGACTGCGCGTTGAAGGACGGGATGGTCATCCGTGTCAGAGCGGGCTGATTGAGGTGGGGGAGAAATCCCGGGCGAGCCGTCATCTCGACGCCCTCGATCCGAGCTTTGCCTATCGGAAGGTTGCGGTTCGCGGCTTCGACCGCGGCATCGGCTGCGACGACATCGGCGAGCAGGCCGCCGAGCCGGTTCGCCAGATCGGGATATTCGGCCGCCAGGCGCGCGGCTGCGTCGTTTCTGACCTGCAGCGCTGCAGCATAGACCCTGCCGCGCTCGGCCTGGTCCTCGGCCTTCCGGAACTCCTCGCGCTTCTCGCCGAGCACGCGGACGGCCTCGGCCATGCGCTGCATCGTGAACTCGGCGTCGGACGCGGCTTTGCGGGCAGCCTCGATCTCCGCGTCGGCGAGAAGCGGATCAAGGGCGCGCGCCTTCGCGTCCTCGGCCGCCTTGGCCGCGTCAGCGCTGATCTGTTGCGCCTCGCCGATCGTCGCCGCCACGATGGCGCTGGAGCCGCTGGCAAGGGCGTCGCGAAGGCGTTCGTTGAAGGGTCTATCGGCCATGATCAGGCTGCCTCGCTGCTGGGAATGGAGAGATCGCCCGCCCGAAACACTCCGGGGAACGAAGAGCCGGAGCGAGCAAGCTTCTCGGCCGCCGCGCTGATGACGAACTCGTTGACGGTGACGCCAGCACGGTTCGCCGCGTCGAAGAGCGCGGACCGGAATCCGGACGTGACGCGGGCGCCGTTCAAGAATAGCGGGACTGCGGCTTGGCTATGCGAATTGTCGGACATGGCATGCTCCCTCGACTGCTGAGTCCATTGGAAGCGATGCCCGCGCCGATGAACAGTGGTCACGGATGGACCTGGATGGACAAAAGTCGGAATCCTATTATAAGTAGTATTTACCCTATTTATTGCGCAAGGACATGTGGCTGCGATGGAGCATGAAGCAGAAGACGCATCTGGCTCCGTCAAAAGGGTCGGCCGACGCTCTGAAGAGCCAATATTAGAAAAGTGGGCAAAAAGAGAAGAGAAATTGAATGACGAAGTAACAGCTGCTATACGCGATTATCTTGAAGAGATGGAATTTGCTAGAAAAGGAAGTCGGTTTACGAACGTTTTGATTATGATTTTATCGTCAATTGCACCATTATTCGTTGTTTCCACAGCAGCAGCGCCGAGTTTTCAGGGGTTTACGGGTATCAGCCAAAATATAATCGGCCTGATTACGCTGATTATAACTGTCGCGTTATCCCTTGCTGAGGGGTTTCGCCGCATCTTTAGGTTTGATCAGCGGTGGGCAACTTGTTACGTCGCAAAAAGGGCCTTAAAGAACGCACGGGAGAAATACCGCATAAGCCAAGTTCCGCATCAAATCGGTTCGGATGAATGGGTCGCCAATTTTGTTGGTTTTCGCGGCTACTATGAAAGTATGATCGATCGAGAAGTCAAAGAATTCTTCGATGCTCTCCAAGCCGATGTTGGCGGTCAAAAAGACGTATGAGCAGCGGTGGTGCTGCCTATCATCCCGACAAGCCGAGAAACTCCATATACCGCCGCACTTCCGGTGCCGATCGCTGGCCAGCCCTCAGCATCTCCAGTGCGGCGAGATCGCCGTGCAGGACCATCTCCAGCGCGGGCAGGCTGATCTCCAGCGGTGCGCGCTGTGTCGCCTGCCGGGCAATCCCAAACTCGGCCACCCATCGCCGGATCGTTTTGTCGCTCTTGCGAGCATGGTCTGCAGCGCGCTTCACGTCGACGATCTCGTCCGGTCGCATAAGAACGGGAAGCGCGGCCATCAGTCCGACAACTCCAGCATTCCATATCGGAAGTAAGACTTCGTGTTTGTGACCAGCACGCCGGCGACCGCATTCGCAATGTCGTCATGCCCTCCCGGCGGATGATCGATGCTCTCGCGACCACCCCTGGCGACGCGGCGCTCAAGATTCACGATCTGCGTCACGAGTCGATCGTTGTCGAGAAGGTCGACCTTGCCACTGTTCAACAAAGGCAGCATGTCGCGATAAAGGTCAGATCGTGGCTTATCAGCCAGCCGATACTCGATGCCGTGCTTCCGGAAAGGCTCCCGGCACCACTCGCCGCCATAGCGGTCGCCCGTCACTGTCCGGATGCCGTAAGCCTTCAGAAGATTGCAGAAATCGGCGACCACAGCCTCCGGCGAGAATGGTGGCTTTCGTTCGCGTATAGCGTCCACAACCGCCGTGCCGTCCCTGCTGTGGCCGATCGCAAGCGTCATCGAGTCGGCCGAGCCGCCACTGGGATCGACGAAGGCTGAATACTCGACATCTCCAGCATACCGGCGTTCGAACACCCCATTGGCAACACAGGCCTCAACCACCTCACGGGTGACGAAGGCCTCGATGTCACTCCGGAACTCGGCGAGGTATTCGGCCCGTGCCGACGCCTCGTCGCGCTCCAGGGCTCTGTCGACGACCTTCTGGGGCAGCGACGGGTTGAGGATCCGAGAAGGCGCCTGCGCCACCAAGATGAGAGGATCTCCTGCCGGGCCGTAGTGCCGCTTCCATGTCGTATAGACTTCGCCGCGGCGGGCGTAGGGCGAGGAAATCACGATCAACGGTCCGCCGGTCGTCGCAAGAGCCGGACGGATCGCGTTCAGGATCTCCGTGTCAGGATTGGCCGAGTTGTCCGATCGCCAAAATGCCGCCTCGTCGCCGATCGCTGCGACAGCCGTGATGCCCCGCGCAGTGCGATAGCTCGCCGACCGGACCTCGAGATCAACGCCGGTGCTCAGGCTGATCGTCTCGGCCGTCTTGTTCGTTACCTGCCCGGCAAGCATCGGCACTGCCTCATAGATGTCAAACGGCTTCGGAACGGGACCCCTCATCGGCGTTCAAACGGGCCCCCTCTTCGGGTGCCGAATGCGCAACGGCCTCGTTATCGCGTAGCCGTAGGCGAGCGATGACGAGGCCGTTGCGTGCGG
>NZ_JAFMPY010000049.1 GCF_017353515.1 Jiella sonneratiae
CTTCAATCGCATCAAGAACATGCGCGGACTGGCAACGCGCTACGACCGACGCGCAGACAACTACCTCGCAGCCCTCAAACTCGTCGCAGTTCGAATCTGGATCGCATCGTTATGAGTCTACGCCCTAGCGGATGTCCGCAGCCAGGGCACGATACAGCTGAGGTTGAAATCTGCTTCTGGCAACTGGGGCACTTTCCAAAGGCCTTTGGCCGAGGTTCGATTTTCTGCGGAACCGATGTTCGTGAAGCGGTTGTTTTCCGATCCTGAGAAGGCGCCGTTGCCTGGGGTAAGCCGTCCGAACGAAATAGCCGGAACAGCCCGGCGGCTAGCACTATACCTCCGAGGACGACGCCAATGAACGAAAAATGAGTAGAGATGACGAAGATCGTTCCACCAAATACGAGGCCGGCGCCAAGCAGATGTCGGAACTGTGTTTTCGGCGCATTTTGAGTACGGCTGCCCATCGTTTTCCCGAGCAATTCCGGCCCCTATGACGTCGTCGATCGAGGTCGAAGGAGAGAAGTTTGAAATCGGTTCATCATCCACACCGAGACTTGCAAATGGATTACCAGAATTGCCATTTTTCGAATTGCTCTCCCTAAGCCGCGCATCGTCTTCCGCCTACTCCTCTTTCCGAGAGGGAGTGGCATGGCGGATTTGCGCATACGGTTCGGGCGTCTTGTCGCTGCTCATCGAAAGCGCCTGGGACTGACCCAGGAGGTTCTTGCAGAGCGGGCGGGCATCAGCACCGATATGGTCTCGATGTGAATCGGCGTGGAATAAGGACCCCGTTTCAGGGGTGATCGGCGTCCAAACGGGACCCCTGTGACGCAGGGGTTCAAAGTGCCTTCCGAGATTGATCGGAGGCCGAGTTGGGATGCTTGTCGTGGAGACGATCGCGAAGATCCGCCGGGCGCATTTTGTTCAGGGCAAGGGGATCAAGGCGATCAGAGATGGCCTCGGATTTTTGAACAGCGGGATAAGTGGATTGTCTGCCTGAAGCCGGCCAGGATGGCCGCAAAGGAGAGACGATGACGAAGAGACCCCGTCGCAATCACAGCTCGGCGTTCAAGGCGAAGGTGGCGCTTGCTGCCGTACGAGGCGAGAAGACGCTCGCCGAGCTTTCACAGCAGTACGACGTCCACCAGAACCAGATCGGCCAGTGGCGCGCTCAGCTTCTGGAGAGGGCGGCCGATGTTTTCGGTCCCGCTTCGTCGGCCGCCGCGCCGGCGGTCGATGTGATGACGCTTCACGCCAAGATCGGTGAGCTGACGCTGGCCAACGATTTTTTAGAATCCGCGCTCGACAGGGGCGGACGGTTGCCGAGCGCAAAGCGATGATCGACCGATCTCACGCCCTTCCGCTCGCGGCGCAGGCCCGAGAGCTGGGGATCAGTCGCGGCGCGGTCTACTACGAGCCTGCGCCCGCGTGCCAAGCCGATCTGACGCTCATGAGACGGATCGACGAGCTTCATCTGGATTTCCCGTTCGCGGGAAGTCGGATGATGCAAGGGCTTTTGAAAGGGGAAGGCTTCGCTGTCGGTCGCCGTCATGTCGCCACGCTGATGAAGCGGATGGGCATCGAGGCGCTCTACCGAAAGCCGAACACCTCGAAGCCCGCTCCCGGCCATAAGATCTATCCGTATCTTCTGCGCGGGTTGACGGTCGACAGGCCAAGCCAAGTCTGGGCGATGGATATCACTTACATTCCCATGGCGAGAGGCTTCGTCTACCTCGCCGCCGTCGTTGACTGGTTCAGCCGGAAGGTCTTGACTTGGCGGCTCTCGATCACGCTCCACGCAGACTTCTGCATCGAAGCGCTCGAGGAGGCATTGGTGCGGTTCGCAAAGCCGGACATCTTCAACACCGATCAAGGCAGCCAATTCACCAGCGCCGACTTCATCACGGTGCTCAAGGCGCACGAGATCCGGATTTCCATGGACGGTAAGGGTGCCTGGCGCGACAACGTCTTCGTCGAGCGGCTGTGGCGAACGATCAAGTACGAGGAGGTCTACCTCAAGGCCTATGACAGCGTCGGCGAGGCCCGCGCCTCGATCGGCCGCTATCTGAATTTCTACAACTCACGCCGTCCGCATTCCCGCCTCGGTGGGCATCCGCCCGACGTCATCTACTTCAACCAGCCGCTGCTCGCCGCGGCCTGAAACCCGTAGCCGATCCACTTATCGAAACCGGCGAGACTGTTCAAACGACCGGAACCACCTCTGAGAGCGAGGGGATTGCCCCATCCTACATGACACGCGTCCTGCGCCTCACGCTGCTCGCGCCCGACATCATCAACGCGATCCTGGATGGTAAGCAGGGGCCGGAGGTGACGCTCGCGCAACTGCTGGAGACGGTTCCGCTGGAGTGGAGTGCGCAACAGATATCGCAGCAAGTGCATTGGAAATGAGACTCGAAAACCCCACACCGAAAATCTAGAACTGTCAAACCGCCTAAGGCTACTGCGGTACCCTCATCGACCGCCGCTGTGCGTCATTCCAGACAGATCACGCGACGAAGTCAAAGCTATGGAGCCGCATTTTCTGGCAAGAGAAAGTTGTCTGGCAATTTTCAACTGTAAGCTTGACGCGTGTTATTTGGTGGCGCACCAACAGTTTTTCCGTCCGTTTCAATGTCGTCATCTGCTGACAGTCTACTCAGGCTCCATTCCCCAGTCAAAACGTTGAACTCCGCTTCAAGAGCCTGCAACGCGCCAGAGACAACAGGCTTGTCAATCTTCCTTCCTATCCTCTTTTCTACAGATTCAGTGATTTCTTCCAAGGATAGCGGCCGCACTGAACCTTGAAGAACAACGGATACGGCGTGCCCGATTGTTTCGCGCCTTGAGCCTTCCCAATCAGCGAGATAAACGTATCGACCTTGGGCAATCTTCAACCGTTTATCCTGCGATGCAATCGAGAAGAACGCGTCTGGAGAGCAGCCCTGCAAAGAAAGCACTTCGGTCAACTCGCTTGCGTGAATTCCTGACTGCTTTTCGCCGAGCGACTGCACCAGTTGCTCCACAAGCTGTTGCTGTTTCTCGCGTGAAATCGAAAGGTCCCTGTCATTGATGCCCCACATACCGGGCTGGATGCGGATGAGTGGGTCGCTCGCGGAAATTTGGAAATACTCATTGACGCCCCGCACGGCCGTCAATCGTTCCTTTATCTCGCTGGTACTCAGCGGATGCCCTGCTGCCTGAACAATCGCGACCACGGCCTGGAAAATCTCAATGCGAGGCTGATTGTCGGCGCGGGCGGCAACGGCAACCCATGTCATTTTTCCAAGAGGTTTGAGTACTCGCGAGCCAGCAAGCGCGATATTAAGGATATACTTGTCGAGGCCCTCATAGCCGCCGCCCATGCGCTCAATTATTTCCGAGAGAATTTCGGAACAATGCCATTGTCGGCCGGAAACCTCGGAGCATACGATGTCCTCGGCTTCGCTCCGAATCTGCGAAACTTGCGCGTCTGACAACGGGATATGGCGCGCAAGCCCGTATGTACCGCGCGAGAAAAGAAGACCTACATTCGCAGCGGCGCTGTGCGCCCGTCTCATGTCCAGGTCTCTGCCATCCTTGATCTTTGCGCGCTCAGCAATCTCGGAATAGTGTAGTGGCGCGTCGGACTCCGCGAGTATCGCTTCAACGATGTGGTCCGCCCCGCGGCCGTAACTCGTCAAAACTCGCGAACCGTCCTCAGCGACACTGAAGTGACAGAGGCGGGACGCCTTGTCCCACAGCAAGGTACCAAACTCCTTTGCGGTGTCGGGAAGTAGACCTTGCACAAGCGAACGAGCATAGTCTTCAGTCCAGTCCTTTCCTGCGCCGGAAGACAAAAGCGACGACGCTTCGGATACAGTCATCTCCCAAGTTATCTCCGCCATTAGGCTGAAATAATGGAGGCCGTCGATTGGAATCACGTGTATGCGGTTGCCGCATATGGTCTGGACAAGGTTTCTGAAAAACTCCCTGTGTTGCGAGACGCCCTCGAACCACGCATCGATGGCCTCCACACCAGCAACTGGAAGGGGGAAGCTTCGGCCGATCAGTAGTCGAGTAATTTTCTGCTCAAGGATGTCATCCCACGAAGACTCGCGAATCCATTTTTCGACAGCACGCGTCTCTATCTGCCTAATTCGTTCACGCGTTACGCCATAGTCGTTTGCAACCTCTTGCAGCGTCTCCGGACGTGTTTCGAATCCCAAGCGGCGGACCAATACGTCGCGCTCTCGATCGGAGAACGTGAGCAATGACCTTCGCAGCTCGGTCAATAGCCGGTCCGATTCAGAAACCGCTTCAGACGTCGCGGCCCGAAGCGGCCCTTCCTTGAGGGCGGCAGTGAATGCTTGCAGTGTGTCCCCCAATGACTTCCGCCCAAAGTTCTTCAGGCGCAGCATCTCCTCAGGCGACCAGTTGGCGATCTCGCCCAATACCTTGATGCCACTGTTGCGAAAGATGTTGTCTGCTCGCACAGGAAGGCCAAGCGAGGTCAATTCACGCTCGGCCAGCCATGGCGGCGCAGCACGGGCGAATTCACATGGGTCGTTACAGTTCGCTCCAACAATGTGATAAAGTCGAAAAAGTCCGGCGCGGTGCCGTACATTTCGTTCCAGTTCCGCTTCCCGCTCGAGATAACTGGCTTCGTCGAATATTTGGCTCTTCGCAAGCGTCTCCGAATCCGAAGGGTGCTCGCGCAAGAACAAAGCGATCCAACCCTGAGGCTCGTTAACCAACGAAACCGGGCGCGCATGCTCTAGCTGAGCTGCGCCCTCTGTCGGATCATCAATTTTATAACCCCAACCTTGAAGCCCAATGAACACGTCGATGCCTTTCGTGTCACTGACCGGAGCCATGGAGGAAACGAAAGAGGCCGGAACAGCGTGCTTCGCCGCGGCAGTCAACAACATGCGTCCCGGATGCACCTGCGCGACTTCGTCGAAGCTATGCGACGGCGGACGATCAAAGCCGACGTGCAAAACGGCCACGTCTCGGTCCGGCTCCGTTCGCGTTTTCCATGCGTGCAAGACGGCTCCGAGGTCGCGGCAAACTGTGACCGTCCATGTGCCATCAGACGAACGCACCATAAGGAACGCGCGAAGCGGAGCTTCCGTCATCTATCGGCGGCCTCCTTCTCGCCAGCCTGATCGAGCAAGCCGACAAAGTCGATGCCGCCCGCCTCAGCCTGGGAGGCAAGTTCGTTGACGCCCCATTCCGCAAGGCGTTCAGCCATTTTGTATATCGACGCATCGCGGACTTGACTCCCCATCAGCGCCTCTATGGAGCGCTTTAGGGATTGGTCGGGATCGACGGTACCGACATTGAAGATCGTCGTTCGTTTCTGCACATCGGGCGGCTCGACCCCTTGTGCAAGTGCAAGCCCTATTGCGAAACGGTAACCATCGAGCAGTTCGCGGAAGTACCCGTCCTCCTGGAGCCGTTTCAGCTTTCCATGGGCGCTTTCCGAAAGACCAATAGTGGTCGGTTCCGCGCTACTCATAGCGTGGCCCTTTCAAGTCGTGATTGCGTCGAGCTGATTTCCTTGATCTCGTAAACAGCGCCGACCCTCTCGGCAATGACGGCAAGATCGGTCTCCTTCCTGATCTCGCCGCTATGCACCAACAGGACAAATTGGCTTGTCACAGAAGGCAGGTAACTCAAAATATTGTCGCGGTGGTTCAGGTCTAGGCGACCGAAAGGCGTATCCATGATCACCGGTCCGGCGGCCCGGCCAGTCCGATTCAATCCATCGATGAGAGACAGTGCCACAATCTGTTCCGCGCCCGCGCTTCGAACGGCCACGTGACGACCGGACGAATCGACAATCTGCAAACCGTAATTGTTGTTGATCTCCAGTCCACGATAGCTTTTTTGCGTCGTCATGTGGCGGAAGGCGTCGTTCGCTAGCTCCTCGACACGTTTTCGCAACTTGTCGCGCAGCTGCTCGATACTCTGCGAAAACACCCTTTCGAGATCGGAGCAAAGCGAGACCTTCACCGTGCTGCGCTGTGTGCGGTCCTTGGTGAGGCCCTCGATCGCCTTCTGTGAGACGGCCAGCTCGTCGACAAGCTTCTTTCGCTCGGCGCTCTGATCCTTGATGTCGCCTTGCAGGCGGCCTTCTTCCCTTGTCTTTTCCGCAAGCAAAACGCGCTTGCGCGCAATCTCTGCCGTGTCGTAGCCGGCGATCTCGTCGCGCAGCTTTTCGATGTCGTTCTCGATCTGCGTCAGGCGCACGTGGTAGCCTTGCAGGTCTTTCTCAACCTGCCTTAGCCTGTCCCTGGCGTTGATACCCCGGATCTTTGAGATTGCGTCGATCTGCCCGGAAATCTCCTGCAGCGCAGCGCTGCTATCATCAATCGACTGCAATTCGGCTTCGGCCTTGCCCAGTGCCTCACCGATTTGAGACCGCCGCTCGTCGCTAAGCACCTGCTCGCAGGTGGGGCATTCGCGCGTATGCAGCAGCTGTTGCAAATCTGAAACTTTTTGCGCGAGACCGCTCCGCTTCTTAATGGATTCCATTAACTCCCTGCGTTCGCGTTCAAGCTGGTTGCGCCTGATCTGGATCTGCGTTTCGAGCAGGTCCTTCCACGCGCCAGACAAAAGATCGAGTCGTTCTGCCTCCTTTCGCTCACAGTCGTCCAAGAGAGTCTTCTGCTCTCCGAGCTTTGCATCCAGTTTAGCTTTCGCGCCAATCACCGACTGCGCGGCTTCAACTTCGTCATCGAGCGTAGTTCGTTCCTCCCGAACCTTTTTCAGCTTCGCGTTCAAATTCTCCAAGTCGCGGTCTATGGCGTCGATCTTGCCAGTTAGTTCAGCCTGGCGTTCGGCTTGTTTTTCGAGCCCAGCGATCTGCTTCAGGTCCGCATTTTGACGCTTTTGCGCTTGCTTTAGAATTGTCTGAATATCAACTCGCCCGTTTGTGAGCGCGGGTACGCCGAGCACTTGTTCAATTGCCTCCTTGATCTGCTGGCCTTGTTGGCTGTCCTCGATAAGCAACGTTTCGTATTCCTGAAGCAACTCGCCGTCGAAGAGGAAGAACCGCGAGATTTGCTTCGGGGCAATCAAGCCTATCTCAGCTTCGACCTGGTCCCCGGAGACGGCGGAGCCGTCGCGCGTAAGGTGAATCGACCGAGTAAAATCTTCGGGTCTGGATGGCGTAGCGACCATCTGTCTTCGCTCTGCGACCCGGCGCAGATCGTAGGCATGTCCATTGGCGTCGAACTTGATATGCACTTCAACCCGCCAATCGTCGACCAAGGCCGCGTCCTTGTTAACGATCTCCTGTAGCGGAATTGGATGCGAATGCCGGCCTACCGCTTCGCCGTAAAAGGCCCAGCGGATCGCGTTCAGGAGGCTCGTCTTGCCGCGCATGTTGTCGCCGAATACAATCATGACGTTTCGCTGCTCGTCTTGCGGAAACGTCAGTTCGATCTTGCCCTTATACGGCATGAAATTATGGGCTGTGAGACTATGCAGCTTCATTTAGTCAGGCCCCGCCTCCGGTGTGCTTGTCTACACTCTTCTCGACATGCTGTTCGATGAGGCGATCCATCGCCTGGGTGGAAAGTGTTCTGTCGTGATTGAACTGATATTTCTTTTGAATATCAAAACACGCTTTGAGAAGATCCTCTTCTAGATCTATGCCTAACTCCGTTCTGACCAAAAGAAGAGTTTGCAGACCAAGTTCATAGTCGTTTGGCATCAGGCCTCCTCCTCGTCTTCCTCGACCCCGCTGTCGAGCAAGCCGTCGGGGTCAATGCCCATATTGATCGCAATATCGCGGAGCTCGGCGCCCGCACCCTTGTTAATTGCATGATCAGCGAACTCTATCGCCCGAACCAGTTCAGATTTGAGCAAGCTGATCTGTTCAGGCTCTTCGTCGGCGCTGACAGGCACGACGATGGCGTCGTGAAGAACTGCAACTTGCTTGTTAGGCGCTCGCCGCAGGACACGGCCGCGACGCTGGATGAACTGACGCGGGTTCTGCGATGATGCAAGTATTAGCGCGTGCGATACGTCAGGTATGTCAACGCCTTCATCGAGGCAACGGATTGAAACCATGATGCCGCCGAAGGACCGGAACCATGACATGGTCGCGGCGCGGTCGCCGTCCATTTTCGAATGATATTCAACAGGATCCATGCCCTCTTGTCGAAGCACGGCGAGAACCTGCGCTAGCTGTTCGGCATCTTCGCAATAGACAAGCCAGCTTTGTCCTTTTTCGAAGTGTGCCCTCAGCACGTCGCGTGCGAGACGGACCTTGGCTGCCGCCTTCTTTGCGATCCTAGACCTTTGAATGAGCAACATTTTCGCCTTTTCGGAAATCGGTCGCGCGCCGACCTCGTCCGGCTTAATCTTGACGATTTCACGACGAATCCGGTCGGTGTATTCGCGCCATTCGTCTGCCTCTTCCGCTGTCAGATTAAGCGCATGCGGAAGATACTCATAAGGAACGAGACGGCCCGCCTCGATCGCATCCGCGAGCGTAATTGGCGGGGGGATGACGCCACCGAAATACTCAAGTATCTGCCGTGTACCCTCCGGATCCCCGTAGCGGATCGGCGTCGCGCTCAAGCCAAGCCTAGAACCCGCGTCGAGCGCCATGATGCGCGCGTGTTGCGGACTGCCGATTTGATGCACTTCGTCGGCAACCAGCAGGAGGTGCTCGCCGTCGATGACTGCGTTCCGGAAGGCGCCTATGGACGCGGTTTGCATCGTGGCGAGCACGATCCTGCCGCCATGCGCGGTGTCGTCTGCCGTCATGCCTTTAAGGCGATAGGGAGCCCGCCAAGCGTTGTTGCCGGCGCCGGCGAGCAATAGCGCGGCTTCCGAAATCTCCTCTTTTATCTCCGACGCCCACTGATCAAGCAGCAACCTGCTCGGCACCACCACTAGCGCAGGTTTACCGGCTTCAATATGGCGGCGTATGGCCATGAGCGCGGTAAAAGTCTTGCCGCTACCCGTGGCGTGTTCGAAGATTCCTCGACCGCCCCGCGATAGCCACGCACTCACTGCGGCGTCTTGATGTGGTAGCGGCGTCCGACGCTTCTGGGGAGGGCGAATGTCTCTCGGTTCCACGGCGTCTAAGTCCTTGAGTGCAGCCTTCTTCAGATGGGCCACCGCCTCGGCGGGGAAGGAGAACACCTCCACATCCGGATCATGCTCGGCCCAAAGCGCATCGAAGTGGGCTTCGTGCTTCTTGACCCGCTCGGCCTCCAACCCACCCCGGCAGCTGCAGAACACTTCTATCGATTCAAAATTGCCGTGGAGGTGCCAGCCGCTCCAGGTCTCATTTGCCGAGCCCTTGAAGCTGACCGCGTTTCCGATGCCATCCGAAAAAATACCAATTTTCTCGTGATATAATCCTTTCCTGTCGGCGCGTATGGCTACTTTGATTTCCAGAGCGCCCACTAAAAGCAGCGTTGCCAGAACACGCGTGTTGAACGCAGTTTCTTCGGCAGCTAGTAGTTCATCGATCTGTTCCGAAAGCCTATGCCCGACCACCTCACTCTTTCGTGCATATCCAAGGGCAATACTGTCGATGTCCTCTTCGGACAATTCAGGTGAACAAATAAGTTGTGTCCGCCCACCACGGCGGGCGAATTCTACTATGGAATTTCCAATAACGTTGTAGACCGTCGAACGGAAATAACCGACTGCTCGCCTGTAGCTGATCGCATTCAGCAGACAGGGTCGATAGAACTCTTTTACCGGGTCTTCTTTAAGAGAACGGTATTCGGTTTTAAATTTGAGAGCTGAGAGGTCTCCGAGGAAACGTGGAGCGTTAAGCTCAGCAATCAGACTGTTCACCTTGGTCATCTAACTGATATTGCTGAGGTTTTCCCCATGCTACGGGTATATCTTGGATAGGATTGGTTCTGAGATAGCGGGCTCGCTGGCATAAGGCACGTTTGCTTCCTCCTCGATCTCCGTTACCTCGAAGCCTTCAGAGATTGAGGTGAGCGTCGCTGGGTCGAAACGCCCGATGGAATGGGCCGCGTAGGTCCAGTCCGCCTCTATAGAGAGCCAGCGTCGTCCAAGCTCCTGCGCGACTGCTCCTGTCGTGTTGCTGCCGGCAAACGGATCGAGGACGGTGTCGCCCTGGTCGGTCAGGAACTTTACGAAAAACTCTACCAGCGTGGAAGGCATGCGCGCTGGGTGGACGGGGACGCCCCGGTCCACGCAGAACCGGCGGTAACCGTCACTGGACACCGTATTGGCGGCCTTAAGCAGGTTCGTGGTTTCTTCAAGATATTCAGCAAAGCCCTTGGGTGTGATGACGCCGTCCAGAGATGGAAGGGCATCCACGCCGCCAACATTCGGCGGGATCGCACCGTTATTATTGGTCTTGAAGCTCTCCGCGCCGATGTGGTGTTCAGATGGCCTAGCGCCCGCATTGTACTTGCCGGTCTCGATAAGGCGCTTCATGCTGGGGCTATACTCCCGTAACACCTTCCGGTTGTCAGCCTTCGGGCGGGGGGTCGGCGACATCCACCAGATGCGGGTGAAAGCGTCCTTCACCCGTGACCGCTCCTTGTTCACCCACTCAACGGGCGAGGGTAGTCGGGCAGGATTGTACCAAATGAACTCCTGGCACAGGTGCAAATTGCCCTTTTTCAGGAAGCGAAGGAATGCCTCCAGGACGTGGGTCGACATTGTCGGCTGGCCGGGCATCCATGCATTGCCGATCTCGATCACAATGGAGCCGTCGTCCGTCACCATGTCTCGAAGGAGGGGTGCAAACCTTGCGAACCACCGGATGTAGTCTTCCCCCTGCAGATTGCCGTAGCTCTTCTTCGTGTTCAGGGGGAACGGAGGCGACGTGAACGCGAGCTGGACCTTACCTCGGTGCTCCTGCAGAGCCTTGCTCTTGAGCACCTTAAGGGAGTCACCGCAGTAGGCTGCTCCGAGCGAGGTCCCATAGATTGGCTTCGAGGCGCGACGCCCTTCCTTGAGTGCATCGGCAATAGCTATATCGTGTGTCTTCCCCCAGTCCGCCATACTGCCAATCTGTCTCATCAGTTCCTCAAAACACCGTATCTATCACTGCAGCCGCCGTAAACCGCGAAATCTGGATGCGCAGGTGTTGCCCTCAGTTGAGCGGGCACCTCTGCGGTCTGTTGAAGGGCGCTGGCAGCACCTAGCAATGGGGTCACGCGAACACAGCCGCGCTTGAAGGTCTTCATGAAAGCCTAACGACCGCCTTACCGACGAGTGTGCGCCCTCGCGGAGGGGTAGTGTCCGCGGTGGTGGTGGAAAATCGAATGTCAGAAGGTGTGACGGAGGTGGCCACCGGAATGGCCGGCTAAGGTGGAGTTGCGAGACTTCAACCTGACCGGAGCACCCGATGACCGAGGACA
>NZ_JAFMPY010000050.1 GCF_017353515.1 Jiella sonneratiae
CGTCGCCGAGACCAGCCGCGGGGCCGCCATGCTCTCGACGACAATCTTCAGCTTCTCTTCGTCGCTCCAGCGACGACGCCGACCCGTTTCGACAATCTCAAGCCGCTCGAAAGCTCTGTGCGTATTCCTGTCCATACGCACTGTTCTCATGCCAGAAACCTACTCGCCGCAAGGCGGCCTCCGCCGTAGGCGTACCCCAATCAGGCCAAGTACGGAAAACAAAAAGCGGACACGTCTCATGCGTGGAGTGTGCCGCAATCTCCAATGTTCGCAATGAATAAGCGTCCATTTGCCCCCGGATTGGGCAACGAGATGCAGGTGGTAAGAGGCAAGCGGAAAAGTTGCTCCGGCTCACCAAGGGAATACCCTCAATAAAGCCAACCATCAGCGGGTGATCGTCGCACGGGCCGCCTGGGCCGCAAGCCCCGGCCTGGTGGCCGCCTTCGGTAAAGGGCTTGCCCCCCAGGCTCACCGCCCGTGCAACTCAATCCGGGCGATGGCGGCTCCGAGGGAATCCTCATCCCCCTGCCCTTTCAGGCAGCGTCCTGGTCAGGATTGGAGGGCAGTAAACGGCGTGCCGCAAACGGTTACGTCAGCCAAACTCAATGGCATCCGTATCTTTGTACCCGCTGAGAACACGGACCACGATGATGGCGTCCGGCTCGATGCGGTAAAAGATCACGTAATTACCGACCGGCACGCTGCGCAGCCCCCCAGCGACCTCCGGGCGCTCACGCCCAGCGCGCGGATTGTCCGCCAGCATGAGGAGTTTCTGTTCAATGCGGTCGAGCATGCGATCCGCAGCCGTTTCATTGTCGTCGGCAATGTAGCTCCAGACCTCGAGAAGATCCTCTCTCGCTCGAGGGCGCCGGGTAATGCGTAGGCTCAAAAGCTAGGCTTTCTTCTCGTTCCTCTTGCGACGAGCTTCGGCTTTGATCGCGGCCATGTCCAGAGGTTCGGCCGCGCCGCTGTCATCCCCTTCAGCAATCAAATGCCGAAGCGCCTCGAGCTTGGCCTCTCGGAGCTGTTCGCGCTCTTCCACCAGGCGCAACCCATCCCGAATGACCTCGCTTGCAGTCGCATAGCGACCACTTTCCACCATGCTTTGGAGCATCCGTTCGTAGTGCTCCCCAATCGTTACGCTTGCCATTATGCACCTCCATTATGCGATTTAATAACATTTTATAACATTTTAGACAAGCGGGAGCTAACACCTCACGCCTGGCGTAAGATCCGCACCGCTTGCGGTAAACGGCTTACGGCATGCCGCACACCGTATGCGGCAGGGTCAAGACCGTGGAGGAAGACCAGGCGCCCGCGGCGTACCGCAAACGGTAAACGGCAAACCGTGTGACGTATGCGGCGTAAGGTTCGCGCCAGAATGTGTGCGGTATAAAGCACACGGCGTGACGCGAACCGCGTACGGCAAACCGTTAACCGCTTGCCGTTTAATGTGAGCCGTAGGAGGATTCAGATTATGAAGACCATCGCTCTCGTGACCCAAAAAGGCGGCACCGGCAAAAGCAGCCTTGCCGTTTCCCTGGCCGTGGCAGCTCAGGAGAAGGGGCTCCGCGTCTATGTGATTGATCTCGATCCTCAGGGGACGGCAAAAAACTGGTTTGAACGGCGCGAAGCCGAAACGCCCGAAGTCGCCACCATCGACGCCAGTCAACTCAAGGCCGCGCTCACCGCTCTCGCCAACCAGGGATACGACTTGATTCTGCTCGACACCGCGGGGGTCAACACGCCCGCGACCGTGTCCGCTATGGAGCACGCCGACATGTGTTTGATCCCAGCGCGCCCGAGTATTGCTGACATCGAGGCCACACGGCCCACCACCGCGAGCCTGACCAAGCTCGGCAAACAGTTTGCCTTCGTCCTCAATCAATGCCCGCCCGGCCGATCCATTCGAACCAATGACGCCTACCGCGTTCTGCAGCTCGGTGGCGTCGTCGCGACGGCATCCCTGGCCACCCGAACAGATCACATCGACGCGTTGGCACTCGGGCAGGGGGTCACAGAACGAGACCCGCAAGGCAAAGCAGCCCGGGAGATCCGCGGCCTGTTGCAATGGATTTTGAACAAGATGGAAGGAGCAGCCGATGGCAACAAAAAAGCGCGTGTCGCTTGAAGAACAGTTGGCCGGACGGTCTCAACCGGACGAGGGTTCCACGGACACCGACAAGGTCGTAACCCTGACACCCACCGCAAAGCCCAAACCCTCGCAGGAAAAAGCCACGGTCTACATGCCGCGGCAAGCGCTCAAGCTCATCAAGCAGATGGCTCTCGATCAGGACAAGCGCGTCAACGACCTCCTGCAGGAAGGCGTCGACATGATGCTGTCGAAGTATGGTCAGCCGTCCCTAAAAGAGCAGGGCCTCCAGTAGGCTGCTGCTTACGGTTTACGGCAAACAGCAAACCGTAAGCGCTGAAACGTCGCTTTTTTTGCCGAGCATGTAGGCAATTGGCTTTAGCGTCGTGAAAATGCGGTGCATGGTGAAACCATGAGTCGGCACAAACTGAATCTTCTCGACCGAAGCGCCTTTGCGGCGCTCTCTCTGCACGAGAAAAACGCTTATCTCCAAAGCGTGGTCAAAGAGATTCAGGCGGTCCGCGGCGAGACCTACGTCCCCCTGGACAAGGACGCTCTCAGCCGCTTGCGGCGGTTTTATTCCCGCCGCAGCTTCGCCGACCTGCGCCTCAGCAGCGTCAAAGACGAGTCTCTTCGGCAGCGCTTCAGCTCGCTCGCGGAATCCATCCACCTGGGCGAAGTCAAAAAGGTCATCACCCACGAAGCGCCGAGTTCGCCGCGGCCGGTCAGCCGTCCCGCGCCGCTCGACGACGATCAGCTGATGTTTTTCGTCCCGGCGGTGCACGACGCCCCGGTCAAAGACGACCTCAACCTGATGGACATCGCGCCGTTTTCCCTGTCCAAAACGGTCAAAGGCGGCGTTCTGCGCTACGAGTTGCGGGACAGCATCGTCACCATCGAGGGCGGCGCCGATGTGGGGCTCGCGACCGCCTACGACTACGACATTTTCATCAACATGGTCTCGCACCTGGCGGCCGAAGTCCGGGACTACACCATCGCCCGCAACAAGGGCTTGCGCCCGAATGTCCCCGCCCGGATCTATCGCCCCTCTGCGACGGAACTCCTCAAGTTCTGCCGTCGTAATCTGGGGGGCAAACAGTACCTCGAGCTGGAAAAGTCCCTCGATCGCCTCCAGGCGACCCGCGTCAAGATCACCAACCTCAATGACGGCAAGCGCCGCGAAACCGAGTCCTTCCCGCTAATTGGCCGCTTCCGCGTGGTCTCCCGCACTCAGCAGGACCGGATCGACCAGGTCGAGATCGAGATCCCCACCTGGGTCTATGATGGCGTGGTCTCGCCGGACGGACGTCCGTCGATCCTAACGCTCAACCCGGCGTATTTCCTGATCGCACGCCCGCTCGGGAAATACCTCTATCGCTTGGCGCGTCGTACCGCGGGAGACGGAGAGGCGTTCTATCGCATCGACGATGTGCGCATTCGCAGCGGTTCCTCGCTACCTGCCACCAAGTTCCGAAAAACCCTTGAGCAGTTGGTCGAAGACTGCAAAGCGGATCCGCTTCCCGACTACGATCTCGAGATCCGTCCCGGCAACAACGGCAAGATCCTGCACATGCAGAAACGCAAGCCGAGCGAGATCAGCCAGCCCACTCTGCCGGTCTGACAAAACGCCGTACATCGTTCCGCGTTGTTTTGACAAAATGGCTCTGGCCCAAGCCCCGGGGCAGGCGTTTGCCAAAATCCCGTACATCGTTCCGGGTGTTTCTGACAAAAAAGAGGGCGGGAAGAGGGGCTGTGGATAACTCGGCCATTTTTGTCAAAGACCGTACATCACTCCCCAAAACGCCGTACATCATTCTGTCAATGCCGTACATCATTCTGTCATGACCGTACATCACTGCAGAATGACCGTACATCACTGCCGCGAAGGGGGTATAAGCCTTTGTGCGGATTGAGATATTTTTGGCTAAAACTATATAAAACCAATATAAAAACTAGAAAAACATATAAAAACGCCTGTCGGCTGATTTTTCAAATTTAATTTTTGGTTTTGAAAAGGATCCAAGGGCCGAAGGTCCCACCTTATACCAACGGCCACGATTTCTGACTCGGCGGGGATTCCCTTGATGGCGAGCGAGTGATTCACTGGCATTGAACCACGGAGGTTTCGATGGCGGTAGAGATCACTCGAATGGACCACTCATCGGCGGCGCTTCGCGCGGCTGCGGCGAAGAGTTCGGATGCGAACCGCCCGAACGAAAGGCGCCCTGTCGCACAAGACCGCCGAGCTCATGGTCTTCAAGCTCGTCATGGCCGCTTCAAAAACTTGGCGGAAGCTGAAAGGCGAAAATCGCTTGCCGATGGTCATTGCGGGCGTCACATTCACCGACGGCGTCGCGGTCAGCCCAGACGCCGATCAACGCGCCGCCTGATCGGACCCGTCACCCAAAATCAGCCATAGCTCCGCGACGCGATCGGAGCCGGCGAAGGTCCATGAACGGCGGCCCAGGGCCAGGCCCCTGAGCGCTCGCTCCGCCGCATTGTTTGTGAGGCAAACTCTGCCATCTGTCGTGAAGCAGGCGAAGCTGTCCCACTTGGTCAGCATGTAGTCCATGGCCTTGGCGACTGGGGCATGGCGCGACAGGCGCGCCCGTTCGGTGCGCATCCACGTTTCGAGTTCGGCGAGGAGCGGCAGGCTTTTCTCCTGGCGGACGGCCAAGCGATCATCGGCGGACCGGCCGTTGATGGCGCGCTCGATATCGAACAGGGCATCGATCCGCTTCACTGCCTCCAGGGCCATGGGCGAGATCGGCGCATCAATCCAACTCCACCCTTGCACCGCAGGGGCCATCCACAGATGACAGTCCCCTCGAGTTCCAATCAGCCCAATCCGCAACCGCATGATTGTCCGATCAAACGGGGGCAAGACCCCATGGCGTGTGAAAAACTGCCTTGACGAACCCACACGTTTCGTAGGAATACCCAACCAAAATGGTCCTTCAGAGGCTCGGGTCTCCGGGAGTACACTACACCTCATGCCATGCGACCATGACCCATTATAACTCCTCGCATTTATTTCTCTTTCTCGAAGCCACATTGCAAGATTGAATACACAGTCGTCACGCCATCACCACTCTCACCTCGCAAGGAAGTTGCCTAATGTTTGACGAGGACTTTTATAGGCGCCGTTATCTCCCAACTGATTACACAGAATTATCCCCTTACGAACACTTTCTGCGTTACGGATTTCTGGCTTGGAACAATCCCTCCCCGTTAATTGACTTGGCCTATGTCAAGCAGCACCTCCCACATTTATATCACAAGAATGACGCTGAGTTAACCATTCAGCTGATTTCTGAATATCCTTTTAATGATCACATCTCTCCAAGTCCATTTGTATGTCCGCGATGGATTCGCTTACAGCTCTACTTTAAGGAATATCGTTCGTTCGCTGATTACTTTAAAAAATCCTCCAATCGCCTATTTTTGCACCCATTACTCGATGCTGTCGACTATAATACGTTTTCTGAGGCTGTTCTTGCCGAGGATATGACACGGATTAGCTTTTTTGACTGTGCTTTATACGCAGCCAATTATGCAGATGTCTCTGGTCATTCGTATGAACTCAGACATTTTCTTTCTGAGGGCCTATATCAAGGTCGACGAATGATTTGGGCTCCTTCGAGAAGCGAACGCCCGCGTTTACGGAAATTAGATGCAAATAGCGCATTCGAAGAATTTTCTAACGCGCTGTTGAATAAAGCGGATATTTTATTTGGCTCCCAAACAAGCAGCTTTGCGTCTAATAGCCATCGACCACTCGATGAGCCCGACTCTTCGCTCGTTACTATTCGGCTCGCTGATGCAGGCTTGGATGTCCGGCACGTCCGCGACGTTATTAATTCGCCCGACGCACTTGGCGTCGATGATAATAATCAGTTCTCCGGCGAGCTGGATCTCATTAATTCTCTTCTGAACAATGCATACGGACGGCGACGCAGTGCGCTTGTTACTCCATTTGTTTTGCGCGGACCGGCGCGGCGAGTGTATGTTTTTAATGAGATAATAAAAACGGCCCAAGAACGTTCCGATAAGTTTTGTATATACTCTGTAAACATTGGCGGATACGACAAATTCTTTGATGCCCCCCGTCTAGATAACGTTGATATGTATATGATCACAGACTCACCAGTCGAGGATGTTCCCGACACATGGAAAATAATACGTCCGCCATGGATACACACCGATCCAAAGAAAGCCAGCCTATGGTTTAAAACACACTGCACGCACTTGTTTTCAAATTTCGTCGACTCGCTCTGGATAGACTCAAACATCCGTTTTTATGAGGACGTTGTCGAGTCACTGGAGAACTGGCGATCGTCTTCCGTAATTAGGACATTTCGACATCCGGATCGCAATTGCATTTATGATGAAGCTAAAGCGGTTGTTAATCTAAATTTGGAGGCGGAAGATGTCGTAGATAAGTACGTGAAGCGAATTCGCTCTCAGGGTTTTCCTGAGCAATTGGGATTGCATGAAACTAATGTTCTCTATCGACGTCATGATGCACCAAATGTGACGCTATTTAACAAGAAATGGTGGCGCGAAATTCTATTGGGCCCACGACGAGATCAAATGTCTTTTGATTATTGCAGTTGGTATCTTCATCTGAACGTGCACGATATCGACGGACAGAATAGCATAAAGAGGTCAAGAGTGTTCTATAAAGTTCCTCATACAGATCGCAGCCAATCCCTCCGCCACACGGAGGCTAAAGCTTAGACGATGCTGCAGCGTAAAGCATTCAGTTTTGATGATGTTGAAATTCTAGTTCCAGTGTTCAATGCGGCGGATGATGTTGTTATTTGCGCCGACACGCTGAAAAAAACTGTACCGCCTGCAGTATGTGTAACATTCCTTGACGATGCGTCGCGAAAAGAGACTCAACGGGCCTTAAGTCGCATCGCAACGTTGGCTGAAAACTTTCGAGTGATGAGACGGCCGTCAAATGTTGGTTATACCTCTAATGTTTATTACGGCATACAGGATTCAGAAAGGCGCTTAGTTGTTGTCGCAAACAGTGATTGCGTTTTTGTGGAAGAATGGCTTGGGCCGTTACTGAGCGCATTTAATGCATACCAAAACCTCGTAGGAGCTGGTCCTGTTTCTAATGCTGCCTCGTACCAAAGTGTACCGTTCGTTTTTGAGGAGGGTGTTTGGTGTGAAAATTTTGAGTTCTTTGAAGGGGTTAGAGAGAACCGCCTTGAAAGACTCAATACGGCGCGCTTGATTCTATCACAAGTGTGTAGTTTTGTTCCTATTTTGAACGGATTTTGCACGATGTTGGACCGTGAAGCGGTTATCTCGGTTGGTAATTTTGATATACACAACTTTCCAATTGGTTATGGTGAAGAGAATGATCTTTGCCTCCGATTATTAGAGTTCGGTGGGGACTTGGCTGTTGTTCCGAGTTCAATCGTTTTGCATTCAAAGAGTAAGAGTTTCGGCCATGCCAACCGATCGGATTTGTCGGAGGCGGGGCGTAAGGTGCTAAATAGAAGGTATGGAGACCGAATCCTTCGTCAACTGACGAAAACGTTACACGATAGCACTGAATTGGATGTCGTTCGTCGTGTGTATGAAAAATGCTTACGTAGACCGTTGATCGAAGGAGAGAAGTACAGCGTCGTGCAAACGGGTGACGATGATATCGTACATCTATCGATTTTAGGCGAGCGGCCAGACGGTCACAAGGCGCAGAAATATAGCTGGGATATTATTAAAGAATTAGTCGAACAAGTGGATATTGTTATAATCGATCAGAATGTGGATAGCGGAAAAGCGGTCATAAGCGAGATCATGATCCATCGTAACAATGTGGAAAACAGATTGGCGCGCGTCGATCATTTATACCTTGACGAAATCATGAGTTTTCTGGAAGTGGTGGGCGCACATAAGCAAATTTGTCTGGTTTTACCAGGTAATATTAAAGAAGGACATATAGATGAGGTGTTGCCAGTAGAAATTACTAGGCGGTCTCTTGCCTATATAACGCTTGAGGACCTGGAAGAGATGTCGGAGACCTCAGCGTAATTATCCACCCCCATTTCCCGCGTTCAGCGTTCAGGCTCCGACGGTCTGACGGATGGTTTGGAAATGGTTTGCGCTGCTTCGAAGTCGAGCGGTATCGACGACGGTGCGGATGTCGGCCTCGCCTTCGGCGGCCCATAGGACGCGATAGCCGTTGGTGACCTTGTGCTGTATGACGGCGGGCCGGAGCGCGCGTTCGCAAGCGTTGTTGGTCGCCTCGACTGCCGGGCCAGTCGGCAAAGGTCAGAAGCTGATCCCTGGCCCGGCGGAATTTGTGCTGGATGGCGCGGGCAAAAGGTACGCATACGGCGTAGGCCGCAGCCGAGAGATTTTTGTTGATGGGCGTCAGGTGGACGCCTCCGGAAACTGGCGGATTGCTGGCCGATCTGATGCCGCTGCCCATGACGGGGCGCGTCTGCGCGAGGGCCTGATCGATCCGGACAATACCGCTTCGGATGTTTGGGCCGACAGCGCCTATCGCTCGGCCGAGAACGAACGCTTCCTTCAGAAGGCCGGCAAGACCAGCCGCATCCATCGCCGCAAGCCAGTACGCCTACGGCGGAGGCCGCCTTGCGGCGAGTAGGTTTCTGGCATGAGAGTCGTCCGTGAAGATTGATCCTTGCCGGGTCACAGGGTCTGCATCCGTGCGCTGAGTTTCGTCGTCTCTGGTGTGAATCGGCGTGGAATAAGGACCCCGTTTCAGGGGTGATCGGCGTCCAAACGGGACCCCTGTGACGCAGGGGTTCAAAGTGCCTTCCGAGATTGATCGGAGGCCGAGTTGGGATGCTTGTCGTGG
>NZ_JAFMPY010000051.1:0-5000 GCF_017353515.1 Jiella sonneratiae
TCTTTGACATTGTTGGTATTGGAGACAAGAAAGAGAAGCGTGGGCGGCGCGGGTTTTGCGGCTCATCCTTGCCGGTATCCTTTCCGGTATGGGGTGAGTTTGTGAGATGGCCCTGGCCGTCACGGACTTCTCTTTGGATGAGAATGGTCTCTCCGGTCTGTTTGACGGTTTGTTCGTTTCGCAAGGGACGGACGGGTCGTCGTGGCTGGAGGGCATGGCGTTTTCGGTCGCCGGGTTCGCAGGATTGCGGGCCGGGCATTTGGCATGGACTTTCGGGCTTTTGCCGGGCCGGGGATGCTGAAGAAATTCTCGTCAAGCTTTGAGACAGTGACGGCTGGGACAACTCTTATCAAACCTGAGAGTTTGATCCTGGCTCAGAACGAACGCTGGCGGCAGGCTTAACACATGCAAGTCGAACGCATCCTTCGGGGTGAGTGGCAGACGGGTGAGTAACGCGTGGGAATCTACCCTTTTCTACGGGATAGCTCCGGGAAACTGGAATTAATACCGTATAAGCCCTTCGGGGGAAAGATTTATCGGGAAAGGATGAGCCCGCGTTGGATTAGCTAGTTGGTGGGGTAATGGCCTACCAAGGCGACGATCCATAGCTGGTCTAAGAGGATGATCAGCCACATTGGGACTGAGACACGGCCCAAACTCCTACGGGAGGCAGCAGTGGGGAATATTGGACAATGGGCGCAAGCCTGATCCAGCCATGCCGCGTGAGTGATGAAGGCCCTAGGGTTGTAAAGCTCTTTCACCGGTGACGATAATGACGGTAGCCGGAGAAGAAGCCCCGGCTAACTTCGTGCCAGCAGCCGCGGTAATACGAAGGGGGCTAGCGTTGTTCGGAATTACTGGGCGTAAAGCGCACGTAGGCGGACATTTAAGTCAGGGGTGAAATCCCGGGGCTCAACCCCGGAACTGCCTTTGATACTGGGTGTCTCGAGTGTGGTAGAGGTGAGTGGAATTGCGAGTGTAGAGGTGAAATTCGTAGATATTCGCAGGAACACCAGTGGCGAAGGCGGCTCACTGGACCACAACTGACGCTGAGGTGCGAAAGCGTGGGGAGCAAACAGGATTAGATACCCTGGTAGTCCACGCCGTAAACGATGGAAGCTAGCCGTTGGCGGGTTTACTCGTCGGTGGCGCAGTTAACGCATTAAGCTTCCCGCCTGGGGAGTACGGTCGCAAGATTAAAACTCAAAGGAATTGACGGGGGCCCGCACAAGCGGTGGAGCATGTGGTTTAATTCGAAGCAACGCGCAGAACCTTACCAGCTCTTGACATGCCACGACGGTTCCCGGAGACGGGTTCCTCCCTTTGGGCGTGGACACAGGTGCTGCATGGCTGTCGTCAGCTCGTGTCGTGAGATGTTGGGTTAAGTCCCGCAACGAGCGCAACCCTCGCCCTTAGTTGCCAGCATTCAGTTGGGCACTCTAAGGGGACTGCCGGTGATAAGCCGAGAGGAAGGTGGGGATGACGTCAAGTCCTCATGGCCCTTACGGGCTGGGCTACACACGTGCTACAATGGCGGTGACAGTGGGCAGCCAACCAGCGATGGTGAGCTAATCCCAAAAAGCCGTCTCAGTTCGGATTGCACTCTGCAACTCGGGTGCATGAAGTTGGAATCGCTAGTAATCGTGGATCAGCATGCCACGGTGAATACGTTCCCGGGCCTTGTACACACCGCCCGTCACACCATGGGAGTTGGTTCTACCCGAAGATGGTGCGCTAACCTAGCAATAGGAGGCAGCCAGCCACGGTAGGGTCAGCGACTGGGGTGAAGTCGTAACAAGGTAGCCGTAGGGGAACCTGCGGCTGGATCACCTCCTTTCTAAGGACGATCCCTCACGGCGTCCGGTCCATCAGGCCCTCGGGTCTGGTCCGCCGGACTTCCCGTATCGGATTGTTTTAGAACAAAGGTGCCGATAGTCAGTCGGTACCGCTGAAATACGAAGCGCTCACGAAGCGGACTTACGGGTCTGCCTACGGCGTGAAGGGCAAAGCCCCGCCGCCTTCGTTTCTCTTTCTTGTCAGGATGATGAATATCTGCCGAGCCGGCGTTTTCGACGCGGACTGAGCAGAATGTCATGGCGCCGTCATCGGAGCTTGGCATTCGTAGGCCGAAGGCCGTCGCCGCTTCTGCGGCGCGCCCGCGCAGCTGATCGCCTCGGCGATCTGGCGTGAGCGAGAAAACCTCTCGGGCCCGTAGCTCAGTTGGTTAGAGCGCACCCCTGATAAGGGTGAGGTCGGTAGTTCGAATCTACCCGGGCCCACCATTTTGGTGAGAGGTCGGATCGAGGATTGCATCGTGGTGCCGACCAAAATGGTGGGCCCGGGCAGCTTTCCTTGTCTGTCTGTCCTCGCTTCGCTGCGGGCAGACGGGCCGGGCCCACCGGGTTTCGGCTGGAAGGGCGCCTCTTCGGTAGGCCGAATGGCCGTCGCCGATCGCTCGGCGCCCACACGGAGCCGATCGCGCAGCGATCTGGCGTGAGTGCAAACAACCCGGGGCCTTAGCTCAGCTGGGAGAGCATCTGCTTTGCAAGCAGAGGGTCATCGGTTCGATCCCGATAGGCTCCACCATTCTGAAATGGTCGGCGAAGCCGATCGATCGCATGTCGATCGAAATGGAAGAATGCCGGAGCGCCTACGGCGCGAAGGCCGACCAATAGCGGTTGACGCATCATCCACAGACAAGAAGCAAAAGTTTGCCGCATCGCTCCCTCGTGAGCCTTGCGGCCTGATCTCCAAACCATCGTGAAGAAGAAGACGGATCTCGAAGGATCGTCGCCAAAGTCTCCGCAAGGAGGCTGCCTCCTACTCCGGGGCGCTGCGAAAGCGGCACGCGCGGTTCTGTCGGTGAAGGGTTCCGGATGAGGGTTCATCGCCTTCGTCCGGGTCATAACGGCCCTTTGCCATGGATCGGTGTTGCCTGACCGCACACCGTCGGGGTTCGTCTCGAGAAGCTGGTCTTTCGTCAGTCGGGTTTAGCCACCCGGCTGACAATCAAGGCACCGCTGCAGGACGTTCGTCCGGGTTGCACGCCCGGCGGATGTTTGCGGTGCCGAACCAAGAATGATCTCTGTTCGATGATCTTCTCTCTTGTTTGAGCGGCTCGAATGGCTGCCGGACGGGGCGCCGAACCGAGGACGAAAGTCCGAGGCAAGGCCGAACGGCCGTCGGCCCTGATGGGCCGCGCCCCACGCAGCGCCTCGCGCGTGAGTGGGCAAACAAACCGGCACGGCCCTTGGGGCCGCGCCGATGATCATCGACGATGAGAACGATCAAGTGTCTGAAGGGCATTTGGTGGATGCCTTGGCATGCACAGGCGATGAAGGACGTGATACGCTGCGATAAGTCATGGGGAGCTGCGAATAAGCTTTGATCCGTGAATTTCCGAATGGGGCAACCCACCTTCGACTACCGTTAAGTCTAAACTGCTCGCTCACGGCAGATCGCTTCGCGATCGCCTGCGCGGGCGCGCCGCAGGAGCGGCGGGCCGCAGTCGCGGCCTGACTGCCGTGCTCCCTTGAAGGGCGAGCGGCAGCCAGAGCCCGAACGGGCGACGGGCCTCATGGCCCGCCCACGCGGAGGGCCTTCGGCCCGTGAGCGGTTTAGATTAACGGTAGTCAACGAAGGTATCTGACTCTGAATCCATAGGGGTTAGAAGCGAACTCGGGGAACTGAAACATCTCAGTACCCGAAGGAAAGGACATCAACCGAGACTCCGTTAGTAGTGGCGAGCGAACGCGGACCAGGCCAGTGGCCTCGTATGAGAGAAGCCGAACACGTTGGAAAGCGTGGCGAGATCGGGTGACAGCCCCGTAGGCGCAAGGCTCTTCGAGGTCCTCGAGTAGGGCGGGACACGTGAAATCCTGTCTGAACATGGGGCGACCACGCTCCAAGCCTAAGTACTCGTGCATGACCGATAGCGAACCAGTACCGTGAGGGAAAGGTGAAAAGCACCCCGACAAGGGGAGTGAAAGAGAACCTGAAACCGAATGCCTACAAACAGTCGAAGCCCGGTCTTCAAATCCTTCGGATTTGAGACGGACTTCTCCTGATTTTTTGTCTCACGCGCCGAACGCGGGTCTTCGACCCGCTGGCGCTGCGACGGCGCGCCGAACGATCGGCGACGCGCGGTCGCGCTTGCGGTGCCTTCGCACCGGGGCGCCTTGTTCTCCTTAGGTTGGAGAGGAGGTTGCCTCGAAGCCTGAAAGGCTTCGCAAGGCCGAACGGCCGTCGCGCCTGATGGCGCGCAAGCCAAGCGGGCGGATGCCCGCGCCGGCGATTGAGGCCCAGAAAAAATCAGACGGAAGCCGGTCACCAAATGCGAAGCATTTGATGACCGGGTGACGGCGTACCTTTTGTATAATGGGTCAGCGACTTAGTCTGGCGAGCAAGCTTAAGCCGATAGGTGTAGGCGCAGCGAAAGCGAGTCTGAACAGGGCGTTCAGTTCGTCGGATTAGACCCGAAACCGAGTGATCTAGCCATGAGCAGGCTGAAGGTGCGGTAACACGCACTGAAGGGCCGAACCCGCATCTGTTGCAATAGATTGGGATGACTTGTGGCTAGGGGTGAAAGGCCAATCAAACTCGGAAATAGCTGGTTCTCCGCGAAATCTATTTAGGTAGAGCGTCGGACTTATTCTCCAGGGGGTAGAGCACTGGATGGGCTATGGGGACTCACCGTCTTACTGATCCTAACCAAACTCCGAATACCTGGAAGAACTATCCGGCAGACACACGGCGGGTGCTAACGTCCGTCGTGGAGAGGGCAACAACCCTGACCACCAGCTAAGGTCCCCAAGTTATGGCTAAGTGGGAAAGGATGTGAAGTTTCCAAAACAACCAGGATGTTGGCTTAGAAGCAGCCATCATTTAAAGAAAGCGTAACAGCTCACTGGTCTAAACAAGAGACTTTGCGCCGAAAATGTACCGGGGCTCAAGCCATACACCGAAGCTGTGGACTCCTTAGGGAGTGGTAGCGGAGCGTT
>NZ_JAFMPY010000052.1 GCF_017353515.1 Jiella sonneratiae
ACCCAGCGTTCCGAAAAGGCCAGGATCTCCGCCACCTCTGCCCGCGATCGACCCTTCGCCAGAAGCAGGATCGTCTGGAAATGGTTGCGCTCGACGACGTCGGCGGCGTCGCGAAATCGCCGTTCAAGCTCATCGATCGTCAGCGGCTCGGGACTGAACGCCATCAAAGGCCTCCTTCAAATCGCTCCCATCAAGCCTATGAAATTCGAGCCCAAGCGGGAATCCTCTGAATCAATCCCCCGAATTCGGTATCAGCCGGATTTCGCCGCCGTCCGCCGCGAGCCGCGGGCTGCTGTGCGCCGCCGCGGCTTTTTCGGCGCTTCGCGGATCTCGATGCCGGCGCCCTCGCGGTCCCGCACCTCGAATTCCGGCGTCGCCCGCACGAGGTCGCTCAGCTTGCGGAAGCCGTAGGTCCGCGGGTCGAAGTCGGGCGCGAGATTGAGGATCTGCTTGCCGAAGGTGCCGAGATTGGCCCAGCCGTCCTCGGTATCCATCTGCGCGATGACCCGCAGCATCAGCCCCGTCGCCTCTTCCTGGCGCGCCAGCGGCTTCGCCGCCTCCGGCCCGCTCGCCCGCTCCCGCTCCGCCCGCTCGGGCAGCAGGTTCTCCGTATAGATGAACCGCCGGCAGGCCTGGCGGAAACTCTCCGGCGTCTTCTGCTCGCCGAAGCCGAAGACGTCGACGCCCTGCTCGCGGATGCGGGCGGCGAGGCGGGTGAAGTCGCTGTCGGAGGAGACCAGGCAGAAGCCGTCGAAGCGGCCGGAATGCAGAAGGTCCATCGCGTCGATGACGAGGGTGATGTCCGAGGCGTTCTTGCCGGTGGTGTAGGCGAACTGCTGCTGCGGCACGATGGCGTGGCGGGCGAGGATGTCGACCCAGCCCTTCGAGCGCGAACTGGAGAAGTCGCCATAGACCCGGCGAACGCTCGCTTCGCCGATCTTGGCGATCTCCTCGAACAGCCCGTCGGCGATCTTCGAGGAGGCGTTGTCCGCATCGATCAGCACGGCGAGCCGCCGGGTCGTGTCGCTTCTCGCCGTGGCCATGGATCATCGTTCCCTGTTTTCGCAGCGTCCCCGCGCCGCTGCACCCGGCAGCGCCGGGCCGTCCTGCCGGGCTGCCCAACGCCCGCATTGCCGCCCCGCGCGCTCGCTCGCCAATGATAGGTCGCGGCGGGAAAAATTCATCGCATGGCGGGCGAGGGGAGGGCTGGCTGTGCGGGCAGCGGCGGCGGCGCCCGAGGATCGGGGCTCGCGGGTCGGCGGCCGAGTACCGGCGACCGAGCACCGGAGAGCGGCCGCGGCCTTCGGTGCCGGAGTCCCGAAAAGCGCTCTCGGCCTTCCATCTGCGGGAAGGAGGCCTCGGCCGGTCCGATGCCCGCGGGCAAGCCGCCACAACGATTGACTGTGCCGTCTCGCCGGTTACTCTGCCGTAGCGGAAGGTGGCGGCGGGTCGGCGTTCCGGCACCGCTGCCGCCGACGGAGGGCATGCCGCCGGGACCGGGAAAAGCCGCGACGGGAAAGGCCAGGGCCTGGAAAGCCGGGGCCGGCAAAAAAGGCCGAAAGGCCTGCCGCACCCGACCTTCCGACCCCGAGCAAGCCGGGGAAGCCTGGGAGGCCGGATCCGGCAAGGCCGGGCCGCAGATGCGCCGCCACCGGTGCCTTGCCGGGAAGGTTCGGCCCCGGAATGCGCGACAGTGATCCGAGAGTGCCGGACGGCGCCCGAGAGTGACCGATCGAAGGAAGAGGGATGAGCTGTGATGAGTGAGACGACGACGCCCCGTTCCGTGACGAGCCGATCTTCGGGCGCAACCGCCGCCGCCCGGCGCCGCCCCGGCCCGGCCGGCCCAGCCAACCTTGCCGGCCATTTCGGCCTCTGTCTCGCCCTCCTGTTCGCGCCGGCCGGCCTCGCAAAGGCCCAGCAGCTCCAGTCCGTCGACGTCGACGAATTTCTCGGCACGCCGGAAAACTCCGCCCTCGGCGACTGCCTCGAGGGCAAGGCCGAGGGCTGCGGCAAGAAGGCGAGCGGCGCGGCCCACAGCTACACGCGCAGCGAACTCTGCGACAAGAAGATCATCGACGCCGAGGCCTGTCGCCCCAAGCTCGGCAAGAGCCGGTCGATGAAAAGCGGCGAGCGCACGCGGCTCCTGATCGTCGAGGACGATCCGGACTCCACGCCCTTGCCCTCGATCGACGTGGAGATCCTGTTCGCCAGCGGCTCCGATGCGCCGCTGCCGGCCTCGGCCTCCGAGGTCAAGGCGCTTGCCGAGGCGGTCGCCGACCAGCGCTTCGCCGACGACCGCTTCGTCGTCATCGGCCACACCGACGCCGCCGGCAGCGACGAATACAACCAGGCGCTCTCGACGCGCCGGGCCGCGGCGGTGCGCGATCGGCTGGTCGAGTTGAGCGGTCTGCCCGCCGAACGCTTCGTCGTCGCCGGGCGCGGCGAGAACGAGCTGAAGGATCCGGCGGAGCCGCTCGCCGCCGAAAACCGCCGGGTCCAGCTCGTCCTCCTCAAGTGAGCAGCCGGGGCCTGCGGGCGGGCGCGCAGACTGCTCCGGGGTGCGCCGATGGGATCAGGGAACTCTTCCCGATCTTCCGTTACGGGGCCCGACGATGCTTCACGCATGACCCACTCTCCCTTATGTTGCTGTCGTGTTGGCGACTGCATCGGCCCTTGGTCGAGCGCCGGTCGCCGGCGAGACGAACCTGAAACTGGGAGACACAGCATGGCCTGGAACAAGCCGATCGTGACCGAAGTCTGCATGGCGATGGAAATCAACGGCTACATGCCCGTCGAATTCTGATCGGCATCATGCATACCGATATGGGCCGCGGGCGGGACGACCGCCTGCGGCTTTTCGTTTTGGGTTCTGCCGCAGGCGGCGGCTCGCCGCAGTGGAACTGCTGCTGCGCGGTCTGCCGGCTGCATTGGGCGGGTGACGAGCGGGTCGAGCCGCGCTCGCAGTCCTCGATCGCCGCCTCGGCGGACGGCCGCAACTGGCTGCTGCTCAACGCCTCGCCTGATCTGCGCCAGCAGATCGTCGCCTCGCCGCGTCTTTCCCCCGTCGCCGGCGTCGACGAGACCGTCAGGCGCGCCACGCCGATCGCCGCCGTCCTCGTCACCAATGGCGACGTCGACCATATCGCCGGCCTTCTGACGCTGCGCGAAAAGCAGCGCTTCCCGCTCTACGGCACTGCCGGCGTCCTCGGCATGGTCGCCGAGAGCCCGGTCTTCCAGGTGCTCGACCCGGCCTTCGTCGAAAAGCGCCCCGTCGAGATCGGCGCGCGCTTCGAGCCGGTTCCCGGCCTGTCCGTCGAGATCTTCTCCGTTCCGGGCAAGGTGCCGCTGTTCATGGAAAAGGGCGAGGTCGACGTCGGCGAGGAGAGCGAGATGACGGTCGGCGTCAGGCTCTCGGCGCATGGCCGCACCGCCTATTACATCCCCGGCTGCGCGCATCTGACCGATCAGCTCAAGGCCCGCATCGCCGGCGCCGACTGCCTGCTCTTCGACGGCACGCTCTTCGAAGACGACGAGATGCGCCGTGCCGGCGTCGGGGAGAAGACCGGCCGGCGCATGGGCCACATGCCGATCGCCGGCGAGGGCGGCAGCATGAACGCCTTCGAGGGCCTTCATATCGGCCGGCGGGCCTATATCCACATCAACAACACCAACCCGATCCTCGTGAAGGGCTCGGACGAACGCAAGGCCGTCGAGGCCGCCGGCTGGGCGGTGACGCATGACGGGATGGAGATCGCGCTATGACGGGTCGGTCGGACGAGATGATGAGCCGCGAGGAGTTGGAGGCGGCGCTGCGCGAGATCGGCGCCACCCGCTATCATTCGCTGCATCCGTTCCAGACGCTTCTGCAGGAGGGCCGGCTCACCCGGCCGCAGGTCCAGGCCTGGGCGCTCAACCGCTATTACTACCAGGCGAACATCCCGGTGAAGGATTCCTACATCCTCGCCCGGCTCGGCACCGTCGAGCTGCGGCGCGAATGGCGCCAGCGCATCCTCGACCACGACGGGTCGGAGACCGAGCGCGGCGGCATCGAGAAGTGGATCGCTTTGACCGACGGCGTCGGCCTCGACCGCGCCTATGTCATGTCCGGCCGCGGCATCCTTTCCGGCACGCGCTTTGCCGTCGACGCCTATGTCCATTTCGTCCGCGACCGCTCGCTGCTCGAGGCCGTCGCCTCCTCCCTGACCGAGCTGTTCTCCCCCTCGGTGATCGGCGTCAGGACCAGGGGCATGCTCGCCCATTACGACTTCATCTCCAGGGAGACGCTGGCCTATTTCGACAAGCGCCCGGTGCAGGCCAAGCGCGACAGCGACTTCGCGCTGGACTACTGCCTTCAACACGCCGACACCCGCGAGAAGCAGGACGCCGTGATCGAGGCGCTGCGCTTCAAGTGCCAGGTGCTCTGGGCGCAGCTCGACGCGCTCCATTACGCCTATGTCGAGCCGGGCAACGTGCCGCCGGACGCCTGGCGGCCCGGCGAGGCCGAGGCCGGCCGGGAGACGGCCTGATGGAGCGGCCGGCCGGCATCGCCGACGACGCCGTCCCCGCCTTGCCGCGGGGCGTGAAGTTCCGCGAGGACAAGGCGCGCGGTCGCTTCGTCCTGCTCGGGCCGGAGCGGATCTTCGAGGCCGATCAGGTCTCGACCGAGATCCTGAGGCTCGTCGACGGCAAGACGCCCTTTGCGGCGATCCTCGCCCGGCTGACCGAAATCTTCACCGCCGACGAGGCGATGATCCGTCCGGATGTCGAGAGCTTCCTGCGCGATCTCGCCGACAAGCAGATGGTGACCCTATGAGCGAGACCCTTCTCGACCGGCGCCCGCGCGGCGCCGCCCCGCCGCCGCCGCGGCCGCAGCCGCCCCTCGGCCTGCTCGCCGAGGTGACGCATCGCTGCCCGTTGCGCTGCACCTACTGCTCCAATCCCCTGCAGCTCGACCCGAAGTCTGCGGAGCTCGATACGGACACGTGGAAAAGGGTCTTCACCGAGGCCGCCGAGCTCGGCGTCATCCATCTCCACATGTCGGGCGGCGAGCCGACGGCGCGGCGCGACATCGTCGAACTGATGCGCCATGCGAGCACGGTCGGCCTCTACACCAACCTCATCACCTCCGGCATCGGCGTTTCGCCGGAAAAGCTCGACGCTCTCGTCGAGGCCGGCTGCGACCATATCCAGCTGTCGATGCAGGGCGCCGACGAGGCGATCACCGAGCGGGTCGGCGGCTATCGCGGCGGTTACGAGAGGAAGCAGGCCTTCGCCCGCGCCGTCGTCGCAAGCGGCGTGCCGCTGACGCTCAATGCCGTGATCCACCGGATGAACATCCATCAGGTGCCGGAGATGATCGAGAAGGCGGTCGAATTCGGCGCCAAGCGGCTCGAGATCGCCCACACGCAATATTACGGCTGGGCCCTGAAGAACCGGGCGCAGCTGATGCCGGCCCGCGAGGACGTCGACCGCACGATCCACGAGGTCGAGACCGCGCGCGAGCGGCTGAAGGGCACGCTCGTCATCGACGCGGTCTTCCCGGACTACTACGCGCGCTATCCGAAGCTCTGCAACGGCGGCTGGGGCACCCGCACCTTCTCCGTCACCCCGGCCGGCAAGGTTCTCCCCTGCCACGCCGCCGAAACCATCCGCCACCTCGACTTCTGGAACGTCCGCGACCATTCCCTCGCTGAAACCTGGTACGACGGCCCGGCTTTCACCGCCTATCGCGGCACGTCCTGGATGAAGGAGCCCTGCCGCTCCTGCGAGCGCAAGGAGGTCGACTTCGGCGGCTGCCGCTGCCAGGCCCTGGCGCTGACCGGCGATGCGGCGAATACCGACCCGGTGTGTGTGAAGTCGCCGCTGCACGAGTCGATCGGCCGCCTCGCCACCACCGAATCCGCCGTCGCCGATCCAGGCGCCGCGACCTATCGCGGGTTCCGGGCGGGGTAGCAAGCCGAACGGGGCGCCCTCTCTCCCCTTTGCAGGAGAAAAAGCCATTCCGAGGAATTGGGCCTCGGCTTGCCGGGGACCAAACCTTGAGAATGGCAAGAGAGGGGCTTCACCGTCGACGCTGCCGCCGAGGCAGCGACGTCTCCCGCCGCCACCATGCCTGACCCGGTGAAACCCCTCTCTTGCGATTTCTATCGCTTGGCTCCGCCAAGGCGATGAAATCGCTTTCTCTCCCGCAAGGGGGAGAGAGCGCCCCGCGATCGGCCTCAGCGCCCTTCGATCCGCGA
>NZ_JAFMPY010000053.1 GCF_017353515.1 Jiella sonneratiae
GGCCCGTGGCGAGCGCGATGGCGAGGGTCGCGCTGGTGACCCAGAGACTGCGTTTCATGCGTATGTCCTCCCGTTGCAGAAACCGGTCGATCTGAGGAAGCCCGCGCCGACCGGCGGCGGAGCGGGCCGTGGTCGTCACCGCCCGAAGCCTCACACGAGGCTGAAGACGAGGACGAAGAACACCGCGCACAGGACGAGCGCGTACCAGAGCGAAAGATCGGTGGCCCAGAGCCAGCCGAGGCAGATGAAGGCCGAACCGAGCAGCGAGACGAACAGCCGATCGCCGCGCGTCGTCTCGAAGCGCAGGACGCCGACGCGCGGATGCCCGCCCGGCGAGACGTATTCCCACACGCCCATCAGGGCGATCAGCCCGAAAATCGCGACGAAGAAGATCGCCGTCGGCCAGGTCCAGGCCATCCAGGAGAGGTCGATCATGCGATTGCCTTTCGACTGCAAGATGTGGAAACTGGCAAAGCCGTTGCCGAAAAATGCGCTTTGGCGTATACGGAACCAACACGCAGGCGAGTGCCGGAATGAAGGTGACCTATCGGCCGTCGGCGATGAAGGCTCTGAACCGCATGCCGGCCCACGACCGAGACGCGATCAAAGGCAAACTCGTCCGATACGCGGAAACTCGGATCGGCGATGTCGTCAAAATGGTCGGAACCGACGAGTTTCGCCTTCGGCACGGGGACTGGCGCGCCGTGTTCGTCATCGAAAACGACGTCCTGGTTATCAGAATAGCGCATCGGCGCGCGGTCTATCGTTGAGGAAGTCCCATGAATGAAGCGGTGAACCTCAAGGGCGACAAATTCATCGTCTTGACCGAGGAAGAGTATCGGACGCTCATCGAGGACGCGGGCGACGTGGCGATCGCCGAGCAGGCGATGATTGCCGACGAGGGGGCGCCCTCGATGCCCCACGACCTGGCGGAACAGGTCTGGAACGGCACGCTCCACCCGCTGGCGGCCTGGCGCAAGGCGGTCGGCTGGACGCAGGCCGAGCTTGCCGCCAAGGCCGGGGTGCGGGCGGCGAGCGTTTCCGACATCGAAAGCCGCAAGATCGACCCGCGCCTGTCGACGCTGAAGGCGCTGGCGTGGACGCTGAAGCTGGGGATCGAGGACATCGTGGACTGATTGACAGGCTGGTGGCGCCATTCCCTCGCCCTTCGAGGCTCGCTTTGCTCGCACCTCAGGATGAGGAAATGGGGAGAGCGCCGGCGCCTGCACGGCGCGGGAACGCGGTGTCGCCTTGGCCGGCCGACCAGATACGCCCACGATTTCGGCTGATCTCGTGGAGCAAGAGGCGACGACCGCGCCGCCGCTCCGCCCCCTCATCCTGAGGTGCGAGCAAAGCGAGCCTCGAAGGGCGAGGGGGCAATGCGGGTTGGTCTCGCCAGTGCTCAGCCTGCCAATGCCTCGAAGGGCGAGGGGGCGGCGCACGGCCATCATACCCGCCCCAGGGCGAAGCCCTTGGCGATGTAGTTCCTGACGAACCAGATGACGATGGCGCCGGGGATGATGGTCAGCGCGCCCGCCGCCGCCAGCACGCCCCAGTCGAGGCCCGACGCCGAGACGGTCCGGGTCATGATCGCCGAGATCGGCTTGGCGTCGGTGACGGTGAGGGTGCGGGCGATCAGCAGTTCGACCCAGGAGAACATGAAGCAGAAGAAGGCCGCGACGCCGATGCCCGAAGCGATCAGCGGCATGAAGATCCTGAAGAAGAAGCGCGGGAAGGAATAGCCGTCGATATAGGCGGTCTCGTCGATCTCCTTGGGAACGCCGGACATGAAGCCTTCGAGAATCCACACCGCCAGCGGCACGTTGAACAGGCAGTGGGCGAGCGCCACGGCGATGTGGGTGTCGATCAGGCCGAAGGCCGAATAGAGCTGGAAGAACGGCAGGGCGAACACTGCCGGCGGCGCCATGCGGTTGGTCAGGAGCCAGAAGAACAGGTGCTTGTCGCCGAGAAAGCGGTAGCGTGAGAAGGCATAGGCGGCCGGCAGCGCCACGGCCACCGAGATCACCATGTTCATCACGACGTAGATGATCGAATTGACGTAGCCCATGTACCAGGACGGATCGGTGAAGATCACCCGGTAATTGTGGAGGGTCGGATGCTGCGGAAACAGCGTCAGCGTGCCGAGGATCTCCTGGTTGGTCTTGAAGCTCATATTGACCAGCCAGTAGATCGGCAGGAGCAGGAAGACGATGTAGAAGATGGGGATCAGCGCCTTCCAGCGGAAATGGCCGGCCTTCATCCGCGACCGCGCGGCGAGGGCGCTCTCGGAATGCGCGGCGCCCGGAAGGCTGGTGTGGTCGATCGTCGCCTGGTCGGTCATTCCGCGCCCCCCTTCAGCGGCCGGTCGGTGCCGGCATTGGTCATCACCGTGTAGAAGATCCACGACAGGAGCAGGATGATGAGGAAGTAGACGAGGCTCATCGCCGCCGCCTCGCCGAGGTTGAACTGGCCGATCGCCAGCTTGACGAGGTCGATCGACAGGAAGGTCGTCGAATTGCCGGGGCCGCCGCCGGTGACGACGAAAGGCTCGGTGTAGATCATGAAGCTGTCCATGAAACGGAGCAGCACGGCGATCAGCAGGACGCGGCCCATCTTCGGCAGCTGGATGTAGCGGAACACCGCCCAGCGCGAGGCGCCGTCGATCTTGGCGGCCTGGTAGTAGGCGTCGGGGATCGAGACGAGGCCGGCATAGCACAGCAGCACGACGAGGCTCGTCCAGTGCCAGACGTCCATGACGATGACCGTCACCCATGCGTCGGCGACGTTGCGCACGTAGTTGTAGTCGATGCCGAGGGCATCGACGGTATAGCCGAGAAGGCCGATGTCGGTACGCGCGAAGACCTGCCAGATGGTGCCGACGACGTTCCAGGGGATCAGCAGCGGCAGCGCCATCAGGACGAGGCAGACCGGCACCCAGACGCCCTTCTTCGGCATCGCCAGCGCCACCAGAATGCCGAGCGGCACCTCGATGGCGAGGATGATCGCCGAGAACAGCAGGTTGCGCATCAGCGCGTCGTGGAACCTTTCCGACGTCAGCACTTCCCGGAACCAGTCGGCCCCGTACCAGAAGAACTGGTTGTTGCCGAAGCTGTCCTGTACCGAATAGTTCACCACCGTCATCAGCGGGATGACCGCCGAGAAGGCGACGAGCAGGAGCACCGGCAGGACGAAGAACCAGGCCTTGTTGTTCCAGGTCTTTTCCATGATGCGTCTCCTCAGCCCCGCTCGACCAGCCAGGAATCGGCGTAGAGATTGAGGGCATGCGGCGCGAATGCCGCATCCGCCTCGGCGGGGATCGCCGCGTTCTCCTTGAGGATCGCGGTGAGCGGCATGCCGTCGAGCCGGGCCCGGACGATGCGCTCGGAGCCGATGTCCTCGACCCGGTCGATGGCGATCGGCACGCCGCCGCCCCGCGGCACGATGCCGACGAATTCCGGCCGGATGCCGAGTTCCGTCATCTGGCCTTCATGCGGCACGGAACGCACGGCCGGCAGCGCGATGCGCGCGCCCGAGACCACCGCCTCGCCGTTCTCCAGCCGGCAGGGCAGGACGTTCATCCCCGGCGAGCCGATGAAATAGCCGACGAAGGTGTGCTGCGGCCGCTCGAACAGCTCTTCCGGCGTGCCGATCTGCACGACCTCGCCCTCGAACATCACCACCACCTTGTCGGCGAAGGTCAGCGCCTCGGTCTGGTCGTGGGTGACGTAGACCATGGTCATCGCGAATTCGTGGTGCAGCTGCTTCAGTTCCGAGCGCAGCTGCCACTTCATGTGCGGGTCGATGACCGTCAGCGGCTCGTCGAAGAGGATGGCGGCGACGTCGGAGCGCACCAGGCCGCGGCCGAGCGAGATCTTCTGCTTCTCGTCGGCGGTCAGGCCCCGCGCCTTGCGGTCGGCCTTCGCCTCGAGCCCGATGCGGCGCAGCATGTCCTCGACGCGGCTGGCGATCTCGGCGGCCGGCACCTTGCGGTTCTTCAGCGGGAAGGCGAGGTTCTGGCGCACCGTCATGGTGTCGTAGATCACCGGGAACTGGAACACCTGGGCGATGTTGCGGGCTTCCGGCGAAAGCATCGTCACGTCGCGGTCGTCGAAGCGCACATGGCCCTCCGACGGGGTCAAAAG
>NZ_JAFMPY010000054.1 GCF_017353515.1 Jiella sonneratiae
ACAAGACCGCCGAGCTCATGGTCTTCAAGCTCGTCATGGCCGCTTCAAAAACTTGGCGGAAGCTGAAAGGCGAAAATCGCTTGCCGATGGTCATTGCGGGCGTCACATTCACCGACGGCGTCGCGGTCAGCCCAGACGCCGATCAACGCGCCGCCTGATCGGACCCGTCACCCAAAATCAGCCATAGCTCTGGAACGCCTGCGACCGTCTCACCCGTTGCAAGCCAAGGACAAGGCTTGTTCCGGCCGGGCAGATGGTTTAGGAGAACCGCAGTCGAAGCCGGCGACCGGTCAGCACCCGTAGCTCAGCTGGATAGAGTGTCGCCCTCCGAAGGCAGTGGTAAGTCAAGCATGTTGTTGATGGGAGCCAAAAAAGTCGAGGAAAACCAAGCGATTGGCGAAGCTCGGCGAAGGCACGAAAACCGCTTTTGAGGTCGCGGAAGCACCACGGAAGCAAACTGAAGGAGGTTGTAGAGCGCAAACGGCATGAATCGGTGAAGCGAAGGTCCACCCTGTTTGCCGTCAATGCGATCAGCGAATTCGGGATTGACCCTGTTCGATCTCGGCCACTATCTAAATATCGATGCACCCGTAGCTCAGCTGGATAGAGTGTCGGCCTCCGAAGCCGAAGGTCACAGGTTCGAATCCTGTCGGGTGCGCCATCCCTTCTTCAGCACCGCATAATCGCTTTAACACCTTGAACGGCAAACTCATTTCTGCCGTTCTAAATCCTTTCTTACGGTCGTAGCGAAGCCGGTCCGTGAAGGCCAGTTTCAGCACTGTCCGGCGGTCCTCAAGACGTCCTCCCGCCCATATATTCCAAGGGTTTGCGAGGAAGCCGAGGGCCGTTCTAACTGCACCGTCGAAGCTGCTCGCGGGTTTTGCGCCGTTTGCCCGCTTCTCGTTGATGACGATCTTGTCTTCTTCAAGCGCCTTCACCTTGCGCTCATAGGCGTTGATGACGCTCGGCACATCCGACGAGACGATGCGGTCGAGAAACTGCCCGATCTGCTTCTCGATCTTCAGCAGCTGCGCGCCGAGCGCCTTGGCGTGATTCTCGGCTTGCTCCAGGCGATGGTCCCACAGCTGCCGGAACATGCTGGTCGCTACCTTAAACAGCCGCTCGGTCGGCTGGACCGACTGCAGCAGCGTCTCGAACTCGGCTTCCAGCTCATCGCGACGTATCGACTTCCCGTAGCTTGGACATCCTCGCTTGCGGCAGAGGTAGTACGGGTAGCGCGCATGCGAGCCCTTCGACCAGGAGGCGGTCAGCGGCGTATCGCAGTCGCAGCAGAGGACGAAGCCGCGCAGCGGGAAATCTTCATTGAGGTTGCGGCGCTTCGGTAGCCGGTTCACGCCGTTGAGGCGGTCCTGAATCTGCTTGTAGGTCTCAAAGGAGATCAGCCCCTCGTGCTGTCCAGGACGCAGGCTCACGCCCCATTCCGGTGCTTCGATATATCCAGCATAGACAGGCTGCTTGAGCATAACGGCCACGCGCTCGTTCGTCACATGGCCTGCCGCCGGCTTGGGGAAGAATGGACTCTTCTGGAGGAAGCGCCGCACATCGGCCTGTATCTCGAAACGGCCCGAGGCATAGCCTTCGAGCGCTTCGATGATGACGGACGCCACCGGCTCATCCCGTTTGAGCATCTTGCCACGCCCCGAAACCCGCTCATAGCGATAGCCGACGGGGGCCTGAAACACATGATAGCCGTTCTGCAGGCGCGCCCGCATCCGGTTCTTGGTCTGCTGGCCATTCTTCTGCCGCGCATGCTGGGCGACCGTGGCCAGCAAATATTCGATCATGACCGAGTCGGGGTCATCGCTGAATTCGATAGAGGGTGATTGAAGAATACCGCCTGCCGCCACGATCATCGCGCGCAGCTGCGAATGCGCGTCAACACTGCGGGCGAGGCGCGAGATGTCATCGATGATAACCACGGTCCGCTCGCCGACGCGGCTTGAGAGATAAAGCAGCATGGCCGCCATGCCGGGCCGCTCGGTCTTCGACCCCGAAACATCATCGGTGAAGACCTGCAGAATTTCATATCCCCGCATCCGCGCGAACTCGCGGCACCTGGTCTCCTGGCTGCGCAGGCCGTCGCCTGCCGTGGTCTGCTTGATGCTGGACACCCGGCAGTAGATGACGGCAAAATGGTTCTCGGTAACGGGCATGGCGGGTCTCCTCGTAAAGCAATAAACGGTGCGGCTATCGCGTCTCCGGTTTGTTGGGGTGGGACGAGTCTACGCCCGCAGAATCGTCTTCGGGAAGCAAATAATCTTCGCCGAACACGACGGAACAGACATCGACCTCAAAGCCGAGATCGACAAAGCCGCGCATGATCGACCACAGAGTCTGCAAAAGCTCGCGCTTTTGCGCGTCGGTCATGTCGAAATCATCGAGTTCGCTCATGTAAGCGTCGACGTCGAGATCAAGCGACCGGACAGGCGTTTCGTCCGCTTTGGCGGCATCGCGCGCGGCGAGAGCCAATTCATCTTCAGTCGTCATGGCCTGCCTCCTTTCGCTTATCTGCCACGGAGAGCAAGTATATAGAACAATACAAGAACAATCAAGGAAATAAATCCTATATGCGCCGAGCGAGCTCTGCGCACTTCATCTGTTCGTTGCGGTCAGGAGAATCATAATCTAGTTTTGCGCGGCAGTTCCTCGCGCATTCCTCGTCGGTTCATAAAATGGCGTTCAGGCATTATAGCGCGTACCAACTTACGTTCATCCGATCCCGCCTGTTGCTCTATCGTGAGAACACGCTAGTGAATGGCAAACCGATATCCTGGAGCCGGATTGCGCAGCGTATGATGACTGAAGAAGTCGGCGGAGCTTTATACGACTACAAGCAATACGGGATGATCGAGGGCGAGGCGCTACGCCGATTTGCAGCGCAAATATCCATGCTTACCGAAGCCAAGCTGGATTGGTCCGTGAAATGGCTACAAATGCATAATCAGATAAAAAATATTGATTTTGATAGGTTAGCTCCCCGCAATGACATGACGCGTATTCCAAGTCGCAACCTTGATGAGCGATATATTCGGAAATGGCGTGGATATTGGCGCGTCGTCCATAGCGATAACGGCCGAAGCGCACAAAAACGCCGAAAGATTTTGTTTGAAGTTAACAGTCAAGAGAATGGCCCCCTCATATTTGATGCCATCGAATTTACCGAGCCTATAAGCAACCTTATGGTGGAGAGCGGCGAAAAGTTCGGTAATGAGCGTGAAATCGTGATTGGAACTGGAATCCTTCGTGAAGTTGGTCCAAGTGTTCATCTAATACAAATCCTCGATCAAAAATCGATGGAATTAAGACATTATTTCATCGTTGCCGATTTGGAAAACGCATTGATAGCAGTCCACAATAATTCGTTGTCAGAAAGCAATGCCGAGTCTGATGTGATAGGTTCCAGAGACTTTGAACCTGCGAACGGCTTACCTGCAATCGGGAATGCCACATCGCCACTATCTCAAATTATGAGTATTGCAATACTCAAGAAACTGTAGGATTATTGAAACTATGGCTTATACCAACGGCCCTAAGCTCTGACCGCTTGTGCGTATTGCCGATCAGCGATCGATCGGATGCGGTCAGGATCGTTTGCGAAGAAGTTCCAGGCCTCGCAGCAGCGATCGACGATGTCGTCGTAGCTGTCGAAGACACTGATGGCGAGCTTGTTTGCGCGCAGATAGGCCCAGATGTTCTCGACGGGATTGAGCTCGGGTGCGTAGGGCGGCAGGATGACGATGGTGATGTTGTCCGGAACCCGCAGTGCCGCGGAACCGTGCCAGCCGGCGCCGTCTATGACGAGGACGGCGTGCGC